>NZ_RAPN01000001.1:0-1369352 GCF_003610535.1 Mangrovibacterium diazotrophicum | reverse complement strand
GTGATTTGGGAGCCCGAATTGCAGTTTAAATACGGTACTGACGCGGAAACAGAAAGTTGGTCGATGACTGCCGGAAACTACCCGGATAATTATGTGTCTGATTACTTTGGAACAGGTATGACTGCGCAGAATTCGATTGCAATTAGTGGTGGGGGGAAGAATTCCACCTTGTATGCCACATTTGCCAATACCAGTGCGAAAGGCGTTGTTGAAAACAACCGATACCAGCGGAATAATTTCGCGTTGAGGAATGTTAGTCATTTGTTTCAAAACCGATTGAATATTCAGGCCGGAATCAGTTACGCCGATGAAACGGTTAAAAACCGCTATGCTACCGGCTACTATTTAAATCCGCTAACCGGATTGTATTTGTTTCCGCGAAACGGAGGTGTTCCGATAAATGACATGGCGCTGGGCAGGCAGCCGTTTTCCTATTTCAAATCGAATTACAGTATCCCCAATACCTATACCAGTGCCGATGAACAAAACTGGTTTGTCTACGACCATTTGCAATCGAATCCCTATTGGTTGTTAAACAAACAGCCACAGGAAGATCAAACGCAGCGCTTGCTGGCAAATCTTTCAGCCGAGTTCAAGCTTTCGGGTGATTTCGACTTGCAGGTTCGCTCGGGCTACGACTACGCTGACAAGAGTTTTGAGCAGCAATATTACGATGGTGGAAACCCCATCAACATTGGCACAAATGGTCGCTGGCGGTATAAAAAGTACACAGACAAGCTGATTTACCTGGACGGAAGTCTGACCTATCATCACCGTTTCAATAAGCTTGGAGTGGAAGCCGTTGCAGGAGCCAATTATAAGAAAACTGATTTTAACAATGGATATCAAATCGATAGTGGAATAACGGGGTTGAATAGTCCGAATATTTTTACCGAAGACAATTTGCCCTCGAATATTGGGCGGGAGGATTTGTATCATTGGGAGTTGGAGCAAAAGGGAATTTACGCTTCTGTTGCTTTAGATTATAACAGGAGCCTGATTTTGGAGCTTGGGCTTCGCAATGATGTGACTTCATCAATTATCTCGGAAGGACATGAAGCGCACTGGTTTCCTACCGCAAAATTGTCCACGCTGCTTAATGAGTGGATCAACTTTCCGGCGGTAGTCAGCCATTCTCAAGTGTATATATCAGCAAGTAGTTCCTATCGGGATCTGTCGTCCAGTTTGATGCAATTGTACGGTCATTCAGCAATTACCAGTTCCAATTCGGTAGGACCAACAGATGATTTGAGTCCGGAAAAAATCAAAGCGTGGGAAGCCGGTACCAACTGGAGTTTCTGGAATAATAACTTGAGCGTTGATTTGGCATACTACCAGACAACGAACAGCGATCAGGCTTCTCTAAGATCGGCAAGTGCCACACAGCAGAGCTTTTATCTCTACATTTTTGTGAATATGGGCGACATTGTCAATAAAGGTTTCGAAGCAACAGTCGCAGCAAAACCGATTACCGGTTCTGATTTGAATTGGCAAACAAAGCTGAACTTCTATAGCAATACGAGTGAAGTGAAAGATCTTGCATCTAATAACGAAAGCTATTTCGTTGATTTGGGGAGCACCGAGGGCTATTATTCACGCGTGTATGCCGGTGGGAAAATCGGCGATTTGTACGGATACAAATTTCTGCGGAATGAATCGGGTCAACTGGTGTTGGATGAGTCAACCGGGACACCGCGAAAAACGAGCTCAATTGAATATTTAGGCAACCTGAATCCTGATTTCTGTTTGGGTTGGGGGAATAGCCTGAACTACAAAAATATCTCGCTCGACCTGCAGCTAAACGCTAACATTGGCGGTAAAGCATTCAGCCAAACCGAATCGATGCTGGATGGTTACGGAGTCAGCCAACGCAGCGCTGCCGCCCGGGACAAAGGTTACGTGGCAATTGACGGTATTCAGGGTGAAACGCTCGTTACTCAAATCGATCCCGAATTGTATTACACGACTGTTGGAGGGCGAAACGGCATCGGCGAAAACTACCTTTACGATCGTACTAATATTCGTTTGGCACAGGCTGCTTTGGCTTATCATTTCAATGTTGAATCGTTAGGGCTGCCGCTGAAGGCTGCTTCTGTGTCGCTTGTTGGGAACAACCTGTTTTTCCTGTATAAAAAGGCTCCTTTTGATCCGGAAATGGCGCTGAGCACTGGACTTGGTTCCCAATCAATGGATAGTTTTAGTGTGCCGGCAAGCCGGATGTATGGCTTTAATTTGAGGGTGACATTTTAAGTCGATTGAAATCGATTCTCAAGTTGGAAATGTAGAACGAACACCACATAAAACAAAAAGCCCGGCGTTAAACCGGGCTTTCGTTTTTATCGATGGTTTGGATTAATACTCCATTTCCAAGTCAGTGTTGTGAACTTCGTTCCAAGGCAATCCGTGGATGTTTAATTCAGCCATAAACGGATCAGGATCGAACTCTTCTACGTTAAATACACCCGGTTTTTTCCAAAGGCCTTTCAGGTACATCATGGCACCAATCATCGCCGGAACACCGGTAGTGTAGCTTACGCCCTGCGTGCCGGTTTCCTTGTAGGCAACTTCGTGGCTGCAGTTGTTGTATACGTAGTAGGTTTTCTCCTTACCGTCTTTCAAACCTTTGATGCGGCAACCGATAGAGGTCCAACCAGTGTAGTTTTCACCTAAATCGCCCGGGTTCGGAAGAACAGCTTTCAGGAACTGGATTGGCACGATTTCTTTTCCTTCATACATGATCGGTTCAATTCCGGCCATACCAATGTTTTGAATCACGCGCAGGTGAGTCAGGTATTCCTGTCCGAAAGTCATCCAGAAACGAGCTTGTTTGATCGTTGGGAAGTTTTTCACCAGCGACTCCAGTTCTTCATGGTAAATCAGGTACGATTCTTTTGGTCCGATTTCCGGGTAATTTACCGGTTTATGAATTTCGTGCGGCTCGGTTTCAACCCATTTGCCGTCTTTCCAGTATTTTCCTTTTTGGGTTACCTCGCGAATGTTGATTTCCGGGTTGAAGTTGGTTGCAAATGCTTTACCGTGATCGCCCGCGTTACAGTCAACAATGTCCAGGTAATTAATTTCGTCGAAATGGTGTTTCGCTGCATAGGCCGTGTACACACTGGTAACACCCGGGTCGAAACCACAACCCAAAATGGCGGTAATACCGGCTTCTTTGAAGCGGTTTTGGTAAGCCCATTGCCATTTGTATTCGTACTTGGCTTCGTCTTTGGGTTCGTAATTTGCCGTATCCAGGTAGCTTGTTTCCGTTTCCAGACAAGCGTCCATAATTGGAAGGTCCTGGTAGGGAAGGGCAACGTTAACCACTAAATCCGGTTTGAACGTACGGATTAGTTCCACCAGTTGAGGCACATTTTCGGCATCGACCTGGGCGGTTTGAATGCGGTTACCACCAATTTTGTTAGCGATCTCGTCACATTTTGCTTTGGTACGGCTTGCCAACATAATTTCGGAAAAAACTTCCGGAAGTGCAGCCATTTTGTAGGCAACTACTGTACCTACGCCACCTGCACCGATGATTAAAACTTTTCCCATTTTTTAATAAAAAGGTTTAAAAAGTGTGTAAACTCTGTTTTCTTCTTTTTGGTTTAACAAAAAGTCGTCGCTTTTTTAGCGTCCCTGCAAAATACTGCAGAACGACGACCTATACAAGCGCCAAAGGAAATAATTTTTTCAAGTTCCGGAAATAGGTGAAGAATTAATTTGAGAAAAAATTTAGGCTGTCAAATTGCCGGTAGGTTGAGGGAAATTTGGATTTTCAGATACCGGGTTTTTAGACAAAAGTCGTGAGTCGTGAGTAATGAGTAATGAGTAATGAGTAATGAGTAATGAGTAATGAGTCGTGAGATGCACCCTGTTCAACAATTCTTAACGATTCAACAATTCAACAGTTCTCAACGATTCAACAGCAAAACCACAGAGGACACAGAGTTTACCACAGAGATAAAACAACAAATGACCACTAAACGACTGCGAATGACTAATGACCAACCAATTCGAATGATAAATTCATTAAGAATAGGTAATCATTCACCATACCACAATTTTTTGTTGCTGCGATCCTGCATGCGCAGGCGCCATTCCTTTGGGTAGTAGTTGTTGAAACGGTTACCCAGGTTTTTGACAAAGCCCAGCGGGATGCCTTTGTAGCTTGCCAGTTGCCAGTTTTTACTCGTTAGCTCTAGCGCGAAATTATCTTTGGCAAGATAGCTGAGTGCATCTTCCTGTGTTAGATCGATTCGTTCGAAAGCTTCGTTCATGCGTTCATTTAGCATCGCCAGATCGTGTTCAGGCAGAATATCTTTCCCTTTCAGCGTAGCGAAATGAGTCCCGCCTTTTACCAAGTTGAGTTTTTCAAACAAGTGGAGAATCTCGAGTTCCCATTGTGCCGGGATAAACTTGAGCTGGTCGTTGTGCTGAAAGAAAATCTTTTCCCTGGGATTTTGCAGCCAGCCATCGGGCAATGCTGCGGCTTTTTGCAGGCGGGTTTTGAATTTTTTGGGGAATCGCACAGGTGCTGTTTGTTCCGTCTTTTTTAAAATTGAAAGGAAAAAACCTTCGCCTTTTACCCGATGCGGCAGGAATCGATAACCGAAGATGCCGTCGTTTTCAATTTCATTGATGTTCCAGTCGGGCTGTAACGGAATACGAATACTTTCGAATCCGCCTTGCGATTTCAGCCAGCTCAGGTTTTCCTCATTCTCGGCCGGGTTGAAGGTACACGTACTGTAAATCAGGTAGCCGCCTTCTTTCAGGCAGGGCCAGCTTTCGGCCAAAATACGACGTTGACGAACCGAGCACAGATTAGCATTCTCGAGGTTCCACTCCTTCGCTGCTTCCGGATCACGGCGAAACAAGCCTTCGCCAGAGCACGGTGCATCAATCATCAGCACATCAAACAGGGCACCCAGCTCACCAAACTGTTTGGCATCGCTGTTGGAAACAACATAGTTTGATTGTCCCCATTTGCTGAGGTTTTCAGCTAAAATGGGCACCCGCGAACGAATGACTTCGTTTGTTACCAGCAAATCTTCGTCATGAATCAGGCTATTCAGATGCGTTGACTTTCCGCCGGGAGCTGCACACAAATCGAGCACGATCTTGGGGCCTTCAATCACAATCTGCCTGAAAGCCCGTTCCAGGAACATCGAACTGGCTTCCTGCACGTAATACGCGCCGGCATGCCACAACGGATCGAGTGCAAACACGGGGCGCTCGGGCAAAAAATAAGCCTGATTGGCCCAAGGTACTTTCGGTAAATTCGGTTCAATCCGGAACTTTTGAGTGTTCAAACGGATGCTCACGCGCGCATTAAAATCCAATGCTTCAATAAACGAATCGGCTGTCTCCGGAAACTGCGTCCGAATACGTTGTACAAAATCTGCTGGCCAGTTGCTCGATGAAAAAGTCATGCGCCAAAAATAGGACTTTTTGCCGGTTATCGATTAAAATTGAAATGTGTATAAACGCGTATTCATTTCAGGATGAAAACCTTTTACTTTGTCTGTCGGTTTTATTAACACAGCGGTGCTTGGCAGCGTGGAGAATTTCAGTTTCAAAACACTAAATTTAAAGCCGCATTTTTTAACAGAGAGGAGCACAAAATGAGCGAAGAATTAGCAAAACAACTCAATACAGAACTTGGTGAAAAAGACACCGTCGAAACGTTGAAAGCCTTGGCTGATCGTTTCCCCGGGAAAGTTGTTTTTACCACTAGTTTTGGAATTGAAGACCAGGTGATTACCGACCTGATTTTCAAAAATGACATTGACATCAAAGTGGTGACCCTGGACACAGGTCGTTTGTTTGAAGAAACTTACAAGGTGTACGCGCGAACCATTGAAAAATATAAAAAGCCAATCATTCCTTTTTACCCAAAGCACGAGCCGCTCGAGAAGTTTATTGGCGAGAATGGCCCCAATAGTTTTTATGTTTCGGTGGAAAACCGAAAAATGTGTTGTCACATTCGCAAGGTTGAACCGCTGGGCCGTGCACTTGAAGGCATGGAATGCTGGATTACCGGTTTGCGTGCATCGCAGTCGGCTAACCGTGAAGGACTGGAATTCTTCAATTGGGATGGCGGATTCAATGTTGTGAAATACAACCCGCTGTTGCATTGGGAACTGGAAGATTGCCGTAAATACACCTTGGAAAACCATGTGCCGTACAACGTTTTACACGATCGCGGATTTGTGAGCATCGGTTGTGCGCCATGTACGCGCGCCATTCAACCGGGAGAAGACTTCCGCGCCGGACGTTGGTGGTGGGAAAGCAATTCGAAAAAAGAGTGCGGTTTGCACCAACATTAACAGTTTTGAGTTGACAGTTCTCAGTTTTGAGTTGAAATCGCAGTTTTCGGGTACTTCCGGGAACTGCGATTTTTGTTAGTTGAGGGTTTCGAGTTTTCAGTTTCGAGTTCCAAGTCTCACTCATCTATCTGATCACTGCGACTGAAGGCTGCGACTGAACACCGACCACTTCCTAAACCACTCGTCTTCCAAACGGGGTCAATGCCAGGCTGACCAGTTTGAAATGTTGTTTGGCAAATGGAATTCCGATAATGGTGATGGCAAACAGGATGCCGAAAACGAGGTGGGTGAGGGCAATCCAGATACCACCGATTAACAGCCAAATGATGTTCATGATGGTTGACAGGCATCCGGGCGCGTAACCCATGTATTCAATTTTTGCCCCGAAAGGCCAAAGTGCCAAAAGCGAAAGTTTGATGGCCTGTAAGCCGAACGGAATGCCGACAATCGTAACGCAAAGCAGAATTCCGGAGATCAGGTATTCGAGGAAAATGAGAAAGCCCCCGAAAACGACCCAAATAAGATTTCCCAAAGTAGACATGGTGTGTGATTTTGATTCCGAATCGAAAATAGGTAAAATGCAGCAGCGACGCTCCACTTTATTCGGTAAACGGCAAAAATAAACAGGTAAACGACTCGTGCTTTGGCTATACTTTTCGAAGCTTCCAATTCCCGCGTCGGAAAGCCATAACACCGATAACGGTCAGAAGTATTTCAGCTGAAACAATCGACAGGCAAACGCCCGAAAGCCGGAGATCGTAGTGGATTGACAATAAATAGGCGAGGGGGATTTCGAGTAACCAAAAACACACCAGGTTGATTTTGGTCGGTGTCAACGTATCACCGCTGCCGTTAAATCCCTGGACCACGACCATCCCCAAAGCGTAGAAAATAAATCCGCCTCCCATCCATTGCAAAGTGGTGATGCCGCTTTGGAGGACGGATGGATCGTCGATAAAAAGCAGCACCAGTTTCTCGGGAATACTCAGAATGATGATGCAGATGACGGTCATCATGGCGACATTCGTGCCTGCGGTAATCCAAACGGATCGCTCGGCCCGTTCCGGTTTGTCGGCGCCCAGGTTTTGGCCGACCAAGGTCGCTGCGGCGTTGGATAGGCCCCAAGCCGGCAACAACGCAAAGATAATAATGCGGATAGCGATGGTGTAGCCTGCCAGTACTTCAGGCCCGAAAACAGAGATCATTCTTACCAATATAATCCAGCTTGAAGTCGCAATCAGGTATTGGAAAATTCCACCGACAGAAAGGCGGAGGAGTTTGAGCATCACTTTCAGCCGTACACTGAGATTTCGCACATCCAGGTGAATGCGTCCGTTGCCTTTGAACAGCAGGTAGAATTGGTACAGCACGGCAATTCCTCTTCCGGTGGTGGTGGCGATTGCTGCTCCTTTGATTCCCAGAGCGGGGATTGGTCCCCAACCGAAAATCAGCAGCGGATCGAGGATGAGGTTGATAATATTGGCCAGCCACAGTACACGCATCGAGATAGCGGCATCGCCCGAGCTGCGGAACACCGCGTTGATGATGAAAAGTAGCATAATAACCAGGTTGCCGCCAAACATGATCATGGGGTAGTAGAAACCGGACTCGGCCATTTGCTCGCTGGCACCCATCAGCATCAGGAATTCCTTGGCGAAAACAAAACCCGGAATGGCGACGATAAACGAAAATATCGCTCCGACTAGAATCGCCTGAAAGGCTGCATTGCCCGCTTTTCGTGGTTCCTTTTCGCCTACCCGACGGGCGACAAGAGCAGTGGTTGCCGTACTCAAACCAATTCCAACGGCATAAACAATCGTCATCACCGACTCGGTAATACCCACAGTGGCAACGGCATCGGCGCCCAATCTTGACACGAAAAAAATGTCGACCACGGCAAAGACCGACTCCATCATCATCTCCAAAATCATGGGAACAGCCAGCAGGAAAATCGCTTTCCCAACACTGGTCTCGGTAAAGTCTCGTTCGCTACCCGCGATCGCTTCTTTTACATCCGACCAAATGGATTGAAAGGAAATGTGGCTGACTTTTTTCGAGGCTTCGTCAAAGTGAGTTTGGGGCATCTGTTTTTAGTTAGCGTGTCAATCTAAAACAAGAAGTTAGCACCGAAGTTTTAACGCGCCTTAAATTACTGCCTCATAAATGAATGGCATACGGGAGGAAGTGCAATTTTCAGCTCTCAAACAGGACGAATAAAAAGGAGTCTAGCGAATTTTAACTTCTGTATTTGGCAGGGCTATTTTCATTTTTTCGACCAGCGAATCGAGCTTGGTATTGTAATGAACCGGGTAGATAATCTCCGGTTTCAGGCGTTTTGCCACTTTTATAAACATGTCTTCGTCCATGCAAAAGGGCATCATCATCGGGATAAATGCTATGTCGGGTTTCATGAAAAAGCGCATCTCGTCGATGTATTCTGTGTCGCCGGCAATGTAAACCGTTTTATCGCCAAACACCAGGAAATAGCCATTCCCGTCGCCTTTCGGGTGATACGGCACATCGTCGGGCCGAAGGTTGACAACATTGTAAGCTGGTACTGCTTTGATGTAAATTTCGCCAAAGGTGGTTTGTTGTCCGTTTTCCAGAAATTCACCGAAATCCATTTTTTTGATGCAGGCTTTCGAGGCAATGACTTTCGTATCGTATTTCGACAAAAACTGGATGACATTTGTACTCAGGTGGTCGCGATGATCGTGTGTAATCAATATCAGGTCGGCTTTTGGCAATGCGCTGATATCCCCGACATTCGGAATCGGGTCTACATAAATATTCAGCCGGTTGAATGTGAAATGGTAGAAACAGTGCCCAATAATTGTTATCTCCAGATCGCCTTTGGACGTTGGGATGACATCTTTGATCCGGTATTGAGCGGAAGCAGACTTGCCGGAAAGTACACTCACAAGTAGGATGAGACTTAGCAGAATTGGGGTAGTTCGTTTCATAGTCGGCTAAAATATCAATTTTAGCTGTTCCCCGAAAGAAGCTTTTGAAAAATCTCAGTATCGAATCCGATTTTAACAAATTGGTGCTCAATCTTTGTGGCTATTGAACTTAGCGCCTACTAGACTGTTCAATTGGGAAACTACAAAAATTTACTTATGAACCGGAATGCGACGCCCTTACTCCTCCTTTTTCTGATTGCTTTTTCTGCCTGCCATTACCGCACCGCTCCTGAATTACCCGGCACTTCAAGTTCGGTCGAAGCCAGGGAAATTTCGTTGGGTGGCGTTTTGGCCGAAAAGCTGAATGGTTTCACACCGATCGATACGGCTGTCCAGGGAAGTCAGCCAATTGCCATTGAAGGAATCCTGAATTTACAGGAACAGGTGACCGAAATGGTTGAAAAAAAGGAGCCGGCCATTTCAGATAGTTTGCTGAATGAATGGAAGTCGATGGCAGAAGAGGCGGATTTGAATTTCGAGCATTTCTCGGGAGTCGATTTGAAAAACTGGGTGGCGTTGAATGATTCGTTGCTGAAATATACCGGCCTGGTTTGTTTTGCAGACGAGTTGGAAAAGGTTTTCTACAACAGCCAGTCGCCCGATGTTGTGACTGAAGAGGCAATCAAGTCGACCTGTTACACACGCCGTTACGATCGCATTTACGTGAACGTTTATAATAATTCAACCCTGAATTTTAAACATACCACCGGCGGCGATGTCCGTTTGATCCAGGATACCAATTACCCGGATGACGGTGAAATCACCTTTAGGGTCGAGATGGACGACTCCCGCTACATGGACTTGTACATTCGCATTCCCGAATGGGCCGAATATGCTGCGGTAACCGTTTTGGGTGTGAAATACCCAACGCATCCGGGTGAATATACCGAGGTAGCCAAAAAGTGGAAAAATGGCGATGAAGTGAAAGTTGTCTTAGGGTTGAAACCAGCAGTCATCAAAAACGAAGTGGGGCAGTTTGCGTTCGAGTACGGCCCGTTGTTTATGACATACGAGCAGGACAGTACCCTGACCGGTGCGCCGCAAACTGGTGATCCCCTGCAATACCTGCAATTTGTTTCGCCGGCGGGGAAAATGCCAACCTTTACTTTTAGCGGCTATCAGGATCATACTTTGGTGCTCCAACCATTTTACGCCGAAACGAACGGGAACCGGAGAACCGCCTGGATTCAGGGCGAATAAGAACTTGTTTACACTTCTGGTTTAAAAACATTCACGTAGACTTATTTCATCAGCAGGCGTCGGACGTTCTGAAAAAAGACCTATCTTGCATCAGAACATAACAGAATAGACCTAAAGCTATGAAAAACCTCCTATTACTAGCGCTTCTCGTGATCGCGAGCGGCCTCAGTTTGCAGGCGCAACAAACTTTCCCGTATCAAAATCCGGATCTTCCGATTGATCAGCGTGTCGACGATTTGGTGTCACGAATGACTGTTCAGGAAAAGATTGACCAGTTACTATATGAATCTCCGGCAATCGACCGGTTGGGAGTTCCTAAATACAATTGGTGGAACGAATGTTTGCACGGAGTGGCCCGAGCAGGCTACGCTACCGTTTTCCCGCAATCCATTTCCATTGCTGCTTCCTGGGATCAGGATTTAATTTTTGATGTGGCTTCGGTTATTTCAGATGAAGCACGGGCGAAACATCACGAGTTTGTTCGACGCGGCGAGCGGGGCATTTACCAGGGATTGACTTTCTGGTCACCGAACATCAATATTTTCCGAGATCCGCGTTGGGGGAGAGGACACGAAACTTATGGTGAAGATCCGTATCTCACAGGCCAGATGGGCATGGAGTTCGTTCGTGGCTTGCAGGGCGACGACGATAAATACCTGAAAGTGGTGGCTACGGCAAAACATTACGCTGTTCACTCGGGGCCGGAGCCACTGCGTCACGAATTTGATGCCCGAGTGAGTGAACGCGATTTACAGGAAACTTATCTGCCGGCTTTCCGAACTCTTGTGGTCGATGGCGGTGTTTATTCAGTCATGGGGGCTTACAACCGTTTTCGCGGAGAAGCCTGCTGTGCCAACACTGAGTTATTTGATATCCTGCGGAACAAGTGGAATTTTGATGGTTATTTTGTTTCCGACTGTGGCGCCATTGCCGACATTTGGGAGTATCATAAGGTGGTACCCGATGCTGCTTCGGCCGCTGCACTGGCGGTAAAAGAAGGCTGCGACCTGAATTGCGGGAGTACCTACAATTCACTGAAAGAGGCCGTCGAAAAAGGATTGATTACGGAAGATGAGTTGGATGTTTCTGTGAAACGCCTTTTTACGGCCCGCTTCAAGCTGGGCATGTTCGACCCGGTCGAAAATGTTCCCTACGCACAAATCCCGTTTTCGGTAAATAACAATCCGGCGCACAATGTTTTGGCCCGTCAGGCTGCTCGCGAAAGTATTGTTTTACTGAAAAACGAAGATCATACGTTGCCCTTTTCAAAAGAGATAAAAACAGTTGCGGTGATTGGCCCCAATGCCGACGATATTGAGTCGCTTTGGGGAAACTACAGCGGTGTGCCCAGCGATCCGGTTACGGTGCTGAAAGGCATTCAAAATAAACTCAGCCCGCAAGCGAAGGTGTTGTATGCGCAAGGTTGCGATCTGGCTGATGGTATTCCAGAGATGAAAGCAGTTCCTTCAATTTATTTGGAAACGGCAGACGGCGAGCAAGGTTTGAAAGCCGAATATTTTGCCAATAGCAAGTGGGAGGGAGATCCTTTGTACAAGCAGGTGGATGACAATATTGATTTTTGCTGGGATATTGACACGCCCGATCCGCGGCTGGCACCCGGTAGTTACAGCATCCGATGGACGGGTTATCTTGTTGCTCCCAAGAGCGGTACCTATTATTTCAGCGATTGGGGAAAGCCATTCATGACCATCAAAATCGGGGATGAAGAAAAAGGTGGAAATAACGAGCACCACCCCAGAATGCGGGAGCTGAAAGTGGATTTGAAAGCCGGTGAAAAGTATAAAGTTGAAGTGAAATACCAGAACTACTATGGTGATGCAACGGCCCGCATGCTGTGGTCGGTTCCGCAGGAAGATCGTTTGCAGCAGGCTGTGGAAACGGCCAGCCAGGCCGATGTTGTTGTGCTGGCTTTGGGGCTGAATGAGCGGCTGGAAGGCGAAGAAATGAAAATTCAGATTGACGGATTTTCCGGTGGTGACCGCACCAGCCTCGATTTGCCGGCAACACAGGTCGAGTTAATGAAGGCGATTGTGGCAACCGGTAAGCCGGTGGCTTTGGTCTTGATCAACGGAAGCGCTCTTTCGGTCAATTGGGCGGCCGACAACGTTCCGGCAATTTTAACGGCCGGTTATCCCGGTCAGCAAGGAGGAAATGCGATTGCTGATGTTTTGTTCGGCGACTACAATCCTGCTGGCCGTTTGCCGGTAACCTACTACAAATCGGTTGACCAATTGCCTCCGTTCGAGGATTACAACATGGATGGAAGAACTTACCGTTATTTCACACAGGAGCCACTTTATCCATTTGGCTTCGGACTGAGCTATACAAAGTTCAGCTATTCAAATCTTCAAATCAGCCCCAATATATTGATGGGCGATAAAGTTGCCGTTTCTGTTGATGTAACGAATACCGGAGATTTGGATGGTGATGAAGTGGTTCAATTATACCTGACTGACGAAAAAGCGTCTACTCCGCGACCAATCCGCCAGTTGGAAGGTTTCAAACGGGTGAATCTGAAAAAGGGTGAGACAAAAACTATCAATTTTAGCCTGGACCCTCGGCAGCTTTCAATGATCAATAGCAAAGATTTGCGCGTCGTGGAACCCGGCTGGTTCACTGTTTCAGTTGGCGGTGAGCAACCCGGCTTCTCCGGTCGCACCGAAGCGGCGACGACAAACACCGTCAGCGGTCGTTTTGTGGTCAAAGGAAAAGCAATTGTTCTCGAAGAATAGTTCCTAAAATATTCAGACCATATTTAAGATCCCGGTTGCCGCAGTAACCGGGATTTTTCGTGTTATTCTGTTCCGGTTTCTGCCTGAAATTGCAGTGGATTTTTAAATTTGTGTGCGGAAACAAATTAGAAAACATGAAGAAAAACAGGAAATTTGGAATTGCACTTTGCATTGCATTTCTGGCACTAAACAGTATGGCTGTGTTTGGTTCAACTAAAACGAAGAACGAAGAAACAGATTTGTGGAAAATCAAGGTCACTGATCCAACTGATTATGTGGGTATCGCCTTGTCAAACGGGCGAATCGGGATGGTGCCGTCAAGCAAACCTTTTCAGGTGAAATCAATCATTCTCAACAATGTTTTTGACCGGGCAGGGGCGAATGACGTTAGTAAAATTTTGGAGGGAATCAATTTTGCCAATCTCGTTTTGGTTGTTGATGGTGATACGATCAATCAAGCGAATATTGAAAACTGGGAACAGGTGCTGGATTTGAAAGCAGCTACTTTGACAACCAGGTTCGAGGTTCCGGATAAGGCCGAAGTAACTTATCAAATCTATGCACTACGCGGGATGCCCAATGTTGGGTTGATTGACGTGGATGTGCATGCCTTAAAAAAAGATATTCAAATCTCGGTGGCTGGAAAGATCAGCTGTCCGGCAAGCTACCATGTGACTGACGCTTCGTTTAAAACTTTACACGATGCCGAAGCTCCGATGCCATTGCTAAAAACAATTGCCAAAAGTCCGTTCGGCAAGCACACGCTGGCAACAACAGCAACATTCATTTTCGGCAACGAAGCGCAACCATTGCAGCACAAGGTATTGAGTCCGTTCGAGCACGAAATCAACTTTCAGCGTAAAGTAAAGGCGAAGGAAAATTTTCAGTTTGCCTGGACCGGAGCGGTTTGTTCTACTGAAAATTTCGGGGATCCGCAGAACGAATCCGAGCGCATGGTAATTTATGTGATGCGCGGTAACAAGGATTTGGTGATTAAACAACACAAGGAGCTGTGGGCCGATTTGTGGCAAAGTGATATCCAGATTGAAGGCGATCCCGAATCGCAGCGGGATGTTCGCCTGGCCTTGTATCATTTGTATGCTTTTTCGCGGGAGAATTCAAGATTGAGTATTGCTCCCATGGGCTTGTCGTCGCAAGGCTACAATGGCCATATCTTTTGGGATTCGGAGTTGTGGATGTTTCCGCCCTTACTGATCCTGAATCAGGGCTTTGCCAAATCGATGCTCGATTACCGATTCGACCGCTTGGGAAAAGCAGAAGAGAAGGCAGCGAATTACGGTTATAAGGGTGCCATGTTTCCCTGGGAGTCGGACGATACCGGTGAAGAAGCCACGCCAACCTGGGCACTGACAGGAACATTTGAACACCATATTACCGCCGATGTGGGCATCGCCTGCTGGAATTATTATCGCCTCACCGGCAACAAAGAATGGCTGAAAACGGAAGGTTTTCCTTTGCTGAAAAAAGGCGCTAAATTTTGGTTAAGCCGTTCGTCGCAAAACAGCGATGGCAGCTATTCGATCAATAATGTTGTGGGAGCTAACGAGTATGCCATGAATATTGATGACAACGCTTTCACAAACGGATCGGTGAAAGTGGCGTTGGAGTATGCTACAAAAGCTGCGGTTGTTTGTGGTGAAACGCCGGATCCGAAATGGGATGAGGTGGCGCAAAAACTTCGGTTCAACTATTTTGACGATGGTGTGACGAAAGAGCATTCAAACTACAAGGGTGAAATCATCAAACAGGCCGATGTAAACTTGCTGGCTTACCCGCTTGAGCTCGTAACTGAAAAAGAGGCGGTCCTGAAAGACATGGACTACTACGAGCCGCGCATTTCAAAAAAAGGACCGGCAATGGGCTATTCCATTTTCTCGGTTTTGTATGCCCGCCTGGGAGACGCCGATAAAGCCTTCGATTTGTTCAAACGCGCTTACGTACCCAATAAACGTCCTCCTTTTGGTGCACTTGCCGAGTCGGCGACCAGCCAGAATCCGTATTTTACAACCGGAGCTGGCGGAATGCTTCAGGCGGTGCTATTCGGATTTGCCGGGCTTCACCTGGCCGATGACGGCTTGGTTCAAAAAGACCCATGTTTGCCTTCGAACTGGAAAAGCCTTACGATAACCGGTGTTGGACCTGAGCATAAAACCTACAAAGTGACTCATTGATAGTGATATTTGAATTCTGATTTAAGGAGACAAGATCGAGTTTTCAGACCTGATCTTGTCTTTTTTTATGTCCGTTTACAAAACATGTTTAATAAATGGAAGGGGGATTTCGTTGTTTTATTCGGGAAAAACGGCATATTTACAGCGCCAAAACATACATTTTTACGAATGTTAGTTGAACCTTCAGACCTAAACGAATTCTTGTTTCGCCAATTCAAAGACGGAAATGAATCCGCCTTCGAACAGCTGTTTAAAGCTCACTACAATCCGGTAGTTGGCTTCTGTAATCAGTTTATTTCCGATCATGACAAAGCGGCCAGCCTGGCTCAGGAAGCTTTTATCAACCTTTGGATGAACCGATCGAAGATTCAGTCTCCCAACGGAATTAAATCATTTTTATACACCTTTGCCAAGTCGAGTTGTCTGAATTTTATTCGCCACAAAAAGGTAGTCAGTAAATACGAGGATCGGCACTTGCAGCAAATGGAGGCGAAGATCAACAGTGAAGTTTTGGATTCGTTTGATTTTGACCAACTGGAATTTTCAGAAATGGAGGATTTGATATATCGGGCCATCAGTGAACTTCCTGAGAAGTGCCGACAGGTGTTTATGCTGAGTCGTTTTGAGGGGAAAAAGAACAAGGAAATAGCCGATGAACTGGAAATCTCCATTAAATCTGTAGAAGCAAATATCACTCGAGCCTTGAAAACCCTCAGCTTAAAACTGTCTGAATACCTGCCTGCTGTGCTTGTTGAAATGATCATACATTACATGTATTGAAAAATTTTCAGATTTTTTTCTTTTCGATATAGGGTGTATCCGAATGTGCGTGTACTAAAAGTACAAAGCGACAAAAATGGATCACCAACAAATCATAAAATACCTGTCAGGCCAAGCTTCCGAAGCGGAAGTACAAGAAATCTTCCAATGGATCGAAATTTCACCTGAAAACAAAGCGGAGTTCATCAGCCTTAAAAAAGCTTATGCACTAACGGCAACATCGGCTGACGATGCGCAGCGGGTTTGGAAAGAAGAGATTACCCGCCGGATTCGCAAAACCGACAATCTTCGCCGACTATACACCTATGCACGCTACGCGGCTGTTATTGTTTTATTTTTTGCGCTGGGCATGTTTGTGCAAAGCAATTTGAAGTTTGGAAAGAGCGCTGAATTGGTTTATGCATCCAATATGGCGATCGATGTTCCGCTGGGACAAATGTCGAACCTCACCTTACCTGATGGAACAACCGTGCAGCTAAACTCGGGAACGCATTTCGCTTATGCCGGAAATTTCAACGAAGGGGAACGCACTGTTGAAATGGAAGGAGAGGCGTTTTTCAACATCGCAAAAGATCCGGAACATCCCTTTGTTGTGAAAACAAAATCACTTGATTTTAAGGTGTATGGAACTTCGTTTAATGTTCAGGCGTACGATGATGAACGAGAAGTGAATACAACTTTGGTTGAGGGAAGCCTGGGGGTTTTGAGCAAAACCGGGAAAGAATTTACCCGTCTCGTTCCCGGCGAGAATGTAAACTTCGATGGCGTTTCCAAAGAACTTGTGGTGAAAAATGTCAACACCGATTTATATACCTCCTGGCAAAAAGGCCTGATTACCTTCCGCGATGAAAAGCTAAGTGATATTGCTAAAAAAATGGAACGTTGGTACAATGTTGAAATTCAGATTGAAGACCCCAAATTGGCCGACGAACTGTACTTCGGAACAATCATGAAAAATAAGCCGATTGACCAGATCCTGGAAGTATTCAAAATGACTTCTTCTCTTAATTACCGGATTGAGCCCCGTGCCGGAAAACCGACTTTAATTTATTGGAATTAAACAAGAACGAACCGATAGTCTTAACCTAAACGAAAAAAACGTACGATGAAAACCTAATGAAAAACACAGACCGGAAATAGGGTTAGTATCACCGGTCTGCAGGTACAGTTCGATGTTACCAGCATCAAACTATACATCAAGCAATCAAGCCTTCGGTAAAAGGCCAGTATTTACTCAAACATTTCAAATTTATGAAAAAAACGGAATTAGTTCCGCCTTATGCGGTTCTTAAACAAATTATGCGAATTATGAAGCTAACAGCCTTCTTCGTTTTTCTGCTTAGCATGCAATTGTATGCGACTTCTTTCGGGCAAACCGCTAAGATTTCCCTGAGCATGAATTCTTCCCTAAAAGACGTTATTGAACAAATTGAAACAGTGTCAGGCTATCATTTTGTGTTGAAAGCCGATCAGAAAATTCTGGATAAGGTCGTCAGTGTCAATTATAGCGATCAGAACATCGAAGAGATTCTGGAAGACCTGTTCCGGGATACCGGATATACTTACAAAATCATTGACCGATACATTGCAGTAACCGAGGTTGGCAAAGCCGACCAGATCCAGTTGCAGCAGCAGGAAAAGGTATCCGGGAAAGTGACCGACGAAACTGGTGCGCCGCTGCCTGGTGTGACTGTTGTGGTAAAAGGAACGACAAATGGTACGATCACCGATTTCGATGGAAATTACTCGCTGGGCAATGTCGGAAACTCCGATGTGTTGGTGTTCTCGTTCGTTGGGATGCAGTCGCAGGAGATTGTGGTTGCCGGCGCTTCGGTAGTCAATGCTGTACTGAAAGAAGAAACGATAGGTTTGGCCGAAGTGGTAGCGGTTGGTTACCAAATTCAGCGCAAAGCAGATTTGACAGGTGCGATCGAGGTGATCGAATTGCAGTCGATCGAGAATGTGAGTTTGAGCTCGGGTAACCCCATGCAGGCACTGCAAGGTCGTGTCCCGGGTTTGTACATCGAAAAAAATGGTTCGCCGAATGCTACAAACAGCCGCATCCTGATTCGTGGTGTAAACACGCTGGGCGACAACAACCCGCTGTATATTATTGACGGCGTTCCAACAAAACGCCCGGAAGTATTTCAAGGGCTGAGCGCCGGATCTATCGTGTCGGTTCAGGTACTGAAAGATGCGTCAGCCTCTTCTATTTATGGTGCGCGTGCATCAAACGGTGTCGTTATTGTCACCACCAAGAATGGCTCTGAGAAGAAAGGGAAAGTCAAAGTTGAATTCAATTCCAACTTTTCCATGCAAAGCGAAAAATCGCAGCGTTTCAAAATGCTGAATGCAGTTGATCGTGGTCGCGCGCTTTGGCAGGCATCTGTAAATGACGGTGTGGACCCAGCGAGCGGTTACGGCGAAATTTACGATTTCGACTGGAATGGCGATTATAACAATCCGGTGCTGAATAGTGTCACTCCTCAGCCCTATGTGGGCGGCGATACAAACGTTCCGGTTGGCGATACCGACTGGCAGGACGTTACCTACGAGACCGGCTATGTAATCAGCAACGACTTAACTGTTTCGGGCGGTACCGATAAATCGTCGGTATTGATGAATGTGGGATACATTAAAAATACAGGGATGTTGAAATACACCAACTACGATCGTATCACAGCCCGCATTAACGGACAAACCAGTTTGCTGGACGATAAATTGAAGTTTGGCATCAACGCTCAGGTTGTATCATCAAATGAAACGCTTGAAACGCCCGACTTGGGAAGCGCTCCGACTCCGGGCTTGGCCATCACATTGGCGCCAACAATTCCGTTGTACACCAAAACTGGAGAATACGGTGGCCCGCTTGGTTCCGGTTATTCAGACCGAAATAACCCGGTGATGATGCAGTATATCAACCGTTGGGACAACACAAACCGTAAATACTTGTTCGGAAGCGTTTTTGCTGAAGCAAAACCGGTTAAGAACCTGGTGCTACGCACAACTTTGGGACTGGATTATTCAATGGTGGAGGACAAAGATATTGAGCCGGCATTCACGAACGGTTTCATTGCCCGTTCGGTAAATAGCCTGACGATTTACAACAGTGATTTCACCAGTGTTACCTGGTCGAACACGGCGCATTACGATTTGGAACTTGGAAAAAGCAAATTCGGATTCCTTCTAGGCGTTGAATCGGTAAGCGATAATTTCAAAGATTTCACCGGCTATAAAGAAGGCTTCTCGACACAAACCGAAGAGTTCTTTGTATTGAGTGCCGGTACCAGCAATGGTAACAGTTTTGGTACAGCAACCGGGAGCCGCCTCCTGTCTCAATTCGGTAAAATTGACTACAACTACGATCAACGATTCTTGGCTTCGTTCACCTTGAGGCGCGACGGTTCTTCCCGCTTCGGTAAGGACAACCGCTACGGTTTCTTCCCGGCAGCAACTTTTGGCTGGCGCCTGAGCGAAGAGGAATTTATGAAAGGGATGGAAAATCTCACCAATTTGAAATTCCGTGCCGGTGTCGGACGTGTGGGTAACCAGGATGTTGGTGATTTTGCCAGTTTAGGTTTGTTTGAACCGCGTTACGGCGCTGTTGCCAGTCAGGTCGACGGTGTATTCCACAACGATTTCTTCGACGATTACTGGAATATTGGCTCAGCTTATGCTTTGAATGGTCAGGATACCGGTAACTTACCATCCGGTTTCGTTTCGGTACAGGCTGCTAACCCGGCTTTGCGATGGGAAACAACGGATGAATTGAACCTTGGTCTTGATTTTGGATTCTTCGACAGCAAACTGGTTGGTTCCTTCGACTGGTACACCCGCAAAACAACCGATATTTTGATTCAACCTCCGGTAGCTTCCGCTTTAGGTGAAGGACAATTGCAGTTCCTGAATGGTGCCACCAAGAAAAACAGCGGTTGGGAATTTGCGCTGAGCTATCGCAAGGAAGTGAATAAAGATTTTACTTACGAAGTGGCAGGTAGCGCCAGCCATTTTGCTGATAAGATTACAGAACTGCCGGAAGAAGTTCGGACAGCCTACCCCGGTAACTCGGAGCAAACAGTTGTTGGACATTCAGAACTTTCAATCTTCGGTTATGTTGCTGACGGTATCTTTAAAAGTCAGGCCGAAGTTGATGATCATGCGAACCAGGTTGGTGCAGCTCCCGGACGTATTCGTTGGGCAGATCTGAATAACGACGGTGAAATCAACTCGCTCGACCAGAAATTTCTGGGAACATTGCTGCCAAAATTGGAGTACAGCCTTCGTGTTGACCTGAATTACAAAAACTTCGATTTGTCAATCTTCGGGTCAGGTGTTGCAGGGAAAACGGGATACGATCCTTACACTTTCTACAACGATTTTATTCGTGGTCGCGACAATGTTGGGCCTGGTGTTTTCAGAGCCTGGACACCACAAAATCCCGACTCCAGTGTTCCCGGTCTGACTTTGTCGGACAGCAACAACGAAACGCGTACATCAAGCTACTTAAACGTCAATGCATCTTATTTCAAACTGCGCAACGTTCAGTTGGGCTACACGCTTCCCAACAATACATTGGAAAGAATCGGCATGGATAAACTGCGCTTTTATGTGATGGCTGAGAACCTGTTCTGGATCAAGAGTAAAGAGTTCCAGGGACCGGATCCCGAGCGGACTGATGTGAATGTCATTCCGATTCCAAGAACTTTTTCAGTTGGTGTAAACGTAGCATTCTAATCAAACTAAACTTAAGAAATCATGAATATGAAAAACATCAAAATATACGTAATCGCGCTGATGAGCCTTTTGGCTGTTTCATGCAAGGATTATCTGGAAACCGAACCGCAGGGGTACATTACGGCGGGGAGCCCGACTGTTGAGGGGGCCGAAGGTTTGGTTACCGCAGCGTATGCCGGAATTGGAAACGACGATATGATTGGACCGATTGCCAGCATGTGGGTCTACGGTAGTGTGCGCTCGGACGATGCTTACAAAGGCGGAGGTGGAGTTTCGGACGTTGAGCCATTCAACTTTTACGAGCAATATAATTTGACCCAGCCTTTTCAAAGCTGGCTGGCTGGTCTGCCTTACACCTGGGAAAACTACTATCGCGCTATTTCGCGTGCGAACTCGGCTTTGCGTTCGCTGAATGAGTTGACTGACGAAGAGTTCGATTTGCGTCAGACCAGAATTGCAGAAGCTCGTTTCCTGAGAGGTCATTCACACTTTATGCTGAAAGTTCTGTTCAAATATGTTCCTTACATCAACGAAACGATGAGCAATGAAGAGATTCTTCAGACATCGAACCGCGAATTCACCAATGACGAATTATGGGACAAGATTGCTGAAGATTTCGAATTCGCTTTAGATAATCTACCGGCAACTCAACCCGAAATTGGGCGTGCCAACAAATATGCAGCTGCGGCTTATCTGGCTAAACTGAGGTTGTACCAAGCTTACGAGCAGGATGAAAACAACCAGGTTACAAACATCAGTCAAACGCGTTTGCAGGAAGTAGTTGACCTGTGCCAAATGGTTATCGAGTCGGGAAAATACAGCTTACAGCCTGATTTTGGCGAGAACTTCCTCGATGGTTACGACAATGGACCCGAATCGATTTTTGCGATCCAGTTTTCTATCAGTGATGGAACGACATCCGGTCGTCTGAACTTCGAGAATGGATTGAACTACCCGCACGGAGCTCCGCAGTACGGATGTTGCGGATTCCATCAGCCTAGTCAAAACCTGGTGAACGCATTTGCAACCGATGCGAACGGCCTGCCTAAATTCGACACATTTAACGATGTTGCGTTGAGCGCTACAGATATTACACCAACTGGTGTTACTGTTGACCCGCGTATCGACCACTCGGTTGGAATCGACGGACACCCGTACAAATACCGCAATGAAGATGCTTATATTTTTAGTAACAGCTGGGTGCGCGATCCGGGGGTTTACGGGTATTTTCAAAGTATGAAAGAACAGCAGGCTGCCGATTGCTCATGCTACAAAAAGCAAGGTCCGTTCATGGGCGTTTCCAAAAACATCGATATCATTCGTTACGCCGACGTGTTGCTGATGCAGGCTGAAGCTTACATTGAAATGGGACAGCAGGATATGGCTCGTCCGCTGATTAATGAAATCCGCACCCGTGCTTCTGAAAGTACAGGTAGAACACGCTTTGCCGATGGTTCGGCACCTTCCAATTACCTGATTGCGGAATATGACGGTTCGAACCTGAGCTGGACACAGGCAAATGCCCGCACGGCATTGCGCTGGGAACGCCGTCTGGAGTTCGCTCTGGAAAGCCCGCGTTTCTTTGACCTGGTTCGTTGGGGAATTGCTGAGCCGACTCTGAACGCTTATTTGACCAAAGAAAAGACTCGCCGCGACTTTTTGAACAATGCTGAATTTACAGCCGGAAGGGATGAATATTTCCCGATTCCGCAGCGTGAAATCGACTTCACAAAAGGTTTGTACGAGCAAAATACAGGATATTAAAGAGTAATTGATTCATGGAGGGGGAGTGTTCGCTCTCCATGAATTTTCTCCCTATTTACGAATAAGACGAAACTAACACCATGATACGTCAGACCACATTTTTACTGTTGATTCTGGGAATCCTTTGGGGATGTTCGACTGAGAAACGACAACACGATTCAGCTTCGTTACACTTTCGATTGAACGATTCCCTGCTTCAAAATCCGATTACACTTCTTTACGAGGATGGTAACTACCATTTGTTTTACAGCTATAAATCGGAAAATGGAGTAGAAAAATGGGGACAAGCTCAAAGCTTGGATTTAATCCAGTGGAACAATGTTCCGATGAATTTTGAGTCGGATCAGCTTTCAGCGCAGCAAGTAAAAAGTGTTGTCGTGGATTGGAATCAATCAACTGAATTCAGTACCGATGGTGCGGCGATAATTGCGATCTCCGTTTCGGATGATCAGTTTGGTGAACTTGAATTGTTGCACAGTGAAGACAATGGTGCAAGTTGGCTGAAGGATACTGAAGGACCGATTCTGTTGCCGGATTATTATGAGCCGATCCAAAGTTTGAAAGTGTTCTGGAATGATGATTTGCAACGATGGACGATGCTGGTATTGTCGGGTTATGAAGTGCGTTTTTACTCATCGGATAACCTCCGGGATTGGGAGTACCAAAGTCGCTTTGGTGACGATGTCTATCTGAAGCACGGCAATTGGACCGCAGTCGACTTCTTTCCGATGGAAATGGCCGGAACCCACGAACTGAAATGGGTACTGTTTATCAGTGCCGATAGCGGCTCACCCAACGAGGGGAGTGGCGTGCAGTATTTTGTTGGTGACTTTGATGGCTACGTTTACCAGGCCTCGCACAACAAACCAAAGTGGGTCGATCATGGCAGCGACCTTTACCAGGCAATCGTTTTATCGGATTATGCGGCAAGCAATAAAGCACCTGTTCTGCTTGGTCGTATTTACAATTCAATCTACTCAAAATTCAACATTGATACCGATGAATCCGGTGTGTTTTCCATAACCCGTGAGTTGACGCTAATGGAAGAATTCCACGATTACTATTTGATCTCGAAGCCGGTTATTCCTTCGAAAACAGAAAGCAAGACGGTTGACGAAGCAGCGCTGAACGAGAGTGTACAAATTGCGAAGAAGATTGATTTGCCAGTCAAGATAGATCTGACATTCGATGTAAACGACCGTTTGTATTTGGGAATGGCCGAATCATTTGGTGTTAAACTGAAAAACGAAAACGGGCAAGAGTTGATGTTGGGCTATCAGGCTGAGCGGCGATACTTTTTCATTGCAAATCCTACGATTCAGCAAAATTTCCCAGATACCTGGGATGGCTTCAACTATGCGCCTTACGTGACAAATGAACCAACAATGGATCTCACGCTCATTATTGACCACAATTCGGCTGAATTATTTGCCATGAACGGGCTGATTAGCTTATCCAGAAAGTTTAACTTTAAAGGGGAATGGCAACAGGTTGAGCTTTTTGCAGAGAAAGGAGCCATCACGTTAAAAGGAGGCACGATAAGCCGGTTTTAGCGTCGACTTTACAGAATGAAGATGAACCACTAAATCAAAAACAAATGAATAATAGACACTTATATTACCTGTTGAGCGTATTCCTTTTTTTAGCCGCGGCATGTTCTTCCGGCACTAAAAAGACTGTAGAAACAGGAGATCTAATGAAAACCTATTCCGAGGAATATCGACCGCAATTTCACTTTTCTCCGGATTCGGCCTGGATGAACGATCCGAACGGAATGGTTTTTTATGAGGGTGAGTACCACTTGTTTTATCAATATTATCCCGATAGTACCGTTTGGGGCCCCATGCACTGGGGACATGCCATAAGTACCGATTTGGTACATTGGCAGCACATGCCCATCGCCCTTTTCCCAGATAGTTTAGGATATATTTTCTCAGGAAGTGCAGTTGTTGACTGGAAGAATACGACCGGATTTGGTTCTGCAGAAAATCCGCCGTTGGTGGCGATTTACACGTATCACAATCCCGAAATCGCCAAAGCGGGTGGGGTTGATGTGGAGTCGCAAGGTATTGCCTACAGTTTGGACAAAGGTAGGAGCTGGACGAAATACGAAGGAAACCCGGTGATCCCCAATGACGGGAATCGGGATTTTCGTGACCCCAACGTGATCTGGAACGACGAAATACAGAAATGGAACCTGGTGCTTTCGGCACACGACCATGTGCAAATTTATTCGTCAGTTGATTTGAAGGAATGGACCTACGAAAGCAGTTTTGGTATTGATGCCGGAGCTCATGGTGGTGTGTGGGAATGCCCCGATCTGTTTCCACTCCAGGTTGAGGGAACCGACGAAACCAAGTGGGTGCTGATTGTCAATATCAATCCGGGAGGGCCAAACGGAGGCTCCGGAACACAATATTTTCTGGGGCAGTTTGACGGGCATCAATTTATGGCCGATTCCAAAGAAACGAGTTGGATTGATTGGGGCCGCGATAATTATGCCGGCGTCACCTGGTCGGATGTGCCCAAAGAAGACGGGCGCCGAATTTTCCTGGGGTGGAT
Organism: Mangrovibacterium diazotrophicum; assembly: GCF_003610535.1. Classification (NCBI taxonomy): domain Bacteria; kingdom Pseudomonadati; phylum Bacteroidota; class Bacteroidia; order Marinilabiliales; family Prolixibacteraceae; genus Mangrovibacterium; species Mangrovibacterium diazotrophicum. The sequence goes on along the minus strand of NZ_RAPN01000001.1, from coordinate 1,344,078 downwards.
GAGCAATTGGGAATACGCTCAGGTTGTTCCAACCGAGAAATGGCGCAGCGCCATGACAGTCCCCAGAGCTTTGTCGCTGATTCAAAAGAATGGCCAGTACATTGTGAAGTCAGTACCGGTAAAAGAATTGGGTAAAATTGAAGATCGTACTATGGTTGTCGAGAGTGAAGCCTTGAAAATTGATGGTGAAAAGGAACTCGATTTACACGGGATTAATCTAAATCAAAGTCGTTTATCATTTGAATTCGATTTGGGAGAAGCGCATCCGGAGTCGTTTGGACTGGTGTTGGAAAATGATTTGGGCGAACAAGTGAAACTAAGCTATTCTACGTCGACGAAACAATTTCAATTCGATCGCACAAAATCGGGCGACATGAGCTTCTCGGATAAGTTTACGGGAGTTGCTTCAGCTCCGTACGATATCGGCACATCTGTAAAACTCGAATTGTTTATTGACGCTGCGTCAGCGGAAATCTTTGTTGATGGCGGTGACTTGGTGATGACGGAGATCTTCTTCAATTCGAAACCGTACAGTAAACTTCAAATTTTTTCAAAAGGAAACCCTGTCACATTGAATCGTGCTGAGATTGTAGCGCTTGATTCAATTTGGTAATCCGGTGGTTTATGAACCTTGTTCGTTAAAAAGCCAATTCAACTAAACCTATAGATAATGAATAACTATTTAAAGAACCTCTTTTTTTGCCTTGGAGCAATTTTGCTAATCAGTGTTCCGGCGTTCGGACAAAACACGTCTGTTATTGAAATCAAAACAAAATCGACGTCGTTGGTTTATACTGTCGATCAGAGCAACCGGCTGGTCTTCCAATATTACGGGAAGTTGGTTGATTCGACAGATGATTTCAAGCAGCACAAAGCCTATTCGAAACCGGATACCAACCGCGATTTTTCTTACGAGGCCTATCCGACTTTCGGTTTGGGAAACATTAACGAACCTGCTTTGGCTGTCATTCATGCAGATGGAAGTTTAAACACTGAATTGGCTTTTCAGTCGGTTGAACAGATCGGTTCGACGCCGGATGTAAGCGAAACGGTAATTCACCTCAAGGATCGGGTTTTTGATTTCAAGGTGGAATTGCACACGAAAGCTTTTTCGAACGAGGATGTGATTACCCAATGGACTGTCATCTCCAATGACGAAGAAGGAGCCGTAAAGCTGACCAGTTTTGCATCGTCGTTTTTACCCTTGAAAGCTGAAAGTTATTACCTGACTCACTTTTGTGGTGCCTGGGCTGGCGAAATGGGACTTGTTGAGGAAAAGGTGGAGAATGGCATAAAGGTTATCGAGTGTAAAAAAGGAGTACGCACCACGCAGACCGAAAATCCGTCTTTCATTTTAAGTCTGAATCATCCGGCATTGGAGAATGCGGGCGATTGCTACGGAGGCGCATTGGCCTGGTCGGGTAACTACCGCTTGGCTTTTCAGGTGGACGAATGGAAAACGCTGAATGTGGTTAGCGGAATCAATCCGTTTCTTTCGGCGTGGACGCTGAACCCGGGTGAGAACTTCACAACGCCCGAAATGATTTACACCTTCAGCAGCGAAGGACGCGGTCAGGTTTCCCGAAACTTGCATGATTGGGGGCGTCAGTACGGAATGGTTGGCGGAAATAAAATCCACGACATCGTTTTGAATAGTTGGGAAGGGGCATATTTCACCTTCAATGAAAACACACTGACCGGCATGATGGATGATGCTGCAGAAATGGGGATTGAAACCTTTGTGCTGGACGATGGTTGGTTTGGAAACAAATATCCGCGAAACAATGACGATGCCGGTTTGGGCGATTGGCAGACTAATAAAAAGAAATTGCCGCGTGGTTTGGATTATCTGATTGACTATGCGCATTCGAAAGGATTGAAATTTGGATTGTGGATTGAACCGGAAATGGTTAACCCGGAAAGTGAACTGGCTGAGAATCACCCGGAGAGGATTGTGCAGAGTCCCGGTCGCGAGAAAATAACCTGGCGAAACCAGTTGTTGCTGGACTTGTCCAATCCGAAGGTGCAGGATTTTGTGTACAACGTGTTCGACAGTTTGTTGACAACCCATCCCGGAATTGAATACATTAAATGGGACGCAAACCGGCACGTAGAACAGGCTGGTTCAACTTTTCTGCCAGCTTCGGAGCAAACGCATTTCTGGGTTTCATACACGGAAGGATTGTACACGGTTTACAAAAGGATTCGTGCCAAATATCCGGATTTTGTGATTCAGGATTGTGCTTCCGGAGGCGGTCGTTTGGATTACGGTGCACTGCAGTACCACAATGAATACTGGACGTCAGACAATACCGACCCGCTATCACGAATTTTTATTCAGTACGGAACCAACCTGATTTATCCGCCGGTAGGAGCTGCGTCTCATGTTTCAACCAGCCCCAACCACCAAACCCAGCGGATGACCCCGTTGAAGTTTCGCTTCGATGTGGCCATGACCGGGCGCTTGGGAATGGAGCTTCAGCCTAAACACATCCAGGGGAATGATCGTGTGTTTGCCGAGGAAGCCATCAAAAACTACAAACAGTTTGTCAGGCCATTGGTCACTAATGGAGATTTGTATCGCATAAAATCACCCTACGATGAGGGCGGATGGGCATCGCAAATGTATGTGTCGAAGGATCAAACGTCGGCGGTACTGTTTGCTTTCAGCCTGGAATCTCACTTGCGTGGAGTTTATCCAACGGTGAAATTAAACGGGCTGGATCCAGAAAAATCGTACCAGATTCAGGAGATCAATACAAACGGTCGATCCCGTTTTTGGGGAGATGGAGAAACTTTCAAGGCAGATTACCTGATGAATGTCGGTTTGGAGCTGAAGATTGCTGATCAGTATGATAGTGCTGTCATCTTGCTGAAAGAGATCGATAAAGAATAATTAAAAGCTAATACTTAAAGAGATGAAAACGAAAAATCAAATCCATACGGGATATTTGTATTGGATCACTTTTGTGGCCATCAACGGTGGATTGTTGTTTGGACTAAATATGGCCGGAATTTCCGGCGCTGTCGATATGTTGAAAGGGGAATTTTCGCTAACCGACAGCGGACTTGGAACTGTGGCGGCCTTGCTAACCTTCGGCTGTCTGATTGGCGCACTTTTCACCGGTAGTTTCACCGAAAAATATGGTCGGAAGAAGGTGATGCTGGCAACAGCTGTACTTTATATTATTTCTGCTTTGGGCTGCGCATTTGCTGAGTCTTCGGCGATTCTGATTGTCTTTCGTGTCCTTTCGGGACTGGCAGTTGGTGCCACTTCTGTAGTTGGGCCGATGTACATCTCCGAAATTTCGCCTGCACAGAGCCGTGGCCGACTGGTTTCGATGAACCAGTTTGCGATCACTATCGGAATTGTATTGGCGTATATTTTCGACTACCTGCTCATTGGGCTGGGGGATAACAGCTGGCGCTACATGTTGGCGGTTCCGGCTTTGTTCGGACTCCTGTATTTGATCTTCATTTTGATCTCATTCCCGGAAAGTCCGCGTTGGTTGGTAGCCAAAGATCGAAAGGCTGAAGCCCAAGCAGTGATGCTGAAAATTGGTGGCGAGGAACTGATTCGAACAGAGCTTGGCCAAATGGAAAAAGTAATCTCCGAAGAAAAGTCGAAAGAGAAAATGAAGGTTTCGGAGCTGTTTAAAGGCAAGACCGGGAAGATTGTAGCCATTGGTACTGCCATCGCAGCGCTGCAACAAATTACAGGGATCAACGCAGTAATCATGTTTGCTCCGGAAATGTTTAAGGCAGCCGGCGCAGCGAAGGACGATTCAATGATGATGTCGATGGTCGTGGGATTGGTCAACTTTCTGATGACAATTATTGCGTTGTGGTTGGTTGATAAGAAAGGACGTAAAACACTTTTGTTGTGGGGAGCCGTTGGTATGATTGTCTCTCTGGCTTACCTGACCGGGGAATTTGCGAAACCCGAGCAATTCGGTGTTGGTGTTTTGGTGGCCTTGCTGGTTTATATTTCCTTCTTCGCGGCCTCGTTTGCCCCCGTGATGTGGGTAATCATTTCGGAGATTTACCCAAACCGCATTAAGGGCGTGGCTATGTCGTTCTCAACTGCCATCAGTTGGCTATGTACCTTCCTGACGGTCTATTTTGCCCCGGTCATTCAAGGAGGATTGGGATTGAGCTACTTGTTTGGTATCTTCGGAATATTCAGTGTTATCGCTTTTGTTTTTGTGAAATTCTGGATTCCCGAAACCAAAGGAAAATCGTTGGAACAAATTGAAAAAGAACTTGGATTGATCTAAAATTATGGATAAAAAATCATTAGTAGTCGGAATTGGTGAGTTGTTGTGGGATGTTTTCCCCGACCACAAACAAATGGGGGGCGCACCCTGCAATTTTGCTTTTCATGCATCGAAGCTCGGGCTCGAAAGCTTGGCGATTAGCGCCATTGGGAAAGATGAGCTTGGGGATGAAATAATAGCAAAACTGGATGGTGTTGGATTGATTTATGACATCCAACGAGTAGATTATCCTACGGGGACGGTGAAAGTCACCTTGAGTGGTGACGGTATTCCGCAATACGAAATTTGCCAGCCGGTGGCATGGGATTTTATTGGGATGAAGTCAGACTACGAGGAGATCGCAAAGCAGACGACAGCTGTTTGTTTCGGCTCCTTAGCACAGCGGGGCGACGTTTCAAAAGCGACCATTCGCAGCTATGTAAACGCTGTACCTGATTCTGCTCTGAAAATCTTTGATATCAACTTGCGCCAACAGTTTTATTCGCAAGACTTGCTGGTTGATTCTTTGAAAATGTGCAATGTTCTGAAGATAAACGATGACGAGATCAAGATCGTTGCCCGGATGTTTGGCTTGCAAGGCGATGATCAGGAAAATTGTGAGGAACTACTTCATCGTTTTCAATTGAAAATGGTTGCATTGACTTGCGGCACGAATGGCAGCTACCTGATCACGAAAGGTGAAACCAGTTTTCGGGAAACCCCAAAAGTAAAAGTTGCTGACACCGTGGGAGCGGGCGATTCATTCACTGCCGCCATGGTGGTCGGTATGCTCAAAGGAAAACCGTTAAATGACGTCCATCAAATGGCGGTCAATCTTTCCGCTTTTGTATGCACGCAAAATGGCGCCATGCCTGAATATGATCGGGTTGAATATATTTGATAGAAGTTAATCAACAATAAAAAAGGTCGAACAGTTATGCTCGACCTTTTTTATTGTATTTACCCATTAGTTTAACGATATGGTTTAGATTGACAAATCTCGCTCGTTTAGGATTCTTGATTTTTTGATAGGTGTATTTTATGTAAATAGAATATTTAACTTCGAATCAGAAGTCATTAGATTTTTGATTTTTTCTCGTGTTTTTAGTTGTCAGGAGACTAGTCTTGCGTTGAATTTGGTAGGTGACAAGTTGTTTGCCCGAATCGATTCGTTCCAAGGTCGTTTTTTTGACGGGGGCAATTTTGATTCTTATTTGGTTGATCTGTGAAATGATTTTGATGTTAATGCATTGAAAAATAGTGACCTTGTTTGGTGTTGAGGTTTGAGCTGATAACGAGTGTTTAGGGTAGGTGAATAATCGTTGATACTTGAGGACAAAATAATTTACATATTTTCGTCGTTTGTTTTTTGCGATGGGCATTTTGGGTGCTTTGTATTGATAAAGAGTCGGAAATTTTATACACACGGTTTAGTTATGAAAATTACAAGTGCATTGAGAGGAATAGCTTTGTTTCTCTTTGTGGTGGTATTATTTACTTCATGTGAAAAGGAAGAGGGAGAAGGGGGAACCGGAACAATTGAGGGCCGTGTTTACGCCTTAAACTACAACAGCGACTTCAGCATAAAGCTGGGCGAATATTATGCTCCCGATGTCGATGTGTTTATCATTTACGGTAATGACAGCATTCACTCAGACAAGACAGAAACCAGCTACAATGGCTGGTATCGGTTTCAATATCTGAACAAAGGAACTTACACCTTATATGTGCTGTCCAATGACCCGGAACGAATATCAGCTTCGGGTAAGATTGTGATCCAACAAACCATTAACATTTCTGACAATAATTCAACTGTTATTGCTGACGACCTTGTAATTTATGAGTAGTAGAGGGAGATTGGTAAAAAACGCCAAAGCAATGTATTATCAACTACTGACTCTGCTATTTATCCTTGCCGGGTTACCACTTTCTGCGCAACAAAAGGATTTTGGTGTGTGGACAGGTTTGGCCCTTGAAAAAGCGTTGACCAAGCGCTGGGACGTTGAGCTTGAAGCAGGATACCGTCAGAAGGATAATCTGAACCAATGGGACAAATGGTTTGGAGGAGCTGAAGTTTCCTGGTCTCGGAAATTTTTCAAAGCGGGATTACTGTACCGTTACTCTTACGAAAACGGAATGAAACGGACGAGTAATTCTCATCGCTTAGGAGTCGAATCGCAACTAAAGACTGACTTGGATCGGTTTACACTAAGTTATCGCGGTCGCGTGCAGGCAGAATACAGCAACTATGAAAGTTCAGAGAAAGGTCAAATACCAGACAGTTTCTTCCGCAATCGGGTAAAAGCTAGCTACAATATTAAAGGTATGCCATTGGAACCCTGGCTTAGTTACGAAATGGCCTGGCGGATTAATAGCTATTCAACCCGGCAGATTGAACACGAACGTTACACCGCCGGATTGGACTATAAAATCAACAAGCACAATGCTATTGGAATTAGCTACCTTCTGAATCGTCGGAAAAATGTTGCGAGCCCACAGAACAGCTATATTGTGTCTTTAGACTACAAGTTCAAATTAGATCGTAAAAAGAAATAGACGGATGGAAATACTAACTGATATCCCTTCCGGTCTTGGAGCAAGGACACAATCCATGCGGTCGATCCCTTTTGAGAATCTCGACCCGGAGACGCAAATGATTCGCTTTGATACCAAATATGTGTTTCCCCTTAAGCGACTCGATCGAATTCTCGAGCTTATTGACCATCGTTATGCCGTTGTTGATTTTTACGGCACGCGGGTCAGTGCATACGAATCTCAATATTTTGATACAGCTGAATGGACCTTTTACAACGCTCACCACAACGGTGCGGCCAATCGCTGCAAAATCAGAACCCGAACATACACAGATACTGGGTTGAGCTTTCTGGAAGTCAAATTGAAAAACAACAAAAAACTGACAACCAAAAAACGAAAAATGCTTAATCCTGAACTCGGAATGTTGGAACAAGGAGAGGGATTTATTTCCAGCCATACATCCGTAGATCTTAAAGTGTTGAGGTCAACGCTTTACACGACATACAGACGTATCAGCTTGGTTAACCTACGTAAACAAGAACGGATAACCATTGACTACGATTTGAAATTTTGTTTTGGCGGTAGTGAAGTTTCGTTGCCCGAATTGGCGATTGCCGAAACGAAAAATGATAACCAAAATCAGCAAACCGTTTTCGCAAGGCTAATGCGCAATGAGCGAATCCGTCCGCAAGCTTTCAGCAAATATTGTGTTGGTGTGGCGCTGTTACATCCATGTGTAAAAACAAACAACTTTAAAGAATTAATTCGTGAATTAAACCCCCAGTACCTATGATAAACTCTACTCAGGGAATGCCTTTACTGTCAACTTTGTTTTTTGAATCAAGCGGATTTTTTGATCTGCTGTTGCGTTACTCTTTCAACCTGCTGGTTACTTTTGTTATAGTTCGTCTGATTTACTATCGGAAGACGAAGCGAAAAGACTACCTTTTCACCTATTTCCTTATCAATACCATGATTTTCCTGCTGGCTTATCTGCTATCGGGGGTTGAGTTGAAACTCGGTTTCGCGTTTGGACTTTTTGCACTATTCGGTATTCTTCGCTACCGAACAAATCAGTTGCAAATTAAGGAGATGACCTATTTGTTTATCATTATTGGCATTGCAGTTTTGAACTCTATTTCAGGCGAGTATTTGCCCTATGTAGATGTTATCCTGGCTAATTTACTGGTCATTGGGCTTCTGTTTGTACTCGAATACGCCTTTCGTTTATCACACGAATCATCAAAGAAAGTTTTGTACGAGCGGATTGAGCTAATAAACGAAAACCGCCGTGACGAATTACTGGAAGACCTTCGAAAACGGACCGGGATTAATATTCACCGGGTTGAAGTGAGTTCCATCAACTTCTTGCGGGATACCGCCCGCGTGGTGATTTACTACTACGAGAAAAACCGGATTTTCAATGCTGAGGAATCCGGAGATGAAGGAGACGACGAATAACTTTTCTGCTTAACCACCCCAAAAATGAAATACTTATTACTGTGTATCTTGCTGTTTACCATCGGGCTAAACCTGGATGCCCAAACCGTTAAAATAAACGAGGTTCAATCGGCAAACACCAAATCCCTTGCTGACGAGGACGGTGATTATTCAGACTGGATTGAAATCCGGAATACTTCGGCTTCAGCCATCAATTTGGGCGACTATTCTATCAGTGACGACGAAGACGGAGACGAACGCTGGCAGTTTCCGACTTATACGCTTCAACCCGGAGCGTATTCTCTGCTGTTTGCCTCAGGAAAAGACCGGCCAGTTGCGCCTTCCTTTTGGACAACCATCATCAACCAGGGGGATTATTGGAACTACCTGGTTCCGCAAGCGGAAGTCACCAACTGGAACCAGCCCGATTTTGACGACTCGGACTGGCAAAGCGGGAAAAGCGGCTTTGGCTACGGCGACAACGACGACAGCACCATTGTCAGCGGAGCCATTAGCATTTATCTTCGAAAAGAGTTTTCGATAGAAGATCTATCGGCCATTGAACAGTTGCTGCTTCACCTTGACTATGACGATGGTTTTGTGGCCTACCTCAACGGGACCGAAATTGCCCGATCGAACTTAGGAACTGCAGGCGATACTCCTGCCTACTCCGCTTATGCAACGATTGATAAAGAAGCACTCATGTACCAGGGCCTGGCACCCGATTCATTCAATATTGAAAGTTTTGCCTCGCTCTTGCACGAAGGGACCAACCTGCTAGCCATCGAAGTACATAACAATTACGCGAGTTCGAGCGACTTAACGGCGATCCCGTTTTTATCGGTGCGCAGTTCCGATTTCAGCATCAACCAAGCACCCGAAATTTTAGCCCTGTATAACCGAACGGGGCATACTGATTTTAAGCTCAGTGCCGATGGCGACAGCCTTTTCCTGTTTAACGCGGGCGGAGAAATTGTTAGCAACATGCTTATTCCGTCTCTCGGTAACGACATTACATACGGCTACCGGGAGGGTGACGATACGAAGCTTTGGTACTTTAAGCAGGCGACACCATGGCTTGCCAACACCAGCGAAGGCTTGTTAAAAGATGAAAACTTACTTCCTGTATTTTCTGTTGCCGGTGGCTTGTACGATCACACCTTCGCACTGGAACTTACGGCGACAAACCCAACAGATACGGTTTATTATACCACGGACGGTTCCGATCCAGATGAACTGTCGCTTTTTTATTATACTCCATTGCAAGTTGATACGGCAGTTACTGTAAAAGCTCGTATAATCAAAGGTGGCTATCTCGCAGGAGATGTGGTGACCAATAGCTATTTCCCTGCTTTCAATAAGTCCTTGCCGGTGGTCTTTCTTTCAACCCAACCAGAAAACCTTTGGGATTACAATACCGGCATTTATACCTCCGGTCCCAATGCCCAGGCGAGCTTCCCTTATAAGGGGGCTAATTTTTGGATGGACTGGGAAAAACCGGTTCATGCGGAATTTTATTTTACGCCGGGGCAGACAGGGTTTGCACTTGATGCTGGTTTCAAAGTGTTTGGAAATTATTCACGCGGATACGAGCAAAAATCACTTGCTCTTTATGCGCGTTCGGAATATGGACCGAAACATATCAAAGGTAAACTGTTCGACAATAAGGCGCTCGAGGAGTTCGACAACCTGGTTCTTCGGAGCGGAGGTTCCGATAGTTTCGGCGAGGTGCAAAGCTGGGGGACCATTGTTCGCGACCTTTTCCTAACCGGTATTGGTCTTGATATGAAGCTTGACGCACAGGCAGGTCGTCCTTGTGTCGTTTATTTGAACAGCGATTATTGGGGAATTTATAATATTCGCGAGAAAGTAAACGAAGATTTCCTCGCAGATAACAATGGCATTGATAAAGACGAAATAGACTTGCTGGAATACGATGGAACGGTTGTGGAGGGTAGTAATGAGAATTATGTTGCCATGTTGAACTTCATTGATTCGAATGATCTCTCGGTAACAGATAATTACAACTACATTACAACACAAATGGACGTCGACAATTTTATTCGTTACAACGTGGTGGAGCAATATGCACACAATACCGACTGGCCGGGTAATAATATCAAATTTTGGCGACAACAGGGCTCAACCGGGAAATGGCGCTGGATTTTGTACGACGTAGATGCGACCTTTGGAATTTGGTATTTCGATGATGAGCTACATACCAATTCGATAGCGTTGGCATTGGATCCGGATAATGACGACTGGCCGAATCCGGCATGGTCAACATTTTTGCTACGTTCCTTAATGAACAATCAGGGGTTCAAGAATCGTTTTATCAACACGTTTGCTGATCATCTGAATACAACCTTTTTGCCAGATTCGGTAGTCAGCCGAATTACTGGATGTGAGGCAGCCATCGAGGACGAAATCAGCACGCATGCAGAGCGCTGGGGGGGCTACGAGGAGCAATGGGAACACAACATTTCGCGACTGAAGACCTTTGCACTGGAACGACCGGCAATTTTGCGCGAGTTTATTTTGGAGCAATTCAGCTTAAGCGACAGCCTCAACGTTCAGCTTGCTATCTCGGGTTGCGATGAGGCAACTGTACAATTGAACACGATTCTGTTACAGCAGTTTCCATGGACTGGAATTTATTTCAAAGATGTTCCTATCGAACTAACCGCTATTGCCCCGGTTGGATATCGATTTGTACGTTGGGAAGGCGATGTCCAATCGACAGATGCAAATATCACTGTGTCCATGGATCAGGCCAAAAGTATAACGGCTGTTTTTGAAGAAGACGCTTCTTCGAAAAATATTGTCATCTCTGAAATAATGTATCATGCTTCTGACGAGTACGATAGTGACGATTGGGTTGAACTTTACAACAACAGCAGCAACTATGTGAATCTGACCAATTGGATTTTAAAAGATTCTGACGATTCGAATGAATACAATTTCAATGCGAACACGATTATGGGGCCATACGAGTACCTTGTGGTTTGCCGAAATACTGAAAACTTCCATGCGATTTACCCGGATGTGACTAACTACCAAGGTTCGCTGGGATTTGGATTTAGTAGTTCGGGTGAATGTATCCGACTGTACAACACTACAGAGGAATTGATTGATCAGGTTTGCTACGCCTCCGAATACCCTTGGCCAACGGAGCCCGATGGTGAGGGGAACAGTTTAATTTTGAGAAATGCAGAAGCTGACAACTCATTAGCACAGAACTGGTTTAGCTCTGCGTCAAAAAAAGGAAGTCCTGGGGTGTCGAATACCGTCACAGCAATTGACGACATCGAGAAAAACGATATCAGTAACTTTGAATTGAAGAACTACCCGAACCCATTTAACCAGCAAACGACTATTGAATTCGGATGTGCGGAGAAAACGGAAGTTAGTTTGTGTATTTTCAATATGCAGGGGCAATTGCAGGAATTGTTGTTTTCTGGAACCTTGGCGAAAGGCCAACATCTTTTTGATTGGAACGCAGCAAATGTGCCCTCCGGAATCTACCTAGCCCGATTAAGCAGTGGTCAAACGATTAGTTACCTGAAATTAATAGTAGAACATTAATAAAACCTGTGCTTTTGGGGGCGTGTATCAGTATCTTGCAGAATTTGCAACAATAAAAAAGGTCGAACAGTTATGCTCGACCTTTCTCTTTTAATCTAATATTTTTTAATCCAATGGTGGATATTTTTTGACATTTGTTTCGCGCATCATGTTGTAGATGGCGTCATAGATCCGTTCAACTGTCGGTTTGGTGAAATATTCACCATCGATACCGTATGCCGGGCGGTGTTCAGCCGCAGGCAATGTTACCGGAGCAGTGTCCAGGTAGTTGAATGCTTTTTGCTCATCAATCACTTTTTGCAGCATGTAGGCTGAAGCACCACCGGGAACGTCCTCGTCAACAAAAATTACCTTGTTGGTTTTCTTAATCGACTCCACAATCCGGTGGTTGACATCAAACGGCATCAGTGTTTGTACATCGATGACTTCAACAGAGATATTCTTTAGTTCCATCAACAATTGAGCGGCTTTTACCGCGTGGTGTGCATTCCATGCGTAAGTAACCAGAGTCACGTCTGTTCCTTCGTGTAAAACTTCAGGAACACCCATTGCAACTTTATATTCACCCAGATTAGATGGAAGATGTTCTTTTACATTGTAGCCTTTCAGCGGCTCGATAACCAATGCCGGGTCATTACCTTCCAGCAGCGTGTTGTACATTCCGGCTGCCTGCGTCATGTTGCGGGGTACACAAAGGAACACACCGCGCATCGATCCCAAGATCATTTGCATCGGCGAACCGGCATGCCAGATTCCTTGCAACTGGTGACCACGGGTGCGGACGATCAGCGGAGCCGATTGTTTTCCCATTGTACGATATTGCATGCTGGCCAAGTCGTCGCTTAAGGTCGGCAAACCGTACATCAGGTAGTCGAGGTACTGAATCTCGGCAATAGGTCGGAAGCCGCGCAGGGCTAATCCTACACCCTGACCAATAATGGTAGTCTCACGAATACCGGTGTCGGAAACACGGTGTTCACCAAACGCTTCCTGCATGCCTTTCATCCCCTGGTTCACGTCGCCCATAAATCCGGTGTCCTCACCAAAAGTTACCAGGTTGGGGTATTTCGCAAACAGTTTATGGAAATTTTCAGCAAGAATATCGTGACCGTTCACCATTGGTGCATCTTCGTCAATCTGAACCGGCACTGCTTCAACGTTCAGGGTTGAATCAACACCTTCGCGGTGCAGCTGGCGGTTGTACATCACCTTTGTGCGGGCTTCAAATTTCTCAAGCCATTTGATCAGCTTTTCCCGTTCTGTTTTCACTTCCTCCATGCCGTGAAGCTCGTATTTCAAGCGTTTGGCAAAGCTGAAGAGTGCACGTCGGGTAGGGAATAATTTTGTAGTTACTGCTTCAAATTCACTCGAGTGATCAACCGGTTTCTGCTTGTGTTCTTTCAGTTCAACAACAATCTCGTGCAGACTGTCGGTCTCAGTTTTGAAACTTTCGGTATAATGTTTCCAGGCAATATCGCGGGCTTGACGTGCCCGTTTACCTGCCCGGTTTTCAACTTCTTTTAAGGCTGCTTCGTCAGCTTTACCCGACGATAAAATCCATTTGCGGAATTGGCTTACACAGTCGAACTCCTTCTCCCATGCCAGACGCTCTTTCCCCTTGTAACGCTCGTGCGATCCCGAGGTGGAGTGTCCCAATGGCTGGGTAACTTCCTGAACGTGGAAAAGGGCAGGAGTTTGCGTTTTACGGCAAGCTGCAATTCCTTTTTCGAAGGTCGAAACCAAATTCGGGTAATCCCACCCTTTACAGGTGTAAATTTCGATTCCGTTTGTTCCTTTTTCTTTTTGGAAACCTTTCAGCACTTCCGAAATGCTCTCCTTGGTTGTTTGGAGTTTCTTCGGAACGCTGATGCCAAAGCCATCGTCATAAACAGCAACTGCAAGCGGCACTTGCAATACTCCGGCAGCATTAATCGTTTCGAAGAACATACCTTCGGAAGTACTGGCGTCACCAATAGACCCGAAAGCCACTTCGTTACCATCAACGTTATTATTGAGCACTTCTTTCAGCTCGGGGTTATTCCGAACGATTTTCGAAGCCTGGGCCAAGCCCAGCAAACGAGGCATTTGCCCGGCGGTAGAAGAAACATCAGAAGCCGAATTGTACTGCTTCATCAGGTCTTTAATCTCGCCTTGTTCGTTAATGTTTCGCGTGCTGAAATGGTTGTTGAAATTTCGACCGCCGGTAGATGGGTTAAAGTTCAAATCCGTATCGCCATAAATCATGGCGAAGAATTCTTCGGGTTGAAGTAATCCCAGGTACAGCATGAAAGTTTGATCGCGGTAGTAACCGGATCTCCAATCTCCCTTGCGGAATGCTTTGGCGTAAGCAATTTGCGTAAGCTCTTTCCCGTCGCCAAAAATTCCAAAGTGTGCACGGCCGTTATGAACTTCTCTTCTCCCTAAAACACTCAACTGACGGCTTAAATAAACCAGGTAATAATCGTTTAGGATTTCGTTTTGTGTTTTATTTTCAGTCGATTCCAATAGCTCGGATTTCTCAAGGTACATGTATACACTTTTGGTTAATACTTTCGTCAACTTTTCCTCAAGTCGGGTGCAAAGTTGTCAAAAAATTTATCAAATAAACGTTTCTGGTATGCTTTTGTTTGTGCACCAATTGTTGCAAAATAGCGATTTTAAACATAAGCAAAAGGTGGCAGGATTTTTTTTGTTCGTCTAAAATACAATAAATCAGACTTCTGAGTATTTTGTTTTCGAAATCAAGCAAGTTCGACAAGAGGAATATTGTGCCAGGGAATATGTTTTGAAACCTAAGATTTTAAATGCTTAGCAATATTTTTATTACTTTGTAGTATGCTGAATAGCAAAACCTAAACCAACAACAATATTGAATCAACTTTTTAACACAGAGATACTTCGAAAAGGTGATCCTCGTGCATTCAGGCAGTTGTTTCAGTTCTACGGAGACAAGATCTATGCGTTTGCTTTTTCTTATTTGAAGAATGAAAGCGAGGCGCAGGAGATTGTTCAGGAAGTTTTTCTGAAGGTCTGGAAGAATCACGAGAATCTAAAGATCAACACTTCGATCCAAGCCTACCTCTTCACCATTGCCTTTAATGCAGTGAAGAAAAATTTTCTGAGGAAATCGAAAGAAGAGTCTTACAAGCACCAGTTGATTGACGAGATTGACGCGGATGAAAATTCGACGGAATTTGAAGACCGCTATCAGTTGGTTATTCAAAAGCTGGAGCTTTTTATTGCGGAAATGCCTGAGCGGAGAAGGCAAATATTTATCGCTCGCAAAAAAGAAGGCAAGCCCGTGAAAGAAATCGCAGATGAACTGGATATCTCTGTAAAAACAGTTGAAAACCAGATTACTGAAGCGATGAAGTACCTGAAGAGTCGTTTCAGTGTTGAAATGCCTGAAGGTCTCGAATTATTGTTTTTCTTTTTACCCTCCTGATTTTTTTCAAAATTTTATTGGTGCCGAATAGGGGTTTTTCATTTTTCAGGATATAACCTGCGAAAAAAGAAATTTTCAGAGGGCATTAAATGAAAGATAAAGAGCAAAAATACGAAGAGTCATTCCGGAATTTTGAGAGCGGTGATTATTCCCGAAGCGATTTTAAGCGGGTGAACGAATTGTTTGAATCGGGGCCGGAATCAGAATTGAATGACACTTTGCACGAAAACTGGCAACGGATTCCCGAAGGCGCGAGCCATTCCCCGCAGGTCAAGCAAATCCTGCAACATTTCGATCAGCATATTTTCCCGGTCAAGCAAACGGTTGTAAAACTGATGCTGAACTACTATCAACGTATTGCAGCCATCCTGTTAATTCCAATCGTTCTCTTTTCCATCTATTGGTTTGTGAATGACCAAAAGCCGGGCGAAGTGGCGATGGCAACTATTGTGTCACCGATGGGTGCACGAACAAGTTTTGTTTTGCCCGATGGTTCTACCGGTTGGTTGAACAGCGGCTCGGAGCTGACTTACCCGGTTGAATTTGCTGAAGCCAGGGAAGTTAAACTAAATGGTGAAGCCTTCTTTCATGTAAAACACCAGCATGGCGACAAGTTTCGGGTTCGTACAAGCGGTTTAACCGTTGAAGTCTTGGGCACACAGTTCGATGTTTCTGCCTATTCCGAAGCCGAAAATATAAGCGTTGTGTTGAAAGAAGGAAGCGTACAGATCCTCGACAAACAAGACCAGGCAACTTACCTGATGAAGCCGGACGAACGATTTCAGTTCGACAAACAACAAAACAAAGCACTGATCAGCACGATCGATGCCGGGGAGTTTACTTCGTGGACGATGGGTTTACTTCAGTTTAAAGGAGAGTCGCTGGAAGAAGTGATGAACAAGCTCTCGCGTTGGTACAATGTGGATATCGAAATTCGCGACGACCAACTGAAATCGTACAATTTCAGAGCAACTTTTAAAGACGAACAATTGGGAGAGATCCTGAAAATGATAGCCTTAACAACACCAATGAAATATAAAATTGAAGAACGTAAACAAAATCAAAATGGCATTTATGAAAAAATGAAAATAGTAATCGAAAAGAAATGATCTTAAAAAGCTAAAAATCAGGAAAGTGCTGGTACCACTCCCCTGATCTGCTCGAAGAATCGTTACAGTGTATTTTTAACAACTCTACAAACGTAAATTTATGAAAAAATCTAAGAAAATTAGGGATTGGTATGCCCTAAAAAAAACCTTATTCTTTATGCGACTAACCGTTCTGTTTCTGCTAATTGGAATTTTTCAGGTATCAGCCGTAACCGGTTATTCTCAACAGTCGAGAATGACCATGAGCTTGAAAAACACGAGTTTAGTTGAGGTTTTAAACGAAATCGAAAACCTGTCTGATTATTACTTCCTCTACAACCAGGATTTGATTGATGTTGATCGCAAAGTTAGCATCACGGTAAATGATCAGAAAATTGATGAGGTTTTGAACCTGTTGTTCGAAGGAACAACTGTTAAATATGTAATTAAAGATCGCCAGATAATTTTAACCAACCTCAACGAAGAAACCCAAAGCGTTCAGCAGCAGGGGGATGTTCGGGGAACGATCTCTTCGGCCAATGGCGACCCGATCCCGGGTGCTACTGTCGTTGTGAAAGGAACAAACAACGGAACAATCACCGACTTTGACGGAAAATACACACTGACCAATGTGTCACCTGATGCTGTTTTGTTGGTGTCTTTTGTGGGCATGCAGGCACAGGAAGTTGCTGTAGGTGGCCAGTCGGTTGTCAATGTTGTTCTGGCTGAAGAAACCATCGGCATTGAAGAAGTTGTGGCCGTTGGGTACGGTGTTCAAAAGAAAAGTTTGGTTACCGGTGCAATCTCCAGCGTCAAAGCAGAAGATTTACAAAGTGTTCCGGTAGCACGTGCGGACCAGGCCATTCAAGGTCGTACAGCCGGTGTTTCTGTTTTATCGACTTCCGGTTCTCCGGGTGCGGGTACCAAAATTCGTATTCGCGGTGTCAACTCCAATGGTAATTCAAACCCGTTATTCATTGTTGACGGTATGAAAACCGGCGATATCAACAACATCGATCCGGCAGATATTGAATCGATGGAAGTATTGAAAGATGCGGCTTCGGCAGCAATCTATGGTACTGAAGGTGCCAACGGGGTAATCATCATTACCACCAAATCGGGTGCAAAAGGCGAACGTGCAAAAATCAGCTACGACTTTCAATACGGTGTTCAAAGTTCGCGCAGCGACATGGACTTGATGAATGCTGAACAGTACAAACAGTGGATGGAAGAATCCGGCGCGGGAACTGTTACCCTCGATGGAACTGATACCGACTGGATGGATGAAGTTTTTGAAAGCGCACCCATGCAAAAGCATCACGTCAGCTATTCGGCTGGAACTGAAAAATCAAGCTACATGTTGTCTGGATCTTATTTCACACAAGATGGTATTGTAGGTGGCAGCAAAGCCAAATACGATCGCTACACTGCACGTGTTAATGTGAAAAGCAACATGAATGACTGGCTGGAAGTTGGAAACAACATCAGCTTCTCGCACTCGAAAAAGAAATATGTAGGTGAAGATGACGAGTACCGCAGTGTGGTAAACAGTACCTTGCTGATCGATCCGCTGACTCCGGTAACTTACACAGGCACTCCAAGTAATGTTCAGAGCTTGCTGGATGCAGGTAACACTGTTTTGCAGGATGAGAACGGGAACTATTATGGTTTGCCAAGCTACGTGACTGGTGAAATCGCCAACCCGATCGCCTTGTTGCAGACTTACCACAACTACATCAATCAGGATAAAATTTTGGGTACAGCATACGCCACCATCAAACCGTTCAAAGGATTCTCATTCACCTCGCGAATTGGTTTGGATTTGACTTACCAGGTTCAGCACAGCTGGGCGCCGAAGTACTATTTCTCAAGCGAAAACCAGAATGCTCAAACAACAGTGGACGATACCATTAATAAATGGTACACCTGGTTGTGGGAAAACTTTGCATCGTACAGTTTCGATGTAAACGATCACTCCTTCACTTTGTTGGGTGGCTATTCAGCCCAGGAATATCAAGCTCCGGACTGGACCTTGCACTCAGGCCCGATGATTACCGAAGGTGATGATTTTGCTTACCAAGGCTATACAACAAGCAACGAAAATGACCGCACCGGTGGTGGTTTTGTCGATCAAACCATGAACTCGTATTTCGGTCGTCTTTCATACGATTACAAATCACGTTACCTGGTTGAAGCATCTGTTCGTCGTGATGCGGCCAGCGTATTCCCAACAAACAAACGTGCTGCTGTATTCCCTGCGTTCTCTGCCGGTTGGGTAATTTCAGAAGAAAATTTCTACAACATCCCATCAGTTGACTACCTGAAATTGCGTGGTAGCTGGGGTGAAAACGGTAGTAAAGCGAACTTGCCGGGTAACGAGGACAAAGAATTCTGGGTGTTTGGAATTCAGTATCCGGGAGCTGATGATGTTTACCAAAGTGGCGCCGAAATTGATAAATTGGTCAATACTGACCTACGCTGGGAACGTACGCAACAGCTAGACATCGGTATCGACCTGCGCGCTTTTGCCGGTAAATTGAACTTCTCAGTTGACTATTACAAGAAAGTTACGAAGGACTTGATCGTAAGTGGTTCAGGACCATTATCGGTTGGTAACGACTGGCCTTATGTGAATGGTGGTGATGTAACCAACAAAGGTCTCGATTTCGAATTGGGCTACAAAGGTAGTGCAGGTGATTTCGATTACAGCGTGAACCTGAACTTGTCGACTTTGGACAACGAAGTAACTTATTTGAAAGTAGATGCTCCGGTTTCAGGAGATAATCTGCGAGGTTATAATTTAACATGGTTTGAAGAAGGCTATCCGGTTTGGTATTTCAAAGGTTACAAGACCAATGGAATTGATCCGACAACAGGCGATCCGATTATTGTAGATACCAATGATGATGATGAAATCACCGCTGCCGACCAAACTTACATTGGCGACCCGCATCCGGACCTGTTGTACGGTGCAACGTTCAACTGTGCTTACAAGGGCTTCGACTTCAATTTATTCCTGCAGGGAACGCATGGCAACGACGTGTTCATGGGCTGGTTCCGTTCCGATCGTCCGTTCTCAAATAAACCGCTGTTTATGTTTGAAGATCGTTGGACTGCCGACAAAACAAATGCCAGCCGTCCGGCAGCAAATAACACCAGCGACTATGTGTACAGAAGCGATTTGATGGTTTCTGATGGCTCGTACCTGCGTATCAAACAAATCCAATTGGGCTACACACTTCCGAAAGAATGGCTGAGTGCGGCAAAAATTGACCGTGCCCGCGTATTCGTTTCAATGGACGACTACTTCACCTTCACGAAGTACGAAGGATTGGATCCTGAAGCTGGTAGTTCGACTGACAACCGCCAGGGCGTTGACCGCGGTATTTACCCGATCGCCGGCAAAGTCTTATTTGGATTCTCACTTAATTTTTAATCGAAAATTACTGAAAAATGAAACTATTAAACCGATATAAAATTTTAGCAGGACTTTCAATTCTGGCGTTAACGTCCTGCAGCGAAAGCTTTTTGGAGGTCAGCCCGAAAGGAGCCTTAACGAGCGAAACCTACCTGAAGACCGACGACGATGTGAAGACAGCCTTGGTAGGTGTCTACAACAGCATGCAGCACAACTTCTCGAATGGTAGCTGGGCAAGCGTGTTTTTTATCAAAAACTTACCGGGCGACGACTGCATGGCAGGTTCTTCGGAAGGTGACCAAACCGGTTACCAGAATATCGACGATTTCAAAATTGAAACCGACAACGTAAAACTGGAATTGCTGTATCAGAATTCGTATCGCACCATCAACCGCGCAAACACAATCATCGAGCGTGTTGAAGCGGACACAGATGTGAAGGAAGCCATTATTGCGGAAGCAAAAGCAATCCGTGCCTACACCTATCTCGAATTGGTGACCATGTTTGGCGGTGTTCCATTGATGACGGTAAACCCGGAAACGGAAGCCGACTATCACAAACCAAGAGCAACAGCCGCGGAAATTTACGCACAAATTGAAACCGATTTGACTGAGGCAATCGCGCTTCTTCCGTTGAAGAGCGAGTACAGCGCAGCTGATAAGTACCGTTTCTCAAAAGGAACAGCTCAGGCTTTCCTTGGTAAAGCTTACCTGTATCAGGAAAAGTACAGCCAGGCAGCAGCCCAGTTTGCCACAGTAATCAGCAGTGGTGAATACGATCTGGAACCTGATTTTGCCGATGTTTGGTCAAAGCAAAGCGAGTTTGGGGTTGAATCACTGTTCGAAATTTCCTACACTTCGCAAGAATTGTACGACTGGGGAACATTCCCATGGGGTGGTGGAAACGAAAGTAACATTGAAGTTCAATTGCAAGGCCCTCGTTCGGATTTATTCGACCTGAGTAATTCTACATTGCCAATTATCAACGGCTGGGGTTTCAACATGCCATCTGCAAAAATAGGTGAAGCTTTCGAAGCCGAGAACGATGTTGTTCGCGGTGCAGCAACAGTGATGTCAGCCGCCGATTTTGAAGCTTCGGGCGGTGTGATTAAAGATCCGAATGCACACGACTACGAAGGCTACATGCGGATGAAATATGTGACTCGTGCAACTGAAACCGATGGTGGTATCCTCGAGCTGAACTATTCAACCAACTGGCGTATTCTTCGCTATGCCGACGTGTTGTTGATGGCTGCTGAAGCTTATCACTTCGATGGTGACGATGGCAAAGCATTAATCGAAATCAATAAGGTGCGCGACCGTGCAGAGTTGTCAGATTATACAGCTTCGGATGATATGTTTGATGCAATCGTAAAAGAGCGTCAATTGGAGCTTGCATTTGAAGGTAGTCGTTTCTGGGATTTGGTTCGCTGGGGATTGGCCGCAGATGAACTGGGTGATCTCGGTTTCAAAACTGGCAAACACGAATTGTTCCCGATTCCGCAAAACGAAATTATTGCGAACAATGAAATTAGTCTGGACGACCAAAATCCAGGCTACTAATACAGTTGATTTGGTTTATCCATGATGCATTTGACGTACAGCCCTCGCACTTGCAGGGCTGTACTTTTTTCAAAACAATTCAAAAACGAACAGGAACGATGAAAAGAATAGGAAATATCTCGTGGAGCATACTTCTGGCATTGGTGGCTTGCCAGGCGCCGGCTCCGAAACCGGAGCAAAAGGCTGAAAGCATGAAAATTGAACGCGTGCCGGAAAAGGTTCGGGTTTACCAAACAGCTGAAAATTCAGAAGACCGGATGACGATGGTGAAAGAAACGAGATTGGCGGATTTCGGTCAGCCAACGGAGCGCCAACCTTCGGTGTTTGTCGATCCCAGTCATCAGTTTCAAACTTTCGTCGGTATTGGCGGTGCGTTGACGGATGCTTCGGCAGAAGTATTTGCTAAACTTCCAGCGGATAAACAGCAAGCGTTCCTGGAGTCATATTACGACAAGGATAAAGGCATCGGCTACAACTTTGGTCGTACAAATATTGCCAGTTGCGATTTTTCGAGTGCCAGCTACGACTATGTGACCGAAGGCGATTCAACGCTAAATAGTTTTTCGATCGAGCATGATCGCGAGTACCGGATTCCGTTTATCAAGGCGGCGATTGAAGCGGCCGGAGGATCGTTGAACCTGTTTGCCAGCCCGTGGAGCCCACCAGCTTGGATGAAGGACAATAATGATCGTTTGCACGGAGGACATTTGCTTGATCAGTATAAGCAAGCCTGGGCCAATCATTACATCAAGTTTATGGATGCTTATGCTGCGGAAGGCATTCCATTCTGGGGACTATCCGTACAGAATGAACCGATGGCCGTTCAGATCTGGGAATCCTGTGTTTATACTGACACTGAGGAACGTGATTTCGTGAAAAATTACCTGGGGCCAACATTGAAAAGCGCAAGGATGGCCGATAAGAAACTGATTGTTTGGGATCATAACCGCGACCTTGTATACCAACGGGCTTCAACCATGTTGAATGATCCCGAGGCTGCCCAATATGTTTGGGGAGTTGGGTTTCACTGGTACGAAACCTGGACCGGTGGAGGTATGCAGTTCGATAATTTGAAGCGGGTTAAAGAGTCTTTCCCGGATGTGAACCTGATTTTTACAGAAGGTTGTGCCGAGAGCTTCAATCCGGAGCGGGTAAGCAATTGGGCATTGGGTGAGCGTTACGGACACTCGATGATTCACGATTTTAACGCGGGAACTGTTGCCTGGACCGATTGGAATATTTTGCTTGACGAGCGCGGCGGTCCGAACCATGTTGGCAATTTCTGTTTTGCACCTGTTCATGCTGATACCAAAACCGGAGAGTTGATTTATACAAACAGCTACTATTACATCGGGCATTTTTCGAAGTTTATTCAGCCGGGTGCCAAACGCATCAGCTGTTCTGCTAGCCGCGATTTTCTGGAAAGCACAGCTTTTGAAAATCCGGATGGTAGTCTGGTAGTCGTAGTGATGAATGCAAGCGAAAAGGATACGCCTTATCATCTCTGGATCGCTGGAAAGGCAGTCGAGATTGACAGCCCGGCGCATTCTATTCAAACGTTGGTATTGTGATGGGTTGATTTTTTCAAGGTTTAATTTGAAAGGACCCGTTTGTTGGCCGGTGCGAAAAGCCCGGGAAGCAAACGGGTTTTTCTTTTTCAGAATGTGTATCTTCACCAATCAGTTCACTACTCAACTCGAAAAACTACACCGATGAAAAAGCTTCTCATACAAACCCTGTCAACCTGTTTTATTTTTTCTGCATTGATCCAATTTGCAACGGCACAGGACAACCGGCAGTTTAAAATCTTTCAATTTCCGGCCGATAAAATCCCGGTGATAAATGGCGATGATTCGGATTGGGAAATTGTTCCCGATAGTTTTCGGGTGGGGATGGATGAAGTTTGGGATGACAGTCGCAAGCACGAGCTGAGAGATCCGAACAACCTCGAGTTAAGCGTAACCGTTGGATGGGTTAAAGGGATGAATCGTCTTTACTTTCTTTATGAGGCATACGACAACTATTGGGATTTTTCGAAGCCGGGTTTGCACAACGATACCTTTGAGTTGATTGTCGACGGTGATCAGTCGGGTGGCCCGTTTATCGATCGCTTTCATCCCAATCAGTCACTTTCTGAAATGGATCGCTACCTCTCATTTCACGGCGTGCAGGCACAGAACTACCACATTTTTACGCCGGCGGTGGGAAAGGATTGGACCTTGGTTTGGGGTAGCCAACCGTGGATTAAAGAACTGCCTTACGCCAACGCAGCCTATAAATACGATTTTGAACCGGGTGGGGCCGGAAAGCTGACGCTTGAATTCTGGATCACGCCTTTTGATTATGCAGGGAATGATCCTTCGCGGGCTGTCGAATCAATTTTAAAAGAGAATCATTCGGTCGGGCTTTGCTGGGCAGTTATTGACTACGACGATGTGGACAGCGATTCAAACAATGGTTTTTGGAATTTGAGCAAAGAACATACAATGTACGGCAATGCTTCCTATGCTTTGCCTTTTCAATTAATGCCGCTGGACGCACGGTTCCGTAAGCCGATTGAGACGGAATGGACTTTCAAAGTTCTTGATTCCGATCAACGGAGAGTTGCTTTTACCGATCAGTCGTATGGGAAAGTTACTTCCTGGCATTGGGATTTTGGCGACGGGCAAACTTCTCAGGAGCAAAATCCGGTTCACGAATATGCTGAAGCCGGAAAATACCTGGTGGTACTTTGGGTGGAAGGCCCCGACGGAAAATCGCGAATGGCAAAGTTGTGGGACGTTGCTGTTAGATGAATTAAATTTTAACTTCTGTCAGTTGCTTGAACAATCCCCGTTCAATCTTGCTATATTTGACGACACCAGAGAAAATCGGCCGGAAATCATCGGTATGAATATTAGTTCGCGGATCAATAAATTTTCAAAATTAACAGCACAGCGGGAAGAAGAGTTGATGACTTTCTTTCATCGGGAAGAATATCGCAAAGGCGACTTTCTTTTTCGTCAAGGCGAAATTTGCAAAAAGTTGTTTTTTGTAGAGAAAGGACTCGCCCGCGGCTATTACTACCTGAAAAACGGCAAAGACATCACAGCCTGGTTCACGCCTGAGAACTCGTTTATTACGGCGATCGACAGTTTCCTGCCGATGAAGGAGACGACTAACAACTGTGAGTTGGTGGAAGATTCGGTAGTGTATTGGATTTCGTACGATGAGTTGGAGGAACTGTTGAACAAGGATCACATGATGGCAAAATTTGCTTTCTACACCCTTTACGAAATAACGCAGGAATTAGCTCAATTCACGAATAACCTGAAGTTTCAGACGGCTCGGGAAAAGTACGAAGTTCTGATGGAGAACAATCCCGGGATCTTTCAAAGGGTTCCTTTGGTTCAAATTGCATCGTACCTGGGGATCACCCCCGAGACCTTATCGCGGATCCGAACGGAAAAATAGTTCCCGATCGCATTTCTTGATCTGTGTCAAGGCCAATGTCTGAAGGATGTTTCAATTTTACATCCAATAATTAAAGATTTAGTGGTAACTTGTTATTTAGCTCTTTTTGAGGGGTAAATAAAGCCTGTTTGACTGTTTTTTGAAATCAGAAACATTATGAGTTTGAAAGGAATTTTTTGCTTGCCGGTAATTGCCGTGTTGGCTTTTTACGGATGTAAAAGTGGAGGGAAGAATCAGGATGCAAAGGATAATTCCCAGGTTGTTGAGGTTTTTCATGTATCGCCGGTTGGGGTGACGCGGGACATCAATTTCAGTGGCAATATTGAAGGAAATACAACGGTACGGCTAGGTTTTATGGTCGCCGGGAAAATTAACCGGATTGCTTTTGAAGAAGGAGATCATGTGCATGCCGGTGATATGCTGGCCAGTATCGACCCGGAAAGCTACCAGATTGCCAAGGTGATGGCCGATGCCAAGGTCGATCAAACGCAAGACGACTACGACCGCCTTTCTGAGTTGTACCAACGAAACAGTCTTTCCGAAAGTGATATGGTGAAGATCACGATGGCCTTGCGGGCGGCAAAAGCACAACAGCAGCTTCAGGCGAAGAATCTCCGTGATTCAAAACTTTTTTCGCCAATCGACGGAATCCTGTTGAAAAAAGAAGTTGAAGAAGGGGAAATCATTGACCAGGGACTTCCGCTTTTTGCGGTTTCCGATATCAGCAAAGTAAAAGTCAATGGCGCAGTTCCTCAAATGGAATTACGGTACATTGAGATGGGGAGCGACGCTGCTGTTTATGTGGCGTCGGTCGATTCAACTTTCACCGGCAAAGTAATCGAGATCGGAACACTGGCAGATGCGGCTACCCGCACATTCCCTGTGAAAATAGAACTGGATAACCCGGATTTGCTGATTCGACCCGGGATGACAGCTGAGATCAGCATTGAAACCGGAAAAGAGTCCGAGCATATCGCAATTCCTGCCAGCAGCATTTTGAGAGACCTCGATAATTCGTCCTACGTTTTTGTGGCCGACACCGTGAAACAGAAAGCTTTTAAACGCCTGGTCTCTGTCGGGAAAATTATTGGAAACGAAATTGAAATTACCAGTGGCCTGTCAACACATGATTTGGTGGTGACTACAGGCTTATCAAAGTTAAACAGTGGTTCTTCAATCGCGATAAAATAGTATTGAATGAATTTTGTAAAAGCATCATTAAAATACAGGCAGGTTACCATTACCGTGCTGCTGATGGTCTTCGCGGTTGGAATTTTCTCCCTGCTGACCATGCCCCGGCGCGAGGATCCTAAAATCACATCACCTTTAGGCTTGGTTGTGGCCTATTATCCGGGCGCTTCAGCCGTACAGGTTGAAAAGCAGCTAACCACCAAACTGGAGGAGTATTTGTTCGAATTCCCGGAAGTCAGAAAAGAAAAAACCTATTCGACGACCAGCGACGGCAAGGTGGTTATTCATGTTTGGTTGAACGATGGAATTAAAGAGCCGGAGATTTTTTGGAGCAAGTTGCGGCACCAACTCATTGTGGCTCGGGTGCTCGAATTACCCAATGGCGTGATAGGTCCGATTGTGAATTCGGATTTTGGCGATACGGAAGCCTTGTTGATCAGTATGGAATCTGATGAAGCCACTTATCCGCAGCTGAAAGAATATGCCACGCTTCTGGAAGACCAAATCCGGACGATCCCGGCGACCTCCAAGCTCCGTCGAATCGGGGAGCAGAAGGAGCAGATTTCGGTGTATTTCAATCCCGATAAGCTGTCGCAATACCATGTGAACCTGCAACAGGTTGTCAATATCCTTCAATCGCAAAATAAGATCAGTTCGGGTGGCGAGATCAAGACGGATCAGGATAATGTCGCCATCCACACACTTGGTTATTACAATACCGAAACAGAGTTGGCCAACCAGATTATCGGTACTTCAGATGCAGGAGCAGTCATTCGCCTGAGCGATATTGCCACGATAAAACGCGAGTACGAAGAACCGGAGAATAACTTACGTGTCAACGGGCAGAAAGCGCTGATCGTTGCAGTGCAGATGAATGAAGGAAACAATATTGTGCAGTACGGCGAAGAGGTTGATCAGGCGATAGAGAAAGTGAAGGAGCTGATTCCTTCGAATGTGCAAATCAGTCTGGTGGCCAATCAACCCGAGCTGGTCAATCAGAATGTTGGCCACTTTTTGCGCGAGTTTCTGATTGCCATTGTTTCTGTGATTATCGTGATCATTTTGTTGCTGCCTTTCCGGATTGCAGCGGTTGCCGCAACGGCTATTCCGATAACGGTGGCTGTTACATTTGCTGTGTTGAATGCCATTGGCATTGAGTTGCACCAGGTGTCGCTCGCTGCCTTGATTGTCGTGTTGGGTATGGTGGTTGACGACGCGATCGTTGTTGCGGATAATTACGTTGAGCTTTTGGATCAGGGCGAAAAACGATGGACGGCAGCCTGGAAAAGTGCATACGAGCTTGTCGTTCCTATTTTGACAGCTACGGTCACAATCATCGCGGCATTCATGCCAATGATCATCCTGACAGGAGCGATCGGCGAATTTATCCACGATCTTCCGATTACGGTTACTGTTGCTTTGTCGTCGTCGTTTGTGGTTGCGATGTTGCTTACCCCCATGTTGTGCTATGCGTTTATTAAAAAAGGTCTGCACGATCACGGGCAGGAACAGCAGCAAAAGAAAAGACGCTCATTGCTCGACCTGATGCAGGACGGCTACAGCCGCCTCATCGATAAATGTGCACGACATGCGATTCTCACAATTGGCGGCAGTTTGCTCACGATTGTGCTGGCCGGTTTCATTTTTAAATTTTTCGTTGGACAGAAATTTTTCCCGGCAGCCGAGCGCAACCAGTTTGTAGTGGAGCTTTGGATGCCAACCGGAACGAAGGTCGAAAAGACGCTGGAATCGATCTTGAAAATTGAAAATCAAATTAAAGACGATAAACGGGTTGTTTCGTACGCAACTTTCTCGGGCATGAGTGCACCACGGGTGTATTACAATTTTTCGCCTGAATTTCCGGTGAGCAATTACGCCCAAATGCTAATCAACACGACCAGCGATAAAACCACCGAAGAATTAGCCGAGGAACTTTCAACGGAGGTCGAAGACCTTGTGCCGGAAGGTACAGTTCAGGTCAAGTTGATGCAACAGGGACAGCCGCTGGAATCGCCGGTGGAAGTGCGGATTTTTGGTGATGACCTGCAAACCCTGAAAGCGATAGGTAGCCAGGTGAAGAATATTGTTCGCGATGCTGAGGGGAGTAATTTCGTTCACGACGATTTTAAGGAAGATTATTTTGGGGTGAACATTGAATTGAACAGCCAGGCTTCGCGGTTGGGATTTACGACCGAAAGCATTGCGAAGCTCATGTATTTGAGTACGAGTGGTTCGTCGGTGTCCGAAATGTACGAAGGCGATAATGCGATTAACATTGTTTTGCGTATGGAAGCCGATAAGCGGCAGGATATCGAGTCGCTTGAGAATATTTATATCGAGTCGCCGGTCACCGGCGAAAGCGTGCCGTTGCGGCAAATTGCGAGCATTGTTCCCGAATGGCAAACTGGCCGAATCAAACATCGCAACGGAATGCGTTGTCTGACCGTTGGCAGTGAAACTACCGGCAATGTTCTGCCTGCTGACTTGTTGGCCGCCATTCAACCTAAAATTGCCGAAATTGATTTACCCGCAGGTTTTCGGATAGAGTACGGTGGTGAATATGCGAATAAAGCGGAAGTCATGGGCGGAATGGTGACTGCCCTTGGAATCAGCTTGGTGCTGATCTTCCTTGTTCTTTTGCTGCAATTCCGGAACATCAAAGAGGTGGGCATGGTGATGCTGACGATCCCTTTGAGTTTGTTCGGTGCCATTTCCGGTTTGGCAATCACCCACAGCAATTTCGGTTTCACGGCTTTCCTGGGAATCATCAGCTTGTCGGGAATTGTGGTGCGAAATGCCATTATTCTGATTGAGCATACCAATGAATTGCTGGCCGAAGGTTACGATATTCGAACAGCAGCTGTAGAATCGGCAAAACGCCGGTTGCGCCCGATTTTCCTGACGGCAATGGCCGCGGCTTTTGGGGTTGTGCCGATGATTGTGTCCGGATCCTCACTTTGGGCGCCACTGGCCAGCGTGATTGCTTTTGGCGTGGTCTGGAGTATGATCATGGCTTTGCTGACGATCCCGGTATTGTATTTAAAAATCATGACTTACAACGACAAAGCTTTTTTGTCGGATGAGAGTTCGGAAGAGTAGATGACGAGAATTTGAAGAATCGGAAAAATGAAGAAGAAGTTAGTTTATACAATGATATTGCTGTTGAGCTTAACAAGCGTTGAAGCGCAACAATACATGACTCTGAAAGATGCACGGCGGATGGCATTGGCTAAAAGTGAAGATCTGAAGATCGCGGAGGCTACTTTGGCAAAATCCGAGCACGAAAAGAATGCTGCCAAAACGAATTACTTTCCGTCGATCTCGGCGTCGGCAACCGGCGTTTACATGTTCAATAATCTGGAAACTGAAATGTATTTGCCAACCTACTCGCCGGATGCAAGTGGCACGCTGCAACCGAATGTGGTTGTCGATGAATCGGGGCAAACAGTGATTGGGGCCGACGGAAATCCCCTGTTCAACATGTACGCTTTTCTGCCGGTGGAGCTTAGTTTGCAAGGTGCCTACCTAGCCGGTGTAAAAATAGAACAGCCGATTTATACGGGAGGAAAGATCAGTGCCGGTAACCGGATGGCTGAAATTGGGATCGAGATGGCAACCGAGAACATTGGGCTGCAACGGATGAAAACGGTTGTTGAGGCCGATCAAGCGTATTGGTTGTATGTTTCGGTGCAGTCGAAAGTGCAACTGGCCCGTGAAAATCTGGATATGCTGACAGCTTTACTGAAAAGGGTGAGTGATAGCTACGAGGTTGGTTTGCTCGACAAAAACGAAGTGCTGAAGGTACAGGTGAAATATGACAGAGCCCGTCTCGACATGCAGAAGGCACAAAGCGGTTTCGAACTTTCGCGGATGTCGCTTTGCCGGGTAACCGGACTCAGTTTTGACACGGCTATTCAAACGGATTCGGTGATTGTGATCGATGACAGTTTGCTGGTCGAAATGGGTGATGAAGATGTGACCATTCGCCCGGAATATCGCTTGTTGCAGAAGAAAGTTGAATTAGAGGAAGAGCGTATCGACAATGTGCGTTCAGACCACATGCCAACTTTGGGAGTGAGCGCCGGTTACGACTACCTGGGGAATGTGGAGTTTAACGATGACAAAATCAACCAGGGAACCTTCAATGTGATGGCCCAGTTGAAAATCCCCTTGGTCAATTGGGGGGAAGGGCGCCAAATGGTAAAAGCCAGTAAAATGCAAAAGGAAATCCGCGAGCAGGAACTGGCAAAAAATACAGATTTGATGCGACTGGAGATCGAGAAAGCCAAGTTCAACCTGAGAGACGCCGCTTTGCGCGTGCAAATATCGGAAGATGGTTTGCAGCAGGCTGCCGAAAATTTGCGGGTGAGCAACGACAACTACGAAGTTGGGCGTGAATTATTATCCGATCTGCTGGTTGCGCAAACCGAATGGGCAAAGGCGTCGAATGAAGTGTTGGAGGCCAAAACAAACTTCAAATTACAGGAAACTGAATACCTGAGAGTAACAGCTGCTCTGCCTACCGAAGACGATACAAGCTCAGGCGAATAGTAAATCCACTGGCTTGATTTCATTTTGATCCGGAACTTCCGACCAATCTTCCCGTATTCTTTTCGATTAAACAATTAGTTGATTACCAAAAAGAAATTGCGATGATGAAGGACAAATTGATTGAAATGTTGAAAGCAGAGGAGGGATTGCGTCTGAAACCTTATACCTGCCCGGCCGGTAAATTAAACATTGGCGTCGGCCGGAATATTGAAGACCGCGGAATATCAGAGGATGAGGCAATGTACTTACTGAAGAACGATATTGAAATGGTCCTTAACGAGCTTGCTCATAACTTCAATTGGTTTCGGTCGGCCCCGGAGACTGTCCAGATTGTGCTGGCAGACATGTGTTTTAACATGGGAATCAGCAGACTCCGGCAATTCAAAAATACGCTGGCTTATCTGGAAAGTCGGAATTACCAAGCCGCTGCTGTCGAGATGTTGGATAGTGCCTGGGCGAAACAGGTTGGAGGCAGAGCGTTGAAATTGAGCGATATGATCAGGGGAATTTGAGTGTATCCGATTACTATCTCAAATATTTCAGTCGGGTGGTTACCGGGAGATGATCTGAAATGGTTCCATACGAAGTATCTACTTTTCCTGTAATCTCTATAAAATCTTTTTTACTGAAAAAGATGTAGTCAATTCGTTCTTCCGGATTTTCGGAGGGATAGGTTGCCGGCTTCCCCACTTGAGGAGTCACGGCGCAGCCAATTGTCGAATCATTTAGGAAGAGATGAATGCCTGGCTCGTCCGATTGCGGGGTTGCATTGAAATCGCCGGCCAAAATTACCGGGTATTTCAAGCTTTCTGCTTTAAAGTGTTGATAGACGATTTCCAGTTGTTGGTTTCGGGTAATCGTATCGAAGGCTTCCGCATGCAGATTCATCATTATAAAATCACGAACCGGGTGTTTTACCATACTCGTTACCAATAATCGATCAAGGTAAAAGTCGTTGTAGAAGAATGGTTTACTTTTAACTTTCGGGAGTTCCATTCGTTGCGGATGTTCTAGTTCCCACTTGCTCATAATCGATTGTCCCGACAAAACCTGCCCGAACCAAACGCTGGGGGGCCAGTAGGGAAATGGCACAAAACGTTTGTTCCAATTGATGGCGCAGACTGACCATGGATAAAATAAATTGGCAATGGAATCGTGTTGGTTTACACGAAAAGAACGTTGACTACCATAATCAATTTCCTGGAAACAAATTAAGTCGGGAAGTTCCCCATTCAGTTTCTGTTTTAATAAGTTTAAATTATCGGAGAAAAGTTTCTCTTCCGGTTTTGTAGGCATGTTGTTCGTCATGCCCGATAAATAGCCAATATTATAGGTCATGAGGAAAATGGTGCTGTCAGCCCGTATTTCGTGTTCTTTATATACATGAGTTAGGATGGTTTTGGGCGTTTGAGCAGACTGTTTGCCCCAAAAGTAGATAGTGGTCAGGATAACAACGAATGCACAAAGGGCGACAAGCAGGATCTTGATTATTCTCATGACGTCGGTTTTTTTAGCAGCTGGTTATTTCATTCGAATATAGCTGTTGATGACTGGATTAAAAGATTAAATTTTACATCATATTTTTTAATATTTATTTGATTCTAATTATTCCTATTTCAACAGGAACTCAATGGTCTGACCTTAATTTTGGAGATACTTCCAAAAAAAACTCAATGAAAAAGCTATTTTCACTCTCGCTCCTGGTGTTGGGAGCTTACTTCTCAGTTTTAGCGCAAACAGCGCACATGCACGGAACCATTGCCGACAGTAATGGGAATGTGCTAATTGGTGCAACAGTCTATTTCCCCGGTTTGGAAAAGGGGGCTGTCAGCGATTCAAAAGGGAAATATGAATTCACAGAACTTCCTTATGGGAACCAGCAAGTTGTTGTCTCCTTTATTGGTTTCGAAACTGAAACGCAGCAGATCGTGGTAAATAGTGCCGAAATTGTCCACGACTTTTCGCTGAATGAAAAAGCCGTTTATTTGGATGGTCTTGTTGTAACCGCACAGAAACGTGAACAGTCGATCAAAGATATTCCGACTGCAATTAGCTCGTTGGATGCCAAGTTTTTGGAAAACAACGGGATTACAACGCTGGATGATTTATCGGAATACGTGCCGGGTATGCAGGTTCAGTTGCAAAGCCCAAACAATCCGGGATTTGTGATCCGTGGGATTACCAGCGACGATGGTAGTTCGAACGTCGAACCTCGTGTGTCGGTTTTCCAGGATGGCGTCTCCATCAGTAAGTCGCGCGGTTCTGTCGTCGAAGTCTACGATATGGAACGCGTGGAAATATTGAAAGGCCCTCAAGGTACTTTGTTTGGACGCGGAGCACAAATCGGTGCCGTACATTTCATTCAAAATAAAGCGAAAAACAATACATCGGGGTCGGTTGCTGCAGGTTATGGCGATTACAACTACACCCATGCCGAAGGATTCTTCAACACGCCTTTGGTGAAAGATAAATTGTTTGTTCGCGTGGCCGGGATCTACAAAAAGAGGGATGGTTACATCGAGAACCTTTCAGGTGGCGATTTAAACGGAAAGGACACCAAAGCCTTCCGCACATCGTTGCGCTTTATGCCGTCCGACAAAACAACCTTCGACCTCATTTACAATTATCAACATGATACGCCTCCCGGAACAGCTTTCAAAAGTGGAACCTATGCTCCGGCAGGTGGAGATACTGACCCTTGGACTTTTGCCGACCTCGAAGCCGGCGAGGATTTGGGAGTAGATCGCACCGTGTGGGGAACAACTTTGATTAGCAAACATAACTACTCGGATAATTTCAACTTGACTTCGACGACAGCCTACCGCGAATTTGATTCGTATGAGCTTTTCGATGCCGACGGTACAGCTGCTCCTGCTCTGTTACTTGCGGAAGATGCGTTTGGAAAACAATTTAGCCAGGAATTTCGGGTTAACTTCAAAATAAGCGATCGTTTCGAAGGGTTTGGCGGTGCGAGTTACTTTTATGAAAATGGTCGCAGCAATGTACCTTTGATGACAAACGAACAAAGCCTGGCTGTTTTGATGTCGCCTTTGGTTGCGCCAACTGTCAATGCATCGATTTTAACACCAATCAATCAGGTTCTGGCCGGCTATGGCATTACCGATGGTATGACGATGCAGTCAGTCCCGTTGGTTACAGATGGTGTGCCGAACTATGTAACTTCGCTAGCCGGATTAATTACCAACAGCCAATACCTGGCTTATATCGCTTCAGCTTATCCTTCAGTATACAGTATGTTGACAAGCGATGTGGCCGAGTCGCATACCGAGAGCTATACGAACTACGGAAAGAACCAGGCTTACGAGTTTTTCGTGGATGGTACCTATAAACTGACTGACTGGTTCAGCCTGACAGGAGGTTTGCGTTTGACATTCGAAGATATCGAATCATCTTTCTCGGCAGCAACCGATCCGGATGGTAACAACGGTACGCTGGGCTTTGCCCGCAGTGCCGGGCTGAACGATCTGTATATGCCGACGGACAAAGTAACAGAGAGCGACAACTACACGTCGATGGTTGGTCGTTTGGCTCTCAACTTTAAAGTCACCGATCAGTTGGAGTCTTATTTTAATCTATCTCGTGGCCGTCGCCCTAATGTAATTCAGTTTGAAATGGTGCCAGCCAATGATGGTACTTATACCAGCACCTACGAACCCGAAAAACTGAGTGATGAAATAGTTTGGAGCTACGAAGCAGGCTTGAAGGGACTGAGTAAGAATCAACACTTGTACTACGATTTCGCTGCATTCTATTACGATTACAGCAATTTCCAAACACAGACGGTTGATGAGAGCCTTCAGCTTGTTACTAAAGATGCGGGTAATGCAACTGCTTACGGGGTTGAAACATCATTGAAATGGCAAATCAATAGAATCTGGCAATTGTTTGGCAATTACGCCTATATTCATGCCCGTTTCGATGATACTGATTCGGATGGTAATGCGCAGGAGTATGCTGGTAACACGTTCCGCTTAACACCAGCGCACTCATTCTCATTCGGATTTAACTGTACGGTGCCGTTGAGTCAATCAGTAGCTGTTTTTGTCACTCCAACCTACAACTATAAATCGAAAGTTTATTTTGAAGAAGACAACGGAGACGATGTAATGCAAGATGGTTTTGGTTTGTTAAACTTCCGTGGCGGTGTTTCACTTC
This sequence comes from Mangrovibacterium diazotrophicum, assembly GCF_003610535.1. NCBI lineage: Bacteria > Pseudomonadati > Bacteroidota > Bacteroidia > Marinilabiliales > Prolixibacteraceae > Mangrovibacterium > Mangrovibacterium diazotrophicum. Next base: position 1,309,378 of record NZ_RAPN01000001.1, on the reverse strand, counting down.
CAAAATCCAATCTGTTGTTTCAAGGCTTTTTGACCAATGCATTGGATGAAAAATATATTATCGATGCCGGAAATACGGGACGTAATTTTGGCATTCCGACCTACATTGCGGGACCACCTCGTATGTTTGGACTTGAAATCAGGTATAGTTTTTAGATATTATTCGATCTCAGTTTATGCCGGTTTGCGTTTTGCAGACCGGCATTTTTGTTGAATTGCAAAGGCTTTTTCTCACTTTGACCTTTTTCGTTCCGCCTGCGTATCGAACGGTATTGAATACCGTTACTGATTCGGAGTCAGTATCACTCAGCTCCCCACATTTCATCAATTAACTCCTGGGCGGCTTTTGAGTGGGCTCGTGCAGTTGATTTCTGAATTTTTACACTTAGAATTGGTTTGCTTTCATGTTTGACGACCGATTCGGCAAGACTTCCAAGCATGAAATGAGCGAAGCCGGTCCGGCCATGCGTTTCCATGGCAATCAAATCTACACTTTTTTCATTACTGAAATTCAGAATGCCTTCTTCTATCGTGAAGTCATTGTAAACGTTTATGCTGTAGTTCATCAGCTTGAACGTTTTGGCAAACCGGACCAGCTTTTTATGGCTTTTCGGACTGGTCTCAAATTCTTTGGGCGTAATTACTTTCAGCAAATAAATGTGAGAATTGTACCGGTCGGCAAAAAATTTAATCTTTTCGAATGCCTGGTAAGACTCATCCAGAAAATCCGACGCAAAAACCATTTTGTTGATGGTGAAATCTTCAATTTCATCTTTGAGAATGAGTACCGGTGCGTCTGATAGCCGAATTATTTTCTCAACACTTGCCCCGATAAACGACTTAAAATTGCCGCTTCGGCCATTCGCTCCCATGACAATTAAGTCCGGATTTTTAAATTTCTCGGTTTTGATAACTTGCTCCAGCGTTGTGTTGGAAAGAATACTCCGGTCAATTTGAATGTCTTCCAACGAGTTCTGTTTAACGAGCTCGTTGAGCTCGTTTTCTGCGTTGGCATTGGTTTCTTCGAAATATCCCCGTGTGTATTGATAGCTGTATTCCTCTCCCAAAGAAGGATGTTGGTAAACCTGAACCAGGTTGATTTTGCCATTGATTTTCCGAGCGATGCTTGCGGTTGCTTTTAAAGCAAACAAGGCGTGTTCCGAAAAATCAGTAATTAATAGAATTGTTTTCATGACTGTAAATGTTTTTTAATTAGGTGATAACGATTTTGAAGTCGTTAAAATGAATCTCCGGAAACGAAGATTAGTGCATTGGTTCTTGAGGTGAAGAAGCGTAATTTAACAGCGAGCGAAAGCAGAGGTAGAGCCGAATTCAACGAATTCAGTCTCACTTTACCCTGCGTTTTAGAAGTTTTTGATTGTATTGCGGGTGCTTGTATTGCATGCCCTGTTTGAGGATTTGAAGAGTTTAATTCTCCCTTGCCTTCCGGGTGCTGTTCCGGAAGATTGACATCGTTTTTGCTATTTATTATCCTCTTGTAGTGAGGACTTAAATAATCTTTTTTCATAGCCTCACTGTGTACTCAGAACTACGAAATGGCGGGGGCTTTTGTTTGGTAAAATTGCTGATTAACAGGTATAGGAGGGAGGTGTTTGATGCCTTTTCTTGTTTCAGCAAGAGCCAATGGGAATAAGCTCATGCCATGCTACAGTTGGAGCGGACAAGGTGATTAAAATAGACTTAAATTTCCTTGGTTAGCTTCCAGCTCAGGGTAAAATACCTTTTTGTTTACTTCCGGTACATTTCCCAAAGCGTTTTTGCCGCTAAGCGGACCAACCGTATACGAATTCATTTTATCTTGATTGTAAGGCACAATCAGCGACTTGATGGTTTTTTTGTCTGAGTCCGAATTGATTGGTTTAAGCCATTCGTCTGCGTACTCTTCCGGCAGGATGACTGGCATTCGTGGCCCCTCTAACTTCGGATTGTTATGAATTTTCGACATCATTGGATTTCCGGTAGTTGTCACAATCGAAAATGTGTTCATGATTTCTCCAGTTTCACTATTGGCCCAGTCGTTCCAAAGTCCCGCGAATATCATTGGTGATTCGTCCTTTTTGAAGATGTAGTACGGGTATGTTTTGTTTTTGAAATGATGATATTCGTAAAATCCATCAACATAAATCAGGCATCGCTTATTTTTTGCAGACTCCCGGAATGATGGTTTTTCGAAAATACTTTCGCCTCTCGCGTTCAGCGTTTTATTCCAAATCGAAATGTCTTTGGTCCAGCTGGGTAATAAGCCCCAGGTCGATTCAAGCGGGATAAAAGGCTCCGTATTTGTGTAGATCAATACTTTAGGATGTTGAAAACCTGAAGCATAATAAAGATCCGAAACCTGTAAGTTGAGCGGTTGTGCCTCTCCTTTTTGGTAGTTCTTCCTGGTGGCAAATCGCCCCAACTGATTCTTTATTTTTGTCCGGATAGAATAACACATCACTTCCAGCTTTTGATTTGGTTAACGACTTTGTTATTAAAACAGACTGATTATTAGAATGTTTATGCCCAATCATTTTGGTTGGGCATAAAAAGGATCGTGGGAGTATCGGTTATGATGCAAATCAAATTTGCGCGAGGAGGCTACCTGGAATGAATAAGTATGGAAAATACTCTATTTCTCATTAATCGCGGTGAACGAATCGAAGAGGTTCCATGGAAAATTGTTATCATTACAATCAAATTAAACGGAAGTAATAGGCTCCCTTATGCCGCAAGAGTTTGACGAATATTTGTTTGTTACGAAGATGAAAGGAGGAGACTTTGGAGCCTTTGAGCATCTTTTTTCCCATTACTACCAGCCTTTGTGTAATTATGCGGTTCGTTTTGTTGCGGATATCTATGTCGCAGAAGATGTTGTTCAGGATGTTTTCGAGAAACTTTGGAATAATCGAAAGCAACTGAATGTTAAAATTACGATTAAAGCATACCTCTACACAGCCGTAAAAAACAGGTGTTTGAATAAAATTAAGTCGGCCAGCGTCAGAATAGACTATTATAAAATGGCGAAAACTGAAGAGGATTTATCGGTTAATTTGTCCGAAATAGAATCTGAAGAATTTCGTCAGTATTTATTTGATTGTATCGAGAAGCTTCCTCCCCGCTGCAAGGAAATTTTCAAAGAAAGTCGGTTTGACGACGAGAAACAGGAAAAAATTGCAGAAAAAAATCACATTTCGATAAAGACGGTTAAAGCTCAGATTGGTAAGGCTTTAAAATACGTTAAGGAGTGTCTGGAAACAGCCTACCCTGAATTTATTTGAAAAAAATACGAAGTCGGAGTAAGACCTTTTGCTTTTACAAATGTCTCAGAGGTAAAAGCAAACCAAATGAAGGCCATTTACGAACTATTCCTCGCGATCCTTTCCGATAGCGCTTCTGACGAAGAGAGAACTCTTTTTCAGAAAGAAATGACCCAGCCGGAAAATCAAGCTCTTTTTGAAAAAGTAAAAGCCATCTGGAACGAATCCTCGAATCTTCAGGGGTATCACAAAGTAGATCAGAAACGTGCTTTTGCCGAACTCAATCGGAAGCTTGAGGCGAAAAAGCGGGATCGGAAACGATTCTTCCTGACATCAGGTATAAGCGTAGCCGCAAGCGTGCTATTGATGATCGGACTATTCACCTGGATTCAGTTTGGCAATACTCCCCAAAATGCGGTGATTGCAGTTCAAACTGAATTAGGAAACCGCACCCTTGTTTACCTGCCCGATAGTACTAAAGTTTGGCTAAACTCGCTTTCTCAGCTGTCGTACTCCAATACGTTCGGCAAAGATTCGAGAGAAGTAAAATTAACGGGCGAAGGGTTTTTTGAAGTAACACATAGCGATGTTCCATTCGTTGTCGACGTCAAGGATTTTCAAATTAAGGTTTACGGAACCAAATTCAATGTTTCGGCTTACAAGGAAGATCCTGAAGTACTAACGGTGTTGCAGCAAGGCTCAATCGGGATCAACTCACCGGGGATGAAAGAGATAAAGCTCGAACCCGGACAAATGGCCACTTTCCAAAAGAAGAAAAAGCAGTTTTTACTTGCCGAGGTTAATCCCGGAGAGTATAGTTCGTGGACGAGTAACAAAATGTACCTGCACGAAGAAGACATGGGATCGCTGGCCCGGAAACTGGAGCGAAAATTCAATGTAGACATTGAATTTTACCCGGAAAGCATTGCTCAGGAAATCCACTACTCTGGTGTATTCGACGTTGAAAATGTCGAAGAAATCTTAGATGCAATATCACTTGCAAGTGAGTTAAATTATAAAAAAGAAGGGAATCATTATTTAATCAAACGAAACTAAAGGAAAAACCGCCGAGTGCTCCAACACATGGCGGTTTGAATGAATTATCACCTAACTGCTCCAACAGTAGGTAATTACTAATCTAATAACAACCAAAAGTATGAAAAAAAACTGGATTGTGAGGTCCTTATTGAGTCCTCATGTCAAAATGCTTTTACGAATTATGAAACTAACATTCGTTTTTGTTGTATTGCTCTCGCTCACGGTGTCTGCGAGTGTCTATTCACAACAATCAAAATTCTCACTAAACCTAAAAAACGTATCGATACGTGAAGTGCTTCGGCAGGTCGAAGAACAAACCCAATATAAGTTTTTGTTGCAGGATGAACGTCTGAATATTGACGAAAAGGTCAATGTCAATGTTGATCAGGCAAATATTGAAGCGCTCCTGGAGGAGGTCTTCGTCAACCAAAAAGTAAAATACACGATTACCGACAAAAATTTGATCATTATTACGCCATCGACCAGTAAAAATTCCGGGCAAGCTGTTCAGCAGCAAACGGGAAAAGTGACTGGGTTGGTTACTGATGCCGCCGGAAGCCCGCTGCCAGGAGTGACAGTGGTCTTGAAAGGGACTACAACAGGTACGATTACAGATTTTGAAGGTCGTTATACAATCGGAGGATTGACCAGCGAAAGTGTCTTGCTATTCTCATTCGTCGGTATGGGCAGCCAAGAATTTACAGTTGGGGAGTCGCCTGAGATTAATGTGGTAATGCGGGAAGACGCCGTTGGTTTGGACGAAGTTGTTGCGATTGGATACGGTTCTCAATCCAAACGAAATATTACCGGTGCGATTCAGAATATCGAAACGGAAGATTTGGAAAGTATTCCAACAGCGCAGCTGACTCAAAAATTGCAGGGTAAGTTAGCCGGTGTACAAATCAACCAAACAACCGGTATTCCGGGACAGGGAATGTCAATTCGAATTCGCGGTCAGGCTTCTATTTCCGCCGGAAACGATCCGCTTTACGTCGTTGATGGATTTCCGTTGACGGGCGACATTGCCAACATCAACCCGGATGAAATTGAATCAATTTCTGTTTTGAAAGATGCTTCGTCAACAGCATTGTATGGATCTCGCGCGGCAAACGGTGTTGTGCTGATCACAACAAAGCAGGCAAAGTTTGGTAAGTCCAGTATGAGCGTGAGCGCCTATGCTGGTGTTCAGATGGTGCCTGAAAAAGGGCGTCCGGATATGATGAATGCCCGGGAGTTTGCCAAGTTTAAGAAGGAAATCTTCGAGGAAAACGGCTGGAGTGTTCCGGAGATGTACCAAAATCCGGATCAATACGGTGAAGGAACCGATTGGTTTGATGCCGTTACTCGTGCAGCAGTTATTCAAAATTATTCGGTTAGCTACAGTACAAGTAAAGACAAATTTAAGTCCTCTGTTGTAGCAGGTTATTTCGATCAGGAAGGTATCCTGTTGAACTCAGATTACAAACGCTTTTCGTTGCGCGTGAACTCTGAATATAAATTCAACGATAAAGTAAAAGTTGGGGTGAACGTTTCCAATACGGTAACAACCAACAATACTCCTCAGAGTGATGGTATTTGGTACAACTCACCAAGTATTGTTCAGTCGGCAATTTTAACGTCACCCTTGGCGCCGTATATTAATGAGGACGGAACGATTCCTGTGAATACCGGAACATGGTCGGGCACAACTGGCGAAACCGGAACTTACGGGACTTCGCCCGGGCCAAACTGGTACAACCAGGTGCAGATCGTGAAGAACAAAACCAAAAACATCGGTTTGCTGGCAACTGGTTTTGTAGAGTACGAGCCAATTACCGGCTTAAAGTACAAGTCATCGATTGGTGTTGATTTGGGTAACAATGTGAACGACTTCTTTTACCCTGCAGCAGCTGGTAGTATTTTCAACCCCGGTAATCCGGACGACGCTTCCCGTATTTATGCCACGCACAGCAACTCGTACGGTTATTCCTGGTTGTGGGAAAATACGTTGACCTACAATAAGGAAATTAATGATCATAACTTCGAAGTTTTGGCTGGTTACACAGCGCAGCGCGCCCATGGTGAGAGCGGATATCTTTACGGAACCGGCTTCCCGGATGATCGTGTGCAAACCCTGAATGCAGCAACGACAATCACCGGAAATACTGATATCCAGGATTGGGCTTTGGCTTCCTTGATTAGCCGCATCAATTACAACTATAAAAATCGATACCTGGTTTCATTGGCTTATCGTCGTGATGGTTCTTCTCGTTTTGGATCTCAAAATCGCTGGGGTGATTTCCCATCAGGTTCGCTTGGTTGGGTGGCCTCCGAAGAAGGATTTATGTCGGCAGTTCCTCAAATTTCTTTCCTGAAACTGAGAGGTAGCTGGGGTGTAACCGGTAACAACAACATCGGTAACTACACGCAGTATTCCAATATCGTGGATACCAACAATCCGGTAAACGGCGTGATCACTAACGGGAAAAGTCTCGCAGGTTTAAATAATGAAGATTTGGGCTGGGAAAATACAACGGAGGTTGACTTCGGTCTTGACCTGGGATTGTTCGATAATCGAATTTCGGTGACCTACGACTACTTCAGAAGAATTACAGACAACTTGCTCTACACGGTAGACATTCCAATATCCTCTGGCTTCTACAGTTTTACGACCAACGTTGGAAAAATCAAGTTGTGGGGACACGAGGTCACCATTAACACCAAAAACTTAACCGGTAAGTTTAAGTGGGACACCGATTTCAATATCGCCTTTAACCGAAACGAAGCTCTTGAGTTGGGGACAACCAATGCAACGATTTATGGCGACTATACAATTACTGAAGTCGGACAGCCGCTGGGACAACTTTATGGTCTGGAATGGGACGGATTGTACTATACCCAGGAAGAAGTTGACGCAGTCGGACGCCAGGGAGCTGAAGTTGGTACCATCAAGTTTAAGGATCAGGATGGCGATGGATGGGTATACAACGACGACCGTGATAAAACAGTTTTGGGTAGTGCCGCTCCCAAAGCGATTTATGGTTTGACCAACACATTCTATTACAAAAACTTCGATTTGGCAGTTGTTTGCCAAGGCGCATACGGGCATAAGATCTTTAACCTGATGGATCGTTTTGCGGCAAACCTCGATGGTAACTTCAATGTGTACAAAGCGGTTGATCGTCGCTGGAGATCGGCTGATGATCCCGGAGATGGTAAATACGGTAAAGTAAAATCGGGAACAACCGGTTACGAACGCGACTGGGCCGGTTCTCAATGGCTTTACGATGCCAGTTACTTCACCATCAAAAACATCACTTTAGGTTACAACCTGCCCTTGAAGCGTATCAATAACATTAAAAGTGTGCGCGTCTACGGAAGTATTCAACAGGCTTTTGTGTTTACAAAATACCCGGGTAACAACCCCGAAGTTTCGGCTGCGGGTGGAATCAATTCGGGCGCTGATGCAACGACTTACCCTGTTCCGAGAACTTTCACCTTTGGTCTTAATCTAAACTTCTAAAACTAATTAAACGGACTTGATATGAATACAAAGAAATTAATATACCTGGTATTGGGAGTGTGTTTGGGCCTGACTTCCTGCTCAGACGATTTCCTGACGCTTTACCCGGAAACGGTGATTTCCGCCGGCGACTTTTATGAGACTGAGGCTGATTTTCAGCTGGCTATTGTGGGGAACTATGTTCCGCTGCGAAACTTATACGGAACAGGTGCAGCCGATTACGGTGCCTGGTCGATGGGTGAAATGCGCTCGGATAATACCGGCTTTATTTACAATACATCGAACAGAGGTTATGCCGATCGCGAATATGTGGATCAGTTCATTGATGATTCGAACGGCGGTCCTGTTTCTAACAAATATCAAAACGACTTTATCATTATCGGTCGTGCCAACCAGATTTTGAAATATATTGATGATGCCGATATCTCGGATGATGCCAGGAACAACTACAAGGGACAGGCACTCTTCCTGAGAGCTTTTGCCTATTTCGACCTCGTGCAATATTTTGGCGGCGTACCATTGGTGACGACTCCCCCGACCAGTTACGAAGAGACGTTGCAAACGCGTGCGACTGTTGCCGAGATATATACTCAGATTATTGCAGATGCGACATTAGCCGCAGAGATTCTCCCGTCGTTCTCAGAACAGGAGAAAGGATACGTGGCAAATGGTGCCGCTTATACTTTGCTTGGAAATGCTTATCTAGTGCTGGAAGAGTGGGCGAATGCAGAAACTGCCCTGAGCAACGTTTCAGGTTACTCGTTGCAGTCTGATTACGCCGCGATTTTTGATCCGAGTAACAAGAATAATTCGGAGATGATTTTCGAGGTTCAGTACAGCGACGATTTGTCGGCTAGTGCGAACAGTATGTTTGCTTACAACTTTTTACCGATTTTGTCGAATCCCGGCGTTATCAGTGGCTTTCCGAACGGGAACACAAACGGTTACGGTGGATGGAATACCCCGACTCCTGAAATGATTGCTGCGTATGAAAGTGGAGACCTGCGTTTCGATGCTTCTATTCAGTTCTATTCAGGTGAAGGGTACGACAATATTCCTTATGTGAAAAAATATGTGCACGGAGCTGTTCAACATCAGGTAACCGACGATGACTGGCCGGTTTACCGCTACGCTGAGGTGCTATTGATGATAGCCGAAGCAAAGAACGAACAGGGTGACGTTTCGGGAGCTTTGACCTACCTGAATATGGTTCATGCACATTCGCGTACCGGTTTGAGTGCTTTGTCAATTTCTGACCAAACAGCCATGCGCGAGGCCATCATGACTGAACGTCGCGTTGAGTTGGCCTTCGAAAATAAACGCTGGCCTGATTTGGTGCGCTGGGGAAATGCTGCCGAAGTAATGTCAGCTCAGTTTGCAAAAATTAAAGCAAACCCAACAGACTACTATTACCCAGCCGGTGTTGAACTAGCAAGCACAGCATACAATTTTCAGGATTTCAGATTATTGTTCCCAATACCTGAACGCGAAATCAATATCTATCCGAATATTGAGCAAAATCCTGGTTATTAATTCAATTTTTAAAAGCGATTATTGGGCTAAGGCTCAATAATCGCTTTCCTTAAAAACTTACTGTACCCGAATTTGAAAAGCTCGTCTTTTCAGAAATTCAATATGAATTCATGCCCGAGGCATTGAAAATGGTCACTTTACACCTGAACGAATCATGAAAACAAGAACGATTTTTCTACTTCCCATTCTAATCCTGCTCCTTTTTACTGCTGTTGACAAAAGTTACGGACAGTTTGATTCGTCAGACTTTTTGAAAGCGTCGGGCCCTTATGTTCGAAATAAATCGGGAGAAGGAGATGTGGTTGCCCTGCGGGGAACAAACTTGGGCTCGTGGTTGAGCATGGAGTATTGGATCGGTCCACTTGGCTACGGGTTGCTGAACCGGGATAGCTGGACAGCGTCAAACACAAGCTCCGTTTCCGGTGATAATTTAGCCTACATACTGGATGGCGACGAGTCAACCAAATGGAATTCGGGCACCGCGCAGGTCGCTACGGCTGGTCAAGGCATCACAATCGATTGTCAAAAGAATATCGTTTTTGACAAAATTTCGTTGAAGTCTGGCGGAGTAGCGGAAGAATCACCATCCTACTATCGTATCTCGATCTCAACGGATGGTACCAGTTGGACTGAAGTAGCTACCGGATCCGCCACCACCAGCGTGGTTGATGTTTATCTTGGCGCGCTGGAAGCCCGTTACATCAAAATATTGCAGAAAGGGAATTCAACAAGTACCTGGTCTATTGCCGAGTTTTACCTCTACATGAATGACGATTTCACGGTACGGAATGCAACCTATGATCGCTTTGGAGTAGATAAAGCCGATGAACTTTGGGATTATTATCAGGATCAGTGGATCACGACGGTTGATCTGGACAGTATTAAAGCGATGGGAATGAATATGGTTCGTGTTCCGTTTTATTGGATGGAAGTGATGAACAACGACGGCTCGATTAAAGCCAATGGGTTTAAACAGTTGGATTGGGTTGTTGAGCAATGCTCCCAGCGGGAAATTTATGTTATGCTCGATTTGCACGGAGCTCCGGGTGGTTTGGACGGCTATATCACGAGTGGACAGGCGACAACCAACGAATTGTGGAACGATCCGGAATCGCAGCAAATGACGGTTGATTTGTGGAAAGCAGTTGCCACCCATTTCAAAGGTGAACCTGCAGTTTGTGCGTACGATCTGATGAACGAACCTGTGAGTAGCAACTCATCGTTCACAACGAGCGATATGTATGATCTCATATACAAGGCCGTTCGTGCCATCGATGCCGATCATATTATTTCGGTACAGGCCTTTTATAACTTCGATATGATTGATTCGCCAAGCCAGCGCGGATGGGAGAATATGCTATATCAAGCACATTATTACAATACCGACTACTACAACTGGGATTCCCAAAATGGATTTATCAACTGGGCTTTGGGCGATATGGCCTGGCATCAATTGCAATGGAACACACCGGTTCTTGCGGGCGAGTACAACTTCTGGAATAACCTCGATTTGTGGAGCAAATGGATGAACGGCATGAACTGTTTTAACGGCGCCTGGTCGAACTGGACTTACAAAAACATTACTTCAACCCTGAACTGGGGATTGTATCTCGGAAATACCAATACAACTCCCGACTTAAACTGGGATAGCGAAGAACTGATCAAACAGAAATGGGACAAGTTTGTGACTTCCAAGTTTCGTAGAAATGCCGGTTTAATCGATACAATCCGAAGCTATACGACGAGTGTTCCTTATCGCGGTATTGGTGATTACATCAGTTTTGAAGCTTATAACTATACATACATCAGCTCCGAAAGCGGAAATTCGGCCATGACCTGCAGTTCGACCAGTTTGACTGATGACAAATATTTTTTGGTTGTTGATGCCGGTGATGGGATGATTGCCTTGAAAGGTAATAACGGAAAATACGTGAGTTCGAACAACGGGACCAGTTCGATGACCTGCGACAAAGATGAAATCGGTGAAAACGAAAAGTTTTATTGGATTGATTTAGCCAGCGGGAAAATGGCCCTGCTTGGAAAAGGAGGCTTTGTTTCAATGGAAGGGGGAAGTATTCCGATTAATGCTAACCGGACCGGAATTGACGGTTGGGAAGTTTATTACTGGGGAAAGAAAGATATCAGTACTTCGGTAAACGACATTAAAAGTTCGTCAAGCGTTTTCCCCAATCCTTTATCCCAGGATCGCACATTGAACTACACCATAGACAACCTGGATGAAACAGAATTAGCTATTTATAACACCAATGGTGTCAAGATTTTTGATCAGCTTGTTAACGGAACCGGATCAGTGGATCTTTCATTTCTACATGCCGGAGTCTACTATTTAAAGATGGGACAGTTGCTGGAAAAGCTGGTCGTTTTGTAACTACAAACCAATAAATCATACTCCAGATAAATATTCAAGATGAAACAAATAACGAATAAGCTTAACACATTGAGAACGATCGGGCTTGCGGGAATTGCAGCAATGCTCGTTAGTTGTTCGCCTTCGGGCCAAAACATTCGTTTAGGAAAATCAACCAACCAGGAAGTGATTGCGGCGATGACCTTGGAGGAAAAAGCCCAACTTCTGGTAGGCGACGATCCCGGCTTTCCCCGTGGTTATCCCTCCGGTTTTGGTGGTGCAGATACCTTGTTCGATTCGCAACCGCCGGTGGTGGGACAAACCAAAAAATTAGTGCCCGGTGCTGCCGGAACAACCTTTGCTATTCCTCGTTTGGGAATACCGGCTATCGTATTGGCTGATGGTCCTGCAGGTGTGCGTATCGATCCGATGCGTCCTGACACCACAAAAACATTTTATGCGACGGCATTCCCGATCGAGTCGTTGCTGGCTTGTAGTTGGGATACCAATTTGGTTCGCCAGGTTGGAGTTTGCATGGGAACGGAAGCCAAAGAATATGGAGTCGACATCTTATTGGGGCCGGCATTAAATATTCACCGCAATCCACTCGGTGGGCGTAATTTTGAATATTATTCAGAAGATCCGGTTGTGTCAGGAGAGATGGCTGCAGCCATGGTCAATGGTGTTCAGTCGGTTGGCGTAGGAACTTCAATTAAACACTTTGCGGCCAACAACAACGAGACAAACCGCATGTCGATCAATGCAGAAATCGACGAGAAAACATTGCATGAAATTTATCTCAAAGGTTTTGAGATTGCGGTTAAGAAATCGAATCCCTGGACGGTGATGTCGGCTTACAACAAAATTAAAGGTGTTTATTGTTCCGAGAATCCTGTTTTGCTGGATTCGATCTTGCGAAAGGATTGGGGCTTCACCGGCTTTGTGATGACTGACTGGTTTGCCGGACGAGACCGGATTCAACAAGTGAAGGCTGGGAACGACCTGCAAATGCCGGGAAGCAAATATATTGCTGAACAGATTGCAGAAGCTGTTCAGAATGGTGATTTGGATGAAGCCGTTGTAGACCGGAATATTGATCGGATTCTCAATATTATCAAACAAACGCCCCGTTTCAATGGCTATGATTACAGCGACAATCCTGATCTCAAGGCGCACGCCAAAATTGCGGCACAAGCAGCTACCGACGGGATGGTGCTGCTTAAAAACAACCGGAATACGCTTCCGCTGGGTAAGGCGATTTCTAAAATTGCAGCATTCGGTATCGCTAGTTTTGAGACGATTTCACGAGGTACCGGCAGTGGAAATGTGAACAGTGCGTACACCGTCTCGATAAAGCAAGGACTTGAAAAGTCTGGCTACGGGATTCCGGCTGAGTTTGAAAAAGCCTATGCCGAGCATGTTCAAGCCGAGAAGGAGCGGATTGGGGAGAAGAAGTCGTATTTCGATCCCGATATCATGTTGCAGGAAAAGAATTGGAGCGAAGCGGAACTGAAGCAGTTTGCAGCTGAATGCGATCTGGCTTTGTTTACTATTTCCCGAACTTCAGGAGAATTTGCCGATCGTAAAGTGGCGGATGATTTTCAGCTCACCGATATTGAGCAACAAATGATCCGTAAGCTTTCAAAAGCCTTCCATGCACAAGGAAAGAAACTGGTCGTTGTTTTGAATATTGGTGGAGTGATTGAAACCGCTTCCTGGAAAAATGAGGCAGATGCGATTGTGCTGGCTTGGCAACCCGGGCAGGAAGCCGGAACGGCGATTGCCCAAATCCTTTCCGGTGACGTGACCCCATCCGGTAAATTGACGATGACTTTCCCTGTGAAGTACGGTGATGTTCCTTCTTCAAACTTTTTTCCTGATCCGTCAACTAATCCGCAGCAAACTGATTACACGGAAGGAACTGCGGTTGGTTACCGGTACTATCGGGGAGCAGATGTTGCCACTTCTTACGAATTTGGTTTCGGTCTGTCGTACAACGACTTTACGTACAACAATCTTTCGGTGGATTCGCTCCCGGATCATAAATTCCAGATCGAGCTGAGCGTAACGAATACCGGGGTAAACAACGGGAAGGAAGTGGTTCAGCTTTACCTGAAATCAAAAGACTCGAGAATGATTCAGCTGAAACATTTTGCGAAAACCGCCTTATTAAAACCCGGAGAATCCGAAACCCTGAAATTTGAGGTCACAGCGCAAGATTTGGCAGAATATGATCCCGGTCAGAAAGCCTGGAGCGCGGAGCCCGGTACTTACGACGTCCTCATTGGCGCTTCGTCCCAAGATATTCGGCTGAGAACAGCGATCGAGCTCGGTAAACAAGTTATCTTTTAACCACCAATAATCAACTTCAGAAATATTACATCATGCAGAAAATAAACTACCAAATTTTTATCCTTGTCCTTTTGTTGGCCGTATCCGGTCGGGCAATGGCTCAAAACTATTACCCAAACGGAAAACAATGGGTTGAAAAGGCTGAAGCTTTAAAACCGAAACTTACGGAAACGATTGTTAAGCCAACAACTCTGGTTGAGTTAGTCAAAAATGAGGACGCTTTTCAAGGCTGGGAGGCGAAAAATATAGCACCAATTGATTCGCTGTACAACAAATCAATCCGGCAAATTAAAGAAGTGGTTGTCGATCTTGGCGACCATTACACGGGCTATTTCACGTTTAACTTGAAGACAATTTGGGGTGCAGCTGATTCGCCTGTTCGGTTCCGGTTTACTTTTAGCGAAGTTCCGGCCGAGTTAGCAACACCTTTTGACCCTTTCCCGGGAGCAATCAGCCGCGCCTGGTTGCAGGACGAGCAAATGACAATTATGAATGTTCCTTCAACCAACACCTTGACTCGGCGGGTTTCTTGCCGCTACATCAAAATTGAATTGTTGGGAGCCTCGCCTTATTTTGATTTTGGAATCAGCGACATTCAGTTTAAGGCATTAACCTCAGCAGTTAAACAGCCGGAGGCATTGGCCGCCTCGACTTCTCCAATCGTAAAAAAGATTGATGAAATCGGTTTGAAGACGCTGAAAGAATGTATGCAGACGGTTTACGAAGATGGTCCCAAACGCGATCGCCGCTTGTGGGTTGGCGATATGTATTTGGAATCACTTGCGAATGTTTACTCCTATGAAAATCACAATCTGACTAAAAGATGTCTCTATATTTTGGCCGGGTTAAGCGATGACGAAGGTTATGTTTTGGGAACTATTTTTGAAGAGCCGGAGCCACATCCTCAAGCCGGTCAACGTTTGATGGACTATTCGTTGCTGTATAATGTAAGCCTGAAAAACTACCTGCTTGCAACTGATGATAAAGCCACGGCTGAAGAATTGTGGCCGGTTGCCAAACGTCAGTTGGATATCATTAAAAACTATGTGGGAGATGACGGTTTGGTTGACTATGAACGGGCCAATAAAGAGTGGTGGTTGTTCTTCGATTGGAAAGATGGGCTGAATAAAAATGCGGCCATCCAGGGATTAATGATTTTCGCTTTAAGCGAAACTTTCGACTTGGCTGAAGCTTTGGGCAAAACGGATGAAATCGCCGAAGTTCCGGCTTTGATTAAAAAGATGAAAAAGGCCGCTCTGGCTAATTTGTATAACACGAAGACCGGGATGTTTGCCTGTGGTGACGACCAGCAAATCTCGTACGCATCCCAAATTTGGATGATCCTCGGAGGCGTGCTCAATGAGAAGCAAAGCCAGAAAGTATTGACGGCAGTGATGAATACGCCGGAAGCTCTTTCCCCGGGCGGCCCTTACATGTATCACTATCTCATTCAGGCACTAATTAATTCGAACATGCAGGCCAAAGCCAAAGAGTTGCTGGTAAATTATTGGGGCGGAATGGTTGAGAAAGGCGCGGATACATTCTGGGAAGTTTATGATCCAAACAACGATTTTCTGTCACCGTACAACTTTTTCCCGATCAACAGTTATTGCCATGCCTGGAGTTGTACGCCGGTTTATTTTATCCGCAAATACCCCGAAATCTTTCAGCAATAAACAGGCAAGAACTTTAAACGAATAGCAGATCATGAAATTTACTGGTAGTCAACGATTGTCAGCGTTAATCTTATTGGCTTTTTTTTGCCCGATCTGCCTTTGGGCAGGAGGAGTTAATGCTGACAAATCGATAGAGCGAAAACTATTTATTGATGCTCTGATGTCGAAGATGACATTGGATGAAAAACTAGGCCAACTAAATCTCCTTGCCTGGGATGGCAGCCTCCAAACCGGAGCTGCTGCCAACTCCGGTGTGAGCGAGAAAGTGAAGAACGGACTTGTTGGCGGTCTTTTCAATATCGAATCGAAGTCAACTCGGATGGAGATTCAGAAGCTGGCAGTTGAACAATCGCGCTTGGGGATTCCGATCATTTTTGCGCAGGATGTCATCCACGGGCACCGTACGGTTTTTCCTATTCCGCTGGCGCTGTCGTGCAGTTGGGATACGGAATTGATTGAACGTACCGCCCGCGCAGCAGCAACAGAGGCGGCAAGTGACGGAATCGACTGGGTGTTTTCGCCGATGGTTGACGTGTCACGTGATCCTCGTTGGGGGCGTGTTGCTGAAGGTGCCGGAGAGGATCCGTACCTGGGCTCGTTAATCGCGAAGGCAATGGTGAAAGGCTATCAGGGGGAAGACATGGCTCAACCCGGAGCGGTGATGGCTTGTGTGAAACATTTTGCGCTCTACGGCGCTGGCGAAAGCGGTCGCGACTACAACACGGTGGACATGAGCGAAATCAAGATGTTTCAGGATTACCTGCCTCCGTACCGGGCAGCTGTGGATGCGGGAGTCGGTTCTGTGATGACTGCCTTTAACGACATCAACGGAGTTCCGGCAACTTCCAACAAATGGCTGATTGACGATGTGCTGCGGAAAGACTGGGGCTTCGATGGTTTTATCGCCACCGACTATACGGCTATCCGCGAGATGGGAGCTCATGGTATTGGCGATCTCGAAACTTGCTCTGCATTGGCATTGGACGCTGGTATCGATATGGATATGGTGAGCGAGGGCTTTGTTAATACACTGAAAAACTCGCTTGAAAAAGGCACTGTCAGCATGGACGAAATCGACCAGGCTTGCCGCCGCGTTCTCGAAGCCAAATATCAGCTTGGTTTGTTTGACGATCCGTTTTTGAGATTGAAAGACAACATCGCAGAGGAAGGACAGAATGAGGAATTTATGAATCTCGCGCTGGAGGCAGCCCGTAAGTCTGCGGTATTACTGAAAAATGAAAGTTCGGTTTTGCCATTGACGAAAGGGCAGAAGATCGCGGTGGTTGGTCCATTGGCCGATTCGAAAAAGGCAACCATGGGAACCTGGGTGTTGAATGGTGATACCTCGCAGGTGATCACGGTGCTTGAAGGGCTGAGAAAGCGAACAGCAGTTAGCTATGTCAAAGGCGCCCGTTTAACTGATGACGAAGCGTTGGCAAAGCTGATTGGTTACCCGATGGATGAGCAAAGCAGTGAGGAGCTGATTGAAGAGGCCATCGAAGTAGCTACGTTTGCTGATGTGGTCGTCGCCGTTTTGGGCGAATCTGCAGTGATGAACGGTGAAGCAGCCAGTTTGGCCGATATTAACCTGCAGGCTTCGCAGAAAGAGCTGTTGCAAAAGCTGGTTGAAACCGGAAAACCGGTGGTGCTTGTTTTGCTAACCGGACGGCCGCTCACGCTGGAGTGGGAAGACGCAAACTGTGCCGCAATCCTGCAATGTTGGTCGGCAGGTTCGCAAACCGGCAATGCCGTGGCAGACATTCTTTACGGCGATTTCAACCCTTCCGGAAAATTAACCATGTCGTTTCCGCGTAAAGTGGGGCAGGTGCCGGTGTACTACAGTATGAAAACCACTGGCCGTCCGTTTTGGGAAGGCGTGAAATATACGAGTCGCTACCTCGACGTTCCCAATACGCCACTTTATCCGTTTGGATTTGGCTTAAGTTATACCTCGTTTGATGTGAGCGATATTCAGCTGGACAAGAATGCTTTTGCAGAGAATGATACGCTAACGGCTACGATTAACCTGACCAACACCGGTGAAATGGCCGGCGAGGAAACGGTTCAACTTTACTTGCGGGATTTGGAGGCTTCGGTTACCCGACCACGAAAAGAGTTAAAACATTTTCAAAAGGTTTTTCTGAAACCGGGTGAAACAAAGACTGTTCGATTTAAAATTACGGTCGACGATCTGATGTTTTATAATTCGGAATTGGAGTACCAGGCGGAAGCCGGAGAATTCAGAGTTGAGATTGGATTGAATTCAGAAAGTACGAAAACAGCGATATTTGAATTTGTTGATTAGCTAGATATCTTCCGAATTGTCTTTGTATTGATCGAAGCAAAATCGTAAGTTTTCAAAAATACAAACGACTTTGAAAAGAAACTTCTTTTGATATACAGAAGTTGATAGCAAGGTTAAATTGGCGAAATATTTAGAAGATTTTTATTCGCTTTAAAACAACAAAAGCCGCGGAAACCGCGGCTTTTTGTGACCCCAACGAGACTCGAACTCATATCGTCAGAACCGGAATCTGATATTCTATCCATTGAACTATGGGGCCGAAAGCGATGCAAAAATAGTAAAACATTCTTTTCCCCCGTATAATTTTTAAAAAACTTCAGCACCATTAATAAGCGGGTGACTGTTAATAAAATGGTTTGCACTTTCGGTCATAAACCAACGAAATAATCTATTTTTGCCTTCAATTGCGAATGTTATTTATGAGTCATACTAAGCTTGATGAAGGGAAAGAGTTTTTCGGGGAACTGGCGAAGAAGTTTATAAAAGCCTCCGACTTCTCTGTTTCTGAGAATTTACAAATGAAGAGAGACCACTCGTTGCGGGTGGCAGCCAATTGTCTTTACCTGGCCAAAGCTCTGGAACTGGAGCCCGAGGATCAGCATATCATTGAATTAATTGGTTTGCTGCACGATGTTGGTCGTTTCGTTCAATTTGAAAAATACAAACACTTCGATGATACGACATCCGAGGATCATGCTGAATTGAGTATTCAACTGATTTCGGAGCAGGAGTTCTTTCTCAAAATGGAAGAGGAAGAGCGCAAATTGATAACGGAAGTGATTGCCGGTCACAACAAATTCAGCTTTTCATCGAAAGAAAAAAAGGTGATGTTGTTTGCTCAAATCCTTCGCGATGCCGACAAAATGGACAATTGGGAACTGGCTGTTTCCTTACTGAAACGTGACGGAACATTCAGCCTGCCAACCATCAGCTACAACCTGCCCAAAATGGGATTGGCCAGCGATGCTGTATTAAAAAGCCTGATTGCTGAAAAACCGGTTCTGAAAAAGGACCTTCAATCGTTAGCCGATTTTAAACTTTTTCTGATGTCTTTGGTTTATGATCTTAATTTTAAAGCCAGTTTCGTTTGGGTAACCGACAGGCAGCTGATTAAGAAGATTTACGACACCATGACCAAGGGTGATAAAGTGATTGACGCTTATCGGAAAATACGTCTGCATATCGAGAACAGACTGACGGAGAAATAAGCAAGAAAGAAACGAAAACAGAAAAAGTAGATTGGAACATGAGTAACCGTTTGGTTTGTATTTGTAATATGGTTTCGGAGCAGGAAATCATTAATGAGTTGAAAAAAGGAGCGTTGGATGCAACAGACATCCAATATGCTACGCGCGCCGGAACCAGCTGCGGCAAATGCCTGATGACGATTGATCAGATTATTGAAGAGTACCAGGCAACGCAACCCCAGGATCAACAGGGGAAGTTGAATTTTTAAGTAAAAGAAAGTATTACAATAGAATAGCTCTGCCAAGGCAGGGCTTTTTTAGTTTTTTAGAATTTGATCGAGCGCTTTTTCAATCGTCGGGTAGCTGAACGTGAAGCCGGCTTCTTTCAGGCGTTTGGGGTTTACAGTCGCTCCTTCCAGCAGTAGTCCGGAAGCTTTCCCAAACACCAGACGAATGGCAAATGCTGGAGCGGGCGCAAGTGCGGGGCGATTTAGCGTTTGAGCAAAGCACTTCGTAAATTCGGCGTTATTGATCGACTTTGGAGCGACCAGGTTGTAAATGCCGCTGTAGTTCTCATCGGTCAGGGCTGTTTCGAAAGCCGACACCAAATCATCAATATGGACAAACGGAAAGGCCTGTTGGCCCGAACCGATTTTACCGCCCAACCCTGCTTTGAATAAAGGTCGCAATTGCTTCACCGTTTGTGATTCCTTTGCGAGCACAACACCAATCCGGAAAATCACTCGACGCGTTGAGGGAGGAATCGACTCGGACGCTTTTTCCCAGCCCAGAACAACTGTTCCCGTAAATCCGCGATCAAACTCTTTGCTCGATTCATCGTGCTCCAGCCCGGTTTGGTAAATACCAACTGCTGATGCGGAAATGAATACTTTGGGACGTTGGGCTGCGGGAATCTTCCGAATGGTTTCCGTCAAATTCAATGTGGTATCGACCCGGCTGCTGTAGATGGTCCGCTTGTTGTTGGCTGTCCAGCGTTGCAAAATTGGTGCTCCTGCTAAATTAATCACGGCATCGCATCCGGTAAGGAGATCTGCCAAACCTTTTTCCGGATTGTAAAGTAAATCTCGTTTTAGTGCCACGCATGTATGCCCTTTCAATTGAAGCGAAGCGATCAATTGTTGTCCAATAAAACCTGAAGCTCCTGTAATACCAACTTTCATAGTTATTTCAATAAACGGGTGGAACTATAATGACAATTATTTTTGGGAAAAGTTTGTCGATTCCTTTAGAAATAGTCGAGTCGTTTTGGCATTATTGTATAGTTTTGAGCTCGAAAGATAGCGGTACAATTATTGATTGTAAGAATAAGTTCATATCGGTATCTCAATACGAAAAAGGGAAATAAACAAAATCATATGCCTCCTCGGAAATCTACATCGAAGTCTTCAGCAAAAGCAAAACCACGTAAAAAAGCAAGTAGCGGACGTCGTAAAAAGTCCTCCAAGAAGTCGTCGATTGGGCGGCGCTTTCTCATGTTAATGTTGAAGATAGCAGCGGTGGGAATCATTCTTTTTGCACTTTTCTTCACAGCTGTTTACCTGGGATTTTTAGGCTATGTTCCGAGCACCTCGCAGTTGCACGATATCAAAAATCCACAGGCCTCGGAAGTCTTCTCGCAGGAAGGAAAATTGCTGGGGCGTTATTATACCGAAAACAGGAGTAATGTTCGCTACGACGAGATTTCGCCTAACGTGATTCATGCCCTGGTTGCAACCGAGGATTCACGCTTTTACGAGCACCGCGGGGTTGATGAAGTGGCGCTGATGCGTGTTTTTGTGAAATCAATTCTCCTGCAGGATCACAGTGCCGGAGGTGGAAGTACCTTGAGCCAGCAGATTGCAAAAAACCTTTTCCCCCGCAATAGTCTGGGTGTTTTTTCGATGCCGGTCAACAAACTCCGCGAATCGATTATTGCCTACCGTCTGGAGCGCATTTATACCAAAGAAGATATCCTGACGCTTTACCTGAACACCGTTCCGTTTGGTGAAAATATCTATGGTATTGAAGTGGCCGCTGAGCGTTTTTTTAACAAGTCGCCGAAAGATTTGACAGTTGATGAAGCAGCAGTGTTGGTGGGAATGTTGAAAGCCAATAATTATTACAACCCCCGATTACACCCTGAACGCTCTAAAGAACGCCGGAATGTGGTGATCGGGCAGATGGTAAAAAATGAATACCTCTCGGAGGCACAAGGAAAAGTCTTCCAGGAGAAGCCGCTGACCTTGCGTTATCGTCGGATTTCGTACAACGAAGGCCCGGCTCCGTACTTCCTGGAAATGTTGAAGCCGGAATTGCTGGAGTGGTGTAAGAGTCATAAAAAGGAAAACGGCGATCCGTACAACTTATACAACGACGGGTTGAAAGTGAAAACAACTGTCAACTACGATTACCAGTATTTTGCCGAGCAATCGGTGAAAGAATACATGAAGAGTTTGCAGAACGTATTCAACAACCATTGGAAAGGTTCTACTCCCTGGTCGCGCAAACCTTCGGTGCTGGAGCGCGCTATGAAACAATCGGAACGCTACCGGAAGATGAAGGCAGCCGGAAAATCAGAGGCTGAAATTAAAGCCGCTTTCAACCAAAAACGTGATATGGTGCTGTTCGATTGGACAGGCGACAAGCAAGTTGTGGCAACACCACTGGACTCGGTGAAGCATTATTTGAGCCTGTTGAACGCCGGATTTTTAGGACTTGAGCCATCAACCGGTGAGGTGAAAGCCTGGGTTGGCGGAATCGATTTTCGCTACTTCAAATACGACCATGTGAACTCGCAGCGACAGGTCGGTTCAACCTTTAAACCATTTGTTTACCTGGCCGCCTTGCAGAATGGTTTGGAACCTGACGATTATTTTTCAAATGAGCGTAAAGTTTACCACGACTACCAGGATTGGTCGCCGCAAAACTCACACCCGGATTATGAAGGCTATTACTCGATGGAAGGAGCACTGGCCAAATCGATCAACACGGTTGCTGTGGAGGTTTTGATGGAAACGGGCATTGACGAGGTGATTGAAACAGCCCGCGAACTGGGTATTTCAGCCGAGCTTCCTGAATTTCCTTCTTTGGCTTTGGGAGTAGCATCTATCAGTTTGAAAGATATGGTTTCGGCTTATGCCACGATTCTGAACGACGGTGTTTACATCGAGCCGCATTACCTGGTTTCAATTGAAGATGCACAAGGCAAGGTATTGGACAAATTTGCCAAGCCTGAGCCGATCAAAACGTCGCTGGATCCGGAGAATTGCCGTATGCTTGTTCACATGATGCAGTCGGTTATCTCGAATGGAACCGGTAGCCCGATTCGAACAGCTTACCACGTTGGTGGCGATTTTGCGGGTAAAACCGGAACAACACAGGATCAAACCGATGGTTGGTTTGTGGGGATGAATCCGGGACTGGTTACCGGTTGCTGGGTTGGAGCTGATGATCCGTCGATTCACTTCCGTACCATCACATACGGCCAAGGCGGTTACATGGCGCTTCCGATTGTCGGGAAGTTTTACACCAAGTTGTATGCTGATACGCGCTACAAGCGCTTGCAATACGCTTCTTTCCGCGAACCAGCTCCCCGTTTGCTGGCGAAGCTCGATGTGGAGCCGTACCGGGAGGATTTGCCTGCCGGATCAATCGGTGATTTGATTGGCAATATCTTTAAAAAGAAAGATCAGTCGGACAGAGATCAGTCGGATGGGGAAACGCATAAAACAGAGAAGAAAAAAGTTTGGGAATCGATCAAGGATATCTTTAAAAAGAAGAAATAGATTCTTAACTTATAGTCTTTTCCGAAGCACTAATTTCGAAAAAGATGCCAAACAAGCTCTCTTATGCAGCCCGCTTTCATCGCTGGAGACTTCGACACCTGAGCGAACGGAAATTCATCATTCTGTTGAGTGTTGTTATTGGCGTCATTGTTGGCATTCTGGCAACCTTGCTGAAGAACTTCGTTTGGAAATTGCAGGATCTGGTAAACCTGGTCATTGAAAAGAACGAGGGAAACTCCATCTATTTTATTTTGCCTATTGTCGGCATTTTGCTGACCGTTCTGTTTGTTCGGTTTATCGTGCGAAAACCCGTCCGGCCGGGTATTCCAAATGTTTTGCACAGTATCTCGCGACGCAAGGGCGATCTGAGCCGTCACAACCTTTACAGCTCGATGGTATCCAGTGCGCTCACGGTTAGTTTCGGAGGCTCGGTGGGACTGGAGGGCCCAACCGTTGTTTCAGGTGCTGCCTATAGCTCGGTGCTTTCGCGTTTCTTCCATTTGGATTACCGCAGTACTATTTTGATGCTGGCTTGCTCGTCGGCAGCGGCAATGGCGGCCATTTTTAAAGCTCCGATTGCGGCAATCGTTTTTGCAGTTGAAGTCATCATGATCGATCTGACCACTTTTTCGCTGGTTCCGCTGCTGCTTTCTTCTTCAGCCGCGGTCATGACTTCCTACTTTTTCATGGGACATGATGTGCTTTATCCGTTTGATGTCAAGTCAAGCTTCGTGGTAAACGATCTTCCTTATTACATCGCGTTGGGAATCCTGACGGGAGTTGTTTCTGCTTATTTCACAAAGATTAACATTTATATAACAAATCGTTTTGAGAAGATTCCGGGCTTGTGGAATCGATTGCTCTACGGGGGGCTATTGCTTGGTTTCCTGATCTTTTTGTTCCCGTCACTCTATGGTGAAGGATATCTGGCGATCAATGCTTGCCTGGCCGGCGATTACAGTTATTTATACAATAACTCGGTTTTCTTTTACCTGAAAGATCACTTTTTTTTGATGGTTATCTTGCTGGCAGCCATTAGTTTGTTGAAGGTTGTGGCAACCTCGCTGGCCTTTGGAAGCGGGGGAGTTGGAGGCATCTTTGCACCCACACTTTTCACAGGTGTGAATGTTGGGGCGGTGTTCGCTGTATTGGTTGATCGATTTGGTAATCAGCAGATTGATAAGAATAACTTTGCCTTGATTGGCATGGCTGGATTGATTGCGGGAGTACTGCATGCACCGCTGACCGGTATCTTCCTGATCGCCGATATCTCGGGTGGCTACCTGTTATTTGTACCGTTGATGATTACGGCAACCTTTTCATTTTTAACAGTTAAGGCCTTTGCGCCCAAGTCGGTTTATCACGCTCAGCTGGCACAACGCCGGGAATTGATGACACACGACAAAGACAAGAATATTCTGCAGATGATGGAGGTCAAGAAATTAGTTGAAACAGATTTTGTTACTTTGCACCCCGATGCCACCCTCCGTGACTTAACGGAGGCAATTTCCACCGCACACCGGAATATTTTTCCGGTGGTCGACGATGAAGGTTACCTCAAGGGCATGGTCAAAATGGATGACATCCGACATTTAATATTTAAGCAGGAACTATATGACTCGGTTAAGGTGAGCGAACTGATGTATTTACCCGAGCATTTTATTTCGACTGCTGATTTGATGGAACAGGTTGTTGAAAAATTTGAAGTGACAGGACGCTACAACATCGCTGTTATTGACGAAGGAAGATACATCGGTTTTATTTCGCGGGCCCGGGTTTTTTCTTCTTATCGGAAAAAAATGAGTCATTTTTCATATGAATAAGCTTTTGATGTTATGATGGAATTGAAGACCAAGTTGCTAGCCTTTTTCAATCGGATGAACGATTCGAAAAAAGTGTATTGGTTAAGTTTGTTGATTGGTATTGTGTGTGGTACGGCAGCTTTGCTGTTGAAAAATTTGATTCATCTGATCGGTGAAACTTTGGTTGGTAACCTTAAAGAATCGGATGAAAACTATTTGTTTTTGGCATTTCCGCTAATTGGGATAGCCATTACAGTGTTGATTGTTAAACTGCTCATCAAAGACGATTTGGGACATGGTGTTTCGAAGGTGTTGGGAGCAATCAGTTTGAATAAAGGAAATTTGAAGCGGCATCATACTTTTTCAAGCATGATCACCAGTAGTTTTACCATCGGATTTGGTGGATCGGTTGGAGCAGAGGCCCCGGTAGTATTAACTGGTTCTGCTATCGGTTCGAATCTGGCCCGTTTCTTCAACCTCAGTCATGCGCAAACGATGTTGATGCTTGGTTGCGGGGCGACCGGAGCTATCGCCGGGATTTTCAAGGCGCCTTTAGCCGGTATTGTTTTTACCCTCGAAGTTTTAATGCTTGACCTGACAATGGCATCGTTACTGCCCTTGCTGATTTCCGGTATTTCGGCAGCAGTGTTGGCCTATTATTTCATGGGCGACGAGGTACTTTTCAAGTTCGAGTTGGTGAACTCGTTTGACGCCGGTAATATTCCATTCTATCTGATTTTAGGTGTGTTTTCCGGTTTCATCTCGCTGTATTTTACGCGAATGACGATGTACCTGGAGCGCAGGTTTAAGTTGATTCGGAAGCCCATCAATAAGATTTTGATTGGCGGTTTGATTCTTGGCCTTTGTATTTTCCTGTTTCCGCCGCTTTGGGGGGAAGGTTATCATAGTATCGACAAGATTTTTAATGGCCTTGGACCCGACTTGCTTGATAATTCGTTGTTCTTCAATTTTAAAGATCAGCAGTGGTTCATTGTCATTTTCCTGCTTTTGCTTGTGTTCATCAAGGTAATTGCCATGACAGCCACAACGGCAAGTGGTGGAGTCGGCGGTATTTTCGCACCAACTTTGTTTGTTGGAGCGATCGGTGGTTATTTTGTGGCCAGCTTTTTCAACCTGGTATTAGGGTTGAATTTGCCGATCGACAATTTTGCATTGGCAGGGATGGGAGCCATGATGGCAGGTGTGATGCACGCGCCGTTGCTGGGAATCTTCCTCACGGCCGAGATCACTGGCGGTTACCAGTTGTTTTTCCCGTTAATTATTGCCGCTATCGCCTCGTATGTGACGATTATGGCCTTTGAGCCCTATTCGATTTACACCAAAGCGTTGGCGAAAAAAGGAGAGTTGGTAACTCACCACAAGGATAAAGCGGTTTTGCATTTCATGGCCGTTCGCGAACTTATTGAAACGGATTTCGCCATTGTTTCGCCCGAAGCGACCTTGGGAGACCTGACGAAAATTATTGCGAAATCGAAACGGAATTTGTTCCCTGTTGTTGACGATGAAGGAATGATGAAGGGAATGATTAAGATGGATGACATCCGCGAGATCATTTTCAACCACGAACTGTATGACAAAATTTACGTGAAGGATTTGATGTACATGCCCGAGCATTACATTTCGCCAAGAGACACGATGTTGAAGGTTGCCGAAAAATTTGAGAGTAGCGCTCGCTTCAACCTGGCGGTGCTGGACAATGGCAAATACCTCGGATTCATTTCCCGGGCTCGGGTATTCTCGAATTACCGGAATTTTGTTCGCACATTATCGCACGATTAAAAAAATAGAACTAAATATTTTCAACAAGAAGCCCGTCAGTACGATGGGCTTTTTTATTGCATGCGCTTCAGGAAGACTGCGTAGATGGATAAAAACAACACGGTGAAGATGGCATTCGTGCTCGAAAAAGCATGTTTGCCGATGTTGACGAGGGGGAGCACAAATAAACAGGCTTGGGCAAAAAGGTAAAAGAAGAAACCTGACCGCTCGTTCTTCCACATTTTCATTACCCCCAGGAGCGACACAAAGCTGATTATTCCCATGGCCAGGATGTAATAGCGGCTGATCATTCCGGCTGTCAGGTCATTTGTGAATTTTTCAATTTGAGGGAGTGCTTTGTCGTAAAACAGGAATGTCCCGAGATAGGCAACTGTACTTAGGCTGCTGCCGATAGTACTTAGTGCAAGGGCAGAAGTTAAAAGCAAGGGACGTTTGGCTGAATCCATAGTAACTGATTTTGTCTTACGAAAGTCACACAAAAAAAAGAAACCTCCAAATAGCTTCGGAGGCTTCCCCAAAAGAATTGTTACCCTTAAATATTTACATCAATTCAGATCAGGCGGTGAGAGCTTTTGAGAATCTCAAAACTACCGGTTCAACCAGCCTTTCAAAATCAGCATAAGCCATGCGGATCAGTTCCACATGGGTTCCTGCATTGAAGCAAATTTCTTCATCTTCGATTAGGCTTTCAGCAACGTAAACTTCCATGTCGTACAAATTTCCGAAAGGAGGCATTGCGCCAAGTTCACAATCGGGGAAACGGTTTTTGAATTCCATTTCACTGGCCAACCCAATTAGTCTTGCTCCGGTTGTTTCACGCAGCAAGCGCAGGTTAATCATATACGAAGCAGGAAGAACTGCCATGGCTAATCTGCCGTCGATTTTTACAATAACTGTTTTTGCAATTTCTTTTCCCGGAATGTGCGTGGTCGCTGCAATCCGCTGGGCGTTATAAGCCAGCGAGTGACGAATGGTGATATATTCAATATTGTTCCGGTCGAGAAAATCTGTCAATTTTTTCAGTGGCATGTTATCGTTTTTTCAGTTGTACACAAAAGATGCTTTTCGCATCGCAAAATTGTATTTAGCTATGACTCGACAGTGCTAAATAAAAAGGAGAGGATAATCGGGTTTACGAGGATTTCAGCTAAAAGATTAGACCCAAAGCCCGTGAAATAGATGTTTTAAAAAATTTGGAAGCGGTTGACTTTGTCATTCTCGTTTTTCGAGCCTGTAGGTTCTAACGAATTTCTTTACTTTATTCGGCGATTAGAGGATCTTCACCAGCGATATTTCTATCCGAATTTTGAGGGTTGTTTTTGGTGTGTAAAGGAATTGAAAAGGTTCATAAATTTTTGCGTTTTGTTTATTTCTATTGTTTTCAGCAACAGGTAAAAAAGCTTACCTTTAGACCCTCAATTTGAAACTCGTTTTCAACAACTTCATCCGTTCGCGGATCGTGTTAAATTTGAATAATCGAAATTTGAATATATACCAAATGAAAAGAGATCAATTAGTATTCGACATTATTGAAAAAGAACGCAAGCGTCAGCTTAGTGGGATCGAATTGATTGCTTCTGAAAACTTTGTTAGCGAGCAGGTTATGGAAGCAATGGGTTCTGTAATGACAAACAAATACGCAGAAGGTTACCCGGGCAAACGTTACTACGGGGGATGTCAGATTGTTGACATGACCGAGCAATTGGCAATCGATCGTATTAAAGAACTTTTCGGTGCTGAATATGCAAACGTTCAACCTCACTCTGGTGCACAGGCTAATGCAGCTGTTCTTAGTGTCATTTTGAATCCTGGCGACAAGTTCCTGGGGCTTGATCTGGCTCACGGCGGTCACTTGTCTCACGGTTCTCCGGTGAACTCTTCAGGTATATTGTATCAACCAATTGCTTACCACGTGAAAGAAGAAACCGGAATGGTTGACTACGACGAAATGGAAGCTTTGGCAAAAGAACACCAACCAAAACTGATTATCGGTGGTGCTTCGGCTTATTCTCGTGAATGGGATTATGCCCGCATGCGTCAAATCGCTGATGAAGTTGGTGCAATGTTTATGGTTGACATGGCTCACCCTGCTGGTTTGATTGCTGCTGGTTTGCTTGAAAACCCGGTTAAATATGCACATATCGTAACTTCAACGACTCATAAAACCCTGCGTGGACCTCGTGGTGGTATCATCTTGATGGGGAAAGATTTTGAAAACCCATTTGGTTTCAAAACACCAAAAGGTGAAACCAAAATGATGTCGGCAGTGCTTGATTTCGCGGTATTCCCGGGACAACAAGGTGGACCGTTGGAACACGTCATCGCATCGAAAGCAATCGCATTCGGCGAAGCGTTGGATCCTTCATACAAAGTTTACCAGGCTCAGGTGAAAAAGAATGCTTCTGTTATGGCTGAAGCGTTCATTGCAAAAGGTTATAAAGTGATCTCAGGTGGTACCGACAATCACAGTATGTTGATTGACCTGCGTACCAAATTCCCTGAACTGACAGGTAAGAAAGCTGAAAATACCTTGGTGTTGGCTGACATCACGATCAACAAAAACATGGTGCCGTTCGACAGCCGTTCACCGTTTACAACTTCTGGTTTGCGTGTAGGTACACCAGCTGTTACAACCCGTGGATTGAAAGAAGATGCGATGCCGGTTATTGTTGACTTGATTGACGAAGTTCTTTCAAATCCGGATGACGAAGCGGTAATCACTTCAGTTCGCAAACGCGTTAACGAAATGATGAAAGATTTACCATTGTTCGCTTGGTAATCTTCACTTCATAAAATACAAAAGAGGCATCGGTAACGGTGCCTCTTTTTTTGCACAAAAAAACCGGCGTGAGGCCGGCTTTTTCTATTAATATCATTGTTGTGTTCTGATTACTGTTCCGCAGGTTTCTCCGCTTTTTCTTCCTTTTGGGCAGCGGGCTCTTCTTGTTTTACCGGGTTGATTTTATCGAGGAAAAGTTGTACGATTTTCCCGGATGGGACACTTTCTGAATTGTCGGCAAGGTTGGTACAAATGCTGACAACTAACTTTTGATCGGGAAAGATAGCCAGGAATGAACTTCCGCCAATTGTTGAGCCTTCCTGTATGTAAACCTTTCTTCCCTGACGATCGGTATAAATGTTCCAGCCGAAGCCTAAGTTGCTCTGGAAACCTCCGTCAAGCGTATTGGGCGTGAAGAAAAGCTTGTAGCTTTCTTCGGAAAAGAATTCCTTGTTCATTAACAACTGTCCCAGTTTGTTTAAATCGTCTGCTGTCGACAGGTAGCCGTACGCCGGTGAAACAAATCGGGAGTCTATTTCCGGCGCATTCACCACTTGTGCAATGAAATTGCGGTGGTAAGGGGTAGAGCGGTAGTCGATGATGGGAGAGGGACTATCCAGTTCTGTTTCGTTCAGGCCAAGCGTATCAAGCAACATTTCTTTGACCAGTTTTGGATAGCTCTTTTGACCAATCGTTTCGGCCAAAATTCCCAGTAAGCAAGGATCGTAATCGCTAACCGCGAAGTACTGGTTCGGTTTGAATAACAAACTGTCTTTCTCGGTTGCCTGAATGAATTCTTTCAGGCTTTTGTAGTCTTGCTTGTTTTGCACCAGGATGAAGTCGGTTTCCGGGAATCCTGCCGAGTGAGTTCCCAGGTTGTAAGGGGTGAAATCCCACTGTTTGGCCGGGTAGTTCGGAACATACTTCGAAAAAGGTTCGTTCACATCTACTTTACCTTCTTCCTGAAGTTTGGCAATCAGCATCGCGGGGAAGATTTGAGATGTGCGGCCAATCCGGTATTTTGTTTCAGGACGGGCTGGCGCTTTTAATTCTTTGTTGGCAAAGCCATAACCTTCTGACCAAACCGTTTTTCCATCAACGGAGACGGAAACAGAAATTCCGGTTTCGCTTCCGATGAGGTAAACGCGCAAGGCGTCTCTTCCGGCTAAAATTTCTTTTTTGTAGTCCCGATCCAATACAATCCGGGGATCAACGGTCTTCTTTTTACAAGAGTAAAAACTTAATAAAATCAGCGCAACAGGCAGTATTGTTTTCAACAGACTGTCTTTCAATTTCAAATGCTTTCCTTTCATTGTATATCGATTAGTAATTTCAGAGTTTGGTAAAAAAAATGCGGTTCCGAAATTAATAAAATGTGCGAAAGGAGCCTATCGAATTGATGACAAATAGGGCATAAAAAAAGCCTCTTTTTCAAGAGGCTTTAACTTTTTACAATGGAATGTTACCATGTTTTCGCGGAAGATTTGACTTCCGTTTATTGTGTGTCATATCCAGTGCGCTGATAATCTTCTTACGTGTATCCTTCGGATAGATGATCTCGTCAATGTACCCGAGAGATGCAGCACGGTAAGGGTTGGCGAATGTGTCGCGGTACAGTTCAACTGCTTTTGCTTTTTCCTCGTCCGACTTAATGTCGCGGCGCAGAATGTTGATGGCTCCTTCCGGCCCCATTACGGCAATTTCGGCAGTTGGGTAGGCGTAGTTTACGTCGGCGCCAATGTGCTTGCTCGACATTACATCGTAGGCACCACCGTAAGCTTTACGGGTAATCAGGGTGATTTTAGGCACGGTAGCTTCAGCAAATGCGTAAAGCAATTTCGCTCCGTGTTTGATGATTCCACCAAACTCCTGCTGAGTTCCAGGAAGGAATCCAGGAACGTCTACCAGGGTTACAATCGGAATGTTGAAGGCATCGCAAAAACGTACAAAACGTGCTGCTTTAGCCGATGAGTTAATATCGAGAACACCCGCCAGACTAGCTGGTTGGTTGGCCACAATACCCACCGAACGGCCACCAAAACGTGCATAACCAATAATGATGTTTGAAGCGTAATGCGGCTGAACTTCGAAGAAGTGCTCGTCATCCACGATTTTGTAGATGATGTCCTTCATGTCGTAAGGTTTGTTCGGATCAACCGGAACAATTGTATTCAGTTCTTCTTCTTCACGGTCGATCGGGTCGGTGCAAGGAAGCTCAACTGGCTCTTCCATGTTATTCAACGGGAGGAAACTCATCAGTTCGCGAACCATCATCAGTGTTTGCTCTTCATTTTCACCTGTAAAGTGAGCCACACCACTTTTGTGGCTATGTGTTGAAGCACCGCCTAATTCTTCTTTACTAACGTCCTCGTGCGTTACCGTTTTAATTACCTCAGGTCCGGTAACGAACATGTGACTGGTTTCATTCACCATAAAGATGAAATCGGTGAGGGCTGGAGAGTAAACAGCACCACCGGCACAAGGTCCGAGGATCACGCTGATTTGAGGAATCACACCGCTCGACAGGACATTGTTGTAGAAGATGTCTGCATAACCGGCCAGCGATTGCACACCTTCCTGGATACGGGCACCACCCGAGTCATTCAAGCCGATCAGCGGCTTGCCCATTTTAACAGCTAATTCTTGAATTTTGACAATTTTATCGGCGTTGGTACGGCTCATACTTCCACCGAATACGGTGAAGTCCTGCGCATACACATAAACCAGGCGGCCGTTGATTTTTCCGTAGCCGGTAATAACACCGTCTCCGGGAATTTTATTTTTGTCCATTCCGAAATCCGTTGCCCGGTGTGTAACGAGCTTGTCGATTTCGTTGAACGTGCCTGGATCCAGCAATTCGAGAATACGCTCACGGGCTGTTTTTTTGCCTCCGGCGTGTTGTTTCTCGATGCGTTCCTGGCCACCGCCGAGTTCCGCTTGTTTATTTATTGTTTCAAAGTATTCAAATTTTGCTTGTAAGTCCATAGTTCTTTTTATTAGTTACAGAAACTATTCAATTTGTTGTTACGATTCTAATGTTTGGGACAATTGGTTATTTCCCGGACAGTGCCGTTAGTCGATTTCAACCAGTACCTGGTTGGAGTCAACCGTGTCGCCGGCTTTCACGCTTACTTTTTTGACAATCCCGTCAACGGCTGCTTTGTATTCGCTTTCCATTTTCATGGCTGAAATAATTACCGCAGTTTGACCTTTTTTGACTTCTTCGCCTGGTTCAACCAGGACCTTCACGATTTTACCTGGCATTGGCGCGGTTATTTTTTTCTCGCTTTGTGCCATTGTTCCTTCTCCGCGGTTTCTGATGTAGCGGGCTTCCGCATCAATAACCTCCAGGTTGTAGGTATTGTAAAGCGTGTAAGCGGTGTAGGCCTTTTGTTTGGCCGAAGGGACCAGTGTAATGTTGTGAGAGCGGTTATTTTCTAAAATAGAAAATGTTCCTTCGTCGTTGTGCATCAGGTCGACATGGTAGATTTTGTCGTCGACCATGATCTCAAGTTGGTTCTCGTTTTGGTGCAGTACTTTGACTTTCGCAACACGATCATCCAGTTTTACATCTATTGGCATAATAGCTCTGTTTTAAAGTCTGTCGAAATTCTTTTGGTAACTGTATTTTTTCCAGCGATTTTCAATCGGGTTCAACTGTTTGGTTGGAATAACTTTGTTCAACCGGTTCAGGTAGTCGATGTAGGTGGCAATAATCACCATGTCCTGTTGTTCCAGGTCGCTGTTGTCTTCCCGAAGAAGCAAATCCCTGTTTTTCTCGATGTAGTGCGTGTCGTAATTTCCGCTTCTGAAATCTTCCGAATCCATGATGCGTTCGAGGAACTTGATCGAGGTTTTTACACCGGTGATTTTATACTCGTAAAGAGCACGGCGCATACGTTGAATTGCTTCGTCCCGGTTATTTGCCCAAACAATTAATTTGGAAATCATCGGGTCGTAGTGAATCGGAATTTCGTAGCCTTCATACACGTAGCCGTCAGTTCTTACGCCCAAACCGAGTGGCTCCGTAATGTTGTGGATACGCCCGGCGCTCGGCATGAAATTGTTATCCGAATCTTCCGCATAAATCCGGCATTCAATAGCGTGGCCACGTTGTTGAAGGTCTTTCTGTTTTAGTTCGAGTTCACGGCCTTCGGCAACATAGATTTGTTGTTTCACCAGGTCAACACCGGTCACACGTTCTGTAATCGGGTGTTCAACCTGAAGACGCGTATTCATCTCCAGGAAGTAATAGTTCAGGTTGTTATCCACCAGGAATTCGATGGTTCCCGCACCAAAGTAATTCACGGCTTTTGCAGCGTTAACCGCATCCTGTCCCATTTTTTCACGGAGTTCTTTCGTCATCAATGGCGAAGGTGTTTCTTCAACCATTTTCTGGTGACGACGTTGAACCGAACATTCACGCTCAAAGAGGTGGATCACATTTCCATGTTGGTCGCCCAATACCTGGAATTCGATATGGTGTGGTGAACTCACATATTTTTCGATGTAAACAGCATCGTCGCCGAAGGCAGCCAACGCTTCGGAACGAGCAGCCCGCACGGAAGAAACGATTTCACTTTCTTCCTTTACAAGACGCATACCTTTACCACCACCACCGGCTGATGCTTTAATCATCACCGGAAGGCCGATTTCTGCGATCGTTTTTAACGCTTCTTCTTCTGAAGAAATTGCTTCGGTTGTTCCCGGAACCACCGGAACTTCAGCCGCGATCATCGCCTTGCGGGCTTGAATTTTATCACCCATTGTAATAATAACCTCAGGTGAAGGGCCAATAAAAATCAAATTGTTTTCGGAACAAAGACGAGCGAATTCCGAATTTTCAGATAAAAAGCCGTAGCCGGGATGAATGGCGTCGGCTTTCGACTTAATAGCTACCTCGATAATTTTGTCCGCTCTCAGGTAACTTTCTTTTGATGGAGCTGGTCCGATGTAATAGGCTTCGTCTGCATAGCGCACATGCATTGAAGTACGATCAGCATCGGAAAAAACAGCCACAGTAGCAATGTCCATCTCACGGCAGGTGCGCATGATTCTGACTGCTATTTCACCCCGGTTTGCAACCAGGATTTTGTTGATTTTCCTCATAATGTGATTTTAATACTATAAATATCTAGATATTAAAAATAATAATGGTATTTTAATCGTACATCATTAAACCACATTCTTATGAAAATGTTTATCGCGACCCCATACAGTTATCAACTAACTGATATTAAATAAATTTATCGAACAGTTGATGGATTTGTTAAATTGTTTATATTTGTGTATTCGCTAAACTAAAATTATGTTCTTGTGCCGATCTGTAGTGGTTTTTATAGCTATTATTGTGTCTTTTATTGAATGTTATAGCCAAGATACTATAACTTACAAACTGTCAAGTAGCTCATTGGTGAATCAATTCGCGAGTGAGAATAAGACGTACTCTGCGCTGAAGGTTCAGGACCGCCCTCGAATCGACGGTAGTCTGGATGATGCATGTTGGATAACAGCTAATTGGGATGATCGCTTCATTCAACAACAACCCCTGCAAGCAGAAAAGCCTTCACAAATCACAAAAGTCGCCATTTTATTCGATGCTGAATATTTGTATGTCGGCGTGAAATGCTACGACAACGATCCGGAACACATTCGCTCGATCTTGAGTCGGAGGGATGAATATAGTGGTGACATGGTTGGAATTGCATTGGATTCTTACGCTGATAATCGGACAGCATTCGAGTTCGATGTTACTGCAGCAGGTCAGAAGATCGATTTAATGCATTTGGGAGCGCAAGAAGCAGATTACAATTGGGATGCCATTTGGGAAGGAAAAACGAATGTCAGTATCGAAGACAGTTTGTGGACGGCGGAGCTTCGCATTCCTTTCAGTCAGTTGCGGTTTGCAAAGGCTGATGAACAGGTATGGGGATTGCATGTTTGGCGCTACATCGATCGCTTGGATGAGGAGGACCATTGGAAGCTGATTCCGGTTGATGCACCAGCGACCGTTTATTTGTTTGGAGAATTGAATGGAATCAAGGACATCAATTCGAAGCGAAAAGTAGAATTGCTGCCGTACGGAAATGTCAAATATTCACCCAATACAGAGTTAAAAGAAAAGTGGAAATACGGCGCTGGTTTGGACGGCAAGATCGGGTTGACTTCGGATTTTACAGTTGATTTTACAATCAACCCGGACTTCGGGCAGGTTGAGGCTGATCCTTCTATTTTAACATTGAATACTTACGAAGTTTTCTACGATGAAAAGCGGCCTTTCTTTTTGGAAGGGAACAACGTACTAAATTATGCTACCGGCCGCGATCTGCTGTTTTATTCGCGCCGGATTGGGCATGCTCCGAGCTATGAGCCCGATTTAAACGATGGCGAAACACTCTCGATGCCTGATAATACGTCAATTCTTGGGGCCATAAAACTAACCGGTAAAAGCAAGAAAGGACTTTCAATTGGTTTCATGAACAGTTTAACAGCTAATGAAACGGCAACTGTTTATGGGGAGAATAGTGAAACGGATTACGCGGCAGAGCCACTCACTAACTATTTGGTAGGGCGGATTAAGAAAGACTTCAATAAAGGGAATACGGTTCTTGGAGGAATGATTACCTCCGTGAATCGGAATATTAACGATAGTTTATTGAATTTCCTGCCTAGCTCTTCTTTGACGGGTGGGCTTGATTTTGTGCATAACTGGAAGAAACGGAAATATTTTGTCGATATGAAAACCTTCGCCAGCAACGTGAAGGGGAGTGAAGATGCAATTAGTAGTTTGCAATTGGCATCGCAGCATTACTTTCAGCGGCCGGATGCGGATCACCTGGAATATGATGCCTCCAAAACTAATTTGGCTGGGCATGGTGGTGCGATCAAAGGCGGAAAAAGAAGCGGGAAGTTTCGGGCGATTGGCTCCTTCAGCTGGCGCTCACCGGGTATCGATCTAAATGATATCGGTTATATGTACCAGGCCGATTTTCTGGAAGAATCGGTTGAACTGAAATATTTGGTGAATAAACCGAAAGGCATTATGCGAAATTACTGGCTTCGACTGACACAAACGGCTGACTGGAGCTATGGTGGCGAGATGACCAAACAGGAAATTGGTTCACATGCTTATGTCCGCTTCAAGAATCTATGGAACGTGCATCTGAACCTGGAGCGCGACTACGATATTTTTGATACGCGAGAATTGAGAGGTGGGCCGATTCTTTATAAGGAACCGACCTGGGATGGGGAAATTTTCATTCAATCAAACGGTTCAAAGAATTTATTTACCGGGTTCGGTAGTCGCTATATCGCCGGGGATGACCATATTTCAAAAAGAAGTATCAACACATTCTATTTGCTTTGGCGATTGGGGAAGAATCTCAGTATCTCGTCAAAGACAATTTATCAAACCAATGTAGATTATCATCAGTATGCCGGCAAGGTGAAGTTGCCTGACAGCGAGGTTGGCTACATTGTTGGGCAGGTGAATCAGAAAACACTGGTGTCGACTTTGAGACTGGAGTATTTTATCACGCCTGAAGTTTCGATTCAATACTACGCTTCTCCCTATGCATCAATTGGGCAGTACGAAAATTTCCGTCGGGTTAATGTTGGAGATAGTCGGAATCTCGACGAGCGCTACATTCCGATCGCTGGTGTGTTGGCGGACGATATTTATACCTTTACTGAAGATGAAAGTACTTCTTACCGAATGTATAATCCTGACTTCAACTTTAAGGAGTTTAACTCGAATTTGGTAGCGCGCTGGGAGTTTCGAGCAGGATCAACGTTCTATTTTGTGTGGAACAGAACAGTATCCGATTATCAACGCGGATATGATCCTTCGATAGGCAATGTTTTTGGCGATATCTTCGGGGCGGAATCGCAAAATGTCTTCATGCTGAAATTTACCTACTGGTTTTCGTTGTAAGCGAAAGAACTGAATTACTTTTGCATCGTCGTGTCTTTTTCCCTTTGGGATAGAAGATGCATTTACCTATTGAAATGATTTCCCTGTGAATTTTAAAATATATATCCCTTTTTACAAGAAGAATCTTAAGCTGGCAATTCCGGTTATTTTTTCCCAGGTGGGCCAGGTTACGGTGTCTCTGGTTGACAACATGATGGTCGGGCATTCCGGTACTACCGAGCTGGCTGCAGCCTCTTTTTCCAACAGCATTTTTATTATTGGTATGTTGCTGGGGATGGGCATGACCATGGGCATGACACCCTTGGTTGGAAAATATTTCAGTCGTAAAGATGAAACAGAGGTCGGTAGCTATTTAAAAAATGGCTTATTTCTTCATGCGATCACAGCGATTCTCATTGTTGCTGTGATGACGGGGGTGGCTTTTTTGCTCGGCCGAATGGGGCAGCCCGAAGAGGTTTCAGAAATGGCTTTTTCTTATTTTTTGGTTTTGGTGGCGTCAATCATTCCGCTATTAATCTTCTATTCCTGCAAACAGTTTTTGGAGGGCATGGGAAATACCAAAGTTGCGATGGTTATTACACTATCATCAAACCTAGTTAACATTGTTTTGAACTACTTGTTGATTTTCGGGAAATACGGTTTTCCTGAGATGGGGCTTTTAGGAGCAGGTGTTGCTACTTTTATTTCCCGATTGATTATGCCGTTTATCTTGTTTGCGTTTATGTGGCATCACACATCCTTTCATCGTTTATCACGGATTGCCTGGAGCACTAAGCTGGAAAAATCAAAAATACGGGAGCTGTTCAATATTGGATTCCCGATCGGGACGCAGATTGTTGTAGAGGTACTCACTTTTAGTGTGGGAGCTGTTATGATGGGGTGGATCGGTAAGGAGCAGCTGGCCGCACACCAGGTGGCAATCGGTATGGCTTCTTTCACTTACATGATTAGCCTTGGAGTAGGAGCGGCCACGACCATCCATGTTAGCCACGAATACGGTGTCAATAACTTTAAATTGATTCGCCGCTTTGTGTTTACAGCGTTGCACCTGATTGTATTATTTATGTCGACAATGGGGATTTTGTTTGTCATTTTCCGCCATCAATTGCCCCATTTGTTTACCAACGATGCAGCAGTTATTCGTATTGCTGCCGGATTATTGATCATAGCGGCGTTGTTCCAGATTTTTGATGGGATTCAGGTTGCGCTGTTGTCTTGCCTCAGAGGACTATCAGACGTTAAAATGCCCATGTTTTTGGCCTTTCTAAGTTATTCAGTGGTCGGCTTGCCGATCAGTTATTTGTGCGCATTTGTACTTGGCTTTGGTGCAATGGGGGTCTGGATGGGGTTTTTGGTTGGTTTGGCTTCTGCGGCAGCTTTGTTTGCTTACCGTCTGAGACGATTGTTGAAATCGCATTTTTAATACCACAGACCTATATAAAAAAAGGGCGGGCTATCATCGTCATGATAACCCGTTGTCCATAATTTAGTTTAGTTAGATCAGAAAATAGATATTGGTTTAAAGAGAAAAGGTATCAGATAAAAGTTTTATTCATAAGACATTTGTTTCTCAAATGCCTTGCTAATATAAGAACAATTTCCGACCCGCGTTAAAAAATCCTTAAAATTTCTTAATAAGTGATAATGGCATTCGCTTTTTTGAGTCGTAAGTAATTGTTATACAGATGTTAAAAATATGGTTTATGTTGTAGAATATGTGTTCTGATTCGGTCTGTTCCGGGTATTTCGCTTCAAAATAATATGAATTTACATTGTGTTAATTTTTATCACGACTATTTTTTTATTGAGAACAGACATAAGGGTCTTATTATCCTTTAAGGGAAAAAGTTATCTTTGCCAAAAAATAAAAAACACGAGATGCAACTGTATAATAAATACAACAAAGAAGAATTAATCCAGCGATTACACGCGGAGGATTTCGAGCGAACTACCATTTCATTCTACCGTTATGTACGGATCGATGATCCTCAGGCCTTTCGG
The DNA here is from genome assembly GCF_003610535.1 of Mangrovibacterium diazotrophicum. NCBI lineage: Bacteria > Pseudomonadati > Bacteroidota > Bacteroidia > Marinilabiliales > Prolixibacteraceae > Mangrovibacterium > Mangrovibacterium diazotrophicum. The sequence goes on along the minus strand of NZ_RAPN01000001.1, from coordinate 1,270,058 downwards.
GACGAACTTTATAAGGAGTGGTTTGAGTTAAGCTGTTTTGGTCGTATTTATGTTGCTCGTGAGGGAATTAATGCGCAAATGAGCGTGCCCAGCCATTATCTGGATAATTTCCTGCAGAAGCTTGATGGCAGACCGGAATTGGTGAATATGCCGATCAAATATGCTGTTGAGGATGATGGCAAATCGTTTTATAAATTGACAATTAAGGTGCGCCCGAAAATTGTAGCCGATGGTTTGGACGATCAGGCGTTCGATGTGACCAATGTTGGTAAGCATTTGACGGCTGAAGAGTTTCATTCCCATATTGGAGACCCCGAAGTTTTAGTCGTCGATATGCGTAACCACTACGAGAGCGAGATTGGCCATTTTGAGGGTGCTATTTGCCCGGAGGCTGACACTTTCCGTGAAGAAATTGAAATGGTGGTGGATCAGTTACAGGAGGAAAAGGATCGCAAGATTTTGCTTTACTGTACCGGCGGTGTTCGTTGCGAGAAAGCGAGCGCTTATTTAAAGCACCACGGTTTTCAGGATGTTAATCAGTTGCACGGTGGTATTATTGAATATGCCCGCCAGATAAAACAGTTGAATTTGGAATCGAAGTTCATCGGTAAAAACTTTGTTTTCGATGATCGTTTGGGAGAGTCGATCAGTGGCGACGTTATTTCTCACTGCCACCAGTGTGGTCGCAAGTGCGATACGCATACAAACTGTGCGAATAACCTTTGTCACATTTTATTTATACAGTGTCCGGAGTGCGCCGCCCAGTACGATGGTTGTTGCGGTGATGAATGTAAAACGGCTCTGCACGCACCTGAAGAAGAGCGCGATTTGTATGTTAAAGCATTTCAGCGTAAGTTTGGCAACCGAAAAGCCTTTCGAAAAGGATTTAGCCAGAAGATAGAACACTTTGATTTAAGATATGAGTAGTTTTTGGAACGAAATAAAAGCGCCGATCATGGCGCTTGCTCCCATGGAAGATGTTACCGACACCTCTTTTCGTGAGTTGGTAACGCGGATTTCCGATCCCGCCTGCCTGCACATTCTGTTTACAGAATTTACAGCAGTGGATGGCATGAACCATCCGGTGGGGAAGGAACGTGTTTCGGAGCGTTTGATTGTGAGCGAATCGGAACGAAAACTGTTGCAGGAAAAAGGAATTAAACTGGTTGCTCAAATTTGGGGTAACAAGCCGGAGGTGTTTCATAAAGTAGCCAAAGAAATTACAGAAGAATATGGTTTTGATGGCTTGGACATTAACATGGGTTGCCCGGTAAAGAATGTTGTAAAGCAAGGCTCATGTAGCGCGCTGATTGACCAGCCAACTTTAGCGCAGGAAATCATTTTGGCAACGAAAGAAGCCACTCATTTGCCGGTTTCTGTAAAAACACGTACTGGTATTAAAAAACACGATACAGACCGCTGGATTCGCCAGGTAATTGAAACGAAACCGGCGGCTATTACGCTTCACGGAAGAACACAGAAGCAGCAATCGGATGGTTTGGCAGATTGGACCGAGATTGCCAAAGCAGCCCGTTTGCGCGATGAACTGGCACCTGAAATACCTTTCCTCGGGAACGGTGACGTGCTATCTTATCAACAGGCTTGTCAATATACTTCCGAGTACGGTCTGGATGGAATCATGATTGGACGTGGAATCTTTCACAATCCCTGGTTTTTCAATCCCGAGGAAACGGAGCGGTCAAAAGAAGAAAAGTTGGAGCAACTCGTTCTGCACACCAAGTTGTTTGAACGCAACTGGAACGGGAAGAAGAATTTCAATATCTTGAAGCGATTCTATAAAATCTACACCAACGGTTTCGCGGGTGCTTCAAAGATGAGGGCGGAACTAATGAACGCCAACAATTACGACGAGGTTTATCGTATTGTTGACGTCCACAGTGATTGCACAGTCTGATTAGTGTGAACACTCGCCGTGTTCGGTACAGATTGTAAAGTTTTTGAAGTAATCCTTGCGAATATAGCGATCCAAAGCTTCCTGTATTGAGCATTTGAAACCGGCAACAACTTCAATGTTTTGATGTTGGAGTTTGCGAATAGCGCCTTCACCAATACCCGAAGCAAGCATCACGTTCACATTTTGTGCCGCTAATTCTTCGGCTAAATTCGATTTACATCCGCATTCTTTTGATGTTGTCAGTTGACTTTCAGCAACAATCTCGTTTTTGTCATTTAACTCGTAAACCGTAAAATAATCACAATGACCAAAGTGGTTATCAACGTGGTTGTCCTTTGTCGGGATTGCTATTTTCATATCTGAAATAATTTAATTTGAACTAGCGATCAATATTTATTGCGCAAATATAGAGAACAAAAGTTCAAAATAGTTTATTTCGAATAAAATTTAACATTTAGAATTCTGATGCTGATAAATGCGTTTGCAGCAGCGCATACCTGGTGGAGGGTTTATTCCTTTTCTTCCTCTGGCGTAAAGTTCAACGACACCGAATTCACGCAATGGCGCGTATTTTTCTTGGTAAATCCTTCGCCGTAAAACACATGTCCCAAGTGGCCACCGCAATTGGCACAGGTAATTTCGGTTCGCCGGCCGTCTGCATCAACCGATTTTTTGACTGCTCCCGGTATTTCATCATCAAAACTCGGCCAGCCGCAACCCGAATCAAATTTGTCGGTTGATTTGTAAAGTGGAGCGTTGCATTGTTTACAAGTGTAAGTTCCGTCTTCGTGGTAATTGTAGTACTTCCCGGTAAAAGGGCGCTCCGTTCCTTTTTCCTGAATTACAAAACGTTCAAAATCGTTTAAGTGATTGTATTCCATCGCTTCTGTTTTTGTGTTTGACTTGTTCGGCTGCGGGAAACACGGCTTTGCAGCGCGAGCGAAATCAAAAGTGAACACTTCATCGTATTTTTCACTGTACGACAAACTTTGGCACCCTTTTGTTCTAGCAGCACTGAAATCTAGCGGGATTAAATCGGGAGTAAATAGAGAAAGGCAAAAAAGTGACAAACCGAACCACCAAGGATGAAAAAGTGAAAGACCAGGTGGAAAAACGGAACTTTGGGGAAAAGGTAAAAAATAGCTCCGGTTGTGTAACTTAAACCTCCGGCCAGCAGAAACCAGAGCGAGGTATTGGGCACATATTTGATCATTGGAGCTGCTGCTACGATGACGAGCCAGCCCATAATAATATACAGCAAGGTTGAAATGTTGCGCCAACGTGGTTTGTAGAACCACATTTTGAAGACAATTCCAGCAATGGCCAGCGACCAGATTAGTCCGAAAAGTGTCCAGCCAACCCAACCGCGAAGCGAAGTTAAGGTGATTGGCGTGTACGAGCCGGCAATTAGAATATAGATGGCAGAGTGATCGAATTTATTCAGTTTCTCCTTCAGTCGAGGCTTTTTGACACCGTGATAGAGCGTTGATGCCAGGTATAGCAGAATCATGCTAACACCAAATACCGAAAAACTAACGATGTGCCATACGTTGCCGTAAAGCGCGCCGAACACATTCAGCAACACCACCCCGGCAATTGCCAATGCCACGCCGATACCATGAGAGATACTGTTCGCAATCTCTTCCGCCTTTTTTAACTTCAGTCTTTTCAGGTTCATTTGAGGTGGTTTTTACGCTTGTAAAAATATAAAAAGGAAATTCCTGATTGCGCCCTTCGAACACCGTAATCAATAAATATACTTGAAGGTGTTGTAGATGAGTTAGTTGATCTGTAGTGTCGGTTTTTATATTTAATATTGCATATGAAAGTGGACAAAATAATTTAAGTTCGCATTTCAGAACAAATTTAAAGATAAAATTGGCGGTACATACGAAATACCTTGATGACAACGATATTCTTGAGCAAATAGCGAAAGGAGATTTGGGTGCTTATCGGTGTTTATTTGACAAGTATTTTGCAGAGCTATGTAATTTCCTTTTGATTTATCTTCGGGATAAATCGTTTGCTGAAGAAGTTGCCTTGGATATTTTCGCCGTTGTTTGGGAACGAAGGGAACAACTCCATGTTCATACAAATATAAGAGCCTACCTTTTTACAGCTGGAAAAAATAAGGCAATCAGTATATTTCGGCGGTCCAAGCAACATCTGCTTTCGAGTCTAGATGTTGAAGATCAGCCTACGATTTCTGATTTGAGTTCGGAACAGTACCTCGAAAATAAAGAATTGCGGGAATTGATTAATCGTGCAATCGCGTCTTTGCCGGAGCAAAGTCGGAAAATATATCAGTTAGCTTGGGAAGAAAATCTTTCGCATAAGGAAATTGCCGAAAAGTTGGATTTAAGTCCTAAAACAGTCGAAAATCATGTTGGAATAGCCCTTCGTAAACTTCGCGAACAATTAAGTCCCTATTATAGGCAAATTTTTCTTCTCTGTATATCAGGGTTTTAGTTGTATCTAAGAGAAATTTTCTAAAAAAAGATAGATCTCATTGAGGGATTTTTTCATGGCTGGCGTCATACCTATAACAAAAAGCTTATGAAAAAAACTCAAACACCATGGGAAGCAATAGGAGCTTATCTGGATAACAGGTCGGATAAGGAGAACGAGGCGATCGTCAAAGAATGGTTGAAACAATCACCTAAAAATGTTCGGCAGTTTAAAGAGATTGTTGATACCCGTTATTTGACACAACAGAAAACGGATCGTTACCAGCCAAATACCGAAAAACTATGGGGCGAGTTGATTGAACGGATACAGCCGGTTCAGAAAAAATCGAAGCGTTTGTTAATGCCTTATTTGAAATACACCGCTATTGCAGCAGCAATTGTGCTGGCATTTCTCGTTGGCAAAATTCAGCACTCTGGTGAGAATGCTAATGTCGGCCTATCTCAACTTTATTCCACTTTGTCCACCGAACCAGGCGAGCGCTCCCACATGATGTTACCCGATGGTACTAAAGTGTGGCTGAATACCGACTCTGAGTTAAAATATGCTTCTGACTTCAATCAGGAACATCGGGATGTATATGTGACCGGCGAATGTTATTTCGAGGTGGCGAAAAATGCCCGCAAACCATTTGTTGTTCACGCGAATGACTTGCAGGTTAAAGTATACGGCACGCACTTTAATGTGAAGGAAAGCTCCAAAACAAAGCAATCGGAGGTTACACTTGTTGAAGGCAAAGTTGAAGTGTTGAGTCCCGAAAACAAATCCTTATCTTATTTAAGTCCTGGTGAAAAGTTGACGTTAAAAGGAGACAAATACCGGATTGATAAAGCAGAAAATCCCAAAGTGCTCATTGCTTGGACGCAGGGAGTACTTGTTTTTGTAGATCAACCTTTTGAAGAAGTTGTTAGCTACCTGGAAAATTGGTACGGCGTAACGATCCAACTCGATCAATCGCTACACAATAATCACCGCTTTACGTTTAAAGTAAAAACTGAAAGTTTACGTGAGGTTCTTGAGTTAATCTCCGTAATCACACCAATTCAATACAATATTGATGGAGAGAAGGTATTCATAAAGTCGAAAAGATCTTAAAAATAAAAACAGGAAAGGCGGCCACCTTTCCTGCTTATATATCAATTGTCAAACCGAATCCGGATTACAAGACTTACCGCTAAATAGGACTGTAAAACAGATTCATAACTGATCGTGTAAAACTATGAAAAAAAAACGTTTGAATCGGTGCAGGAGATATTCGTGCACAAAAAAAATGCTTTTATCTATGAAGCTTACCCTAATTTTAACCCTACTCTCGACGTTTACCGTCTTCGGAGGGAGTTTTGCTCAAAGCTCAAAACTAAATCTAAAACTTCAAAACAGACAAGTTAAGGATGTTTTGAATGAGATTGAAGATCAATCTAACTACTCTTTTATGTATGACAATAAGCAGGTCGATGTTAACAGACGTGTGAGTATTGAGGTGCAAGGAAAAAATATCGACGAAGTATTAGCAGATATTTTTGCAGGAACTAATGTGTCTTACAAAGTCATCGATCGTCATATCATGCTTGTTGCTAACGAATCCCATTCTTCCAACATGCAGCAAAGTGTCAAGGTTACAGGTAAGGTCGCCGATAAATCGGGGCAGCCCTTGCCAGGTGTTACCGTAATGATAAAGGGTACAACCCAGGGAACAATTACCGATTTTGACGGAGTTTACACCCTCGATGATGTTCCAGGAGACGGAATACTGGTCTTTTCATTTGTTGGGATGCGTTCTCAAGAGATTCCTATCATGGGACAATCAACCATTGATGCAACTCTTCAGGATGAGACAATTGGTTTAGAGGAAGTTGTAGCTATTGGTTATGGCACACAAAAACGCGCGACATTGACGGGTTCAATCGCCGAGGTGAAAGGACAAGAACTTAAACGGAGCCCTCAGCCAAACTTGTCGAACTCACTTGCAGGAAAATTTTCAGGTGTAATTATAAACAACCGTAGTGGTGAACCGGGATACGACGATTCTAATTTCTACGTTCGTGGTTTGGCCACTACTGGGAACAACGATGTATTGGTTGTTGTAGATGGAGTTCCTGGTCAGATCGGAGGTCTGTCTCGTCTGGATCCCAATGATATTGAGAGTTTGACAATCCTGAAAGATGCTTCAGCGGCAGTTTATGGTAGTCGGGCGGCCAATGGTGTTATCTTGGTAACAACAAAACGAGGGGAAAGCGGAAAGCCAACCTTGACATATAGTTTCAATTACGGTCTTTCCCTGCCAACTCGTCTTCCTGATATGGCCGATGCTGCCACTTACGCTGAAATCATGAATGAAATTGATTATTACAATAATCCCGACGGAGGAATGAATCAGTTTTATAGCGAGGCGGAGATTCAAAAGTTTAGGGATGGTTCAGATCCACTCAACTATCCAAATACCAACTGGGCAAAAGAAACGTTGAGAAATGCCACTCCTCAAACCAAGCATAATATTTCATTGACCGGAGGTAGTGAGAGCCTGAAATATTTTGTTTCTATCGGTCGGCTATCTCAGGACGGTCTGTATAAAGACGGAGTGACTAAATATGAACAATCGAATATTCGCACAAATATCGATGCGGACATCACCGACAGATTGACCTTCGGTGTCAGTATCTCCGGGCGGAAAGAAGATCGAAGATATCCAATCGCGTCTGCTGGTGATATCTTCCGCTCCATCTATCGAGCCTATCCAACTGTTGCTGCTCGTTTCCCGAACGGTTTACCGACTTCAGGTATTGAAAACAATAACCCAATCCTGATGGCGACGGATATTGGTGGTGTAAATAACAATCCGACTTACGTGCTTAATACGATCTTGAAGGCGTCCTATGAGATTCCCAAAATCAAGGGTTTGACCGTTGATGGCGTTTATGCGTTGGATAACTCGTGGTCGTTCAGTAAAGCCTTTTCTAAACCCTATTCGGTTTATGATTATGATTCATCAAGCGATTCTTATTCTGAAACAATTACGGGAGGTTCGGCAGGAAAGGCCATGTTGACTGAAGGACAGGAAAATACGTCTTTAACAACAGCAAGTTTAAAATTGAACTACGAAAAACGCTGGGGTGAACACCAAATTAAAGCGTTAGCCGGTTATGAGCAAAGTGAGAATAAACAGGAAACATTTGAAGCGATAGCTTACAATTTCCCCACAACGGAAACACCGGAATTGTCGCAGGGAGGATCTGCTTCAACAGATAAGGAAATATCGGGTAGCAGCTATAAGTACACTCGTCGAAGCTACTTCGGACGTCTGGCATACGACTATAAAGAAAAATATATGTTGGAAGGCCAAATGCGTGTAGATGGATCCTCAATTTTCCCGGAAGGGGAGCGTTATGGTTTCTTTCCGGCAATTTCTGCCGGTTGGAGGATTTCTCAGGAATCCTGGTTTGCTGATAATGTAAACTTCATGCAGAACCTTAAACTTCGTGCTTCTTACGGAGAATTGGGTAACGATAACGTCGATCAGTTCCAGTATTACAATAACTTCTCATTCAACAATCAATATGTAATTGGATCGGACGTTCATGAAGGGATCGACTTGGTAAAACTGGCAAACCCCAACATAACCTGGGAGGTTGCTAAAAAGACAGATATCGCTCTTGAAGGCTTGCTTTTTGACGGTTTTTCGTTTGAGTTCATTTATTTTCAACAAAACCGTTCAAACATTTTGGCTGCCAAAAATGCGTCAATTCCCTCCGTTTCCGGTATTGTAAATGGTTATGATGCAGATCCGCTTGTCCCCTACGAGAACATCGGTAAGATCGACAATAAAGGTTTTGAATTAAATCTGGGCTATAAGCATCGTCAGGGAGACTTTTCTTATAATATCGCAGGTAACCTGACTTATGCAAAGAACAAAGTGATTTTTGTTGACGAAGCAGCCGGTACTTTAGATTACCAGAAAGAAACTGGGAAAACACTGAACAGTTACCTGCTATATAATGTGATCGGTATTTTCAGAACCCAGGATGATTTAGACAATAATCCACATTTGTCAGGAGCTCAACTTGGTGATTTGATCTATGAAGACTACGATAAGAATGGCGAAATTACAGCAGATGATCAAGTCCGGTCAAAATACAGCAATATTCCTGAAATTACTTTTGGTTTGAATTTAAGCGCGAACTGGAAGAATTTCGATTTCTCGATGGTATTTGCAGGGCAGGCTAAAGTTTCACAATATGTTTTGCCGGAGTCAGGTACAGTGGGGAACTTCTATAGTTCATGGGCAGACAATAGATGGAGTCCTACCAATATTAACGGATCATATCCTCGCGTTGATACACGAGCTTCTTCTTCAATCAATGGTGGACTATATCAAAACAATTTCTGGTTGAATGATGCTTCATTCGTTCGTCTGAAAAACCTGGAAGTAGGTTATACAGTGCCTAACATTGTCCTGTCTAAAATCAATATCAAAGATGTTCGCTTTTATGTAAGTGGTTTCAACCTGTTTACAATTACAGGGGTCAAAGATTATGACCCGGAAGGAAGCAGCGAGAGTGGCCAGTTCTACCCGCAACAGAAAATCTTCAACTTTGGTATAAATGTTAAATTCTAATTGAACCGAACTATGAAAAATATAATTTCAAAGATATTTCCGGCAACATTCCTGCTGTTTATCGCATTGGCCGGCTGTGAAAGTGACTTTCTGGATATCACGCCAACAGATCGTATTGCAGAGACAACGTTGATCGCAGACTCGTCTTTATTTGAAGACTTCGTAATCAATCGGTACTTGGGTGTTCGTTTACAAAACAAAGAGGGAGAAGGGACGAATCCCGGTTTTGGACGTGGATTTGAATATGCCCTGTGGAGCGCTCTTACGGATGAATCTATGTACACGAACGATGATAATACATGGCTAATTCAACGCGGGCAACTAAGCCCGGAAAACTTGGGTATTGCCGGGACAATTTGGGGACGTAGCTATAGAAGTATTCGTGAATGCAACTACGCGTTGTCCATTTTACCAGACGTAGAGATATCGGAAAGCTCAAGAACTCGTTTAGAAGCAGAATTGAAATTTATTCGCGCCTATCGTTATTTCGATTTAGTCAGGAATTACGGAGAAGTTGTCCTTTTGGGAGATAAGGTTTATGGTTTAGGTGATGACTTCTCGGATGGAGAGATTTACGAAAAGTCGGGTTTATCGGATGGTGTTGATTATGTTGTTGCACAGTTAACCGAAGCTGCATCTGATCTGCCTTCTACCTATACGTCAACATGGGAAAAAGGAAGGGCAACAAAAGGAGCAGCATTAGCATTGAAAGCTCGTATGTTGCTTTACGACGCCAGTCCTTTATACAATGATGGAGGTAGCGTAACGTCAAAATGGACAGTTGCTGCTGCAGCTGCGAAAGCTGTTATGGACTTAAACATCTATAGCTTGTATTCAGACTACGGGAGTTTGTTTTTGTCTGAAGATAATGATGAAAGTATTTTTTCCCGCTATTATGTCACCGGTGCGCGTCACGTGTGCCTTGAGATTGCGTATGGTCCGAATGGCTACGGAGGTTGGGGAGGTGTTACTCCTTTCCAAAACCTGGTGGACGCCTATGAAATGAGTAATGGTCTACCTATTGATGATGCATCATCCGGTTACGATGATCAGAATCCCTATGTGAACCGCGATCCCCGTTTTTATGCAACGATTTTATACGATGGTGCTGAATACAGGGGCCGCGAGGTAGAAACTTTCATTCCAGGCGGCAAAGACAGTAAAGACGGAAGTTCAAACTGGAATACGTCCAAAACGGGTTATTACCTGAGAAAATGGATGGATGATGACAATCCGATTGATAACCCCTGGAACGTTGCCGGATTGCAACCATGGCCGTATATCCGCTATGCAGAGGTTCTGTTAAGCTATGCAGAAGCTCAAAATGAAGCAGTAGGGCCGGATCAGTCGGTGTATGACGCTATTGATGAGATTCGTGAACGTGCCGGAATGCCCGATTTACCCACAGGGTTATCTCAGTCAGAGATGCGCGATCGGATTCGGAATGAGCGTCAGGTAGAGTTAGCCTTCGAAGAACATCGTTATTATGATGTTCGTCGTTGGATGACAGCAGATGTAGTTGAGAATGAACCCGGATATGGTATTCGAATTACAAAGGATGGTGATTCATATACCTACGAGCGTACTGTGGCGCTTACCGGAAGAAGTTTCGAAACGCAACATTATTGGTTGCCAATTCCTCGTGAAGAAATATTAGCTTCCGATAATCAACTGGAACAAAATCCAAACTACTAATTATACATACCCAAGAGCCCTCCGATACTTACGGGGGGCTCTTTGTTTTATCGCCAATTTTACGATTTCAGATGATGAGTCGTTGGAATCATTTAAGTATAATTCACGAAAATTTTAGGAAGGTCGTAGCCTGGTCGCTGCAAAAAGCGTCAATGCAGATTCATTGCTGGTCGATGTGAAATCTGAAGAGTCGAATCAGGAAATGCAATGGACAGGTTCAATGCAAATTAATCAATCGATATGAGAAAATATTCAAAAATAAGATACTTCATGTTGTTCTTCGCTTTTGTTGGCTTGCTAAACTGCTCCGCCGGCATATCGGAGGATAATGACGAAAGTGAAAACGAATCACCATTAGTTTACACACTTAAGCCGAATCAGGAGTACCAAACAGTTCAGGGTTTTGGTGCTTCAGATGCTTGGGCTTGCCAGTTTGTCGGTGCAAACTGGGCAGATGAGAAAAAGGAACAAATAGCCGATTGGTTGTTTAGTTCAGATACGGATATTGATGGAAATCCCAAGGGGATTGGTCTTTCGGTATGGCGTTTCAATATTGGAGGAGGAAGTACAGAGCAGGGAAGTGAAAGTGATATCGAGGATTCCTGGAGAAGAGCAGAAAGTTTTCTAACCGGCCCGGATCAGTACGATTGGACCAAACAAGCCGGTCAACGGTGGTTTCTTGAGGCTGCGAAGGTAAGAGGAGTTGAGGACTTTATTGCTTTTGTGAATAGTCCTCCAGTGTTGTTGACAGAAAACGGCAAAGCATACTCATCATCGCCTGATCAATATAACCTGGCCGAGGAAAATTATGCAGCCTATGTTGATTTTCTTGGAACGGTTTTGCAGCACTTCTCCAATGACGAAGGAATTGATTTTAATTATATTAGTCCGTTTAATGAACCTCAATGGGATTGGATGTCAGCCGGACAGGAAGGTACACCTGCACAAAACAGCGAGATTGCTGCATTAACCAGGTTGTTGAATGACAAGCTCGAAGGTCAGAGCAGTTCCACTAAGATTGAGATCCCAGAAACGGCTCAGATCGATTATTTGTTTGAGACTTCCGATAAAGAGGGGCGAGGAAATCAAGTAGAGGAATTTTTTAGTTCGTCGAGTGAAAATTATGTTGGAAATCTGTCTCGTGTTGCACATAAAATAGCAGGGCATAGTTATTTTTCAACCTGGGATTTTGATCACAGGGATGACGTTCGGCAGACGTTGGTTGAAAAGATAAATACGGTGGACCCTTCGTTAGAATATTGGATGAGCGAATACTGTATTCTGGAGGATAACGACATGATTCAAGGCTCTGGAAAAGATCTGAGTATGACCGCTGCTTTATATCTGGCACGAGTAATTCATGCAGATTTAACAAAGGCTAATGCATCTTCCTGGCAGTGGTGGACTGCTATTAGCCCCTATGATTACAAAGATGGATTGATATATATTGATAGAAACGAAAATGATGGTGCCGTTTCGGACTCAAAAATGCTTTGGGTGTTGGGAAATTATTCTCGCTTTATTCGGCCGGGCATGAAGCGTATCGAGGTGAATGATTCCGAAGTGAGCAGTATGGAGTTTTCAGGTTATGAAACAGATAATGGAAAACAGTTCGTTTTCATTATTCAAAATTATAAACCAATAGCTAACGAATTCCAGTTGTCTGTTGACAATGTGGATGACTACAATTTCAAAGCATATCTGACCTCTTCGGGCAATGACGAGAATTTAAAATTGGTTAACTCCGGAAGTGTAGGAGACACGATAACTCTTCCGGGGAACTCAGTAATGACTGTTGTTCTAGAAGTTAACTAAATGGCTTATTTAAGATCTTTATTGCATTTTTCAGATCAGTTAGTGGTTCAATAATTTGAAATGAAAGGCTGTTCGAGTTATTTCGGGCAGCCTTCTTTCTTTAATCCGGAATTTGGAGATAAATTTAAAGGCACCGATCTTGGTGCATCGGATTACCAGACAAAAAGAACAGCCATGTTTAAACAAAAGAAACGATTGAAAACACGAGCCTCGGCAAATTTGCTGAAATCAATAACCGGTTTGCTTTTGACAATACTACTGCTAAGCTGTACGCAAACAAAGGAACGAGCTGCTAACCAGTTGACTGAACGTTTTCAACTAGCAAAAGAAGGTGCCTGGTGTTGGTTTGCCGATCCGCGGGCATTGCATTACGAGAATGAAGCCGGCACAATCAACAAAACTTATATTGGCTACATCGATATTCACGGGAACATAAAAGCAGCGCAGCATGATTTCAAAACCGGGGAGACGCAGGAGGTTCTGGTACGATCCTGGTTTCAACCTGACGATCATGATAATCCAACCTTTTTGGTACTGCCTGATGAGCGCGTGATGATCTTTTACTCCCGACACACCGACGAGCCCTGCTTCTACTATCGTGTTTCGAAGCAGCCGGGTGATATCACGGATCTTGGGCCAGAGATGAAGATTGAAACTCAAAATAATACAACATATCCGTCGCCTTTCATTTTGTCGGATGATCCCGATCATTTCTATTTGTGTTGGCGAGGAATCAGCTGGCACCCGACGATTGCGAAGCTGACCTTGCCCGACGAAGCAGATCATGTTGAAATTGTTTGGGGCCCCAAACAAATCGTGCAATCGACTGCCGCCCGGCCGTACGCCAAATATACCAGCAATGGCAAGGATAAAATCTGCATGGCATATACCACCGGCCATCCGGATCCCACGATCCCCAACTGGTTATATTTCAATTTTATCGATATCAATTCGATGGAGTTGGAGGATGTAACCGGTAAGGTAATTTCCAAGCTTGGTGAAGGCCTTCACCATGTTGCAGCGACACAGGAGTATAAAGCCGAATATCCGAGTGCTGTTGTTGATGACTCGCAGTTGCGGGATTGGCTATGGCAGGTTACCATGGATAAAGACGGCAAGCCGGTGATTGCCATGGTGCGGATCAGCGAAGACAAAAGCTCGCACGATTATTATTACGCGCGGTGGACCGGAAGTGAATGGCAAAAGACCTTTTTGACGAATGCTGGTGCCCACTTTCACCAATCGCCCGACATTGAAAAATGCTACAGTGGCGGTTTGGCCATCGATGATCAGAATCCAAACGAAGTTTATTGCACGGTTCCGGTTGAAGGAAAACACGGCAAAGTGTACGAGTTGATCAAATATACCGTAGACGACACAGGGAATGTGAGTCGGACGGATACGCTGACGAAAGATTCGGAGTTCAATAATGTGCGACCTTTTATCATTCCTAATCGTCGCAAAACACCACTGAAACTGACATGGATGTACGGCAACTATTACGACTGGATTGTGAGCCGCGAGCGTCCGCTTGGTTTCAATACCTCCATTTATACCGACTTCAATTTGAAAGGGGAAAAGGTTGACTTGGATGCCGGAGTCACGCATTACGAAGCTGATCCGGTTCATGGAAACGAACATCGCTCGTTTTATCTGTCCGAAGCCACAGAATTCTCGGTATTCCTGGATTTGGATCTGGATTCGGCAACATACAGCGGAGAGCTGCTTTCGTGGGAAAAGCTTGGATATGGTATTGAGAAAGGAAGTATGAAAACCTACGTCCGTTTTGATGGCAAAATTTATCGTAGCAACAACCTGCTCGGAACCTCTGATAGTTGGATGGAGAACGCCCGATCAACCAATGGACGCTGGTGTGCGCCAGTAAAATATCCGTCGGTATTGTTAACGCTGGTGTATGCAGACGGCGTGCTTTCTGTTTATGTGAACGGGCTTCTTAATCAGGTTGTGCCGCTGAGCGATTTTCACGAAGTGCAGTTTGAAGTTGGCAATCTAGCTTCGAAAATAAAGCTTTGCCGGATTTACAACCGAAAATTAAATTTTACCGAAATTAGCCGTCTTTCGGGCAATTGACGAAAGATGAAATAATCAACGATCAATATAAATATTCAAACTATGTATAGACAGTTCCTATCTTTTTTACTCTTACTCGGGCTTTTTAACGGTTGCGCAACGCCGGAGCCAAAGGAAAAACCGCTCGGTCAGCTGGTCGACGAGTCGCTTGAATTTGCGACACAACATAGCTTGCTGATGGCAGAATCTTTGAAAGACCAGCCGGATCGATTACCGCAAACAATCGATAAAGAAGGGAAGTTGGTAACCTGTAACTCGGCCTGGTGGGTGAGTGGCTTCTTTCCGGGTGTGCTTTGGTATTTGTATGAAAATACGCCAACTGATACACTGAAAGATTGGGCAACCAACTACACCATGCGGGTGGAGGATCAAAAGTACACTACCGACAATCACGACGTTGGTTTTATGATCTTCTGCAGCTTCGGAAATGCCTACCGGTTGACCGGTGATACCCTTTATCGTGATGTGATCCGCACCGCTTCGAATTCGCTGATTACGCGTTTCAACCCAACGATTGGATGTATTCGTTCGTGGGATTATGCGCCGTGGAGTGCTAAATGGCAGTACCCGGTCATCATTGACAACATGATGAACCTCGAAATGCTGGAGTGGGCCTCCAAAGCTTTTGACGATACCATTTATAGCCATGTTGCTGAAACCCATGCCAACACAACGCTGAAAAATCATTTTCGAGACGATTTCAGTAGCTATCACGTCGTTTCATACGACACGATCAGCGGACAGCCTGAAAAGAAAAATACCGCGCAGGGCTATTCTGACGATTCAGCCTGGGCACGAGGGCAGGGGTGGGGCTTGTATGGTTACACCATGATGTACCGCGAGACAGGCAACGAAGCGTATTTGAAGCAAGCAGAAAATATCGCTGACTTTATCCTGAATAACCCCAATCTACCTGAGGATAAAATTCCCTATTGGGACTTTGATGCCCCGGACATTCCCAATGCCAAACGCGATGCATCTGCCGGAGCAATTATCTGTTCGGCTTTAATCGAGTTGAGTCAATATGTTTCAGCTGAAAAATCAAAAGCTTATTTGAGTGTTGCTGAAATGCAACTGCGCAGCCTGAGTTCTCCGGCTTACCAAGCGAATTTGGGTGAAAACGGCAATTTCATTCTCGAACACAGTGTTGGCCACATGCCGAATGGCACTGAAGTTGATGTGCCGTTAACTTATGCCGATTACTACTATGTTGAGGCGCTCTTACGAATGAAAAAGTTATTGAATAAATAGATCCATCGATCTTGTAAATTGATCAGAAATGAAGTTTAGTAGCAAGTTGTTTCTTTTGATTTTAATTGTTGCATTGGCTGCATGTGCTCCGGAAAAAAAGCCAGTTGTTGCGTTTACCTCCAAACTGGTTCCGGTAGGTGAGGGATGGGCTGAGAATAGTGTTAATGCCACAATTTTTCGCAAAAATTCAGTGGTCTCATCGGCTAATTACCAGTTCGTAGCTTACTATGATAGCACCGCTCATGTTGTTTTGGCGCGCCGGGAGCATAACACTGAAAAATGCGAAGTTTACCGAACCCAGTACACCGGAAATATTCGCGATGCCCACAATGTGATCAGCCTGATGGTTGATGGCGAGGGATATTTGCATCTCAGTTGGGATCACCACAACAATCCGTTGCATTATTGCCGCAGCCTGGAGCCGGAAAGCCTGGAGATGGGAGAGATGGTGCCGATGGTTGGCGAAAATGAGCAGGTGGTTTCTTATCCCGAGTTCTACAAAATGGCCGACGGTGGTTTGTTGTTTGCCTATCGCGATGGCGGCTCGGGGAATGGTAACCTGGTACTAAACCGCTACGAATTGACTTCCAAAAGCTGGTCGCGCTTGCAGACCAACCTGATTGATGGTGAAAGCCAGCGTAATGCTTACTGGCAGCTGTTTGTCGACCGGCAGGGGACGATTCATGTTTCCTGGGTTTGGCGCGAAACACCCGATGTGCATTCCAACCACGATATGTGTTACGCCTGTTCAAAGGATGGTGGGTTGACCTGGCAGAAATCGACCGGCGAAGAATACCAGTTGCCGATTACAATGGCTTCCGCTGAAATTGTCAAAGCCATTCCGCAAGGCAGCAATCTGATCAATCAAACATCGATGACGACAGATGCGGATGGAAATCCGTTTATTGCGACTTACTTCAAACAGGTAGGCGACAGTTGTACCCAGTTTTACATTATTTACCGGCAAAAGGGTGAGTGGAAAGCATCGGCCGCGACTAAGCGCACGCTCGATTTTGAATTGGGAGGTGTGGGGTCACGCAGTATTCCCATCAGCCGCCCGCAACTTATGATTCTGAAATCGGGAGAAGCGCAGCAATTAGTGCTGATTTACCGCGATGAGGAAGTCGATAATAACGTCGTGTTGTCAACGTCGGAATTGGCGGATCAATTGGAATGGTCGACTCAAATTGTCAGTCCTTACCCGGTTGATCGCTGGGAGCCGTCTTATGATACAGAGCTGCTGAAAGATCAGAATAAACTTCAGCTGTATTTTCAGCGGGTTGCCCAGGGTCAGGCTGAAACAACAGTTCCTTTGCCTCCGCAACCGGTCGGAATTCTTGAACTCGAAATGAATTAATGATATAGAAATCCTTCGCTTGGCGAGGGATTTTTTTTTTTAGTCTTCGAAGTTAAAATCGTCGGGATTGAAAGGGATGTCATCATCCGGTCCTGCATCGTCCGGGTTGACTCCCGGAGGGTTGAACAAGCCCCAGCGGTCGATCATGTAGTTGCTTTGATCGAACGACGCCACCCAATCAATAAAAAGCAAGCGGTATTCTTCGACCAGATCGCGTACCATCTTGTAATACTCAACTTCTTCGAAATTAAACATTTCCAGGTTGTGGTATTGCACAATCAGGTTGTGCGCTGCTTTCCGGATGATGGTGGCGCATTCCATTTTAACATCGTATAAGGCACCCGCTTCAGCACCGGCAACTTTTACCATGAGCAAAAGGGAGTCGGTCAAAATTTCTTTTTTTACCATTTGCAGGTCGGTGTTGTTTTCCGGGATCAGATCTACAATCTTGGAAACCAGTTCATAAATCTCTTCTCCTTTTTTATAGATCGGTAGATCTTTTGTTTGTTCGTTTCTCTGCATTCTGCCTTTTCTAATCTTTTCTGATTAATACAACGTTAAAACTTGGTTTTCATTTTATATCATCCTATTAAAATTGAACGCTCGACTATCATTTTTGAATAATTTAGTGCAAAACCTCATTCGCCATGATCTATCTAAAAGCAGCCTTGGAGCTTAAACAGCTGATTCGCAAGGTGAACCATTTGCAAATTCAAAAAGAGTCGACCGTATTAGACCATAAAAACAGTATGTTTCTATTTACCGGTGGAAAGCTACTCGCAGAAAAAGCAATGGATGAATATTCCAATGACTTCGTATTGGCAACCTTGGCCAAATACCCGGAAGCTACGTCGTTTGTTATGACCGATTTAGCAACAACGGATTTAAAGGATCGTAAATTAACCTATTGGTTGTATAAAGGCTATCACGTCGGCCTTGACAAAGGCATGGTTTATTACCAGCCTATCGAAGAGCAAAATTTAAGAAAGGTTGGGCGGATTCAATTCAGCAACCTTGAAACCAATATTTTCTTGCTGCATCAGGCGCCGGATTTTGAAGAAAGTTCGGCCAACGCCATGGAAACCGACGAAGAGATTGAAGGTGGAAAAGCCATCGTCTTTTTGGTTGGTAATATGAATGAGACTCGATTGCTTTACGACATCCAACGCCTGATCTTCGACTCGGCCAATAATGTCCAGAACCATAAGAGTCTTTCCTTCAAGTTTATTTTGAATGTGAGTAAGTTTGGTGGTAAATCGTCTGACGATTTTAAAAAGAAACTCAACGAAATCGAGCTCTTTACCCGCGATAAAGTGGCGGCCGAATATGCGAATGCCCGCTTTGTCTTCGACCTGGAAAATTAGAAAGCACGCTTGATTTTTTTTCGTTTAAGTTCTGTAACAGCTAATTGAAGAGGGGAATATTAACTGCCTTAAACTATCTTGGACACAAATACGCACGATTTTAAAAAAAGATTGTATGAAAATAAGTTCGCAAAATCAGCTTAAAGGCGTCATTGTTGCCATCACCGAGGGAATGGTGAATTCGGAAGTTGATATTGAATTGGATAACGGAATGTTCATTGCTGCGGTGATTACCAACAGTGCCGTTGAAAGCTTGGGTCTGGAACGCGATGCGGCGGCTTTTGCCTTTATGAAAGCGTCGAATGTGATGATTGGTATTGGTGATTTTCAGGTTAGTGCCCGAAATGTACTTCCCGGGAAAATCAGTGCCATCAAGGATGGTATCGTCAATAGCCAGGTGGAACTGGACTTGGGAGGCGGTGTTAAACTTACATCAGTTATTACAAAATCGTCGGTCGACCATTTGGAATTAGCCGTTGGGAAAGAAGTGTCGGCCATCATTAAGGCATCTTCGGTTGTGTTAGGCGTTGAATAAACTCTTCCGTTAACATAGGCATCGTACTTATCCAAAGGTTTCGGGTATTGTAACTGAATTTTTATCGTTTTTTAGAATTGCTGTCGTTGGTATAGCTTTTCATCTTTTTTGTCGTAGGGCTTTTGTTTGAACACATGTTGTGCGTTTTGATGCCGGCGCCGGTATAAGGTATATTTGTTAAGTGGTTAAATTTCAGTGTTTTAAAATTTAGTTTTGTTGCTTTTCTTCTAAAACCTGTCCCTGTTCTCCGACCTTGAGCCGAAATTTCAATTCTCCGTTTTGGAGCCTTATATCGTAAAACAAATTACCTTCCTCGTTTTCGCGAATATCGATTTTGTTGATTTCAAAGTCAGGGTACTTATTGCTGATATCATTTTTGATATCGAGCGGTAGTTTGTCGTCATAAGAAATGGTATTGTGATGGTAACGGGCGGCGATTGCCTGCTCCTGAAGATCCACCAATGTGTTGGGGCCGTTCTTGTGCTTTACTAGGTCGAAAGCATCATAGAGATCGCCCGTTGCCGTCAGCGACCGGTAGTGTATAGTGTCTTTATTGACTGTAATCGTTTGCACCAGCTGCGTATTTTCTGCAGCTCGTTCCTGGTCGGCTTCCCAGTTTTCCCAGCCGTTTTCGCGCAATTTGTACATCTTGCCGCCACTTACCGATACCACGTAAACGGATCCGGTTTGATCGCGCTTGTTTACGCCCGATGTCAGGTTGTATTCATCCGGTGATACCCGACCGCGGGCATAACTGTGGTCATGGCCCTGTAAAACCAGATCAACGCCGTATTCGTCGAATATTGGTTTCATCAAATTACGCCATTCCTCATTATCCCGGCCTTGCGAGGCTGAGTAAAGCGGGTGGTGAAAAGTAATAATGGTCCAGCGATTCGGGTTGTTAGATAGAATGGTTTTCAACCATTTGGCTTGTTCTTCGTGGTAAATATTCGAGTTTAAGGCGATTATCCGAACGTCTTGGAAGTCGGTAAAGTATGTGGTTTCTTTCAGTTCGTCGATATTGGTTGGTCCGTTTTCTGGTAAGGCAAACTGAGGGCGCCATTGGATTGAGAGCACCTCCTGATCATTGTCCTGACCCTCGTAGAGCGGTTCGTACTCATGATTTCCGGCAACCGGAATAGCAGGAACCATGCTGTGGATAAAGCTTCCGGCGCGAAACCATTCCTCCCACTGTTGTTCGCTGTGCGCGGTCGATACCAAATCGCCGGCATGAATGATGAAACGCGCATCGGGGGCTTGTTGAAAACCTTGACGGATCAGTCGGGACCAAAGCTCGAGAATGTAGTTCTGTGCGTCGCCTACATACAGGAACGAAAAGGGATCGTTCGTTGTCGAAGCAGTTCTAAACTGAATCCATTCGCTCCAGTGTTCACCGTCGCCTACCCGGTATGCATATAGGCTGTTGGGCTCCAACCCGTCGAAAGTAACGGAATGGTAGTTGGCAGCAAAGCCTGCATCTTTCACCTCCAGTCCATTTATGTGTTCGGTCCGAGCCTTAATTTGTTGGGAATTACGCCAGAATTTAGGTGCTGGGGTTGCTTTGGCGATCTCGGCAAAAGCTTCTGTAATCTGCTCATTAGTTCTCCAGCATACACTGGCAGTTGTTGTCGGATCAGCTCCATAGTTGATCATTATGCGGTCTGGGTGAACAGTGGGAGCCATCCATGCTGGTTCGTATTTGGGAGCGTGGTAAACCACCGGTTTTTGTGCACTTAATGCATTCTGAAAAATGCAAAGACAAAAAAATAACGAGAATTTGATAAGATGGCGTGCCATGGTGGAGTCGGATTATTTGTTTTGATCAATCGTAGTCTCCGGCAAGACTTTCCCAAATTTACTTGGCCGGAACCGGAGTGCAAGGATAACAATTGCCTGTAACCACACGATCAATGACTAGTTACAAAACGATTACTTTGCAGGGGGCTGATTTGACAAATTTAGGTCTCCGGTAATCACATTCGGATTGAACGCAAAACCTAACTGGATTGTAACCTCTTTCCCATACATTTTAGTTGATTTTTGTTTTGGAAATCCTACCAAAATGTATGATCTGGAAAAGTGGTTTTTTGTAATTGATTGATCATCAGTTTGCCATTAGTGCCTTTTGTTTTTTGGCGCGTTATCTGTTTTATGAATAACAACAATTGACATTGATTGAATTTGAAGAACCGATTTTAGAAGAAACAGCCTGTTTTTTCCGAGATCCAATTTCATAAAATAGATCACTTATGCTGATTACTCCAAACGATACCATACAGAATATTGCAGAAAGCCATCCGGAGCTGGTTCCGGTTTTCGAAAAGAATGGCTTAGGCAGCTACTTTACTCCGGCCAACCTGAAAAAGATAGGTCGTTTTACCAGGCTTGGAACTTTATTGCGCTCCTCAAAACTGGATGTGGATACTTTTATCGCTATGTTGAACCAGTCATTGACCGATACTACGGCTTCGGTTGAGAGTGATAAACCACTCGATCAGTTGCATTTTATGGCGATGTTGCCCTGCGGGCTTCGTAACCCGTTCAAGGATTTTATCGAGGCTCACGTGTTGGAGCATCCAACAGAATACGCGGGACTGGACTACCTGACCGAAGGAAATGTGAACCACGAGCTGTCGTATTACCCGATGCTCGATCATGTGTCGTCGGCAGATGAGTTGCCGGACATCATGCTGGCCTCCGATGTGAATAACTTCTTTCACCGGCCGTTTCAGGAACGGTTCGTAGGTAAAGGAATTTTTGAGACTTTCACCCCGTACACACCGAATCCTTACCTGGAAAAAGCGGGGTTTGCCGATCCGTCGGGCAATTACACCATGCTTACAGCCAACATGCTGGTGATGGCCGTGGATACCGAGCGGCTTGGGTCGATCCCGATGCCAACGGTTTGGTCCGATTTGCTTACTGAAGCTTTTGTGGACGAGATTATCATGCGGGGCGAAGATGATTTCTTTTGCAATGCGATCATGTTGCCATTTTACAAGGAGCATGGTTTTTATGCCATCCGGCAGATGGCGCAAAACATTCGCACCGGCAAACACCCCGCCGAAATGGTAAAGCTGGCCGACAAGGGTGGGGAAGATGCTGCGACTGTCTACATCATGCCTTACTTTTTCGCCAAGAAGATTAAGAACCCGAAAGTGAAACTGCTGTGGCCTGAGGACGGTGCAATTGCCAGCCCGGTGTTTATGATGGTCCGTAAATCGGCCATGGAAAAGCACAGTTCACTGCTAAATTTCCTGCTGTCGAAAGAAACCGGCGAACTGCTCGTCAGTCGCTTTTTCCCGGCAATTCACCCCGAAGTGGAAAATACCTTACCGGAATCAGTAAAATGGTTGGGTTGGGATTTCCTGAATAAGCACGACATTGGTAAATTGAAGGACGAAATCCGCGACGTGTTTATGGAAGTGTGGAAACAAAAGGCAGTTGTATGATTGAAAACGAATTGAATAAAATATACTTTGACCCTATTGGGTTGATACGAACGCCTCACCAGAGTTTGGTGAATATGCCGATTCAACCGGTTGGCGCCAATGGACTGGAAGGCTTTGTTGAGCTGAAACCCGAGTTGCAGCAAGGCTTGACTGATCTGGACGGCTTTTCACATGTCACGCTAATCTATCACCTGCATGAAGTGAAAGGACACGAATTGATGGTGAAGCCTTTTATGGACGACAAGCTGCATGGCATTTTTGCAACCCGTTCGCCCAAACGTCCTTGTGCCATCGGTTTGTCGACGGTGAAACTGGTGAAAATTGAAGGCAACAAGGTTTACTTTGAAGGGGCGGACATGTTGGATGGAACGCCATTGCTGGATATGAAGCCTTTCTTTCGCCAAACTGATAACCGACCTGATGCAGTGTCCGGGTGGCTGGATGAAAAAGACGAGCGCATGGCACACAGCCAACGCTCTGACGATCGTTTCACCAAATAAGGAATAAGCTATGGATGAAATTCGACTGATCACTATTGCCGGCCCACCCTCGTCGGGAAAAACTTCGGTTATTCTGAAAATGATCGAAAGTGTGGAGGGCCTGAAATGCCAGTGTGGAGTCATTAAGTTCGACTGTATCAGCTCACTGGACGAGGAGCGCTACACGCAAGCAGGAATCACTGCTCAAACGGGAATTGCCGGAAACCTGTGTCCTGATCATTATTTTGTGTCGAATATCGAGGCTTGTCTGGCCTGGGCGAAAGAAAATCAATTCAATACCCTGATCACCGAGAGTGCCGGTTTGTGTAATCGTTGTGCACCGCACCTGAAAGAAATGATGGCCATTTGTGTGCTCGATAACCTGAGCGGCATCAATACGCCCCTGAAAACCGGGCCCATGCTGAAATTAGCCGATGTGGTTGTGGTGACCAAAAGCGATCTCGTTTCACAGGCGGAGCGCGAAGTGTTTCGCTATAAGATTCAGCAGGTAAATCCCAAAGCAACTGTACTTTTCATTAACGGCATCACCGGTCAGGGAGCCGATAAACTAGCACGCATGATTGGTTTGGCCAAATCGGTTAGCAATGCCGAAAGCCTGAAGCTTCGGTTCTCTATGCCGGCCGCCTTGTGTTCCTATTGTTTAGGCGAGACCCGTGTGGGAGAGGATTTCCAGGTCGGGCTAAATCGTAAAATTAAACTGTCATGAGTGCATCCCACGATATCATCGATCAACCTTTGTCTAAAGTAGTAACGGAATGTCCGATGGTCAGTGACTTTCTGCAGGTTTACGGTCTGGTGGTGAACGGCCACAGTTTTAGGGAAACAGTTGCTCAACTTCCGGTTGAATTTTGGACTGACTTTGAAACCTCCGCTGAAGAACTGACCGGGCAGTTTCTCGATTTGGTAGAAGGGATTCTGGAGGTCGAAGCAGTGCAACAGATTCATTCGCTCGAAGTGCTGTCTGGTCAGAATAAACGAGGTGAACAGGAAGCTTGTAGTTTATTGATCAAGCCAGGGGAGATCACCTGCATTGTTGGCCCCACCGGATCGGGCAAAAGCCGACTGCTGGCCGATATTGAGTGGCTGGCCAACGAAGATACGCCCACCAAACGCAAAGTGCTGCTGAACGGTGTGCTGCCCGATGAAAACCTGAAAAGCAGTTTCGGCGGTAAACTCATAGCCCAGATCACCCAAAACATGAATTTTGTGCTTGATATGGATGTGCAAAGCTTTCTGCTGCTGCATGCACAAAGCCGCTTCCTGGAAAATGCCGAAGAAAAAGTAGCCGAAGTGATTGCATTGGCCAACGAACTTTCCGGAGAAGGTTTTCAACCCGACACACCGGTTACTTTCCTTAGCGGTGGCCAGTCCCGCGCCCTGATGATTGCCGATGTAGCCTGCATTGGTCAGGCTCCCATTGTGCTGATCGACGAGATTGAGAATGCCGGCGTAGATAAACGCAAAGCCTTGGAGTTGCTGGTTAGCCAGGAAAAGATTGTGCTGATGGCCACGCACGATCCTTTACTCATTCTTCAAGCCAACCGACGTGTCGTGATTCAAAACGGCGGTATGCACAAGATCATCACCACCAACGAACAGGAAAAAGCCTACTACCACGAGTTGTTTGAGCTGGACCGAAAAATGCAGAAAGCGAGAAATTTTTTTCGTCTTGGAAATGAGTACTTCGGTAGCTTCTAACCAGGAAGCAGCGCTCCTTTGATTGTTTGGGCCACTTGCGTTTTCTGAAAATTAGCGTAAGTTTGCATAAAACTCAATGTTTTGTTGAGATGTAAACGTACTAACTACTAGCAAACTAAACTAACTATTTGGTAAGACAAGATTCCATAATATGGGATGAGTTTAAGCGAGGGAATGAAGAGGCATTTTCCCGCATCTATCATCAATATTTCCAAATCCTTTATCAATATGGCTTCCGTTTCACTCAAAATCAGGAGTTGATCGAAGACGCTGTTCAGGATCTCTTTGCAGACCTGTTTAAAAACCGGTTGACCATTGGTGCGACGGACAACATCAAACTGTTTTTACTAAAGTCTTTTCGCCGAAAATTACTTCGGCATCTAAAAAAGGAAAGTCGGTATACCGAAGAGTCTGGCTCTGAAATCAATTTTGGCATTCATCTTTCTCCGGAGGATAATTTGATCCTGGGCGAATCAGAACAGTTGAAATGGATCCGGTTTAATAGAGCCTTGGAAAGGTTGAGTCATCGACAGCGGGAAGCGGTTTATCTCCGCTTCAAAAAAGAACTCGATTACGATGAAGTGGCAGCAATCATGGAAATGAGTGTAGAGGCCTGCCGAAACCTGATCTACCGGGCTGTTAAGTCCATCCGGCAAATGCTAGAGGAAGAATCCTTATCCGCGGCAATGCTCTTTATTTATGGTATCTTAAAAAAAGATTAATTTTTTTCTATTTCCGTGATGATGTTTTCTACTTGGGTGCCTTATCTAGTTATGTAACCCCCAAAAAATGGAAAAGTACAGCAAATATACGACCGATGATTTCGTGATGGACGGAGAATTCAGAGCCTGGGCTTTGGGTAAGAACTCCGGAGACGAATCCGAACAGTGGCCGGTATTTTTGGAACGTCATCCTGAAAAGAAAGCTGAAATCGATCAGGCGATTTTTGTATTACAGGGTTTTGAGAACCTTTCGGAAACTTCAGCTTCGCAGGAACAAATCAAACGCATTTGGGCTAATGTCAGGACACAAGCAGCACAGAAACGCTCTCTGCGCCTTATACATTTCATGCGTTATGCAGCCATTTTTATCATTGCACTCCTAATTGGTGCTTGGGGATATAAAACTGTTTATTCCGTTGATTCAGTCGATGTTGTTGCGTCGAATGAAATCTTTGTTCCTCAGGGAGAGCGGTCTGAAATCGTGCTTTACGATGGTACCAAAGTGTGGTTGAATTCAGGAACTCGGTTCCGGTTTCCAACTTCCTTCTCGAAGAATGAAAGACGAATTTTTTTGGATGGTGAAGCCTTTTTCGATGTTACACGTAAAGATAACGGTAAACCTTTTATTGTAAGTACACCGGGTAAGGTAGATATAAAGGTGTTGGGCACCCGGTTTAACGTGAATGCTTATGCTGAAGACAAAAACGTTACTGCAACATTGGAAGATGGCGAAATATTGGCGGTTAACAATGTGACTCATGAAGAAGCCGACTTACTCCCTGGCGATCAGCTCTCGATGGATATTTCAACCGGTGAATCAACTCAGCGAAAAGTTGATACCGACTTATACACTTCATGGAAAGAAAATCTCTTGCGTTTTCAGGATGCCAGCTTCGAAGAAGTTGTCAAGAAAATGGAGCGCTGGTATGATGTTGATATAACAGTAGAAAGGAACCTAAACGTCACCAAACTTTATACAATGACCATTAAAACGGAAAGTTTACGTGAAATGTTGAATTTATTGTCCTATACAACACCAATGAACTATGAAATAAACGAAGACCAAGTATTTATTAGTCATCGCTAAGAAAAAAAGGAAAGTGCTGGAACCACTTCCCTTCTATTTTCATGCGGTGCATGTATTGCGTAACAAACCCCTGAAAAAGGGAAAATTGTAACACTAGAACTACAAACTTATGAAAAAAAAATTGTTTAGTACAGAGGGAGAGCTATGCCTTCTTCAAAAATGGTTGCGTATTATGAAACTGACCACTATCCTGCTCTTAGTTACATGTATGCACTTAAGTGCAAGCGTCTATTCTCAGCGAACCAAGCTGAATTTATCCTTTAAAAACACAACGGTCCGCGAGGTTCTGAAATCGATTGAAGATCGGAGTGAATTTTTCTTTTTATATACCAATGAAGATATTGATGTTAACCGGAATGTGACCTTAACATTGGAGAATGCCAATATCGAAGAAATCCTGGCCGAAATTTTCGAAGGAACAGATGTTAATTATAAGATCGCTGATCGCCAGATTATTCTGATGAATGATAACAGCGAAAGCCGTTTTGCCGAATTACAGCAACAAAGTACCATAACCGGGGTTGTTAAGTCGAGTAGCGGCGAGCCGATTCCGGGTGCCACTGTAGTTGTAAAAGGAACAAGTAACGGAACAATAACCGACTTTGATGGTAAATACACCATCAGCAATGTACCGTCCGATGCCGTTCTGCAGGTCTCATTTGTTGGGATGAAAGTGCAGGAGATTCCGGTTGCCGGAAAAACACAAATCAATGTCGTGTTGGAAGAAGAAACAATTGGTTTGGAGGAAGTTGTGGCAATCGGTTACGGGGTTCAAAAGAAATCGGATGTTACCGGTGCCACAGTTAGTGTTGGAGCAGAAGAACTCACCTCTCGTCCGGTGACGAATGCTGTTGCTGCGATGCAAGGTAAAGCTGCCGGTATCGATATTTCTTCCAACGAACGTCCAGGTACAGTTGGAAGTATTTCCATCCGTGGTGTACGCTCATTAACCGCCTCAAACTCGCCGCTTTACGTTGTCGATGGTATTCCATTGGTTTCTTCAACAGCAGATATTCAAGGCGACGACAATAACGAATTTACCTTCGGTGGAATTGATAACCTGAACCCAAATGACATTGAATCGATTGACATCCTGAAAGATGCATCTGCAACAGCGATCTACGGATCACGGGGAGCCAATGGTGTTGTTTTGATTACTACCAAAAAAGGGAAAGCCGGTAAGTTTACCCTGACTTTCGACTCTTCAGTGACGATTGAAAAAGTACACGAATATGCTCCTTTGTTTAGTGCAGGTGAGTATGTCGAATATCGTCGTTGGGCAAAATATTACGAACTGGCATCTGCCGGGACCTATCCAAGAGGAGATGAACCTACTTTGGAAAATGATGCTAAAATCTTTACCGGTGATGAAACTGCCTTTGCAAATATTGAAAAAGGCTGGGCAAGCGGTACCTGGGATGGTTCAAAATTAACCACTACAAACTGGACTGATTTTGTTACCCGCACCGGGATTACCACAACCAATACGATCAGCGCCAGTGGTGGTACGGAGAAAATGACGGCTTACGGTTCCTTTGGTTATACCGATAATACGGGTGTAGTGAAGGGACAAAGCTATAAACGCTACAACGGAAGTGTTAGTGTTGATGTTACTCCGACCGATTGGTTCCAGATGGGTGTTAAGTTGAATTCTTCCTACAGTATCCAGGAATTTGGTCAATCACAGGCAGGTAACGTTGCCGTGTCCGTAAGAGACAACCTGTACGATCAGGCATACAGTGTTTTCACTTACACGCTGCCTTATGATTCAGATGGCAACAAGATTGACTATCCTGGTGGTGATATCGCGGTAAAGACAATCATCGACGAAGACAAATATTCACAAGACCAGCGGACCACCGTGCGTACCTTCGGTAGTTTTTATGGTATGGTTGATATTGGCAGCATTCTGCCCGTGTTGGACGGTTTGAAATACCGCATCAACTTCGGTCCCGATATGGAAAACTGGCGTAACGGTGTTTATATCGACGGAAAATCAGTGATCCGGAGTGGATCTGCTTTTGCTCTTTTGCAAAAAAGTCAACGTTTGTCATACACGCTCGATAACTTGTTGCTTTACAACAAGACCGTAGGCGAACATGATTTTGGCTTGACGTTATTGCAGAGTCAGACCAAATTTAAATCGGAAGGAAGCTTGATGTCAGCAGACAACATTCCGCTGGAAAGCCAAAAATGGAATGCCTTTGATGCTGTTAGTTCTCTGAAAAGTTGGGATTCTAATATTACGAAGTCATCATTGCTTTCTTATATGGCCCGTTTAACTTATGCTTATAAAGGAAAATACCTGTTAACGGCATCAGGTCGTTATGATGGAGCTTCTCAGTTGGCTGAGGGTAACAAGTGGGCATTCTTCCCCAGTGCGGCTTTGGGATGGCGTATAGACCAGGAAGATTTTATGTCTGGTGCCGCATGGGTAAACCAACTGAAATTACGTTTGGGGGTTGGTGCTACCGGTAACGCCGCGATCGATCCTTACGAAACAAAAGGTCGATTAGTAGCTGTGTTCTACCCAATCGGAAGTACCACAACTGCTGGTCAATATACTGATCCAACTCTTGCGAATGAAGATTTGGGATGGGAAAAAACCACGCAGTATAATATTGGTTTGGATTTCTCAATCCTTAACTCAAGGATTTCAGGTAGTTTAGATAGTTATATCTCACATACAACCGATTTGTTGATGCAGAAATCAATCCCAACGGTTACCGGTTATGAAGACACCTTTGCGAATATTGGTGAAACCAAATCCAGTGGTATCGATTTAACCGTGAACACGGTCAACGTGACAACCAATGGTTTTGAATGGACAACGACCTTGAACGCTTCCTACCAGACTAACAAAATTGTTTCGCTGGCAAATGGTAAAGAAGACGACATCAACAACGAGTGGTTCATCGGAGAATCTCAGGACATCATCTACGATTACGAAGCTGCCGGAATCTGGCAGGAATCAGATGCCGAAGAAATGGCAAAATTCAATGCGAATGGCCATACGTTTACGGCAGGTAACGTTCGTCCGGTTGACCAAAACGGTGACTATAAAATCGATGCAAACAACGACCGTGTCATCATCGGTAGCGAGATTCCTAAATATATCTTGGGTTTAACAAACACATTTACTTATAAGGGCTTAGAATTGTCAATCTTTATGTACGGACGTTTCGGATATACTTATGATGCCGGAGGTGAAGGTTTGGTTGGACGTTATCAGCAACGCAAGATTAACTACTGGACGCCAAACAACACCAATTCTGACTATCAAAAGCCAATTTACTCAGCCGGTTATGGTGATCAATATTACGGATCACTCGGATTTGAAAGTGGTTCTTTCCTGAAAATTCGAAATATTTCGTTAGGCTACAACTTGCCGAATATGCTAACCGATAAACTGGGAGTTTCCAAGTTACGCTTCTATGTACAGGCGTTGAATCCCGGCTATGTATTCAATAAAGTGTCGTTCCGAGACATGGATACCAAAGCGCATTACGCAAACAGAGGTTTTGTAATGGGAGTTAATCTTCAATTTTAAGACATGTTAAATTCAAAAAGAATGAGACTTATGAAAAAGAATATAAAAATATATACACATCTGATAGCGCTTTTGGCCCTAACAGTCGGTGTAACTTCATGTAACCAGGATTCCTTTCTGAAAGAAACACTGGAAACTGAACGAGACCTTTCCTATTTTAATACAGAAGAAGGTATTCAGGAATTGGCTATTGGTACCTACTATTATGTTTTTACAAAGCCATTTGCCAGCGAAGTTCAGTTTGGTACAACCAACTATGGTACGGACGAGTTTCATGTTGGAGGTGACGATACCAACAGCCAATGGAATAATTACGACAGCCGTTTCAATTCCAGTATTACAACAATCCGTACAACTGCCGAAGAACCTTGGGATAATGCTTATTTGGGTATCGGATACGCTAATCAATTGATCAAATCAGCAACTGACATTGAATCAACAAACGATGCTATTAAAAAGACGGCTTTGGGTGAAGGATATTTTTTGCGTGCTTTCGTCTATTTGAAGTTAGCTCGCCAATATGGTGGCGTTCCATTGAAATTGGAACCAAGTACCAGTGTTGAGTTGGAGTTCACACGGGCCAGCGTCGAAGAGGTATTGGCGCAGGTAATTTCCGATTTTGAGATGGCTTATGATTTATTGGATAATTCGGCTTCTACTCCCAACGAAATCACGAAAGATGCCGCTGCTCACTTCCTGGCAAAAGCTTATTTGACCCGTGCCAGCGAAATTAATGATTCCTGGAACTCAAGCACAAAAACTGCCGACCTTCAAAAGGTGTTGGATTTATCAGACGAAGTGATTGCCAATCACCCGCTGGCCGGCAATTACCAGGATCTTTGGTATTACACGCAACCAGATGGAGCGAATGAGTCTCTTCCTGAATTAATCTTGTCGGCATCGTTTAGCCGCGATGCAGCATTGGATACTTATAACCAAAGTCACGTATACTTCACGGCTCGCTATGATGACCTCGCCATGATGAAACGTGACCTGACCGGTATGCGTCCATATAGCCGTATGGCATGTACTTATTTTACTTACGATGTGTTCGACCATATCAACGATTCCCGTTTCTGGAAAACATTCCGGACGAAACACCGGGTAAACAGAGGTGGCGAATCTGGAGGAATCGCCTATACTGCAGGTGTTGACCTGGGCATCATGTACGTGATTAACTCTGCCGACGACACTCGTTTTGCGAAAACGGTTAATAACAACGATCCAAGTATTTTGTACAGCGAAACCGGAAAAACAATACCTCACGTTTATGTGGCACATGCTGCCGACGGTGTGGGGCTTTTGGCAAACCCGAGATGGCCGTCTTTGTCCAAACACTTCGAATCCGACCGTACAGCGATCAATGATAACAGGGGTATGCGTGATGAAATTTTGGCGCGTTCAGCCGAAACTTATTTGATGGCAGCCGAAGCGAAAATCCGTATGGGAGATTATTCAGAAGCTCTGCCTTATATTAATGCCGTTCGCAGCCGTGCAACTTACAAAAGCGGAGAAGATCGTTCTTACTATATGGATGGTGCCGAATCCTATCCTACTTCTGATTATTCTCAGCCGCTGAGTGACAACTCGTATATGAATGAAAACTCTTATTACGAGTCGAACAACATTTCTGAAACAACCGCTGCTACAAGTTTGACGATTAACAGTACTTCAACCTTGCCAGACGAAGATGAAGCGATCATCACAACATTGGGCTATTCAAGTGACTATGACCGCATGATGTGCCTGGTGTTGAACGAACGCACCCGTGAACTTTGCGGTGAATGGCTTCGTTGGGAAGATTTGAGCCGTACTAAAACGTTGGTTGCAAGGGTACGTGCCTACAACCCTGAAGCTTCGGCAAATATTCAGGATTATCACAACTTAAGACCAATTCCTCAGACCTTCCTGGATGGTATTTATACCGAGGGACGTCCGTTGACTGCTGATGAGAAATCAGCGATGCAAAATCCGGGTTATTAATTACTCGACTGATTATATGAAAATACAGGGGAGCTTTCCCCTGTATTTTTCTTTTCCACCTTATTGATTTAAGTTAGAGTCGTTGAATTCAGGGACAAGCTTTAGTCGGCGAGTATAGGGTAGCCCTATAGAATATTCGTCTTTGATTGGGAGAAATGCTCGATTTGGGAGCGACAAACCTTGGGAATGATTTCAATCCGTGCGAAGAAAAAGAACTTCTCCAACGCAGCAAGGTGCCAATTCTCTGAGATTTGAAAAGAATGAAAGTGGCGAACTAATCAAAAGATTAGTGTGTCCGACAGAATTGAAATAATTGAATAATCACGAACGATTACTACTTAATTAATACAAAAACCAATGAAAAACTTACT
The DNA here is from genome assembly GCF_003610535.1 of Mangrovibacterium diazotrophicum. Classification (NCBI taxonomy): domain Bacteria; kingdom Pseudomonadati; phylum Bacteroidota; class Bacteroidia; order Marinilabiliales; family Prolixibacteraceae; genus Mangrovibacterium; species Mangrovibacterium diazotrophicum. The sequence continues at coordinate 1,237,594 of NZ_RAPN01000001.1, read as the reverse complement.
GCAGATTGTCGCACTGGCCTGTGCGATTGGATTAACATCGTGTTCCGGATCGAAAAATAAATTGATAATTAAAACAGTTGAAGTGAAGGCTCCCTTTGAGATGCCTGCCATTTCTTACCCGGATTTCAGCGATTGCCCCGAATTTGTAATTACCGACTTTGGTGCCGTTCCCGGCGATCAGCAAAAAACATCCGAAGCTATTGCCAAAGCTATTGACGCCGCAAACGAAGCAGGTGGCGGTTCAGTGATTATTCCCGAGGGCGAATGGTTAACCGGTACAGTTCACTTCAAAAGCAATGTCAACTTGCATTTACAAAAAGGCGCGACCCTGTTGTTCTCCGATAATCCGGAGGATTACCTGCCAGCTGTTCACACCAGCTGGGAAGGACTGGAGTGTTACAATTATTCGCCTTTAATTTATGCCTACGAGTGCCAGAATGTGGCCATTACCGGCGAAGGGGAGTTGAAAGCTAAAATGGACTTCTGGCGGAAATGGTTCGCACGCCCTGCTGGGCACATGAACAGCCTGAAGTGGCTGTACGAAGCAGCTGTTAAAAACGTGCCTGTTGAGGACCGCTACATGGTGAACGATACCGCTAACATGCGCCCGCATTTCATCCAGTTCAACCGTAGCCAACATGTGTTGCTGGATGGCGTGAAGATCACCAACAGCCCGTTCTGGACCATTCACCCGTACCTGTGTAAGGATGTAGTGATCCGTAACCTGCGGGTATTTGCCCACGGCCACAACAATGACGGTGTTGACCCGGAGATGAGCCAAAACATGTTGATCGAGGATTGTGTTTTCGACCAGGGCGATGACGCCATAGCGGTGAAATCGGGCCGTAACCAGGATGCCTGGCGCTTGAATAGTCCAAATCAAAACCTGATCATCCGGAATTGTCTCGTGAACAACGGTCACCAGTTGCTGGCGGTTGGTAGCGAGTTGTCGGGTGGTATCGAGAATGTGTGGATGGACAATTGCGCCGTTGCCGATAGCGCCAGCATGTTTAATTTGGTTTTCATTAAAACAAACGAGCGTAGGGGAGGTTTCGTGAAGAATATTCATGTAACCAATATCAAGGCTGATAAAATGCGCGATGGGATCCTTGGTATCGAAACCGATGTGCTCTACCAATGGCGCGACCTGGTACCGACCTACGAAGTGCGTTTGACGCCCATTTCAGATATCTACCTCGAAAACATTAAAGCCAACAATGTGAAATTTACTTACCGTATTTTAGGTCAGGAAGAGATGCCGGTTAAACGGGTTTTCTTGAAAAATGTTGATGCTGATACGATCCGCGAGGAACGGAATATTGCCGAAAACGTAGAAGACCTGAAATTTGAATAAAAACGACAGAACTAAAACTAAACCATAACAAATGAAAAAATCAACGTTAGTAATGGCGGGACTTTTGGTGACCTTCAGCTGGTCGGCCAGTCACGCACAAAAAATGAACGACGTCACTACGCCGCTTCACCTGTTGCAACCTGATTATCCAACGCCATACGGAACGCCGGAAGTGGCGGATATCGAGTCGACATTGACGCGGGTTTACGATTATCTGGAAGCGACGACTCCTGCTGCTTTGGTTGACAAGGACAGCGGGGCCGAGATCACGGACTATTCGAAGGTGAATGAAAATACGATCATGAAACCCGGCGATTTCCGTTTGACCAGTTACGAATGGGGCGTAACCTATGCCGGGATGTTGCTGGCAGCCAAAGAAACCGGCGATTCGAAGTACGCCGATTACGTCACCACACGACTAAATTTTCTGGCGAAAGCATTGAATGCCTTCAAAGAGTTTGAGAAGAAAGGATCGGATACGAAGTTTCAGCTTTATCATACCTTACATCCGCATGCCCTGGATGACTGCGGTGCGATTTGCGCGGCCATGATCAAAGCGGCGCAGGCTGGTGTGGCCGAAAAGCAGGATGAAATGATCGGGACCTACATGGATTATATCAGCAACAAGGAATTCCGTTTGGAAGATGGCACGCTGGCCCGCAACCGTCCGCAGCCCAACTCCATTTGGCTCGACGACCTGTTTATGAGTGTTCCGGCTTTGGCACAAATGGGTGCCTACAGTGGCGATAACCAGTATTTCGACGATGCGGTGAAACAAGTTCTCCAGTTTGGCGAGCGCATGTTTAATTACGATAAAGGCCTGTTCATGCACGGCTGGATTCAGGGAATGGACGAGCATCCGCAGTTTCACTGGGGACGTGCCAACGGTTGGGCCGTGATGACCATGGTTGAACTGCTGGAAGTACTGCCGGAAGACTATGCCGGAAGGGCAGAAGTTCTCGATTTACTGCGGAAGCACATTCGCGGTTTGGCCAACTACCAGGATGGAACCGGTTTCTGGCATCAGCTGCTGGATCGCAACGATACCTACCTCGAAACATCGGCCACGGCCATCTACGCGTACTCCATTGCCCGTGCTATTAACCGCGGTTATGTTGATGCAAAAGTGTATGGCCCGATGGTTTGCCTGGCCTGGAATGCAGTCGCCTCCAAGGTGAACGAAAAAGGAGAAGTTGAAGGTACCTGCGTTGGAACCGGCATGGGATTCGATCCGGCGTTCTACTATTACCGCCCGGTGAATGTGTATGCTGCTCATGGCTACGGCCCTGTTCTGTTGGCAGGCGCCGAAATGATTGAGCTGGTAAAAAACAGTAAAACCAGTGTGAACGACAGCTCGGTACAATTCTACGATAAATAAACGACGAATATTTTAATAGAACGGCCAGGTGGTGCAGATGCATTGCCTGGCCGTTTTGCGTGTTATTCTTTATTTCGAACTAACTTCCCGGTTTGGATTTTTCCATCGATATCAAGTTTATAAACATAAATCCCTGAGATGTCAGTCTCCGGAAGATATTCAATTGTATTTCTGACTCCGGCTTCGACACGATCATTCACTAATGTTGCAATTTTTTGTCCAACCATGTTATAAATTTCTAGAACAACATTTGCGTCTTTCTCAAGCGTAAAATCAAATTTCACTTTTTCGTTGAAAGGATTGGGATATACATTTAATCCACTATGCTCAGCGGATGTGTACTCCGGCAGCAAAACTTCAGATGCTACTTGTGATGATTTCTTTAGAACATTAGTTGGAGAGTAGCAACAATGGATTGAATAGCTAATGTTAATGGCGGTAGAACGTCCAAAATCGGTTGGGAAATATAAACTGGGATAGTTGATATTGCATGTCCTAGCAGGCCCACGCCAGGCATATCTGATGCTTGCTCCATTGCCAATATGGAAAGCCAGCCAAACTGTTTGTCCTGCTGAAATGGATACAGTGCTATCTAAATTAACAGTTTGCCATCCCGCTTTATGGTTCGTAGTTACGGTCGGAGTTAACGTAAGCAGTTTCCCCGGCACCCCAGATGCATCGTCGTATACTCCTAATCTCAAGATCCCGGTGCCCCCATTTTGGTAAATGGAAATACTCTCTATTGAACCTGGCTGGACTGCGGTAACCGGCATAGCCCTTCGGATCGAAATATCTGACGAATATTTAAATACATCGGGTGAACCAAGGTGGTACCAACATGGCAAATTTATAAGTTTATTTACTTTGGCCGCTTCGTCAACTGTAAGTATGTAAAAATGCCCTGTTATAGACTGTAGTTTGTCTAATTGGGAAGTATTGGCTAAGGAATTTTGGGACGAAATAAGCGCAAAGTCTCCGATAGAGTTAGGGGTCTCATAAGCGAATAATTTGTTTAAAATAGCATCATTGAGAAAATATAAATTTCCGCCGATAAAAGTGAGACTATCGAATTTTGTAAGGCTACTTAGGGAATTGTCCGTTAAAAAGTCTCTTAAAGCGGAGAGGTTATTCTGTTCCAGCAAGAGTTGGGGGGAGGTTTTTGCCAAATAATTTTTCAATGGATAGAGGCTATCCAGTTTTGAAATACTAGTCAAGGAAGTATTCGCTAAAAACTTTAGCAAAGCATTAAGGTTGTTTAGTTTTGATAGGTCAGGTAGAGCAGTATCATCTAAAAACTCTTGGATTTCGGTAATGTTATTTAATTTTAATAGGGCTTTTATGGGGTTGCTTTTTAGATATTTACGTAAATTTGAAGGGCTGTTTAGTTCAGATAAGCTTGGGAGTGTATCATTAGTAAAGATGTACAAATGTTCTCCAATAGTGATAAGCTCAAACACATATTCCGTAGGTTCAGGAATACACGCTCCATTTTCGATAATTTCTCGTGTGGTTGGATTTAAGGCATTGCGATTATTAGTGAAATGTCTTCCTTTCAGTCCATCGTTGCTAAAGAGAGGATATATTCCACAAAAATTGTTTAACGAGTAATTTTGGGTAATTTCTAAATTGTTGCTTACCATAGTTAAGCTACTTAAAGCTGATAGGTTGGTCAATGCATCATTGTTTGAAATGTTTATTGTCCCGTTCACGGTTACTAGGTTATTCAGTCCTGTTAAATCATATAATGCATCGTTATTTGTGATATCTATGGCTTTCCAGGTGTAATAATGCTGGTGACCTCCGGTAATGATTCCTGTTGTACGACCTATAGACCTGAGATTATCCAATCCCGATAGTCGTCTCAATATGACATTATTAGCGATATTTAGTTGTCCTTTGATTGACTTTAGTTTTTCCAATCCGGATAGCCTTCTCAATGCATTATTGTCCGAAATAATTAAATATTCTCCAATAGAGGTGATGTTGTTTAATCCGGATAAATTAGTCAGTCCGTCGTTGTCTGATATTGTGAAACTTCCACCAATATCTACAATATGATCCAAACCAGATAAGGACTCAAGGGAGGGATTGCCTTTAATTGTCAAGTCGTCTTTGATGAAAGTCAAATTTGACAATCCTGTTAGTCTGGTCAATGAAGCGTTTTCAGTGATAACCAAATTCTCTTCCACAGTGTGTAGGTTATTTAAGCCAGATAAGCTGGTTAAAGCCTTATTTTGGGAAATCCTCAGATTTCTTACAGATGTTAAGAAGTTTAACGGGGTTAAATCATCAATATCATCTCCAGAAATTATTAAGCTACCAACATCGAAAGGAGACAAAGTATCAACTTGAGCTTGAGAAGAAAGAGTTAAACTACGATAATATACTTGAGATCGTAAAGACTGACTTGTAAGTATAGTCAATACTAGCAAACAAAATGCTTTGTAAAATGTAGCTTTTTTCATAATTCTTACGGTTTTAGGTTTTTTTAATTGGCTGCTGAGTCAATAAGCTTTATAGGCGATTGTCAGCTGTTGCTTTTTAAATATTCAAACCGTATATTTTCGAATTTAGGCCAGCATTTTCTCTTGGATCTCGGATACTGCGGACAATGGGAATGGCACGGAAGTCGATTTCCGATCAAATAGAATTGGATAAAAGCAAATTTCCATCAGCATCCGAATAATGCAATTATCAGAAGAAATTTTTTTGTTTCTGAGAAGATTCGAGATAAGAGTTTTAAAAGTTAGAAAAGAGAAATAAAAAATAGATTGTGATCAGCGGCTTTCTGTACTCCTGGTAACGGCTTTGTCAATGCCGTTTAAATGCAAGTTAATGAATAATCTTGTGTCGTTATGAATTTATGTTTGGTTTTATGATTGCAGATTTGTGAGATTTAGCAAACGCCTGTTTTCACATATTGTAAAATTGATTCGAGGAATTAAATATAAATATCAATTCAGCCGCAGTGTAATCGGAGATTTTGGGAGTACAAATTTTGAGAAACGATTATTAGTGTATGTTGATTTGCTTCAGATTTCAAGAATGGGGTATACACAGACCCGTGACTAAATAGTTAAGGCCCGCCAAACGCTCAGGGAAGGCGTGACTAAATAGTTAAAGCTCGTCCAACGTTTTGGTGGAGTCGTAACTAAATAGTTAAAGCTCGCCCAACCGTCAGGGAACGCGTAACAAAGTAGTTAAAGTCTGTCCAACGCATTGGTGGAGGCATGACTAAATAGTTAAAGCTTCCCCAACGCTCAGGGAGCCCGTAACTAAATAGTCACGGCATTTCAACTATTGGCGGCTAGTCATTTTGAATGTCATCAGTGTCGATTGAAAACCAGTTAGCTATGCAACTAAATGTTGAACCATTGTTAATAAGTTTACGGTGCGTTTGTTATATGTTTAGTTTGGATATGCTAAATTGAAAATTGAAAAAATAAAACAACAGGTGTTATTCCGAATTTTGAAATGAAAAAACTAGCAGTCATACTAATATTTTTAGGATTTGTATATAGCGGGTCTTCTTGTGATTGTTTGCATCTGAAGCACTTTTTGAAAACATTGAAATACTCAGAATATGCAGTTATCGGGCAACTGGTAAAAATAACAGAGGTTGATTCCGTTCCACTTTACGGGAAAATCGGATTAAAAGGCAAATTTAGAGTTCAGCAAGTTCTAAAGGGTGAGATTGAAACTTCTGAAATTGAGATTATAGCTGGAGTTGGTACTGATTGCCGCGAGTTTTTGTCTAGTTTGAAATTCAATACGGACTATGTGCTTCTGTTGAATACTGACTTTGTCTTCAGTATGTGTGGATGCACTTACCTTCCGTTGAAAAATGGAGTTGTTCATGGAAGGATAGACAAAAAGAAAGACCAAATAATGCCTCTTGAACAACTGGTTGAGAAAGTTAATCGAAAAAAGCGGCGGTCAAAAAAGGATAGGATATGAAATTATGATGGTGCGGTATACTAATTAGAACAGTCTGAGAAATATAATATTGACAAAATGCCCAAATTTGAGATTGCAAAGAAAACCTATATCGAAGTACTGATTTACGGTTTGATCGGATTACTTGTATTGTCTTTATCCGTTATTGCCTGGGGTGAAATTCCGAAAGAAAGTTTCGCGATTGTACTTTTATTTGTCATTGCCGGAATTTTATTCGTCGCGTTTAAAATTGTGCCTAATCTATCCATCAAAAAGCACGTTAGTCTGGGACTTATTGACTTCTGCCCCGACAGATTAATTATCGAAAACACATTGAGGGAGAAACGTGAGATCCTGATCAGGGATATTGATAATTTGAGTTTAAAGCTTATCGGGTTCGATGGGCAAAACCGGTTTGTTGACTCGAGAGAAGTAATAGCAACGGCATACTTGCCCAACTCGAATCCGTTAAATGGATTAGGGAATAGACTCCAATTTGCTTTTAACCAATCCGAGTATAAATTTGAATTTTACGTCGGTTCGATTGATGATTATAACGAGCTGAAAGAATTGGTCAAAGATTGGCCGAAACTAAATCGGAAAATAAGGATTGATGTATTGCGATGAAACAGATTCAAACGTTATTCCTACAATAAAAATGATTGAAAGAGTAATTGTAACAGGAGAAGAAAAACACAGGCACTATCTGATTCATGAAGAAATCATTGAACCTTGGGAGGGTTTGTCGTCTAAACTCGATGCACAAATTAACGGAATTTTGAATCGATTCGTAATTGAATTCAAGATGGAATTTAACTACAGCAGCCGATTGGTTGTTGTGTATGGGAAAAGGCAAGTCGATCCACATTTTAGTAGCTGTTTAGATAACCATTTATTTATCGCAGAATCAACTAAAATCAATATCGCGAATTGGGAGAGTACAATGAGTAATTGGTATATTAATAAACCGACTAAAATCAATCGTTTTTTTATGAATATCGGAAAACACACATCAGAACTACCTTTCAATACAAATTTCTTGGTTTGCAGCCCTCTTGGTCAGAGAAAAGTTAGTATGCCGATTTCCGAAAATCATTTAAAAGCAATTGATCAAGTAAATGGCCTACAAAAGATATCGCTCAAAAAGCGGAATATGACAATTGAATACGACAGACTGATTGATCCTCGGGAATTCATGAAGTTGTTAGATTTGTTGTCAATACGATCGTAGAGAGTGGACGCTTTAACCTCCTTGTTCCTTTATCTTGTGAATATGTTCCTGGAAGGGCGAATGTTAATGATGTCGGATGAAATAGCCGGAATTTTAAAAGTCAGGTAATAACAATTCGAAACGAGTGCTAAAATTGAAAATAACAAATTGGCTAATAGCAATCCTGCTTGCATTAACGAATCTGTATTTTGTGCCGTTAAGTTTTACCATCATTCAGAATAGCGGAGGTCCGATGGGCTTTGGTATCCTGGTTTTGCCAGTATCTGTCTCCATAAACTTATTACTTGTAACTTCCTGCCTGAGTTTAACGAACAAACTAAATAGGAGCATCGGGTTGCGAATTGTCAATTCTATTGGACTTGTTTGGGCAATACTTTGGCTTTGGTTATTGATGCCTGGTTATGCATTATCGTGAGTTACTTCATGCATAGAGTGGGCAGTGCTTTCTGATTTGTGAAGTCTTTCGCGTGAATTATCCAACCCGGTTTACTCGATTCGAGATTCGAACAACAATGACGCCGGTCAGTCCCCAAACCATCGGTAGCCAAACCGGAACACCGACAAACTGGGGAAAAGCATAGGACCACACACCAAAATGAATGGCAATTGCTTCGGCCAGAGGTCCTGCAACAGCCGCAATACCGAATACATACCAGTAAGCCGTCTTTTTATGCAAAAACAGGAATACCGCCGACAGTGCAGCAAGTAAAGCCGCCAAGAGGTAAGGGTAGGGGTAAAGTATACAAGTCAATGTCAGGGCAAGAGCGGCAACCAGTGTCGTTTTCATTCGGTAAATTTAATGATCACACGATGATACACACAAACGCGCAAATCCAAAAATAAAGTTATCAACGAAATCAACAGAATTGAGGATGTTCGGACTTGTTTGAAACGGAAAAGAAGCAATAAGCTGCTGAAGAACCTGATTTGAGGGGGCGATTGAAGGGGGAATTATTTGGTTTGCTGCTTATCAATTGGTAAATTTTGATTTCGTTAATTACGAAAGATGAGATTGAGTTTTTAGCTGAAGAATGCAGGGATCGCTGCTGGCTCAGAATACATTGAGAACCAATAAAACAAACCATTATGAATACCGATAGTATCCTTTATCAAACCGACAACCTCCATAAACCATGGACGTGGATGAAGCGGGTCGCTTTATTTTTGTTTGTTCTTTTAGCCGTGAATTTGTATCCCGGAGGTCACTTCCATTACGAGTGGCTGCGACATGCCATCGCCCTGGCAACTGTCATCCTGTTGCTGTTTATTCCCAAACAGGAGGTTGCTGTTGATAGCGTATATTTGTACATCCGCGATGTTTCGCTAATCCCCTTTTTGTCGCGAAGCCGCAAGCTAAAATTATCCGAAATCAAGAACATCCGGATTACAGGTTTACACAAAAAGAAAGCGGAGATCATGGAATTCCTGGCACCTGGAGGAAATGTTGATACGTCGAGTCGGTTGAAAGTTACTTACCGCGATAATTCAACAGAACGTTTTTGTGTTTCGGTCAGCAAGGCCGATTTGCAAAGTGTGCTTAAAATAGCCCGACAGCAAATAAAGGATTCTACTTCCCTGTAAAAATACAAAGCCCGCAAACATCACGGTTGCGGGCTTCGACCTTAAAATCAGTGTTTCCTGAATTATTGTTTACTTGAAACGGCTTTCTGTTTTGTTAGTGCGCGGCCATATCGGCTTTCACCTTTCCGGCACCTTTTTTAATGAGCAGTACAAAAGGCACACACACCAGGAATACCAGTCCGATACCGAGGAACACATCCATGTACGAGAGTACCACGGCTTGTTTGGTTACCGACAAATCCAGCATTTGCAGGGCTTGCTCATGTGCTACATTGTAGGCCGAACCTTTTCCCATAAACATTTGCGTCAGACCTTCAAGTCGGCTTTGTACTTCCGGTTTAGTCGGGTCGAGGTGCGAAACCAAATCGGCGCGGTGTAACATGTTGTGGCGCGAAATATAAGTGGTGATCAGTGCAATCCCGAATGAACCACCCAGTTGGCGCATCATACCGGTGAAGGCAGCGCCGTCGCCAATTTCTTTTCCTTTCAATGTAGACAGTGAAAGGGTTGTAATCGGTACGAACAGTAATCCCAAACCAACACCGCGGATGATCAGTAACCAGAAGAAGTGTTCCTCACCGGTGCTTGGTGTCAGGATCAGGTAGCTTCCGAGGCTGTACCCGAAGAAGATCAGGAAGCCCAGGGCAACCAGGTATTTTTGAGGCACGCCGCGCTGCAGCAATTGCCCGATAATCGGCATCATCAAACCGGTTGTCAGCGAGCTTGGAATCAACAACAAACCGGCCTGCGTGGCAGTCCATCCCATGATGGACTGGGTGTACAACGGAATGATAAAGGTTGAACCGAACAAACCGAAGCCGAGTACGAAAGTCATGATGGTCCCGATTGCCAGGTTATTATTCCGCAATACCCGCAGGTTTACTATCGGGTGCTCGTAGGTCAGTTCCCGCCAAAAGAAAAGGTACGTGCCCATAAATGCGGTGACACTGCAAATAACAATAGCGGTACTTTCGAACCAGTTGTCTTCCTGTCCTTTTTCCAACACATACTGCAGCGAACCAACGGCCATGCACAGGAACAGAATTCCCCACCAGTCGACCTCTTTAACCGATTTCTTATTACTGTATTTCGGACTTTTCACAAATTGCAGTGTCAGTAGAAAAGCAGCAATACCCACCGGAATGTTAATATAGAAGATGTAGGGCCACGAGTAGTTATCGACAAAATAACCACCCAGCGGAGGTCCCAGTGTTGGGCCAACGATCACACCCATGCCGTACAGGGCTTGCGCCATACCACGCTTTTCGGGCGGGTAGGTCTCGGTGATAATGGTTTGCGCCGTTACCAGCAAGGCACCACCACCCAAACCCTGAATAAACCGGAAAAAGACCAGTTCCCAGATATTGGTGGCATTTCCGCATAAAAATGACGAGATGGTGAAGATGAGGATGGAGGCAGCAAAGTAATTGCGGCGACCAAACTGCTGCGACAACCAGCTTGTCATGGGCACAATGATAACGTTGGCAATCGCGTAGGCAGTGATCACCCAGCCCAGCTCGCTCAGCGTGGCACCGAGGTTACCCTGCATATCGTTGAGGGCCACGTTAACAATTGTGGTATCTATAATTTCCAGCAGCGCACAGAGGATGGCGGTAATTGTAATAATTGCCCGCTTCCATCCATATTCTACCAGAGAATCAGAATCGCTCATAAAGTCTTTTTCTTACTATGAATTAATTGATGTGAACGTCGACTTCAGCATTCATTCCTGCTTTAATTTTCTTCAGGAATGGGTCTTGCGAGTTTTTGAACACAATTTTTACCGGGATCTTCTGAACCACTTTTACAAAGTTTCCGGTGGCATTGTCGGCCGGAAGCAAGGCGAAGGTGTTGCCGGTTGCCGGAGAGATTGAGCTTACTTCAGCTTCGAAATCATGGCTTGGGAAAGCGTCAACAACGATCTCTACATTTTGGCCGACTTCCATGCGTTCGAGCTGCGTTTCCTTGAAGTTGGCCACTACCCAGTAGCTTTCGGTATTTACCAGGTTGAACAGCGATTGGCCTGCCTGGATCATTTGTCCGGGTTCCAGATCAATTGCCGACAGCTGGCCATCGTAAGGGGCGATGATGGCTGTGTACGACAAGCTAAGTTTTGCTGCTTCCAATGCCGCTTCACATTGTTCAACCGTTGCTTCTGCAACAGCTACGCGTGAGCTGGTAACAGTGCTTTGCGCATTACTGGTTTTCGTTTGGCGTTGGGCAATTTCACGTTGCTTTTGCAGCAGCTCTAATTGACGGTCGGCAGCTTGTTTTTCGGCTAAAGCCTGCTCGTACTGCTGCTCGGTAATGGTGTGGTCTTTCCACAAGTTCTCGTAGCGCTCGAAGTCGCGTTGTGCGCGCCATTGGCGAACTTTGGCTTCTTCAATGCTGGCGTCGGCAGCCAACACATTGGCTTGTGCCGCATCAACCTCGTTTTTACCTACGTTCACACCGTGGCGGGCCACTTCGAGGTTGCTTTTGGCAACGGCCAGAGCCGCTTCGGCTTCTTTCACTTTAACGATGTAGTCGCGCTCGTCGATCACCACCAACGTGTCGCCGGCTTTCACGTCCTGGTTGTCTTGTACCATCACGCGTTTCACATAACCCGATACCCGGGAAATGACCTGGCTGACGTCGGCTTTTACCTGTGCGTTTTCTGTTTCTTCGTGGTGAAGGGCATGTTCGTAAAAGTAAACACCGGCAGCACCCCCAACTACCAGTATGATTGCCAATACCACCCCGAATCGTTTATTCTTCTTTTGTTTGGCTGTATTTTTTTCTTTTGTTGCGTTCATTGTCGTGTGATTTTCTTGCTCTGTGTTAATTTCTTCGTTGTATCTGTTTGGTTAATTGTCCGCTTAGTTTGCGTTAAGTGCTTCAATGGTCGGAACGTCCAGCTGGCCGCTTACTTGTAGAAGTTTGCAGTAGGCTGCTAGCATGTCGGCTTTCGAGAAGCGCAGGTTCAACTCAGCCTGAAGACGGTCGATGTCGGCGTCCAGTAAGTCGGTTGTTGTGGCTAAGCTGTTGGTGTGTTTGTCCTTCACAATGCGGTAATTTTCGGCTGCCTGTTGTTCTGCTTTTTCATACACATCCATGCGTTGACGGCTTTCCTGGTAGTTGCTGAAAGATTGAAATACTTCGCTCTTCACTTGGTCGGTCAATTGCTGGTGCATCAACTGCGTTTGAGTGTATGATTCCTTGGCCTGTTTGACATGCGAGCCGTTTTTATACAGTTCGCCCAGGTTGAACGAAACGCCCAGTCCTACGTTCCACGCGTTGCTCACAGTTGCTACTTCGTCAATGTCGAGCGCAGCATAGCCGCCTGACACCGCAACTGATGGCCAATAGGCACCTTTGGCAATTTTGATGGCTGTTTCGCTGGCTTGTTCACGCTGGTCGATCGCCTGCAAATCTTTCCGGTCTGTAAGTGCTTTGTCGTGCAAGTCGGATACAGAAAGCAACTGTTGCAATTGGTCAATGTTGATGCTGTCAAGAAGTAGCTGTGTTTGCTCATTCAGCCCTAGCAGCAGGTTCATATTGTAGTTGGCCACGCGTTGGTTGTTTTGTGCGTCCAGCAAAGCCAGTGAAGTGTTCGACTCCTGCAGCTGTGCTTTCAGCAAGTCGTTCATGGCCAGAATGCCGTTTTGTTCCATGCTCGTGAAATCCTTCACACGCTTTTTCGCTTCCTGTAAATCTTCTTCAACCAGTTTAACCGTCTCCTGCGCTTTGTACAGGTTAACGTAGGCATTCACCAGGTTGAGAATGACTTCGCTTTTCTGATCTTCAACATCCAATTGTGCGGCTTTTTCAAGGTATTCGGCCGATCGGATATCGTTATGTGTTCTTAAGCCCGCAAAAAGAGGCATTTTGGCGGTTGCCATTCCCAGCGCCAGGTATTTTGGAGCAACTCCCATGCCTGATCCTTCCGAGTCGGAGCCGTCGCCTGCCAATGCAGATCCCAGGCTGATGTTGGGCTCGTTGATCATCATGTATTGCCCGGATAAGTCCAGATCGGGCGCCACCGCAATTTTCTTTCCCTGCACGGCAAACTCTGCTTCCTTGCTTTTTGATAAGGCTACTTTCAGTTGTTTACTGTTCTCCAATCCCAATCCAATCGTTTCATCGAGCGATAGCGATTTACTATCCTGCGCCTGCAGGACTGAGATGGAACATAGTGTAAAAGCTATGGCTACTACACCATTGCGTAATGTTCTCATACTTAAATTATCTCCAGATTTTTTCTAAATAGTTTTTTTAGGAATTCTTTAGCGAAGTCAAGCATGTCATCTTTCGTAGGCGTATTGCCCGTTCTTTCTTCAATGATGACACGCATAAAGTCCTGGTTGAACAGGATGTGTTTTGATACCCCGGGTAGGAGCGTGTACAGTCCCAAAAGGTCAACGTCCGTTGCAAAAACACCTGCTTCCTGTCCTTGTTTGATAAAATCGCAGAACCGGTCGAAATGTGCTTTTTTTCGCTGAAGAATGAATTCCGACATTTCTGATCCCGAATTCATGTCGACTTCGCGGACGATGATTCGATGCAAGTGCTGGTTATCCCGCATCTTTTCCACATAGTAGTCAATGTGAATGTCCATCTTATCCCACCAACTCAGTGTCGCACTATTCAATAAATCGTCGACCTTCGTTTGCAAATAATCCGAGCGGTACCGTAATATTTCCATCAGTAGCTGTTCTTTGCTGCCGAAGTAATACGAAATCATGGCTACATTGACATCGGCAGCTTTGGCAATTTCGCGGACTGAGGTTCCCGAAAAACCCTGGCTGGCGAAAAGCTCTTCTGCCTTTTCAACGATGATGAGTTTCTTGTCTTTTGTTTCCATACCACAAAGTTTTGTAAAAAAAATCGAACTTAAACAAGCGTTTAATTAATAAACTTAAACAATTGTTTAAACTTAACATTGAGCCGAAAATACTTAACATTAGACATTCATGTCTGAATATCTGAATAGAAGATTGAGACGTAAGAACCGGTGCAAAGCTTGCAGAAATAGCGCTAAGTCACTATACTTGTGAGTCTCAATTAACTGCAACTCAAATCAACCAAACCATGCTACGAAATTCGCTGATTCTCTTGTCCCTGTTATTTTTTTCGAATCCGATTTTGGCACAACAAGCCGGAATGTATGATGTCAAAGATTTTGGAGCTAAAGGAGATGGCGTTCAACTGGACTCTGACGCCATTAACGCAGCTATCGATGCGGCGTCGAATGCTGGTGGTGGAACCGTTGTTGTGCCGGCTGGCGAATACTTGTGCTTCTCGATTCGACTAAAAAGCCATATCAACCTGCAAATTAATGCCGGGGCAACCATTGTCGCCGCAAATATGGAGGAGCACGACGGGAAATATGATGATCCGGAGCCGAATATGTGGGGCGACTCGTTGCACTACCAGGATTTTGGACACAGTCATTTTCACAACAGCCTGATTTGGGGTGACGGATTGGAGGATGTGTCAATTACCGGATCGGGTTTGATCTATGGCAACGGATTGCAGAAGTGGGGCAGGCCGACGCCCGGTTTGGGAAACAAAGCCATTGCATTGAAAAAGTGCCGCAATGTGATTTTACGTGATTTTTCAATTTTGCATGGAGGGCATTTTGCAATTATAACCACCGGAGTTGATAATTTGACCATCGATAATTTAAAAATTGATACCAACCGCGATGCCATTGATATTGACTGTTGCCGACATGTGCGCGTCTCAAATTGCTCTTTGAATTCGCCGAATGACGATGCGCTGGTTCTAAAAGCTTCTTACGCGTTGGGCTATGCTGCACCGTGTGAAAATGTGACCATTACCAATTGCGCTGTGTTTGGTTTTGACGAGGGAACTTTTCTGGATGGTACGTACCAAACTACCCAAGTTGCAGCGCCGGACAAAGGCGTTGTTACCGGGCGCATCAAGTTGGGAACCGAGTCGAACGGCGATTTTCGGAATATCACGATTTCCAATTGTACTTTTGAGCATTGCCGCGGATTGGCTTTGGAAACAGTCGACGGTTCGAACCTGGAGAATATCACGGTCTCGAATATCGTGATGACCGACATTCTGAATGCGCCTTTCTTTTTTCGTTTGGGGCGGAGAATGCGAGGGCCCGAAACCATGGCTGTTGGTTCATTCAGGCGGGTGCTGGTCGACAATGTTGTTGTCACAGCTTCGAATCCGCAATACGGCTCAATGTTGATGGGGATTCCCGGCTACGATGTGGAAGATATCGTCTTCTCGAATATTTGGATCAAAGTAAAAGGCGGTGCCCCGGCTGAACAAGCGTCGGTTGAGGTTCCCGAGCTGGAAACGAAATACCCCGATCCGCAGGAGTTTGGCGATATCCCGGCGTGGGGATTTTACATCCGTCATGCGAAGAATATTCGAATGAGCAACATCAACCTGGAGTTTGATGTGCCGGATTTCCGCCCTGTTTTCATTCTGGAAGATGTTAAGGGTGCGAGCTTCTCCGATATTCAAGCTCAACCGGCCGATGGTGTGCCGACTTTTCAGCTGAAAGACGTTACGAACTTCGACCTGCATCGCGTAAATCAGATCGAAGATCAGCAGTTGGAAGAGGTGAAAAGCCTACAATTGTGATTAAAAGATAATGCATAATAATATCAACCGAGAATTCTGAATAGGACGGGAGCGGCCTGTTTTTTTATCGAAATCAAACTAAAAACAAGAATAAAACGAACCAAATGAGAAAACTATTTACGATTGCACTCTTGTTGGCTTGGGCTTTTAATTGCGCAGCACAAAGCCCGGAAACATGGTTTCCCAACGAAGAATTAACCACTGTTGGTGCTTACTATTACCCCGAACATTGGGATGAGTTGCAATGGGATCGAGACCTGAAAAAAATGGCGGATATGGGCTTTGAGTTCACGCATTTTGCGGAGTTTGCCTGGGCGCAATTGGAACCGGAAGAAGGCAAATACGATTTTGCCTGGCTGGATCGCGCTGTTGCATTGGCCGCCAAGCACAACTTAAAAGTCATCTTGTGTACCTCCACCGCAACGCCGCCGGTTTGGCTGGTTCGGAAACATCCCGATGTGCTGAAAATGCGTGAAGATGGAACACAGATGGATCACGGTTCACGGCAGCACGCTTCTTTTTCGAATGAATATTACCGCGCCTATTCCCAAAAGATGATTGCAGAATTAGCCAAACATTATGGCAACGATTCGCGCGTTATTGGATGGCAGCTTGACAATGAACCGGCCAGCAATGTGGATTACGGTGCCGATGCTCAAAAGCGTTACCGTTCTTTCCTGAAGGAAAAATACCAAACGATCGATGCGCTGAATAAAGCCTGGGGAACCAATTTCTGGAGTGGCACTTATACCGACTTTGATCAAATAGATATTCCGCAGGTTTCGCAATGGGGGATGAACCTTTACCAGCGATTGGATTTCAGTCGCTTTTGCGATTCGGAAACGGCGACTTTTCTGGATGAGCAAGCGCGTACAATCCGTCAATACGCCAGCCCGAATCAATGGATTACGACCAACTATATTCCTTACTACGATGCCCGTTACGTAGGTGACAGTCGCGAACTCGACTTCATCAGCTACACCCGTTACATGGTTTATGGCGAGCACACCGGAATTGGTCGTGAAGGTTATCGCGTGGGAGAGTATTCGCGCATAGCCATGGCGAACGATTATTTCCGTCCGCTTTCACCACTATACGGTTGTATGGAGCTACAGCCCGGGCAAGTAAACTGGGGAACCATTAACTCGCAGCCCTTGCCGGGTGCGGTGCACTTGTGGTTGTGGCATGTGTTTGCCGGTGGCAGCAAATTTACCTGTACCTACCGGTTCCGCGCGCCGATTTATGGTTACGAGCAATACCACTACGGCATTTTAGGCCCCGATGGAGTGACGCCAACGCGCGGCGGTTTGGAGTACCAGAAGTTTATCGAAGAAGTCAAAATGTTGAGGGATAAGCACGCTTCGTCAACTGTCCCAGCTGATTACCTGAAGCGCAAAACAGCTATTTTGTACGATCCCGATAACACCGTGGCGATCAATCAAAATAAGCAAACAACCGTTTGGGATACCGAGCAGCACGTGCTGAAATATTACAAACCGCTGAAGTCCTTCGGTGCGCCGGTTGACTTTATTCGCGACACCATGGACTTTGCAAAATACCCGGTGCTTATTGCTCCGGCATACCAGCAAATGAGCCGTGAACTGATTGCGAAGCTGACCCGCTATGTTGAAAACGGCGGAAACCTGGTGATGTCCTGTCGAACCGGTCATCAGGATGAGTTTGGACATTTGTGGGAAGCCAAACATGCCGAACCCATCTGGCCATTGATCGGTGGTGAAATAGAATTTTACGATATGCTTCGCCCTTATGCCCCGGACACAGTTGTTGTGGACGGCCAGAAATTTGCCTGGACAAGCTGGGGCGATGTGTTAAAGCCGAATGCCGGCACGGAAAGCTGGGGGACTTATGCAGATGATTTTTACGCAGGCGAGTCTGCTGTAACTTTCCATAAATTAGGAAAGGGCACGGTTACCTATGTTGGTCCCGACAGCAATTCAGGAGATCTGGAACAGACCGTTTTGACCAAACTTTATACGAAATTGGGAATCGCGGTGGAGAATTATCCGAAAGGTATTGTTGTGGAATATCGCGATGGTTTTGGTATTGCGATGAATTATGCTGATGAACCTTATGAGATGCAATTACCCGCGGGAGCTGAAATCCTGGTTGGAGAACAGCAAATCCCGACAGCTGGCGTGCTGGTTTGGAAATTGAAGTAATTGAAACCAGAAGGTTAACAAAAGCCGCACGAAGCGGCTTTTGTTTTTTATAGCTGAAGTGATTTTTAAATAACTTTTTTAGTGCCGGAGTAGCTTTCACGGAACTCAGATGGCGTGCGCCCCTGGCTCTTTTTGAAGATCCGGTTGAAGTTGGAGATGTTGTTAAAACCACACTCATAACAGATTTCGGTCACGGTCTTGTTCGATTCAATTAACAACCGTGTGGCGTATCCCAAACGCAGTTCGTTCACAAAATCAACAAAGGTTTTTCCGGTTCGCTGCTTGATCAACCGACTGAAGGAAACAACTGACAAATCAACCAGCTCGGCAACTTCTTCAACTTTTATCTTCTTACTATAGTTGGCCTGTATGTAATTATAAACTTTCTTAATTTTTTCGCTGTTCGCAAAACTATCCTTCGTGGAAAACGAAATATTGGTAAGCGTCTTTTGTCCTCTCGAGACTGCCAGATCGTAGAGGATACTTTGAAATTCGAGGAAGCTGTCGAAGCCTCTTTTCGAACTCAGTGAGAGCAGTTTACTTTCGACAACTTTAATGGTATCTTCCGAAAACGAAACTCCCCTGTAAGCGTGTTTTAGCAGCTCCTGGACAGGTTTCAAAATGTTTTTATTCAGATAACTTTCAGAAAAGAGATCGGGAGGAAACTGGATCGTTATCTCATGCATCGTTTCCGACATCGAATTCTGTGAGTTTTCCCAACCATGGTAAAGGTTGGGGCCCACCAATACTAACTCCCGGTCACCAATTTTGCTGATATGATCGCCAACAACACGCTTGGCTCCTGCTGCATTCTGTATAAAGTTGATTTCAAATTCAGGGTGAAAATGGATTGGGAAGTTGAAGCCGATTCGTTGCCTGTCGAAGACCAGGAAACAATCGTTATTGTTCAACGGAGTTATTTCACGGTGGATCTGAGCAGTCATTTTTTTCTTTTCAAAATTAAAAGATATTATAAGATAAGTCAAGAATGATGACTAAAAATATGGTTTTATGCTTTACAATAGTATATGGTGTTTCTTTAAGGATCTTATTGTTTTGAATACGTAGTGTAAGTAATTGTAGTATAGCCTTATGTGTATTTAGTATGTTTTTGTCTTTTGTTTTGCGCAATCGGTTGTATTGCTTTTGTGATGAAAAAATACACGAAAATGATAGAATAGTATTTGTGTTGTGATAGCAATGGTGGGTACTTTTGATCCGAATTCATTTAGGTGAATTCAAGATTCAACAATTTATTAAACTTAACTAAAACAGCGTATTTATGAAAAAAAGTCTGCTCTTTTTTCTCACACTGTTCATGCTTACTATTAGCGTAATTGCCCAAGGGCAACAGCGTTCGGTAAGCGGTACAGTCTACGACTCGGGCAATAATGGTTTGCCGGGAGCAACGGTTGTTATTAAAGGAACAACAATAGGTACTGTGACTGACCTGGATGGTCGGTATACAATCAACGAAGTACCTTCGGACGCCGTGTTGGTCATCTCGTTCGTAGGGATGGAAATGGTGGAAGTTCCCGTTGCCAACCAAAGCGTAATCAATGTAACTCTCAAAGAAGAATCTATTGGCTTGGAAGAAGTCGTTGCGATTGGTTATGGTGTGCAAAAGAAAAAGTTGCTCACCGGGGCCAACACCAACGTGAAAGGTGAAGACATCCAGGCATTGAACACAACTACGGCGATGGACGCCTTGAAAGGTGTTACGCCAGGGGTGTCAATTACTCAAAACAACGGTCAGCCGGGAGCTTCAAGCAAAATTAGTATTCGTGGTATCGGTACTACCGGTGACTCACGTCCGCTTTATATCGTGGATGGTGTTGTTCAGGATGGTATTGATTACCTGAGTCCAAACGATATTGAATCAATTGACGTATTGAAAGATGCTGCTTCTGCAGCTATTTACGGTTCTCGTGGTGCGAACGGTGTTATCCTGGTAACCACTAAAAAGGGCCAGGCCAACATGAAACCGGTGATCACTTATGACGGTTACTATGGTGTTCAAAACGTTTACAAATTACCTGACCTGCTGAATGCGCAGGAATATGCCAATATTTTGGACGAAGCATTGGTGAACTCAGGTAACGCACCTCACAACTATGCAAACCTGGTTCCCGACTGGGATAAAATCCAAAGCGGTGAGTGGAAAGGGACCAATTGGTTTAAAGAAATGATGGTTGACGATGCACCGGTGCAAAGTCACGCCGTTGGTATCACCGGCGGTACAGCTCAGTCTAACTACAGCTTTGGTGTTTCTTACCTCGACCAGGAAGGTATCGTGGGTAAACAGTCAAACTCGTTCTACAAACGTTTGAACGTTCGCATGAACTCAGAGCACATTCTGATTAAAGAAAATGGCAATAACATTTTGACTTTTGGCGAAAACCTGACTTACACAAACAGCAACAGCAACGCCATCCGCCAGGGGAATATCTACTGGAACGACGTGCACAACGCGCTTGTTTCAAGTCCGTTCCTTCCGGTTTACGATGAAAACGGTGACTACCACAAAACAATCGAATGGAACTCATCAGACCCGAACCCGGTTGCGATGATGGAATACCAAACCAAGTACGGTGAAAATGATAACAACCAATTGGTTGGTTCTTTCTATCTGGTTGTTGAACCGATTAAAAACTTGAGATTGCGTTCCAGCCTGGGCTTCAATATGTATTGGGGAAATAACCGCGCCTGGACACCGAATTACAACCTCGGACCTCGCTATGTGACAGACAAAGATCAGGTTTCGCAAAGTGCCTGGACCGGTAGAAATATTATCCAGGACAACGTGTTGACTTACAGTTATAAAATAGGAGAGCACTCTTTTGAAGGTATGGTGGGTAACAGCATCGAACGCACAGTTCAAAGCGTGAACCTGAGTTTAAGTAACAAAAGCAGTTTGTTCGAAGATTGGGATCATGCCTACATCGACAACACGCCTGAAGCTTCAACCGGTAACACTTCAATTGGTGGCCGCGACGACTTCGGTTGGTCAATGATGTCTTATTTCGGCCGTTTGAGCTATAACTACAAAGAAACCTTGTTGTTTTCGGCGATGTTGCGTGGCGATGCTTCTTCACGTTTCCCTGAAGACAACCGTTGGGGGTACTTCCCTTCAGTTTCTGCCGGTTGGGTAATGACCAATGAGTCTTTCATGTCTTCTACCAGCACAGTGATTGACTTTTTGAAACTTCGCGCCAGCTGGGGACAGGTAGGTAACGAACGTATTTCTTCCTTCCTGTATTCTTCAACAATGGGCTACCTGGATAGCGGAAACAATTTCTACAATTGGTCGTACGGTTTTGGCGATGATAAAACTATGCGCGATATCGGTTCAAAACCAGCTCGTATTCCCAATCCCGACATTGGTTGGGAAACTTCAGAACAGTTGAACATTGGTTTCGACGCAAACTTGTTGGCATCACGCTTGAGCATCAACTTCGACTGGTATAAAAAGGACACCAAGGACTGGTTGGTATGGACTCCGATTCCTTCTCACAACGGGCAGGATGGTATGACCATCAATGGTGGTAATGTAACAAACAAAGGGGTTGAGTTGGCTTTAGGCTGGCATGATCGCAAAGGTGATTTCAGCTACGGCGCAACCGTATCGGTAGCACACAACAAAAACGAGGTAACAGCAATTGCCAACTCTGAAGGAATAGTACATGGCCCGAGCAACGTGCTTAGCCAGGGTACCGGTGAAATTTTCCGGGCTCAGGTTGGTTACCCAATCGGTTATTTCTGGGGATACCAAACGGATGGTGTGATTCAAAATGACGAAGAAGCTGCTGCTTGGGTTGGTCCAACGGGTGCTAAATATTTCGACGACCAACAAGCCGGTGACCTGCGTTGGGTTGACCAAAACGAAGACGGTGTGATCAGCGAATTGGATAAAGTACAGATTGGTGATCCAAACCCGGATTATATTTTGGGTATCCAGTTAAACTTCGATTACAAAGGAGTATTCTTAAATGCAACGGCTAACGGTGCTTTCGGACAACAGATCGCGAAATCGTACCGCTCATTTGCCGACAGCTATAAAAACAACTACACCACCGACGTTTTCAAACGCTGGCATGGCGAAGGTACTTCAAACAAGTATCCACGTTTGTTGTCATCACCTCACCGCAACAGCCAAAATTTGTCTGACCTGTACATCCAGGATGGCGACTACCTGCGTATCAGCAACCTGACTGTCGGTTACGACCTGAAGAAACTGGTTACAAAACTATTCCTCAGCGAAGCCAAAATTTACTTCACGGCTAAAAACCTGTACACTTTTACCAAGTATGACGGTATGGATCCGGAAATCGGTTATGGTTTCGACTACAGCTGGGCATCTGGTATCGACCTGGGCTTGTACCCAAGTGCAAGAACTTATTTGATTGGAGTAAGCCTGAAATTTTAATTCAAAATCTGAATAACAATGAAAAGAATAATCTATATAAGTTTGTTTGGCATACTGGCTCTCCTGTCGGGCTGTGGCGACAAATTCCTCGATCAGAAAAACCTGTTCGAGAAAGACTTGGAAAACTATTACCGCAACGAGACGGATGTTAATGAAGCGTTGATCGGAGCTTATTCCTGTTTGGCTGTTGATGGTGGTGCCAACCACCCGATTATGATGGCAAACCTTTTGAGCGACGACTGTTTCAGCGGTGGTGGTACTAATGACATCGAAGTAGGTGGTACCGACAAATTCGAGAATCCTCACGAAGATTTGTACCTGGAATTCTACAAAAGAAATTACGAAGGTATCTTTATTTTGAACAGTTTGCTGGAGCACTTCGACCAAGCCTCGTACGACGATGCAACTGCACGCAAGCAAGCACGTGGTGAAGCCTACTTTCTGCGCGGGTACTTCTATTTCCGCCTGGCTGAGTTCTTCGGTGAAGTTCCTTTGGATATGTCTTCAACATTGGAATATCTTCCCAAAGCATCTACCGATGAAATCTATGCGCAGATTGCCAGCGATTTGAAAATGGCTATCGACAGTATGAGTTCTGTTACATATACGAATATCGAATCAGGCCGCGCAACCAAATGGGCTGCTGAAGCATTGATGGGACGTGTTTACCTGTTCTACACTGGTTTCTACGGAAAATCGGAACTTCCAACAAATGAAGGAACAGCGATTACACAAGCGAATGTGGTAACCTGGTTGGAAGATTGTATTTCAAATAGCGGTCACATGTTGCTGACTGACTACGCCAGCATCTGGCCATTCTCTTCCCTGAGCGATGATGATCACGATGACGGATACTATTATGCGCAAAATGTGACCTGGGCTGGTGATGGTTGTGCCGAAACCGTTTTTGCTGTTCAATATACCAACCAGGGCGACTGGGGTAATACAGGCCGTTTGGCTTATGCCAACGAGTATGTTTTGTATACAAGCCCTCGTGCTTACGACTATCCTCCCTTCGGTTTCGGATGGGGTATCGGATCGGTTAACCCGGAATTGCGCGACAGTTTCGAAGCAAACGACCCACGTAAAACGTCAACCGTAATTGATAACGAAGATTCGAACGAACCAACTTACGGCGACAACTACAATTGGGCTGGATGGAACTGCCGCGACGAAACCGGTTTGTGGAATAAAAAATATTCAGCTGTTATTCGTGATGTTGATGGCGACGGAACTTACACCGGAATGTATTACGACCTTTACGGTGGAACTAACAACATGCAATTGTGGAATATGCAGGATGACATCATCATTCGTTTCTCGGATGTTTTGTTAATGGCTGCTGAGCTGGGAAGTAATTCTCAAACCCACCTGGATGATGTACGCGACCGTGTTGGTTTGCCTTCAGTAACTTATTCACTGACTGCATTGAAGGCGGAACGCCGTCACGAGTTTGCATTGGAAGGTATTCGTTGGTTTGACCTGCTGCGTTGGGGAGATGCTGAAACAGCGATCAATGCCAGCAACGGAGTTCCTGTAAAAACAGATAACGTGGATACAACTTACAAGATCACCTTCGATTCTGACCGTGTTTTCCTTCCGCTTCCTGAATCACAAATCAGAGTATCGCAAGGTAACCTGGTTCAAAATCCGGGTTGGGAATAATCTGTTTTACAGTTGTATGTTAAAACTTTAAATTAAGTCAACAATGAAAAACAAAATAGTATATCTGGTAGTCGCAGTCACGCTGATGTTTACGGCTTGCGACCCCATTGAAGACCGCAACGATGCAGGTGAGGTTCTCACCGAGGCGGAATTGCTGAATTATATGGATGTCACGGTGAACGGTAACGTGGCAACCTGCACCAATAATGCTCCGGGCGTGATTTCATTCTGGAAAACAGATTTTGGTCAGCAGATGAATGCCAATTCTGTTGATTTCTATATTCCGGTTGCTAAAACTTACACCGCAACGCTGATCGCGTATTGTGCCGGTGGTCCGGTTACAGCAACCAAAGAATTTACAATTGCTGAAAATGACCCTGAATATTTCGCCGATCCGTTTTGGAACATGCTGACCAATGGTACCGAAGGAAAATCATGGGTTTGGGCAACCGACATCCCCGGTGGAAAAATATGGGGTAATGGTGGTTATCTGGCCAGTTTAAAACCGGAATGGTGGGCCCTGGGAATCGCTGATGTCGCCGGTCAAGGTGGTTCGGCAACCGACGAAATCACCTTCGACTTGAATGAAGGATTAAACTTCGCAGTGACCGGAATGAACGCGGAAGATCCTGTTCCCGGCAATGGAAGCGGTACCTTCAACATGTCGTTGGGCGATGACAACCATTTGATGAACTCTGACGGTTCAGCAGTTTGGTCGTACGGAAAGATGGTCTTCACAAACCACACAATTCCTCTTGGCTTCGAGCCAAACAGCTCCGGAAAACCATTGCATTACAAATTCGACATCCTGAAATTGACGGAAGACGAATTGCAGCTGGCTTTCCCCGAACCGGGTGTCACCTGGGCCTGGGGAACTGCTTGGTTCTATATGTTTAAACGCAAAGGATATACCTATTAAACCTCAGTTTATCTCCCAAAAGAGAAGCCACCTTAAAGGTGGTTTCTCTTTCAACCTAAAAAGTGTATGATGAGACAATTTTATCCTGGTCTGATTTTCCTGATTTTGTTGTTAGCCGCCGGATGCAATTCAAAGTTTCATTACCGCATCGACGGAAAGTTTGCCGAAGGTCAATACGATGGAGAACAAATTTATCTCGTACCAATGGTTGGTGCAACTCCGGATAATGTTGATTCGTGCACAATTTTGGGAGGAGCGTTTCATTTTGAGGGTAAAGCGGATTCGGCCCAAATTTATATTCTTCGGACCCGGATCGCCCTGCGCGTAAAAATTCAGGAAACAATCGTAGCTAAAGAGGAAGGGAAAGCATGGGTGGCTCTTGGGGACCGAAGCTTTGTAGGCGGTACCCCAACCAATGATTCAATACAGGCCTGGAAGGTCCAGAAAGAAAAACTAGACGAAGAAATTTACAACCTGCAAATAGCCAAAAGACAATTAACGGGACCAGAAGGTGAAAGGGCAACCGAGAGACTCGATTCTCTGATTACAGCTACGCGGGCGTTTCATTTGGCAACGGCTAAACGGAATGAAGAGAATACGTTTGGCGAACTACTGAAAAATATGCTTGGCGAAAAGGCAGTTGCTCAGGACGGATTCTGAGGATGAAACCTTTTGGCTGAATCTAGATTTTACTCCATATTGTGGAGTACCGGAACTCTTTGCGTCTAAATGTCGGCGCAACGAACGAAAAAAGAAGAAAAAATGACAAGACTGTTTTTGTTCACAATCGTTATCAGCACAATGCTGTTTTCCTGCAAGACGAATCTTGTAAAAGTAGATGAAAAGGTTGTTTCACAACCGCTCCCGGAACAATGGATGTTTAATCCTGGAGAGGGCAAGGATAGCCTGTGGGCCAGTTCTGAATACAATGATTTAGCCTGGGATACGGTATCATCGTTTAAACAATTAAAGGAACAGGGTAAAACAACTGAGAATTCGTTTGGCTGGTACCGTCAAACTGTGGTTTTGTCGGATAGTTTGAAAAACGCTTTTGAGTCGGCCGGTGCATTAATGCTGCACCTGGGACGTTTTGGAGGTTCCGACGAAGTTTATTTTAACGGGCAGCTTATTGGGAAAACAAGCAGTTTTCCGCCCGACTACAAAGGTTACCACGACGAAGAACGAAACTATTTTGTCGACGGACGTTTGGTGAAAAAAGACGGCGAAAACCTGGTTGCCATCAAATTTAATGATGGCTGGGGAACCGGTGGCTTCCTGGGAGGGATGTCGCAAAGCCTGACTTCTGCAACCATTGATGAAAAACTGATTCTTGATGTTGAAGTTCAGGATTCAGATTGGGTTTTCCTGGGCGACGAGCCAATGAGCATCCTGGTCAACCTGAAAAATCACAATCAATCGGATGTACAGGGAATGTTGTATGTCGCGATTACGACCGACACTTACGAACCGGTTAAAACCGATTCTGTTGCTGTCGATTTGGAAGGGCAGGATTCTTTCTCGCAGGAATTTAGCTATCCCGGTGCAGCTCCCGGATTTTATCGCTACCAGGTTTTCGTGAAGCGAAATGGCAAAACAGGAGAGGCAAAGAAATTCAACCTGGGCGTTGAACCGGAGAAAATTCAGTCGCCCATTGATGCGAAAGAGGATTTAAGAAGTTTTTGGGATGACAATCTGCAAGAACTCGCCAAAGTAGCACCCAAATATAAACTGACTTTGCAGCCCGAGTATTCAAAACTCGACTACGATATTTATTGGGTTGAAATGTATTCCCTCGACAATGAACTGATTCGTGGCTACTATGGTAAGCCTAAACGCGATGGTAAGTTCCCGGTTATTGTTGAATACATGGGTTATGGCTCGGGACCTTACCCGCCAACTCAGACTTGGGATGGCTTCGCTTATTATGTGCTGTCCATTCGCGGGCAAGCGCTGAATTTGCCAACCAACCGCTTCGGGACCTGGGTGACTTACGGCTTGGACAGCAAAGAAAATTATTATTATCGCGGTGCTTACATGGACGTTGTTCGCGCACTGGATTTCGTGTGCAGCCGTCCTGAGATTGACGCTTCGCGCATTGCGGTTCGCGGCGGAAGCCAAGGGGGAGCTTTATCAATTGCAGCTGCTTCACTGGATAAGCGCGTCAAGGTTGCTACACCCAGTATCCCTTTCTTGTCTGATTTTCCCGACTATTTCAAAATTGAGCCCTGGCCCAAAAGTGATTTCGATACCTATATGAAAGAGCATCCGGAGGCAAGCTGGGAACAGGTTTACGATGTGCTTTCCTATTTCGATATTAAAAATTTAGCGCAATGGATCACCTGTCCGCTTTATATGGGTATGGGGGTGCAGGATAATGTTTGCCCTCCGCACACCAATTTCGCGGCCTTCAACCAAGTGCAGTCGGAGAAAAAATGGATGGCTTGTCCCGATTACGGACACGCTGCCAGCCAAGCCTATCATGAGGCGGCGACAGAATTTATAAAAGAGAAACTTCAGGTAAAATAGTTACCAAACTTTAGTTAGAAACAAGAGGATGCGAGAGAACAAAAAAAATAGACGGATGGTGTTTGGCACACTGGCACTTTTGGTTGGCGCGTGTTCTTGGGTTGCTTGTGGACCAACCAGCTCGGCAGTCAGTAAAACAGCACCCGAAAATTCGATCGTGCTGCAATTGCAGGCAAAAAAAGGAAAGGGGATTTTATTCGGACATCAAGACGATCTGGCTTACGGTGTGGGCTGGGAATACATTGATGGCGAATCAGATGTTAAGCGCGTGGCCGGAGATTATCCTGCACTGTTCGGCTGGGAGTTGGGTGGTTTGGAGTTGGGGCACGAAGTCAATCTGGACAGTGTTCCATTCTCTAAAATGAAGGAATTGGCTGTTTGGGGCTTCGAACACGGCGCGATTAATACGTTCAGCTGGCACCCGCATTCTCCAATCGACTCGATCAATGCCTGGCATGGAGACTCAGTCGTTGTCAAACACATTTTACCCGGTGGCACTTACCACGCTCAATTTGATCAGCAATTGGATCGGATAGCTGCGTTCTTCCTGGATTTGAAAGACAAGGCAGGTCAGCCGGTTCCGTTCATCTTTCGCCCTTGGCACGAAATGGATGGCGGTTGGTTTTGGTGGGGATCAAAAGCTTGCTCACCTGCGGAGTTGAAAGCATTGTTTCGGTACACCATTGAATACCTGCGGAAAAAAGGCTTAAGCCAAATGGTCGTTGCTTATTCGCCCGACCGGAATTTTGATACCCCGGAAGAGTACCTGCAATGGTATCCCGGAGACGACATTGTCGATATTCTGGGGATGGATAACTATTACGACCTTGGACGAGTGGGTGGTGAAAAAGAAGCCATCCGAAAAATACATATCGTCATTGACCTGGCGAAAGGAAAGAACAAGCTAGCCGCTTTGACTGAGACCGGATTGGAACTGGTTTCGGACTCAAGCTGGTATTCTCAAACGCTCGGAGCAGTTTTGAAAGATTCAACGGTGCAAAAGGAATTGAGCTATGTGATGGTTTGGCGCAACGACTCGAAGAAACATTTCTTCTTTCCATACCCGGGACATCCGGCGGCAGACGATGTCAAGAACTTACTCGATCAGCCGAATATTCTGCTGCTCGACGAATTCAATCAACTGAAAAAATAAATCAAAAACCATGAATATACCTGTTAATTTGTTTGAGGAGAGATTGGAGCTGGTAAAGCAAAAACAGCACAATTTAATTACCCGAAAAAATACCGAGCTTTTCAGCGACAACGGTATTTATAACCGTTACGAATATCCGATCCTGACACGGGAACACATTCCGTTGCATTGGCGATACGACCTGAACAAGGAGACGAACCCGTTTTTTATGGAGCGTATTGGTTTTAACGCGGCATTCAATGCCGGTGCCATGAAGTTCAATGGAAAATATATCCTGGTGGTGCGTACTGAAGGAAACGATCGGAAGTCGTTTTTTGCAGTGGCTGAGAGTCCAAACGGGATCGATAACTTCAAGTTTTGGGACCGGCCAATTACGCTGCCTCAAACTGAAAATCCGGATACTAATGTCTACGATATGCGTTTGACGCAACATGATGACGGCTGGATTTACGGTGTCTTTTGTACCGAGCGCAAAGACCCTGATGCTCCGGACGGAGATACATCCAGTGCCGTTGCAGCGGCCGGGATTGCCCGAACCAAAGACCTGGTGGAGTGGGAGCGTTTGCCGGATTTGATTTCGACCAGTGGCCAGCAACGCAATGTGGTGCTTTTTCCGCACCTGGTTGACGGAAAATACGCCTTCTACACACGTCCTCAGGACGGATTTATAGATACCGGTAAAGGTGGTGGCATTGGTTTCGGTTTGGCAGATGACATTGAAAAGCCGGAGGTGAAAGAAGAAGTGATCGTGGATGCAAAAACGTATCATACCATTTACGAAGTGAAAAACGGCCTTGGGCCTGCACCGATTCGGACGGAGCACGGTTGGCTGCAGCTGGCTCATGGTGTTCGCAACACAGCGGCAGGCCTTCGTTACACACTTTATGTGTTCATGACTGATCTGGAAAAGCCCTGGATTGTAACGCACAAGCCAAACGGCCATTTCATTGCGCCGCTCAAGGGTGAGCGAGTTGGCGATGTATCGAACGTTTTGTTTGCAAATGGTTGGATCAAAGACGAGGATGGTTCCGTGTTTATCTACTACGCATCGTCGGATACACGCATGCACGTGGCAACAACGACGGTTGATAAGCTTGTCGACTATTGTCTGAATTCACCGCAGGATCAGTTGCATTCGCATCTTTCTGTTCAAAACATCAAAAAGCTGATTGACCAGAACAAAGACTTTATGAACCTGCTTTAATTGCTTTTTTTATGAAT
Organism: Mangrovibacterium diazotrophicum; assembly: GCF_003610535.1. Lineage (NCBI taxonomy): Bacteria > Pseudomonadati > Bacteroidota > Bacteroidia > Marinilabiliales > Prolixibacteraceae > Mangrovibacterium > Mangrovibacterium diazotrophicum. Next base: position 1,207,415 of record NZ_RAPN01000001.1, on the reverse strand, counting down.
GAATTGAATGCTTTAGAATTGCTGAAGAAACAGGTTCCGGAAATGGAATCGGAGTTGGTCCGTATCCTGAATTTCTGGAGTACAACAGCTGTGGATGATGGGTTTGGCGGCTTTGTCGGGCAGGTTGACCATTGGGGAAAAACCAATCCAAGAGCACTCAAGGGAGTTGTTTTGAATGCCCGTATTTTGTGGACTTTTTCAGCAGCATACAAACATTTGGGAAACGAACAGTACCGCTCGCTGGCAGCAAGGGCTTTCGATTATTTGTTGAATTATTTCTGGGACGTAGAAAACGGTGGATTGATATGGTCTGTCGATTTCGAGGGGCATCCGCTTAATACCCGTAAACAAGCCTATGCGCAAGGCTTTGGTATTTATGCTTTTTCAGAATATTTCCGCGCGACCGGCAATAAAGAAAGTCTGGTTTTTGCGAAAAAGCTCTATGAGATTCTGGAATCGAAGTTCAAGGACAAAACGAACGGAGGCTACCTGGAAGCATTGGATGCTTCGTGGAACCGGATGGAAGACATGCGGCTCAGTCTGAAGGATGATAACTCGCCGAAGTCGATGAATACGCATCTGCATATTTTGGAGCCCTACACGAACCTGTATCGTGTTAGTCCAGACGAAAAGTTGAAGCAAAATATTTCTGACTTACTTTCTATTTTTTCCGATAAAATTATTGATCGGGAAACTGGTCACTTCAACCTGTTTTTTGATGATGATTGGACGGTGCAGTCAACAATGGTTTCATACGGCCACGATATTGAAGGAGCCTGGCTCATGAATGAAGCGGCGATGGAGATCGACGATAATCAGCTGATTCAGCCCATTCAAGGTATTGCATTGAAAATGGTTGATGCGACGGTTCGGGAAGCGATGACAGCCGATGGCTCCATCTACTACGAGAAGGAAGGGGACCATTTGGACAAGGATCGTCACTGGTGGCCACAGGCCGAGGCGATGGTTGGATTGACGGATGCCTGGCAGATCAGTGGCGATGAAAGCTATCTGCAATTGGCTGGGAAGACTTGGGATTTCATTCAGCAAAATTTGCTTGACCGCGAACACGGCGAATGGTTTTGGAGTATCCGGGACGATGGCAAACCGAACGACAAAGAAGACAAAGCGGGGTTCTGGAAATGTCCTTATCACAATACCCGGGCGCTGATCGAGATCATTCACCGATTGGCAAAACAGTAGACAAAAATGACACAACCAATAAAACTAAAAGAGAAAGTCGGGTACAGCTTCGGCGATTTTGCATCGTCGATGTTTTGGAAGCTGTTCACCATGTTCCTGACGATCTTTTACACAGATGTTATCGAACTGACCCCGGCGGCAGTTGGAACTATGCTGTTGCTTACCCGCGTTTGGGACAGCATTAACGATCCGATGATGGGCGTTATATGCGACCGAACCCACACGCGGCGAGGGAAGTTCCGCCCCTATTTGTTATGGGTGGCCATTCCGTTTGCCCTGGTTGGCGTACTTACTTTTACCAAGTTTGACTTTGGGCCGACCGGGAAACTGATATATGCTTACGTGACTTACACCTTGATGATGATGGTTTACACAGCGGTCAACGTTCCGTATTCCTCGTTGATGGGCGTGATGAGCCCGGTGCCGGCCGAGCGAACCACGTTGGCTTCGTTCCGGTTTATTGGCGCGTTCTCCGGAGGGATTTTCGTAACAGCCACTGCGGCTCACCTGATCGACTTTTTCAAAAACGGCGGAGCCACTGAAGCACAAGGCTATCAATACACCGTCATCATTTACGCGATTTTGGCCGTTCTTTTCTTCTGGCTCACCTTTGCCTGGACCAATGAACGTGTGAAACCAGTCCGGCAAGAGAAGTCGTCGGTACGCGAAGATTTTAAAGATCTCTCGAAAAACCGCCCCTGGTTTATCGTACTGGGAGCAGGCGTTTTTGCGTTGATTTTCCTGTCGCTGCGAGATGGATCGATGATGTATTATTTCAAATATTTTGTGAAGGATCAGGAGCTGCCTTACTTTGGGTTGGTTGGCTGGGAAAAGCTGGCTTCGGTTTACATGACGATGTGGCTCGCCAGCAATATGCTAGGTGTGATTTTAGCCAAACCGGTTTCCGCACTCTTTGGTAAAAAACGCACTTTTGGAGTGGCCATGCTGGTTTCAGCCGGAATTAGCCTGATGATGTTTTGGCTTCAACCCGGACAGATCGCACTAATTTTCGGATTGAATGTGTTAGTTGGAATTTCCGCAGGCATTATTATGCCGCTCATTTGGGCTATGTATGCCGATATTGCCGATTTCTCGGAATGGAAGACCGGCAGGCGAGCGACCGGCTTGATCTTTTCTTCATCTTCCATGTCGCAAAAAATGGGAGGTGCTTTAGGCGGAGCAATCACGCTTTGGATTTTGGCTGCTTACGGATTTCAAGCTAATTTAGATCAAACGCAACTGGGGCTGACGGGCATTAAAATGACGCTGAGTATCTACCCGGCGTTGGGTGCGGCCATCTCGGCAGTATTCATTTTAGGTTACCAACTAAGCGACAAATTCATGCTGCAGGTGACAGCAGAGTTGGAGGAAAAACGTCAGCATCAGGGGAAAGAGACGATACAAAAACAAGATCTTAATGAGACGGGCATGTCCGTTAAAAATAGAATGAGAAGTGATTTACATGCAGACGCTTCTGTGAACATCAACTAAGAAACAGTGAAACGAACATGAACTTTTTTAATCAAAATTATACAAATAAACATGATTAAAATAAGTTCATGTGAGAGCGGAGCGGTTACATCCGTTCTCAAATTTTGAATTATTATTTATCAATAAAATAAAATTTTAAACGGATGAAAAAATATTTGATTTTTACTTTGCTGATTGTCGGCTGCCTGAACGGATTTAGCCAGAAAATCGAAGGGCTTGCGTTGACGCCGCCAATGGGGTGGAACAGCTGGAACACGTTCGCGACGAATATCGATGAGGATTTGATTAAAGGAATTGCCGATGCGATGGTTGAAAGCGGTCTGCGCGATGCCGGCTACGTTTATTTGGTTTTGGACGACGGCTGGATGGCGATGGAACGCGACGCACAGGGGCGGCTTTACGGCGATCCGAAAAAATTCCCCAGCGGTATGGAAGCCTTGGGCGAGTACATCCACTCGAAAGGCTTGAAATTCGGTATTTATAACTGTGCCGGAAGCAAAACCTGCGGTGGCTATCCCGGAAGTCGCGGGCACGAATACATGGACGCACAGAGTTACGCCGACTGGGGCGTTGATTTCCTGAAATACGACTGGTGCAACACCGAAAACCTGAATGCGAAAGGTGCCTACCAAACTATGCGCGATGCGTTGTATGCAACCGGACGACCGATTGTATTCAGCATTTGTGAGTGGGGCGACAACAAACCCTGGGAATGGGGAACTGAGATGGGTCATCTGTGGCGTGTTTCCGGTGATATTGTAAACTGCTGGGACTGCGAGTACGGTCACGGTTCCTGGTCGTCGTGGGGACTTTGGAAAGTGATTAACATGCGAAAAGATATCCGCAAATATGCTGGACCAGGTCATTGGAATGACCTGGACATGATGGAACTGGGTAACGAATTTACCGATGCCGAAAACCGAAGCCATTTGGCCATGTGGAGCATGCTGGCGTCGCCGCTGATTATGGGTAACGACATTCGCACGATGAGCGAAGAAACCCGCATAACATTGACCAACAAAGAAGTGGTTGCTGTTAGCCAGGATGCATTGGGGATTCAGGGTTTTCGATTCTTAAATGAGAACAATATTGAAATTTGGATTAAACCTTTGGCCAACGATGAATGGGCGATTGTGTTTGTTAATATGAATGATGAGCCTGTCGAACTGAATTTCAATTGGCAGAAGCACGACATGGGCGACGATCTGAATCAGAAGTTTGCCCATCTGGACCGCACAACTTATCAACTCCGCGACTTATATAATCATAAAGATTTAGGAAATACTTCGGTACCACTTAGAGCAAAAATTGATGTACACGACGTATTGATGTTGAGACTAAAGAAGTAAGTTTTTTTAGTTAAATTTGTAAATTGAGAAGAGGGGGAATTGTTCCCCCTTTTTTCGTTATAGGCAGGTCAGACAAAGCTGTTTGGCATTTTCTCCGCATTCTTCAGGTGATATCTCCCCCTTGTTTGGGCAAAACGGCCGTATCTTTGCAATGCGTTTGACTCTAACTTTGCGTTCAAACAATAATTATCGAACCGATGAAAAAGCAAATCTTATGGCTTTCCGTTTTTCTTGTTTTGGTTTCGTGCACAATGCCTGCGAAACAGGAAGAAAATCTCTTAAAACTTTGGTACAATAAACCCGCATCGCAGTGGGAAGAGGCCTTACCGATCGGGAATGGCCGATTGGGCGCGATGGTCTTCGGAGATCCTCAAACGGAACATCTTCAGCTAAATGAAGAGACAGTTTGGGCCGGTGAACCGGGAAATAATTTACCAACAGGATTTAAGGAGATATTGCCGCAAGTTCGGAAATTGCTTTTCGAGGGAAAATATAAAGAAGCTGAGGCGCTGACGATGAGTCGGGTACCGCGGCATGCGCCGGAAGGCAACAACTATGGGATGCCTTACCAAACGGTTGGCGATCTGTATTTTGATTTCCCAGGTCAAGGCGCGGTTACAAATTACCACCGGGAACTGGATTTGCAAAATGCAGTGAGCTCAGTAACTTATGACGCAGATGGGGTTAGTTACAAGCGGGAATTCCTGTCGACGGCCGTTGATCAGGTAATTGCTGTTCGTTTTACGGCCAGTGAAAAAGGTAAGATATCCTTTACTGTGAAAGCAACGAGCCCGCATTCTGTCAATCAGGTTGCGATTGATGGTGAAGAGTTGGTGTTGACCGGGAAAGGAGAGTCGGTTGATAACAAAGAAGGTAAAATAGAATTTAATGCGCGCGTTTATCCGAAAATAGAAGGCGGCCGTTTGGTTCAAAACGATTCTTCGCTCATGGTTGAGGATGCAGATGCCGTAACGATATTTATCTCAATCGGAACAAACTTCAAAAATTATAAAGACATAAGCGGCGATGCCGAGGAAGTTGCTAAGGGCTATTTAGCAGAGGCTACGACGAAAGACTTCGAGGCTGTTAAAAGTGCACACGTTGCCGATTATCAAAAATATTTTCAGCGGGTTGAGTTGAACCTTGGTGTAACCGACTCGGTAAAAAATCCGACCGATCAGCGGATTGCCGATTTTGCAACAGGCAACGATCCGCAACTGGTGTCGCTGTACTTCCAGTTTGGGCGTTACCTGCTGATTTCGTCGTCGCGCCCGGGAACACAGCCTGCCAATTTACAGGGAATTTGGAACAACCTGATCTCACCCCCGTGGGACAGCAAATACACAGTGAACATCAACACCGAAATGAACTACTGGCCCGCCGAGGTCACCAATCTTTCGGAAATGCACGAGCCTTTGTTTTCAATGGTGAAGGACCTGTCGGAAACGGGGCAGCAATCGGCACGCGAAATGTACGGGGCCCGTGGTTGGGTGATGCACCACAATACCGACATTTGGCGGATCACCGGCCCGATCGATGGCGCTTTCTACGGAATGTGGCCGATGGGCGGTGCCTGGCTGACCCAGCACATGTGGCAACATTACCTGTTCTCCGGCGATAAGGAATTCCTGAAGAAAGTTTACCCTATTCTGAAAGGAGTTGCATTGTATTATGTTGATGCGCTTCAGGAAGAACCCACACATGGCTGGCTGGTGGTAAGTCCGTCCATGTCGCCCGAAAATCGTCACCCCGGCGGAACTTCTATGTTTGCCGGGACAACAATGGATAACGAGTTGGTTTTCGATGTCTTTTCAAACCTGATAGAAGCATCTTCTGTGTTGGATACCGACAAAGCTTTTGCTGATTCGGTGCAATCGATGAAAGACCGCCTGGCGCCGATGCAAATCGGGCAACACACGCAGTTGCAGGAGTGGTTGGAAGATTGGGATCGTGTGGACGACAAACACCGGCACATCTCACACTTGTATGGACTGTATCCAAGTAACCAGATTTCGCCGTTTGAGTCGCCGGAACTTTTCCAGGCAGCACAGCACACCTTGGAATACCGTGGCGATAAATCGACTGGTTGGTCAATGGGCTGGAAAGTGAACTTTTGGGCCCGTCTGCTGAACGGAGATCGCGCGTATAAGCTGATTGAAGATCAGTTAACTCCGTCGCCTCTGGAGAAAAAAGGTGAAAAAGGAGGTACCTATCCGAACCTTTTCGATGCGCATCCTCCTTTCCAGATCGACGGAAACTTTGGTTGCACAGCAGGTATTGCCGAGATGCTTGTTCAAAGTCAGGATGGAGACATCTTTCTGTTGCCGGCACTTCCGTCGAAATGGCCTTCCGGTTCAGTGAAAGGCTTGCGTGCCCGCGGTGGATTTACCGTTGACTTGAGTTGGGAAAATGGCCAGGTAAAAGAGCTCACTGTTTATTCGTCGATTGGTGGAAACTGTCGTTTACGGTCGGCTTTCGGGCTTGCCGGCGATGCAGAACTGACCAAAGTTGACGAAGGAACGGCGAACAGTAATCCGCTCTTTAAAACAGCTGCTATCAAAAAGCCGTTGGTTAGCGAAAAGGCGGAGTTGAAAACCGTTGAACTGGCACCATCACAACTGTTCGATTTTGCTACGGAAGCAGGTGGCGTGTATCACTTCACGGCTCAATCTGCAAACTAGTTGATAAGAACGCAATAAGATAAAAGAGTCGAAAGAAAGTGACCATTTGCTCAGGGGGGACTTTCTCTCGACCTAAATCGACTAAAACAAATGAATAAAATAAACGCTGTTTTAATTGCTGTTTGCTTCTGCTTGATGGCTATGCCGCAGGTTTTTGCAAGCGGAAAAAAGCAAATGGTTGTAGCGCTCGATGGCTCGGGTGATTATACCAGTATTCAGGAGGCTGTAACAGCTTGTGGAGCTTTTCCTTCCGAGACGAAAGAAATTTTCATAAAAGACGGAACATATCATGAGAAAGTTCTGATCGACTCTTTTCAAACCAACCTGACGCTCGTCGGTGAAAGCCGCGAGCATACTATTATTACCAATGACGATCACGCCGGACAACCAGGAATCGGGACTTTTAACAGTTACACGGTGAAAATCACAGCCGATCATGTGACCATTCAAAACCTCACCATCGAGAATTCAGCAGGTGAGGTGGGCCAGGCGGTTGCTTTGCATGTGGAGGGCGACTATTTTAAAGCGGTAAACTGTAACATTTTGGGTGATCAGGACACGATTTATGCCGCCGGACAAAAGAGCCGGCAGTATTTCGCTGACTGTTACATTTCAGGAACAACCGATTTTATTTTCGGTGCTTCAACGGCCGTGTTCGACGATTGTACGATTCACAGTAAAAAGAATTCGTACATCACCGCAGCGAGCACGCCGCAGGGAAATGTGTATGGCTATCTTTTTCGAAATTGTAAATTGACCGCCGATCCGGAGGTGACTGAAGTTTACCTGGGGCGTCCCTGGCGCGATTATGCAAAGGTTGTTTTTATCGCTTGCGAAATGGGAGGCCATATTCGACCCGAAGGTTGGCACAATTGGTCGAAACCGGAACGCGAAAAGACGAGCTTTTACGCGGAATACGGGAATACTGGCAAAGGTGCTGACATTTCGGAGCGTGTCAGCTGGTCGCATCAGTTGAGTAAAAAAAAAGCGAAGAAATATACACTGAAGACTATTTTTAGCTCTTGCAGTGAATGGAATTTGGATGGACCAAAATCGGATAAAAATGAATAAATCGATGAAATTGAAATGTACTCTGGGAATTATACTTCTGCTTATGGCGTTACAGCTAAAAGCAGAAACTTATAATATAAAGGAATTGGGAGCTGATACAAAAGGGCAGGTTAAATGCACCGAACTAATTAATCAGACGATTCAAAAGGCAGCTGAGGCTGGAGGGGGAACGATCTATTTTCCGGCCGGAACTTATCTGACCGGGGCTATTACCATGCAGAGCAACATTACCCTGCAAATTGAAGCGGGTGCGACGCTCAGCTTCTCGACCGATTTTGACGATTACCTGCCTTTTCGCGAGGTGCGTTGGGAAGGGATTTTCATGCAAACCTTTTCGCCGCTGATTTATGCGAAGGGTGCCGAGAATATTGCAATCAAAGGTGAAGGTACGCTGGAAGGAAACGGTAAAGCCTGGTGGGAGGAGGTCAAAAAACAGCAGTATAAAGTGTATGCTGATGGCTCCATTCTGCAACCGAATAAATTTCAGCAAATGTGGCTCGACCAAAATGCTGATTTAAAGGTCGAGAAATACTATGAGAAATCGTTGCAGCATCGCTTTTTCAGGCCGCCGTTTATCCAGTTTCAGGAGTGTAATCATGTTACCATCGAAGGTGTAACCATTCAGAATTCACCTTTTTGGACGGTTAATCCGGTTGGTTGCGACGATTTGCTGGTGCATGGCATCAAAATCAAGAACCCCGATGACGGTTGGAATACCGACGGCATCAACCCCTCGTCGTGCAGTAATTTGCGCGTGTCGGATTGCTTTATCAGCGTTGGCGACGACTGTGTAACCATCAAGTCGGGGCGCGACTTTAACGGTCGCGATTACGGGAAACCTTGCGAAAACATCACCATCACCAATTGTATCATGCTTTCCGGTCACGGCGGTGTGGTTATTGGCAGCGAAATGTCGGGCGGCGTGCGCAATGTCGCCATTTCAAACTGTGTATTTAATGGTACCGATGCGGGTATTCGTTTGAAAGCTTCGCGCGGGCGTGGAGGCGTGGTTGAGAATATCCGGGTGGAAAATATTGTGATGCGCAACATCAGTAAAAATGCCTTCATCTTCAACCTGTTTTACGACAAGACATCAACGCCCGAACCGGTTACCGAACGGACTCCTGTTTTCCGGAACGTACACATCAGCAATGTAACGGGAGTCGATGTGAATAAAGTTGGCTTTATTACGGGAATTGAAGAAATGCCTGTTAACGAGATTTCTTTCAGCAACATCAATATGACCGCCAAAGAAGGTTTCACCGCAGAGACCGCCACGAATCTGCATTTCAACAATATTTCTATTGCAACCGAAAAAGGTCCCTCGTTGAGTTTCACGAAATGCGACGGTGTTGTATTGAATGATGTTCGCTCAATGGCACCACTGGCGGATCAGGCTATTGTTGAAGTAAAGGAGTCGAAGAGCGTGCTGGTGAACAATTGTTTTCAGACTGTTCCTGCTGATGTATTTCTGCAAACCGACGACAGCGATGTTGTTTGGGGCACCAACTTTATGAATGCGGTGAAGCAGGGAATCCAAAACAACGATAAATAATATTCGGGCTACGTCCGTTGAAGATATATCGAAGGCTGTTCAATTTAAATTTGGACAGCCTTTGTTGGTAATGCTGAGAATTTGCTCCATTTGCAAAGGTCAGCTTGGTTGGAACAAGCTCTACTGATCCAATGCTCTTGCCATTGACAAGTATGAGTTTGCGGTTATTCAGAAATTCGATAGAACAACATACGACTTGTTTGCAGACCCGTAGAACGGAGATTTCAGGACTAACGACGGTGTTTGCTTTGTACTGAAAGACATGGATGGTAATCCACGTGGAGTTCAGTAAAACAAAAGAGCCAGGGGAAATATTCTCCCTGGCTTTTGTTTCTGTTCTGTTCATGGATTAACGGATTCACGTTTCATAAGCAAATTATATGAAACTCGAGGTATCTATGCTTCTTCGAATACAATCTCTTCTTTTTTGTCTAAGCCCATTTTTTGCTGAAGTCTTTTTACGATGTAATAGACGACGGGGACGATAATCATGGAGAGAACCATTGAAACGGTCATCCCACCAATTAGGGTCCAACCAATACCGTTTTTCCATTCGGCACCTTCACTTTGCGAGAAGGCGAGTGGGAGCAAACCGATGATCATCGAAACGTTGGTCATCAGGATTGGGCGGAAACGAAGCTCTACTGCTTCCGAGATTGCTGCAGTCAGTGCTTTTCCTTCACGCATCAGGTCGTTGGCAAAGTCTACAATCAGGATCGCGTTTTTAGCAACCAGACCGACAAGCATGATGATCCCCAAAATAGAGAAAATGTTTAAGGTGAGGTTTGTCAAGGCGAGTGCCCAAATAGCACCGGTAATCGACAACGGGATGGAGAACATCACAATGAACGGGTCGGCCCAGCTGTTGTAAAGAACAACCATAATCAAATACACGAAGATAATTGCGGCTAAAAAGGCCATTCCCAGGTCAGTAAACGAATCAGCCATCAATTGCGTCTGCTTGGAAGTTGTTACCTTGGTTGATTCAGGAGCTTTGATCTCTTTCAGCTTTTGATCAAATTCACTTTGCACTTTACTTTGTGATACTCCGATTATCTGGCTTGTTAATTGAACAGACGGCGAACGATTGTAGCGCTCCAGATTTGAAGGGCCTGAGCTTTCGGTGATGTCCGCAAATTGCGACAGCTTAATCAACTCGCCGCTACTCGATGAGATGAAGGTAATATTCTCAAGGTCCTTTTTTGTACGACGGTCTGCTTCGTTCAATTGAATGTTAATGTCATATTCCTGTTCGCCATCACGAAACTTGTTATCGGTGTTACCGGCGAACGAAGTTCTCAGGACACCTCCAACGCTGGCCAGGTTCAATCCCAGCTTGGTCATTTTATCACGATCAACCTCAATCTTGTACTCCGGGTTTGCCAGGTCTACACTGAGTTCGGTTTCGACAGTACCGTCGATCGATTTTAGAGCCTGAAGAGCTTTTTGAGAGTATTCCATTACACTGTCAATGTCCTGTCCGACAACGTAATATTTCAGCGGAACATCTTCGCTACCCATGATATTAACAGATACCGCTTTGATCTTTGCCCCGATGATCATTTCTTCGAGCTTTGCCCGGATTTTACGAGCAAAAATATTGGTTGATACGGAACGCTGATCCAGTGGAATCATATTCACACTAACCTCACTGAAGTAGGGCGTTGTAGATGTAGTAACCATGCCCGATTTTTTACCAACGGTTGCATAAACCATGTCCACTTCCGGCTGATTCATTAAAAACTCTTCAACTTTACGCGTCGTGTTGTTATTCTCTTCCAGGCTGATATTGTGCGGAAATTCCATTCTTAGTATGAAAGAACCACGGTCTCCGGCCGATGTAAATTCGGCTCCAATGTATCCGGCAGGGAAGAGGTAGAACGTTCCAAAGAACAAAACGCCTGAGGCAATAAGAGTTAGAACTTTGTGCTTGAGAGACCAAAGCATGGCTCCATGAATAACTTTATTGAAGCGATCGATTCCGCTTTCAAAAATAGCGAGTAGTTTGCCAAGGAAGTTATTTTTCGGCGTAGCCAGTTTGGCCCATTTGGAAGTCATCCATGGTACAAGAGTGAACGATACAAGCAAACTCAGGAGCATGGACACCACGATGGTTACAGCATACTCGCGCAAAATATCGCCAACGACTCCGGTCACAAAGGCGATCGGAAGGAATACAGCGACCAAAACCAGCGTAATGGCTGTAACGGTCATCCCCAATTCTTTAACGGCGAAGTACGATGCCTGTATCCGGTTTTTGCCCATTTCCATGTGACGGTAGATGTTTTCAATAACCACAATCGCGTCGTCAACCAACGAACCTACCACAAGAGAGAGCGATGTTAAACTAATGAGGTCGAAGGAGAAACCGAACAGGTACATGGCAGTGAAGGTCGAAATCAAGGAAGTAGGGATCGCTACCAATACGAAAATCGAGTTACGCATACTGTGCAGAAACACCAACATAATGAGCGATACCAGGATGATTGCCAGTACGAGGTCGTGCATTACGGCGTCGGATGCAGCGATGGTAAAACGGGACTGGTCGTCGGCCGTTTTGAACTTGAGATTGTCTTTTTCGTAACTTGCCTCCAGTTCGTCAAACTTCAGGCGAACCAACTTGGCAACTTCGACCGAATTGGCATCTTTTTGCTTGCTGATTTCAATACCGATTGTCTCGCTACCATCTATCCGGGTTATTTTGTCAGGATCGGCCACACCGTCATAAATGTCGGCGATATCTCCCAGTTTTACGACGGTACCGTTGTCCGAGGCTCCGACAATAATATCTTTCAGCTGGTCGATCGTGCGGATTTTGCCGGATAGCCGAATGGTCATTTCATTGGTCTTCGTCTTCAATTTTCCGGTAGGCAAATCCATATTGGCAAACTCAACCATTTTCGATACTTCCAGTAGGTTGAGCTTGTTGGCTTCCAGCTTATGGGGATCAAGCATGATTTTTATTTCACGGTGCAGACCACCGGCCAGTTCAACCCTTGAGACTCCGGGGATGCTCGCCAATTCGGGCTTGATCCGGTTGTCGACGAATTCGTAGAATTCATTAGCAGGTTTGTCAGATGTCACCCCGGCGATGAAAATCGGGAGCGCGTTCAGGTCGAACTTTTCGATAGAGGGCGTTCGGATTTCTGATGGAAGGTCGGCTACGATACTGTTGATTTTCTGTGTTGCTTCCTGAATGGCAACATCAACATCGGCATCCAGTTTCAGAGAGAGCTTTACCAATGAAAGGTTCTCAATCGAGCTGGATTCTATTTCTTCAATTCCACTTAGCGATGCGACAGCATCTTCAATAGGGATGGTGACAGACTGCTGTACTTCGTTTGGTCCTGCTCCCGGGTAAACCGTAGAAACAACAACGGTGGCTGTTGTAATCTCGGGCATCAGTGCATACTTGATTTTGGATGCAGAGAATAAGCCCAGAAGAATCAATATGGTGAACAATACGATCGGAACAGTGCTCCGTCGTATCGATAAACTTACGAGTTTCATCTATTCAAACTTTTTAAAATTATTAGTTGGGCTTATTGTGTAATTCTAATTTTTGCACCATCGAAAATGCTGTAATTTCCTTCAGTTACAATTTGATCGCCTGCCTTTAGACCAGCAACGATCTCAACCTGATCGTTCACAATCTGGCCGGTAGTCACTTCGCGCGATTTAGCGATTTCGTTTTCGATGACGTAAACCGACGCATCTTTAAGTGATCCGTTGATGGCGTTACGGGGAATGTAAATTCCAGGGATTTCTTTTGTTTGGGCAATTGATGCGGTAACAAACATACCTGCTTTCAACTGGTGATTATCATCGTTGACGATTTGCACATCGGCATCGAAAGTGTTGCCGTATCCCGCTTTTTTACCGATGTAGCTGATCTTGCCTTCAAATTTTACATTCGGGTAAACCGGAGAGGTGATTGTTGTTTGTTGCCCCAAGGAAATGTAGCGGTAGTTTTGCTCTGAGACTGCGATATCAAGTTTTAACTTTTGAGCATCGATGATGTTGCATACTTTTTGGTTGCGATTGAGGTATTGTCCTTCCTCGATGAAGTCGTTTTCAATAAACCCGTCAATCGGTGCTTTTACGCGTGTGTCTTCAAACTGGCGTTTGGCCGAAATATACTGCGCTTCTGCTGATTGGTAGTTTAACTTGATTTCTTCCAACTTCTGGCTGGTCACGGCGTGTTGTTCGTGTAGCGTTGTAAATCGGTCGACCTCTTTTTTCAGTTGCTCGTATGCTGCTTTGGCAGCCGAAAGCTGAGCGGCAAACAGTTCGTCGTCAACCTTTGCTATAATGTCGCCTTTGCGAACGTAGTCGCCTTTTTCCTTGTAAATCTTCTGGATAATTCCTTGCGTTTCCGAAAGAACATCGAGGTCGGTTTCCGAACGTAAAAAACCGTTGGTTTCGATGGTGTTATTTATTTCCTGCTCTTCAATTGTTGTAGCTTTAACCGGGTAGAAATTACCGGTCATGGAGGCTAATGCAGTGATCTTTGCCGTTTCGGCTTTGTTGCGCTTTAGCTGGAAAAATACCAATCCGCAAACCAGCAGAGCAGTTATGATGTAAAGCGATGTTTTAAATGTCTTTTTCATTGTTCGATTATTTATTTTTTCGAGTTAACAGAACTAATTTGATTGGTCTCAATCCTTGGGGATGTGTTGATTTATTGTGGATTATCTTGATTTATGTGTGCATATGAGGTAAGCAATCCCTTCGCTTTCAGAACATCAATCTCTGCTTTTTTCATATTCAGAAAATTCTGAACAAAATTGATTTGGGCATTTCTGTAATCTGTTTCCGAAATCAGGTAGTCGGTGAGTGTCCCAATGCCTTCTTTGTATTTCACTTCCTCCTGTTTTTTTACATTTTCGGCCAGGGCCACATTCTTTGTCTGAATGCGACAGTTCTTCAAGCTCGACTGGTAGGTGTTCATGGCATTTTGATATTTCAGGTTTAGCCCTTGTTTGGCTTTTGCAAGTTTGTCCTGCGTAATTTCCAGATCAATTTTCGCTTGGTTTACTTTTACTTTGTTGCCTAATCCTGAGAAAATCGGGATGGTCGCTTTAACACCAATCAGGTTTGTGTTGAACCAGTTTTCCCCCGACTTAAATAGATTGAATTCATCGCGCTGGGCCTGGTATATGTAGCTTCCATAGAATGAAACTGTTGGTGTAACTTCCGACTTGGCCAGTTTTATTTGGCGGTCGTTCAATTCCAGGTTTTTATTCAGGATCTCTACCTCAATCAGATTGTCCGCGTCGAAATCGCCATCCTGGTATTTGTTGATGAATTGTGCATTGGCAAACTGTTGGCTAAAGCCCGTCGTATCGACTTCCAGCTGAACATCCGGCTCCATTCCGATGATGTATTTCAGGTTATTGGTTTGTACCTTAATGCCCGACAAGACGTTTTCGCGGCTGGCCTCCAGGTTTGCATAGCTGACATCGATCTTATCCAAATCGGTTTGCAGTGCAACGCCCGACGTAACCATTGCTGAAACAGTTTGCCGGTTCAATTGCAACGATTCCATATTTCCCTCAATAATTTCGAGGTTTTTGTAGATCGCCAGCAAGTTGTAATATTCAGAGTAAAGCAATTGAACCAGTTCCTCTTTCGATTTTTCAACCTCAAGGCCCCTGATCTCCTGTACTTTTTCAGTGGTTTTTACCGAGTTGACATATTTTAGCGAGAAAAGTAATTGTGAGTACTGGATCGAGGCGTCCAGGTTATGTTTTTTCCCGAACTGAGCTTCAATATCCGGAGCACCCGAAACACCTGTCAATTCTCCCGGTAGGATTATCGTCGGGAGACTCAGGTAGTTTTTGTAATCCATTTCTCCGTCCACTTTAGGAAGTCCATGTGCTTTGGTTTCTCTGACAGACAGTTCACTTTGCATTTGGTTGAACTTTGCCTCGCGTAAATCATAATTGTTTTTGGTTGCAAATTCCAGCATCTGCGAAATGTTCATTTTTTGCTGGTCCTGTGCTTCTACCCCGGGAATGGCAAATAGGAAAATCAAAACGAGTAACTTTAATTTCATAATTGTTCTTGCTTTTCTGCTTTTCATATGCTTTGAGACTTTTGTTGGGTGCAAAGATATAAGTGCGGTATTGGCCAAAAAAGGTTTAAAGGACTACTAAATTGGACTATATGGTGTATTTAGATTTAAAATTGAGAAAATAAGTCCTAAATTTGTCTGAAAAGTCGAAAATGGAAAATGTTGTTACGCCTTTGAACTGGCGAAGTAAGATTCAGCTTTCGGAGATTGATTCCATTGATTTGGATTATATCTTAAAAGATGAGTATGTCGCCCTCCCTGAAACTCAATACCCGTTTAAGCTCGATATCAGTGTTATTGTTATTTGCATAAAGGGAACCTTGAATGGACTTCTCAATTTAAAGGAATACAACGTGACTGGTCCTGGCATTTTGATTATTATGCCTGACCAGATCCTGCAAAACAAGGGGACGAGCGATGATTTCGAAGGGCGATTTATTACCATGTCCAAACAATTTTCGAATACACTTATAATTGATGCCTATGATCGTTTTCCGCTTTTTCGGTCTATTTCTGATCATCCATGGCTACCACTGAATCCAGATGAATTAGACCTGGCATTGGATTATTATAACATGTTTTTAAAAACGGTGCGGATGAAGGACAATTCGAATCGCGCTGAGATGATCAGGCATTTGAGCCGGGCCTTCTTTTATGCATTGAATCACAAGTTTCAGAATTTGGATTTGGAGAGTAAGAAATCGAAGCAAGAATTGTTGACGGAACGCTTTTTTCACCTGGTGAAGGAGAAGTACAGGGAGCAGCGAGGCCTTGACTACTATGCTGATGAGTTGTTTTTGACACCGAAGTACCTATCGAAAGTAGTGAAAGATACTAGTGGCAAATCGGCTAGTGACTGGATCAACGATTTTGTGATTCTGGAAGCAAAAGCCTTATTGAAGTCGACGAATATGACTATCCAGCAAATTAGTCACTCCCTGAATTTCCCTTCACAATCTTTTTTCGGTAAATATTTCAAACGTTATTCCGGAGAGTCTCCTAAAACTTACCGGGAAAGCTGAACAGTTTTATCATTTGTGTGGTGTAAAAGTGGACGGTCTCCAACACCACCATGTTTATCCATCAGAGAATGCAAGTCACGATTCCTTTTAGTTTTTGTGTCCAACTTATATGTTCCGTTAGCCTCATTGAGGCCGCCGGCATTGATAATTAATCGGACCGCGTTGTTGGTGCTCGAAAATCAAGGAAAAAGAAAAGGTGTACGGCAAAAATTTGCGGAACACCTTTCTTGTATATAATGGTGCCTTACGAAATTAAACGCTGGTTGCCGCGTCAAAAATGCGACAGTAGTTGCCTCCCGCAATTTTCACGATTTCATCTTCGGTAAAACCGACTTTAAGCATCGCATCTACAACATAGTAGAGGAATCCTTCCTGTCCATCTCCCCATGTCAGGTTGGTTTTTCTGCCAAATCGTTCGTTCGAATTACTTGGCGGGGCCATTTTTGAGTCGGTGCCAATGCAAACATGATCTGCACCAACCACATCGACCATGGCCCGGACATTTTTAGCATACACGGTTGGCGAGTCGGCAAGGTGCGTCCAAACGCCGATAACACCGCCGGCGTTGGCCAATATTTTAGCCTGCTCTTTACTGATCAGGCGGGGCATCATCATTTGGGCCATTTTTTCGTTGCTGCCAAGCTGGGTATTCAGCCCGGTGTGCGAAACAAGCATTGGCTTGGTTGATATTTTTAGCGCATCGTCAATCCCTTCGTTGCTGCAGTGCGCGAGGTCAACCAAAATACCGAGCCGGTTACATTCCTTGACGACTTCGATTCCCGATTCGGTCAGTCCGCCAAAGTGTGGCGGGTTGGTATAAATATCGCCAAGCGGAACAAGTGATTGTCCATCATGCAGCAAGCCTAGATGTCTCAATCCTCTTTGGTAAGCCACCTCAATCCGGTCAATTTTTCCTTCAATAAAGTGCCCGCCTTCAACGGATTGAACAACGATAGGGTGGTTCTTTTTGTGTGCTTCCTTTAAATCAGCCAAATTCAGTGCTCGCTTCATTTTGTTGGCTTTCAGCATCTCGTCCATTTCATCCAGGCTCAGGATAAAGCGCTCGTAAGCTTCTCCCATTTTTGTCAGCTTAGGGCGGTCAACACAAAAGGTCATGCAGATGGCCGAGAAGCCGGATTGCTTCATCTCTCCGAATAAATCATATTGCAGGGTTTTGAATTCTTCCGCATTGAACGGAACATCCATATGGTTGTGCGTGTCAGTTCCGATTGTTTTGGCAATGATGGCCGCTACTGTCGGATCCACGGGGCTTTTAGCCCAGGATGAAAAAGGATTCATCATCACTGCGGCGCCTGCGCCGGCAATACTTCCCATGAACTGTCTTCTCGACCAATTTCTGTTTGTACTCTCCATAATCGATTTATGCTATTTTGTTTTTCAACGCTACCAAAGATTGATAAAACCACATCCCGACATGGGACGAAAGTCAGAGCCTCTAACTGAGCGGGAAGAGCAAAAGTTTTTGAAAAAATTGTTTTTAAGTAAAATTAAGAGTTGTGCGCTTCTCAAATTACTCAAATGTGCGTCAGGCGGTGTTTCTAGAGAATTTGCCGGCTTAAAATGTAAATATTCGTAAATGGTGGTTTGGGGATTGCGACATCAATTTCCGGCCTGGCGTCAACTTCAATTAAGTTGACAGCTAGTAGATTTTGGTGAATGAATAGTCGGATACCGGGCTAAATTTTTTAGCTTCGGTCTCCGACTATTTTTTTCAAACTAATCAAACCTGCTAGAAGATGAAAAAATTGAAATATCGATCGCTGTTTACCGCAGCCGTACTATTGTTGTCACCCTTCGTAAATAATTCATCTGCAAACAATCCGGATGTGAACACGTTGCCAGGGGGGACGAATTCAGATACAATTCGAACAGCGAAACCGCCAATCATGGGCTGGAGCAGCTGGAACAATTTCCGCGTGAATATTGATGAAGAGATGATCAAAGAGCAGGCTGATGCAATGATATCTTCCGGTTTGTATGATGCCGGTTACCGGTTTATCAATATTGACGACGGATATTTCGGGGGAAGGGATTCAACCGGCAAGTTGTTTGTTGATCGTGCAAAATTTCCCTCCGGGATGAAACTGTTAGTCGACTACATTCATGGTTTGGGATTGAAAGCCGGAATTTACACCGATGCTGGCCGAAACACCTGTGGCTCCATTTGGGACCATGATAAAAACGGTATTGGTGTCGGGATCTACGGGCATTGGGAGGATGATTGCGACCTTTTCTTCTACAAGTGGGGATATGATTTTTTGAAAGTTGATTGGTGCGGTGGCGAGAAAATGCAACTGGATGAGCAGACCGAATACACGAAAATTATTGATGCAGTGAAAGCCGTTGATCGTGCGATTGTCTTCAATATTTGCAGGTGGCAATTTCCAGGTGTATGGGCTATTCATAAAGCTGACTCCTGGCGGATATCCGGAGATATTCAGGCTAATTTTTCTTCTATTTTACACATCATTGATCTCAACGTTGATTTAGCCAAATACGCTTCAGCCGGGCATTACAACGATATGGACATGCTGCAGGTTGGCCGCGGAATGACTTACGAGGAAGACAAAACGCACTTCTCGATGTGGTGCATGCTGAACTCGCCCTTGCTGGCTGGCAATGATTTACGCGACATGTCCGAGGAGACCATCGAAATATTGACAAATACCGAAATAATCGCCCTAAACCAGGATCCTGGTTTTAAGCAGGCAACACGGGTGCTCACCGAAGGTAGTATTGAAGTTTGGGTAAAGCCGGTGGGTGAAGCCGGTGATTCCAAGGCTATTGCTATTATGAATCGGGGAGAGGATGCGGTTGATTTTGAACTCAATACCGGCGACTTTGGAATTGATAAAAATGCAACTTTTCGGGATCTTTGGAAGCACGAAGATCTGGGAATGATAGAGGATGGGATGGAATTTTCAATTCCAGAACACGGTATTGTTGTCTTAAAAGTAAAATAGTGACTTCTGTTTTGAATGGCCGACAGTAAGTCGGAGACCGGGATTTGGGCAGAGCGTTTTTAAAAATCTAAACATTCTTCTTTATCTGTATTTCGGCAACTTCAGTGTGGGGATTAAGCTTGTTTTTTCGTCTGTTAAATAGAAAATAGAACAAATTAAAGATCATGAAAAAAACGCTATTCCTGCTGCTTACGATCGCTTTCTGCAGTGCATCCTTTGGGCAATCGATAGAACTTTCAGCAGAGCAAAGGGACAATTTGTATCCAAGTGGTGAAATTGTGTCCCGCTACCATAACGACTGGACGCAACGCCATTACCGCGATCGCATTAAGGTATTCAAGAGCGAGCCGCTGAACTTTGGCGACATCGTGTTTATTGGTAACAGCATCACGGAGAAAGGTCGGGACTGGAGCGAGAAATTCGGGACTGTCGAAGTTCGAAACCGGGGAATTGCCGGTGACCTGACCGATGGTGTGCTGAAACGCATGGATGAGATTGTCTATTTCAAACCGAAGGCGGTTTTCATTTTGATCGGGATCAATGACTTGTTTAACCTGCATCACGATATGGACGGCGGAAGGTTTAAGTACGACAAGATTGTGCCTTCGCCGGAGTATGTTGGTAAAAACATCGAGAAAATCGCCCGCGAGATTCATCGTAAATCGCCGGACACCAGGATTTTTGTTCGGACAGTTTTGCCAACAAACCGACCTTTTCTGAAGGACGATATTCTTGTTGTCAACGAAATTATCAGAACCAACGAGGCAAAAGGAAATTACAAGCTCATTGATCTGTACGCCCAGTTTGTTGATGCCGATGGTGGATTAACCAATGAACTTACGGTTGACGGCGTTCACCTGAGCGAGAAAGGCTATGAGAAGTGGGTGGCCTTTGAAAAGCCGATTCTGGAAGAGTTGGTTGGAAACTAGCGAGCTGTTATTTGGCAGGATTGTTATCTGTTGATTTTTAGAAAAGAGAAGCGTCATATAAATGATAAAGTTGAATAATCTACCTTTTCTGATCATGATGGAGGAATAACAGTTGGTAATGCGGCGCCCGTCGAATATCCGGATGTTTTAAAATAGTTACCCCTGCAGAATAGCTGTTTCTCATTTTGCAATCATGCGCAAAATTCTATCTTTGGTTAAACAATAACCTACTAATGCCTAAACCAAGCGAGGATTTTCTACTGTGGAATGATTTCAGGAATGGAGAGGAATATGCTCTTGCTGAAATTTATAGCCGTTATGCAGACTCGCTTTATAGTTATGGCAAGAAATTCACTTCCAATAGCGAAATCGTCAAGGACACCATTCAGGATTTGTTCTTCAATCTCATTCGTACCCGTTCAAAACTAGGAACAACCGACAATGTCTATTTTTATCTGCTACGTTCATATAGACGTGCATTGAGCCGTAATTTGAAGAAAACGGAGAATACGAAAGTCTTTCAACTAAATACCGACTTGCCTGCAATGCAACTCAGATATCACCTGGAAGAAGAGTTGCTGCAAAAGGAAAGTCTGGATAATCGGGAACGCATTATTCTGAGAAGCCTTCAACAGCTAAGCCCCAAACAGCGGGAAATTATCTATTATCGTTTTACCTGCGATTTCGATTACGAACAGATTTGTGAGCTGATGAAGCTGAAATACGATTCGGCCCGAAAAATGGTATTCCGTGCGATTAAAATTTTACGGGAGCATCTTGAAAATGACAAACAATTGATTTTGTTGGTTCTTAATTTTCAGTGATTTGTGTGAAAATTTGAAAAAAACTCCAAAATCCTGTCCACAAAAATAACGGCCGTGTCTTTATCCTGTTAAAAGCATCGAATACGACCGTGAAAAAAGAATATCTACATTATAAAATTGAGGAATTGGTTGACAACAGCGATTTTATCGCCTGGGTTGTCAACGGAACGCACAACGAGCTTTGGGAACAGTTTCTCAGCAATCATCCAGATTTTGAACCATCTGTGAATGAAGCCCGGCGTTTGATTGAAATGTTGCGCGACCAGACGGATAACTTAAAGCCTGAAGACTTTCAAACGATCTGGAAGAACATTGAATCGTTCGACCAGATGTACCAAAAAGAACGCAAGCTTCACCCGTTCAAAAAGGCGATGCGTTACGCCGCCATATTTGTTGGTTTGTTGGTGGCTGGCGCTTCGGCGTTCTACTTCAGCCAACAAAAACAACCTTCGGGCTATGTTTTTAATAACACTCAGGAAGAGGCAGGTCAACAGCAATCGCAAATTGTTTTAGCCGACGGAACAACCGTTCCGTTGGAAAGCGAATCTTCGGACATTGCAATGACCGGCAACGAGCAGTTGATTATTGACAGCACACGGGTTATTGATATGAAACAACTGCCAACCGATCCGACAAAGATGAACGAGGTGGTGATTCCTTACGGCAAACGCTCCAAAATTGTGTTGGCCGACGGAACTAAAGTTTGGCTCAACGCGGGAAGTCGCCTGGCATTTCCAAACCAGTTCAACGGGAAAGAGAGAAAGATATTTTTAGAGGGCGAGGCTTATTTTGAGGTTGCTCACAACGCAGCACAGCCCTTTATTGTCAACACCGAGGCGATTGCAGTGAAAGTACTGGGAACGAAATTTAACCTAACCGCCTATTCATCCGAGTCTGTCATCGAAACCACTTTACTGGAAGGGAAAGTTGCGATGCGCGATTTGACCCGGAATCAACTTTTTAGGGGAGAAACCATTTTAACTCCCAACCAAAAGGGGAGTTTCAACAAGGAGCAACGGGCAATTTCGGTCCAGGATGATCCTGATGCTGATTTGTCGATTGCCTGGATTGAAGGCTGGCTGGAATTCCACCAGCAACCGCTGAACCGTGTTATGTCGAAACTGGAACGATATTATAACGTGAAGTTTATTGTTGAGGGAAGCGCAAAAAAGCAGGTGCAAGAAATGGACGATTTTGCATTCATCTCCGGTAAACTGGATTTAAAAGACTCCTTGGAAAGCGTGCTGATGGTATTGTCAGACGTAAGTGGGATGCAATACGAAATTCAGGGAAATCAAATCAATGTTAGCATGAAACCAAACTAGTCGAGTGAAATAAAAAAGTCGGCAAGTCTGCAAACTTACCGACTGACGTAGTTTTAGAAACTACGATTGTTAAATCTAAACAGTTCAAAATTATGAAAAAAAATCGTACAGGGAAGTACTTCTCCGGAAGAGGTATGTCCGAAATTTTGCTGAAAATGAAACTGCTAACTCTATTTGTGTTGATATCGTTGGTCTCGTCGGCGGCCAGCAGTTACTCGCAACAAACCAAATTCAGCTTCAAACTGAATAAGGTGACGGTTGGTGAAGTTTTTCAGGAAATTGAGCAAAACAGCGAATTCATATTACTCTATAACGAAAACCAGCTGGATGTGAACCGGCAAGTGAGTGTGATTGTGGAAAACGGCAATATCGAAGCCGTTCTGGAACAAGCGCTCGAAGGAAGTGGCACCACTTATAAAATTTACGATCGCCAAATCGTTATCAAACCGAAAGACAGTCCGGAGCCTTCTGTTGTTCCTGCCGAACAGAAAAAAGAAAAGGAAATTTCAGGGACTGTTCACGATGACAAAGGGAATCCTGTGCCTGGTGCTACCGTGATTGTGAAGGGCACAACCATTGGTACAATAACCGACCCGGACGGATATTTTGCGTTGGATGTTCCCATTGATGCGCAGGTTCTTTCAATCTCCTTTGTTGGTTTCGAATCGCAAGACATTATTATCGGTACTCAAACTTCGTTTCAGGTGGTTTTAAAGGAATCCACCCAGGGGGTTGATGAAGTTGTTGTAACAGGTGTATTCGACCCACGTAGCCGTATGGAAGCTTCAGTTGCAATCACTGCCATAAAATCGCAGCAGATTGAACAGCTTGCAGTAACCAGTGCCGGCGACTTATTGAAGAATGTTCCGGGTGTTTTCGTAAATACTTCTTTAGGTGAAATTCGCAACACCGTTTATTCGCGTGGTGTTTCTGTTGGTTCTAACGATGGTGAGTCGGGTTACTATTACGTATCGATGCAGGAAGACGGTTTGCCGGTAACCAATGCTACTTTTGGAAACTATGGCCCCGACTACTACTTACGTCCCGATGCAACTTTAGGAAGACTGGAAGCTGTTCGCGGAGGTACCGCTTCTATTTTAGGAAATAATGCTCCGGGTGGAATTTTCAACTACGTGTCGAAAACCGGTGGTGAAAAGTTTGAAGGCGAAGTACGGGCCAAGTACGGATTGGAAGGCAATGGTCGGAATCCGTATTATCGGGCCGATTTTGACTTAGGAGGATCGCTCGATCCGGAGAAGACATTGCGCTATAATATTGGGGGTTTTTACCGTCGTGCTGATGGTGCGCGTTATCCCGGTTATCCGATGAACGAGGGAGGACAGATAAAAGCAAACCTGCTTAAGAATTATACTACCGGACGCATTAAATTTTATGCGAAATATTTAAACGATAAAAATGCCTGGTTTGAGTTTTTACCGTCGGTTGATTTCGATAACCCACGTTTAGCTGATGGGGTTAAACAATATTACTCCGTGCTTATTCCACCGGTAACAGCTGATTTTCGGGTGAATCAAACCGATAAGATCGTCCATTTCGATTCAAGAGATAAAATTCATTCCATCGATAAATCATTCGGAATGAATTGGGAGCAGAATTTTGGCGAAGGCTGGAAAATCGACAATAAAATGCGCTATTCCATGAAGAGCTCGGTTTGGAATACCACTGCCGTAGCCTATCCAATAGCAGTTGACAACCTGATCTTCCATGCGATTGCCGGAACATTGGGCCATTTTGGAACTTATACCTTTAACGATCTGAAAACCGGTAATTTGTTAGGTAAAGTATTGCAATCGCCAAATATCATTGACGGTAATTTTGCCGGATTCAATTTTACCATGCTGGATAGTAATTTTCCCGGAGAGTCGATTCAGGCCAATTCGTTGCTCATGAACCCGGTAGTATATCTCGAAAATGAAATGGATGAATACATCGATCAGCTGACAATCTCGAAAAAGCTGAATAACATGAGTTTCACCGCTGGTATGTTTTATGCCCATTCCAAGCTGGATCAGCTATCTGGTTTTGGAGCCGCTGAGTCATTCTCGCAAATGACTTCACCCCGCCCCAGCCAAACTGAAATTACGTTGGAAGGATTTGACGGACAAACTTATTACGTGACGAACCCGGATGGAATTATTGGCGGGACTGGCGCCAGTGCACCTTTCGATTATATCGCAGCAACGCAGAGTCAGACCGCTTTTTTCTTCGGGCACAATTGGGAAATTACCGAAGGCTTGAACCTGGATTGGGGAATTCGTTATGAGAGAATTGCGATAAAAGGAGAAAACCAGTGGGCAGCAGAAACTGCGGTCGATGATGGGGGGAATGACGGTAATATTTACACGCTTTACGACAATTACGAATCGGATATTGCGGAAGTGTATTCTTATGATAACCAGGTTGTGAATACATTCTCATTTTCTGCCGGTGTGAACTACAAGTTTACAGATGTATCTGCAGTCTACGGTCGCTATTCACAGGGGGAGAAAGCTCCGGACCTGAGCATCTTTGTTGCTATCGACAATCAATTTGCTTTGGACAATCTCGACCCGCAAAGTCAGAAAATTCAACAGCTGGAAGTTGGTTATAAAATGAATGGTCGTAAGCACAATTTATTTGTGACACCATTTTTGAGTTTCTTAAGTAATGTGCCACAGCAAACTGTAGCAAGTGAAGATGGAAGTGTAGACGGTATGTATTCTTTGCCAACACTGTACAATGAATATCGCACTTTTGGTGTTGAAATTGAGAGTATTTATGATTTCACAGATCGGTTTAGCGTACGAACTGTCGCGACGTTCCAGGATGCAGTTGCTACAAAATTCCAAACCTGGGATGTGGGTGACAATGGAAGCGGCGACGATGTGATCATCGATTTTTCAGGAAATAAAACGGACAACAGCGCTCATGCGATTATCCGGATATCTCCGAGCTACAACACCGACAAAATGTTTGTTTCTGCCGATTTCTCTTACTTGGGAAAACGGGCAGCAAATGTGGCCAATGTTTTCGACTTACCGTCGTACAACCAAACAAATCTGAATTTTGGGTATAATTTCACCTCAAAATGGCAGATTCAGCTAAATATCAACAATGTGTTCAACCAAAATGGTGTGATGGGCTGGTCGGCACCGGGTGGTTTCCCGAGTTCATTAGATCGCCAGGGATTTACACAGGAAGACTTGGATGCCAATCCTGACGCCGTTTATTCAACCTTGAGCTTGCCACCAAGAGCCTATTTTGTGACATTGTCTTATAAATTTTGATAACAAACCAATAGCCCGCCATTTAGTCAATATGGATGGCGGGCACTACTAAACCCGTAAAAAATGAGAAAAGCACCCTTTAAGCGAAGAATACTGGCACTCGTCATCACAGTTGCAGTCGTTGGATTTTTTGGTTGTTCAGATCAACGTGATAACCGGATCGATAAATTATACACTGAATTTCAGAGCCCACCGGATAGTGCCAAACCAAGGGTATGGTGGCATTGGATGAACGGCAATATTACACAGGATGGTATTCGTAAAGATCTGGCATGGATGAGGCGGGTTGGGATTGGTGGCTTTCAGAATTTTGATGCCGCTTTAATGACGCCGCAAATCGTAGAAAAGCGATTGACTTACATGACGCCCGAATGGAAAGAAGCCTTTCAGCTGACAGCCCATTTGGCTGATTCGCTGAATTTGGAAATGGCCATTGCCGGCTCTCCCGGCTGGAGCGAGTCAGGAGGTCCCTGGGTTGAACCTGCCGATGGCATGAAAAAATTGGTTTGGACTGAAACCCGGGCGAATTCCGGAGATTCGGGCATTCAATTGGCGAAACCATCAGATATGACCGGGCCGTTCCAAAACATACCGAAACAGCCGGAGTTTGGAGTTCCTGTGGATATTGCCCGCTTGCCTGCTTATTATCAGGATGTGGCTGTTGTTGCTTACAAGGTCGTTGAAGCCGATCGTTCGCTACAAGATTTGGGAGCAGTCGTAAGTTCCAGTGGTGGCAAATTTACGGTCGATCAACTAACCGACGGTGATTTGGCAACCACCTCACTTTTACCAAACCATTCTTCCGGAACCGGTTGGATTCAGTTCGCTTTTCCACAAGCGCAGACAATCAAAGCAATAACTGTCGTTGGAGGAGGAGAGCCCGGAATGTTTGGCGAAGGTGCTACAGCTCCCGACGCTCGTCAGTTGCTGGCGAGTAACGATGGAAAAGAATTTCAATTTGTATGTAATATTCCGCCGGGGGCGATCCTGCAACAAACGCTTGCCATCCCGGAAATAACAGCTAAATATTTTCGCGTAACCTTCAAAAATCCACCGCCGAAGTTTAATCCCTTGGCAGCAGCCGTTGGGATGGATGTGAAGCCTGAAGTTTTGCCGGGGACTGAAATCGCTGAAATTGTTCTGCATCCGATTGATGTGGTAAACTGTTTTGAAGAAAAAGCGGCTTATGCGCCGGTTGCTGCTATGAATAAGAAACTAACAAGGGAAACAAGCGATGTCGTAGATGCAGCTACCATTTTGGATTTGACAGCTCAGATGGATTCTGATGGGAATTTAAACTGGACAGCTCCCGAAGGAGGTTGGAAAGTCGTTCGATTCGGTTATTCCTTATTGGGTATTGAAAACCACCCGGCATCGGAAGAAGCGACAGGCTTGGAAGTCGATAAGCTTGACCCGGATGCCATCAGAAGATATTTCACGAATTATCTCGATCAGTACAAGGATGCTACTGGCGGCTTGATGGGAGAGCAAGGAGGCTTACAATACCTAGTCACCGATAGTTGGGAAGCCGGGGCGCAAAACTGGACTGCGAAGTTACCCGAAGAGTTTCAAGCGAGAAGAGGTTACAGCATGCTACCGTGGATGCCGGTTTTAACAGGCACAATTGTCGGAAGCGCGGAAGAGAGCGAGAAGTTTTTGTTTGATTTCCGCGAAACCCTGAGTGAAATGGTGTCCGATTATCATTACGATGGTTTAACGTCAATCTTGAATGAATACGGGATGAAGCGTTATTCTGAATCGCACGAGAATGGTCGTGCGATGATCGCTGACGGGATGGAGGTGAAGCGTACGGCAGCAGTGCCGATGGCAGCAATGTGGACGCCCGGAGGACTCAGTCCTGATCAGATCCGGCACGAAGCGGATATCCGCGAATCGGCGTCGGTTGCTCATATTTACGGCCAAAATTTAGTAGCTGCAGAGTCTTTAACTGCTTTGGGTGTTCCGGAAGCTGCCTGGAAATATTCTCCAGAAAATTTAAAACCGACTGCCGATCTTGAGTTAGCCAGCGGATTAAATCGATTTGTCATTCACTGTTCAGTGCATCAGCCGGTAGACGATAAAATTCCCGGACTTGGCTTGGGACCTTTCGGACAGTGGTTTAATCGCCACGAAACCTGGGCCGAACAGGCACATGCTTGGTGCGACTATCTGTCGCGCAGCTCCTATTTGCTGCAACAAGGACATTTCGTTGCCGATGTGCTTTACCTCTACGGGGAGGATCAAAATATTACCGCGCTATTTGCCGATAAACTACCTGAAATTCCGGAGGGGTACAATTATGATTTTGTCAATGCTGATGCCCTGATTAATGTCATTGGTGTGCAGGACGGAAGGTTAACAACTAAAACGGGAACGACTTATCGCGTGCTGGTTTTGGACGAAAGTTGTAAGCAAATGACTTTGCCGGTTTTGCTGAAGATTCGCGAATTGGTGCAGGCAGGCGCTACTGTTGTTGGAAACCGACCAACTTTGGATTTGAGTTTATCAGATGATCAGACTGAATTTAACCGCTTGTGCGACGATTTATTCGGGGTGGCAGGTGAAGCAAAATCTATCGGCAATGGTACAGTTTATTCGGGAATGACGGTTAAGTCGGCCATGAACGCGATCGGGCTGAAACCTGATTTTGAATACAGCATGCCTGAGCCGGATACAGACCTGATGTATGTGCATCGTTCAGTTGATGGAGCAGAAGTTTACTGGGTGAATAACCGAAAATCCAGGAGCGAAAAAGTAGACTTGACTTTTAGGGTTGATGGGAAAATACCTGAACTGTGGAACCCGGAAACGGGAGAGAAGTCTGCGCTATCCTATAACATTGCAGAAGGTCAGACGACCATCTCGTTGTCGCTAAAACCGGATGATGCTGATTTTATAGTCTTTGGACAAAAAGCAAAACAAAAGTCTGTGATATTACCAATGACTGTTGAGTCTGTAGCTCAGGAAATCAAAGGTCCATGGCAAGTTGGTTTCCAACCTGAAAGAGGTGCGCCGGCTGAAAGCACCTTTGAGAATTTAGATAGCTGGACGGACAATGAAGACGCGGGAATCAAATACTTCTCGGGTACTGCCAGCTACAAAAACAGCTTCAAACTCGATAACATGCAGGAGGGAAGTCGCATTATTCTCGATCTGGGCGAGGTGAAGAATCTGGCCGAGGTGATTGTCAACGGTAAGAATTGTGGTATCGTGTGGAAAACACCATTCCGGGTCGATATCACGAATGCAGTGCAGGCTGGCGAGAACCAATTGGAAGTTCAGGTGACCAACCTTTGGGTGAACCGATTGATTGGTGATGCGCAACCAGGCGTCTTTGAGAAAATAACTTACACAACAATGCCTTTTTACAGGGCAGAATCCGGTTTGCTGACTTCCGGCTTGTTGGGGCCAGTGCGCTTGTTAGAAGCAGGTGTTCAATAGTTGAAAAAGAAACGACATTTAAAACCAATTGAATTAAACAGCATTCAAAATGATTGACATTAAAAATATACTACGACAAATGGGTGTGATTGTGGGGCTGTTTGCCGTCTTGGTTCCGGTGGCACAAGTCCGTGCACAGGAACCTTCGAGAGATCAATTCCCGGATGATTTTATGTGGGGAGTTGCCAGCGCTGCTTACCAGGTGGAAGGTGCCTGGCAGGCCGATGACAAGGGAGAAAGTAAATGGGACTTTTTTACCAATACAATCGGAGTAACTCAGTTTACAATAGGCGAGAAGCAAACGGCAAATGTGACGATTAATCAGTACGATCGCGAACAATATCTGAAGGATATTCAGCTAATTAAAGAGTTGGGGATCAACACGTATCGCTTTTCTATACCCTGGAGCCGGATTATTCCGCAAGGAGCGGGCGAAGTGAACCCTAAAGCGATTGCCCACTATCATTTGTTGATTGAGGATTTAAAAGAAGCAGGGATCGAACCGCTCGTTACGCTGTATCATTTCGATTTGCCGCTTGCTTTATTGCAGAAAGGTGGCTGGCTGAATCGCGAATCTGTTCAGTGGTACAAGAACTATGCAAAGGTAATTTTCGAAAATTTCGGGAACGAAGTGAGTCATTTTATCACCTTCAACGAGCCGTATATCGAGTTTTTTGTGGCCGATTTTCTGATGAATCCAACTCAAAGTCAAGAGTCGGCAAGTGTTCGGTATGCAACAGAAATGGACAATGTGCATCACCAATTGTTGGCCAGTGCTGAAGCTATAAAACTCTATCACGAAATGGGGCTGAACGGGCAGATTGGTATAACTTTCAACCTTTCGCCATGTTTACCCTTTGACACAGAAAACCAGGGAGACGTAGAGGCCGTCTCGTTGCAGGATGATTTGCTGAACCGAATTATGCTCGACCCGGTTTTTAAGGGGAAATATCCGGATAAAGCTTTGACTGCTATTCAAAAGTACAATCCCGATTTTCATCCGTCGGAGCAGGATATGCAGTTTATTCTGGACAATCAACCTGATTTTTTGGGCATCAATTTTTATGCCCCCGCACTCGTGAAGAAAGATGATGCTGCTCCGCTTGGTGTCTCGTGGATGGGCAATAATACCGATGCTGTAAAAATGGCTAACGGACCTGCGCGGCCTGAAGAGCTATACAATTTGTTGATTCGGATCAAACGGGAATATGGTGATCCGGAAATTATCATTACTGAAAATGGTGCAAGTTTCGAAAATGGTGAGGATAAAGTTGTAGATGGGAACGTGAATGACACCCTGCGCACCGAGTATCTTCTGCGACACATTGCAGCTGCTGAAAAAGCCGTTGAGGATGGGGTAAAGCTAAAAGGCTATTGTGTTTGGAGTGGTTGGGATAATTTCGAGTGGATTTTTGGCTACAGCGTTCGCTTCGGCTTAATTCATGTTGATTTTGACACGCAGCTGCGAACGCCGAAAAGCAGTTATTACTGGTACCAGTCATTTTTAAATAAGCAATAAGAGGATGGAGGAGACGCGCAGAACCGAAGGCGATTGTTGCGAATAAAATAAAAATGATAGCCAGGCTATCTTCGAAAGTTTGGCGACCATGTGAAGAATGTGTTATGAAAATCAGGATTACTCCGGTAGTCCTGATTTTTTGCTTTAAATTTCAGTTTACAAGAACGTCAATCCTTTGTGATGGGAAGGATCTAAAACAAAATGTATGGCTTCGGGATTTTTCGCGCTCTTTGATGATGTCGCAACTTTGATGGATGATTTAGCCACCATGAGCAAGATTGCAACCAAGAAAACGGCTGGCTTGCTCGGTGACGATTTGGCTGTTAACGCCGAAAAGGCGACCGGCTTTATCTCAGCCCGGGAGTTGCCGGTTATTTGGGCCATTACCAAAGGTTCGTTTTTGAATAAAATGATCATCCTGCCGTTTATCATCGTCTTGAGTATATACGCTCCGCAGGTGGTTATCCCGATTTTGTTGTGCGGAGGCTTGTACCTGGCCTACGAAGGTGCCGAGAAAATTTACGAGTTTTTCTTCCATCGTCACCACCCAAAGGATAGCAAGATTGAGGAGAAAGCCCATCTGACGAAAAAGGAAATCGTCCTTCAGGAAAAGCAAAAGATCAAATCTGCGATATTCACCGACTTTATTCTTTCGCTCGAAATCATCATTGTTGGTTTAAGTATCGTTATCAATGAGCCACTGAAAATACAAATCCCGGTGCTGATTGTGATTTCAGTTGTCACTACCATCGGTGTTTATGGCATTGTGGCTTTCATCGTTCGGTTGGACGATATGGGCTATTCGTTGATTGCTAAAAGCAAGGAGCATCATCGCAAATTGATGCGCCAATTTGGTGTGATTTTAGTGAAGTCGTTACCGATAATTATCAAAGTTCTGTCGGTTGTCGGTACCATTGCCATGCTGGCAGTGGCCGGTGGTATTTACGTCCATAATATTGAAAAGGTGCACGAGTGGTTGCACGCCCTTCCTCCGTTGGTTGCCGAAATTCTGGTTGGTTTATTCCTGGGATTTGTGGTGCTGGCCCTTGTAAAAAGCGTGGCCTGGCTAATTCGGAAAGTGAAGAAATAGGCAATAATTCCCCCAAGTCATTTTCTTTTGATCCACACCGCGCGGCCAGTCTGCAAGATTTTGCTATTTTTCAGTCTCCGTCAGCTCTGCGCATTGCGGAATGCTGAATTCTTATACATTTGTGGTGACCGTTTAAAACCAGCTTGAACAAGATATTCAATACAAAAGGCAATCAGGATTCGCAATTGGATTGGAACGAAGAGAATTTCAGCAGCTTGTTTGATCAATATTATGAAGCATTGTGCTTTTTTGCAGACAAGTATTTGGATGACTTGGATATGTCCCGTTCGGTTGTGCAGGACGTGTTTGTCAGTATCTGGACGAAGCGCGAGAACATCTCACCTAAATTTTCGATCAAATCTTACCTCTATTTTGCTGTTCGAAACCGGGCTTTGGATCATCTTCGACGAAATAAAAGGAACGTCGAGTTTTCGGAAGGCGTGGAAAACAACCTGCTTGTTCCGTTTGACGACCGGGTGGAAGAGGCCGAGATTACAGCGCGTGTCAATAAATCGATCAACGAGCTTCCGGAGCGATGCCGCGAAGTGTTCATTTTATGCCGTTTCGAAGGATTGAAATACAGTCAGTGCGCCGAGCAACTCAACATTTCGGTGAAGACGGTGGAGTCGCAAATGGCAATCGCGTTAAAAAGATTGCGCGAAAAACTTGCAGACTACCAGTATTTTAATGTGCTGATTGGATTTTTCCTGAAAAAAAACTGATTTTTCTTACAGGGTGTTTCGGGGCTTGTTCGTCATAGGGGTGTTTAAAAGGCACCTATGAAAGAAATTGACGACATTGATCTGCTGATTGGTAAAATATTGTCCGGCAATGCGTCGGCTGCCGACGAAGCGATGCACCAAAAATTGCTGTCGGAATCGGAAGAATATGCCACTGCTTTCAGCAAAAGTCAAAAAGTCTGGGCTCGTAGTGCCTGGCTTGCAGAAAAAGATGTTCGTGCCGATAAAGTAAAAACCCAAAGCAGGCTGAATGCTTCTATTCTAAAGGAACTGCAATCCAATAAACGTACAATTGCCATCTATAAACTGGTTGCCATTCTGGCGTTCCCGGTTGCCATTGCTTTGAGCATTTTATTCTACCCCCAAATACAATCCCGGAAAACCGTTGCGACTTTGGCCGAGATCTCGGCCCCGCTTGGGAATGTTGCATCCTGCAAATTGCCTGATGGAACAACCGTCTGGATCAATTCCGGATCGACCATCAAATACAACGATGCCGACTTCAATTCGAAAGAACGGGAAATTAGTTTGGACGGCGAGGCTTATTTTCAAGTCGCTAAAAACAAGAAAGTTCCGTTTATTGTTCGCACGGCGCTCGCAGATGTTCGGGTTACGGGTACTTCATTCAATGTAAAAGCAATTGCTGAGGACAGTGTTTTTGAGACGGCACTGAGTGAAGGAAGTGTTTTACTGTTTGCGAAGAATGAGGATAAAGAATCGGTAAAACTGAGCCCGGGCGAACTGGCAACCTTTGCATCCAACACCAGGAGTTTTGAAATACAGAAGGTCGATGTTGATCGCTACTCTTCGTGGCGAGATGGAGAGATCATATTTAAGGATGCCACCTTGCTGGATCTGATGCAGGAGCTGGAACGCGTTTACGGCATCGAATTTCAAATTGAAAACCAGGACCTGGCTGACTTCCGATTCCGCGGGAGATTCAGCTACAATAATAACCTAATTGATGTGCTTGAACGCATCAAAAGTACATCTCACATTGATTACCGGATCGAAAACAAAAAAGTTTGGCTGAGTAAAATGAACTAAAACCTGACGACTATGAGTTGAAAATAAGTAGCCTCGCAGACATAAAAAGAGGGAATAGGTCGAAGCATTCCCTCTTGATAAAATGTTTGCCCAAGGCAAATCATTTTAAATAAATAAACATTCAAATCTATGAAAAAAAATCATGAATTTCAGGAGTTTTACACCTCCTGGCTTAAAAAACTATGGCTTATGCTGAGGTTGAGTGTACTGCTGATTTTGTTTGCCTCAATATCCGTAACCGCTAGTGTTTACTCACAAAATGCGAAACTTACCCTACGGATGAAAGATTCTAAAATTTCTGATGTCTTTAATTCTATAGAAGAGAAAACCGGTTACTATTTCTTTTACAACCGCGATTTATTTGATGATTCCCGAGTGGTTTCAGTTGACGTTGAAAATGAGTCGGTGAATGCCATTCTCGACGAAATTTTAACTGAAGCGGGGGTGACCTACCGGATCGTTGATCGCAATATCCTGATTGAAGCGGGAAAATCGACTGGTGAATCGGTACAGCAACAGCTGACGGTAAAAGGTACCGTGACCGATGCTTCGGGCGCTCCTCTTCCGGGTGTAACAGTAATTGTAAAAGGAAGTACCGAAGGAACAATTACGGATTTCGATGGTAATTATACCGTGAAAGATGTCAGCTCCGACGCGATTCTTGTCTTCTCGTTTGTCGGCATGCACGCGCAGGAAATCCCGGTGGCCGGTAAATCGGTTATTAATGTGGAATTGGAAGAAGAATCGATTGGCCTGGATGAAGTTGTCGCGATTGGTTATGGTACGGTGAAAAAGTCGAATCTGACCAGTTCAATTTCGAAGATTACAAATGAAGCGTTGGAAAGCCGACCGGTAACAAACGTCAGCGAAGCATTCCAAGGTCAGTTGGCGGGTGTTAACGCGCAGGCTACAGGTGGTGGTATCCCGGGACAGGATTTGACAATCCGGATTCGCGGTGTCAATACAATCAACGGAAGCAGTAGCCCGCTGTATGTAATTGACGGCGTTCCTCGCGACGATATGAATGGTGTAAACCCTTCTGATATTGCTACAATTCAGGTTTTGAAGGATGCTTCGGCTACTTCAATTTACGGTTCTCGTGGTGCAAACGGGGTAATCCTGATTGAAACGAAAACCGGTACCGGAAAACCAACGGTGACATTCGATGCCTATTACGGCTTTCAAACACCGGAGAAAAAACTTGATTTGATGACTGGCCCTGAGTGGGTTGCTTACCAAATGTATTTAAGAAATGCTCAATACATTCGTGCCGGAGGTTCCATGGACGATCCAATGTCATCCAGACCTTCTGCCTACCAAATTCCGACTTTCTGGAATACAACAACAGATTTTACCGACTGGCAGAGTGAGATTTTACGTACTGCTCCAATCCAAAACTACGAAGCTTCAGCTTCTGCAAGCGGCGATATAGGAAGTATCTTCATGTCAATTGGCTACATGAATCAGGAAGGTATCATCAAGTCTACTGAGTTCGATCGTTACAACATTCGTTTGAACGGAACATTGAAGATCACTGATAATTTCAAAGTAGGGACTAACATCTCATTCTCGGATGCGTCGCAGGGATTGGGTAGTGCCAACCTTGGTGACCGCCAGGGAAAAGATTCACCGGTTCACCATGCTTTGATGATGTCGCCTTTGGTAACTCCGGGCACAACTGTGAGAACAGCTGAAAACAACTACACCGGTGTGCCAACATCGACTGAAACATCGGATGACTGGGGCGCAACCTGGATTGACCCGTTGGCGCAGTTGAAACAGACGACTGACGAGACAAATACGACACGTATTCAAGCAGCTTTGTGGGGCGAATGGAAAATCTTGAAAGCGTTGACCTACAAAATGCAGTATAGCAAAAGTTATGACGGTATAACCTACGAATACTTCCAGCCTGCATCGGTAAACCGCAGTGCTTATATGTCGTCGGGTAACAGCTATTCTTCAACGACTAACGATAAAGTATTCCAGAATACCTTGACTTTTGACAAGCAATTTGGAAACCATCACCTGAATGTTTTGGCCGGTCAAAGTGCTGAAAAACAAGAGTATTATCTTGCAACTTTGGAAGCTTCGGGATGGCCTTACGAAACAGTGACGACTTTGAACCAGGCTTCAACAGCGGTGACCGCGACGACTGAAAAAACAACTTATACCAACGCTTCTTTCTTTGGTCGTGTGAGTTACGATTTTATGGAGAAATATCTTTTCACGGCCAGTGTACGTCATGACGGTTCTTCTCGCTTTGGTGCCGATGCCAAATGGGGTACCTTCCCTTCGTTCTCTGCCGGATGGAAACTGAATGAAGAGGGTTTCATGGAAGACGTTGATTGGGTTGATTTGTTGAAAGTTCGTGCTTCTTACGGTACATCAGGTAATGACCGTATTGGTGATTACGAATACATGTCGCAATTGGGAAGCTATTATTCAGCTTATGGCGAGACGAAGCAATCGGGTACAGCTGCTGCCAACGTGGCCAACCCTGACCTGAAATGGGAACAAACCGGTTCAACTGATATCGGTTTCGACCTCTCAGCCTTCAACAACCGTTTGCAGTTCAACTTCGACTACTACCGGAATATCACCAAAAACCTGTTGTTTGATGTTCCAATTCCGTACACTACCGGTTTTAGCTCAACCTTGACGAACATCGGTAAAATCCGCAACTCAGGCTGGGAAGTTGATGTGACTTCACACAACATCGACAGAGCATTCAAATGGGATACCAATTTGAACTTATCGCATAACAGCAACGAAGTGTTGGAGATGGGAGCAAACACCACTCAAATCATTTCCTCAATCAACGGAGGTCAGTTCATTACAAAGGTTGGCGGTCAGGTTTCTCAGTTCTACATTTTGCCTACAGATGGTTTCTTGTCGACAAGTGACTTCGACTCTGACGGGAACGCACTGGTACCAATCCTTGCCGGTGAAGAAGATGGTAACTTCAAGTATGTTGATACCAATGAGGACGGAAGCATCAACTCAGAAGACTTTATTCCTTACGGAAGTAACTTGCCTGATTTGACTTGGGGTTTGACCAACAAGTTCAGCTACAAGAACTTTGAGTTGAGCGTTCTGTTGCAAGGTCAGTACGGTGGCGAGATTTATTTCCTGGGTGCCCGTCACATTGATGCCGGATATTTCGGACGTACATCTTATGCCCGTTGGGTGAGAACCTACAAACCTGAATATTTGCAACCTGCCATTCCAACAGAATATGCTGAAGCACACGGTATCGACATGTCGTGGGACGGCAAAACACAGAACTTCTTCAACTGGGCCGATGATACCAATTCGCGTGTTTACGATGCAACTTATGTGCGAATCAAGAACATAACATTGAGCTACAATATGCCTGCAAAGGTTCTTAAGAGTTTGAAAGTAAATAGCTTGAAAGTATATGGCTCAGTTGACAACGTTTATACTTTCAGCGATTATCCGGGTTATACACCTGAAACAAGTAGTTATGGTAATGGAACAACCCAGCTCGGTGTTGACTACAGTACTTATCCTCTGAGCAGAAGATATACTTTAGGTGTCAATTTAATTTTCTAACTAACCCCTAATAATAGTCAAAATGAAAAATATATCGAAAATAATATGGGTCCTCACCCTTTGTATTTCGGGTTCGTTGATCACAAGTTGCAGCGATTTTTTAAATCCGGATCCGGAGTCCTTGTACACAACTCAAACTTTCTATACATCTCAAACCGATTTTGAATTGGCAATTTCAGCAGTTTACGCAGAACAACAGGATGTTTACGATGGGCAAACAGGGATGCTGCATTTCCTGACTGCACGGAGTGACGATGCAAATGCTGTTAATACAAATACCTACTCAGACGGAGCTGATATTTTCATTGATACATCTACGGGGTCATGTATCGCCAATGTTTGGGAGAGCATGTTTGTGATTGTTATCCGTTGTAACAGTATTCTGATTCGTATTGATGATGTGGATTTTGACGATGAATCAACCAAGAATTATATCAAAGGTGAAGCTTATGCCATGCGTGCCTGGGCTTACGACAATTTAGCTAAATTCTTTGGTGGTGTGCCATTGATCGTTGATGCTGAATACACAACCGCAGAAACTTATGCCATTGCACGTTCAACACAAGATGAAACATTTGCGCAAGCAGTGAGCGACTATAAAGCAGCGATCAGCTTGTTGCCCGAAAGCTGGGATAGCGATGATATAGGCCGGATTACCGAATATGCGGCCGACGCTGCTCTCGGACGCTTGTACATGTTCATGAACGAACCAGCTAATGCCAAACCGTATTTGGAAGCTGTTATTAATTCAGGAATTTACTCGTTAGCCGAAAACTACGAGGACTGTTTCACGGATGCTTATGATAATGATGTTACAAAGGACCGCGTTTGGGAGGTTCAGTACATTGGTGGCTTAACAGGCGAAGGTCAAACCTTTAGTGAATCCTGTATGCCGGAAGGCTATACCGGAAGTGAAGGCTACGCGTTGCGTGGGTCAAGTGCTGCTATGCAGGTTTCAACGAATATGGTGAGTGCATTTGAAGATGGCGACTACCGTGAGACCATTGCTACGTCGGATGAAATTACCGGTACCGGTGCCGAAGGTTACACCTGGTGTACAAAATACAGCCGTCATTCCTACGAGCCACAATCCAGTACCGACTGGGCTAATAACTTGCCCATCATTCGCTACTCGGATGTTCTGCTAATGTGTGCTGAGGCGATTAATGCAACCGAAGGTCCTACATCAGAGGCGATCGGATATGTCAATGAAGTAAGAAATCGCGCTGAACTGGCCGATCTTTTATCAACACAAACAGGAGACGCAGCATCTTTGCTGACCGCTATCAAGCAAGAACGTCGGGTTGAATTTATGTTCGAGGCTTTGCGTTGGTTCGACTTGGTACGGTGGGGCGACTTTGTCACGGTAATGTCTGACTTCCTGGATGAAGCTGATGAGGGCAACGGCCGCTATTCATCGAATGTGCAGTCATTCCGTTCGGTGTTTGCTATCCCGCAAGCCGAAATGGACCGCTATGACAACACCAGTGTAATGTGGCAAAACACGGGTTACTAAATAAACTACTGATTGAATAACAGGCCTTTTGTGCCTGTTATTCTTTTTTAAGACCAAAACTTCGATATGATACGATTCAATTTTTCAAAACTTCGGATTTTCGCTGCTGCGTTAATCACTTTGCTGGCTCTATATTCGTGTTCGTCAACCAAGTCGAACGAAGAGCAGGATGTGGTTGATCTGGTTGTTCCAACCGTCGATAGCGCCAATTCCCGCTGGTTTTTCTTCAGTTCGGCCTGCCGTCCTTTTGGAATGGTGAACCTCAGTCCCGATACGCAGGTTGGCGGAGCATGGGGCAGCGGTTACCGGTACAACACCGATACAGTGAAGGGATTTAGCCACATTCACGCGTGGCAACTTGCGGGTGTGTCCGTCATGCCGGTTGTTTTAACCGAGACAGAGGGGCGCGATATTTTTGACGACTACGGATCGAAGTTCAGTCACGAGCAGGAAACCGTATTTCCGGGCTACCATTCGCTTGAATTGGAGCGCTACAATATTAAAGCCGAGTTAACATCGTCGAAACGGGTTGGATTTCACCGCTACACGTTCGGGGAAAAAGAAAGAGCAGCACTGCTGTTCAATCTGAATGGCATGTTGGGGCCAAGTGTGATGAAAGATGGTGAATTGAAACAGGTCGACGCATACACATTGGAAGGGAAAACGGTTAATTCGCCTACAATGCGCCGGCCCAAAGATTGCTCTGTTTTCTTTCATATTGAATTAAGTAAGCCCATTCGAACAATTGTTTTGGATGATGAAACGAAAAACTACCTGGTTAATCTCGATCTTTCGGGCGGGCAGGATTTACTGATGAAAGTTGCCATTTCATACACCTCGGTTGGAAATGCAGCAGAAAACCTGAAAGCAGAAATCCCGGAGTGGAACTTTGACCAGATCGTAAAGGAATCACGAAGCGAATGGAATGGCCTGCTTTCACGCATCGAAGTGCAGGGTGGAACCGTAGAACAACAGAAACGATTTTATACAGACCTGTGGCATTCGCTGCAGGGACGAAGAACCATCAGCGATGTAAACGGAGCCTATCCGGATAATACAGGTAAGGAGTTCCGGATTGGACAAATCCCATTGGATGGTAATGGTAGGCCGTTGTTTAATCACTACAATTCGGATGCATTTTGGGGAGCCCAATGGACGATTAATACTTTGTGGGGCCTGGTTTATCCGGAAATGATGAGCGAGTTCACACAATCACTGATGCAGTATTACAAAGACAGCGGGATGGTTCCGAGAGGGCCATCGGGTGGAAATTTCACTTTCGTAATGACAGGTGCTTCGGCGACACCGTTTATTGTCAGCGCAATTCAGAAAGGAATTGTGAAAGACAGCCTTGACGAAATTTATCAGGCATTGAAGAAAGATCACATGCCTGGCGGAATTATGGAGAAGGCCGGCTACGAACACGACACAAGCCTCGGAGGCGGATTGAAATATTACATTGAAAATGGTTACGTTCCGTATCCGATCCCGGAAGGAGAATTTGGCTTGCATCAGGAGGGGGCCAGTTTGACAATGGAGTACGCTTACCAGGATTGGGCTTTGGCGCAGCTTGCGCACAAGCTCGGTTACGAAGGCGATTGCGAATATTTCATGAAGCGGAGTAAGAATTATCGCAACGTTTATGATAGCGGCAGTGGCTGGATGCGTCCGAAAGATGTCGATGGGAAATGGTTTGTCGGATTTGACCCGCACCAACACGAACATGGCTTCAATGAGTCAAATGGCGCGCAATCGACCTGGTTTGTACCCCATGATTTAAAAGGTCTGGCGGAGCTAATGGGAGGAGACGAAGAAGCGTCTGCAAAGTTGAACGAATCTTTCCTGCTGGCTGAAAAACAGGGTTTCACCATCGGTACATCGCACGATGTGGAGCACCACCCTGAATACAACCGCGTACCAATCAACTACGGAAACCAGCCTTCCATACAAACGGCGTTCATCTTCAATTACCTGGGCAAGCCTTGGCTAACGCAGTATTGGTCGCGCAAAGTGGTTGAAACAGTTTACGAAGGACTGAGTCCGGAGCGTGGGTACAATGGCGATGAAGATCAAGGGCTCATGGGGTCGTTGTCTGTGTTAATGAAGCTCGGTTTGTTCTCGATGGATGGCGGTTGTCTGGCAGACCCTCAACTGGAGTTGGGTAGCCCGTTGTTTGATAAGGTTGTCATTCATTTGAACCCGGCGTACTATTCCGGAAAAACGATTGAAATTGAAACGATCAACAACAGTCCCGAAAACTGTTACATCCAGTCAGCCACTTTCAATGGAGCTGAACTAACCGATTGGCGGATCTCGCAGGAAAGCCTGACAGGAGGAGGAAAAATAATATTGGAGATGGGAGACGAGCCGAACGAAAATTGGGGAATAAACTGATAAAATGTAGAAACGAATGTAGATGGGGATTCAGAGAAGAACTAATCTAAAATGAAAAAAGCCGCGAATTTCGCGGCTTTTTTGTACCCAGAACAAGACTCGAACTTGCACAACCTTGCGGTCACTAGTCCCTGAAACTAGCGTGTCTACCAATTCCACCATCTGGGCATTAAACTTTGATGCTTGTTGCCGACTTTTCGGCGCATCGCCTTGAGTTGGTGTTTTCCTCAAAGGCGATGCAAATATAGAAAAATTTTATCCCCGTACTATCGTCCGTTAAAAAATTATGGCGTTTTGATTTAATTTTTTTCAAGTCGTCTTTTACCGATAAATCCCGATTGTTCGTCGGAAATTAGCAGGATGCTGAAACTGAATTGATTCTCTTTGGTATCAGAAAACAAAACGGCTAAAACTGAATACGATGATGAAGACGGATCAAATGCTAAACTGGTGGAAAGAGGCAAGTCTGGAATTCCCCGAAGACTTACCGGTTTATTCTCTGCGGGAACAGTCGCTGCGTGAAAAGCGGCTTGA
Organism: Mangrovibacterium diazotrophicum; assembly: GCF_003610535.1. NCBI lineage: Bacteria > Pseudomonadati > Bacteroidota > Bacteroidia > Marinilabiliales > Prolixibacteraceae > Mangrovibacterium > Mangrovibacterium diazotrophicum. The sequence goes on along the minus strand of NZ_RAPN01000001.1, from coordinate 1,165,761 downwards.
TCAATTTTCAGCAAAAATTAAGGCAAGAGCAAAGCAGGCAAGAGGTTCATTGGAGGCAATCCGGAAACAAAAGGCGGAATTGTTGAATGAGTTGACGACGTTCTTTCGCTATACGTTGGACTATTCTGAAGAACAGGTGGAGACCATTCTTTCGGATAAAATGGTCAGCAGTACTTGGACGTTTATGAAGGCGGCGAAAAAGTATGATCCGACTTTGTCACACGAAAGTATTTTCCAGGCATTGCGAAATGTTTGGATCCTAAATGGTCTGCAGTTGTTGCTGGGAAAACCGGTTGAGCTAACGGCTTCAATTTTTGCATACAGTATGCTCTATCCATACACCGACAATTATCTGGACGATGCCAGCATTTCTACTTTGGAGAAGCTCGCTTTTGGCGATCGTTTTGCCAACCGCTTGGCAGGAGAACCGGAAATTCCGCAGAATAGTCAGGAAGAGAAAATCTTTGAGATGGTTGAACTGATTGAGGGCGAGTGGTCGCGGGATTTGTATCCCAATTTGTACCAAAGTTTATTGGAGATTCATGCTGCTCAGTCCGAGAGCGTTTGCTTGATTGAAGGTGTTAAAGAATTGAATTTTGAGCAGCGTTTGGCAATTTGCATTCATAAAGGCGGAACCTCGGTTGTAGCTGATGGTTACTTGTTGGCCGGTAATTTAAGCCGGGAGAAAGAAGCGTTTTTGTATGCTTATGGTGCATACTTGCAGCTGTTGGATGATTTCCAGGATTTAAGCGATGATGTGAACGAACGTGTTTGGACGGCTTTTGCGTTTGCGGCAAAAGGAGAACAGCTCGATCAGATTTTAAATCGAACTTTTCACCTGGGACAGCGAGTGATTCAGCAGGCTGAAGAAATGGATTCTGACGAGGTGCCTGTTTTTCAGTCGTTGATGCAAAAGAGCATTGAGCTGTTTTTGGTTGAAGCGGTTCAGGCGAACAGTCGCTTTTTCAGTCCGGAGTATGTCGAGGCCTTTGATCGTCGTTCCCCGATCAGTTTCGATTTGATTGAAAAGAAAACAGGAACTTTTTCGCCTTACCAAAATCAGTTATTCGAACGGCTCATTCAGCAAGCGCTGGACGGAGAGCCGGAAGAAGACTTCCCGTTTTTACAAAACAAGCCCGCTGAAACAGCAGGCTTGAGCTAATATCTTTGATTCTGTTCGATTCTTATTTCATCAGATTGGCTTTCAAAAAGTCCGTCATCCGGTGATACAAATGAACGCGGGTATTGCCGCCATAGATACCGTGATTGCGGTTGGTGTAGATGGCCATGTCGAATTGAATGCCAGCTTGGACCAAAGCTTCCGAGAACTCCATGCTATTTTGAACATGTACGTTGTCATCGGCCGAGCCATGAATCAGGAACAGGCGTCCTTTAATGCCTTCCGGATGAAGCAGCGGCGAGTTGTCGTCGTATCCGTCAGGGTTTTGTTGCGGGGTACGCATGTAACGTTCTGTGTAGATTGTATCATAAAATTTCCAGTGTGTCACCGGAGCCACAGCGATTCCTGCTTTGAAAACGGAGCCGCCTTTTTCCATGCTCAACAGGGTTGTGAAACCTCCAAAACTCCATCCCCAAATAGCGATGTTGCTTTTGTCGACATAGGGAAGGCTGCCCAGGTATTTTGCTGTTTCAACCTGGTCGTCCGATTCATATTTACCCAATTGCATGTAGGTCGCTTTTTTGAAATCTTCGCCACGGCCAAACGAGCCTCTCGGGTCAACGCAGGCCACAATAAATCCTTCCTGAGCCAGGTAGTTGTACCAGTCCACCGAAAATACGTCAAGTACTTCCTGCGCTTTTGAACCTGGCCCGCTGTATTGCGTCATCACCACCGGGTATTTTTTGTTCGGGTCGAAGTTTGATGGCTTCAGCATCCAGCCATTCAATGTCACGCCTTCCGAAGTTTCAAACTGAAAAAATTCTTTCGGGCTAACGGCATACTGTTTTACTTTTTCTTCCAGTGCCTTATTGTCTTCCAGCACCCGGATCAGTTTTCCGTCGCTGCTGTGCAAGGTTGTTTGCAGCGGAGTGCTCAGGTTGGTGTAGGTGTTGATGTAATATTGAAAGCCTTTGCTGAATTCGGCTTCATTTGTTCCGGATTCACTGCTCAGTTTGCCTTGTTTTTTTCCATCGAGACTCACGAAATACACTTCGCGTTGCATGGCCGATTCTTTGGCTGCCTGGTAATAAAAAATCTTCTTTTTCGGGTCGAAGCCGTAAAACTGGGTTACGTCGAACTCGCCGATGGTGAGCTGGCGCACTTCGAAACCTTGGCGGTTGTATAAATAAAGGTGTGAATAGCCGTCACGCTCGCTGTTAACCACGAAGTAATCGTTATCCGGAAGAATGGTGAAGGCATCGAGGAATGTCTCGGCGATATAGCGTTTGTTCTTTTCGGTATAAAAAGGACGACTGTCGCCCGTGTACGGGTTGACCAACAATATATCAATCTGGTTTTGGTAACGGTTTAACCGCATTACGGCAAGGTCGGCTGCATCGGCCATCCATTTGATGCGCGGGATGTACTGGTCAGTTTCATTACCCAGGTCGGACGAAACAGTTGTTTTCGACTTCAAATCATAAATAAGTACGCTGACAGTCGAATTTGTTTCTCCTGCTTTCGGGTATTTGTAAATGTATTCGCCCGGGTACAGCGAATTTTCCTTGTGTTCGGGAGCCAGGCCTTTGTACATCGGAAAGGTGAATTCGGGAACATTGGTCTCGTCGAAACGCATAAACGCCAGGAATTTGGAGTCGGGCGACCAGGCAAATGCTTTGTTGAAACTGAATTCTTCCTCGTAAACCCAATCGGGAGCACCATTGATTATCTCGTTGACTTTACCATCGGTAGTAACCTGGTTTTCGGTTCCGAACTTCAGACTTTTTACAAAAATGTTGTTGTCGCGAACAAAAGCAACGCGTTCCCCGTCGGGAGAAAAAGTTGCCAGTTGTTGCTTGCCTTTTGCTGAAAGTTCAGAAAGCTCCTGTGTCACTGAGTTCCAAACGTAATAATTGGCTGAAGACGAGTGGCGGTATATTTTCTCCTTTTCTGTTGTCAACAAAATCTTGGTTTCATCGTCGCTGAATTCGTATTCAGAGAAACTTTTGATCGCTGCATCTTTCACGGTCGAGAGATCGAACACAACGCCCGCTTTTTCGCCGTTTTTATAGTTGTATTTTACAATCTTATTTCCGTATTCCAAGGTGGTGTAATGCAGACCGTCGTTCATCGAGTACAAACCTTCTACTTTTTGCTCAGAGAATGTACCGTATGCCTGGACGTCTTCAATACTTATTTGCTTTTGTGCGAGAGAACTAAACCCGATTCCGCAGAAAAGGATGAAGAGAAAAATAATCTTGTGCATGTTTTCATGAATTTTTTGGAATGCTCAAAACAGGGAAAAATTTCCCAATAAAAAAAGGGGAAATCATACGAAAACACAATTTTCTCAGTTATTCAATAAGTCATTTTACGATTCGATTTTCAAGCTGTTTAGGCGGGATGACGTGTCGTTTTATCAATTTGCAGTATAATTAGACTCTTATAATCTATCATTTTTATCATGAAAAAGATATTACTTGTTGCGCTTGTGGCTTTGGCCGGTTTTAAGTTTTCTTTTGCCCAGTCGGATGTGGCTGACATGTTGCGGTTTGGTACGCACGATGCCAATTTGCTGATCGGAGCTTACGTTGAGCCTTACGCTAAAGGACTTGGTGTTGGAATGAATAACTCGTGGTATTACACGGCTGAAACACACAAGTTGTGGGGCTTTGACCTGGCATTTTCGGTGAGCGCTTTCAAAGTGGCCGATTCGGACAAGACCTTCGATGTAAATAAATTGGGATTGAAGTACCTGTATGCACAGGAAGGAAACAGCATTGCCTCGACAGCGGCAGGAAGTACAGGTGGAGTACCTTTGTATTACGATGCTAACTACCAGGGAATGACAATTCCGGTTGAATATTTTTCGACTCCCGGTGGTAGCGACTTTGATGTGGTTCCGGTTCCAATTATTCAGGCTTCATTTGGTTTGTTACCCAATACCGATATCATCGGTCGGTACATCCCGAAAGTGAAGTTCGATATTGACAACGAAAAGGCAGACGTTGGTCTGTGGGGTATTGGTTTCAAACACAACATCCGCAAGTCGTTGCCATTTATCAAACATTTGCCAATCGACATTGCGCTGTTTGCTGCCTATTCTAAAATGAGCGGCGAGTCGACCATGCACTTCGACTATACAAACTACGGTTACTCGAACCCCGCCGGATATGTGGTTGATGAAAATCAACGCGGTGAACTCGAATCGAAAAACTTCAAGTATGGTTTGATCGTGTCCAAGAAAATTGCGGTGATCACTTTCTTTGCCTCGGTAACCGGTAACAGCAGTAAAACAACATTCGATATTTTAGGACGATTTCCAATACCGGATCCGGAACGTTTGAGCGACGATTACACCAGTATTGATGATTTGCTGATTGATGCGATGGTTGATGAAGAAGATCCGATTGCTTTGCACTACAAAGACAATTACATAGGACTTGATGCCGGTTTCCGTTTAAAGTTGGCTTTCTTCAGTTTGTTTGGTTCTATCGCCAAAACAAACTATGTGACTTACAATGCTGGTCTCAGTTTTGGTTTCCGTTAACGATTTCAAGTTTCGCAGTTACAATAATTAAGTTGAAGGCGCTCCTGGTGGGCGTCTTTTTTTGTTTTGGCTTACTGCAGTTGTGGTCAAAATTTCATGCCTACCGTTTTTTAAATGATGCTTATGATTCTCGGAAAACATGTTTGTGATTTTAGAAGGGGACGAGTAAAACGATTGGTGTTCGCCCAAGCTTTTAAATTCCTATAAAATCCATTGAATCTCATCGCTAACAAGCAAGAATCATTATCTTTGCAGGCTGAAAATGCGGGTCAACGCTAGTTGTTCAGTCGATTGGTTCGCAACTTTCAGTAAAACAAGCTATAAGCTAAAAATAATTGAGGTGTAAAGCCTCTTCATGTATTGACAGATGATAAAGATTACATTACCTGACAACAGTGTCCGCGAATACGAAAGCGGCGTAACCGGCCTCGAAATTGCCAATTCGATCAGCAGTCGATTGGCCAAAGACGTGTTGGCCGTATCAGTAAATGGTCAAGTTTGGGATTTAAACCGTCCCATTAATCAGGATTCAGCTATCAAATTATTCACGTGGGACGATCGCGAAGGAAAAGAAACTTTCTGGCACTCGTCTGCCCACTTGATGGCCGAAGCCATTGAATTCTTTTATCCGGGCACGAAATTCGGTATCGGCCCAACTGTTGATACGGGATTCTATTACGATATTGATCTGCCGGAAGGCAAGCAGTTGACTGAGAAAGATCTGGCTCAGATTGAGAAAAAAATGATCGAGCTTTCGCGCGAGAAAAACGACATCGTTCGCAGCAGTATCAGTAAAGCTGATGCCTTGGCCATGTTCACCGAAAAGCACGATGAACTGAAGCAGGAATTGATCAGCGAGTTGGAAGATGGTACCATTACTTTGTATAACCAGGGGAATTTTACCGACTTGTGTCGCGGGCCCCACTTGCCGAACACTTCGTACATCAAAGCTGTAAAATTGACATCGATTGCCGGAGCTTACTGGCGAGGTAACGAAAAAAATAAAATGTTGACCCGTGTTTACGGGGTGACGTTCCCAAAACAAAAATTACTGGACGAATACCTGGTATTGCTGGAGGAAGCCAAAAAACGCGACCACCGCAAAATCGGTAAGGAAATGGAACTGTTCACTTTCTCGCAGAAAGTAGGACAAGGCTTGCCGTTGTGGTTGCCGAAAGGAACCCAATTGCGTTTGCAGCTGGAAGATTTCCTGAAAAAGGTACAGAAGAAATTCGGTTACCAGCAGGTCATGACTCCGCATATTGGTGATGTGGCTTTGTACAAAACATCTGGTCACTTTCAGAAATATGGCGCGGATTCATTCCAAACCATTAAAACACCGGCAGAAGGCGAAGAGTACATGTTGAAGCCGATGAACTGTCCGCACCACTGCGAGATTTTCGCCAGCAAACCACACTCGTACAAAGACCTGCCGGTTCGCTATGCCGAGTTTGGTACTGTTTACCGTTACGAACAAAGTGGTGAGTTGCACGGGTTGACGCGTGTACGTGGCTTTACCCAGGACGATGCACACTTGTATTGCCGTCCGGATCAGTTGAAAGACGAATTCAAGAAAGTAATCGATATTGTTTTCATTATTTTCAACAGTTTGGGATTGGATAATTACACAGCACAAATCTCACTGCGTGATCCGAACAACCCGGACAAATACATTGGTTCTCCCGAAAACTGGGACAAAGCAGAAGCTGCTATTATTGAAGCTTGTGCCGAAAAAGGGCTGGAAACAGTAACTGAGTTGGGCGAAGCTGCATTCTACGGACCGAAATTGGATTTCATGGTGAAAGATGCCTTGGGACGTAGCTGGCAGTTGGGTACCATCCAGGTTGACTATAACCTGCCGGAACGTTTTGAGCTGGAATATATTGGAGCGGATGACAAACGTCACCGTCCGATTATGATCCACCGTGCACCGTTCGGATCTATGGAACGATTTGTGGCAGTGTTGATTGAGCACACAGCTGGTAAATTCCCGTTGTGGTTAACTCCCGATCAGGTAGTGGTGTTACCGATCAGCGAAAAATATAACGATTATGCTCAAAAAGTTTCAGATTATCTAAATAATTCCGATATTCGCAGCCTGATTGACGACCGGAACGAAAAAATCGGTCGGAAAATCCGGGATAATGAGCTTAAACGAATTCCTTACTTGCTGATTGTCGGGGAGAAAGAGGCTGAAACAGGCCAGGTTTCTGTTCGTAAACAAGGCGAAGGAGACAAAGGCAATATGACAATGGAAGAGTTTGCTCAGTTCCTGAACGATGAAGTTAAAGAACAATTATCTGCATTTTATAACTAAAAAGAAATAGGAGGTTTTTCTTATCGCAGTCAATAGGCCAAATCGCAGAGGTGGACGTGTGGATACAACACCTCAGCATAGATTAAATGAAAGGATTCGTACCCACCAGGTACGTCTTGTTGGTGATAATATCGAAAATCAAGGTGTTTTTCCACTGAAAGAAGCCTTAGCAATGGCTCAGGAAATGGAGTTGGACCTGGTAGAGATTTCTCCAAACGCCGATCCGCCTGTTTGTAAGATTATCGACTATCAAAAGTTTCTTTATCAACAGAAAAAGAAACAAAAAGAGATGAAGGCTAAGGCCGTAAAAGTAACTGTGAAAGAAATTCGTTTCGGTCCTCAAACCGACGATCACGATTTCCAGTTCAAGCTGCGGCATGCTGAAAAGTTCTTAGCTGAAGGAGCAAAAGTGAAGGCTTTTGTATTCTTTAAAGGACGTTCAATCCTCTTTAAAGAACAAGGCGAGATTCTTTTGCTGAAATTTGCTCAGGCGCTGGAAGAAATCGGCAAGGTAGAGCAGATGCCTCAGTTAGAAGGAAAAAGAATGACGATGTTTATTTCACCTAAGAAGAAAAAGTAAACCGGACACTTTGGACGGAGCTTCAGATTCTTTGAATATTTAAATTTAGGACAAGATGCCAAAAATGAAAACCAATTCCGGTGCAAAAAAACGGTTCAAATTGACCGGTACCGGTAAATTGAAAAGGAAACATGCTTTCAAAAGTCACATTTTGACTAAAAAGTCAACAAAGCAAAAACGTAACTTGACTCATGCAACTTTGGTTGACAAAGCAGACGAGAAAAACGTTAAGCTGTTGCTTGCAATGAAGTAATCCTTTTCAGGAGAGTTAAAGAATTAAAGTTAGTAACAAGTGATTTAGCCAACAAAGTTCCTGTGAAGACAGGGCGCTAGCACTTAAAATTTAAGATTATGCCAAGATCAGTAAATCATGTCGCATCTCGGGCTCGTAGAAAGAAAATTCTAAAGCAAACTAAAGGTAACTTTGGTGCCCGCAGAAACGTGTGGACGGTAGCAAAAAACACCTATGAAAAAGGTTTACAATATGCTTACCGCGACCGCAAAGCCAAAAAACGTAACTTCCGTGCATTGTGGATTCAGCGTATCAACGCTGCAGCCCGTATGGAAGGACTCAGCTATTCTCAATTGATTGGTTTGTTGAAAAAAGCAAACATTGAAATCAACCGTAAAGTTTTAGCTGATTTAGCTGTGTATCAACCACAAGCTTTCAAAGCTATCGTTGATAAGGTGAAATAACAAATCACAGAAAAGGTCGAAATAAACATAGAGCCCTGTTCCGGATCCGGAGCGGGGCTTTCTTTTTTAGATGTTCGGACGTTCAGATTATTGGATATTCGGATTGTCAGACTGTCTGAATATCCAAGAATCCAGCAATCTGATAATCTAGAAATCCTTCTTCACTGAACACTGCGACTGGTCACTGAAAACTCCCAAATTTTCTATTATCTTCGGGTGCATTTTCAAAATTGACCCATGACTTCAGAAATCATTCAACTCATATCGGGCAAGCTTAATCTTGCTTCACACCAGGTAAAAAATACCATCGAATTATTGAACGACGGTGCTACCGTTCCCTTTATTTCGCGCTACCGGAAAGAACGAACCGGTAGTTTGGACGAGGTTCAGATCGGTGCGATTAAGGATGAGAAAAGCCGTTTTGAGGAACTAACGAAGCGGAAGGAAACCATCCTGAATACCATTGACGAGCAAGGTCTGTTGACTGGTGAGTTGAAAAAGCGGATTGAAGAATGCTGGGAAAGTAACGAGCTGGAGGATCTCTACCTTCCATACAAACCGAAGCGGAAAACAAAGGCAACAATCGCACGCGAGAAAGGCTTGGAACCACTGGCCAAAATCTTGATGAAGCAACAGGAGCGCGATGTTGAAAGTCGCGCGTTGACGTTTGTGAAAGGCGATGTTGCATCAACAGATGAAGCACTGTCTGGTGCACGCGATATCATTGCGGAATGGATGAATGAGAATGAACGCGCACGGCAGGTTGTACGCCGGTCGTTTGAAGTTGGTGCTGTTATCCGGGCAAAGCTCGTGAAGGGTAAAGAAGAAGAAGGTGCCAAATACCGCGACTATTTCGACTGGGAAGAGCAACTCAAACGTTGTCCTTCTCACCGGTTGTTGGCGATGCGTCGTGGCGAAGCAGAAGGCGTTCTGCGTATTAGCATCTCTCCAGATGACGCCGATACTCTGGAACGTCTGGATCGGTTGTTTATTCGTGCCAAGAACGAGTCTGCTGATCAGGTAGCGTTGGCCTTAAAAGATAGTTACAAGCGTCTCTTGTCTCCCTCGATGGAAACAGAGTTCTCCAATTTGTCGAAAGGGAAAGCGGATCAGGAAGCGATTCAGGTTTTTGCCGAAAATTTGCGGCAGTTGTTGCTGGCTGCTCCGCTCGGGCAAAAGCGCGTGCTGGCAATTGACCCCGGTTATCGTACCGGTTGCAAGGTGGTTTGTTTGGATGCGCAGGGTAACCTGTTGCACAACGAAACGATTTATCCGCACAAACCACAGGAAGAAACCAAGATGGCCGCGAAGAAACTCACTTCGATGGTGAGTGCATACCAAATTGAAGCGATCGCTATTGGAAACGGTACAGCCAGTCGTGAAACGGAGCACTTTGTGAAAAAGCTCCGCTACGATCGCGACTTGAAAGTGTTTGTGGTTTCTGAAGATGGTGCTTCTGTTTATTCAGCATCAAAGGTTGCCCGCGACGAGTTTCCGCAATACGATGTTACCGTGCGTGGAGCGGTGTCGATCGGTCGACGTTTGATGGACCCCTTGGCTGAGCTGGTTAAAATCGATCCGAAATCGATCGGGGTTGGGCAGTACCAGCATGATGTTGATCAGAAAATGTTAAAGGAAAGTTTGGACACGGTTGTCGAGTCGGCAGTAAACAAGGTCGGCGTGAATGTTAATACAGCCTCTAAACACTTGTTGACCTATATCTCGGGCCTTGGTCCGCAATTGGCGCAAAATGTGGTCGATTACCGAAAGGAAAACGGCGCTTTTGGTTCGCGAAAAGAGCTGATGAAAGTACCACGCATGGGAGCAAAGGCATTTGAGCAATCAGCCGGTTTCTTGCGAATCCCGGATGCGGACAATCCGCTCGATAATTCAGCTGTTCACCCGGAATCGTACACAGTTGTTCAGAAAATGGCTAAAGATCTGAAGTGTTCCGTAGCCGAATTGGTTGCCAATACGTCTTTACTCGGAACGCTTGATCTGAAAAAATATGTGACTCCGGAAGTTGGTTTGCCAACCTTGAATGATATTGTTGCTGAGTTAGCCAAGCCAGGCAGGGATCCGCGCAAAGGCATCAAGGTTTTCGAATTTGCCGACGGAATTTATAAGGTTGAAGATTTACAGGTTGGTATGGTGCTGCCGGGTATTGTCACCAACATTACCAAGTTTGGTGCGTTTGTCGATGTTGGTGTGAAGCAGGATGGATTGGTTCATATTTCGCAATTGGCAGATCGTTTTATCAGCGACCCCAACGAAATTGTGAAACTGCATCAGCATGTGAAAGTGAAAGTAACTGAAGTGGATCTGGCCAGAAAGAGAATTCAGCTAAGCCTGAAAGATGTCCCTCAGGATTAGCCTTGCTGAATTCAATATTTTTAGTTGAGAGGTTTCTCCGGAATAACGATCCAAAGGATGATGTAAAGCAACAGGCCGGGGAATCCGGCGCTAAAGACCGCGAGTAACACAAAAATGATCCGGACAATCGTCGGGTCCATGTCCAAATATTCAGCTATACCGGCAAGTACACCGGCAAGCATCCTATCGTTCGAACGGGTAAGTCTTTTCTTGCCGTCGAATGTATTCATAGTTCGATTTTATCCGATTAATCTTCGTCGTCTTCGTCTTCTGCGTACAAGTTATCCTGGTTTTCAAACTCATCGTCCAGGAAGGTTTCTGCATCTTCCAACAACGCTTTGATTACTTCTTCGGAAACAGGAGGCTCACTTAACCAATGAACTTTCTGATTAGTCCAAAAATCTTCAATGTCACTTTCAACGATGAATTTCGGTTCTTCAGTGTGAACGACGAAAATCGTGTCGGGGCACTCTTGTGAGTTGTCGGCAAGTAAAAATTTTGGTAACATAAATCGTTTTTGTTTAATTGTTATAGAGCAAAAATAGAGAAAAAGCCATTCAAAAGCTGTTTTTCAATTTATATTTTTCTTGAAGTACGTTGGCACGGGAGCAAGGTTGAAGTTTTCCGTTGAAATCTTCAAATTAGTTTGACTTCGATTGGCTATTCCATTGTGTTCTATTTGTTTAAAAATAGGTTGACTGAGCGGTTTTACTGATGTTAATCATCTTTTTTCTACAAATTGGAAATAAATGTTATTAATCGAATCAATAATTTCGGCTGTAGAAGACAAAATGCTATTTTAGTCGCTAATTAAAATCTCATGTATGTCAAAGCTTAATGATATTCTTGCCTTAATAGACGGATATATCGGAGGTAGCTCCTGGTTTGTTTACTTACTTTTAGGTACGGGTTTATTCTACACAATTTATCTGAAATTCCCGCAGTTTCGTTATTTGAAATACGCAGTCCGCATCGTTCGGGGTAAGTTCGACCGGGAAGGGGATACTGGTGATACGTCGCACTTTCAGGCTTTGACAACAGCACTTTCAGGCACTGTCGGAACCGGTAATATCGCCGGTGTGGCATTGGCCATTCACCTGGGAGGGCCTGCTGCTTTATTCTGGATGTTGGTGACAGCGCTCCTTGGTATGACGACTAAATTTGTAGAGGTCACGCTCTCTCATAAATACCGCGAAAAAACGGATGACGGTACGATGGCCGGTGGGCCGATGTACTACATGAAAAACCGCTTGAACATGAAGTGGCTGGCCGTCATTTTCGCAATTGCAACCGTTTTGTCGTCATTCGGAACCGGAAGTTTGCCACAGGTTAACTCCATCTCGAACTCCTTGTTTGCCACCTTTGGTATTAACAAGGTGTTGACAGGTTTCGTATTGGCGGTTCTTTTGGGATTTGTAATTATTGGTGGTATCCAGCGGATTGCCAAAGTAACCTCGCGATTGGTTCCGTTGATGGCGCTCATCTATTTTGTTGGCGCCATTGCCGTTATCGGGTACAACTACGAAAATATTATCCCGTCGATCATTGCTATTTTCAGCAATGTCTTCACGGGAACAGCAGCTACCGGTGGTTTCTTAGGTGCCGGTTTTGCTTTTGCCTTTAACCGGGGTGTGAACCGTGGCTTGTTTTCCAACGAAGCAGGGCAGGGGTCTGCACCAATTGCACACGCGGCAGCCCGTGCTCACGAGCCTGTTTCTGAAGGTTTGGTGGCGCTGCTCGAACCGTTTATCGATACCATCATCATTTGTACCCTGACAGGTCTGGTGATTTTGTCGTCGGGCGTTTGGACTGAGAAAGTTGACAACCAGTTTCAAACAACAGATATTGTGGTGATGGACAATCGTTACGACGAGGCGAAGCCGGAAGATCAGCAGGCGCTGCACGATTTCCTGTTAGGCCACACCACACTGCCTGAGTACACCGGCGATTTGCAGGTTGTTGACGGAAAAGTGCAAAATGATCTGACCATTATCCATGCCCGTTCGGTAGCCGAAAATGTTCGGGTGCTAGAAAACGGTGCGCCTTATAACGGTACGGTGTCGGTTGTAAATGGTGTGATACCAAACAATGTTTCATTGGCTTTTATGGGAAAATCGTTGATCCACAGTGCTCCGTTAACAACGATCGCTTTTACAAAGAGTTGGTTTGGCGATTTTGGAAAATATATTGTGGCAATAGGCTTGTTGCTTTTTGCGTTCTCAACTGCAATTTCGTGGAGTTATTACGGCGACCGGGCAATGACATTCATGTTCGGCTCTAAAGCAGTGATTTACTTCCGGATTGTGTACGTCATTGGTTTCTTTTTGGCGTCATTTACTGATACCACAATCATTTGGACATTGTCAGGAATTACGATTGCTTTGATGACGATTCCGAACTTAATTGGTATCTTGCTGTTAAGAAAAGAAATGAAAGCGGAGGTAAAGAGTTTCTGGGTTGAATACTCGGAAAGGTTCCCGGAGGAGCATGCTCCGGTTGACTAACAAATATATTTTAACGCAAAATGTCAGAGGATCTTGATTTCAACGGTTTAAAATTACTGGTGGTTGACGATAGTCCGATTAATCATCGGGTTGTTACATTGTCGTTGCGGGGGCGATTTTCTGAAATCGATAGTGCCTACAATGGATTGGAGGCTTTTGAGAAGTATAAAAAAGTTCCCTACGATGTGATATTAATGGACGCGATGATGCCGGTCATGAATGGATGTGAGTCGACCTTGGTCATTCGTCTGTTCGAAAAAGAGCAGGAAATGCTCAAAAAAGCATTTATTATTGCCATGACGGCTAGTGATGCGGACGGGGATATCAAACATTGTTTGGAAGCCGGGATGGACAATTACCTGGGCAAGCCTTTCAACGCTTCGAATTTCTTACGCATGGTCGAGAACAAGTTTAATTCCTGATTATTTCTGAAAGATATCCCCGAATGGGGAGGTGCTGGCAAAGATCCGCGGCAAACACGCCCGGAAATCTCGGAACTAAAAAACTTCTTGTTATTTTTGCGCCAGCAAATAAAAACTGATGACGAAAATATATCCGGATAATTTTGAAGTGAAAATCGGTTTCGACAAAGTGCGTGCTTTGTTGAAGGAATCTTGTTTAAGCAGCCTGGGACAGGACCGCGTGGACGAGATTGAATTTATGACCAAGCCTGGCAAACTCGATTTTGAGTTGTCGCTCACCGATGAATTCTCCAAATTATTGCAGGATACTGACTCGTTCCCGATTAACTATTTTTTCGATATGCGTCCGGCGCTTTCCAAAATCCGAACGGAAGGCCGCTTTTTGGATGTTGACGAACTTTTCAATCTGAAGCGTTCGCTTGAGACCATCATTGCGATTGTTCGTTTTATCAAACAGCAAAAAGAAGAAAGTTATCCGAACTTGCGGAAGCTATTGGAACAAGTGCAGGTTTTTCCGTATGTGAAAGACCGGATTGACCAAATTCTAAATCAGCACGGGAAGATCAAAGATTCGGCATCGCCCGAACTGGCCCGAATCAGGCGAGAATTATTCTCGAAACAAGGTAATGTATCGAAGCGTCTGCATGCCATTTTGAAGCAAGCTCAACGCGAAGGTCTGATCGAGGACGACGCCAGTGTGTCTATCCGCGATGGGCGACCGGTAATCCCGATTTCTTCGGCCTTGAAACGACGCATCAGCGGGATTGTGCACGATGAATCTGCTACCGGAAAAACATCCTATATTGAGCCGGCCGAGGTGGTCGAACTGAACAATGAAATCCGGGAACTGGAATATGCTGAGCGGCGCGAGATTGTTCGCATCCTGGTGGAAGTAGCCGACGACATTCGTCCGTATTTGGGCGACTTGATGAGCCAATATGAATTTCTTGGTACCATTGACTTTGTTCGCGCGAAAGCACGCCTGGCAAACCGCATGGAGGCGATCAAGCCGCATATAAAATGGGAGAGCCAACTGGAGTGGATCAAGGCGGTTCACCCATTGTTGAAATTCAACCTGGCCAAGGAAAACCGCCAGGTAATGCCCTTGAATATTACCCTGACTCAGAAAGACCATTTGCTGTTGATTTCCGGCCCCAACGCCGGTGGTAAATCGGTCTGTCTGAAAACAGTCGGGTTGCTGCAGTACATGTTGCAGTGCGGGCTTTTGATTCCTGTACACGAAAGCAGCCTGGCCGGTATTTTCGACCAGATTTTTATCGATATTGGTGACGAACAGTCGATCGAGAACGACCTGAGTACCTACAGCTCGCACTTGATGAATATGAAATTTTTCGTTCGTAATTCGAATGAAAGAACGCTGGTGTTGATTGACGAGTTTGGAACCGGTACCGAACCCATGCTTGGGGGAGCCATTGCTGAGGCAATTCTCAATCAACTGAACCAGTTGGGTACTTTCGGAGTTATCACTACTCACTATACTAACCTGAAGCATTTCGCATCGGGAGCCGAGGGCATTATAAACGGTGCGATGCTGTACGACGCGCATCAAATGGAGCCGCTCTTTCAACTTGAAATCGGAAAGCCGGGTAGCTCGTTTGCTTTTGAAATTGCCCGTAAAATCGGGATGCCGGAAGTAATTCTGCAGGAGGCTACCGATAAAATCGGGAAAGACCACATCGACTTCGATAAGCACTTGCGCGACATCCTGCGCGACAAACGCTACTGGGAGTCCAAACGTCAACGGATTCGTCAGGTGGAGAAGACGCTTGACGATGTTTCAACGCGCTACGAAACCGATCTGAAAAAGCTGAATGATCAGCGGAAGCAAATCCTTGAAGAAGCAAAAGCGGAAGCTGCGAAAATTTTAGCGGAGGCCAATAAGAAAGTTGAAAATACCATTCGCGAGATTCGTGAAAGTCAGGCTGAAAAAGAAAAAACCAAAGCGATCCGGAAACAGCTGGAGACCTTCAAGGAAGAGGTTGTTGAGACCAGTGCTGAACAGGACGAATGGATCCAGCGGAAGATTGAAAAGCTGAAGAATAAGCAAAAGAATCGCAAGGAGAAAAAAGAAGTCAAGCCAGAGGCTCCGCAGCAACAACTAGTGAAGCCACAGGTTGAAAAGCCGTTTGAAGTGGGCGATAAAGTTCGCATTGAAGGACAAGATACGGTTGGCGAAATTCTGGAGCTGACCGATAAAAATGCGATCGTCGCTTTTGGGCAATTGCGCACCACCGTCGCTCGTAAGAAGTTGAAGGCAGTATCGAACAACGAAGCCAAGCGCGAGCAGAAGGTGTACAACCAGACCAAGGCAAACGTAAACAAGAACCTCTCGGAACGACGTCTAAATTTTAAACCCGATATCGATATCCGCGGTCAGCGCGCCGAGGAAGCGATTACCAATATTCAGGCTTTTATTGATGAAGCTATCATGCTCAACGTACACGAACTTCGAATTTTGCATGGGAAGGGGAGTGGTATTTTGAAAGAAATGATTCGCAACTACCTGAAATCAGAGCCTGCCGTAAGTTCCTGCCGCGACGAGCATGTTCAGTTCGGTGGAGCAGGTATTACCATTGTGGAGCTGGGCTAACCAATGGTGAATATTAAAAACACGAATTTTTATCAATCGACTTCTTTCGCTTACTGGCGAACTATGCCTGTCTGTATGAATCATATCTAACAGACATCATATTGTTGATTTCTTATTTGACAAAAGACTTTGAGTTATTCGTTATTAACATTGAATATTTTAAGTAGTTTTTCCGAATAAATTATCCCTCGGTGTGACTTTTCTTTCAATTTTTGCGACTAATAGCTCAAAAACAAATCACCAATGATTGATGATAAACTAACCGATCAGTTTTTGAAATTAGTCGAAGAAAACAAGAAACTGATTTTTAAAGTTAGCCGCATGTTCTGCAGTTTTGAGGCTGATCGAAGTGATCTTTTTCAGGAGATCGTCGCAAATTTGTGGAAGGCTTATCCCCGTTTTAACGGGCGGTCGAAGTTAAGTACCTGGATTTATAGGGTTGCATTAAACACTGCAATTTCTTGGTTTCGGGACTATTCTAATCAGAAAAATCATATTGAGTATACCGACTGGGTTCCCGGCATCGAAACAGGGGAGACATTGGACGAAATAACAGAACTGTTGTACGCTGCAATCGGTCACCTGGGGAAAGTTGATAAGGCAATTATTATGTTGCAGCTTGAAGGATACTCCTATGATGATATTTCGGAGATTATCGGCTTAAGCAGAACCAATGTGGCGACCAAAATAAACCGTATCAAACAGAAACTAAAAAATCATTTGTCAAACAATTAAATCGGAAACTATGGAATACAAAGAATTGGAACAGCTTTGGAGAAAATATGACAATAAGTTGGATACACTTGAAAGTCTGAATAAAAAGTTGATATTGGAGACATTGGCTCAGAAATCACAGAAGAAAATAGATTGGCTGCAATACCGGAATTATTATGGATTAGTGATTGGTCCGATTGTTTTGGCGTTCGTGTTTCACGAACAGTTTCGACCAGAGAACTTTGACTTGACGGTTCTTTTGGGAACTTTACTTTGGATCGTATTTTTCGTTTACTCCAGCTGGTTTTTTATTTCAGCAATCCGAAAATTGAAAAGTATCGATATCGTTAATGATACTGTTTTGGGATCAACCGCAAAGCTCAACGATTATAAGAAAATGTTCGTTCGGTCGTATCAACTAAATTTTCTTTGGAGCCCGGTTGCCTTAGCAGGAACGCTTTTAATTGGATGGAATATGTTTCATTTTGATTTTAAAACGATACTTTTTATCGTGCTTCTGGCTGTGTTCATGCTTTTGTTGAGCCGGAGAAATTTGATGGCCTTCTTGAAAAAATCTGATAGAATTCTCGAGGATATTGAAGACTTGGGAGAATACAAGGAATAGACAATATTGCGTACAAAAGTTTAGCGTTTCTCCGGTATCCGTAAAATCAGAAAGTTCAGTATAAAGGCGCCAACGATCATCCAGTTGGCCCAACTGAAGCCGTACACTGATGCCAGTATTTTTCCGCCTAAAGCAAACAAACCGCCTACAAGCATGGCAACGATACTCAATTTTTTGTTCACCTTCAGGTTCGCCAGTGCTGCAATGATTGGTACAATGAAAGCCCCGGAATAAAAGGAAAGCGCCATCAGGAGGGAACCAATGATGGAGGTAATTTGCAAAGCGATCAGCATGCTGATCACACCAATGACTACAATAAAAACTCGCGTGGTGTTGAGTGATTTTTTGTTGTCAATATCTTCCTGAAATAATTCAGTCACCATCATCGAGGCTGTCAGTAGGGTGGTATCAGCCGAAGAAAGTACCGCTGAGAGCAGCGCTGCAGCCATTAAGCCGAGTACCCATTCGGGCAGGTATTGTGCAATCAGATCGACTAAGACGACTGAATGTGTCAATTGCTCTGACGAGAGATTTTCAACTGCAAATACGCCAAGATAAGTCAGTACGAATGCGAACGGAATAAGGATTGCCGCAACAACGGCGATGCTTTGCCGGGCGGTTCGTTCGTCGCGGGCACAAAAAACACGTGAATAAATATCCGGTCCCACCACAAAGGTGCTCGAAAAAGTAAGAACCAGAATAAGCAAATCAGTTGTTCCGAAGTGCGGATTAAATGGGAAACTGTCGCCAATCGGACTCGTGTGCGGCCCGTGGGTAAACGCCAGAAATATTGCCGAACAGGCAACTCCGACGAGAATGATAATCGCCTGGATAAAATCGGTTTTCAGGATGGAGATTTGCCCTCCAATCAGCGTGTAGATAATGAACACCGCGGATGAGATAAGCACGCCGTCGGAATAAGGCAGCGCAAACAAACTGAACAGGATTTTTGCCGCGGCAATGATTTGTGCCGCCACAATTCCCGTCCAGGCCATCGGGATAATCACCGACGCTGACTTGCGGGCCGTATTTCCGTAGAAACGGCCGATCATGTCGGTCAGCGTGAATTTGCCAAACTTGCTAACCTTGCGCACCAGGGGAAACAGCAGCCACAAACCGGCCGATGCCGCCAACAGGTACCAGGCAGCAGCCCAGCTTTGGTGAATCGCCAAATTAACAGAACCCAGAATGGCAGAGCCACCTAAAATAGAAGCCAG
The DNA here is from genome assembly GCF_003610535.1 of Mangrovibacterium diazotrophicum. NCBI lineage: Bacteria > Pseudomonadati > Bacteroidota > Bacteroidia > Marinilabiliales > Prolixibacteraceae > Mangrovibacterium > Mangrovibacterium diazotrophicum. The sequence continues at coordinate 1,147,032 of NZ_RAPN01000001.1, read as the reverse complement.
CAAACTTCCGGCAATCTGAAAAACGCCGTTTCGTTTCCCGGCAACAAAATAGTCGGAAGGCGTTTTAATTTTCAGTGCCGAGACAACTCCAATGACGAGCAGGACAAGTCCGTAAACAACAAGAATGGTAATCTTCATAGTCAATTCTACTGGGTGTCCCGCAGGACAGACACACAAAAATAACAATTGTCGGCTATCTTCCCTTTTTCCGGTGGCAACGCTTCTGATAAATAACATTGTTTAAGCAGGAAAATCTTCTTAAATTCTAAAAGAATCAAACCGAAAGACTTATGAAACCGGAACTGTTTCTGGGCAACGAGGCGGTGGCGCAGGCGGCCATTGATGCCGGTATTTCGGGCGTTTATGCCTATCCTGGTACCCCGTCGACAGAGATCACAGAGTATATTCAGCAAAGTAAACAGGCTCTTGATCGGCAGGTGCGCTGCAATTGGTCGGCCAATGAGAAAACGGCTTACGAGGCGGCTTTGGGCATGAGTTACGCGGGCAAGCGTGCGTTGGTTTGCATGAAACAGGTCGGATTGAATGTGGCTGCTGATGTTTTCATTAACTCGGCGATTACGGGTGTGAATGGAGGTTTGGTATTGGCAGTGGCTGATGATCCCGGGATGCACTCGTCTCAAAACGAGCAGGACTCTCGCTTCTATGGGAAGTTTGCAATGATCCCGGTTCTGGAACCTTCGAACCAACAGGAGTCTTACAACATGGCTTATGAAGCTTTTCAACTGTCAGAGCAGAGCCAACTTCCGGTTATGCTTCGCCTGACAACCCGCCTTTCGCATACACGTTCCGGTGTTCTCCGCCGCGAAGTACTTCAGCCCAAAAGCCTGAAGTTACCGCAGAGTAGCAAACAGTTCCTCTTACTTCCGATTTTTGCGCGGAAGAATTACCGCCATCTTTTGGAAAAGCAAGACCTGCTACAAGAGTGGGCCGAACAGTCTAAATACAATTTTTTCAGGGATGGAGCAGATAAAAGCCTCGGGGTCGTTTGTTGCGGACTAGGCTGGAACTATTTCCAGGAAGTTTTCGCCGATTCTGAGATTCCGTATCCAAGAGTGAAAATCTCACAATACCCGGTACCTGTGTCAATCATCCGAAAACTCGAAGAGTTGTGCGACGAGTTGCTCGTGGTGGAAGAAGGCTATCCGCTGGTTGAGGAACAACTGCATGATTTCTTTGGGAAAGGAAAGCCGGTGCATGGTAAGCTCGACGGAACAATTGACAGACAGGGAGAGTTGACGACGGATAAAGTTGGGCGGGCGTTAGCTGTGATTTACGATGAGCCTTTCTCAGTGCCTGAATGCGTCGTTCCGCGACCGCCATCTTTTTGTATGGGCTGCGGACACGTTGATGCATTCAAGGCATTGGATGAAGCGATTGCCAGCTACGGCGCGGGGCATATTTTTTCCGACATCGGTTGTTACGCCCTGGCTGCTTTGCCGCCCTTCGAGTCAATTTATACCTGTGTGGATATGGGCGCCTCCATCACCATGGCGAAAGGGGCTGCCGATGCCGGCTTTTTCCCGGCGATTGCCGTGTTGGGCGATTCCACTTTTGCGCACTCGGGAATCACCGGATTGCTCGACGCCGTTAATGAAAAGACCAATATGCTGATCGTGATTTCCGATAACCAATCAGTGTCGATGACCGGAGGGCAGGATTCGGCTGCAAAGGATATTATCGAAACTATTTGTGTGGGGCTTGGTGTCGACACCCGCCACATTCGGGTCTTTGTGCCCTTAAAAAAGAATCACGAGGAGATGGTTCAGATTTTTAAGGAAGAGATTGAATTTGAAGGAGTTTCGGTGGTTATCCCACGGCGGGAGTGTTTGCAAAAGGCGATGTGGAGAATGAAACGGAATAAAACGAAATAGTAAACATTGACGATGAAAACAGATGTTATTTTAGCAGGTGTGGGTGGACAAGGAATTTTATCGATGGGAGCCATTATCGGGCTGGCAGCGCTCGAAGAAGGGCTTCATTTGAAACAGTCGGAAACGCATGGCATGAGCCAGCGCGGAGGAGCTGTGGTATCGCACGTGCGCCTTTCGGACCGATCCGTTTATGCTGATTTGATTCACCACGGGCAGGCCGATCTGATTTTAGCGGTTGAACCAATGGAAGCCTTGCGACAATTGCCTTTTCTGAAAAAAGACGGTTACCTGATCACCAATACTGATCCGTTTACCAATCTTCCGAATTACCCTGAAATCGGCAAAATTCAAGAGGCGCTTGATCAGCTACCCAAAGTGCTGAAAATAGATGCCACCGATCTGGCCCGCGATATCGGTCACGCAAAGTCTTCGAATATTATTATGCTGGGTGCTTTGTCTGCTTTTGTGCATATCTCAGTCCAGTCGTTCGAAAAGGGGATTGAAACCGTTTTTGCAGGCAAGGGAGAAGATGTGGTCGAATTTAACAAGCAGGCTTTTCATTTGGGACGAAAAGTGGCTTTGACAACGGTTTGACGAAGTTGGAATTCGTTTTGTCGCCAATGTTTTGCCCGTTCGGGAATCCTGTTTCCGGATTTCTTTTCTAACTTTAGGGCACTGCACTGCAAAATCAAATTATTACAAACAATGAAAAGAAACTACCTGAGCGGTTTGGTCGCGCTATTGGCGTTTACTGCCTGCCAAACTGCCACAAAACCAACCGTTGAAGAAAAGAAACCCAACATCATTTACATTCTCGCTGACGATTTGGGCTACGGCGATTTGAGTTGCTACGGGCAACAAAAGTTCGAAACCCCAAATATTGACAAGCTGGCGACCGAAGGGATGCGTTTTACAAATCACTACGCCGGATGTGCCGTTTGTGCTCCTTCGCGCTCGTCGCTGCTGACCGGGCAGACGACCGGATTTACACCGATCCGCGGTAACGTTGGAACCAAGCCTGAAGGGCAATTGCCGTTGCCTGCCGACGCATTTACGGTAGCCGAACTTTTACAGCAGAATGGTTACGTGACTGGTGCTTTCGGAAAATGGGGTTTGGGCTTCATTGATACTGATGGCGATCCCAATAAACAAGGATTTGACGAATTTTACGGATTCAATTGTCAGACACTGGCTCACAATTATTTCCCCGGGCACCTTTGGGATAACCAATCGATGATCGAGTTGGATGGCAATGCTGATGACCAGTTTGAAGAATATGCTCCCGAGTTGATTCACGAAGAAGCCATGAAGTTTTTGGAGCGGAACAAGGATACAACCTTTTTCATGTTCTATCCTTCGGTGATTCCGCATGCTGAATTGAAACTTCCGGAGAAATACCTGGCTAAGTTCCGTGGTAAATATGATCCCGAGAAACAATTTGAAGGAGCTGATTACGGAAGTCCTCGTTTCCGAACCGGAGGTTACGGTTCACAGCAGGAATGCCACGCCGCGTTTGCGGCCATGGTTTCGGTGCTTGATGACGAAGTTGGGGAGATTATGGCGAAGTTGAAGGAACTGGGAATCGACGATAACACCTTAGTGATCTTCTCTTCAGATAACGGGCCGCATATTGAAGGTGGCGCTGATCCCGATTATTTTGATAGCAATGGTCCGCTGAAAGGCTACAAACGCGATTTGTACGAAGGCGGTATTCGGGAGCCGATGATCGCCCGCTGGCCGGATAAAATAGCAGCCGGTTCATCAACCGATTTGATTTCAGCTTTCTGGGATGTGATGCCAACATTTGCTGAGCTTGTTGGTGCCGGGAAGCCAACCAATATCCAAGGGATTTCGTTTTTGCCAACCTTACTGAACGAACCCGGCCAAAAGAAACATGACTATTTGTATTGGGAATTCCACGAAAACGGAGGTCGTCAGGCCATTCGTCAGGGAGACTGGAAATATGTGTCCTACAATGTTTCCGATCCGGAGAAGCAAACTCTCGAGCTTTACGATTTGTCGAAAGATCCGGGGGAGGAGCACAATCTTGCAGCAGAACACCCGGAAGTAGTTGAAGAGATGCAACAGATTCTCTGGGCTGCCCGCACCGAATCTGCAGAATTCCCCTTTGGCATGGAAGGACATTCAACAACTGAATAGCTTGTTGGATATTCGGTATTCGGATAATTAGACTACCGGCAGCTTTGTCCGATCAGGATAAAATTGCGACTGTATACAGCGACTGATTACTTTGTCAGTCGCTTATTTTTTGCTTTCTTTCGTGTATGGAAAGCCGGTCAATTAAAGAAATTCGGGACGAGTTGAAAAACTACCTGCCGCAGCAGTTGCAGGAGCTGTGTTTGCGGATGGCACGCTTCAAAAAGGATAACAAAGAACTGTTGACCTACCTGTTGTTTGAATCTGAAAATGAAGAAGGCTTCATCCAATCGGTGAAGCAAGAGATTGATCTGGGCTTTAAAAGTATGAACCGAAAAAGTGGCTATCTCATTAAAAAGAGCTTGCGGAAAATACTGAAGGATACGACTCAGGCTATCCGATATTCGGGGCTAAAAACAACCGAGGTTGAACTGCTCATCTACTTTTGCCGGAAGATGCGAACGGAAAAGATCCCGATGAGCACTAGCCCAATCATCCGAAATATGTATGCGAGGCAGCTTCAGAAAATAACCACAACTGTTGGTAAGCTTCATGAGGACCTTCAATACGATTACGAAGAAGACATTGCTTATTTAAAAGCATAAAAAAACGGAACTGAAATTCAGCTCCGTTTTTTATTTTATTTAAATCGAACGATTAGTCGTATTTGTGTTCTGTTTCAGCAGGACCGCAATCACAATCGCAATCCAAACCTTTTTCGTACTGTTCCAGTGCACGCATGCTCATACCCATTGATGAGAAACCACCATCGTGGAACAAGTTCTGCATAGTCACTTTTTTGGTCAGGTCAGAGAACAAAGTGATGCAGTAGTCTGCACACTCGTCGCCTGTTGCATTACCAAGCGGAGACATACGATCGCCGAAGTCCAGCAAACGGTCGATACCTTTTACACCACTACCGGCAGTTGTGCGAGTTGGTGACTGTGAAACCGTGTTCACACGCACGTTGCGCTCGCGGCCGTAGATGTAACCGAAGCTACGGGCAATTGACTCCAACAACGCTTTGGCATCAGCCATGTCGTTATAACCATAGAATGTACGCTGTGCAGCAACATACGATAAAGCTACCACAGATCCCCATTCGTTGATGGCGTCTTTTTGACGACAAACCTGCAATACTTTATGGAATGAAATTGCTGAAATGTCCAGTGTTTTATCCAGGTAGTTGTAGTCGAGGTCGCTGTAATGACGACCTTTGCGCACGTTCGGAGACATACCAATTGAGTGCAACACAAAATCGATTTTTCCGCCCAACACTTTCATCGACTCTTCAACCAGGTTTTCCAGGTCGGCTACGTTGGTAGCATCGGCCGCGATCAATGTCGAGTTTGTTTTCTCAGCGAGCTGAGCTGTATCTCCCATACGCAGGGCAACGGATGTATTCGTTAATGTGAAGGTAGCTCCTTCTTCATAGGCGCGCTCTGCAACTTTCCAAGCAATTGAATCAGCATTCAGGGCACCGAAAATAATCCCTCTTTTACCTTTTAGTAAATTATAAGCCATGATTTTAAATTTATGAGTCTTTAAACAACTCGCGTTTAAAATGGTTTTGAAATATGGTGTAAAACAAAAAAATACCGGCTTTGGCCGGCATCGTTTTAAATTCTTTCAACACTGTTTGCTGGTAACCATCCCTGGTTTCCGTCAGACAGGCGAATTTCCATCCAACCGCTCAAATTATCTTTGATTTCGACCTTCAGTCCTTCATGAATCAAAAATAAGTCGGTTCCACTGTCGGAAGGCGAGCTTTTTACCGTCACGCTTGGTTGCGTGATGATGGCAAAATTATGCTCGGTTATTCGCTTCTTATGCCGGGCGGCAAAGTTAAAACTAAAAATGGAAATAACTATCACTAAAATACCGGTCCAAAATGAAACTCTTTTGATCACGCCGTTTTGGGTGAAGAAAAATAGTCCCGCCAAAATCAGGAACACGATGAACGAAACCACGCTAATGCGCGCCCACTGGTCGATGGAGAACTTGTTGGTGATGTTGTTCCACCAGCGAACAAAGAAAACTTGTGGTAGCGGGTCGATGGCATCAACCACGTGTTGATTGGCCAGTTCCAGGTTGAACTGAATATCTTCGTCGTTGGGAGCCAATAGTTTTGCACGCTCGTAATTCAGAATAGATTGCGTGTACTTCCCGGTCTTGTAATACGCATTCCCCAGGTTGTAATACACTTCGGCTGATTCTTTACTACCATTCAAAATTTCGTTGTAAGCCTCGATAGCCTGATCGTATTCGCCGGCAATGTAGTGTTGGTTGGCTTTGTCAAGCTGGGCATCCTGTGCAAAGACCGACAGGCTCAATGCCAACAAAAATATGGTTTGAATGAACTTCTTCATGATTGTCTTCTTTTTTCGGTTACTCAACGGATTTGTTTGTCCAGCTTACCCATCAGGTTGGCCGATTTTTCATACACTTCCTCCAAAGCTGCGTCCGAAGCACTCGGTGCGTAGCGGGCAAATTCGCAGGTGTCGATGATCTTGATGAACTCGTCAACCTGTTCTTTGCTTGCGCCGCGTTGGGCAAGGGTCATCGCTGCGTTGTCGCGGTTTAGTTTCGCAACCGGAATACTCAATTTATCACTCAGATAACCCCAGAATGCTTTCAGAACCGCTTCGTAGAATTGCTCCGAGTTGTGTTGTTTCAAGTGTGCTGCTGCTTCTTTCAGGCGTTTGCGCGCCATTTTGTTAGCTTGTTTAGTTTTCACCAACTGGATATTGGCATTTTCTTTCAGCTTTTTCCGGTAGACAATGGCAACAATTACCGCCACAACGAATGAGCAGATGTATAACAACCAGAAAGCCAGGCTACCATAGAATGAATTATCGGTACTGCGGAGCTTGTATTGGTTTTGCTTGATGTAGCGAATGTCTTTTCCAAGGAAACGCACATCTTCTTTATTGTAAGCGCTGGTCACCGTTGTGTTTTGATCGTCGGTGCCTTGTTCAATCGTCAGATCAAACGCTTTTGATGTCGTTGTTTTGTAGGTTCCAGTTGCCGGGTTGAAGCTCGAGAAGGTCACCGCAGGAATTGTGTAATCTCCGGCGTAACGCGGAATAACCAGGTATTCGAACGTCTTGCTTCCCTGCAAACCACTGTTGGTCGATTTCAGACTTTCGTTGGTCTTTGGGTCGTACACTTCAAAATCTTTCGGGAAATCTACTTTTGGCGCTTCAATCAACCGCAGGTTACCACTTCCCGAAACGGTCAGTTTTAAGGTAATTGCTTCGTTGGTTTTTGCACCGGTTTTATCGATGGAAGCCGAGAAATCCAGATCCCCTACGCCGCCGTAGAAGCCATCCGGACTAGCCGGTAAGTTTTTCACCTGCACGTAAACCGGATCACTGGTTACTTTGGCCGATACTGTGCGGTAGTTATCGAAGAAATCGTCGAAGAAACTGCGCTGGCGTTTGATCTGCTGACGAACCAGGCAGGTAATTTCAAACGGATCGATTTTAATTTTTCCGGTTTGTTGCGGGAACAGGATTGTTTTCTTCAGCACGCCAACCTGGTAAATTTTCCCCTTGTAGACTTCGCGATTGAACGTAATCTGGTTGGGAATATCGATGTCCTGTGTCCAGAAACCTTCGTACGAAGGCAGTTTTACATCTTCGAAATTCGTAATAGGAACACTAGGACTCACATAAATTTTTACCGTTGCAATAATCTGTTGGCCTTTGTAGACATTGCTTTTGTCCAGGTCGACTTTCACAAACAAATCGTCCTTAGTAATTTCGGTTGTTGCCGGGGCCTGCTGTTGTTGCTGTTGGCTTCCGCTGCTTTGGCTTTGCTGCGTTTGCGGCTGGCCTTTCACAACTTCAATTTCCAATTCATTCGATTCGTAAACTTTGCCGTCAACATTGATCGATGCCGGACGAATGGTGAAGGTTCCTTCAGTCTTTGCACGTAAAATATAGATGTACGAGAACGACACGGTTTGCGTCGTTTGCCCGTTGATCATCTGGATGCTGGTACTTTGGGAGGTTGATGGGCCCATGAGCACGTCGAATCCGGATAAATCGGGTAATTTTAAATCGGTACCCTGCTCATTCAATGTAAAAGAAAGACGGAATTGTTCGCCAACCGAAACTACGTTGGGGCCGGTCATGTTAAATCGTACACTATCGGCCGAGGCGAACCAAGCCGGTAGTACAAATAAGATTGAAAGGATGAGTCTCTTAATCATTTTACTCCTTATGCGTTGGTTATTTCAACTTCAAAATTAATATATAAAGCATGAAACAGTGAAAACGGTGTTTTTAGTCTGCAGTTGGTAACTAATATTTCAATTGTTACCAGTCCTTGTCAGTCTGTCGTTGTTTTGCTTGCGCTGCTTGTGCTTTTTTTACTTTTTCCTGGATCTTTTCTTCGTCGTTTTGCAAAGCCTGCAACAAACGCTCCGCATTCTCTTTGGAGATTTTTTGTTCCTGAGGTTGCTGCTGTTGCTGCTGCTTATTCTGATCCTGGTTCTGCTTATTCTGTTGATCCTGGTTTTGCTGATCTTTATTTTGGTCTTTGTTCTGGTCCTTATTCTGATCTTTGTTTTGATCCTTGTTCTGGTCCTGCTTGTCTTTATTCTGATCCTGCTTATCCTTGTCCTTGTCTTGATCTTTATTCTGATCTTTATTTTGATCTTTGTTTTTCTGCTGCTGTTCCTGTTTTTTCTTCTGGTTCATGGCATACAGCAAGTTGTACTTGGTGTCCAGATCATTCGGATTGTTTCGCAGCGCTTTTTTGTATGCTTCAATACTTTCGTCCAGCTTGTTTTGCATCAGTAGCGAGTTGCCTATGTTGTGGTAAGCACGCGCTTTTTCCACTTTATCTTCACTCTTCTCGGCCACTTCTTCGTAGGTACTTTGCGCCTGGTCGAACTTTTGCTGCTTGTAAAGCGCATCGCCCAGGTTGAAGTTCCACTTCTGATCGTCGGGGCGTTTGTCCAGTGCCCGGCGATACGCCACTTCAGCCTGGCTATAAGCAGCTGTGTCTTGTTTGGTGGTGTCGCCCAGCGCTTGTTCGTAAAGTTTGTTCCCCATGCGAACGAATTTCCGTTCGTTTTGTGCCTGAACTGCCACTGAGATCAGGAGGAACATAAAACTTAAAAGAGTGATATCGATTATCTTGTGTTGTCTCATTTTCCAAATATTTTGATGTTTTTCAAATATTTGTTCTTCCGTTCCAGAACCAGATAATCCAGCAACAGGAAGAATAGGGCCAGGGCGATGAACCATTGGTACTGTTCGGCATATTCTGCGTAAACCAGCGACTCCATCTCGGCACCTTCCATTTTATTTATCTCGTTGAAAATGGTGTTTAGGCCAACTTGTGCATTGTTGGCCCGAACGTAAACGCCGTTTCCGGCAGCGGCAATCTCTTGCAGCATTTTCTCGTCGAGCTTGGTCACCACAACCTGTCCGCTTTTATCTTTTCTGAAATCTTTTTGTCCGTTTTGATAGACCGGAATCGGAGCTCCCTGCGGCAATCCCATCCCAATGGTGTGAACGATGATGCCTTGTTGCGCTGCGGCTTGAGCTGCTCCAACGGCATCGTCTTCGTGGTTTTCACCGTCGGTAATAACGATGATGGCTTTGTTACCCGTAAACTGCGGGCTGAATGAACTTACCGCCAGGTTGATGGCTGCGCCGATGGCTGTTCCCTGCCGCGGAACAATGTTCGTACTGACAGAATTCAGAAACAGCTTAGCCGACGAAAAGTCGGTGGTAATGGGCAGCTGCGTGTAAGCATCGCCCGCAAAAACGATCAGGCCGATTTTGTCGTCATCCAAATTGTCGACTAAGCGGGAGATGGCTCTTTTCGCCCGTTCCAACCGGTTGGGTTGAATGTCTTCGGCCATCATCGAGTTGGAGACGTCCAGCGCGATAATCAACTCCACACCGTTCCGTTTTTCAGTTTTCAACTTACTGCCGAATTGCGGTTGTGCTACTGCAAAAATAATTGATGCCAGTGCGAACATCCATAAAATGAATTTAAGCACCGGGCGGCTGTTACTCACATTCGGCATTAGCTGATCGACGATTTCCTTTTGACCGAAACGCTCCAGCGCCTTTTTACGGCGGATGCGGATGACTGAGAAAATAACGATCAGGATCGGTATGATGGCCAGTAAATACAGGTATTCAATATGTGCAAATCTGAACATTTCCATTTTTCTTCAACTTAAGGAATGTTTCTGAATAGGGTTATTTTCAGGAATAGACCGGCCAGCAGGATCAGACCGCCTAAGAAGGCGAACCGCTGGTATTCTTCCTGTTTCCGGCTGAATTCCTTCACCTCAATTTTCGATTTTTCGAGCTTGTCAATTTCATCGTAGATTTTAACAAGCGACTCGTTATCGGTAGCCCGGAAATATTGACCGTCGGTGATGTCTGCAATTTTTTGCAGCGTTTCCTCGTCAATTTTCACCGGCATATTTTGCATTTGCGTTCCAAAAGGCGTTTGAACAGGGTAGGGAGCAGTTCCCTCGGTTCCAACTCCAATGGTATAAACGCGGATACCGAATGTTTTGGCAAGTTCAGCTGCGGTAACCGGAGCAATTTCGCCGCGGTTGTTTTCACCGTCGGTCAGCAAAATAATGACTTTACTGATGGCTGTGCTTTCCTTTAAACGGGCAACCGAGGTGGCTAATCCATTTCCGATAGCGGTACCGTCTTCAATCATACCGCTCTGAATGTCGCGGAAGAGGTTGATCAGCACAGCGTGGTCGGTTGTCAGCGGACACTGCGTAAAGCTTTCGCCCGAGAAAACGACCAGCCCCATCTTGTCATTTGGGCGACCGGCAATAAACTTGGTGGCCACATTTTTGGCTGCTTCCAAACGGTCGGGTTGAAAGTCGCGGGCAAGCATCGAACTTGAGATGTCGAGCGCGATTACAATGTCGATCCCTTTGGTTGTTGAATTTTCCCAGCTGCTGGAAGATTGCGGACGCGCTAATGCGACGATCAGCAGGGCAACACCAGCCATTTGCAGGAAGATCGGTGCATGGCGCAAATAGTGTTTCCAGCTTTTCCCGATTTTGCTAAAACCGGAGATCGTTGAAAAGCGGATGCTCGCTCCCGATTTTCTGAACCTGAAAATGTACCAGGCCAGCATGGGAATCAATAGCAGCAGCAGGTAAAAATATTCCGGATTTTTAAATGTTATTCCGTTCATCTTTTTCTTTCTATTCTTAGAAAATTGTTGTGATGTATTTTTTTCTGCAAAAAGTTTGAAGCAGAGACTTATTTCATGTCTACTTCCTCACCTTCGCGTTCATCTTTAACTTCCGTCTTTCGTTCTTCAACCTTTGTGTCGTTCACAAAGAAGAAGGCATTCATCAAAGTCAGGTTGTGGTCGTCGGGCGAAGGTTGATACTTGGCAAACTTCACCAAGTCGGACAGGCTGAGAATGTCTTTTAGCTGAACCTTCGACTTATCTGCTAGGAGATCTTTTTGTTTGTTGAAAGCCTGCATTGTTTCCTCGGTCGTGTACTCCATCGCATTGATTTTGTAACGCTCCTGAATATATTGACGCAAGGTGTCAGACACATCACTGTAGAACATTTTGACTTCCGCCGGTTCCAGCCAGTGTTTTTCATCTTTGATACGCTCCAGTTCGCGCAGGGCAATCACGTGCGGTGCCTCTTTGGGCTTGGCCGCTTTACCAAATACCGGTTTGTTTTTCCGGCGGCGCTGGATGTAGTAGAAAATGAAGAAGGCAATGGCCAAAATCAAAATCGCACCCAAAATGTAGGGCGAAGCTTCGGCTAAGGTCACCGGAGCTGCATACGGATGCTTGATGTCGGTCGGGCCTTTGGTGGTATCAATTTCCATTCCATGCACGAAAAACTCGGCGGGCAGGGTTTCCAAATCCTGCTGCATATTGTCCTGAACCAGTTTAAACTTGAAGGACGGAACAACGTTGCGTCCGGTGTCGAAGCTCGTAATGGTCAGGTTTTTGATGATTTTTAGCTGTTCGCTTTCGTCCAGTTTGAAGGTGTCCAATGGCGATTGTGCCATCACTTCGATGCCATTGGCGAGGGTATCGCCAACTTCAGGGAAAGCAACTTGAGCATCCTTGGGCTGCTCCAATTCCAGCCGCAAATTAAACTGGTCACCAATCAGTACGTTGGTTGAATCAATTACTGCTTTTACGCGGATACCCTGAGCGAAGGATGTTCCCTGGAAAAATCCGCACAGCCCTAGCAATAATATCGTAATTTTTAGTCCTTTCATGCTTTATGCTTTTAACCCCCGTTTTTTAAACAGCGTCATCAGGGATCTGACATAGTCCTCTTTGGTGTTGATGTTGGCGTAATCTACACCGCTTTTCTTAAACGACCAATCCAGTTTGGCACTGGCTTCTTTCCACCATTGCGCATAGCTTTCGCGCACTTGCCGGCTGCTACTGTCCACCCAGATGTACTCGCCGGTTTCAGCATCTTTCAGCTTGATCATACCAATTGGCGGCAGGCTGGCTTCGCGCTCGTCGAAAATGCGGAGAGCCACGACATCGTGCTTGTTATTGGCGATAGTCAGCGCCTTGTCGAATTCGTTTTCACTTTGAATAAAGTCGGAAATGATGAAACAGGTGCAACGTTTCTTGATGGCATTGGTCATGTAACGCAAGGCTTCGGAAATGTTGGTCCCTTTGTTTTCCGGCTCAAAATCGATCAGCTCGCGGATGATACGCAAAATGTGCGATTTCCCTTTTTTAGGCGGAATGAATTTTTCAATGGTTTCCGAGAAGAAAATCACACCGATTTTATCGTTGTTCTGGATGGCAGAGAACGAAAGAATCGCGGAGATTTCGGTAATCACATTCTTTTTGAATTTCTCGAATGAACCAAAATCACGCGACCCGCTGACGTCGATCAACAACATCACGGTCAACTCACGCTCTTCCTCAAAAATTTTGATGTACGGTTTGTTGTAGCGAGCCGTCACGTTCCAGTCGATGTTACGCACGTCGTCGCCGAACTGGTATTCGCGCACCTCGCTGAAAGCCATCCCGCGTCCTTTAAAAGCCGAGTGATATTCGCCCGCAAAAATATTTGCGCTCAATCCCCGGGTTTTAATTTCAATCTTCCGGACCTTTTTTAATAGTTCTGTATGTTCCAAGCTACCTTGATTATAAGTTCAACTACTTTACTTTTTCTCGTGGTATAAATTCCAAAAATCAAATTCCAATGACCAAAACCCCAAAGTCAAATCCCAAAATTCAAAAGGGGTTAGTGATCTAGCTTTTTAATGATTGCTGAAATAATCTTTTTCAACTCGTCAGCTTCACTAACCAGATCTTGAAGCTCGTTATCAAAATCAGGATTTGTGTTCTTTAAAATTGTTAGCCAGTAAATGGTCTCTTTAGCTTCCTTTCTTGCAATTCTCATTCGGAATAGCTTGTCTTTGTCGCCTAGAGACTCATTGGCCTCAATATAATTTGCACCGATCGAACCTGAAGACCTGACTACTTGCTTGAAATCTTCCGTGTTTGAAGTATTTCTGGGCAATACTTTCAATCTTAATCGAATATCGATTGCAAATTGAAGGCACCTGTTTTCAAGTTCGTTCATGTTTGGATTTTGTTTTTTGTTCCTTGTTTTTTGGAATTTGTTCCGCTAAGGAACTTCAACAGTATTCAGAATATCTGTAATAATTTCTTCGGTTGTAATGTTGTTGGCTTCGGCTTCGTAGCTCAACCCAATACGATGGCGCATCACATCGTGACACACAGCCCGCACATCTTCCGGAATCACATATCCACGGCGCTTAATGAAAGCGTATGCTTTGGCAGCCTGCGCCAAACTGATACTTGCACGTGGTGAACCTCCGTACGAAATCATATCGGCATATTTCTCCAACTTGTATTCGATCGGGTTACGGGTGGCGAACACAATGTCGACGATGTATTTACTGATTTTCTCATCCAGGTAAACATCTTTTACCACGTCGCGAGCTTTAATGATTGCTTCCGGCGTCAACACTTTCGATGGTTGCGGGAATTGCTTCAACAGGTTTTGTTGAATAATCAGTTTCTCTTCCTCTTTTTGCGGATACTTGATAACCACTTTTAGCATGAAACGGTCAACCTGTGCTTCGGGAAGCGGGTAGGTACCTTCTTGCTCAATCGGGTTTTGTGTGGCCATTACCAGGAAAGGTTCCTCCAGTTTGAAGGTTTGGTCGCCAATGGTAATTTGGCGTTCCTGCATGGCTTCCAGCAAAGCTGACTGCACTTTAGCGGGCGCACGGTTGATCTCATCTGCCAGTACGAAATTGGTGAAGATCGGTCCTTTTTTGACCACAAACTCTTCATTCTTCTGGCTGTATATTAGTGTACCCAGCAAGTCGGCGGGCAGCAAATCCGGTGTAAACTGAATTCGGGCAAAATCAGCGCTAATGGTCTTCGCCAGCGTGTTAATGGCCAACGTTTTTGCCAGCCCGGGAACACCTTCCAACAGGATGTGGCCGCCCGACAACAAACCAATCATCAAACTTTCAACAAGGTGTTTTTGTCCGACAATCACCTTGTTCATTTCCATGCTGATCAAATCGACGAAAGAACTCTCTTTCTCTATTCTTTCATTGAGCTCACGAATATCAACTGCTTGATTCATATTTTTAGATCTATTTTTATATTTTGGTTGACGAAATTAGTGCATACTAGTTCAAAAAAGGGTATAACTTTGTTAAAAGTTGTTAAGTAAAAACCAGCGCAAATGCCTGTAAAATTAATAAAAACAGAACGATTGGAAAGTGCTGGCTTCTAAATTTTAAGTTTAAACAGATTCGAAAATTGAAACAACGATATTTTGTTGAATTAGCCTATAACGGCACGCGTTATCATGGCTGGCAAGTGCAGCCCAACGCCAAAAGTGTGCAGGGAGATTTGGAGCATGCGCTCACAACCATTTGCCGCGAAGACATTGGGGTAACCGGTGCCGGCCGGACTGATACCGGTGTTCACGCGAGCTACTATGTGGCCCATTTCGACTCGGCCAAAAGCTCCTTGGATGAACCTGGATTTACCTACAAATTGAACAGCTTCTTAGGCAAGGACGTGGTCATTTTTAAAATCACCAAAGTTGATTCGGAAGCGCATGCCCGCTTTGGTGCTGTCTCCCGGACTTATCACTATTTTATCAATCAACGGAAGAATCCCTTTACGCTGGAGACCTCCTGGTACAATAGCCGGCCGTTGGATGTTGAACGAATGAACGAGGCCTGCAAGGTGCTTTTCGAGTTTATTGATTTTACCAGCTTCAGTAAGTTGCACACCGATGTGAAAACGAATAATTGCCGGATTGACGAGGCTCGATGGGAACTGGACGGTCAGCAATTGAAATTTACGATTAAAGCCGATCGCTTTTTGCGGAACATGGTTCGGGCTATTGTGGGGACAACAGTTGAAGTTGGATTGGGAAAACTTACAGTTGATGGTTTTCGACAGGTTATCGAAGCCAAAGATCGTGGCTCAGCCGGAGTTTCTGCACCTGCAGAGGGACTATTTTTAACCGATATTCATTATCCGGAAGAGATGTTTGTGCGGTCGGAACCAATCGACTGATTACAACATCGAGGCAATCGAGCTGAGGTCGTTTACCTTTTCGCGATGGCCAACCGCTTCGTAAGCCTCAATCAGGTTTTCGAGCAGCAACTTGATGATTTTTCGGTCTTCGCTTGGTTGCTGAAAAACTTTGTCGTCGACGTGCTCATTTTTCTTCATGAAATACTCGATTTCTTTCCGCCCGATAATCGCCCCTTTGTTTGCCGGGTTGATGTAGAATAAAATGGGGGAGTCGTAGTCTTCGCCATGTGTTTTCTTTGCTAATTCAGCATCAACATAAGCCAATAGCGGATTTTTAGGGAAGTCGATCAGCTCGACCGGAAAGCCCAAATCGCGTGCAACTATTGTATATAAAATGGCCAACGAGATCGGGTTGCCTTTTTTGGTTTCCAGCAGTTGGTTGAGGTAACAGTTTTGCGGCAACAGCATGTTGCTGTGGTTGATGGCAAATTTGTTGACATCATAAAGAATGTGGTTCAAAACCGTGATTTTCTCAATCGAGGTCAGTCGGTTGTTGATTTCGAGCCAAACGTCGCTGCTAATTTTTTTGAGTTGACTTTCAACTGATTTCAGTTTTAAGTCGGGGTATTGGTATTGGCTGATCAGAAAGAATCCTTCAAATAGATCAACGGCCGGTTGTATCGACCAGTTTTGAATTCGTTTGCTGGTTTCGCGAAACTGAATTTGCTGAATCAAATCTTCGATCCGGCTCTGCATCAGTTCGTCCAGGCTCGTTTCCCAAACGTGCTCTAATTGTTCCACCTGCAACGTATCTTCCTTCAGCAACTCCTTTTCCACCATCTCAAACACTGCTTGATCCGGGTCATCCAAAAGGCTAATTAGTGCTTGTAGTTTTTGAGAATCCATAAGCGTCGTGTATTGGCTCAAGATATATTATTCTGCCAACTTATCCAAAACCAACTGAATAAGCTTTTTCATCATCGTGTGGTAGTCGCCGTTGGCCTGTTTGCTTAGACGGTTCGCGATGATGAGACAAACCGTCAGCGCGCGGTGGCCCAGTAGAGCCGACAGCCCGTAAATGGCCGAACATTCCATTTCGTAGTTGGTAATTTTATAATCGGCGTAGTTAAAACTTTCGATTTTAGGATTTATCTCGGGATCAACGATTGGCAACCTTAAAACCCGCCCCTGCGGACCATAGAAGCCCGGTGCCGATATGGTAACACCCGAAGCAAAATTGGGCCCGTTAATTTTATCAAACAGTTCGGGAGAAGCGTCAACAACATAAGGCGACGTTAACAGCGGGTTCCAGTCGACGTGGTTTTTAAAATTGGTTTCAAAGTCCAGATCAGACACCGAGTTCCGTCCTGCATAAAAGTTGAGCAGGCCATCGAAACCGATTGCTTTGCGAGAAATCACAAAGGAGTTGACATCCAGAAAAGGCTGAAGTCCGCCGGAAGTGCCAATACGAATGATGTTCAACTTTCGCTTCTCCGTTTTTATCTCGCGTGTTTCAAAATCCACGTTCACCAACGCATCCAGTTCATTGATCACAATGTCGATGTTGTCAGTGCCAATGCCAGTAGAGATAACTGTGATGCGCGTTTTTTTGAACGTTCCGGTTACGGTGACAAATTCGCGGTTGCTAACTTTAAATTCAATTTGGGAAAAGAGGGAAGCGATCATTTCAACCCGTCCTGGATCGCCAACCAGGATTACGTTGTCGGCAATTTGCTCGGGTTTCAGGTGAAGATGAAAGATACTTCCATCGGAATTAATTATTAGTTCGGAGGAGCCAATCATAGAAAGTCCTTGATGATTTTGCTCAAAACTAATCAAAAATCCGGCGCAACGCAACGTCGGTTCCGATTCCTGTTTCAAGATTATCGGCGACTTTTGTTTAATTGCGGACAATTGTTTAATATCGTATAAATAATATTGAAAACTTACCAAAATGAATGTCCTAAAGAAATCTTATTTAATTGTCATCGTCGTTGGAGTGATTATACTCATCTTCTTCGGTAGTAGTATGTTTTTCACCATTCAGCCCGGCGAACGAGCTATTATTTTCCGGCCATTCGGAGATGGTTTGGATAAAGAAAATATCTACATGCCTGGTTTTCATGTTGTCGCGCCTTGGAACGACCTGATTGTGTACGATGTGAAAGAACAGCAACGGGAGGAAACCATGGATGTTCTCGATAAAAATGGTTTGAATATTAATGTTGACGTGTCCGTTCGTTTCAACCCGGTGTACGATAAAATTGGCTATTTGCACGAAGTTTTCGGCAAGCGGTATATTGATCAATTGATCATCCCCGAAGTTCGCTCAATGGTGCGTCAGGTGGCGGGCCGTTACACAGCCGAGGAAATCTATTCGACCAAACGTAGCGAAGTGGAACAGGCAATCATTGATGAGACCAAAATTATTTTGGAGAAGAATAACATTGACATGCGTGCTTTGCTGATTCGTTCCATCAATTTGCCGGATCAAATTCGGGTGGCAATCGAAAATAAATTGAAGACCGAGCAGGAAGCATTGGCCTACCAATTCCGCCTAACCCGCGAAACGTCTGAAGCTGAGCGGAAGCGAATTGAAGCGGAAGGTATTGCAGCTTATAACCAGATTATTAATTCGAGTTTAACTGACAAAATTTTGAAACAAAGAGGAATAGAGGCAACGCTGGAGTTGGCGAAATCGCAGAATTCGAAAGTTGTGGTCGTTGGCAGTGGCAAGGATGGTTTGCCGCTGATTCTCGGAAACAATTAAAGATATTAACTTTGAAGGCCGGTCGGGAAGTAATTTCCGGCCGGTTTCATTTTTACTAAAACAGTTGCCATGAGAAAAATATTGAATGTTCATAGAAACGATGATCCGGAACTTTACCAGTGCATCGGATGCTCGCCACATAACCCAATTGGTCTGAAACTGGAATTTTGGGAAGACGGTGATGAACTGTATGCCGAATGGGAACCACAGCCAAATTTTATGGGCTGGGTGAATGTGTTGCACGGTGGAATTCAAGCCACTTTGCTCGATGAAATTGGGGGCTGGGTTGTGTATGTCAAGTGCGGAACTGCAGGTGTTACAACAGAGCTGAATGTAAAATACAAGGAGCCGGTTTATACAAATACGGGGAAGATTACTTTACGTGCGAAGTTGTTGGAAAAACAACGGAGAACTGCCAAAATTGAGGCCCGGATTTATAATTCGGAAGGGAAGTTATGCACGATGGCTGAAATGGACTACTTTATTTTTCCGGAACGAATTGCCCGGGAGAAATATCATTACCCTGGTGTGGAAGCTTTTTTCGATAAGGAGGACTAATTTGTTAGTCCATCTTTTCCATTAAATGTGTTGATTTTTGTCGAACCACGGAGTTAAATCCTGAATCCGAATTCATCGTCGGAGTCTCCTTTTGTGGAGTTGTTGTGTAAAGCGTTTTTTGCTCTTCTGTTTTTTCGGCAACAGGTTTTTCGATTACTTGTTCTTGTTTTACCGGTGCTGGGTTGGCGTCCTGGAGTTCTTTGGGATTGGCTTCAATGTTTTGAGAAACCTTCAACCCTAACAAGTAGAAAATCGAAGAGGTTAAAATAACTGCTTTCATGGTTTCGGATCAAAATTTGTCTAAAATTAGGCAAATCTGATCTTTCGGCGCAAAAATTTCGTTAAAAATACTTAACAAGAGGACAAACGTTTGCATTTGCCCGGCAAAACATGATAAATGACAGGAAATGAAAGACTGTGGAGTCTCCTTTTCCTGTCATTTATTTAACCAAAGCTCAGTTGGAATCCTGAGCGGTTATGATTAGTGTTGAATTGTCTATTTTTCGGGTAATCGGTCCCACCAGGTTTTTTTCAGAATCAGACCACACACGATGGTGATGGCGATCGTAATCCAAATCGGAAGTGTATCTTTCAGTACAATGTAGATTGGCATAGCAACCAGGGCTGTTTGCGCGGTTGTTCCGATGATCACATTGAACATGTCCAGCTTGAAATTTTTGTTGGGAACGAAAGTCGGATCTTCAGCCATGACTTTCGCTTTAATCGGTCCCCAGAATCCCCACGGGCGAACAGTTCGGTAGAATTCTTTCAAAACTTCCTCGTCGGTTGGTTTCGACAGGAAAGTACCCAACATGGCACCGATTACCGAAACCAGCAGCAGCCAAGGGAAATAGTACAAATCCAAAGTTTCTGTGAAGATGTAAGGGAAAATCAACGCTGGGATCAGGCCAGCCACCATACCCCAGAAATAGCCATAGCCATTAAAACGCCACCAGTACCATTTCAACACGTTGGATACCACGTAGCTGCCGTAAAGCGCAGACACGATCCACTGCAACATGCTGTTTACGTTTTGGGCGAAAACGCCGAAGATGATACTGATAATTACAACGATAATCCCGGTTGCGTAGTTGATATTTTTAAGTTTGTTATTGGAAGCATCGGGGTTTACGTAGCGCAGGTAAATATCGTTAACCACGTAGGCTTGGGCAGCATTTAGCGTTCCGGCAAAGGTTGAGTTGAAGGCTGCCAGCAAGCCAGCGAGAAGCAATCCCATAAAACCAACAGGAACGAATTCGGCAATTGCCGACGGCAGAATTTGCTCGAAGTCAATTTGTCCGGCAACCATCAGGTTTAAACGGTCGAAGTAGAGGATTCCCAATACGGCAAAACCGGCAATCATGAAGTAGCGGATTGGCATCAAAACCACCGATACGAAAGCACTCATTTTGGCTGCGTCTTTCGGCGTTTTTGTTGAAAGAATTTTCTGCATATCATAGGTTGGTGCCGGACCGGCAATGGAAACCAGCAATCCTTTGAAGACCATCATCATAAAAAAGATCGTGAAGAGCGAATAGCCATCGCTGGCAATTTTGTCATTCACCTGGTCGATCATTCCCCGCCAGTCGAGCCCATCGAGCTTCCACCCGAAGAAGGGGGTTTTCCAGCCATCCGGCACATTCAATGTTTCTACAGTCAGCGCTTTCATGGCCAGCACGCCAATCAGAATTGCCGAAATGGTCATGATGATGTATTGCAAAACATCGGCCCAAACAATACTGGTCATTCCACCCAGAACGGCATAGAAAACGGCGAACAGCGTGAAGGTGATCCCGTAAATGTGAGGAACGTAGGCTTCCGGCACAGTGAAAGGTATATAAGGAGCCACAACATGCCAGGGGATAAAAATCATCACAAATTTGCCCAGCCCGATAAAGCCATAAGCCAGATAACCCAGGCAAAGGATGAGCGCGAAAATAACCACGACGCCGTGCGAAAGGCTACTGTCCAAACTCCTTCCAAAGCGGGTATTGATCCATTCGGCACCGGTTGTTACATTCGAGCGGCGTAGCCAGATACTCAGGAAAACCATTAAAAATACCTGGTTGAACACCGGCCAAAGCCAGGGGATCCAGATACTTTTGAGCCCATACACAAAAAGAAGTGTCACCAGCCACATGGTGCCGGAAATGTCGAACATTCCGGACGCGTTGGACAAGCCAAGCATATACCAGGGCAATTTGTTTCCACCAAGAAGATAATTGGATTTGCTTTTTTGAGCGACTTTTTTCAAAACCAGTCCGATAACGACTGTAGCCACCAGGTACAACGCAATAATAATTACGTCGGTAATAGTCAGATTCATTGGTTGAGGGTTTATAAGTTGTTGGGTTAAAAATAGCAATTATTGGCGTTAATCTCGGGCCTTTTGCCTTTTATTTTCGGTTAAATTGGGTAGGAAAAAACAAGTGAAAACATCACTGCTGCAAGCAAATGGAGAAAATGGTGAGATTTTAAGTGAACGGGCCGCAAGTTTTTCTATAAATTCGTGTCAAAACCAAAACTGAATACCTCAAAAATGACTGATCAGGACTTGGTGCAGCAAATCAATGATGGCGATGAAAAGGCCTTTCGGCTCTTGGTGGATCGTCATCAAAAGATGGTTTTGCACACCTGTCTGGGCTTTGTGCAGGATCGAAATGATGCGGAGGATCTGGCGCAGGAAATATTTGTCGAATTATATCATTCGTTGCACAAGTTTCGGGGTGAATCGAAGTTGTCAACCTGGATCTACCGCATTGCTGTGAACCGATCGCTCAATTTTGTGCGCGACAACAAGCGGCGGAAGTTTTTCCGTTCGGTTGGGATCAGTTTGGGAGATGAAACGAAAGTGGATGTGCCCGATGAAAGCTGGAGTTCCAGGCCCGACCACGAAGTAGAAAATGATCAACGAAGAACCAATTTGTACAAAGCTATAAATAGTTTGCCCGAGCGTCAGCGTGTGGCTTTTACGCTGAGCAAACTGGAAGATCTCGCGTACCAGGATATTGCAGAAGTGATGGGGCTTTCCCTGTCGTCGGTCGAATCGTTGATTCACCGCGCAAAACTTGGATTGCAAAAGAAGTTGTACCAGTGCTACAAAAAGGGCATTTGAGTGCACAAGTTTTAATTGAAAAATGTGTCAAACGATTATGAAAACGATGAACCATCATAGCGTTCGCAAAGAGCTGATTTTCTACCTGGAAGGCAGTTTGCCTGAAAAAACGAGGGAGCAGGTTGCCGCTCACCTGGAAGAATGTGGCGAGTGCATGACATACTTTCTGGAGTTGAAAAGCAGTTTGCTTTTGCTGGATGAAAACAGGACACAAGACCCCGGCCCGTATTTTTACACAGGTGTCAAAAACAGGATTGATGCGCGGCGCAGCGTTTCCGGGGTTCGTTGGCAACGCGTGCTTCAACCGGCGCTAATTGTTTTGCTGCTCGCGGTCGGAATTCGGTTCGGCATTTGGGTGGGCGATCATGCCCGAGCCGATCTTGCTTCGACCGAGCAGGCAGTGTTGGTGCCGTTTGATGATTTATCCGAAGAACCCATTGAAGAATTTCTTTTAAACTTTGAGTGATGTTTCGAAACGTGAAAATATTAAGCTGGCTGGTCGTGATCCTATTGGTTACAAACGTAGCCACGGTAGCGACAGTTTTTTATCACAGTAATGATGAAGAGCGCTCGTCGCGCGAGCGGGTAGAAACGAAAGTTCCCGGGGACCGGCGAACCCGTTTTTTCAAAGAGGAACTCAATTTGAGTGAAGCCCAACTCGAGCCTTTCCGTGAAGCCAACCGGCGGTTCAACCGTCGGGCACGGGGAATTGCTGACGATATGAGTCAGTTACGCGTGGAAATGCTCGACGAATTATTCTCTGATTCGGTTAGTCGGGAAGATCTGCAAGCGATCGCGCAACGAGTAGGTGTAGAGCATCGGGATCTGAAGTTGGCAACCTGCGACTTCTACCTCGAATTGAAGTCGATCTGTAATGATGAACAGAAAGCTCGGTTGGCAGATATTTTTCAGTCGTTGCTTAACAGCGACGAACGCGTTCAACTACCAGGTAAAAAGCACCGGCAGGGCAGGCCTGAATAATATTCATTCTTCTTCATTTGATCCTGATCCAATCCCTGGTTCAGGATTTTTTTTGTTTTTTCTCTTTTAACACCACAAGTTTTCATTTCAATCGGTGTCAAGTAGTAAAACCTTCAAGTCGGAGGGAAAACAAAACAACATCGAATGAATTTAAAAACAGAAGTTATGAAAACAACAATTGGAATTTTAGCAATGGTTTTATTGGTGACATTGGGACTGAATACAAATGCACAAAACCCAAAGAAAAATTCGTGTATCAACGGAATTTCAAATTTGACCGATGAACAGAAAGCTTCGATCACCGAACTGGAAACAAGCTTTCAAAAGCAAATGGCTGAATACCGGACCGAGCGCCAGTCGACAACCGATCTGGAAGCGAAGCAAGCAATTCGAGAAAAAATGCTGAATACCCGCGATGCCCATCGAAAAGACATCAACGGCTTGTTGAATGCTGATCAGCAAAAAGAATATGCGGCCTGGCAAAGTGCGCGTCAAGCCCGTGGAAACAATGGCAGCGCAGTGGGGCAATCCGGCAAAAAAGGAAAAGGACAGGGTAAGGGCAACGGTCAGGGCCGTTCGGGAAATGGTTCCGGAACTTGTCGTGCTAACAGTTAGTCATTTCAGTTATGAAAACAAAAGTAAGTGGAATTTTACTGGCAGTCTTGCTCTCAGTTGTAATGAGCAGTTACGCCGGAGTTGGCAGCGAAAGCCTGACTGATGAGGCGAAAGCGGGGCTGCTGCAAATGCGCGAAGAAGAGAAACTGGCGCACGACCTGTACACGGCCTTTGGTGATTTGTACGATCTACGCATTTTCGAGAATATCCCGATGGCTGAAGCCAATCACATGGCGGCTATTGCTACTTTGTTGGACGCCTTTGGTTTGGATGATCCAGCAAATCCCGAAGCGGGTGTTTTTCAGAATGAAGAATTGCAGGCTACTTACGATCAGTTGTTGAGTGACGGCAAAGTTTCGCTGGTAGCGGCGTTGGAAAGCGGTGCCTACGTGGAGGAATTGGATATTCAAGATCTGGAACGCTTGCTGGATGAAACAACAGATGAGTCGATTAAAGTGGTGTATTCGAATTTGCTTCGCGGCAGCCGAAACCACCTGCGGGCCTTTACCAGGGTGTTGGCCAACAACGGCGAGAACTATGAACCGAAACTCCTTCCACAGGATCATTTTGATGAAATAGTTGAAGGAGATATGGAACGAGGAGGACAAGGGCAGGGGAACTGTCGTGGTCGCGGATGCGGGAAAAACAACTAGAAACGAACGAATAGAAACAGAAAGAGCGGACCTGAATCCGCTCTTTTTATTTTTTAGCCCATGATGACTTTTACTTCGCAGCTGGCTTTTCCGATTATCGGAACCAGGCTGCCGTCCGCTTTTTCACCATCAATCCAAAGTTCTATTACGCCTTTCATCACACCGTTCGGGTTCGTGACTTCAATGTTGAAAGTCGTTCCTCGGAATGTACGGGTTACTTGGAAGCCATCCCATTCTGCCGGAACACACGGATCCATCAATAGTCCGTCGTAAGTTGGGCGGATGCCCAGAATGTATTGGGTGATGGTGTAGTAGTTCCAGGCTGCCGTTCCGGTTAACCAAGAGTTTTTAGCTTCGCCTGGTTTGAAAGCGTCTTTCCCGGCAATCATTTGGGCGTACACATAAGGTTCCACTTTGTGCAGGTCGCTCAAATGTTCGGTGTAAGCGGGACAAATCTTCCGGAAATAATCCCAAGCGCGGTCTCCGCGACCCTGCACCGTTTCCCCGATCATAATCCAGGGGTTGTTGTGGCAGAAAATACCGGCGTTTTCCTTGTAGCCAGCAGGGTAGCTTGAAATTTCGCCGTACTCAATGTAATATTTTGTGAAGGCCGGGTTGTTCAGTACAATGCCGTGTTCGCAATCCAATCGTTCTTTCACTGAGTCGAGCGCTTTGGCAACCATACCTTCTTCCATGCCGATTCCGGCCATCGTACACCAGCCATTCGATTCGATGAAGATTTTGCCTTCTTCGTTTTCATCCGATCCAACTTTGTTACCGTAGTAGTCGTAAGCGCGCAGGAACCATTCGCCGTCCCAACCGTGTTGTTTCACGGCTTCTACCATCGCGTCAATGTGTTTTTGAGCGCGGTCGGCTTCCTCGTTTTTGTCCAGCTTGCGGCAAAGCTCCACATAGTCGCGTCCGTAAACCACAAACAAGCCGGCAATCATCAAACTTTCGGCTTTGCTACCTTCGGTTTTGTTTTCGGTCGTTTGGAAGCTTTCATTCGGGTCGTTTGAGAAGCAGTTCAGGTTGAGGCAGTCGTTCCAGTCAGCACGACCGATCAACGGCAATCCGTGAGGCCCGAGGTTGTTCACCACGTGGTCAAACGAAACCGTGAGGTGTTCGAACATGGAAACTTCGGTTCCCGGTTCGTTGTCGAATGGGACAGGCTCAACCAGAATACTGAAGTCGCCGGTTTCTTTGATATAGCTTGTTGCACCGAGAATCAGCCACATCGGGTCGTCGTTGAACCCTTGACCGATCTCGTTATTTCCTTTTTTCGTCAATGGTTGATACTGGTGATAACAACCGCCGTCGGGAAATTGTGTTGAGGCAATATCAATGATTCGTTCGCGGGCGCGTTCCGGAATTTGGTGCACAAAGCCAATCAAATCCTGGTTCGAGTCGCGGAAGCCCATACCACGGCCAATGCCGCTTTCGAAGAACGAAGCCGAGCGCGAGAAACAGAAGGTTATCATGCACTGGTACTGGTTCCAGATGTTGACCATGCGATTCAGTTTTTCTTCCTTCGAGTTGAGCGTGAAAACACCCAGCAGTTTTTCCCAGTATGCTTTTAGTTCGGCCAATGCCGCATCCACTTTTTCTGCGGTGTTGAAACGCTCCAGTGTCGCTTTGGCTTTCGTTTTATTAATAATGTTCTTGGATTCCCATTTATCGTCTTGTTCATTCTCAACGTAGCCCAAAACGAAAACCAACTCTTTGCTTTCGCCGGGTTGAAGCTCCACTTCGACGAAATGCGACGCGATTGGCGACCAGCCATGCGCGACGCTGTTTCGTGGTCCGCCTTCAAGAACAGTTTGCGGCTCGTCGAAACCATTGTACAGTCCGAAGAATGTTTCGCGGTCGGTTTCAAAGCCTCCGATTGGTGCGTTTACCGAGTAGTAGGCATAGTGATTGCGGCGCTCTTTGTATTCTGTTTTGTGGTAGATGGTGCTTCCGTCAATTTCAACCTCGCCGGTTGAGAAGTTTCGCTGGAAGTTTTCCATGTCGGTTGCGGCATTCCAAAGTGCCCATTCGACAAACGAGAACAGCTTTATTTTTTTGCTTTGATCGGTGTTGTTCTTCAAACTTACCTTTTGAACTTCAGCCCAGGTTTTCAATGGAACAAAGTACAGCACTTCAGCTTCGATACCATTTTTAGCCCCTTTAATGACCGTGTAATTCATACCATGGCGGCACGAATAGTCATCCAGCGGAGTTTTGCAAGGTTTCCATCCCGGGCTCCAAATAGTCCCGCCATCGTTGATGTAAAAATACTTGCCTCCGTTGTCCATCGGCACATTGTTGTATCGGTAGCGCGTAATCCGGCGGAACTTGGCATCCTTGTAAAAAGAATAGCCGCCGGCTGTGTTCGAAATTAAGCTAAAGAAATCTTCGTTGCCTAAGTAGTTGATCCAAGGCCAGGGTGTTTGCGGGTTGGTAATAACATACTCCCGCTTTTCGTCATCAAAATGTCCGAAATTCATAAGTCGTGTTGTTGGGTTTATAAGCCAGAATTGTCTAATTCCGAAGCAAAAATAAATTTAATTGTAAAAAGTACAAAAAGATAGGCGCAAAATTAAATATGTTGTAGAAAAGTTATTTTAAAAATGGAGGGATTACTGTTTGTTCAGACTCTCGAGAAACAGCATCAGCTCGCTTTTGTAGACTTGAAAACAGCTGTTTAGCTTTTTGTGCTGCTTGTTCAGGAAACGAGTCAGTTTCGCATCATCGTCGAGCGTTTTCAGTTCGTCCAGGAATTCCCAACGCAGTTGTTCGAACCAACTTTCCTCCTTCAAAATCCGGCGACGGCCATATTGGATTTCGTAATAGGACGACACATCTGACGCGTGTTTCATTGAAACTTCCAACGAGAGACGGGCCAATGCTCCGGAATAAGCGCGAATGAGCAACCAGTTTTTGTGAACTTCGTCGGAGTATTCGATCATGAATTTGAGCTCTCCGATTTCCTGGTAGAACTGGGCGACTTGTTTATTGTCAAGGTATGACTGCAGATTATCAAGCGAGTTTTTGGTTGAAGCGATAAACTGAATTAAACCGGTATTTTGCTGCTTGTTGCCGTTGGTCTGATCAGCCTGAATTGAGTTATTCAATTCATTTAAAAAGCTTTCCACGTGAGTCATAACTGTTGAATTTTAACGGCAATTTAGTTTTAATGGCCTAAAATCCAACAGCGGTACACTCTGCATTTACTGAAATCGGCAATCTGTTGAGCAATTCAGATATTCGGACGAGCAAATGCTAATTTTTCAAAGTTGAATTGTCATATGTTCTGAATTTCGATTTATTTTTTGACTCGAAGAATCTTTGCGCTAAATGAAAAAAGGACGGTGAAGGCCGTCCTTTAGATCTATATTGCGAATGAAACTATTGCTTGTTTTTTAGCAGATGCGACTCAATGTTGTCTACAAACATTTGTCGCGTCTGGTCTTTTGTCCGCCCTATTCCGGCTGTCATCATTGGTTTTCCTTCAACAGGAATGTAAAGGAATGCCGGGATGCTGCTGATTCCAAATACACTTGCCAGCTCTCGTTCTCTCTGCGTGTCGATTTTGTAAACAATCACTTTGCCATCATATTCTTTGGCAACATCCTCCAAAATGGGTCCTGCAATTTTACATGGACCGCACCAATCGGCGTAAAAATCAATAATCACAGGTTTGTCGCCCAAAAATTTCCATTCGTTGGGAGAGTCTTCGTAGTTCCAAACCTCTTTTAAAAATTGTTCCTTACTAATTAGGCTAACGCTGTGTTCCTGCGGATCATCCGGGTTTTGAGTTTGATTCTCCGTTTTTGAGCCGGAAGCGCAGCTGGTTAGTGTAAGAACAGCGAAGCTGAATGCTAAAAATATATTTCTCATAGTGCCTTTTCCTTTCCGTTTATTTGAGTCTATCGGATTGTCTTCAACTACAAATATATAACCTTGGGTCTAAGTATTGACCTAAAAATAGCTAATAAATGTAAATATATAGAAAAATGAATATGTATCCACTTCCTGGTCTGTCGAATGGTGCATTAACGGGCAACGTCTTTTTGTCTTTTAAGAATTCTCAATTGTTTGGTCAAAACGGTTCGAGATTTACTTCTGGGTGATTTTAGCATTTGTTTTGAACAAGTTGTTAAGTTCTTTTTTATCTCTTTTGAAAACTGTATTTTGCGATTCCTGAAAATAGATTACTTACTATGAGAAATGTTTATGTTTTAATTGTCACGGCATTGATTCTGAATGCTTGTGCTAACCCCAAATCGATGAATGATATACAAAAATCTTATGTGCCGGAGACACCGAAACTAACATCGGATGTGATGACTCCGGAGGTGCTGTGGTCATTTGGACGGCTCGGAAATGCAAGCTTGTCGCCCGATGGGAAAACGGTGCTGTACGCGGTAACTTATTTCAATATTGAAGAAAATAAAGGCTACCGAGAACTGTATTCGGTACCGGCAGACGGTGGCGAAGCAGTACAATTGACCAATACCGCGTCGAACGAATCGGAGCCGATGTGGCGGCCTGATGGAGAGAAAATTGGCTATATCTCGTCAGCGAGTGGTAGCAGCCAGTTGTGGGAAATGAACCCTGACGGCTCAAATCCGGAGCAGATCACCGACATTGAAGGCGGAATCAACGGATTTAAATATGCACCAAACTCGAAGGAAATTGCCTATGTGAAACAGGTGAAACTGGACGAAAACATTCATGACATGTTTCCGGATTTGCCGAAAGCAAATGCCCGTCTGGAAAGTGATCTGATGTATCGACACTGGGATAACTGGCATGACTATACGTACAATCACATTTTTATCGCCAAGCTCGGAGCGGAACGAATTACCGGCGGCAAGGATTTGCTGGAAGGGGAGAAGTTTGATGCACCTGATCGCCCATTTGATGGCACCGAGCAATTGGCGTGGAGTGCTGATAGCAAGAAATTGGTTTATTCATCCAAAAAGTTGAGTGGAAAGGCTTACGCCGAGAGCACGAATACTGATTTGTACGAATACGATATTGAAACCGGAAAGACCCGAAACCTAACAGAAGCACACAAAGGCTACGATAAAAATCCAAGCTTTTCGCCTGATGGTAAATACCTGGCGTGGACGAGCATGGCGCGTGATGGTTACGAATCGGATCAAACGCGTTTGTTTGTGATGAACCTGGAAACCGGAGAAGAGAAAAACTATTCGGCTAATTGGGAGCAAAATGCGGAGCACCTGAGCTGGAGCCGCGATGCCCAAGCAATTTTCTTCATCAGCGATATTCATGCAACTGATGAAATCTACCGGGTAAGCATCGCAGACGGACACATTCAGCGTTTGACCGATGGCGTGCACAATTACCAGACAGTTGAAGAAGCAGCTAATGGCAAATTGGTGGCAACGAAAGTTTCGATGTCGCAACCAGCCGAATTGTACCTGGTTGACATGGCTACCGGAACCGACGAGCCATTGACAGCTGTGAACAAAGGACTGATGGATCAGTTGGAAATGGGTAAGGTGGAAAGCCGCTGGGTAAAAACAGTCGACAACAAAGAGATGTTGGTTTGGGTAATCTATCCGCCTCATTTCGACCCGAACAAAAAATACCCGGCCATTTTGTATTGCCAGGGTGGTCCGCAGGGAACAGTTAGCCAATTTTGGTCGTACCGCTGGAACTTCCAGATGATGGCCGCGAACGATTACATTATCGTGGCTCCAAACCGTCGCGGTTTGCCGGGCTTTGGTATGGAATGGTTGGAACAAATCAGCAAAGACTACGGTGGCCTGAATATTCAGGATTACTTGTCGGCGATTGATGATGTGGCCAAGGAGCCCTATGTGGATGAAAATCGTTTGGGCGCAGTTGGTGCCAGCTACGGTGGCTTCTCTGTTAACTACCTGGCTGGTCACAATGAGAGCAAGCGTTTTAAAGCGTTCATTTCGCACTGTGGTATTTTCAACTTCGACCAAATGTATGTGACTACCGAAGAAATGTGGTTTGAAAACTGGGACATCGGTGGCCCTTACTGGGACAAATCGAATGCTGCCGCTCAGCGCTCATACACGTTCTCTCCGCACTTGTTTGCAGGCAAATGGAACACACCGATTTTGGTGATTACCGGAGAAAAGGATTTCCGGATTCCGTTCACACAGGGGATGGGAGCATTTAATGCGGCAGTGCTGCAGGATATCCCGGCCGAGTTTTTACACTTCCCCGAAGAAAGTCACTGGGTGACTACCGCTCAAAACGGTATTCTGTGGCAGAGAGTGTTTAAAAATTGGCTGGATAAATGGTTGAAATAATCGAACTCCGAGGATAACGCAAAAGGGCATTTCACGACAAATGGGATGCCCTTTTTCTTGGCCATAAATTTGCTTTCTGATGGCTTTTCTACCTAGAAATAAGGAGAAAGAAACAGGTCTCCTTTCATATATGAGATATTTTTGTCTTTTAATATTGGGTGATTTATAGTCGGTTTTCTATTTAATTCATTGAATTTTATCTTGTTATGGTGTTTTGGTCTCGTGTCTTTCGGTAAAATCATAAGATGTTGGGATTGATCAGATTGACTTTCGAAATTAACTTTGGCGTCAGTATTCGATTTTCTGCTCAGCAGGTGGTCACAATTCACGACAGGAAACAAAATTGAAAAGGATGTTTGGAACGATACGGAAGTTTTTTGGTGAGCAGCAGCTTGCAGCCGAAACAGGTTTAATTACGATATTATTTGGCGGAAAATCAGGCAACGCAGAGTTTGTTGCCAGTGAGACTTTTCGACATTTAAAGGAGAAAGGCAAGAAAGTGCGGCTGAAAAATATGTCGTCGTTTAAAGCAGAGAACCTGGCTTCGGAAAAGACAGTTCTTTTTGTGGTGAGCACTCATGGAGAGGGCGATCCACCTCCGGTAGCTGTCCGTTTTTTCAAGCACTTAAAGAATAAACAGATTCAACTTGATCATCTTGAGTTTTCGGTATGCGCGTTGGGCGATTCGGATTACGAGCATTTTTGCGAGGCCGGAAAGACACTGGAAAGGCTTTTGCTTGACAGCGGTGCCAAACCCTTTTCTCCGCGTGTAGACTGTGATGAAGCGTTTGAAACGAACGCTGCCGGCTGGATTTCAACGGTCTCTAAATTATTGGCAGGGAGCTCGAATGGTGATTCTTTTCTCATTGAGGAGCAAAAGAATCGATCGTGGAAGAAAGCAATTGTTAAAGAAAAAAGATGTCTCAATCCGGAGTCCGCAGAAGGGGTGTATCACATCAGTTTGGCTATTAACGGGCGAGAAGTGCAATATAAATCAGGTGATTCCATTGGCGTTGCGCCACAAAACTCTCCACGATTGGTCGCACTGATTGTCGCTAAGACCGGACTAAATCCAGAAGAGTTGATTCGAGAGGAAGAAGGTCTTTGCCTTCGCGAGTTTCTCTTGACAAAAGCTGAAATAACGACCTTGAGTCGTGGGGTTATGAAGCGTTATGCTGATTTATCGGGCGACGAAAATCTGTCGGACCTACTGGCAGACGACAAGGCGAGTTTGGATTACCAACGTAAGCATGATTTGATGGATATGTTGAACGACTTCCCGTATCTGTTTAATACATCGCAATTGGTTAGTTTACCCGACAAGTTGAAAATCCGCTATTATTCGATTTCATCCTTCCAGCAAATGAATGCTGATGAGCTGCAGCTAACAGTAAAACAGGTGCGGTTTAACCACAAGAATCGCGAACGTCAAGGCTCCTGTTCAACTTACTTGAGTGAATGGTTGGAAGTTGGCACGGCTGTTTCGTTTTTCATCGCGCCCGACGATGAATTCCGTTTGCCTGTCAATTCTTCAACGCCGGCAATTTTCATCGCAGCCGGGACTGGTATTGCTCCCGTTCGTGCGTTTTTACAGGAACGCCGAATGCATACAAATACCCGAAACTGGTTATTCTTTGGCGAAAAGACGCGAAAGTCTGATTATTTATATGGCGAAGAATTGGATGGATGGAAACGTGAAGGTTTGCTGGAAAATGTGAGTTTGGCTTTCTCCCGCGACCAATCGACGAAATTCTACGTGCAGGATGCCGTATTGAAAGAAGGTACTGAACTGCTGAGGTGGATTGACCAAGGTGCACATATTTACGTGTGTGGCTCGATAAAGATGGGGCAAAGCGTTAAGCAAACCATCAATGCGTTGTTGCAGGCCGAAGATAATGGCCTGACGGTGGATCAATTGCAAGCCGATAATCGCTATTGCGAAGATGTGTATTAGTTCATTTTTGAGTCGGTCTTTAACGGTTTGTTGAACGTTTTTTCCAAACATCTAATCGGAATGTAATTTTGGTTTAACGGATGCCGCTTCGTTTTTGCCTAGCTTTGACGCATCAATTTCAACAACAAAAGTTATGAAGTTTCGTGCGCTTGCTGCTTTTTCTTTTTTGTTAGTGGCGTCATGTTCTACATCTCATCAAAACGACAATCTACCGATTAACCAATACCAGGTAATCGGTTCTCACAATAGCTATAAACAGGCCATCGAGCCTGCGTTGATGGATTCGATGATTGCCAGAGATCCAAGAGCCACAGGTTTGCAGTACGCGCATGTCAGTCTTGCTGATCAGTTGGATTTAGGCTTACGCAATTTGGAAATTGACGTGTATGCTGACAGCCTGGGCGGTCGGTATGCTCATCCGGAAGGTTTGGATTGGGTGAAGCCCGAACAACCTTATGACCCCGATAGTTTGATGATGAAGCCGGGTTTCAAGGTCTTTCATATGATTGGCGTTGATTTTCTTAGCTCGTGTCCTACGCTAAAAATTGCGTTAGTTCAGTTGAAAGCTTGGTCTGAAGCTAATCCCGGACATTTTCCCGTGTTTATAACAATGGAAGTAAAAGGGTCTGCTGATCAGATGAAAGATGACCACTCAAAACTCACCGAACCGGAGCGATTAACATCAGCAACTTTTGATCGGCTGGATGAGGCAATTCGCGCGGGTTTGGGAGACGACAAGTTGATCACTCCGGATATGGTTCGTGCTGATTATCCTACATTAAATGAAGCAGTGACTAAAGGAAGCTGGCCGAAATTGGAAGACGCACAGGGGCGTTTCCTCTTCATTTTGGACGATGGAGGAGCAAAGCGGGACCTTTATATGCACGGGCATCCTTCGTTAATTGGTCGGGTATTGTTTGCCCGCGCCGAACCCGGTACTCCCGAAGCAGCAGCTTTGTTGTTAAACGATCCCGAAAACCCGGAAATCCCGAAGCTAGTCAAACAAGGCTACCTGATTCGTACGCGTGCGGATGCCAACACGGTCGAAGCCCGGAATAACGATTATTCGCGTTTTGAAACTGCTTGTGCATCGGGGGCTCAAATCATAACTACCGACTATTATCAGCCCAGTACATTTTTCGATTCGCCCTATCACATCGCTTTTGCAGACAGTACTTATGTTCGGGTGAATCCGCTTTTTGAGAAGCGTTAAGTAGCAGATTAAAAGAATCTTCCCATATTATTTCATACATTTGTTCATGACACTGTGCCCGTTTAACGGAGCGCAGTGTTTTTATTTTTAGCTAAGTCCTTGTTTGGTCGTTTTTGTTAACATTCCGTGCCCATTTTAAATTTTTCGAATGAAAATTGAAAAAAAGGAAACTGAAACTTTGCAGGGCTGAAAATTATCTTTCCTTTGTGAAAACAATGCAAAGCAATTCAATTCATACGATTCTCGTCGTCGCACTCGCGGTCATCGCGTTGGGCTAGGGAAGAGTATGGACAAAAAATATTAAAGCTATTGGAGCAAGGCCATTCTCTTCGGAGGGTGGCTTTTTTGTTTTTATTACTGTTTGATACAAATAATATGAGTCGATTGTCAATACATATTCTCGTCGCGGTCGCGGTTATCCTGGTGGAGTTGATCACCTAGGAGCGGGACTGTATTGCATGTTGCAAAGCCCTTTCCGGTGTGGTCAGCCCCGGGAAGGGCTTTTTGTTTTTGCCGATTTTAAACTTAAATAACAAACTATGGAAAATCAGTTTCCCGAAGAAAAATTCTCAGAACAATACCGAAATATACCGGTATCCTTTGTTCGCAGCATTTTAAATGCCATTGGCCAGCAAAAAATGATTTCGTTTGCCGGAGGATTGCCAAATCCGTCTTTGTTCCCGGTCGACGAATTGGCCGAGAGTACAAGGGCAGTAATGGCCGACGCTGGCCGTAATATTCTGCAATATGCCGGTTCGTTGGGGTATTACCCACTGCGCGAGTGGATTGCCAGTCGCTACAGTGCCAAGTATGGCATGAAGATTACACCGGAGATGGTTGTTATTACGAATGGTTCACAGCAGGCAATTGACATTTTGTCGAAGCTGTTTATCAATCCCGGAGATGGCGTGATTTTAGAAAAACCTAGCTATTTGGGAGCTATCCAATCGATGTCGGCTTATCTGCCCAATTTTAAGGAAGTAGACTTGCTGGAAGACGGTGCTGATTTGGCGCAGGTCGAAGACTTGTTTCTGAACGATGAAATCAAATTAATGTACGCGGTTACCAATGCCCAAAATCCATCGGGAATCAGTTATTCAGATGAAAAAAGACAGGATTTGGCGTTATTGTTACGTCGCTACAACCAGTTTTTGCTGGAAGACGATCCTTACAATGAAATTTGTTTTGGCGAGGAATTCCCTGCGCCGGTAAAAAAATATGCGCCGGATCATGTAGCCTGGACTGGCTCGTTCTCGAAAATGGTCGCTCCTGGACTGCGCAATGGTTGGGTGATTCTGCCGCCGGCTTTGGTACCGCATTTCGATAAAGCGAAACAGGCAGCTGATTTGCACTCGAATAACCTGACTCAATACGTTTTGCACCACTACTTGACGCACAACGATCTGGATGAACATTTAAGCCGGACTAGAACAAAATATGAGGAACAGGCAGCCTGTATGGTTGATATGTTGAATCGCTATTTGCCGGATGACGTAAAGGTGACCCAGCCAACTGGTGGCATGTTTATCTGGCTGACGCTGCCGGATGGTTTACGTGCTGACGAGCTGATTAAATCGACCATGGAACGCGGCGTGATTTTCGTTCCCGGGAATTCGTTCTACACCAAAGGGCAGGGCAGCAATCATATTCGTTTGAACTTTACAAACGCAGATCCGGACGAAATTGAAAAAGGCGTGCAGATTATTGCCGAAGAAATGAAGAAAGTTCTTTGCGCGGTTTAGTTGAAGCGCGGGGTGGCATCCGTTTAAAAGATGTCGCCCCAAGGCACTTCTAACTGAAAGAAATAATTATCTTGTGGTGTTCGTCTATTAAAACCGACAGGAGGACTCGTTTATGCAAATGAATTCGGCAATGGAAACAGCTTTGGCAGCTTTGACTGCAATGGTTGTGGCACAGGCAGTAAAACTGATCAATTTCAAAATTAGAAAAGGAAAATGGAATTTCGAGTTGCTGAAGTCGAACGGTGGGTGGCCCAGCTCGCACACGGCGGTGGTAACAGCTTTAACTTGTACCATTGGTTTTTTCGAGGGAATTGACAATTACTTTTTTGCCATCGCCATTACGTTCTCCATCATCACCATTCACGATGCGATGGGCGTGCGCTACGAAGCCAGTAAACATGCACGTTTCCTCAATATATTATCGAAGAGAATCGATTTTGAAGAGCTGAAAGAATTTAAGAGTGCCCAGCTGAAAGAAAGCCTGGGGCACACCTTTCGCGAAGTCTTTGGTGGTGTAATCGTTGGTATTTTGGTTGCCCTGTTTTTCCGGTTACTGGGCTAGAAAATACAAACAAGAATTTTCGTGTCTGGTCTTCTGATGTTTTTAGTTGATACTGCTCAAGTCAATATCACTAAACTGAGGATTGTTAGAATTGTACCAAATCCTCACGGTAATTGGACCATTATTATTCTTTTGTTGATTTCTGATTTTCAAAATAGCTTCATTTTGAGGTACCAGAGACTTTCCCGCGAAGTTTACGCCATCGACTGAAAACTCGTACGAAATCTCATAGCCGGAGGTCATATAGTTAGCTCCTTTGTAGCCTTGAAAATAGCCACCTCTTTCAGCAATATGAGTTATATACCCTTTGGTCGTTTGATCGAATCTTAAATAGTCAACACGATTGCTTTTGGGTTTGATAGTTTGTGAAAAGGCAATGAGGCCAACGATCAGGGCAATACCAATAGTGCTTATCGTGCTCTTGGTATCCCATTTTGCGGGAGATTGGGGTGTTTTATTTCTGATTTTAGTTTTCATAAAGCACTTTCTAGCTAGAAACTGCAATCTCAAACGGCATCCGAAAGTCGCATCCCGATTTGAAATTAGTACAACCGTAAGCGGTTTTCCCCTTTACAATTTTGCCCACGTTACATTTGGGGCAGCTGCTGTCGTCTTTAATCTCGGTTTGCAGAATGAGCTCGCTATTCTCGTTGAGGATCAATTTGCCGTCAATTTTTAGATCGTTGTAGCTAAAACCTTTAATAACCGGGCTTTTCTTTTTGGTTGCCAATGTTATTACCTGCTTGTCGGTCAGTTGCTTTTCGTACATGGCAAACGGAATTGTAAAACGGCAGCCTGCTTTCCATTCCGAGCAGCCCCAGGCCGAGTTTCCTTTTAGCAGCTTTCCTTTTCCACACTTCGGACATTCAATATTATCAGCCGCATTTTGGGCCGCTTCTTTTTTCTGTTGCTTCGCCTCTTCTTTGGCTCTCGCCTTCAGTGTTTCCTCGTCTTCCAGAATGGTGATCTGCCTGCGTGGCGAGCTTTTTACCTGGTTAATCACTTCGGAAACCATCGTCTTCATTTCGTCCATAAATTGAGCGATTTCTACCTCGCCCGATTCAATCTGGCGTAATTTTCGCTCCCACTGGCCGGTGAGTTCGGCCGATTTCAACAGATCGTTTTCAATACTCTGAATGAGTTCAACTCCGGTTGGCGTTGCAACCAAGCGTTTTCGCTCCTTCTGAATGTAGCGACGGCGGAAGAGGGTTTCAATAATGTTGGCACGGGTTGAAGGGCGGCCAATGCCGTTTTCCTTCATGAGCTCGCGCAGCTCTTCGTCGTCCATGTTTTTGCCGGCCGTTTCCATCGCTCGCAGCAAAGTCGCTTCGGTGAAATATTGCGGTGGCTGGGTTTGCTTTTCCTGCAAATCGGGTTGATGCGGACCGTGTTCTCCCTTGGTAAAGGCTGGCAGAATCCGATCTTCGCTGTTGTCGTCCTTGTCTTCGTTTTGGAAGACTACGCGCCAGCCCGGTTCCAGAATTTGTTTCCCGGTAGTTTTAAAATCGTGTTGGGCGATCTTTGCTTCAACACTGGTGTTGGCCACTTTACAGTCGGGGTAAAACACAGCGATGAAACGTTTGCAAACTAAATCGAAAACTTTCCGTTCGGCATCGCTCAAATCGATCCGGTTTTGCCCGGTTGGTATGATGGCGTGGTGATCGGTGATTTTCTTGTTGTCGAATACCTTTTTCGATTTCCGGATTTTGCCGGCTTCCAAAATCGGTTGCGTCAGGCTTTCGTAGCCTTTCATATTTTTTAGTGTTGCCGGCACCTTCTTGTAAATATCGTCCGACAGGAAGGTGGTGTCAACACGCGGATAGGTCGTTACTTTTTTCTCGTAAAGCGACTGGATGGTGCGCAGCGTATCGTCCGCACTCATGCTGAACTTGCGGTTGCATTCAATCTGCAACGAAGTCAGGTCGAAGAGGCGGGGAGGGTGCTCGCTGCTGTTCTTGGTTTCAATATTGCCAATGTACAGGTCGATGCCGGAAATTTCCTGTAACACGGTTTGCGCGTCCTCCGGCTTCTGAAAACGTCCGCTGGTCGCCGAAAAAACGGTGTCGCGGTAAATAGTTTTGATTTCCCAATAAGGCACCGGTTTGAAGTTCTCAATCTCCAGTTGACGTTCAACAATCATCGCCAAAGTTGGTGTCTGCACGCGGCCGATAGATAGCACTTGTTTATTCTGCCCGTATTTCAGCGTGTAGGCGCGTGTAGCGTTCATGCCCAGCAACCAGTCGCCGATGGCACGGGCGCTCCCGGCTTCGTAGAGTTTGTCGAATTCTTCGCCTTCATGCAGCTTTTCAAAACCCTCGCGAATGGCCTCTTCCGTCAGCGACGAAATCCAGAGGCGTTTGACCGGGGCTTTGTTGATGGCTTTGGTGAGCACCCAGCGCTGGATGAGCTCTCCTTCCTGGCCGGCATCACCGCAGTTGATGATCTCCTGCGCTTCGCTGATGAGTTTCTCCAGAATGCCGAATTGCTTTTGCACCCCGCTGTCTTCAATGACTTTGATCGCGAAACGTGGCGGAATCATGGGAAGGTAGCGCATGTCCCAGTATTTCCATTTGTCAGTGTAATCGTGTGGTTCTTTTAGGGTGCACAAGTGTCCGAATGTCCAGCTCACCTGGTAGCCATTTCCTTCAAAATAACCGTCGCGGCGGGTTTTGGCCCCGATAATTTGGGCGATTTCTCTGGCTACACTAGGTTTTTCGGCAATACAAAGTTTCATGGTGAAGGCAAAAGTTGAAAGTCAAAAGCTGCAAGAAGTAAACTTCAAGCTGTAAATTGGTTGCTTTCCAATTTGTCAATTGTAAATAGCTAAATCGTAACTGTTTGAATACTGATCACTTCGAACTGGTCACTGTCACACAGCTTTTATTCCGTCATCTTCAATCGTAATTAAACGTTGCTTGTAGAGCGAACCGATCGCTTTTTTGAAGTTCTTTTTGCTGATTCCGAACAGTTTTGATATTTCGTTCGGATCGGTTTTATCGTTGACAGGCATGAAATTTCCTGCTTCTTTCAATTTGTCCAAAACGCCTTGAGCGATGCTGTCAATTTTCTCGTATCCCGGCTTTTGAAGTACCAGGTCGATCTTCTCGTCGGGGCGCACATTCTTGATGTACCCTTTCAAGCGGTCGCCGGTTTTCAACGGCTGGAACACTTCATTTTTAAAGATCAAGCCCCAGTGGCTGTTGTCGATAATAGCTTTGTAGCCCAAGTCGGTTTTGCCCGCAATAATCAGGTCCACTTCTTCTCCGGCTTCGTAGTCAACGGGTAGGTTATCAACGAACTTATCAAGTTTTGAGGAGCCTACAATACGCTGCGTTTCGTCGTCAACGTAAACAAAAACCAGGTAGTTGCGGCCTTCTTCCATGGGGAATTGCTGTTCGCGGAAAGGCACGAGCAGGTCTTTTTGCAAGCCCCATTCCATGAAGGCGCCAACAGGAGTGGTCGAAACGACCTTCAGCATCGCAAAATCGCCAACCATGGCCAGCGGTGTTTCAGTGGTTGCAATAAGCCGGTCTTCCGAGTCGAGGTAGATGAACACCTCAATCTGGTCGCCCACTTTGCAGTTTGCAGGAACATAGCGTTTCGGTAAAAGAATTTCACCTTGTTCACCACCATCTAGGTACAATCCAAAGTCAACTTCTTTGACAATTTCCAACTCATTCAATAAACCAATTGCAGCCATAAATCTGTATTTCTTTGCCCGCAAAGGTAGTTCTTTCGACGGAATTTGCCATTCGAAATTTTGATGCCTGCGATTACTTCAAAATAAAGTGAACTGACATTGAAAGATGTTTTTGCATTGATCTGCTTTCGAATACGATAAAAAATTTATTTTTGTCTTATACCGAGTGAGTTCTTGACTGAACGCAGGAACGTGAGGAGGGAGATTGATTTTCGGGACGATATAATCAAGGAAAGTAAATGAAAGAATTAGAGCGTAGTAGCGGAGTCTTATTGCATTTAAGTTCGCTGCCGAATAAATACGGAGTTGGCACTTTGGGAAAAGATGCCTATGAGTTTGTTGATTTTTTGGCGGAAACGAAACAACGATTGTGGCAAATTTTGCCGATCGGGCCGACTGGCTATGGGAATTCACCTTACCAGTCGTATTCCGTTTTTGCAGGAAACCTTCTGTTTATCAGTTTGGAACGATTGACCGACGAGGGGCTGCTGGCAGAGGAAGACTTGCTGGGCTTTCCAGAGTTATCAGAGAAGAAAGTTGAGTACGATACAGTGGTGGTTGAAAAGACGGCGCTGCTACGGAAAGCTTACGAGGCTTTTTCCGAAAATTTTGACGACTGGAAAGAAGATTACTACACCTTTTTAGGCGAGCATTCGTGGTGGCTGACGGATTATGCCTTGTTCCGTGCCCTGAAGAACAACGATGAAGATTTGTGCTGGAACGAATGGGACGACGAGCTCAGAAAGCGCCAATCTCACGCCGTTGATGTTGCGCTTTTGGAAAGCGATGGCGAGGTTAATTTCCATCGGTTCGTTCAGTTTATTTTTTTCCGGCAGTGGTTCCAGTTGAAGAATTATGCCAATTCAAAAGGGATTCTGATTTTTGGCGATCTTCCGTTATACGTGTCGCTTGACAGCTCTGATGTTTGGGGCAACCAGGATATTTTCATGCTGAATGACAAAGGTGAAATGACCCATGTCGGGGGCGTTCCTCCGGATTATTTCAGTGAAACAGGCCAGTACTGGGGATGCCCGATTTTTAATTGGGACCGGTTGGCTGAGCGGCAATACGATTGGTGGGCGGCGCGAATTCATTTCAACCTGCGCATGTTCGACCTGGTGCGGATTGACCATTTCCGTGGTTTGGAGTCGTTTTGGTCAATTCCGGCGAGTGAAGAAAACGCTATTAACGGCGAATGGTGGCCGGCCAAAGGCTTTGAGATGCTGAGTTTACTGAAATCGCAATTGGGCTATCTACCTGTAATTGCTGAAGACCTTGGTATTATTACACCGGAAGTGGAGGCGCTTCGCGATGCTTTTGAATTGCCCGGCATGAAGGTGCTGCAATTTGCTTACGCCTCGGATGCAACCAATGTGAATTTGCCGCACAATTACGGACAAAACTTCGCAGTTTACACAGGTACACACGATAACGACACGACTTTAGGCTGGCTAAAAACAGCGACGAAAGAAGAGCGAAAAAATCTGAAAAGTTACTTCACGGCAGGCTGGAACATTTTGCATCGCAGTTTGCTGGAAACAGCTTGGGCATCGGTGGCCAAAATTGCGATTGTGCCGATGCAGGATTTGTTGGAACTTGACGGCAAGCACCGCATGAACACCCCGGGAACAGTGAAAAATAACTGGGAATGGCGGATGGAATGGCGCATGCTGAAAAAGACGCACAAAGACTTTTTAGTCGATCTGACAGAAAAGTACAACCGTGTGGTGAAGTTGGACGAGTAGGAGGAAGTCGCGTCGCGGGTTTCGAGTTGCGGGTTATGAGTTTCGGGTTTCGAGTTTCAATCAGCAACCAGTAACCAGTAACCAGAAACGAGTAACTAGATAAACCTCAGCAAGGCTTCCATAAACAGCTTGGGTTGTTCGGCGTGGAGCCAATGCCCGGCATCCGGAATTGTTTCGATCACGGCTTCAGGATAAATTTCTTTCACCATTTTCACATCTTCCTCGGTCAGGTAATTGGATTTTGCGCCGCGAATAAACAGCACCGGGTAGGCCACGATTGGGATTCGGTCGTCAATCCAGCGGTAATTCATCCCTGAAATAATTTCATCCAGCGAATCATTCAGTACTTCAACATTCACACGGCAGTGGAATTGCTGGGTTTCTTTGTCGAGATAGATGCTTTTCAGAAGGAACATTACCAAATCCTGGCTACCCAGTTTGAGCATCAGAAAATTGGAAATTTCTTCGCGCGAATGGTATGCTTCGCAGTTATTCTGCAATTCGATCAGTGTTTGCAGGATAAGCTGGTGCTGGTAGTATTGGCTGTTTTCACCCAATTCGAGATAATCTTTCGGAGCGATGTCGGCAACAATGAGTTTTTCGACTTTTTCGGGATACTCTGCGGCGAAAAACATAGCCGTTTTTCCACCCATGCTGTGGCCGATGAGAATAGCTTTGTCAATGTTGTGTTTTTCAAAAAACTCAGCCAAATCCTCTTTCATCAGCTCGTACGTGTGCTCTTCTGCATTTGGCGAACGGCCGTGATTGCGCTGATCTATCAAATAAACATGGTGATTTTTGCCCAACTTTTTGCCAACAGTAAGCCAGTTATCTGACGATCCGTAGAGTCCGTGCACAATGACGATATTCTTTCCCTGCGATCCTTCTTCTCTGAAAAATAAATCCATATGATTTGGGTGGTTAATAGGGTAAAATAGGAAGCCGGAACAATTCCCGGCTCATTCAGTGGGTTTTGTATGGGGACATTCACAAGCAATGCCCCAACCCGCAACTCTTAACACGTAACGCGCAACCCGTATTATGGTTTAAGACATTCGAGGTATTCCTTAATGGTATTGTGAAGCCCGAGGTACAACGCATCGGCAACCAGCGCGTGACCAATTGAGACTTCATCGATGTAAGGAATCATGTCGACCAGATATTTCAGATTTTTCAAATTCAAGTCGTGACCCGCGTTAATGCCGAGGCCCAGGTTGTGGGCCAGTTTGGCGGCTTCCACAAAGGGAGCGACTGCTTTTTCGGCGTCTTTCATGTAAAGACTGGCGTATGGCTCGGTGTACAATTCAATACGATCTGTGCCGACACGTTTGGCGCCTTCAACCATTTTTAAATCAGGATCAACGAAGATCGAAGTCCGGATGCCATTCTTTTTTAACTCTTTGATAACATCGACCAAAAAAGCTTCATTTTCAATGGTATTCCAGCCGTGATCCGAAGTGAGCTGCCCCGGTTTATCCGGTACAAGCGTGGCCTGGTCGGCCTTTACGTCGATCACTAATTTCAGAAAATCTTCACTTGGATAACCTTCGATATTTAATTCGGTGTAAA
Source organism: Mangrovibacterium diazotrophicum (assembly GCF_003610535.1). Classification (NCBI taxonomy): domain Bacteria; kingdom Pseudomonadati; phylum Bacteroidota; class Bacteroidia; order Marinilabiliales; family Prolixibacteraceae; genus Mangrovibacterium; species Mangrovibacterium diazotrophicum. Next base: position 1,103,960 of record NZ_RAPN01000001.1, on the reverse strand, counting down.
TGTGAGGCTTAATGTCGTAAACATCCTGCCGGCGAATATGCCTTTCATCCGGTCTTGGATGAACTGTAATTCCTTCTGCACCAAATTTTTGACAGTTAATAGCTGCCTCTACAACACTAGGCACCGATCCTCCTCTGGAGTTTCTCAGTGTCGCTATTTTGTTTATATTTACACTAAGTCTGGTCATAATAATTTAATAGGGCAGCAAAGTTACGATTTAATTGTTTGAACCGGAAAATTAAGAATAAAGAATTGTTAGCAAGCGAACTCATATCAGATGTAATCCCATCATTGCGACTGACTGATAATGGTCAGAAAGCACTGAACTGGATGGAGATTTTCCGCATATCGCATTTGCCGGTGGTGGATAATCATATTTATACCGGATTGATTGCCGATAAGACCATTTATGACCTGAATTTGAATGAAGAGTTAATGGAGAACTGTCGGGATCATATGTTGACTCCTCATGTTCACGCCAACCAACATATTTATGAGGTGGTTTCTCTCGTGTCGGAGTTGAAATTGTCGGTTGTGCCGGTTTTGGATAGCGATCATCAGTACATGGGCGTGATTACCGTGAATGATCTGGCACAGAAATTTGCCGACCTGGTCGCAGTGAAAGAGCCGGGTGGGGTATTGGTGCTGGATTTGAATCCGTACGATTATTCGCTTTCTGAGATCGCCCGGATTGTGGAGGGCAACGATGCCAAAATTTTAAGCTTTTATGTGTCGAAAGCTCACAACTCGCAACAAATAACGGTTACCCTGAAAGTGAACCAAATGGATTTGTCGGGAATTATTCAAACCTTTGTACGCTACAATTATTCAATCCGATCGGTTTTTATGGATGAGAGCGTTTTGAAGCACATGTATGACGACCGGTTCGAGATGTTAATGAAATACCTGAATATTTAGCTTAGCTAATTTGTTATGAGCGTTGCCATTTTTGGACTCAGTGTCGATTCTTCTTTTATGCCTGACATGAGCAGGCTGTTCTCACTTCTCCATTCGCAGGGAGAAAAAATTTACCTCTACCAGCCGTTTTTCAACTCGATCAAGGATCGTTGTGATAAGATGCCCGAGATTGAAGGTTTCTTCACTTTTGGTTACGAGTTGCCTGAATCGACACGGTTTCTGATTAGTATTGGTGGAGACGGAACACTGTTGAAGTCGATGCTGACTTTGAAGAATAAGTCGCTGCCTGTCATTGGTATTAACACCGGTCGTTTGGGATTTTTGTCAGCAGTTTCGCGCAATCATATCGATGAGGCCATTCGCTATCTTCTCACCGAGCAGTATGATATCGAAGAACGTTCGGTTCTGCAGTTTGACGACGGCGTAGAGTTGTTCGGTGATTTCAATTACGCGTTGAACGAAATCACGGTGACAAAGATGGATAGTTCATCGATGATTAATATCCATACTTACCTGAATGATGAATACCTCACCACGTATTGGGCCGACGGAGTTATCATCAGCACACCAACCGGATCGACTGCCTATTCGCTGAGCGTGGGCGGGCCGATTCTGACACCCGATTCGAAAAGTTTTATTATTACTCCTATTGCACCGCATAATTTGACCATGCGCCCCATCGTCGTTCCGGACGACAATAAAATTACTTTGATGGTAGAAGGACGGGGACAGCAGTTCCTTTGTTCTCTCGATTCGCGTTCCGAAGCTGTCAACTTTCCGGGCAAAGTCGTTGTGAGTAAGGCCAATTTCTCCGTGAAGACTGTGAAGCTCCCGGGGCATGGTTTTTTCAGCACTTTGCGCAACAAACTGATGTGGGGAACCGACCGCCGAAATTAATTTTCCAACTTAACAATTTTTAACCTCAATTTGGGTTTTATAGTAGGCGGCAAGCATGATGTTTTCAGAATTATATTACTTTTGTAGCCTTTGAAAGGTGTTATGTTCAGATGTTAATCGTAAGGCTGAAAACAACTTGCAATGCTGTCTTTTTTATCAACCCTTTCACGTTAAAAGATTGGAAATGAAAAGATTGCTCTTGGTTGCTCTAAGCATCTTATTTTTGCAGGTTGCGCAAGCTCAACAACAAACAGCTGATATAGGCCTTTGGGGAGGCCTGGGGACGTACTCAGGAGATATGACTTTAGTCGAAACAAAGAGTTCTTTGGGGCCTGCGGGCGGAATATTTTTGCGGTACAATTTTAACCCGCGTTATTCAATTCGTGGCACCCTCATGTTGGAGAGAATTAAAGCAACCGGTGAGTTTGAATCATCGCCCTGGGAATTCAGTAAAACAGTTACTGATGTATCGGGCATGTTCGAGTTCAATTTTTTCAAGTACATCATCGGTAGTAGCAAGTATTCCATTACCACCTATTTGATCGGTGGTTTGGGTGTTAGCTTCTATCCGTACGAATTTGACCCTGTTGCTTTAAATGCAGTTGGCGCTTATGTCGATCCGGCAGGTGATGACAAAAACGTAGCTGCATTGAATATGCCTTTCGGCTTCGGGTTTAAATTCAATATCGGCGAAAGATGGAGCGTTGGACTGGAAAGTCAGTTCCGCAAGTATTTCGATGATAAACTGGATAACCTGGACGATCCAAAAGCATTTGTCAATCCAACAACCGGCGTTTTGACGGAGTATACAAGTTCCCTGCATAATAATGATTGGACCTATCATTTGGGGGTACATGTTTGCTACCGGTTTTATCAAGGTGGTAAAAAATGTCCCGCCTATGATAATATAAACTAGAATGACGCTGAAAGAAAAATTAAATGCTAGCAAGATTCCGGAACATGTAGCCATCATCATGGATGGAAACGGTCGTTGGGCCGCACAACATGGAAACGAACGATTCTTCGGGCACGAACAAGGTGTAGAGTCTGTTCGCTCGGTCTTGGAAGGTGCTAGCGACATCGGGATTAAATACCTGACATTGTACGCGTTCTCTACCGAGAACTGGTCACGACCGAAATCTGAAGTTGATGCTTTGATGGGCCTTCTGGTTCATGCGATCAATAACGAGACTGAGTCGCTGAAAGAGAAAAACGTCAGGTTAAGTATGATCGGCGACTTTGATAGTCTTCCAGCCGAAGTTCAGGAAAAACTAAACTGGTCGATAAAAGAACTGCAGGATTGCACCGGTGTAAACCTGGTTCTTGCGCTCAGTTACAGCTCTAAATGGGAAATTACAGAAGCTGTTCGCAAAATTGCATTGGACGTAAAAGACGGGAAACTTCAGCCCGAAAGTATCAATAAGGAACTAATCGATAATTATTTAGCCACAAAAGGAATCCCTGATCCGGAATTACTCATCCGTACCAGTGGTGAAACCAGGATAAGTAACTTTTTGCTTTGGCAAATTGCTTATGCTGAGTTTTATTTTACTCCGGTTCTCTGGCCCGACTTCACGAAGGAAAATCTTTTTGAAGCCGTCTACGACTTTCAGAACAGAGAACGTCGCTTTGGAAAAACCAGTCAACAAATTTTGTGAGCTAAACAACAACCAGAAAATGCGTAAACTCAAAATTTTCTTCGTACTCTTTATCGTGAGCTTGTCTGTGTTTGCACAGGAAGAAGGAACAAACTTTTCAATTTACTATTCGAGCCCTAAAAAATATACAATCGCCGGTATTGATGTTGCCGGTATTCGTTACCTGGACACTAACGTGCTGATCCAGGTTTCAGGGCTTTCTGTTGGACAGGAAATCACTGTTCCGGGAGAAGAAGTGACCAATGCAATTAAAAAGCTTTGGGGAAATCAAATGTTTTCCGATGTAAGAATCGAAGCAACAAAAGTAGTAGACAGTAATATTTGGTTGACCATCTATCTCCAGGAGCGTCCGCGCCTGGCTGATGTCAACTTCTTCGGCGTTTCAAAATCTGAACGCGACGATATCACCGAACGTGTACTATTATTAAAAGGAAGCCAGGTAACCGACAACCAGCTGAATAACGCTGAAAGGATTATCACAAGCATTTTCCACGAAAAAGGTTATTTAAATACAGTAGTTAATATTGTACAGCGTGACGACACAACCCAGGAGAACAGCGTGATTCTGGATATCAATGTTGACAAAAAGGAAAAGGTTAAAATTGAGAAGATTGATTATCATGGCATTGACCACTTGAAAGCCGGTACATTGAATAAGGCGATGAAGAAAACCAATGAACGTGGAATCAAAAACTTCTTCAAGACGAAGAAATTCCTGGAAGATAAATACAAAGAAGATAAAGGAAACATCATTTCAAAATATAACGAGAAAGGTTATCGTGATGCGACAATCGTTGCAGATACAATTACGCCTTTGGCGAATGGCCGCGTGAAACTGGATATTTACATAGATGAAGGTGATAAATACTATTTCGGTGACATTCGCTGGATGGGAAATACAGTGTATCCTTCTGATTATCTGAATGCTGTGCTTGGTGTTCAGAAGGGTGATGTTTTCGACCAAAAGACATTGGATAAGCGTCTGAACGAGGACGAGGATGCCGTAAGTAACTTGTATTTGGACAACGGTTACTTATTCTTCAACCTCGAGCCGGTTGAGTCGAGCATCAAAGAGGATACAATCAACTTTGAGATGCGTATTTACGAAGGTAACCAGGCTACAATTAACCGGGTTATCATAGAAGGTAATACTAAAACACACGAACACGTTGCTCGTCGTGAATTGCGTACCTATCCTGGCGACTTGTTTAGTAAAGCATTGATTATTCGTTCAGTACGTGAACTTTCGCAGTTGGGACACTTCGATCCGGAAGCCATTAACCCGGTTCCGATTCCTCACCCGGAAGATGGTACTGTAGATATTAAATACGAACTTCAGGAAAAAGCCAACGACCAGATTGAATTGTCAGGAGGTTGGGGTGCCCGTATGTTTGTGGGTACCATTGGTTTGCGTTTCTCAAACTTCTCGGTTCGTAACATTTTTAATAAAGATGCCTGGAGACCACTGCCAACGGGTGATGGTCAAACCTTGAGTATTCGTGCGCAAACCAGCGGTAAGTTTTACAACTCATACAGCTTCTCGTTTGTGGAACCATGGCTCGGTGGTAAAAAACCAAACTCATTGTCAGTTTCGTTTTCGCGTTCGAGAGTGAACTATTCGGCAAATAATTATTACAGCAGTGCGTACAGCCCATACGGAACAGGCTACAGTAGTTATTACGGATCATCTTATTATGGTTCAGGCTATAATTACACATACGATACGGATGAGTCGGATGATCAAATTCAGGTAACCTCTTCAATTGCTGTTGGTTATGGTTATCGTTTGAAGTGGCCGGATGACTTCTTTACCATGTATCACGAGGTTTCGCTGCAGCATTACAGCCTGAAGAACATGGCCAACTACTATTACTTCCTGAATGATGATGATGGTGATGGTAGTGGTGAGTTTAACAACCTGAGTTTCAAGACAACATTTGGTCGAAACTCGATTGACCAGCCTCTGTTCCCTCGTTCCGGTTCCGAGTTCTCGCTCTCGTTGCAGTTTACTCCGCCATACTCATTAATTAATGGTGTAGATTATAGTAATACCGATTTGACGAGTGAGGAAAGGTACAAATGGATCGAGTATCACAAGTGGAAGTTCAAAGGAGCTTGGTATACGCCAATCTCGAAGAACAGAAACCTGGTTTTGCACACGCAAGTTGAATATGGATTCCTTGGTTACTACGACAAAAACCGTCGTTCGCCTTTCGAGCGTTTCCGTGTCGGTGGATCCGGGATGTCCGGCTACAACTTCTATGGAGCAGACATTGTTGCATTGCGTGGTTACCAGGATTATAGTTTGAGTCCGACTACAGGTTCAAATATTTACGATAAGGTGACGTTGGAATTGCGTTATCCTGTTACATTGAAACCGTCAGCAACGATTTATGTGTTGAGTTTCCTTGAGGGAGGTAATGCATTTATGGACTTTGAAGATTATAACCCGTTCAATCTGAAACGTTCAGCGGGTGTCGGTGTGCGCATCTTCCTGCCAATGTTCGGTTTGATGGGTATCGACTGGGGTTACGGGTTTGACGATGTTAACGGAGATAGCTCTGTTTCAGGAAGTCAGTTCCACTTCGTGATTGGACAGCAGTTCTAATGACGGCGGCTTTGGCCTGGAATTTGTTTTTCATCAATTCAGTAGAAACACTAAATGAATAACGCATGAAAAAGATTTTATTTATCGTCGCCTTTTTGGTTGTTGCCGGTGCAGCAATGGCGCAGAAATATGCTTTTGTTGATACCGAATATATTTTGGAAAATATACCGGCCTACACGGCAGCCCAGGATCAACTGGATCAAATCTCGCAGCAGTACCAAAAAGAATTGGAAACCATGCATGCCGAGCTCGAAAAGATGTATACTGATTACCAGTCGGAAGCAGTATTGCTTTCGGATGATATGAAACGGAAACGCGAGGATGTGATTATTTCGAAAGAAAAGGATTACAAGTCGCTACAACGCCAGTATTTTGGCCCTGAAGGTGACCTGTATAAAAAACGCGAAGGATTGGTAAAGCCGATACAGGACGACATCTTTAATGCGGTGCAGGATTTAGCCAATGAAGGCGGTTACGCAGTCATATTTGACAAGGCCGGAAGCATGTCGATGTTGTACACAAATCCCAAGTTTGATTTGAGCGACCAAGTGCTGCAAAAGCTTGGTTATAAGAATTAATATTCTATATTTGTCAACCAAAATTAAAATCGATACAAGATCATGAAAAGTGTTTTCAAAATTTGTTTGGTAGCAATCTTGCTGTTTTCAGCCGGAATGGTAAAAGCGCAAACATTGAAGTTTGCTCACATCGATTCACAGGCTTTAATTCAGGCAATGCCTGAGACAGCAGCTGCGCAAAAAACGCTGGAACAGCAAGCAAAAGGAATGGAAGATCAATTGGCAAGCATGCAAAAGGAATTTCAAACCAAATTAGCAGAATATACTCAAATAGCAGATTCATTGGATGACATGGTTCGTTCAGCGAAAGAAGAAGATTTGCAGAACCTGCAACAACGTATTCAAACGTTCAACCAAAGCGCACAACAAAAACTGCAACAAAAGCAAGCGGAGTTGATGCAGCCTATTTTCGACAAGGCTAATCAAACGATTGAAACTGTTGCCAAAGAACAAGGTGTTATCTATGTTTTCGATAGTAACGCTGTGCTTTACAAGTCAAACCAAAGTGTTGATTTGTTGCCTTTGGTAAAAGCAAAATTGGGAATTTAATTTTATCCGATATTTCAGGGAAAGCCATCTGTTTCAGATGGCTTTTCTTATTTTTGTTAAAAAGCAAATGCAATGGCGCCCGCTTATCATCCTATTGGTGTATTTGATTCCGGTTACGGTGGCTTGACGGTTTTGAAAGAATTCGTAGCAAGTCTGCCTGAATACGATTTCTTGTATTTGGGCGATAATGCTCGGACTCCATACGGCACACGTTCGTTCGATGTGGTTTATGAATATACGCTTGAAGCAGTCAAGGAGCTTTTTGACCGGGGCTGCCACCTTGTAATTCTTGCTTGCAATACAGCTTCCGCAAAAGCGTTGCGTTCCATACAGCAGCGAGATTTGCCTTTAATTGCACCGGATCGACGCGTGCTCGGTGTTATTCGCCCCAGCGTCGAATATGCCTCAAAAACGACTAAAACAGGGCATGTCGGTATTCTGGCAACCTCGGGAACAGTTGCTTCTGAATCGTACCCGATTGAATTGCAGAAATGGTCGAACGGCCAAGTGAAGCAAACGAATCAGCAGGCTTGCCCGATGTGGGTGCCAATCGTCGAGAATAACGAAATTGGAACACCAGGGGCAAACTATTTTGTAGAGCAAAACCTCAGACAGTTATTTGAGCAGGATGATGCCATTGACACGTTGATTTTAGGCTGCACACACTATCCGCTTTTGATTGACAGCATCCGAAGCTATTTACCCGCTAATGGGATTGAAGTGGTGGAGCAAGGAAAAATCGTTGCTGCAAGTTTGAAAGATTACTTGTCACGGCACTCGGAAATAGACGCTGTTTGTACCAAACAGGGAACAGTGAATTACCTGACCACTGAGCAGGTCGAATTATTCGAAACCCGGGCAGAACAGTTTATGGGACAAACTGTGAAGGCGAGCAAGATTCACCTGTAACTTATTTCGCTGGAAACACTGCAATGAAGACATAAAAAAGAAGGCAGCCTTAAGGCTGCCTTCTTTCAATTTATATTCGGTTGTTCTTTTGCGTGAACGTTGTTTACCAAAGTTTTTCAGGATAGATTCCCGCCGCTGTGAGTTTTTGGATCTGCTCAGTTACGTGGGCCTTGTCGTCTGTGTAGGTAACACCAAACCAAGGTGAATCGGCTTGTAAAACTTTAGTGTTTACGGTGCCTGATTTGATCAGTTCGAACACAACACTTGGGATATAGAATTCGGATTTTGGTAAAAGCATTTTTTCGTCCAGGAAGGCTTTAAATTGCGATTCCAAATGCTCGAAAAGGCTTGGATGGAATCCCCAGAAGTTCATGGAAGCCGGTGTGTCGTCGCCAAGTTCTACCAACTCCTTGTTTTCAGCTTCGTAAACAATCACGTCACCTTCTCTTCTGATTTGGTGGCGCTCGTTGATTTCAACCAGGTTTTGCTTGTCATCGGTTCCGCATATTCCGCGGCTTACGGTTCCGTTTTCCGATAGGGTATTCTTCAGCAAATACCCAACCATGCAGTATTTGTTTTCCGAGACTTCGGTGTTGAAAAAGTCGGCGATTGTTTGAAAGGCCGGTGCGCCGTAGAAATCGTCGGCGTTGATGGCAGCAAAAGGCTCGTTAATGACATCTTTTGCCATCAGAATAGCGTGGCCGGTTCCCCAGGGTTTCTCACGGTCAGCCGGGCAGGTGTAGCCTTCGGGCAATTTTGCCAGTTCCTGAAAAACGTATTCAACCTGAATTTTGCCTTTCAGCTTTTCATCAAAACGGGATTTGAATTCGTCGGCAAAGCTTTCGCGGATTACAAAGACAACTTTACCAAAGCCAGCACGAATAGCGTCGTACACGGAATATTCAAGGATAGTTTCTCCGCTTGGTCCAAACGGATCGATTTGTTTCAGGCCTCCGTAACGGCTTCCCATTCCGGCAGCGAGAATTAATAAAGTAGGTTTCATTGGTGTTTTTTAGTTCCAAATAAGCGATTATTTTACCTCTTCAGGTTGATCTTCCTGGTACCAGCTGGCGTACATCGCGTAGGCCTTTGCAATACGGTGCAATTCACCTTCAGCCAACTCAGGGCTAAGCGATTTGATTTTTTTAGCCGGAATACCTGCATAAACACTGTTGCTTTCAACAAAAGTTCCCTTGGTAACCACCGATCCGGCTGCAATAATCACATTGTCGTTGACAACAGCATCGTCCAAAACCACGGCATTCATACCAATCATAACATGATTTTTGATCGTACAGCCGTGGATGATTGCACCGTGTGCAATGATCACATCGCTGCCAATATTGGTTGGCGACTTTTGGTAAGTTGCATGAATGACCGCACAGTCCTGTACGTTCGTATTATTGCCAATACGGATGGAATGAACATCGCCGCGAATTACTGCGCTATACCATACGCTGCAGTCGTTTCCCATCTCTACGTCTCCGATAATCGCCGCATTTTCAGCTAAAAAGCAGTTCTCTCCAAAGGCCGGAGTTTTTCCTCTAAGTGTTCTTATAAAAGCCATTATCTGTACTCATTTTAAATTGATTTGTAAAGATAGCAAACCCTCCAAATTATTAACATGATCAGGAACACCTTATTAATAAATGGTTATTTTTGCTCATACCCAAAAAGGGGGGACTAGAGGCGTTTGGAAGGGTAGGTGTTAAATTGTTACTTTTAACGCTTCTTCCATTCGAAATTGTAAGATTTATTGTAGGTATCTAAATATTTGTCAAATGAAAGACGCTAAAATTATTGAACTTGAAGAAGTAGCTATCAGGTTCTCCGGCGATTCGGGGGATGGTATGCAGTTAACCGGAACTTTGTTTTCGGACGCTTCTGCCTTGTTTGGGAATGATATTTCAACCTTCCCGGACTATCCATCTGAGATTCGCGCCCCCCAGGGTACTGTTGGAGGAGTATCCGGGTTCCAGGTCCAGTTTGGACAGAAACAAATCAACACCCCCGGCGATTACGCCCATGTTTTAATTGCTATGAATCCCGCCGCTGTAAAAGCAAACGCTAAGTTTATGAACCCGGGCGGAACGATCATATTCGATGTGGATTCTTTCAACCAAAAAAACCTTGAAAAAGCAGCCTTTAAAACCGAAGATCCGTTTACTGAATGCGATTTGGTTGACTACGTAAAAATTCCGGTTCCGATTACCAGCCTGACACGTGAAAGCCTGAAGGATTATGGCATGGATAACAAGTCGGTTTTGCGGAGTAAAAATATGTTCGCGCTTGGACTTGTATGTTGGATGTTTGGTCGTCCGCTGGATTACATTGAAGGCTACCTGAAAAAGAAATTTGCCAAGAAACCATTGGTTGTTGAAACCAACCTGAAAGTTTTGCACGACGGGTATAACTATGGCATGAACATGCAGCACATGACACCGCGTTACATGGTTCATGCTGCCGCTATCGAACGCGGAACTTACCGCAATATCAACGGAAACCAGGCTACGGCCTGGGGATTTTTGGCCGCTGCCGAAAAATCGGGCTTGAACCTGTTTCAGGGATCATACCCAATTACTCCGGCAACCGATATTTTGACTGCTCTTGCAGCACGCAAGGATTTGGGCGTTAAAACGTTCCAGGCCGAGGACGAAATTGCCGGTATTTGTACTGCTATTGGTGCCGCTTTTGCCGGTAATCTGGCAATCACAACTACTTCTGGTCCAGGTTTAGCACTGAAAGCCGAAGCATTGGGTCTTTCGGTTATGGCCGAGTTGCCCTTAGTGGTTGTAAATGTTCAGCGTGGTGGCCCTTCAACCGGTTTGCCGACCAAAACTGAACAGTCGGATTTATTGCAAACATTATATGGTCGTAACGGCGAAAGCCCGGTTGTTGTAATCGCAGCCAGCACGCCTTCAGACTGTTTCTACTATGCTTTCCTTTCGGCTAAAATCGCTGTTGAGCGCATGGTGCCTGTTGTATTGCTGACAGATGGATTCTTGGGTAATGGTAGCGAACCTTGGCGTGTGCCGTCAATGGATGAGCTGCCCGAGATCAAGCCACGTTTAGCAAAAAGTAAAGATACATTCAAACCTTACAAACGCGACGAAGAAACGTTGTCCAGAGAATGGGCTGTTCCTGGAATGGAAGGCTTCCAGCATCGGGTAGGAGGTTTGGAAAAAAATATAAACGGTGGTGTTAGTCACGATCCGGAAAATCACCAGGCTAATACAATCTACCGTGCTGAGAAAGTAGAGCGCGTGGTTGAGATGTTGCCAAAACTGGAAGTTTGTGGCGACGAATCAGGCGATTTGCTGGTGGTTAGCTGGGGTGGAACATACGGTCACACCTTAAGTGCCGTTCGCGAAATGAAGATGGAAGGAAAAAGTGTTTCACTGGCTCATTTCAACTTCATTAAACCGCTTCCAAAGAATACCGAAGAAGTTTTCAGCCGATTTAAAAAGATCGTGGTTTGTGAACTGAACATGGGACAATTCTCCGCTTACTTGCGCGATAAATTGCCCGGATTCACTTACCACCAGGTGAACAAGGTGAAAGGTTTGCCATTCACGGTATTGGAGCTGAAACAAAACTTTAACAAATTACTGGAGGACTAATCAATGGCCGATTTCAATTATACAGCAAAAGATTTTAAGAGTGAAAACGAAGTACGCTGGTGTCCCGGTTGTGGCGATTATGCCATTATGAACTCGGTTCAGCGCACGATGGCCGAAATGGGCATTCCGCACGAAAAGTTTGCGGTGATCTCCGGTATCGGTTGTTCATCCCGTTTTCCGTACTATATGAGTACTTTTGGTTTCCACACCATTCACGGGCGTGCAACAGCAATTGCTTCGGGTGTGAAAACCGCTAACCCCGATTTGAATGTTTGGGTCATTACCGGTGACGGTGACTCGCTGGCTATCGGTGGTAACCACTTCATTCACCTGGTTCGTCGTAATATCAATCTAAACCTGATTCTTTTTAATAACAAGATTTACGGTTTGACAAAAGGTCAATATTCGCCAACTTCGGATCGGGGAGTTATTACAAAAACTTCTCCTTTTGGTACGGTCGAAGATCCCTTTGTCCCCGGCCAGTTGGTATTGGGGGCCAGCGGAACATTCTTTGCCCGCGCGGTAGATAGCAATGTGAAGCACACCCAGCAGGTTTTGAAAGAAGCTGCTCAGCATGAAGGAACTTCGGTTGTTGAAGTGTTGCAAAACTGTGTGATTTTCAACGATGGAATTCACGAGCAAATTGCTGATCCGAAATTCCGGAATGAACGTCAACTTTTCCTGGAGCACGGAAAGCCAATGGTTTTTGGAAATGAAAACGAAAAAGGCTTGGTGTTCGACAAGGGTAAAATGAAAGTTGTTACCATCGGAGAAGACGGTTACACGTTGGACGATGTACTGGTACATGATGCAAAAACTGCTGACCCTACCTTGCATCTGGCGCTGATCAACATGTGCTTGCCAGATTTTCCGGTAGCAATGGGGGTTGTTCGTAGCGTGGAAGCGCCAGTTTACGATCAGGAAGTTGTTCGCCAGATCGAGGAAGTTCAGGCTACCCGTAAGATTTCGAAAGTGGACGAATTGTTGCGTTCAGGAAATACCTGGGAGGTAAACGAACCAACCAGCAGCGATCCGATTCCGTTCTTCCAAAAGAAATGTACGTTGCAACAGGATTAATACAACTAGTATATGTTTCATAAAAGGAGGCTTCGGCCTCCTTTTTTTGTTATCGGGAAATGGATTTTTCCTAATTTCATCAATCAAATAGGAGCAAGCTGACTGTATGGTTTCGGCGCTTGTTCTTAAAATGAAAGCTATGGAAGATCTCGATAAAATTACCCTCTCCTCTATTTACAAACACAAAAAGAATGACCGCGACATTTTTGAAGAGCTGATGCCGACGAAAGTGAAGGAGGTTTTGCTGGTTGCAACCTTGTACGACAGTTATTCAATTGTACGCGAGGGGCAGTTTACCGACAAGATTTTTGGCGAGTTTCTACAGCTGAATCTGTACACCTACCCACGATTTACCAGTGTCAATTCCGAGGAACAGGCGCATGAGATGATCAAGCAGCGCGATTTCGATTTGGTCATCATCATGGTTGGGGTCGACAAGAACATTCCCGTACAAATGGCCGACAGTATTCATGCAGTGCGGCAAAATGTGCCGATTCTGTTGCTTGTGAATAACAACGGCGATTTGCGTTATTTCCAGGAAACGGCGGAAAATTTTGATTCGATCGACCGGGTCTTTGTTTGGAACGGTAATTCCAACGTCTTCCTGGCGATGGTGAAATATATTGAAGACAAGAAGAATATTGAAGCTGATACACGGAATGGTAATGTGCGGGTGGTTTTGCTGGTCGAGGATTCTATTCAATATTATTCGCGCTATTTACCGATGCTTTACACCAACATCATGACGCAGACGCAAAACCTGGTGCAGGATGAGGCTGCCGATGAGTTGCACATGATTTTGAAAATGCGGGCTCGTCCGAAGGTGATTTTGGTGAGTAATTATGAGGAAGCGATCCAAATGATGAATAAGTATCGCGACTACCTGCTGACCGTTATTTCGGATGTGAAATTTAGTAGAAACGGGCAGGACGACGAAAATTCGGGCATCGAGCTGTTGAAGTACGCGAAACAAATTCTTCGTTTTCCGATACCGTTGTTGCTGCAAAGTCACGATATTCGGAATGCGGCGCGTGCGCTGGAGATTGGTGCGGAATTCATCAACAAGAACTCGGAAAGCCTGTCGATGGATATTCACAACTTCATTTACAAGCGACTCGGTTTCGGTAGCTTTGTTTTTAAGGATGAAGATGGAAAGCCGATCATGGTTGCGCAGAACCTGCAGGAGTTTCAGGAGATGTTCAAGGTGATTCCAACAGAAGCATTGGCTTATCATGGCAAGCGAAATTCGTTTTCAACCTGGCTGATGGCACGCGGCGAGATCAACATTGCCGAGCATCTGTTGCCCTATCAGTTAGAGGATTTTGCTGATTCGGAAGAGCTTCGGAACTTCTGTTTGGACGTGTTCGAACGTGTTCGCATTAAAAAGCTTCGCGGACTGATTATCAATTTCGATCAGCAGTTGCTGGGCAACGAGCGATACATTGTTCGCATGGGAAAAGGCTCACTTGGCGGGAAAGGCCGTGGTGTTGCTTTCATGTGTAATTTCATCGAAAACATCGATTTCAAAAAGATTATTCCTAAAATCAATATTCGAATTCCGGCAACGGCCATTATCGGCACCATCGAATTCGAGAAATTTATCGAGATCAATAACCTGTATGAAGAGGTTTACAGTTCCAACGACTACGAGCGTTTGAAGCAGGTTTTTGTTGAATCGCATCTGAGTGATTCGCTGCAAAATAAGCTTCGCAAATTTGCTGAAAAGATGCGACGTCCTTTGGCTGTTCGGTCGTCCGGATTATTCGAAGATTCCCTGTTGCAGCCGTTCTCCGGCGTTTACGCTACTTATCTGCTGCCCAATAACGATCCGGATGTCAATGTTCGCTACAAACAGCTTGAGACGGCGGTGAAGCTCGTTTACGCCAGTATTTTTACCGATTCTGCCGTTTCGTATTTTGATGCGGTAAACTACAAAATTGAAGAAGAACGGATGGGAATTGTCATCCAGGAATTGGTGGGGCATCAGCATGACGGACGCTTTTACCCGACCATTAGCGGAGTTGCGCAATCATACAATTTTTACCCGGTTTCGTACATGGAACCCGAAGATGGTTTTGCGGTGGCTGCCGTGGGATTGGGAATGTACGTTGTGGGTGGCGAGAATGCTTACCGTTTTTGCCCGAAATATCCGCAAATCAACCCGAGTAGCCTGAAAGACCAGATTCGAGATTCGCAGCGGCAGTTTTATGCTTTGGATATGACGAACAGTCAAACCGACCTGGTGAAAGTGGGAGAGGATGCCGGAATCCTGAAACTATCCATCCGCGAGGCTGAAAAAGACGGGATGTTGGATCACTGTGCTTCGGTGTATGATTCGGAAAATGACGATCTGATTTCGGACTTGTCGGTTCGGGGAACGCGCGTTGTGAATTTTGCCAATCTACTGAAATACGGCATGATTCCGATGGCCGAAACAATCAACTTTCTGCTGCGCTTATTTCGCGAAGCAATGGGCTCGCCGGTCGAAATGGAATATGCCATCGATCTGGAAAACGGGGAAGATGGTTCGCCAACCTTCTATCTGCTACAAATTAAGCCCCTGATTCGCCACGAAGAAGAGCTGGATATTGAATTAGATGAGATTGAGCGAGAGAATGCTTTGTTGTACGCGAAAAGGGGAATGGGCAATGGCCGTGTCGACGGAATTCGGGATGTCATTGTGGTCCCGGGTGATACGTTTGATAAGCTAAAAACCAAAGAAATTGCTGAAGAAGTCAGTCGTTTCAACCGAAAAATGGACTTCCTGAACAAAGACTACATTTTGGTAGGACCGGGGCGTTGGGGAACCCGTGATTCGTTTACCGGCATCCCTGTAACCTGGGCGCAGATCTCGAGGGCCCGTATCATCGTAGAAGTTGGTCTGCCTGATTTCCCGCTTGATGGTTCTTTGGGATCGCATTTCTTTCACAATGTTACGTCGATGAATGTCGGGTATTTTTCCATACCGAGCAAGAGCAGAGAGGCTTGGCTAAACGAAGAGGTGCTCAGTCGGGGTAAAGTCGTTGATGAAACCAACCATGTGAAACAAATCGAATTTGACGAAAATTTGACGATTCTGATGGACGGTCGCAAACGCGAAGCACTGATTCATTTGTGACGAGTGGTGCAGAGAGCATGGGGCAAAGGGTGGAGAAATGAGTATTTTCCATGTTTTATATGCTGAAAAACACATTTTTGTCTCGTTTGGTGTATTTATCCTACATAAATGTAAGAAAATTGACTGTTCTTTAATTCTATCCTGCTGTTATTCAATCGTTTCTTAATTGGGGTATATCTTTTGCGTATGTTGTGCCAAGATAGCTGCAGCGGGCAGTTCATGTTGAACCCAAAAATAGAACGTTATGAAGATTTGTATGCCTATCATTGGAAAGAACGCCGCATTGGTAAATATTTTAGCGGATGATTTCTACAAAGCTAATTTTTACTGTGTACATGATGTCGCCAAAGGCGATAACGAGATTTTCAGCAAACCCGAGTTGATGAGCCGTTTTGGACTTGATTTGCGAAAAGGAGGAGAGGACGATATCGTAAAGGCTATCATTAGTCCGAATGTGCGCCCGATGGCTTTCAAAATATTAAAAGACAACGACATTAAAGTATTTCGGCCAAATAGCAAGTTGGTTGACGAAAATATTCAGTTTTACAAAGAATCGGTGTTGGAAGAGCATGATATCTACTCGGTCGAAGATCCATCTTCGTGCGGATTGAGTTGCAGTAGTTGTTCCTCAAAAACATGTAAATAGCCGTTCCCCGCAAAACCAAAATTCCTTATTCACACAAAAAAACTCAAGTTATGACCATACCATTCAGACCCCTTTCGGAAGTGAAGATGATGTTGGAAGAAGCCGGAACAGATGTGAGCTATGCTTACGATGATTTGGTATTTGTTGAACACACGGCTTTTTTGCTGCAGTTTGACGATGAAAACAGCGCCAATCTGAAAATTTACTTCAATACCGATATCGATGATTCGCAGGCTGCTTCGGAGCAACGTAAATTACTGCCTTACGCGACAAAGCGCGAAATGACGCTAACGCCGGCCGGTAAATTTACGCTGAAGCAGAAAGAAGATTCAGAAGAAATTGACATTCTCTTTTTTCCCTCATAGACAATGTAACTGTTATACACCAAGAAAAATCAAGCCGGACAAGGTGAGAGACTGTCCGGCTTTTATTTTTATGATTTTTGAGGTGAATTCGGAGTTACATATTCCAGATTTCCCAGGCTTTAATTGCTTGCAGATGTAGCATCTCTAACCCATTTTTCACAGCCGCTCCCTGTGCTTTGCCTTTTTTCATGAACAGCGTTTCTTCCGGGTTGTAAACCAGGTCGAACAAGACGTGATCGGAAGTCAGAAATTCGTAAGGAATGTTGGCGCAGTTTTCCACCTTCGGGAAAGTTCCAAGCGGTGTAGCGTTTATAACTACCAGGTATTCTTTCAGCAAATCTTCGTTAATCTCTTCATAGCGAATCTCCCCTTCATTCAGTGTTTCTTCAATTGAAGCAGAAACGTAGCTCAGCCCCAGTTTTTTCAAAATATATTTGATGGCTTTTGAAGCTCCGCCTGTTCCCAAAATCAGCGCCTTTTTGTGTTTCTCGCTCAGCATGGGTTTCAGCGAATTCTCGAAACCGTAAATGTCGGTATTGAATCCTTTCAGCTTTACGCCGGCTTCCGAGCGAATAATTTTGACCGTGTTGATTGCTCCAACAGTGGCTGCTTCTTCGTCAATTTCATCCAAAAACGGCATAATTTGCTGCTTGTAGGGAATGGTGCAGTTCAGGCCGGCAATGTGGTCATTCTTCTCAAAAATTCCCGGAAACTCGTCGATCGTATCGAGCTCGAAGTTTACATACTCGTGTTCCTGGAGGTTTTCTTTTTCAAACTTTTCTGTGAAAAATCCTTTTGAAAAGGAGTAGCCCAATCGGTAGCCAATCAGTCCGTAGGTTTTCATTCTGTATTTAAATTACTTGAGTTTACTTTTTATTTACGCTTTAACCAGTTTTTTGGTCAATCCTTCAACAACAAAAATAAGAGCAAATCCGGCAGCTGCCAATAAAAGGGCATAAACCAGTTGTGCCTCGTTGCCGGTCAGCTCAAAATAGTTGCCAGGAAGAACGTTTTTTTCAATTAAAGGACGAATTTCTCCGTGGCGGTCGGTGAATGTTTCCAGCACATGTTTCCATGGCCACACTTTGTTCAATGACCCAATCATAAAGCCGGAAAGCAATGCGATGGTGAGGTTGTAGTATTTTTTTAACAGCCACGAAAGGATGTTTGAGAAACTCACAATTCCGATAGCAGCACCAGCCAAAAAGACAGCAATAACCGGTAAATTTAATTCGGACAATGAGCCGAGGATAAATTTGTACATACCCAGCAATACCAAGATGAAACTACCGGAAATGCCCGGCAAAATCATGGCGCAAATGGCAATGGCTCCCGAGAGAAAAATGAACGGGTAAGTGGTGTTTGCTTCAGCGGGTGTAACCACCGTTATGAAATAGGCGATAACCACGCCACAAATTAGTGATATAAAAGTTCCGATTTTCCACTCTTTAATGTCCTTAGCAACGTAGATGGCCGAGGCAACAATGAGCCCAAAGAAGAAAGACCATACCAAAATCGGATGATGCTCGAGCAGGTATTTCAACCCTTTGGCCAATGAGAGTACGCTAATGCCAATTCCCAAAAGCAAGCTGACTAGAAAAGTACCGTTAATGGCTTCCCAAAAGGCTTTGATTTGTCCGCTAAGCAGCAGTTTCAATGTTTTGAAATTGACAGATTTGATCGAGTCAATTAACTCCTCATAGATGCCTGTAATAAATGCGATAGTTCCGCCGGATACTCCGGGAACAACGTCGGCTGCTCCCATGCCCATCCCCTTAAGCGTAATCAGCAGGTAATCTTTCAATGTTCGTTTCATGTAAAATGAGGTTTTTCCAGGGGGCATTTTTTCGCTCCCGGATACCTGCCAAAAATAAGCTTTCGAGATTAATATATCTGAAAGACAGAAAAAGATTTATCAATTTGATTAAATGCAAACCAAATTGGGAAATATTTTTCAAAAGTGCCAAACTGTGATAATTACATATTATGTTTTTACAGAATATTTCAATCGCGTAAAAGTCGTGTGCGGCAACGAAATTTTAACGAATCTGCAATAACCGTGTGTTAATTAAAGGGGCCTTGACGGCAGGTGGCACATCATTTGGTCTTTCTAGAGCATTAATCCTGAAAACTAAATGATATCTACTGTAATTATTGATGACGATCCTGTTGCCCGAAAATTGATGATTTCGATTTTGAAACAAAACTTCGAAAATATTGCCATTGTGGGGAGTGCGGAGAATATAACGAATGGTAAAGAAATGATCGAAAAACATGATCCGGACCTGGTGTTTCTGGATGTTGAAATGCCCGACGGAACCGGTTTCGATTTGTTGGACAGCTTAGAGGGGAGACGCTTTAAACTGGCCATGGTGAGCAGCGAAACTGCTTACAGCGAGACGGCGTTTAGTTACGCAGCTCAACAGTTTCTGCCTAAACCGGTTCGTGTGTGCGATGTGAAGCGATTTGTTTACGAGATCATCCTGAAGAGGGAACAACGATATGTTTTTGAGTAAGTAAGCCCGGGAGGAATGTCCGGCTTAAGTGTGGTTTAAAGAGAGAAAAGACAATTCGAGAGAATTGCGATTAGGGAAAAAAAGCGGATAAATTATCCGCTTTTTTGTTGTTTTTATTTTAGTTGAAAACCTTTTTCAGTAGGTCTGTTGTCCGGCTAACCGGATCCTCGCGAATCGCTTTTTCTTCGTCGGCTATTTTTACAAATAACCCTTCGATTGCTTTTTCGGTTACATATTCACCCAAATCAGGATTCACTTTTTTCACCATCGGAATTTGATTGTATGCATTCATCACATCGCTCCAGTATTTGGTGGCGTCTACTTTTTCGAGCGAACTGGTGATGATCGGGCTGAATTCCGAAGTTAGTTTCTCTGTGGTATGTGTTTCCAGGTATTGCGTAGCTGCATCGTCTTCACCGGCTACAATATTTACCGCATCGGTAACAGTCATTTCTTTAATTGCGCCAACGAAAATATCGGTGGCTGTACCGGCGGCGTCTTCGGCTGCACGGTTCATCGAAAGTACTGCTTTGTCTACCAAACTACCCATGCCGATGGCTTTCAGTTTACTTGCTACAAAGTCTACTTCCTCCGGGAAAGGGATTTTAATAATTGGGTCGGCGTAGTAGCCATCTTCCTGCGATACCAGTTCCACACCCTTCGTAACCCCGTTGATCAGAGCCTCTTTGATGCCTGAGCTGGCTTCACTCTCCGTTAAACTCAAAGTCTGCGAAGTACTCGAACTTGTGCTGGTTGTGGTTTGGGTTGAATCGGTGGAGGTTTCCGGTTCGATAATTGATTTCAGTTGCTTCAGCAACTGTGCTTCGGACTTGCAGCTAAACAGCAATAAAGCTGCGACGAATAGTAATCCGGTCTTTTTCATTTTCTCTTTTGTTTATTTACTATAGGAAACGCACCAAGGGTCATTAAATTTTGATGCGGTTTTTCTTTTTCATGCATATGACAACAATCGTGCTTCAAATGTTCAACCGGTATACAAAGGAAAAACCCTCTGGGTTAGGAGAGGGTTTTTCGAGATACTCAGTTTTTGGTTTATTGTGAGATGTGAGAAAAGGTTCAAAAAAGGATTTTGAGACTTATTCGTAGTCGTGCATTTCTTTCATGAACGCTACGAAATCGGTTTTGCGGTCCGAATCCATCCAGGCCATTGCGCTGCGCGGATGTTCATTCAATGCGCCGGTAACCAGGTATGGAATATGGTAGCCCCAGTCGATTTTTTGTTGCCAGGGAAGAATTTCTTCCTGGATTGCTTTCAGCAGGGGCAGTAATCTGTATTTTGGGTTTTTCAAGAATGCTGTTAAAATTTCAATTGGGCAATTACCAGCTCCGCGGCCCATTCCCAACAGGGTTGCGTCAAGATAAGTCGCGCCACCCATCAATGCTGTGATGGTGTTGCTCATGGCCAGCTGCATATTATTATGCGCGTGAATGCCGATCTCTTTTTCAGGAAGAGCAGCTTTGTATTTTTTCAGCAGGTGCTCGATCGTTTCGCAGTACATGCTTCCGAAACTGTCAACCAGGTAGAAAACAGGCACGCGCGATTGAGCTACATCCGTCAACGCTTCATCCAAATCGCGTTCGTTAACTTTCGAAACGGCCATCAGGTTAATGGTGGTTTCGTAGCCTTTGTCCATGCAGTGATGTGCCAGTTCAATGGCTTTGTCGGTTTGATGTGCGTAACAAGCCACACGCATCATGTCGATCAGGCTTTCGCTGGCAGGCGGAATATCGTCGAAATCAATCCGGCCGATATCGGCCATGGCTGATATTTTAAGGCTGGTATCGTTGTTGCCCATAATTCGGCGAAGATCATTATCTGCGCAAAATTTCCACGGACCTACTTCGTTTCTGTTAAATGATTTTTCGCTACTGATGTAGCCAATTTCCATATAATCAACACCCGCTTCAACGCAGGCGTCATAAACTCCTTTTACAAACTTGTCATCGAATTGCCATTTATTCATCAATCCGCCATCGCGAACGGTGCAATCCACTACTTTGATATCTGATTTGTACATCTTAGAGATTAACTGTTTTTAGTTTGTTTGTGCAGCTCCAGTTCTTTTTGGATGTTATGTCGTACCATCGTTTTATAAACCTCCTCAATCATTTCAGGCGACAAGCGGAGTTCTTCGGCCCATTCACGTCGCTGTTGATAAAGCTGGTCTTGTCTACCTTGCGCTACAATACTTTCTTCATCTTTTTTAAACCGGATAATTTCGCACACATAGTCCTGTCGTCTGGCCAGTAGTTCCATTACCTCTCTGTCAATCCGATCAATTTCTTGTCGAACCTCCTCAATGGTCTTGCAGGATTTTGCGTCTTTCATTATTTTCTGATTTTTGTCACAAAAATAATAAAATGAAAATAAGTTGGTGTAATTATTTACAATTCATCACCTGATAATTTGATGTATTTTAGATTTTTAAGAAAATGTGATTCTTGAATTAATAATTTTTTTACATCGAAATATTTCGAAATGTCGATTTTACCTCTATATTTGCCAAATAAATCACAAAAAGAGTTCTATATCTGATTTCAAAACAAAAATAAAAACATCTCGCAAACGAGCGATGTTTGAGTCAGGTAAGTCTCCTTTTATATTGAAAAAATGACAAAGATAACTTCTGTAAATATTAACCCTTCTTCAAGTGCAAACATGTGTATGTGTATGTGTATGTGTTGTGGTTCTTTTTTGCAGAAGGAAAGAAGTTGATATTGTTATAGGATAACGAAACGATAAAAACAAAAAGCCCTTCTGCAGACGCAGAAGGGCTTTTTTTATGCTTCAATTTTCAGAAAAAATAAAAACAAAATAAATATCGATCATGAGAGAAAAACCTTATCGCAGCGTAGTGAAGTCAATATCGTGGAGAACCGTCGGTACGATTGACACGATGATGATTGCCTGGTTGGTTACAGGGAAGTTGGATTTTGCAGTTACAATTGGTGGTGTGGAGCTGTTTACGAAGATGTTTCTCTACTACATGCACGAACGGACCTGGAACCGTATCAAGTTTGGACGGATTGATCAGTCTGACATCGAGTACCAAATTTAACGACCTATTCATCAGTAATTTCATAAAAAACAATAGAAACAAATGAGCATTAAATTGAATCCCTTAAGCGAGGCCCAGGCGAAAGCACTGGAAGTATTACTGGAAGGAGCAGTGCCTGAGCAGTTAATCTGGTTGAACGGTTATTTTCAAGGATTGACTGCCAGCTACAACAAACCGGCCGTTGCCATTGGACAGCAAGCGCAAACTGCAGCTGCGGTTGTTGCGGCTTCGCATTTGAAATTGACTATTTTGTATGGTTCTCACACAGGCCGTAGCGAGGGCATTGCCAAAAAACTCGGTGGGTTGTTGGGTGAAAAATCAATTTCGGCCAGTGTGCTGGCTATGGATGATTACAATCCAAAACAGCTGACCGACGAAGAAAACCTGCTGGTAATTGTGAGCACCCACGGAGAAGGTGAGCCGCCTGAAATGGCTGAAGATTTCCACCGCTTCATTACCGGTAAACGCGCTCCCAAATTGCCGAATCTGAATTTCTCGGTATTGGCTTTGGGTGATAAGAGCTACAAACTTTTCTGTCAAACCGGGCTTGATATCGATCATGCATTGAAACAAGCCGGAGCTAAAGAGCTTTTCCCGATTGTAACCTGCGATGTGGACTATGAAGAAGATGCCAATACCTGGATGAATGCCATTCTGGAGAAATTGGCAGCATTGCAACCTGCAGCGGTTTCAACGTCTGCGACAAGTTCAGTGCAAGAAGAAGCGGTTGTGTATAATCAAAAGAATCCATTCCGGGCAACGGTGATTGACAAGGTGAAAATTACCGGTCGTGATTCTGATAAGGAAGTATATCATGTCGAATTGGATTTAAATGGATCAGGTATTTCATATCAGCCTGGAGATTCGGTTGGCATTTTAACTGATAACCCACCTGTTTTGGTTGAGCAAATTATCGAGCGTTTAAAATTAGACACTGATGCTCCGGTTGTTTTAAAGAAAACTGAATACTCATTGAATGTTGCTTTGCGTCACCAGGTTGAAATTACCTTGCTGACAAGAGATGTGATTCAGAAATATGCTGAAAAGACAGGTAATCCGGAAGTGGCAAAAATCTTGGAAAACGACGAGCTGTTGGATAGCTACTTGTGGGGTAACGATATTCTGGATTTGCTGGTTGAGTTTCCTGCTGAATTGACGGCCCAGGAATTGATCGATTTGCTTCGTCCGTTACCAGCTCGTTTGTACAGCATTTCTTCGAGCCAGGATGCCGTTGGTGATGAGGTTCACATCACAGTGGCAACAGTACGTTACGAAAACAAAGGCCGTAACCGCGAAGGCGCTGCATCGACTTACCTGGCTGATCGTATTGAGATTGACGAAGAAGTACCGGTTTACATTGAGCGCAATCCTGGCTTCCGTCTTCCGGAGAGTGAGGAAACGCCGATCATCATGGTTGGTGCGGGAACCGGAATTGCTCCATTCCGCGCATTCATTCAGCAAAGCGAGGTTCAAAAGAGAAAAGGAAAAACCTGGTTGTTCTTCGGCGAGCGTCGTTTTTACTCCGATTTCCTCTATCAAATTGAATGGCAGAAAGCCCTGAAGAAAGGTGTACTCGGAAAAATCGATTTGGCTTTCTCACGCGATCAGGAAGAAAAAATCTACGTTCAACATCGTTTGGCGCAACAACAAAAAGAAGTGTTCGATTGGTTGCAAAGCGGAGCGAGTTTCTACCTCTGCGGCGATATGAAGCACATGGCAAAAGACGTTCAGAAAACCTTGTTGGAGATTATTCAAACACAAGGTGGAATGAGCGAAGATCAAGCCCGCGATTACTTCAAAAAGCTGAAAAAGGACAAGCGATTCCAGACTGATGTATATTAATCGCTGCCGCGCTTGGACAGAAAGATGAATGAATCGATAAAAATTCTTAACAGAAAGTAAAAAACAGAACTTAATCTTGACTCGATAAGTATAAATACTTATTTTGGTGGTATTAATACTTATCTGACTAAAATAAAGAAATCATGAGCGAGCAAATTGATTGGAGTAAATTGTCAGAAGTAGAAAAATTAAAATACGATAGCAACTATCTGCGTGGAACCTTGGTTGAAAGTTTGGCAGACCCGGTTACCGGGGCCATTGCCGATGGTGACACCCAGATGTCTAAATTTCACGGAATTTATCAGCAGCACGACCGCGACCTGGAGAAAGAGCGCAAATTGCAAAAACTGGAACCAGCCTGGTCCTTTTTGATTCGTGTCCGGTTGCCGGGAGGGGTTGCTTCGAGAGAGCAATGGTTGCAAATGGACTCGTTGGCTGACACGCATGCAAACGGCACTTTGAAATTGACAACACGCCAGGCTTTTCAGTTGCACGGCGTTATTAAGAGTAAACTGAAAGCAACCATTCAGGGAATTAATTCTGCATTGATGGATACCATTGCAGCCTGTGGCGATGTAAACCGAAATGTGATGTCATTGGCTAACCCGGAAGAATCTGAGATTCACGCACAAGCCTACAAATTAGCCGGAGATATTTCGGCGCATTTGACTCCGCAGACGACTGCCTACCACGAAATTTGGTTGGATGAGCACCTGTTGGTTGACGGTAAAAAAGACGTTGAACCAATTTACGGTGATCGCTACCTACCGCGTAAATTTAAAATAGGCGTTGCTGTTCCTCCTTATAATGATGTTGATGTGTTTTCGCAGGATTTGGGCTACATCGCGATCCAGGAAAAAGGCAAACTGGTTGGTTACAACGTTGTTGTCGGTGGTGGTTTTGGTTCAACCTTCGGTGTGCCTGAAACATACCCACGCTTGGGAGATGTGATCGGATTTTGTACGCCGTCGCAGGCAGTAGATGTTGCCGAAAAAGTTGTCCTCGTACAAAAAGACAATGGGAATCGCCAGAACCGGAAGCAAGCTCGTTTGAAATACACGATCGATCACAAGGGATTGGATTGGTTTAAAGCAGAGCTGAATAAATACCTCGGATACAAATTGGAGCCTGCCCGCCCGTACAGTTTTAGCCGCAACGGCGATCGTTACGGTTGGGTAAAAGGTACCAATGGCAAATGGAATCTGAACCTGTTTATCGAAGGTGGCCGTGTGAAGGATACCGGAAACCTGAAATTGAAAACAGCCTTGCGTGAGATCGCAGAACAAGTTGATGCACAATTTATCCTGACAGGTAATCAAAACCTGATTTTGGCCAATTTGGATGACAAGGAGAAAGTGGCCAAAATCCTGAAAGAATATGGTGTGTGGCCAATTCAGCTTTCCGGCCTCCGCCAGAATTCGATTGCCTGTGTGGCGCTGAATACTTGTAGTTTGGCTTTTGCAGAAGCAGAGCGCTACCTGCCCGATTTGATGAGTAAGATCGAAGTCATTTTGGATGAGCATGGTCTGTTAAAGGAAGAGATTGTAATCCGCATGACTGGTTGCCCGAATGGTTGCGGTCGCCCATACCTGGCCGAAATCGGTTTTATTGGCAAGTCGGCCGGTCGGTACAACTTGTACCTTGGAGGTAACCGCAACGGAACCCGCTTGAATGCACTCTATAAAGAAACACTTTCCGAAGAGGAAATTTTAGCAGAGTTGAAACCTATTATTGCTGATTACGCGCAGAACCGTAACGAAGGCGAAGGATTTGGAGATTTTGTGGTTCGGAAAGCTTATGTGAAAGAAATTATCCATGGAAAAGAATTTAAACATTGATACAATGGAACTACCCTCAGTATTTATAGGAAGGAGCCTGTCGGAAAAAACCCGGCAGTGGCTCCGTAATCAGCCGGTTCGGTTTATTGAACAACCACTTTTTCGCATCCAGTTTCGTAAACCGAAAGTTGAATTTTTAAACAGTATTCGCGATCAGAAAGTAAGTCTGGTGGTAACAAGCAGTTATGCCGCACATTGGCTGGCACGTTTCCGCCATCATTTTGGCTTGCGCTCGCAGCACGAGATCTTCTGCATTAGCTCGAAGCAAGTAGCTATCCTGAAGAAAACCCGGATGAAAATACATCGTTCGGCTGAACCGAATATTTTCTCGTTAAGCGAATTAATTGCTCGCCACAATACGGGGCAAAAAGTGGTTTACTTGCGCGGAGACAAGCCGTTGAACGATTTGTACGAGCAATTGTTTTCGCACGGAATTCAACCTGTTGAGATGGAAGTTTATAAAAATACACCGATCGAAAAATGGCTGAATCAAACCTTTGATGCCTACCTGTTTTTCAATCCAAAATCGATTGAAACCTACAAGGCATCAGGTAATTTCCCGGCACCAAATGGCCAAATTATGGCAGTTGGCGACCAAACAGCGATGATGGCCTGGAAAGTTTTCCCGAATGAGGTGAATGTCTCAAGCGAGGAAGAAGAGTTGTCATTCGTGCAGTTCTCGATTGATCGGCTTCAAAAGAAATTGAGCGAGCCCGAGTTTAAGGGAATGGTAACCGATTGATGAGTGGGCAGAGGGCGTCGACTAAATTCATAAATAGTTCGGATGTTTTTCATAATTGGCACAACCAGCCGACATCTGTTTTGTTATAACTTGAATGATGCGAACAGTTTCCATATTAGGTGTCGGTTGGCTGGGCTTGCCCTTAGCCCGAAAGTTGATTGGCAGAGGCTACAAAGTAAAAGGCTCTGTAACGTCTGAAGAGAAGATGGAGCTGTTGCAGCAAACAGCGATCTGGCCCTTTCGGGTGGTGGCAAGTTCGGTTGGTTTGCAGGTGAATGATCCGAAGTTTTTCGACACGGATGTATTAATTATATCGATTCCTCCGCGTCGTACGGCCGATGTTGAAGATATTTTTCCGGCTCAAATTCGCCATTTGATTGCCTATTTGGAAAAAACGACGATTCGTAAAATCATTTTCATTTCCTCTACTTCGGTTTATCCCGAATCGTGGGGAGTTGCCAAGGAAACGGATGTTTTGTTACCGGAGAAGCCGTCGGGTAGAGCGCTGCTGGATGCTGAAAATCAATTCCGGTTGAATCCTCATTTTCAAACAACCATTATTCGCTTTGGGGGATTGATTGGCGCTGATCGGAATCCCGCTCGCTTTTTGAGTCGGAGAACGGAGGCTGTTGGCGGCAGTAAACCTGTTAATCTCATTCATCAGGACGACTGCATTGCGATCATCATGGAGATCATCCGACAAAACATGTGGGGTGAAACCTTCAATGCTTGTTGCCCGGAGCATCCTTCACGCAAGGAATTTTACCTGAAAGCATCGGCGGTTTCCGGAATTCCTGCTCCTCATTTTTCCGACGAGAAAGAACCTTATAAAATTGTTGACAGTCGAAAACTGATTCGGTTTTTGGATTACAAATTTAAATATCCCAGCCCCATGAGTTATCTTGGGGCCGAATTCTAAAACAGCGCTGCCGGAATTCATCCGGCGAGCTCTATTTTCCTTCTATATATTATTATGTGGAAAGATCATTTGATATCGATTGTTGGGGCAGGACCCGGCGATCCGGAGTTGCTTACTCTGCGCGCGTTGAAGCGAATTGAGCAGGCAGATGTTATTTTATACGATGCGTTGCACGGTGAGGAAATTCTTCACTTGGCATCGGAAGGAGCGACGAAAGTCTACGCGGGTAAGCATTACCAGGACGGACAGCACCAAACGGAGCGACAGGACAAAATTCATCAACAGCTGAAGCAGTTTGCCATAGAAGGTAAACGGGTGGTGCGCTTGAAGGCGGGAGACCCTTTTATATTCGGACGCGGAGCTGAAGAGCTGGAATTTTGCTTGAATGAAGGGTTAAATGTTGAAGTTGTGCCGGGCATTACTGCCGGGCTGGCGGCGGCTACTACTTTCCATATCCCGGTAACGCTGCGTGGAGTGAATAGTATGGCGCTATTTTATACCGGTCATAAAAGAGACGGTGGTTTCGAAGATATCGATACCGTAGCTTCGGTTTTAAAAGCCCAGGCTCCTGTAATGCTTTACATGGGGTTGAAGAATATGGAAGCACTGGCTTCAGAATTGGATGCTCGTCAGGTTTCGTCCGACTTGCCGATGCAAATTGTAAGTCGGGTAGGGCACCCCGATCAACAGATCTTTTCCACAAAGTTGTCCAATCTTACGATTTTCTTAACCGAAAATGATATTCCGATGCCTGCTGTTATTGTGATGGGAAGCCACGCAATTCCCGTTTGCGATAACGGAAAAAAAGGCTCAAGGGTTGATTATGTTTCTGAAATACAGGTCGATTAATTCGGACTGCTTTGTCTTATTTGCAGTTTTTCCTTATTTTTAATAATTATAAATTACACTTACGTGAGTATTTTGCTATCTCTGGGTAGCAAAAGTGTGAATTTTCTGTCTACTTTTGTTTGCATATAAAAGTTAGCCAGATGGAAAACCTACTTCAGATACACCAATCATTGACCGACACTCCAAAAGAGTTTCTTCGCAGAGGCTTGATGGATCAGATCGATTGGACGGAGCGCCTGATTTGTATTAAGGGCTTCCGTGGGGTAGGTAAAACGACTTTCCTTTTAGACATTGTCAAAGAAAAATTCAGCGACGACAAATCTTGTTTGTATGTCAACCTGAATAACTTTTATTTCACCAAGCGGAAGATCTACAATTTCGCAGACGAATTCTATAAAAAGGGTGGAAAGGTTCTGATCCTGGATCAGATTCACAAGTACCCGGACTGGGATTCGGAAATCCGCGATTGTTACTACAATTTCCCCGGACTTCAGATTATTTTTTCTTCATCGCCTGTGCTGCGGGTTATCGAAGGTCACGACGAGCTGAAAGGCATTGTTCGTGTTTACCATTTGGTAGGTTTGTCGTTCCGCGAGTACCTGAATTACAAAGGAAATTTCAACTTTAAAACATATTCGTTAGACGAAATTCTGACCAATCATCGGGAGATCGCAGCGGAGGTTACCAATGAGGTAAAACCTTTGGCTTATTTTAACGAGTATCTCGAAACAGGTTATTATCCGTATTTCCTGAACAGCAAATCGTTTTACCGCGAGTCGCTGTTGAAGCACGTTAACCTGGCGCTGGAGATCGATGTAACGTATCTGAACCAGATTGAGTTGAAATATTTGCCAAAGCTCCGCAAGTTGCTGCAGATTATTTGCAGCCAGGTTCCTTTTTCGCCCAATGTGAGTAAGTTGAGCGCTGATGTGGAAACATCGCGGGCGACTATCATGAATTACCTGCGATACTTGAAAAATGCGCGTTTGATCAACCTGTTGTATTCAAACGGTGACGAAGATCAGCTGAAAAAGCCGGATTGGGTTTACGCGCATAACACCAATATTTTATATGCTGTTGATCCGGACAATATTAACAACCGGACGCTTCGCACAACATTCTTCTATAACCAGTTAAATGTCAATCACCTGGTGAAGAGTTCGGAGAAGGCAGATTTCAAAGTTGAAAATAAATACGACTTTATTGTGGGTGGCAAATACACCGAGCCGGTAGATGCTCAGAGTTACGCTGCTGCCGATATGATCGAAGAGGGTAGAGGGAATGTGATTCCGCTCTGGCTGTTCGGTTTTTTGTATTAGAAATTGAGAATTGAAAATAACATATCTAAAATTTAACTTGAATAAAAATGGCAAAACAAAAGAAGTTTGTTACATGTGACGGTAACTACGCAGCAGCGTACATGAGTTACATGTTCAGTGAAGTTGCCTGTATTTATCCAATCACTCCGTCTTCAACAATGGCTGAGTATGTGGATGAATGGGCTGCAAAAGGAATGAAAAACCTGTTCGGACGTCCTGTACGTTTGGCTGAAATGCAATCAGAAGCTGGTGCTGCCGGTGCGGTACACGGTTCTTTGCAATCAGGTGCTTTAACATCTACTTACACGGCTTCTCAGGGGTTGTTGTTGATGATCCCTAACATGTATAAAATTGCAGGTGAATTATTACCTACAGTATTCCACGTAAGTGCCCGTGCATTGGCATCTCACGCTTTGTCTATCTTCGGCGACCACTCTGACGTGTACGCTGCCCGTCAAACTGGTTTCGCTTTGTTGGCTGCCGGTTCAGTACAGGAAGAAATGGACTTGGCAGGTGTTTCTCACCTGGCAACTTTGAAATCTCGCGTACCTTTCTTGTCGTTCTTCGACGGATTCCGTACTTCTCACGAGATTCAAAAAATCGATTACCTGGATATTGAAGATATTCGTCCATTGGTTGACATGGACTTGATCCAGGCTTTCCGCGATCGCGCGTTGAACCCTGAAACTCCTGTAACTCGTGGTACAGCTCAAAACCCGGATATTTTCTTCCAGGCTCGCGAAGCTTCAAACCCATTCTACGATGCAGTTCCTGATATCGTTGAAGGTTACATGGCTGAAATCAGCAAATTGACTGGTCGTGAATATCACCCATTTACTTACTACGGTGCTGAAGATGCAGAAAACATCATCATCGCTATGGGTTCAGTAACTGAAACCATCAAAGAAACAATTGACTACCTGGCTAGCCAAGGTAAAAAAGTTGGTTTGATGTCAGTTCACCTGTATCGTCCGTTCAGCGCTAAATATTTCATGAACGCACTGCCTAAATCAGTGAAACGTATCGCTGTTTTGGATCGCAGTAAAGAACCTGGCGCAAACGGTGAACCATTGTACCTGGATGTAAAAGACTTGTTCTACGGAAAAGAAAATGCTCCGGTAATCGTTGGTGGTCGTTACGGTTTAGGATCAAAAGACACTACTCCGTCTCAAATTTTGGCAGTATACGAAAACCTGGAAATGGCTGAACCTAAAAACGGTTTCACCCTGGGTATCGTTGACGACGTGACTTTCAAATCACTTCCGTTGAAAGCTGAAATCAAAATTTCTCCTGAAAATATCTACGAAGCTAAATTCTACGGTTTAGGTTCTGACGGTACTGTAGGTGCGAACAAAAACTCAATCAAAATCATCGGTGGATCTACTGACAAATCTTGTCAAGGTTACTTCGAGTACGACTCTAAGAAATCAGGTGGTTTCACTTGTTCTCACTTGCGTTTCGGCGACAGCCCAATCCGTTCAACCTATTTGGTAACAACTCCTGACTTCGTTGCTTGCCACGTTCCTGCTTACATTCACCTTTACGACGTACTGAAAGGTCTGAAAAAAGGCGGTTCATTCCTGTTGAACTCAATCTGGGACGAAGAAGAAACTAAAAAACGTTTACCGGATACCATGAAACGTTATCTGGCTGAAAACGAAATCAAATTCTATATCATCAACGGTACTAAACTGGGTGAAGACTTAGGTTTGGGAACTCGTACCAACACCATCATGCAATCTGCATTCTTCAAAATTACCGGCGTAATTCCTTACGAAAAAGCCGTTGAAGAAATGAAGAAAGCGATCGTAAAATCTTACGGTAAAAAAGGTGAGAAAATCGTTAACATGAACTACGCTGCTGTTGACGCAGGTGGTGTTAACGTAATCGAAGTAGCTGTTCCTACTGAATGGAAAGGCATCAAATTGGCAGAAGAAGTTGCTGCAACTGACCGTCCTGAATATATCAGCAAATTTGTTGATGTAATCAACGCTCAAAAAGGTAACGACCTTCCTGTTTCTACTTTCGTAGGTTACGAAGACGGTACTTTCGAACAAGGTACTTCTGCTTTCGAAAAACGCGGTATCGCTGTTAACGTTCCTGAATGGCAAGCTGACAACTGTATCCAATGTAACCAATGTGCTTACGTTTGTCCTCACGCTGCTATCCGTCCGTTCCTGATGGACAAAGCTGAAGTTGAAGGTGCACCTGCCGGTACTGAAACTCGCGTAGCTACTCCTACGAAACAATTCGACGGATTAAGCTTCCGCATCCAGGTTTCTGTAAACGACTGTACTGGTTGTGGTAACTGTGCTGATGTTTGTCCTGCGAAAACAAAAGCTTTGGAAATGAAACCTCTTGGTACTCAAGAAGCCGAAGCTACTCGTTGGGAATACATGGCGAAAAACGTTACTTACAAAGAAACTGTTGTTGACAAAAACAAATCAGTTAAAAACTCTCAGTTCGCTCAACCATTGTTCGAGTTCTCTGGTGCTTGTGCAGGTTGTGGTGAAACTCCATATGTGAAATTGATCACTCAATTGTACGGTGAGCGCATGATGATTGCCAACGCTACAGGTTGTTCTTCAATCTATGGTGGTTCAGCTCCTGCAACTCCTTACTGTAAACACAACCAAAGTGGTCACGGTCCGGCATGGGCTAACTCACTGTTCGAAGACAACGCAGAATATGGTTTCGGTATGGCTGAAGGTGTAAGCGCTCAACGAGACCGCATCGAAGTTGTAATGAAAGAAGCTATTGCTGCCGGTGTTAGCGAAGAAGTTGCTGCTGCTTTCAACGCATGGATCGAAGCAAAACAAGACGGCGACAAAACAGCTGAAGTTTCAAAAGCTGTTATCGCAGTATTGGAAGGCAACGATGCTGAATATGCAAAAACAATCCTGAGCCTGAAAAAATACCTGGCTAAAAAATCAGTTTGGGTATTCGGTGGCGACGGTTGGGCATACGACATCGGTTACGGTGGTTTGGATCACGTGTTGGCTTCAGGTGAAGACGTAAACGTATTGGTAATGGATACCGAAGTTTACTCAAACACTGGTGGTCAGGCGTCTAAATCAACTCCGGTTGGTGCTGTTGCTAAATTCGCCGCTTCAGGTAAGAAAATCCGCAAAAAAGACTTGGGTATGATGGCAATGTCTTACGGTTACGTTTATGTAGCACAGGTTGCTATGGGCGCTAACCAGGCTCAATACCTGAAAGCATTGCGTGAAGCTGAAGCTTACCCAGGACCATCATTGATCATCGCTTATTCTCCTTGTATCAACCACGGTTTGCGTGCAAGCATGGGTAAATCACAAGATGAAGAGAAAAAAGCTGTTGACGCTGGTTACTGGTCAATGTACCGTTACAACCCAATGTTGGAAGCTGAAGGTAAAAACCCATTTGTTTTGGATTCTAAGGAACCTGATTGGAGCAAGTTCCAAGACTTCCTGAAAGGTGAGGTTCGTTACACTTCATTGATGAAATCATTCCCGGAACAAGCTGCTGAATTGTTCGCGGCTGCTGAAGAAAATGCAAAATGGCGTTTGGCTGGTTACAAACGTTTGGCTGCTATGGATTTCTCAGCTGCTAAAGAAGAAGCATCTGCAGAATAAAAAAAAAGACCGTTTATTATATAGCAAAAGCCACTGTCCGAAAGGATGGTGGCTTTTTTCATTTATATCCCTTATCGGTAAAATGAATGGGTTTAAATCTTTTTTTTATGATAAAATATTTTGTTTAGATTAAGCTTAAATTATAGTAAATGAATAATTTCGTATTTTATTTTTTGTAAATTAGCATGGCTTCAAACCGAGCTGATTTGTCTGGTTTGGGAGCGAAGTGGCGGAATGAATTAAAAATAGAATAAAACTTATCTCATGACTAGAAGTGTGCTTATCAGTATTTTGTGTTGTCTTGTTATGTGTCAAAAGGCGGGTGCACAGGATTCCTGGACTAATTATCAGTCAGGTACTACGGGGGACAGTGGGCTTGCTGGCCAGTGGGTTTTTACCTTTATGGAAGATGACCAAAATCGTTTATGGATTGGAACAGAAGGAGGGATAAGCATCAAATCCAGTTCTGGTTGGCAATCGTTTACAACAAGCGACGGACTAAGAGTCAATGAAGTTGGTGATATCGTAATGGATCATAATAACAATATCTGGATAGGCTACGGTAGTTATTATTCGGGAATTAGTGTCTATTCAAATGGGAATTTTACTCATTATTCTACGAATGATCATCTGATTAATGACAAAGTTGAAGATCTATTGGTTGATACGCTGGGAAATGTGTGGATTGCGACTAGGGGTGGAATAACGAAATTTAACGGTTCGAAATGGAAATCTTACACAACAATCACCGGTTTACCAACTAACGATATTCGGTGTATGGCGCAGGATAGGCTGGGGAATATCTGGATCGGAACAGCGGACAAAGGAGTTTGGGTGTACAATGGAGAAACGTTTTCCGCTAATTCGTGGGAAAGTAATTCAACAGAGATGATCGTTGATGTCTATGTCGATAGCGAGAACAAAGTTTGGGCGCTTACTTTGACCAAAATATATGTTTTTGATGGAGACAAATGGGTAAGATTGAGTCCAAGTAAATCCGGCTCTGTTGGAGTTATGCGGTCAGTAGTCGAAGACCATGATGGAAATTATTTCTTTGCGAACACCAAGGGGGTAGCTATGTATAGTGATTCCGGATGGAGATATTTTACAGTGGACGACGGTCTGGCAGACAATCAGAATTTGTCGTTGTTCGTGGATTCGTCCAACATTGTTTACAGTGGTTCCGAAAGAGGTTATGCGATATTTGATGGAGAAGCTTGGGGGGTAACAACAACCGAGGGACTTATAAATAGTGATGTATCTGACGTTTTTAAGGATACTGAGGGGAAAATTTGGTTTTGTACGCATGGTGGAATAAGTATTCTTGACGGCGATGAATGGGAGAGTTTCTTTAAGACACCGGACGGCGATGATGTTGAGTGGGTTTCCAAAGGACTGCAGGACAGTCGAGGAAATTATTGGTTTACAACTGTAAATGGTATTTACAAGTATGACTCCACAGGATGGACAATTTTCGATTATAAAAAAGATGAAATGTTTACTGGATGGGGACAGTCTATTGTTGAGGATCATGAAAATAATCTCTGGTATGGAACATTAAATGGTTTGCTAAAATACGATGGTACCAGTTGGACTTATTACACCACCGAAGATGGTTTTCTTTCAAATTACGTCGATGCTGTTTACGAGGATTCTAATCATAAAATTTGGTTTGGAACAAGAGGTGGCATCAGTTATTGGGATGGGGTAGAATTCACGCATGATATCGTCGATATTAGAGGTTTTAGTGAGCTGGTTGTTTATTCTTTTGTCGAGGACTCAGACAATAACCTGATAGCTTCCACAATGGAGGGCTTGCTGATTTATAAAGATGGAAAATGGGATTTATTGGATGGTGCTCCTACTGTATGGTTTTTCGACAGCTATAAGGATAAGAATAACCTGCTTTGGTTTGCTTCAATTGTCGGGTTGTATAAATACGATGGAAGCACTTTCAAACTTTATTCAACCGATGATGGCCTGGTGGGTGATGTTGTTCAAGGAATCTACAGGGAAGAAGACACCGGCATATTCTGGCTGTCTACCAGTAATGGTGTTTCAAAGTTGGTACCAGTTATTGATGCGGAAGTCCGTTCAACTAAATCGGCGCAACTTAGCCAATCTGTTACAATCGATACACAGGGGATCACGAAACCATTTCAGTTTTCGGTAAATGGATCCGAATTTGTCAAGAATGATGGTGTTATCGGTGATTTGGAAGTTGGAGATTATACGTTTGCAATTACCAATGCTTATGATACACTTACAATAAACTATTCAGTTCAAAGCCTTGAACCAGAAAATACTGAGCTTAGTATCTATCCAAATCCAACTACAGGAATTCTGACTATTTCCGGTGATCAACTCGATTGGGTGGAAGTATTTACCCTGACTGGGCAGAAATTGCTCCGAGCAATGGTCAGCGGGTCGGAAAAGCAAATCGACATTTCCCAATACGTAAATGGTATTTATTTACTCAAAATATCGGGCGAAAGCGGAGTTCATCAATTCAAGGTTGTAAAGAAAGAATGATACGCCATCAGCGAGTTTGAAATCGGGCACGAGATTTTGGCTTTTACCAAGCAATCTGTGTCGCTGTGATATCCGTATTGGCTTAGTTGCCCAGGTATAATTTGCCAGGCAACTTGTAAATGCAAAAAGCTTATTCAGGTAGCGATAACCGATGAGAAAAATTCCTGATTC
This sequence comes from Mangrovibacterium diazotrophicum, assembly GCF_003610535.1. Lineage (NCBI taxonomy): Bacteria > Pseudomonadati > Bacteroidota > Bacteroidia > Marinilabiliales > Prolixibacteraceae > Mangrovibacterium > Mangrovibacterium diazotrophicum. Next base: position 1,067,595 of record NZ_RAPN01000001.1, on the reverse strand, counting down.
GCGGACTTTCGTTAGCTGTCGTCTGAGAGGATTTAGAGATCTATTTGTTTTTAATATTTGTATTTGGTGAGTATAGTGGTGCTAAAAGCGTTATTAAATTTACGTATTGGTAGATTAATTTTGATTTTAGTGATAATTGTTAAAATGGAATTATGGCTATATTTGCGATCATACTAACTTTTAAACTTCAAAGAAGATGTCAAAAAAAGCCGTTTTAGATTTGCTGGACAAAGGTGCCGACGACAGACAATTTCGTGTAAAATACGATAACACCTTTTCGGAAGAAAAATTTGTAGAACTAGCCAAAGAAGATGGTTTTGAGTTTACAGTAGAAGAATTGAAGCAGGTTTTACGTGAGAACGGTGATTCGTTTGATTCGTATGGCAACCCACCTAAAAAAGGAATTTGGGTATAGGACTATTTCACTCGCTGTTTAGCGTTGCTTATTGGAGTTAGTATTCCGGTACTTCGTCTGGATTGAGTGGAAAGGCCTCTGCAATAACTTAGAAAAAGCCTAAAACAAAAGCCACAATTTTTCGATTGTGGCTTTTGCTTTTTTGTCTGGTGAAGTTTACCAAACCAAGTCACTGCCCAACAGTTTTGAGGCATCCAGGTTGGCATCTTCTATTGATTTGAAATGTTTGTAAGTTCCCACCTTCAACTCGTAAGTAGCGTGTTCATCACAAACGATCATACCTTTGGGGTGTAGCTGCAGGGCACTGATCGTCCACATGTGGTTAACACCCTCTTCAACAGTATGTTTCAGCGCGCGGGCTTTGTTTAGTCCGTTAACGATGATCAACACTTCTTTGGCATCCATTACGGTTGCTACACCGACAGTCAGAGCCAATTTGGGCACTTTATTCACGTCGTTTTCGAAGAAACGCGAGTTGGCAACAATGGTATCGTAATTCAATTCCTTGTCGCGTGTGCGCGAGGCCAGCGATGAACCTGGCTCATTGAAGGCAATATGGCCATCTGGACCGATACCTCCCAGGAATAAATCGATGCCACCCACTTCCTTCATTTTGGCTTCGTATCGGGCGCATTCTTCCTTTAGATTCGTTGGGTTTCCGTTCAGAATGTTGACATTTTCAGCCGGAATATCGATATGGCTAAAGAAATTGTCCCACATGAAGGTATAGTAGCTTTGCGGGTGTTCTTTCGGAATGCCCACGTATTCGTCCATATTGAAGGTGATGACGTGTTTAAAGCTAACCTTGCCGCATTGATGCAGTTTGATCAGTTCTTTGTAAACCCCCAGGGGCGACGAGCCGGTTGGCAGTCCAAGTACAAAAGGTTTTTCGGCTGTTGGTGCAGCTAACTGGATTTTTCGTGCAATATAATTGGCTGCCCATTTCGACAGCTGTTCGTAATTCTCCTGGATAATCAGTCTCATTTTTCCTTTTCTAATTTCTTGGTTGTTAATTGTAATTGATTGATTACACGCTCTCCGAGTTTTGTTTTCCGCTCGATATGCAGTAAAATCTCTTTCACAAAATCATTTTCTTCAAATCGTCCCCGAACGCTTTCAAAGTCACGTTGCTTAATCTGCTGGTCACCATCGATCCCAAAGCCGGTCATCACGTCAATCCGGAATTCTTTGCGGGCATCGTCATAAAGCATTTGATCCAATTCGACAACGCTCTCGCGCCATTGTTTGACGATATCGATAATCTCTTCAATCGCGAACTCGGTAATTGGTTTGCCCAAGTATTTCTGAATGAATTCAACGGTCCAGTTCCATTCATACTCGTAGTAATTGGCATGAAACTCCCGAAATTTTTGATCGATCTCAGTCAGCGTTGTAATTTCATGACGTTCGATGGCTTCCATGAGTTTGATAACTTCCTCCTTGGGAGCAATCAAACCTGATAAATCGATCCAATCCCCCAAGCCAATCGCACTGGTAGGCAGCAAACAGTCAGTCACTTCGTGAGGGGAGTGCAGCTGGCCTTTGTTCAGCCGGGTAATGATCGAGTTACCGATAAACTTCATAATGGCCATGTGGTAAAGCTTCAGGCCTCGCTGAAGCGCATCGCGCTTAATTTTGGTATTGTTGTACGAGAATACTTCTGTCGTCTCGCCCGATATTTTTTGTATTTGGTGTAAAATCCGGATCGCGTGGTCCATTTTCTGAATGGTGAACGGACTTAGCAGGTTGAAGTTGATGTAATCCAACTTGTGTTTATCGGTGCGTTTATCGCGCTTCGGCCATTTCAACACGTCGCGAATTGTTCCCACGCTTCTCAGGTTGACGCCCGGAACCAGCCAGCTTTCGTCGTCGTTTTCAATGAGATAGGAGAAGGGCATGTCCGAGGTATCCGAGTTTTTGTAATGACGGCCCATAACGAGGGTGAAAGCGCCTATCCGGGCTGGCCACAACAGGTACGAATCGCTGGTCGTTTTGGTGCCCCGCTCAGCAATCCCATGGTGGATTGGCCCAAGTTTATACATGTGGTTACTTTGGTTGGATCCACTGCCCGCGTTGCAAAACGAAAACATACCTGCGATCAGCAAAGTCGATTTGTGGTGGGTAACGGTGTATGGTCCTCCAAAAACGGCGCAAGCCTCACCATGAAATCCCTGACAGTTGGCAAAGAAGAGTGAGTTTTGGGCCGAATATTGGGCGCCAAGCGTGCATCCTTGTCCAATAAAGCAGTTGGCAATGATAGCCCCGTCGGATACTTCAGAACCGGAAGAAACGATGAAGTTTTTCAGGTTAGCATCGTGCCCGACTAAAACGGGTGCCGAATGGTTGGAGTTGATCGAGCCATTCTGCAGTACACTGGCTCCGTTGATATGTGTATAAGGGCCGATTTTCACATTCCGGATTTCGCGACAGTTAAAGATACGAGAATGCTCACCGATTACGCCCATGTCGGATTTCACCTTGTGACAATAATCCTGAATCATCTTGTCGAGATTGACTATCACGTCGCGGCGGTGTTTGTAGAATGCCATGATATAGGCCAGGTGCGCAGAAAGTTCATCGTAAATTACCACTTTGCGCCCACCTGTCTCGTCTAAGACTTCGACCCCGGTACCATTGCCAAACCGACTGATGCCTTCTACGGCACAGATGTCGGAATTGTCAATAATTACATGGTCGTGAATTTCGTAGTTGGCAATGTAGTTTTTGATATGGTTGATGTAAACGTTGTTTCCAACGATACAATTATGCAGATGCGCATGATAAACGCCGCACTTCTTTTTTACTCCTCCGTAAAGTTCAATATTCTGGTTCTGGATTCCGATGCGCACATTCCCGCTGAACTGAACGTTAAAGAATCGTTCGGACTCAAACCCCTCTGCAATTCGGATGGTCTCCCAATTGTCGGCTGCGCACCCCTGCATTTTCAGGGATTCTATTTCATCCGGGCTGAGCGAACGGTATTGTTGTTTATTCATAACTAGGCTAATTTGATGGTTGCAAGGTAGTCAAAATGATCTCCAAATTCGATGTTTTCGATCTTTAAACCGACTTCTTCTGCATATTCTGCCAGATTCTCACTGTCGATATACAACCAGGGAAAAGGTCTGCCTTTTATCCCATTATATTCTGCCTGGTAAACGAGTTCTCCGTAGTAGTTTTCTGCATTGATGTCTATTTCCGCAGCGCCATCTTCATCCATGTATAAATAGATTAAGTCGGATGAATCAATGAGAATTTGACCGTTTGGATTGAGGAGATTTTTTAGCTGTGCCAGAAATGTTTTCAAGTTCCCGAGTCTACCAGCAATACCGGTGCCATTCATTAAAAGCAGAAGGGTGTCGAATTTCTGAGAACTGAAATTCATCAGGTCGGCATGAATCACTTGATCAACGCCCCTGTCTTTTAAAACTTCGCAGCATAAAGCCGATTGTTCCAGTGCGGTAACAGCAACGCCCTTCTGCTGTAAAAACAAACTATGACATCCCGCGCATGCACCAACATCCAAAACTGTTCCGCTGGCTTTTTGCAGCGCAATTTGCTCCAGCTTCGGCATTTGTTTGAATGATCTGAAAAAATAGGAGGGATCTACGAAATCTTCATCAAAACCTTCGGAATGAATGGTTATAGGTTTGTCGATACGTTTGAAGTGGTAGTTGTGAACAGCTTGTCCAATAGCGTCGTATGATAGCATGTTTTTAAGAATGAGGGCTTATTTGTAATTCAATACTGGCGCCTCAAATTTAAAACAACTTTCTTTCTTTTGGGAATAAATGTAGAATCCTTCGAACTCGCCCTCACCAATAATGAAAATACGCAGGTCGGGAAAGTTGCGGGATGCGGACTTGATATCGTCCAATTTAATATTTTCCTTTTGAAGCCAGCACGAAGTCCTAAACTCCCCCAGCTTTAAACGTCGGCCCAAAACTTCAGCTTTTCTGAAAATCTCAAGCGACATCAGGTAGTCAATATGCTTAAATTGATCCATAAAAAGTTCCTTCACGAGTATACAAGTTACGGCAAAAGCCTTGGAGAAAAAACTAAAAATTGAAAATTTTTATGAACAAATATAAACGACGGTGTGAACACCCGTTTTCACCCGATAAACGAAAAACGCTCCGATTAAGGAGCGTTTTCCAGTTTAAAATCTAAACCCTAATGTAAATGTGATATTGTTGTTTGTGTAATCCATCTTGGCCATCGGAGAGCTTACTCCGTCGGGAACCTGGTAAAGTTCCATGTAGCTTGTGCTGGTCATGTATTTGTAAGCAGCATCAAAGAAGAACCCACCAGATTTAAGACCAAAACCTGCAGAATAAGTTGAGGTGTTTGCATCGCTGTTCATTTGATCGGTGCCAAAAGCAACGCTTTTGTACGGACTTGGGAAATACTCATAACCACCTCTTAAACTGAAGAAATTATTCACCCGGTATTCACCGCCAACTCGCAGGTTGCCGACTGATTTAAACGCCTCTTTGATATCTTGGTTTTCGTCGTAGAAATCGTAGCCATCGCCACCATCTCTTAATTTCATTGAGCCGTAGTCTACGTATTCATAATCCACGCTAATCAATCCTGATTTTCCGATTACGTAGGCTGCACTGACAATCCCTTTCATTGGTGTCTCCATTTGGTAGTCGTAATCACCGTAAGGAGAGTAGGCTGTCGTTTTATAATTGATGTAGCTTCCATCATCAGTTATGTAATCAATATCTGAGTACATGCTGTTGTCGTAGCTGTCGTGCAAATCATAGAATGTGGGAGAATGGAACGCAAGGCCGATTCTCAATTGGTCGACTGGTTTGAAAATCGCACCAATTTTGAAGTTAAAGCCCGAGCCGGTTGTTCTCAGGTATGAGTTGAACGAGTATTCATTCAGGTAACGGTTAAAGTCATTGTTGCCTTCGTAATCGATGTTGTACTCGTTTAAAGTGGTTGTTTCTTTAAAATAAACATCATGAATACCAATAGTTGCACCTAAGTAAACTTTGTGGTTGAAGTTGGCTGCGAATGATATGGTGTATTCGTCCACGCTTCCTTTTTGTGAAAATGATTTTCGTTGGTCGTGAGCAAAATTTTCCAGGTTGCTGGGATCGTCTGCCTGATATACTAACATGTCGTGATAGTATATTTTATTCGGATCACTATCATAGTAGTAAATAAGATCCGTGCCGTAGTCATCACTGGGATCGTAGGCTGCCAGTGCTTCATAAAAAGGATCCAGGTTGCCGACCGTCGATCCGTCTGCATTTACCACAAATTGATCAAGCATTGAAGATGTTGCACCACGGCCCATGACCAGTTTTTTCACATTGAAGTTGTTCATCCGGTTGTAGCCAAGTCCCAGGCTAAAGCTAACCAGCGAACTGGTGCTATTGGATGCAGACGGGAAGTTGACAACGTAACCAATACTGGGTACACTTACATTGAATTTCGAGTCAGATGCACTTGCTCCTAAATAACTGGCATCATATTTAGCTTCGCCAAATTGTGTTGTAAATACGAATTCATTGCTTCGGTATAAGCCCAAGCCGGCGGGGTTTATACTGGCTGAAGTAAAGTCACCACCGAGTGCTCCAAAGGCATTTCCCATCGCAGTTGCGCGGGCCGTTCCCTGTAATCTCACGTCAGATAATCGCAAAGCATCTACCATATTCTGTGCAAATACTGTTGATCCAGCGGCCAGAATGATAAGTGTGGTATAAAGTATTTTTTTCATAACTATCTGAATTAATTAGCTAATCATTTTATGGCTTGTGTTTTCGTTTTTCAGTTTCTTATCTGCGACCGCTGCCTCTGCTGGATGAGCCGCTGCTACTACCCGAACTTCTGGAGCTACTGCCTGATGAACCGGAAGAGTATGATGACCGGCTGGATGAACCGCTACTACTCGAAGAACGATAAGTAGAGCCACTGCTACTGCTACTGCTCGGTGTGCTGTAACTTGACGAGCTACTTCTGCTCGGTGTACTGTAGCTTGACGAGCTTCTGGTTGTGTTGCTCTGGCTTGATCCCCGTTGGTAGGTCGTACCATTGCTGTAGGTGCTTCGGTAAGTCGATCTGGTTTGTGAGCTACTCGTTGACGATGGTTTTGAGTAGGACGACGAACGTGTCGAGTTGTAGGTATTATTATTGTATGTCGATCTGGTTACCGTTCTTGGTTTGGTGTAACTTGGTGTGTATTGTCTTGTTTGTGTCGGAACGCTGTATCTTGAAGTACCGCTAGAGCTACTTCTAACAGTTCCGGTTGTTGTGCTTTGAGTAGACCTGGTGGTTCCGCTGTAAGTTCCCGTTGTCGAAGAAATACTTCTTCTTCCGGTTGAGCTTACACCTTCTCCGGATGAATCTCTTCTTTTATCCATGATTGTGGCACTTTTCGTTGTTGTTGCGGCTGTACGCGTGGTCGTGCCTGCGACTGATCTTCGGGATGTTGCCGTAGCACCGGCCACGGTTCCTCTAGTTGATGTGCCAACAGTTGTAGTCGATCTTCTTCCACTGGCTACGGAATTTCCACTGTCATAACGACCACCACTTACGGTGCCGTAATTTGAACGACGATGTCCATAACTGTATCTGTCGTTGTCATAGATCGGATAAGAAGGCCCGTAGCCGCCGCCCCAATATCCTCCTCCGTAATAGCCGCCACCCCAGTAGCCACCGCCATAATACCAGGGACTGCCCCAGTACCAGGAACTACCCCAGTAGCCGTAATATGGATAACCCCATCCCCAGCCAATGCTAAAGCTCCAGCCCGGAGAATACCAGTAATCCCAGTAGAACGGGTCATAATAGTAAGAATCGTAATACCAGCTATAAGGAGAGTAGTAGCCATATCGGTGGAAACGGTTTATGCGATAGGCAAAATCGAGGTCTTCACCTTCGTAATAATTATTGATGATATAATTAGTACTTCCATCATCTGTCAAAGCGGTAGTGTCGGATTCCACCAACTCCATACCCGACATGTCGTAATAGTGCACATCGGCATTTGGATCTTCAGTGGTAAACACATGATTGGTGTATCTTTGATCTCCGGATTCGGACGTACTTTGCTCCTGCATCACAAGTGGCGCGGATTTTGAATTCTGCATGCTTTGGTCAACAGGAACCTGGTCAACAACGACCGGTGGAGGTACATCTCCGGGAGTAAAGTAGATATCGTCGTACCGATCGGTTACATAGTTCCCGGTGGTACAAGCACCCAGTAACAGTGCTAATGCCGAGATGATTGTAACTTTTGCTTTCATAACTATCCCTCCTGTAACTTTTAAGAATAAATTTTATTTACTTTGTAGCCTCGATATAGCAATACAAATAAAGCAAATACCATACCAAATCAAAAGAAATGGCGAAAGAATTAACTCTTCGAGGTGAGAATTACTCGCAGTGGTACAACGAGCTGGTTGTGAAGGCAGATTTGGCCGAAAACTCAGCCGTTCGGGGATGCATGGTAATCAAACCTTACGGATACGCAATATGGGAAAAAATGCAGGCCGAACTGGACCGCATGTTCAAGGAAACCGGGCACGTGAATGCCTACTTTCCGCTGTTCATTCCCAAATCATTTTTCAGTAAAGAAGCCGATCACGTTGAAGGCTTTGCCAAAGAGTGTGCCGTAGTCACACATTATCGCTTAAAAAATAGCCCGGATGGAAAAGGTGTTGTTGTTGACCCGGATGCCAAACTGGAAGAAGAATTAATTGTTCGTCCGACTTCAGAAACGATTATTTGGAACACTTATAAAAACTGGATTCAGTCATACCGTGACCTACCTATTTTGTGTAACCAATGGGCCAATGTTGTTCGTTGGGAAATGCGTACTCGTTTGTTCCTGCGTACGGCAGAGTTTCTGTGGCAAGAAGGACACACCGCGCATGCCACGAAAGAAGAGGCGTTGGAAGAGACAGAACGTATGGTGAACGTTTATGCTGATTTTGCTGAAAACTTCATGGCTGTGCCTGTAATTAAAGGTGCGAAATCAGAGAACGAACGTTTTGCAGGTGCGTTGGAAACTTATACCATCGAAGCATTGATGCAGGATGGAAAAGCGCTTCAGTCGGGAACTTCACACTTCCTGGGGCAAAACTTTGCGAAAGCGTTCGATGTGCGTTTTGCTACCCGCGAGGGTAAGGAAGATTACGTTTGGGCAACCAGCTGGGGGGTTTCAACCCGCTTGATGGGAGCATTGATTATGGCTCACTCTGACGATAATGGTTTGGTATTGCCTCCGAGATTGGCTCCTTACCAGGTGGTAATTGTGCCAATCTACAGAAGCGACGAGCAATTGAGTGCAATCAACGAAAAAGTGAATGAAGTTGTTGCCAAGTTGAAAGCTCGCGGTATTTCGGTGAAATACGATAACTCGGACACGAAAAAACCAGGATGGAAATTTGCAGAGTATGAGCTGAAAGGTGTTCCGGTACGTTTGGCGGTAGGACCTCGTGACCTGGAAAACGGGACCGTGGAAGTTGCCCGTCGTGATACCCTCACCAAAGAAGTTGCTCAACTGGAAAATATCGATCAGTTTGTGGCTGATTTGTTGGAAGACATTCAAGCGAATATCTACAAAAAAGCATTCGATTACCGCACCGAGCACACTACGAAAGTTGACAACTACGAGGAGTTCAAGAACGTGCTGAAAGGCAAAGGTGGCTTTGTTTTAGCCCACTGGGACGGTACACCGGAAACTGAGCAAAAAATTAAGGAAGAAACCAAAGCGACAATTCGTTGTATCCCTTTTGAGGGAGAAAAGGAAGAAGGCAAATGTATTTACAGCGGAAAGCCTTCGAGCCAGCGCGTGCTGTTCGCTATTGCTTACTAACATGATTTTTACATTCATATAAAAGCAGTCAATTTTGGCTGCTTTTCTTATTTTTAACAAAAATACCGCGTATGAATGCTCCCGATGAAAAGCCAAACCAGCTGGAATCCATTGTCATTAAGTCCAATGTCAAGCAAGCAGTTTATAAAAACACGCTCGAAGCATTTAATTTATTAAAAGAAGCGCTTCGCGAGTTGGTTGAAGAATATTCGGCCAAACTAAAGGGCAAAGTCATCGATGAAGCATTACCGACTTTTCACGAAAAGGGGCCTTTCGAAGCTGAGTTCCGGCTGGCGGCCGACATGTTGCTGTTCAGTATGCACTCCAATGTTTTTGTGTTCAACCGGGAGCACCCGGTTTGGAAGACGGACTATGTGAAAGAAGAACCCCTGAATTCATATTGCGGTATTATCAACATCTATAATTTTCTTTCTGATTCATTTAAATACAACCGGATGCAGGATCTGGGCTATCTGATTGCCCGGATTTTTATCAACCGCGAGAGTCATTTCTTTGTTGAAGGAAAACGACAATCGGGCGAACTGGTTAAGGATTTTAAAAACGACATCATGTCGAAGGAAAACATCAAGCAGATTTTGGATACTTCAATCAAATATGCGATTGAGTTCGATTTGTTGGTTCCACCTTATGACCAGGTAAAAATTGCTTCGGTTGAGCAGATGAAGGAAGAAATTTTCCATGCAAAAATGAAAACCGGCAAGCGGGTCGGTTTTAAATTTAATTCAGACGATATTTAATATGAAGGAGACAATTGTTAAGCGTTTCATTGGATACGCGAAAGAGTACACCACATCCGATCCAACAAGTAAAACCTTTCCGAGTACAGCGCGTCAGCTAGTTTTTATGGACAAGCTGGTTGAAGAACTGAAACAGATCGGGCTGAGTGATGTTGAAAAGGACGAATTTGGGTACGTGATGGCTACCGTGCCTGCTACGACTGACGAAAAAGCACCGGTTGTAGGTTTTGTTGCTCACGTAGATACAAGCCCCGATTTCTCGGGCGAAAATGTGAATCCGATCATTCGTAAATACGATGGAGGCACCATCAAATTGAACGACAAGGTTTCGCTGTCTCCGGAGCAGTTTCCTGACTTATTAAATTACATCGGCGAAGAAATCATCACTACCGACGGAAGCACCCTGCTTGGTGCCGACGACAAAGCGGGTGTAACCGAAATCGTGTCGGCAATGGAATACCTGATCCAACATCCGGAGATCAAGCACGGTAAAATTCGGGTTTGTTTCACTCCGGACGAAGAAATTGGGAAAGGTGCCGACCACTTCGATGTGGAAAAATTTGGTGCTGAATTCGCTTACACATTGGATGGCGGCGAACGGGGCGAACTGGAATACGAGAACTTCAATGCCGCAATGGCGGTCATCACCGTTCAGGGACGCAGCGTGCACCCGGGAGCGGCGAAAAACAAGATGATCAATGCCATTCACGTTGCTCACAAACTCGACAGCATGTTGCCGTCGGAACAACGTCCGGAATACACGACAAACTACGAAGGTTTCTTCCACTTGCTTTCATTTGAGGGAAAAGTGGAGCAAACCAAAATGATGTACATCATTCGCGATCACGATCGCACGTTATTCAATAAGCGCAAAGAGATGATCACGCAGGCCTGCATCTTCCTGAACGACGAGTACGGCGAAGGAACCGTTTCGCTGGAAATGGAAGATCAGTACTACAACATGCGCGAAAAAGTTGAGCCGGTAAAACACATCGTTGACCTGGCCGAAGAAGCCATGAAAGAAGTTGGTGTGGAGCCAATCATTCGTGCAATTCGCGGAGGTACTGATGGTTCTCGTTTGTCGTTCATGGGCTTGCCGTGTCCGAACATTTTTGCAGGCGGCCACAATTTCCATGGGCCTTACGAATATGTGCCGGTGGCGTCGATGGTAAAAGCGGTTGAAGTGATCGTAAAAATCGCAGAAAAAGTAGTAGGCTGATAATACATGCTCGAGGCTTTCCAAACATATATCCGGGATGAAAATCTTTTTGCCGAAACCGACAAACTCGTTCTGGCAGTCAGCGGTGGTGCCGACTCGATGGTTTTGTTGAAGCTTTTTCAGCAATGCAATTACGAGTTTTGTGTCGCTCATTGCAACTTCAAGTTGCGCGGGGCCGAGTCGGACGGCGAGGAGGTTTTCATCCGGGATTATTGTGGAGAGCAGGGAATTGAGCTGTTCGTGAATCAATTTGATACCCGTGAATATGCTCAGCTCGAAGGTATTTCGATTGAGATGGCGGCCCGGGAGCTTCGCTACAATTGGTTCGAGGAACTTCGGCAGCAGTTGAACTTCGATTATCTTGTTACAGCACATCATCGCGACGACCTGATTGAGACGATGCTCATCAACCTGAGTCGCGGTACCGGAATTCGCGGTTTAAGCGGCATTCAGGCTAAAAACGGTTTTGTGGTTAGGCCATTGTTGTTTGCTTCGCGCGAGGAAATCCTGGCTTATGCCGAGAGCAGCAAACTCCCGTATAAACACGATTCCAGTAACGATGAGCTGATTTATCAGCGCAATATCATTCGTCATCAGATTATTCCGCTCTTCGAATCAATCAATCCTGCCTTTCGGAAAAACGCGGCCAAAACAGCTTCAATTTTAAAAGAAACAGCAGCAGTTTACCAGCAGCAGCTCAACGGAATTTTTACCGGTTTGAAAGTGGAAGGCGAGGGGATTTGCCGTTTAAATATCGGGCAGTTGAAAGCCCTTCAACCCCAACAGAGCTTGTTGTTTGAATTGCTGCATCCATACGGTTTTAATGCAGAACAGGTGCAGGAAATAGCCGGCGCGCTGGATGGTGAAACGGGGAAAAACTTTTTCAGCAAAACACACCGGCTGGTAAAAGATCGGACAGAATTGCTGATAACAAAGTTGGATTTACCCAAGGCGCAACGTTATTATATCGACGAAGATTGTAAGTCGATGAATGAGCCCGTTTCAATGCAATTTGAAACAATCGCGAAAAGTCCGGCATTTCGATTTTCGACCAATCCGATGGTTGCCGATCTTGATTTTGGCAAACTGCAATTCCCATTGATTTTGAAGAAGTGGGAGCAAGGCGAATACTTTGTTCCGCTGGGCATGAGCGGCATGAAAAAACTGAGCGACTTCTTCATCGACGTGAAACTTTCAATCCCCGAAAAAGAGTCCGCCTGGATTCTTTACAGCGGTAAAAAAGTGGTTTGGGTTCTTGGGCGCCGCATTGATGACCGCTTTAAAATTACCCGCGACACACAACAGGTTTTCCACATCTCTTTAGGTTAGCGGCAAACACCCGATTTTTTACTCTTTTTTTTCTCCTTCAGTCAGAACTATTTCATCTTCTGTTAACAGGTTGAATGTTAATTTTATACGCGTATTTGTTTCTTCTGTATTAACTGCGGTTTTGGATTTTCCGGAACGTCAGTCAGTTTTCAGGTATTTCGGCATTTGTTTTCGGTATTCTTACAGCAGGGTCAATGTTATCTAAATGTTAATCAAATCAAATGAGTGTTAATAATGTCTTAACAATCATCATAATGTTTTGATTTGTAAATGCTTGTAACTTGATAAGGAAATTGCATTCGATAACAGGTGAACCCTTCTGGTTCAGCTTAGTATTAATCTAATTATTACGCTATGAAAAAGGTTTATTTATTAATGGCCTCTGCTTGTCTGTTTGCGGTGCAGACATTTGCGCAGGAGTTGCCCCCCGATGCCGAGCCCGGCAAGTGCTACATCAAATGTATCACTCCAGACGAATTTGAAGATGTAACAGAAACGGTGGTTGTGTCGCCTGAGTACAAAAAGTTGGTGACTTATCCGGCAACGTTTAAAACAGTAGAGGAGCGAGTTTTGGTGAAAGAAGCTTCGAAAAAGTTGGTTTATGTACCGGCCGTTTATGAAACAGTTGAGGTTCCTTATGTGAAAAAGGAAAAGGCAACGAATTTGGAAGTTGTGCCGGCTGTATTCGGGAATGATAGCAAGGTCATTGAAACCTATCCCAAAATTGGTCGTTGGGAGTATACCGAGTTAGAAGATTGTCCTTCCGCTAACAAGGAAGATTGTATGGTTGCCTGTTTTGTGGAATACCCGGCTAAAAACCAGGTCGTTCCTTTTCAAACATTGACTTCAGACGCGACGACCACCCCCGTCCCCGTTGCTGAAGTCCCGGCAACCTATAAAAAACAGGTGGTTAAAACGCCGGCTCGGGTCGAAGAAGTCGAAATCCCTGCAGAATATGCCACCATCAAACGTCAGGTTGTTGACCAACCTGCCCGTACTGAGAGCGAAGTCGTTCCGGCTGTTACCAAAACCATCACCAAAACAGTTTTGGTTAAAAAAGGTGGTATGACCGTTTGGGAAGAAGTTGATTGTAACCTGGTGTCAGGAACACCCAATTTGCTGCCTATTTATTACGAATTGGCCAGCGCTCGATTGACAGAAGATTCCAAAAAAATTATCGACGAGCACTTGCTTAGCCTGATGACTGAAAAACCGAATATCCGGGTTGAAATCATGTCGCACACCGACTCGCGCGGAGACGACGATTACAACATGGCTTTGTCGCAACAACGTGCACAGTCGGTTGTAAACTATTTGGTTAGTCGTGGTATTAACCGCAGCCGGTTGGTTGCCAAAGGTTATGGCGAAACTCGTTTGGTTAACCGTTGCGCCAACGGCGTAGATTGTACCGAAGAGGAACACCAACAAAACCGTCGGACTGAATTCCGAATCATTCGATAAGCAGGATTATATAGATGTAATAGAGGTGGTTGATTTAAACAACTACCTCTTTTTTTGTGCCTTTGGGCTTAGTTCAGGTTGAACAGAGTCACTTCTTTTCGCACCGGACGAATACTGATTCCGAATTCATCGAGCAATTCTTCCTTCATAAATTCATTGTATTGAAAATGAAAATCCCAGTCGTGTGGGGCGACTTCAGTTCCTTCGTACTGAAACAGTTGTTGTTTCTCGTTACTCAAAAGAACACAGATTTCCGAAATGGTCAGGTTGTCGGCTTTCACCCGGTCTTCTCCGATCAGGTAATTGGAAGAGGCGCCGTTGCCCCAACTAAACTGATCGGTGTTCCAAAGTTTCGAGGGATTTGCTATTTCCAGCAGGTAAACATCCTCGGGCGCGCTCGATGCCGAAATCTTCAAATTGAATCGTTTGCTAACGTATCGAATCAGTGAATCTGGTTCAGCTTCCCATAAATTGCTTGGACTTTGCAGGTCGAGATAGGTGTTTGCCCATTGGTTGGGAATGATTTGCTGTCGCGGTACCCGGTAAAGTTTTGCAACCAAATCAGCCACAGAACCGCGGTAATGCACCAATTGGTCGTTTTTCAAAAATTGTGAAGCCGGGCCGTGTATTTGCGATACCGACAAAGATATGGGGCTAATCTCCGGTGCTGCAGTCATTGGCAAGTTGGCCTGTTCAACCTGTAAAAAAATATCGGCGATTTTGCGATTTGGTTCCGATTGGTACTTGCGCGCAAAATTTTGGATTGCCGCATAGGATAAATTAGCCGGATGTCCTTCCCAAACCAGCTTTCCGTCGGTCGTTAAAAGCACAGCGTAAGGCCATTGCCGAACATTGAACTGCCGAATAAGATTACCGTTGTAATCGCGCATCACCATGAGTTGGATGGGATGTTTGGCCAGATGGGCTTCAACCTTAGATCGACTTTCATCGGTTACCGAAACCATAAAAACCTGCTCGGCAACTTGCTGCTGCAGAACTTCCAGTTGCTCGGTCGCGGGCCGGCACGGTGCACACCAGGTCGCCCAAAAGTCGATTAAAATGAGCTTTTGTTGATTGAAATCCGTGATGGTATTGGGAGAATAGATTTCGGCGATCGTAAGCGGAAAGTCGGCTGCCTGGCTTGGAAAACGAATCCCAATGAGCAGGAGAAATATGAATAGACGGATCGTTGGCATCAGCAATTTCGTTTACGCATTTCGGGAACTAAAATAGTAGCTTTCCGAAGAAAACGATAATTCTGCAGAATTATTCTGTTAAGTTTAGAATAATCTTGCTAATAATCGCGCGGGTCATCTTCTACGATGGCGTAGTGGAAGTTGTCGATCCATTGGCCACGAATCGGGAGAATCTTGCGGCGCAGGCCTTCCCTTGTCATTCCCGATTTCTCCAACACCCGGATTGATTTGCTGTTTTCAGTTGCAACTCCGGCTTCAACCTTATGTAAGTTGAAATCTTCGAAGCCCAGTTTTATCAAGCGTTTGGCGACCTCGGTTGCGTAACCGTTACCCCAAAAGGCGGGATTGAGTTTGTAGTAGATTTCGCCCAGCCTGAACTTGTCATTCGAGAGGATAAATCCGGCTAGACCGATAAATTGATTCGTTTCGTTTAGCATGATTTTCCAGGTATACGAAGTTCTGGAAACTTTCAACTGGGCTTCAAACACCGGTTTCATCAATTGCGCAGTATCGGCAATCGAGTTGGGTAGGCCGAGTGTGTTGAATTCGTCAACCTCGGGAATAGAATGTAATTGGTGAATGGCTTCGAGATCGTCCGGCGATACTTCAATCAATGATAATCGCTCGGTTCTCACCGTAAGTAGAAGTGTTTCTCTCATTTCAATTTAAAGGTCTTGCGGATATTGGATTAAAGAAGGCAAATTACGTAAAATTCAGCAACAATGTAGGATTGAAGACTTTCCTGGATTTTTTTGTAATATTCAGAGATGCTCAATCACTTTCGGAACGAATATGATGAGGCCGACGGCTACAGCCGCAGCGGCAGCTATAAACACGGCACCTGCCGAAAGATCTTTGATTCGTTTGATGCTTTCGTGGAGATCCGGTTGCACAAAATTGCAGAGGTTCTCCAAAGCACTGTTGATTGCTTCGAGGGAGAAAACAAGTGCGATAACCAGGATCAGTGCCAGCCACTCGCCAGACGAAACTCTCAAGGCAATAGCAGCGAGAATAACCACGACGGTTACTGACAGATGAATGCGGGCGTTGTGTTCTTCCCCGATTAATATCTTTAACCCGTTGAGGGCATACTTAAAAGCTCTCATTCTGTGTTTGAGCGAAAAGGGGACTTTCTCTTTCATGCCATCTTTTTTAAAAACTGAACATAAATCCGAAGCTAATTCGGGAGGCTGATCGATCATTGTCATTCTTAAACGCGACATCTTCTGTGCCGATTGTTTCAGTTCCGTTAGTTTTGATGCGCTTGTTGCCCAAATCGAGTTCGATGCCGACTGTAAAATTGGGGTACGGATCCCAAAGGGCGTTTACGATCAGGTATTTGTGAAAGACAGAAGCATTTCCGTTTTTGATTGAGATTTGTGTATTAGTCTCCAAGTCGTTAATCGTGAACTCGGTGATGTCTGTCATTTTAAGTTGGGTGAGACCCCAAACGGCATTGAAGTGAACCTGTTTTGACAGATAATACTCGTAAGCAGCCCACCCACCATGTGCAAAAGTTGTTTGAAACCCATCTGCAGCGGGAAAGGCATCGTAGCCGGCTCCTCCATGAGCAACCAAATAGGCCGAAATACCTTTACCGGCAGCGTATTGAAACTGCCAATTGGATTCGCCCGAGTTGCCCAGCAAGCCGGAGAAAGCTCCGCCGTAGCCCATCAACTTATTTTCATCACCGTTTTCGAGGTAGTTAATTGCACGGAGAATCCCGGATAGGCGCAAATGGCCCTTGTTGAGGGCGTATCTCATGGCAGCTGCAAATTCCGGAAGTGTTGGATAGTTGTACTCGATCGTTGTCGCCAGATCGGGAAACTCCCGATAGTCGACAATGGGCGCCTGCAGAGCGATTTCATATCGCCATTTTGGATTTTTCAGCTCATTAAAATATTTGATGAACGGAACGCGTACCCAAATCCCGGAAGGAGGGCCATCAGAGTCCAGTACATTGGGCCAGAGTTCCTGATCGCCAAAAGCTTCGTAATCCTGGCCAAACTGCCAATGGCGGAAAATAATGTAAGCTTTACGGAGGCGCATTTGCCCGTTCTCGCCCCAAAAGTCCGATTCAACAAAGGCTTGAATTTTACCCCATTCAGGATGAATGTAAGTTGTGCTGAATCGAATTTGTGTTTGGTATAAATCGATGGCCAGGTTTTGACGGTTGTCGTCGTCGAAAACATTTATGCGATCCAGTTTAAAGGTGTCGTAGTCTTGCAAACCGCCGCGAATGTTATAGTAGCCATTCATTTTCATGTTCACACCGATCCAGGCATTGATCCGCGGTTCTCCGTTGACAGAATCAGGGGAGTGGACTTTAAATAATCTTTCCTGTGCAACTGCTGCCTGACATAGGCAACAAAAAGCAATTAATGTAATTAATCCTTTGTGCATAGCTGTTTGTTTATCGTCAGCCTCTTACAGCGCACATTAAAAGCACGATCAAGTTACGACAAAGGGATTGGCTATACAACGGCAGTTTTCAAAATGTTGATAATTGAGAACGCCCCGCTTTCGAATTTCAGAGGGGCGTTCTGGTATTTATTGTTTCGGTTTTAGAGCTAATCCTTCAGCTGTTCGTTTTACAGGTTGAATAGTGCCATCCTCGTTGAAATAGAGGTACTCAGCGCAAATTTCGCGTTGTCGTTTACGGTTTGGACAGGCATCCCCTGTATCAATCCAGCGGTGATAAAAAAGGAGCCACTGACCATTGTATTCGACAATGGAATGGTGGTTGTTGCTTTCGTGCTCGTCCTCCATAATTACTCCGTGGTATTTCCATGGACCCAATGGAGTGTTGGAAGTGTAGTAGGTGAGTACCCGGTTATCTTCAGGCATGGTATAGTAGTACAGATTGTTTCGTTTGAATACCCAGGGGCCTTCCCGTTTCGGTTTGTAGCCGCCCATGTCCATTGTTTTCAGTTCGCCTTTCACGCTCAGAAAATCATCATTCAATACTGCTACCATGTAGTCGCCACCTCCGTTGAAGTAGATGTAACCGGTCCCGTCGTCATCTACAAAAATACAGGGATCATTCGCATAGGGTTCTCTCCAGAGTGGAGCACCGATGGCATCTTTGAACGGACCTGTTGGCGAGTTACTAACGGCAATGCCAATCCCCATCCATTTGGTGCTGTTTTTCGGGTTTACCCGATCCTTGAAGCCTGTTCCTGCCGGAAAACAAAAGTAGTATTTGCCATTTTTATAGGCACAGTCAGGAGCCCAGGCAAAGTTGTCGGCCCAAGACAAATCATCAACCGAAAGGCACGGTCCGTGATCTGTCCAGTGGATGAGGTCGTCAGTCGAGAAAATGTGCCAATCCTTCATCCAGAAATCTTCCTGACATTCAATGTCGTGCGATGCGTAGATGTATAAACGTCCGTCATTCCACACATGGGCCGATGGATCGGCTGTGCGAATATTGCTGCCAAAATCCAACGGATTTTGAGCGAAAACAGCCATGGTGGTGATCGTGATACAAATCGTTAGTAGTGTTTTGAGTCGTTTCATATTTGTTTTTTTTTGTTTTCCGAATTTAGACAATTAAACATGCAAAGGGCAATCGGTGATTTGAAACAGAATAGGTTTAATGAACGATTCTGTCTTAATCGATTTTTTTAATTGCGACTTGACTGGTGTGAATGAATAACTTTCCACTCGTCGCCGGCTTTTTCATACACAAATGACCAAAGAAAATTCACCGGTAACTCGCGCCCGTCAGCCAGGTAAATAGTAGCTGAGCCGCTAACGGTCATCAAAGCCAGCCGGTCTGAA
Organism: Mangrovibacterium diazotrophicum; assembly: GCF_003610535.1. Taxonomy (NCBI): domain Bacteria; kingdom Pseudomonadati; phylum Bacteroidota; class Bacteroidia; order Marinilabiliales; family Prolixibacteraceae; genus Mangrovibacterium; species Mangrovibacterium diazotrophicum. Next base: position 1,048,595 of record NZ_RAPN01000001.1, on the reverse strand, counting down.
AGTGGGGTTATTTTTTTCTCTCTGATTGAAAATACCTGCCGGTCGATACCTTTCGCCGCGGTTTTCATATTGGCTATCAAGGTGGCATATTGTGCATAAAAGTTGCCATTGGTGATAAATCCAGCCTCACGACTGTCATCAACTCCGGAACTTAGTTTATCGTAGTCTAACTTTTCTCCGTAAGCCAGCATCCGGGCAAAGTTCGCGTCTATTTCTCGAATAATCGTGGATTCTTCTGGTGCGGTTAGTGATTGCGCACTGGCAGGAATTGCCACACTGAGAATGAGGAAGAAGGAAATCAAAATGGCGCTTCGGTTTTTCATGATATTTGGGTTTAGTTGATTTATTGCATGCGTCGTTTGCAACCAAATGTTTATTGAGCAATGAAGAAAACGACTTGTCAAGGTTTTGATTTTTTGCAATTTACACAAATTACCCCAATGTTTGGGCGACCGTTATTTTTTTAATGTTACCCCTGTTTTGTTTTATGTGGAATTTTAAACCAGAATGTAGATCCTTTGCCTTCCATACTTTCAACGCCGATCGAGCCTTCGTTTTTCGCAATAAACTCTTTACAAAGGATCAATCCCAGGCCGGTGCCGGTTTCTGCCTCAGTTCCCGGAGTGCTGACCGATTTTTCAATATTGAACATGTTTTCCTGCATCCTGGGCGAAAGGCCTATTCCCTTGTCTTTCACATAAACGGAAACGCCCTCGTCGTCTGAGTCTACTTCAATTTTTATTTCACTTCTTTTATGGCTGTATTTTATAGCGTTGGAAATTAAATTCATTAGTACGGTTTGGATCATTTTGCGATCAGCATACATCTCAGTGTATTCCGGAATAGATATTCTGATGGTCAGGTTTTTGGTTTGTGCCTGAATGAAGAGCATTTCCACCGTTGAATGAACCAGTTTGTACAAATTGAAGGTGGAGCGGTAGAGATCGATTTGCGAGAGCTGTAAGCGCGACCATTCCAGCAAGTTATTCAGATAATCAAATGTTCGTAGCAATGTGTTGTTAATGATTGATGAGAACTGCACTATATTCTCGTTCTCGACGTGTTCAACTTCTTCCTGCAAAAGACTACTAAACCCAATTAGTGCGCTGAATGGGTTTTTAAGATCATGCGCCACGATCGAAAAGAATTTGTCCTTGGCTGCATTGCTGGCTTTTAATTGGTCGGTTTTTTCCCGCAGTTCCCGTTCTGCTTTTTTGCGTTGCGTGATATCTCGAGTACTTCCAATAAGTTCTTTGGGAAGTCCGTTAGTGTCGAATACGAGTTTCGCAGCGACTTCGACATCAATGGGGGTTCCGTCTTTGCGTAGCATAACCGCTTCAAACATCTCGAATGGAGTATCTTCACTGTAATAGGTAATCGAATCAAGTGCTTTTTGAGACATCCGAATAAACTCTGAAGGACTGGCATGTGACGATAGGGTGCTTCCGATCCATTCGTCCTGTGTATATCCGAAAGTCTCGAAGACGGAGGGACTGACGAAAGTAAAACGAAGTTTTAAGTCCAGTTTCCAAATAATATCGATGGATTTATCTAAAAGTTCCGATCTGATTTTTAATTCCTGTTCCAGCTCTTTTACCCGGTTTTGCAGGCTTTCAAATGTTAAATTTTTATCCATAGTTCATTTTCAAATATCGATCTGGCGATAGCATAGGTTGCATCGCCTTTTCCCGTAATGTTGAATGTTTAGTTTGGTCTCCGGTCAAGTTTTTGCTGTAGGGCTATTCACTTGACCTAAATCTGGCAGTAGGAAAAATGACTATGGCAAATTCTAAATTTTCCGGTGAATTGTGTTTGGTTCTCGATCGCTGTAAGTAAAATGGTTACCGCGGGAACATGGAAGATTGGTTCCCCTAATTTAGGCAGATAGTTCATACATTAAACGTTAATTGAGAGCGTAATTTTGTCCTGTTTAGAGGCAATTTACAACATTTGAACCAAACAATTTGTCTGATTATCGAAGTTTTTTAGTCGATATATTGGTCATACAAGTAGCGCACTTGAGTTGTTCTAACGGAGACTAAAAATCGGAATTACCGACCGTGACCGGAAATAAAAAAACGCAGACCCAATCTATTCGAAGTAGACGGATCTGCGTTTTTTAGCAGTGATATTTGTATTATTTGTCCATTTTCAGCAGTTGCATAATTTCTTCCAGTTTGGGCGAAAGAACGATTTCGGTTCGACGGTTCAAGGCCCGTCCTTCGGGCGTTGAGTTGCTGGCTTTCGGTGAAAATTCACCTTTCCCGGATGCAGTTAGGCGGGTAGGAGCGATCTTGTATTCGTTCGTCAGGATTCGTACAATCGATGTAGCCCGCGCAACACTCAGATCCCAGTTGTCACGATAAACTGCAGTGTGAATAGGGATGCTGTCGGTGTGTCCTTCAACCAGGATATCGATATCGCGGTTTTTATCCAGAACACCGGCCAGCATTTTAATTGCTTCCTTCCCTTTGGCTTCTACCGCAGCGCTTCCTGACTTAAAGAGCAACTTGTCGGACATCGAAACATAGACTTTGCCATTTTTAATCTCAACCGATAATTCGTCGGAAGGGAAGCTCAACAGTGCATTTCGGATGAGGTCGTTCAGACGTTGGGTAACTGAGTCCTGGCGTGCGATGACGCTGCGGAGATCGTTCAGTGCCTTTTCGCGTTCCTCCAAAAGACGCTCTTTTTCATTCAACTCTTTTGTTTTCTGTTGAAGAGCCAGGTTGAATTGTTCTGATTGGGAGAGTTTTTCACCCATCAGCGCATTGTATTTTTTGTCAACGTCATCCAACGAAGTTTCCAAATCGCTGATATCCTTGTTCAGCACCTGGATGTCGTCATTCAGTTTCGCAATTTCGTTTTCCCTCATTTCTACGGTCACACAAAGGTCATCGCGTTCGTCGAGCAACAGCATCACCCGCTTGGATAAGAAATACTGGTTGTCGGGTTTGGTTTCCCCACATTTGTAGAAAGGTTTACACGAAGCAGCGCCCAAAGCAACAGCGCAAATTAGCAGGAGTACTTGTTTTGTTTTCATTCGCAATATGTTAGAATTTTTATCTGTACGATTGATTTGATGTTGAGTTCTTTATTTTTTTCGGAAGTTTTCTTATCAATTTTTATTCCAAGATTTGAGAAAACAAAGATTCACACAGATCAGCGAAAATAGAACGATAGAAGTTTAGATTTTTTTTGGGGAATCCGTTGAAAATGAAGATTTGAGTGGAAATGGTCTCCCTGGAATTGGTTAATTTTGGTTATCTAATCTATTCAACGGACGATGAAATCAAAATTCATTTTTCCAGAGCTTATTTTCAAATGCTCGATTTTAAGCATGTTTGTTTATGTCATGTTTCTATCAGCTTGTCACACGGCAGCTCCGAAAGTAACTGTTGAGGAACGGACTGTTGCTAGTAAAACGGATGCTTGGACAGTGGATGTTCAATACCGGGTTTTCGCTTCGTCAGATGAAGCTGTGAATGCGAGCCTTGAAAATTTGAACGTACAGCTTGAACGCTATGTATCTGCCATGTCCGATTCATTAAAGGTTGATGCGGAGGAAATATTCAAAAGTTTTGAGGCCGACAGCTTACCACGTCCTTCATGGGGATATGCGCTGAATGTAACGGACACCGTTTACATGGCTACCAGTGAATATGTCAGTGTTCGGTTGGCCGTTTACCAGTTTACCGGCGGAGCTCACGGGATGACCAATTTTGTAGCCTTTAATTATGATGTTGAAAATCAAAAGTTTTTGGAGACAACCGATTTGCTGGACTTTGAGAAAACGGTTGCTATAAATAATCTGCTAAAAGAAAATTTTGAAAATCCGGAACAATGTTTTGATATTGACCCGACACTGGATTTGGTATCGTCCATCAACTTTTCAGCTTCAGCAGCCTATTTTACCTTTGGTCACTATTCTTTGGGACCTTACGCTTGCGGGCCAGCTGAAGTGACTGTTTCTCTGAAGGATTTAGGTGAAAGTTTTTTGCTAAACGTGGCAAAATAGCTTTCATCGACGTTTTTGGGGAGAACTAAAATATCCCAACAAATAGGGATGGCGTAGTACAAAACAGTTGCCTATGTTTGTACCACACAAGATTAGTTAAAGATCAAGATTCAAACACTTCTTTTTTATATGAGGCCAATGGCCTCTTTTTTTGTTTAAGGGGGAATGTGAACTGTTCTACTGATTGATTTTAAGCTTTTTCACTTAACTCCAGCCAACGCAATTCTTTTTCATCGAGTTCGTCTTTCAGGTCAGCGTAACGCTGGCTTTTTTCAACCAACTCATCCGGAGACAGTTCTCCTGAGTTCATCTGTTCTTCCAGCGTTTCTTTTTCTTCTTCAAGTGAAGCGATGTCTTTCTCCAGTTGCTCGAATTCGCGTTTCTCGTTGAACGTCAGTTTTTGCGATTGTTGCTTTGGTTTCTGAGCGGGCGTTTTTTGTTCTTTTGCCTGTGCCTGAGCTTTTTCTTTTTCCTTCGCCTTTTCTTCTTCCTCTTCAACGCTGTTGCGGTAAATCGTGTAGTTTCCGGGGAAGTCTTTGATTTTGCCTGCACCTTCAAACACGAATAAATGGTCGACGATTTTATCCATGAAATAGCGGTCGTGCGATACAACAATGACACAGCCATCGAAAGCGGCCAGGTAATCTTCGAGCACGTTCAGCGTCATGATGTCCAAATCGTTGGTGGGCTCATCCAAAATCAGGAAGTTCGGGTTTTGCATCAGGATGGTGCAAAGGTACAAGCGCCGTTTCTCGCCACCACTCAGCTTTTCAATCAATCCGTATTGGCTTTCGGGTGGAAACAGGAAGCGGGTGAGAAGCTGCGTGGCAGTCATCCGGTTACCGTCTTCAAACGTCACCACCTCGGCAATGGCTTTTACCACGTCGATAACCTTGTCGGTTGGTTTAAAGTCCATGCCGTCCTGCCGGTAGTAGCCGATTTTGATGGTTTGGCCCCAATCAACAGTACCGGTGTCGGCGCTAAGCGATTCGGTAATTACATTCAGAAAAGTCGATTTTCCGGTTCCGTTTTTACCAACGATGCCGACTTTCTCGAAACGGGAGAATTTATAACTGAAATCGTCGATGAGTTTCAGATCTCCGTAGGCTTTTGAGATGTGATCGAGCTCCAGAATTTTACTTCCCATGCGCGATGATGCTATGCTCAGTTCCAGGTTGTCCTCGCGACGGCGGAAGCTCGCCTTTTCTTTCAAGTCGTAAAATGCATCAATGCGGTACTTGGCTTTGTGACTGCGGGCTTTCGGCATGCGCCGCATCCAGTCCAACTCGGTGCGCAGCAGGTTTTGTGCTTTCTCGGTAGAAGCTTGTTGCTGCTCGATCCGTTCCTGTCGTTTTTCTAGGTAGTAGCTGTAATTTCCGGAGTAACCGTAAACCTGGTTCTGGTCAATTTCAATGATTTCATTGCAAACCCGATCCAGGAAGTAGCGGTCGTGCGTCACCATGAACAGGGTACAATTGGTCTTTTCGAGGTACATTTCCAGCCACTCAATCATTTCCAGGTCGAGGTGGTTGGTTGGCTCGTCCAGCAACAGTAAATCCGGATTATTTACCAGAACGTTGGCGAGTGCCAGGCGCTTTTGCTGTCCTCCGGAGAGTTCGCCAACACGCTGATCGAAGTTGTCAATTTTCAGCTGGCTGAGGATTTGCTTCACTTTCACATCAAAATCCCAGGCATGCAGTTCGTCCATTTTTACCGATAGCTCCTCAATCGCTTTCTGGTCGTTGTGCTTCAGCGCGTTTTCAAACTCACGCACCACTTGCAACGCCGGATTGTCGGATTTCAATGCCTGCTCGAGTACAGTTAGATTGACATCCAAATCCGGGTTCTGACGCAGGTAGCCGATTTTTGTGTCTTTGGTTTTGGTGATGGTTCCGCTATCGGGCTCATCGTTTCCGGCCAGAATTTCCATCATTGTTGTTTTTCCTGCGCCGTTCTTGGCGATCAGGGCAACTTTCTGGTCTTTGAAAATGGTAAACGAAATACCTTCAAAAAGCATGGAATCGGCAAATCGTTTGGAAATTTGTTCGGCCTGTAAATAGGGAATCATCAGCAAAAAATTTTGCGCTAAAATAGGAATAATTTGTATAGTAAGCCGGATGCCGTATTTTTGTTTTATTCAGAAAAAACAGACAGATGCTCAAGAAAGAACGATATGAAAAGGTAATCGCCTATTTCCAGAAAGAAATGCCGATTGCCGAGACTGAACTGCATTACACAAACCCCTATGAGTTGCTGGTAGCCGTAATTCTGTCGGCTCAATGCACCGATAAGCGGGTGAATCAAATTACGCCGGAACTATTCAAGCGTTTCCCGCAACCCGAGCTGATGGCGGAAGTTGACTCGGCGGAGGTGTTTGATTATATCCGTTCGTGCTCGTACCCCAACAACAAAGCAAAGCACCTGGTGGGCATGGCCAAAATGTTGGTACACGATTTTAAGGGTGTCGTTCCCGATGATGTGAACGAACTGCAGAAGTTGCCCGGTGTTGGCCGGAAGACCGCCAATGTAATTGCTTCGGTGGTTTACGAAAAGCCGGCCTTTGCTGTCGATACCCACGTGTTTCGCGTGTCGGCCCGCATCGGGTTGGCAACAAATTCCAAAACGCCGCTGGACACCGAAAAACAACTGATGAAATACTTTCCGGAGGAAATCGTTCCGCTGGCTCACCACTGGCTCATCCTGCATGGGCGATACACTTGTCTGGCGAGGTCGCCCAAATGCAGCAAGTGCGGTTTAAAGGAATGCTGCAAATACTATGAAACGAATCAGAAAAAGGCTCTGAAAGCTCAATAAATACTGATTTTTCGGATGTTTGTACCATGCGTGTTAAGTGCAGTTTAAATGTGCTTATTTGGATTCATAAAAAATTAGGTACTTGCCCTTTGAATTTTTTTCAAAACTCGTACATTTGCTCGTAATCTTTAACTATAAAAAAGAAGTGTTATGGCTTATGTAATTTCTGACGAGTGCATCGCTTGCGGAACTTGTATTGATGAATGTCCTGTTGAAGCAATTTCTGAAGGCGATATCTACAAGATCGACGCAGATCTTTGTACTGATTGTGGCTCTTGCGCCGAAGTTTGCCCGGTTGATGCTATTTCTGTAGCAGAATAATATCGGACAGCATAAAACTTACGCCTGCCAACCTTAGTTGGCAGGTTTTTTTATGCCTTTTAAATTGAAACTTTTTTCGCCTTATTCCGCAAAATAACTCATGGTCACCAGCGAGTTAAAGTAGCCTCAGATGATTGCAGGAGGCAAATTTGAAAAGATAGTGGGGTTACCTTTTGCCAGAAAATCGTATATTGTATGTGACGGAGTGAAATATGAAAGCGTTTTTGATAGTTATATTGATTCTAATTGCACATCAGTTTGGGAGTGCCCAAACCAGCGATTCAACCGCAACTGACCAACAGCCTGTGAAGGTTGATCGTGTGTTCCCTAATCCGGTTAGCGATTATATTTTTGTAGAGCTAAGCTCTGATAAGTTTGCCAAGGCTGAATTTATGCTGATGGATGTTTTGGGGAACCCTGTGCAACAATGGGAAGCAGTCGAACTGACTCCCGGAACGCAAAAAATTCGCCTAAATTTGAATGACTTTCACTCAGGCTTATATCTTCTGAAAGTGAAGATCGGCAAAGACGTTTTCGTAAATCGCTTGCGAAAGGTCTAATTCAAATTCTTCTCCAATTTCTATAATCCAAGCTCAAATCGTGCGCGAATACCGAATTGCGGTGCGCCGATAACAGACTGTGGTTGTACTCGCCAAAGTGCTTCGACCCGAAACATACTCAGAATATTTTCTACCCCGGCTCCCAGTTCGATGTAGGGCTTTTTCATGTCGGTTATCGGTTCCGGGAAACTGATTATTTCCTGGTGCTTATCGCTAACCGATCCGACAAGTAGTTTCGCAGACAGCACTTCCCTAAAGTTCGCCTTTTTCAGTATCGGCACCCGACGGAAGAAGAAGCCATTCAAGTGGTATTCCAGGTAGGTGTGCAAATATTTGTCGTGCACATATTCCAGGTAATTCAACAGGTTAAAGTCGTAGGAATACAAACCATAGGTTTCGTTACCACGCGGAATGTCGAGCATGGTGTAGGGGAGTTTACCAAAGTAGGCGCCAGCCTCCACCGCATAGTCAAAACGAGTCATCCCAATGTAAACTTCCTGCTTGATGGTGGATGCGAGCCTGCTGTAATAGGATGTTTGATCGCCATGATAGACTTGGCCGACGCCAACGGTAAAGTGGACAATCGGAAACTCAGTTCCCATATACAATCTTAGAAAGCCATCATCAATCACCTTTTCTTCTTTTGAGAAGCGCGTATCCAGGTTGATTTCGGTGGCAGAAACCGAGCTCACTGGATTGCCGTTTCGCATAAACGGATAGTACATGGGCGAGTAATGGCGCGTATAGTTGAGGCTGAGTTTATTCATCAGCCCCGGGTACCACTCGTATTCGTATTGGGCATTGATTTTTTGTTCGCGGTAGATTTCATCCAGCGGATCGTGCTTCAACAGCTGCGAAACGAGGTTGTTCTCGGTTGCTGTAAAAGCGTTTTCGTAGAGGTAAAGAATTTTTTCGTTTTCGCCGTGGCGGATCATCTTGTCGTCGTAGCCAATCTTCAAAACTTGTCGGTTGATAGTTTTGAATTTGTAACCAACGCCAAACATTCCCGATATTTTTTGGTTTCGGGTACTGTACCCTAATCCAGCCCAAACCATGAAATTTTTGCTGATTTCGTCGCTTGTTCTCCCGCCAAAGAAGAATTTATTGCCTTCCACTTTATTGGTGTTGTAAAAGCTTGTAAACGGTCCGATTTCAAATTTCCCGAGGTCGTAGTAGCTTGTCATCGACATGTCAGCCAAGTTATTCAGAATATTAACCTGCTTGATGTCGCTGATGGAGTCAATCACCTGGGTGAACATGATTTGCTTTTGCGTGAGTTGTTCCATGCGGTGTGCCTCCCAATAAGCGGAGTCGCGATCGTAGGCATCCGGTAGTTTTACGGTTTCGTACTTTGCCCTCGGTGCACTCAATTTAATATCTCCGGGAGGATTGATCACAACATCGTCGATGCTGGCCGTTTGTTTATAATAGAGTGAAAGCCGTTTCGGATCTTTCTTCTGATTTCGGAACGGAATGTAATCAAACACCGCATCAATCTGGTTGCGCTTGTAGAATGGCGTCGAATCATTCACAAAATAGTAATCGCTATTCAGGTGCAGCCGCTTTAAAAAGTTGAGGTTGCTGGTTTGCGACAGTTCTCCATCGATCTCAACAATCGAATAATATTTGTTTTCCGAAATAAAATACCCCTTGAACGTGTTCTCACCGGCTCGTCTGGGTTGAAAGTGAACACGGTAGTGCATCACGCCGTCAACCAATGAGCTGTCGGCCAAAAAGTATTTGTAGTAGTACCAGCCATTGTCGGCCAGCGGGCTCACAAAGTTTTGGGTGAAGATATTGATGAAGTTGTCGTAAAAATTGACTTCCATGTCCAGCGCGCTCGTGTAGCCTGAAATTTCCAGTTGATCCAGAATTCCCACCCCGTTGGTTCGGTCGGCCAATACGGTAGATTTCTTTTTGGCAGGATCTCGCTGAATTTCATTGAAAACAAGCTGTTCCGAAAAATAGAGGGGTAGATATTTCGTGCTGTCTTCGGCCGTTTTGATCACGTTGGCGTTCTTCTGAAAAGTCTTCGAATTCTGCAGGTTATCACCGATGTTATTGATCTGGTACTCCCACTGAGAGTATTTCTTGTACGAGTACTTGTTGTACTGATCCGGGTTATTCGCCTTTTTGCGATCCATAATATGTCCGAATAATTCGCGCATTGGCCCTTCATCCGGAGCAACCTGAACCTCTGAAATATCGAATGTTTCGGGTTGCATGTTGATTTGGATGGTCTGCATGTCCTCTCGGGGAAGAAGCTTGTCAATTGTTTTGTAGCCAATTGCCGTAAAGTGAAGCGTGTCGGTCAGCGTTGGAAATTGAAGGCTGAAATGCCCCAACGTGTCCGTCATGGTACCGGTCGTGGTATGTTTGATGATGATGTTAACAAATGGAATAGGCTCACCGGTTGCATAATCGGTTACCGTGCCTGAGAGCATTTTTTGCTGTGCAAAACTTGTCGTTCCAGCCAATAGCAATGCAACAAGATGCAATGTGGCTACAAGTTTCCCCGCAAATCTGGAGGTCTGATTTGACATGTGTTGTTTTCTGTTTCTGACTCTTTGTTTTTCGCGCGCTCGGAAAACGAATTCCGCATGCTGAAATCCGATGTAAAAATGGATAAAAAAGCGACAGTATCTTCCATTGGTCGATAATTTCTCTTATTCTGTGAAATAATAGTTAATAGGTTAATCATCGGAAGAGCAGAATTTACAGGTACTAAACACTCTGTAGTGGCCTAAAGTTTCGCTCGGATTTGCTGCGGACGTTTTGGAGTAACGGACGTGCTCTCTGTTCATCTTTTCTTAATCGCTATTTTTGCTTAAAACGCACAATTTCATATTGTTAAAGCTACATTTTTGAATATGATTTTTAGCATCTAAATTTAATGGTGACTTTCTGAAAATTGTAGTATCTTTTTTTTATATGAGGATTGTACTGGAAAATATCAAAGAGTTAGTTCAGATCGAAGATTGTTCGATTCGTTACAAAGCGGGCGCTCAAATGAAATCGCTCCCAATACTGCATAACGCCTATTTGGTCATGCGCGACGGCATTATTGAAGGCTTCGGTGAGATGGACGATTTGCGCTCTGAAAAGCTGGACAATGATGTTTTAGTTGAGCTGGATTGCAGCAACCGGATTGTCATGCCTTCCTATTGCGATTCGCACACGCACTTGGTTTTTGGTGCAACCCGCGAAAGTGAGTTCGTTGACCGGATCAATGGTTTGAGCTATGAACAAATAGCTGAACGCGGCGGTGGTATTCTCAATTCAGCCTTAAAAATGGAAGATTATTCCGAAGAGGAACTATTTGACGATGCCATGCGCCGCCTGCATGAAATCGCCATGCAAGGAACCGGAGCCGTTGAAATCAAGAGCGGATACGGACTGAGTACTGAATCAGAATTGAAAATACTTCGTGTTATTCGCCGTTTAAAAAAGGAAAGTCCCATGGTTATCAAAGCGACTTTCCTAGGCGCACATGCAATTCCCCGAAAATATTGGGATGATCGTAGCAAATATATTGAAAAGGTTATTCACGAAATGTTACCGATCATTGCATCAGAAGATCTGGCTGATTACATTGATGTTTTTTGCGACCAGGGATTCTTCACGCCGTTCGAAACAGAGCAAATTTTGATGGCTGGCCTGAAATACGGGCTTCGCCCTAAAATACATGCAAACGAACTTGGGTTGACCGGTGGCGTTCAGGTTGGTGTGAAATACAACGCACTTTCGGTTGATCATCTGGAACATATGGGAGCTGAGGAAATTGCCATATTGAAAGGAACGGAAACCATGCCGACGGTTTTGCCGGGAGCAGCTTTCTTTTTAAACCTTCCTTATTCACCCGTTCGCAATATGATTGATGCCGGTTTGCCGGTGGCTTTGGCTTCCGATTACAATCCAGGATCGTCGCCTAGCGGAAATATGAATTTTATGATGGCGATGGGCTGTTTAAAATACAACATGACACCGGAGGAAGCCATCAATGCAACGACTATAAACAGTGCTTATGCTATGGGGGTGGAAGGAATGTGTGGCAGTATTTGCCGGGGAAAAATGGGCAATCTATTCATCACGAAAGAACTTCCCGGTTACACCAATATTCCGTATCATTACGCCAGTAATTTAATTGAGACTGTCATCCTTGACGGGGAAATAATTTAATCCGAGTTTATATGAGCCAGTTGATCGAATGTGTGCCCAACTTTAGTGAGGGACGAAATCCTGTTGTGATCAAACAAATCACTGATGCAATTGAAAGCGTGGAAAATGTGAAATTGCTGAATGTCGATCCGGGCAAAGATACAAACAGGACTGTTGTGACATTTGTCGGCAGTCCGGAGGCTGTCGTAGAAGCCGCTTTCCGAGGAGTCAAGCGGGCATCGGAGGTCATCGACATGCAAAAACACAAAGGGGAGCATCCCCGATTTGGAGCGACTGACGTCTGCCCGCTGGTGCCGGTGTCGAATATAACCATGGAGGAAACCGTTGAATATGCGCGAAAATTGGCGAAACGTATCGGGGACGAATTGGGTATTCATGTTTATTGTTATGAATTTGCGGCGCAAAATGAAGAGCGGCGCAGTTTGGCCAATTGCCGTTCGGGTGAGTACGAAGGGCTGCCAAAGAAATTGCAGGATCCCAATTGGAAACCCGATTTTGGGCCGACTGCCTTCAACGCAAAATCCGGCGCCACAGCCGTGAGCGCCCGTAATTTTCTGATTGCGTATAACGTCAATCTGAACACAACTTCTACGCGACGGGCTAACTCAGTTGCGTTTGATGTGCGCGAAGCCGGTCGCGTTTTGCGTGAAGGTGATCCGGTAACCGGGAAAGTTGTCAAGGATAAAAATGGCGTGGCTGTTCGCATTCCGGGAAAGTTGCGGAAAGTCCGGGCGATTGGGTGGTTCATCAAGGAATACGGAGTGGCGCAAATCTCGATGAATTTGACAGATATTACGATTACCCCAATTCACAAGGCTTTTGAAGCTGTTTGCGAAAGTGCGCAGGATCGCGGAATGCGAGTGACCGGCTCGGAGTTAATCGGGCTGATTCCGTTGAATGCGATGCTGGAAGCTGGTAAATATTTCCTTCGGAAGCAACAACGTTCAACCGGGGTTTCAGATGAGGAATTGATTAACATCGCTGTGAAATCGATGGGCTTGGATGAATTGGCTCCATTCAACCCGAAGGAGCGGATAATTGAATATCAACTCCGATCTGATCGATCGCTTCTGACTGATCTGAGTTTGGAGGCTTTTGCCAACGAAACAGCCTCTGAATCGCCGGCACCAGGCGGAGGTTCGGTCGCTGCATACGTTGGTAGTTTGGGAGCTGCTCTTTCCGGAATGGTTGCCAACCTGTCTTCGCACAAGCGTGGCTGGGATGAGCACTGGAAAGAGTTTTCGGATTGGGCGGAAAAGGCAAAAGGCTTTCAAAATAAATTACTCGAATTGGTCGATGAGGACACTGATGCTTTTAAGCGGATTATGGAGGCATTTAAAATGCCGAAAGGAACCGATTCCGAAAAGGTGGTCCGTTCAGAAGCCATACAAACTGCCACCTTGTTGGCAATAAATGTTCCGCTCACTTTGATGGAGACTGCCTATGCATCGATGGAAGTGATTCAGGCCATGGCTGAGCATGGAAACCCGAATTCCGTTTCAGATGTTGGTGTTGGTGCACTTTGTGCTCGCACGGCGGTTCAGGGAGCTTACCTCAATGTGCTGATTAACCTGGGCGGACTTGAAGACAACGTAAAATCAGACGAGTTAAAACACCGGGCTGAGGGACTACTTTACCGCGCCGAATTTAAAGAGCAGGAAATTTTGAAACTTGTTTACGAGAAGATTGGCTGATCGCAGCAATTTAGATAATGAAAAAGCACTCATTCAGAGTGCTTTTCTTATATTGGTTCTTCCCATAGGGCTCTTCGAAGTCGTTGTTGACGTCCTTTAAAAATGTATAATAGAGGGCCGATTACCGGTAGCAGAATAATGATAGTTGCCCAAACATAGCGTTTGTTCCCCTCAAACTCGTTTCTGAAAACACTCAATAATGCCATCGCCGGCAACAGAATCAAAACCACAAACAAAAATTGAATGGTCAAGATGTAATTCGAATTAATCATTAATAAATCTAAATTCATCGCTTCGCATTTTTCTACCACTAATTTAAGACTTATTGAGGGGTAAAGTCAATAGCTAAATTTGAAAGTTATTCAACATAAATGTTAATAACATTAAAAAGCAGTGATGAAAACAGATTTTTGTTGCTATTTTTCTTTTGGATATTCGATGCGGACGTGATAAATATTCATCAGTTTTTCCAATAACGTTTCTTTAATCAGCGTGATGTCCCGTAAGGTTAGATCGGTGTTGTCCAATTGACCATCGTCGAGTTTTTGCTGCACCATTTTGCCGATCAACTCGCGAATATTGTCGTGCGTCTTTTCTTTCAACGCCCGTGTAGCAGCTTCAATGCCGTCAATAATCATTACTACGGATGTTTCCTTACTTTGCGGCCGTGGTCCCGGATAGGTAAAATCTTTCGGATCGGCTGCAACTTCGGGATGTTCATTCTTGTAGAGCGTGTAAAAGTATTTGGCCTGCATGGTACCGTGGTGCGTTGTTATAAAGTCGATCAGGATCTCGGGTAATTTGTGTTTCCGAGCCAGTCTCACACCGTAAGTCACGTGGTCGATAATCACTTTTGCACTTTCTTTATAGCCCATTTCGCTGTGCGGGCTCATGCCGGCTGACTGATTCTCGACGAAATAAACCGGTTGGTTTGTTTTACCTATGTCGTGATAAAGTGCACCTGCATATGCCAGAAATGGATTTCCGCCGATGCGGTGAATAACTGCTTCGGCAAGGCTGGCAATTTGCAATGAGTGTTGAAAAGTACCCGGCGCTTCCTCTGCCAATTTTCGCAACAGTGGCTGATTTGTATTCGACAGCTCAATCAAAGTAACATCGGATACAAAGCCAAAAAGCTTTTCGAAAATATAGATGAGCGGGTAGGCAAGCAGAATCAAAATGGCATTTCCGGCGAACCATTCCAGTTCGTCCCAACGAATAGCTTCGAAATTTCCTTCATGAATCATCGCCAAAGCCAGGAACAAGACACTGTAAGTTACAAAAACCCAAAGTGCGGTGAACACCAGGTGTGATCGGCGGTGCAATTTGTCGAGGCTGAAAACAGCAATGAAACCGGCAATCAGATTGAGGAAGATGAATTCGTAATTGTTGGGGGCAAAATAGCCAATAAGCAATGATGTTACCAAAAGTGCAAAGATTGCTGTCCGCGAATCGAAGAAGATGCGGAGCAATATTGGCAAAATGGCCAGGGGAACGACGTAAATGTTGATAAAGTCGTGCTGCAGGATAAACCGGAAGGTGAAAACCATGAGCACAATCATCAAAAGAATAAAGCTTAAGTGCCTTTTCTCGTTGAAGATTTCGCGTCGGAAATAGGCCAGGTATAAAATCAGGATCAGGATACAAGCCACAATCATGATCAGTTTTCCAATGATCAGCAAATAGCCATCAATATTTTGTCCTTGCTTGGTCTCATAACTCCTTTTCAGCGAGTTCAGAATCTGAAACTTATCGGGCGTAACAATATCACCTTTAAAAATAATCCGCTCGCCCGCCTGAACCATGCCTTGGGTTTCTGAGACCGAATTGACCAGTTTGTCCATTTCCTGCAAGTTGTACTCCTCGCCGTAATTGAGGTTTGCCTGGATAAAATCAGCTAAATTCATATTTTGGTTCAGCTGATTGTAGCCATCTTTTAAGAAATAGTGAAGCGTATCGTTTAACGCCTGGAAAGCTGTTTTCAACGAGTAAATCGAAGCTACCGGAATTTTCGAAACGGTCTTGTTATCGATGATGTACAGCTCGGTTTTATCCTTCAGTATCGGGTGGGTTTCCGGCGATTGAGAAATAATCCCAGCTTCGTAAACCTGCTTCATGATTACGGTAACGTCAGCAATGGTTTTATCGGTCAAGGTCGGTATTTCAGTGGTCAGGCTGATCAGCTCGAGCTCGAAATTCTTGCACTGCTGCATACTCACCAAGGTATCCATTTCATAATAAGGAATAAATTCCTTCTTGACTGAATCCCGTTCATTTTTAACAACTTCATCGGGCTTGTAAATCGCAAAGTTGAACGGAGCGATCAAGGTTTCGTGGCGCCAGGGAGCATTTTTTTGGAATTCATACCGAAATCGACTTTCCCCCGGAATAATTAAATACAGTAGGAAGATGGTGGCAGAAAAAACCAACGCGATAAACAAGATATGATAATACTGGCCCAGGCGGGTTAATAACTTTTTCATAAATACCTTTTTAAAGACCGATTCTGCGGGTTAAAACTAAACGTGATGTTTTTATCTTTGAGAATTAAAAATAACAATTTCTTTGATGAAAAGAGCTATACCCGAATAATTCAGGGCTTAGAAGACGCCAGTCTTAACGGGTATGCAACTATAAAAAGCAATTGCTAAATGAATTACGGAATTTCCGGTCTTAGTATTATTCCGGTCAGGAAAGAGCCTTCCGAAAGAAGCGAGATGATCACACAGATTCTTTTTGGAGAACATTTTTATGTGCACGAGCTGTTCATGGGCTGGTGCCGCGTGGTGTTGGCGTACGATGGTTACGAAGGTTGGGTTGATCAGAAGATGATTACTCCGTTAGTGGAGCGTACTTTTCTGAAAATTGAGAAATCGCCGGTGGCTGTTTGTACCGACATTTTCAACCTGATACCGATAGACGACGAGCAAAACATGATGATTGTTGCCGGTAGCTCGTTGCCGTGCTGGCGTCCCTACAAGCATGAGTTTTCGATAAACCGCGACGTGTATCGGATGACCGGTAAATATGCTTACAACCAACCGGACGAGCTTCGAAAGTCAATGATCCAGCATGCCCTGATGTATTTCAACGCGCCCTATTTGTGGGGAGGTCGGTCTCCGTTCGGTATTGATTGTTCCGGTTTCTCCCAGATTATTTATAAGATGGCCGGCATCAAGTTGCCACGCGATGCGAAAGATCAGGTTCACCATGGTGTGGCACTGAGTTTTGTTGACGAAGCACAGCCCGGTGATCTGGCTTTTTTCGATAACGACGAAGGCAACATTGTGCATGTTGGCATTATGTGGGAGAAGAACAAAATTATTCATGCCTCTGGAAAAGTGCGGATTGACAATGTGGATCAATTCGGTATTTTCAATGTCGATACCAAACGTTACTCGCACAAAATGCGTGTCATGAAACGAATATTACCCTAATGTAGGCTGTCTCTTCAAAATAGGCAATCAACATTAATCAATAATCTTTTAGCCAATGTACAGCTACAAATATCCCCGCCCGGCCTTAACGACCGATGGCATTGTGTTGAAAAAAGAAAGCAAACAATTGCTGCTTATTCAGCGTGGCATTGAACCCTACAAGGGGAAGTGGGCCCTGCCTGGCGGATTTATGGAAATGGACGAGTTATTGGTTGACGCCTGCAAACGCGAGTTGATGGAGGAAACCGGACTGGAGGTGCTCGAGTTGACTCAATTTACGGCGGCTGACAAAGTGGATCGCGATCCCCGTGGCCGAACGATCTCCATTCTTTTTTATGGCTATGTAGCCGAAGATGCCGTGGTGAAAGGAGGCGACGATGCCGCCAAAGCTGAATGGTTCCCGATCGACGATTTGCCCGAACTTGCTTTTGATCACGCCGATTTGATCGCCCGGTTTAAACGGGAAATTCTTTCCTTGTAAATTTCGGTATTATTCTTTGGTGCTTTTTAGCAGCAGTTCGTAGCTGGCCGATCCACAGTTAAAGAGTAAATCGATAATGCTCAAATTCGGTGTGAACCCAAATTTGTCGTCGAAAACCTGGGTGTAAACAACCGGTTTAAAATTTGGATCCTCCAATGCTTTTTGTGGTTTCGGATGAATCGCTTCCCGGAAGTTCAGAAAATTAGAGGGAACAGCTTCAAAATCCGGGGTAATCTGAACATTCGGTGTTATTTCCAGGATGTCGAAAATAGTGTGCAATATCTGCTGATTAAAATCGAACAGGAAATCGAACTTCTTCTCAAAAAACGGTCTGAAATCATCTTCCAGAATTTCAAAAAACGGCGTTGAATTATAGGCGGAAACAATGGCCTGCCAATGGATATGCTGCCAGCTCGTGTCGTACGAAATGCGTAAGTCTGAAATATTTTGCTTGGGACTGCGTCCTTTTTCAACCGGAACAATCAAAGATTCGGGGCCATTGGCTGCCAGAATCGTAGCGCGGTTGCGGTATGTTTGCTTGATAAAATGTTCCTGACCTTCAATCCACACTTCCGGGTGAATCAAAAATTTAGTGATGTACTGAACCGGTGGTAGGTATGCGGTGCTCAGTAAAATGGGCGAATTTGTCATGAATGAATTAAGCGTTGAAAAAGTCGTTATCCGAGCCACCTTCCATCTTTATGCCTTCCGGGTGTTTCTCGACCGGTTTTTCGGCAGCTTTCAAGGCATTCAATTCTTTTTGCAGGCTTTTGATGGTTGATTTCAGTTTCCACATTTTTGGCTGATTGATCAACAGCGCGATAATGACACCAACAATGATGCAGACAATCAGTGTCAGTACAAGTGGAACCTGGTCGAGTTGCCAGAATAGAAATTTAACGTCGATGGCCACGCTGTTTTGCAAGGTGAAAATAACCAGCAACAAAGCGAGTAAAAGGATGATGATAATTCCTGCAGACATAACTTACTTTTTCATGTAAATTATAAAAAAAAGGATAATCAACCTAACGGCGTCATATCCTTTTTGCGTGGTTAACATTTATTTTTTATCAGTGAACAAATGAGAACAAGCGGTTCCAGCGAATATTCGCAGGGAAGCCTTTCTCTTTGTCGAGAGATAGCCAAATGAATACAGCTTTACCTACAACGTGATCCTCGGGAACAAAACCCCAGTAACGCGAGTCGGCTGAATTGTGGCGGTTGTCACCCATCATCCAGTAGTAATCCATACCGAATGTGTATTGGCTGGCAGCTTCGCCATCGATATAAATGGTGCCGTCTTTTACCGAAAGAGCGTGTCCTTCGTACGTTTGAATAATGCGCTTGTAGATTGGCAGGTTTGTCATGTTCAGTTCAACTGTCTGTCCTTTTTTGGGGATTTCCAGTGGACCGAAATTGTCAACATTCCAAGGGTAATCTTCGCTGAACGGGAAGATGTTGTGATCCCAGTTTCCGGCAGTCATGTTCACCCGTTTTACCGAAGTAACATTGCTCAATTTTTCAACTTCTTTCACCTGTTCGTCGGTCATCGGGAACAGGAACTGTGAACCATTGAAAACTTGTTGATCAGCTCTTGAGATACCGATATCTTCCAGTGTTTTGCGGTTGATTGCTGCTCCGTTGGTTGTCACGATATAATCATACTGAACGCCGGCAATCGGTTCCTGTGGTTTATCATTCACGTAAACTTGTCCATCAATAATTTTGATGACATCGCCGGGAATACCGATACAGCGTTTGATATAATTCTCACATTTATCAACCGGGCGGGCGATGATGTCGCCGAATGTGCGTTTGTCGCTCCAAACACGTTCGCGGCCGTAATTGCGTACCAGGTTGTAGTAACTTTGGGTCGGCAAATTGGTCGCAACCGTGTCTCCTTCGGGGAAGTTGAACACCACCACATCATCGTTTTTCACGTGGCCAAAACCAGCAATACGCTTGTAGTCGTTTTCAATCCAGGTGAGGTACGAAGGCGTGTTTTGCGTCAATGGCATGGTGTGGTGCACAAACGGAAACGAAAGTGGCGTGTTTGGCAATTTTGGCCCGTACGATGTTTTGCTCACGAAAAGGAAGTCGCCAACCAACATCGATTTTTCCATTGATGGAGTAGGGATGGTGTACGCTTCGATGAAAAACATCCGGATGAAAGTTGCCGCAATTACTGCAAAGATGATCGCGTCAATCCACTCCACTGTTTTGGTTTGCTTTCCATTTGGCGGGTTCTTTTTCTTCCAGAAGGCCCAGTGGACTTTCTTGGTAATATACATGTCGAAAATGACAGCCAGTCCGATGAACCACCAGTAATTTTCAAGCCAGATAACCCACAAACTATACAGCAGGCCAACAATGATAAATTTGAACCATTTGTTGGTTAATAGTTGTCTCATGTGATTATAAGTTTAAAAGATCATTCATTGACAAAAGTCCCTTTTTGCCGAAACTGTATTCGGCTGCCAACACGGCACCAAAGGCAAATCCGTGGCGGCTTTTTGCGCTGTGCTCAATCTGAATGTAGTCGACATCCGACTCATACTTGATGCGGTGAATACCGGGCACAGTGCCTTCGCGAAGCGCGCCGATGTGCATTTCCTGCGACGACTTCGGGTGTTCCATTGTCCAGCTTGTTTTTGCCGGATAATTTTCAAACAACTCTTCAGCCAGTGTGATGGCTGTTCCACTCGGAGCATCCAGTTTTTGCGTGTGGTGCACTTCAACCATGCTCACATCGTAGCCTTCAACACCATTCATCAGCTGGGCCAATTTTTTATTCAAAGCGAAGAACAGGTTTACGCCAAGGCTGAAGTTTGAAGCGTAGAAGAAGGTTCCGTTTTTGGCTTTCATTTCAGCTTCCACTTCATCTTTTCGTTCTAACCAGCCGGTTGTGCCGCTAACGACCGGAATACCGGCGTCGAAACAAAGTTTATAATTGGCTGTGGCTGACGAAGGAACCGTGAATTCGATGGCAACATCAGCCTTTTTCAGGTTTTCAACAGTCAGCTCGTTTTGGTTGGAAATATCGATTTTTAGTACAATTTCGTGTCCGCGGTCAAGGGCAATTTGCTCAATGATTTTGCCCATTTTGCCGTATCCTATCAATGCAATCTTCATAAAAAAATGTTGTGCTCCGGAGAGGCGGTTTATGAATCGGGAACATGGTCGTTTTCGTTGTCCCCTTTTTTGTTAAGGTGTACAAAGATAAAAATATCACCACAAAACTATCATTTCTTCCTGCTTTCGACCTATTTTTTCGGTAAACCTTTGATTGCATTCGGTGTAAGCCTTCGTTTACCCCGCTTTTTGAAAAATACTTCCACTTAATTACGATTATGGGCGGTGCTTGTTTTAACCGGTTTGAAACACATTGATCGATAGTTTGTGTATTTTTAGGAAAAATTTTGGCTATGAGAATTCATCTGCAGCGGGTCGCTGCTATTCACGATTTGAGCGGTTTTGGACGGGCATCGTTAACGGTGGTTATCCCGATTTTGTCGTCGATGGGGATACAGGTTTGCCCGTTACCGACGGCAGTTTTGTCGTCGCACAGTGCCTATCCCGGTTTTCATGGCCGCGATTTGAGTGCTGAGCTGCCGCAAATGATTGCGCACTGGAAACAGTTGAATATCCGCTTCGACGCGATTTATTCGGGCTACCTTGGTGCAGTCGATCAAATCGACATGGTTAAAGATTTCATTAGAGACTTTGCTGTTCCGGATCAGTTGGTGGTTATTGATCCTGTTTTGGGAGACAACGGACGATTGTATTCAGCCTTCAACCAGGAAATGGTTGAGAAGATGAAAGAGTTGGTCGGGCATGCGGAGGTCATTACTCCTAATTTAACGGAAGCCGCTTTTCTGCTGGGTGAAGAATACCAACCGAAGGTGAGTATTTCAGAACTAAAATCATGGTGCGTACGGTTGGCGGCACTCGGGCCAAAGCAGGTTATTATTACCAGCGTGCCCGAGTTGGATGTACCCAATAAAACATCGGTGATGGCCTACAATTCAGAGGACGGCCGCTACTGGCGCGTGAGCTGCGATTACCTGCCCGCAAATTACCCGGGCACCGGTGATGCTTTCGCCAGTGTGATGGTTGGCTCGTTGCTGCAGGGCGACAGTTTACCGATTGCACTCGACCGGGCTGTTCATTTTATATCGATGGGGGTTCGGGCTACTTTCGGACACGGTCATCACCCGGCAGAGGGAATTTTGATTGAAAAGGTACTGCCATCGCTGAATGCACCGGTGCAAATAAGCAGCTACCAATTGCTGGATTAATCGGCAAGGCGAACTAAATTTAGTTGAGGGAAGACAATGGACTACAGGAAGAAAATAGGTTTGGTCGCGACTGATCTGGACGGAACACTGTTGCGCCGCGATCATACAATTAGTAAGGAAGACTGGGAAATGCTCGAGTTTTTGGGCGAACACGATATTATTCGGGTGGTGGCTACCGGCCGAAATTTTCGCAAAGTAAAAGAAGTGATCCCGGATCATGCGCCCTTCGACTATGTCGCCTTTTCGTCCGGGGCGGGTATTTACGATTGCCGTACGAATGAATTGCTGTACAAGCAAAATATACCGCAGGATACGGTGAATACCATCGTTGCACAGCTAATGGATAAGCGGCTGAACTTTTATTTATTTCGGGGTATTCCCGAGAATTCCTATTGTTGGTATTATCGTGGCGAAACCATTTGCGCCGAGTTTGAGCGCTACTATGCCAATCATCACGAGTATGCCAGCTTGTTGCCCGATTCTGGAAAATTGGACGATGACGCCTGCCAATTTCTTGTCATTTTTGAAACAACTGCCGAGTATCTGCAGTTGAAGCATGAGCTGGAAGAGCATTTTGACGATATCAAAGTTTTGCGGGCGACATCCCCGTTGGAGACCGGTTACGTGTGGATGGAGATTTTCCACAAAGAGGTTTCGAAGGGAAATGCCATCAAATACATTTGCGACCTGCACAAGGTGCCGCACCAGTCTACCTTCAGCATTGGAAATGACTACAACGACACCGAGTTGCTGGACTTCACTTCAATCTCGTATTTAGTTGAAAACGGGCCGGAAGATATGAAGCCCAAATACCTGAAAGCACCCAGCAATGAAGAAAGCGGTTTCAGTTATTCGATAAAGAATCATCTGTTTTAATTCGATATTAATCCTTTCATCGAATGGAAGTAGCGGTGGTTGAATCACTGCATAATTTCCGTTTTGAAAACGTGAAAATTCATTAAAATTCAACTTTGATTTAAACCTCGGGAACTAATCCAAGTCAAAGGGCAAATTTTGATTGATCGGGTCGATTCAACTTGCAGGTCATCAAAAAGAAGAATTTGAATAAGAGGTTATTAACCCAAACAAAAAGAATTTTATGAAGAAGTTATTATTAATCCTGGCATTATTTATCGGTGTTATCACCGTAGCCGAAGCACAGCGCGGGTCAGGCGAACGTCCTTCTCAAAGCCAGTCGGGACAGCGTCCACAACGAATGGATCCGGCAGAACGTATTGAAAAGCAAACGGCTCAGATGAAAGAGAAGTTAGCTTTGACTGACGAACAAACTGCACAGGTAAAAGCCCTGCTAACCAGTAATATGGAAAAGCAACGTGCAGAATTTGAAAAACGTCGCGAGGAAATGGAAAAGGCTCGTGAAAGCGGCGAAGAAATGGATCGCGAAAAAATGCGTGCTGAAATGGAAGCTCGCATGGCAAAACAAGATGCAGAGATCAAAGCTTTGCTGACTGAAGAACAGCAGGTAAAGTATGACGAAATGGTGAAAGAGCGTCAGGAACGCATGAAAAACCGCCAAGGCCCTCCGGGAGGAGCAGAATAGATATTTAGATTACCGACGAGAAAGCCGTTTCAATTTTTGGAGCGGCTTTTAGTTGTCCAATTGTTTGATAAGCTCTTCGGCCTGGCTGATTTCGTCAACCTTTCCCAAATCCATCCAAACAGAGTCTGCATCAACATAAGCGCTGATTTTTTCCGTTTTGGCGAGGCGCAGGTACAAGTCGATAATCGAGAATTTTCCTTTCTCTTCGATCCGTTCCAATAGTTCAGGCTGAATAATATGGATGCCGCTAAAGGCAAATTCCTCAGCCTG
The DNA here is from genome assembly GCF_003610535.1 of Mangrovibacterium diazotrophicum. Lineage (NCBI taxonomy): Bacteria > Pseudomonadati > Bacteroidota > Bacteroidia > Marinilabiliales > Prolixibacteraceae > Mangrovibacterium > Mangrovibacterium diazotrophicum. The sequence continues at coordinate 1,024,962 of NZ_RAPN01000001.1, read as the reverse complement.
ATCAATCAAACTTGGACGGGAAATTTTCATTTCTCCGTTTTTTTTGTTTGTCCAGCCAACCAGCAGGTTTTGGTTGAAAAGCAGGTAACGCGATGTTTGGCGTTTGCGGACAACCAGGGTTGCCAAAGAATTGGAATTGATGTGGTATGCGAGCAATTTCGTCAAATCCAGGTTGGTCAGCACATCGACATTAATCAGCAGGATTGGTTCATCGCCAGCCAAGAACTCCTTGGCTTTTAAAATGCCACCGCCGGTATCCAACAGTTGCTCGCTCTCGTCGCTGATGTGGATATTCAGCCCAAAGTTTTCGTGCTTTTTGACAAACGACACGATTTGATCGCCGAAGTGGTGAACGTTGATCGTGATGTCTTGAATTCCGCTCTGTTTTAGCTGCAGGATGCAACGTTCCAGTAAAGTCATGCCACCAATTTCGACAAGCGCTTTGGGTTTCGAATCGGTCAGGGGTTTGAGCCGGGTACCTAGTCCGGCGGCAAAAAGCATGGCTTTCATTCAGCGCAAATTTAGTGGGAGTTAGAAAAATAAGAGACAGAGGGCATGACTTCGAGTCACACCCGCTGTACTATTTAATTGACTATTTCAATTCTTCTTTTAAAGCAACCATTTTAATGGCTGTAACAGCGGCTTCATCGCCTTTGTTACCCAGGCGGCCGCCGGCACGATCAAGCGCCTGTTGCTCGTTCTCTGTCGTCAACACGCCAAAGATGAATGGCTTGTTGTATTTCAGGTTCAGCTCAGTGGTTCCCTGGGTGACGCCATCGCAAATAAAGTCGAAATGGCGGGTGTCTCCCTGGATTACACAGCCCAGCAAAATAATAGCGTCGGCGTGCGTGTACTCAGCCAAAAACTGTCCACCCAGCGGAAGTTCAAATGTTCCGGGCACATGCTTCAGCGTAATGTTTTCTTCTTTTGCGCCGTGCTTAATCAATGTGTCAACGGCACCCTGCGCCAGTGCACCGGTAATTTGGTAATTCCATTCTGCCACCACAATCCCGAATTTCATTCCTTCGGCTGATGGTACAGATTCCAAATCGTATTCTGATAAATTTTTTGTAGCCATGTTCTTCTGTTTTATGCAAAAATAAAAAATCCCCTACGTTGAGGGGATTTATATCTGTGTTTTTAGATCAACTTATTTTTTCATCGCCATCTCAACCCGTGCAATGTACTTGTCGATTGTACGTGCTTCAGTTGAAGTAGGATAGTCTTTCTTAATCTGCGTGTAAGCTTCCAACGCGTCGTTCAATTCACCTTGAGTTTCCATCAGCTGGGCTGCTTTCATCAGGTAAATCGGTGTTGTGAAGTCATTTTTTGTAGAATAAGCTTTTTTGTAAGCGCTGATTGCTTTGTCGTTTTCGTTCAACTCAGCATAGCAATCGCCTTTGGCACCTTCCAATACCGGAGCCAAAACTAAATCGTCGGTGCTGAAATCGTTCAGATAATCCAATGCATCTTCGTACTGACCCATGTGCAAATAAGAAATACCAACATAGTAGTTAGCCAGGTTGCCGGCAGGAGTTGCGCTGTAATCGTCGATGATGTCCAGGAAGCCCGGGTTTGTACCGTCACCGTTGATTGCCAGGTTGAATGAATCTTTTTCGAAATACTGCTCTGCAAAGAACATTTCTTCCTGAGCGGCTTTTTCTTTCGGTTGAATATATAATTTGGTATAACCCAGGTAAACAGCTACCAGTACAACCGCTGCACCAATTACGATGCTCAAAATCTTCTGATTGTCTTCAATAAACTGCTCCGATTTGGTTAAAGCGTTTTCCACTTCCATCAGGTTATCGTCCTGTTTGTGATCTTTATTCTTTGCCATTTTTAAGTGAGATTATTCTAAAATTGTGACGCAAAAATATACTTTTTTGGTAAACAAGGGCCAGAAATGTTTTATAAAATTTAATATTAATCAACACATTGCTGTTATTATCTCCAGCAATTATCAAAGGCCGAAGCGATCCGTTTTTATTTTATTAGTTTTGCTTGGCAAATAACTGATTCATGTACCTCGAAAGTTTATCGCTCTTAAATTTTAAAAATATTGAAGAAGCTGAATTACAGTTTTCTGCAGATCTGAATTGCTTTATCGGTAACAATGGTGCCGGTAAAACCAACCTGATGGATGCGATTTATTACCTGTCGTTTTGCAAAAGCTTTTTGAACTCGGTTGATGGAATGAATATCCGTCACGAAGAAGAGTTTTTCGTCATTCAGGGGAGATATCAGCGACTGGATCAGGAGGAATTGATTCACTGCGGGCTGAAACGGGGACAGAAAAAGAATTTCAAACGAAACAAAAAAGAATACCGAAAGCTGGCCGAACACATTGGTCTGTTGCCGTTGATTATCATCACTCCCTCTGACAGTGACTTGATTACCGGTGGGAGCGAAGAACGTCGCAAGTTTTTGGATGCTTTGATTTCGCAGTACGATCATAATTACCTCGAAGCACTGATTCGTTACAACCGGGCGTTGCTGCAGCGCAATAAGCTGTTGAAACAGTTCGCATCGGAGCGTTTTTACAGCGCCGAAAGCTTGGAGATTTGGGATGACCAGCTGGTTCTCTATGGCCAGCAAATACATACCAAGCGCGTGGAATACATTGCGCAGTTGCAACCCATTTTTCAACAATATTACGAGCTTATTTCGTCAGGGAAGGAGATCATTGGGATGGAGCACGAGTCGCAGTTGTACGAGGGCGATTTTGAGCAGCAACTAAAAGAATATCGTGATCGCGACCGGGCTATTCAATACACAACAGTCGGCATCCACAAGGATGATATTCTGTTCAAATTGGGCGATTATCCAATCAAAAAGCTCGGTTCGCAAGGACAAAAGAAGACCTACCTGGTGGCCATGAAACTGGCTCAATTCGACTTTATTAAAAAGATGGCCGGAATGACACCGATTTTGCTGCTCGACGATATTTTCGACAAGCTCGACAAAAGCCGGGTGGAGCAGATTGTGAAATTGGTTGCTGACGATCATTTTGGACAGATTTTTATTACCGACACTAACCGTGAGCACCTGGATCAGATTATTCGGGAGGTGCAGGCTGATGCCAAGATTTTCAGAGTAGTTGACGGAACCGTAAACGATGTAACCGATGAGAAAAAGTAATACCGAAAAACTGAGCGAAGTTTTACGCCAATATATCAATCAAAATAACCTTCAACCCAAACTGTCGGAGTTGGATATTGTGCAATCGTGGGAGGCGATCATGGGGAAAACCGTGGCTTCGTATACCGAAGATTTGCGTGTCAGCAACGGTACCTTGTTTGTTAAACTGAGCTCGCCGATTCTGCGGAATGAGTTGGTGATGATGCGGGAACAAATAAAAAAGCACCTGAACGAACATGCAGGTGCTGAAGTTATTCGGGATATTATTTTTCGTTGATTAAAAGCGCTCGACCCGGGAGAAAAAGAAATCGCTCTCGCGAATGGCGCTCGCGTCACTGTCGGAACCATGAACCGCATTTTCCCTTTTGTCTTGAGCATACAATTTTCGAATAGTTCCTTCTTCTGCTTCTGCGGGGTCAGTTGAACCGATCAATTTTCTGAAATCAGCTACGGCATTTTCTTTTTCAAGAATCACGACAACAATTGGCCCCCGGCTCATAAAATCAGTGAGGTAATCGTAAAACGGCTTTCCCTCGTGTTCCTGGTAGAACTCACAGGCCTGTTCTTTTTTCAGTTTTGTATATTTCAAAGCTTTAATCACAAATCCGGCTTCGTTCATTTTTGCGAGAATGGGGCCTGTTAGGTTGCGTTCAACAGCGCCTGGTTTGATAATAGTGAATGTTACTTTACCTGGCATAAATTTTACTTGTTAGTTTTACAAAAGGAGAATTCATTAAATTTAAAAATAAATCAATTGAATTCCGTCGGGCTTTCATTATTTTTATCTTTGTGCACCCTTAAAATTTAACATTTTGAAACCATTTAATATAGAAGATATTAAACGATTGCGGGCTGAAATCGAACAGCTCGAAGGTACTATTGTCATTGTTCCGCACATTAATCCCGACGGCGACGCCATTGGCTCTGTGCTGGGGCTGGCATCTATTCTGAAGAACGCCGGAAAGCAAGTTACAGTGATTTCGCCAAACCACTTCCCCGAGTTCCTGAAATGGATGAAAGGCTCTGACGAGTTGCTGGTTTATGTGAATGCACGAGAGAAAGCTGCGAAGATTCTGAACGAAGCAAGCATGCTGATTTGCCTGGACTTTAATCACCTTTCGCGGATCGGCGAATTGAAGGAACTGATTGAAAACTGGAGCGGTAAAAAAGTGATGATCGACCATCATCCATACCCGCAGGGCTTTGCTGATCTTGAATTTTCGCATCCCGATTATTCGTCAACTGCCGAGCTGGTTTTCCACGTTACGAAAGCAATGGGATACGAGCAATACATCGATTTGGATGGGGCAGAATGCCTGTTCTGCGGGATCATGACCGACACTGGTTCTTTCGATTACAATGTGTCCGACCCGCAAACGTTCAATACGGTGAGTGAATTGCTGGCTTTCGGTGTCAACCCGGAAGATATTCATGGGCGCGTGTTCGACAATTACTCGGTTGATCGGATGCGCCTGATGGGATACTGTTTGAGCGAATGCATGGAAGTTTTCCCGGAATATCATGCGGCAGTGATGTACCTCTCGAAAGAAACCAAGGCGAAATTTCATTACCAAAAAGGCGACAACGAAGGTTTTGTCAACATGCCGTTATCGATAAAAGGCATTCATTTTAGCGCTTTCTTTACCGAGAATGACGACCAGATTAAAGCGTCATTCCGCTCGAAAGGTGAATTTGCAGTCAACGAATTTGCGACGGCCCATTTTGGCGGTGGCGGACACCGGAATGCAGCAGGAGGCGAAGTGTTCGACACGCTGGAGGCAACCGTTGAACGGTTCCGGAAGTTGTTGCCCGAATACGCTGAAGAGCTGAAACGAACCAAACAGGACTAAATAATAATCTGAATGAAACTACTAAAAATGTATTGGAAGGTAGCGGCTTTGTCGTTGCTGGTAATGGCCATGGCCTCTTGTGTCGGCGACGACGATTCGGATGAGGTTGAGTACACAGAGGAATCGGAACTGGAGCAGCTCGACGCTTTATTGACTTCCATTATCGAGAACGGATATGATTTGGACACTACAGAGTTAGGCGTTTATTACGTGATGGACGAGATTGGTGAGGGAGCCTATCCGCAGACAGGCGATTCGATCGGAGTGGCTTACACCGGTTATTTTACGAGTGGCTACATTTTCGATTCATCAGCCTACAGCGATGATGGCTTGTGGCACTATGTGAATGGCGAGGTCAGTGTCATTCCTGGTTTTCAGGATGCCATCAATCATCTCAGAGAAGGCGGAAGCGGAACCTTCATTATCCCGTCGTCCTTGGCTTACGGATCAACCGGAACTTACGGCATACCTGCTTACACAACTTTGGTGTTCGACCTGGAATTAGACGCGATTTACACGGAATAGTAAGCACTAATGAATCAGCAACAACTAAAACTGTTCAAGCAGCTGCTTCCGGGGTTTATCCCTTTGTTTGCTTTTATCCTGATTGATGAGATTTGGGGAACGCAGGCCGGACTGATTGCAGCTTTGGTGATCGGAGTGGGAGAGTTGGCTTGGGTTTGGGTAAAGGAGAAGCGCTTTGAGCGTTTTGTACTTTTCGACACCCTGCTGCTGCTCGCGCTTGGTGGCGTGTCGCTGATTCTGCATAACGAGATATTTTTCAAACTGAAGCCAGGTTTGGTGCAGCTGATTTTATGCGCTGTACTGGCTTTTTCAGCCTACTCGAAAGTCAACATCGTAGCGCTCATGAGTCAGCGCTATATGCGAAACATGCAGGTTGACGACAGTCAAATGCAGCAAATGCGCGCTAGCCTGAAACTGATGTTTTGGATTTTTCTGGCGCACACAGCCTTGGTGTTCTATGCCACTTTTTATCTTTCCGACGCAGCCTGGGCATTCATCTCGGGAGGCTTGTTTTACATTCTATTTGGTGTTGTTTTCCTGATTACGTTTATGAAACAAAAGCGGCAACAGAAGAAACAAGTGCAGCAACTTTCGGAAGAAGAGCAGCTGCCTGCTGTGGACGAGTCGGGTAAAGTGCTGGGCCGGGTTCCGCGATCGGTATGCCACAACGGATCGAAAGTGTTGCATCCTGTGGTTCATCTGCATGTGTTCAACAAAACCGGAGGCATCTACCTGCAAAAACGACCAATGAATAAACTCATTCAGCCCGGAAAATGGGACACGGCAGTTGGTGGTCATATCGCGTTTGGCGAAGATCTGGAGACTTCGTTAAAGCGGGAAGCCTGGGAAGAAATCGGCTTAAAGCAGTTTTCGGCAAAGCTTCTGAAAAGCTACGTCTGGGAGAGTGAAGTGGAACGCGAGTTGGTGTATGTGTTTACCACAAATGATTTTCAGGGCATTCATCTGCACTCGGACGAAGTGGAAGAGGGCCGGTTCTGGACCCGTAAACAAATTGCACAAAATCTGGGAAAGGGCGTTTTTACACCCAACTTCGAACACGAGTACCAGTTGCTCTTTGGCGCTTGAGTATTACTGCTCAGAGTTTCAACCGAAACCCAAAAACTGGCAACTCTTGTTGTAAAAAGTCCAAATCCTCTGACCGTTTAAAGCCTAGTTTCTCATACATTTTCCATGCTGGCAACATCGCTTGCGTGGTGTGGATAATCACCTGCTGCAGCTTTCGTTCGCGGGCTCTTTCAATACAGGCCAGTGTTAGTTGCTTGCCAATTCCTTGTTTTTGAGCCCATGGGGCAACCGTCAGCAAACGGAATCCTGCTGCGTTTTTCTCGGCTGTTGCTGTTCCTCCCGATCCGTAGTACTGCATGTCGCTGAAGTATACAACTGCCCCGAGTAGCTGCATTTTTTCATCAACCGCTACCAGGATTTCCGTACACGGTTTTTGTGTCAGAGCGCCGACATTCAACAGTAGTTTGTAATAATCCGGTTGCTCGCTTTCTTTCGGAAATCCATCCAACTGTGAATAAACATCGACCATGAGTCGGCCGATAGCGGGGAACTCCTCCGGTTTTGCGTTCCGTATCGTTATTTCAAGATTGCTTTTCATTAGCCATTTGTTTTAGATATTCGTCCCGGGTTATTTGGTACAGAACACCGGGATGGAGTTCAAATTCGGCCTCTTTTACGAAGCTCATCCCGATTTTTTGCAAGACCCGAATCGACGCTTGATTTGCATGCATGGCGCGTCCAACAATCGCGTCAAGATTCAGCTGGTTAAAGCCAAAATCCAGGCAAGCCATCGCTGTTTCGGTGGCAAAGCCACGGTTCCAGTATTGCCGGAAAAATCGAAACCCAAGATCAAATTCCTGTAACTCGGGCGTGTACTTCAACCCGCACCAACCAATAAACCGTTGACTTTCTTTTTCGATCACAGCCAGGCGCCCGGTACCGTGCTTCTGATATTGGTCGTAAGCCAGTAGAAATTTTCGGGCTTCTTCCGGATTTGAAAACGGCTGATCACCGGTGTAACGGATAACTTCAGGGTTGAGATTTAAGGCATAAAAATCATCAGCATCGTCAGAAGTTAGTTCCCGAAGCCGGGTTCGCTCAGTTTCAAGCTTGATTGGTTTCATGCATTAAAGTAAACGAAAAAGCAGGACAAAATTCATTGCCCTGCTTTTGGATTCTTATCTGCTTGTTCGAATAAACGACTAAACTAAAATCAAGCCCGGGCTGGTGCCCGAAATGCTTCGGCCTCCATCTGGAGTGACCAAAAAACTGTTTTCAATACCGACCATCCCAACGCCTTCAATCCCTTTTTTGGGCTCCACAGCAAACACCATGTTCTCCTGCAAAGGCATTTTAAAACCTTTGGCTAAAACCGGAAGTTCGTCCACCGTAAGGCCAATCCCGTGCCCCAGGAATTTCACTTGCCGGTTGCCAAATCCCATGAAGTTCTGTTTGAATTCATCGGTCAAGCTGTCCATGATGGTTTCATAGATAAATTCAGGCGTGTTTCCCGGTTTCAACATGGCAGCCACCCGGTTTTGAATGTCCACACATTGCTGGTGAACGGCCTGCACTTCCGCAGAAAGAGGAGCGCCAAACATATAAGTCATGGTTTTGTCGGAGTGATAGCCGTTCACGCCCAAGCCCATATCTACAAACACCAAATCTCCTTTTTTCAATTTGCGTTCGCGGTTTCCTAAACTCGGAACAGCTGCATTCAAGCCACGGTTTCCACCGGGACCATCAAAGTTGGTCGGGATCAGCGAGCTGGTTCCAAAGCCCAGCTGAGCCACTACAATGTCTGTATCCAACATCGCAAAACGGGCGGTGCCGTGGTGCCCTTCTTTCACCATCACTTCGTAAAGCTCGGCAGCCAAATCGGCTTCGCTCATACCTTCACGCAACAGCGCAGGTACTTTTTCTTCCAAAACCCGCTGGTGAATTTTGCCAGCCTGTTCCATGAAATTCAACTCCCAGGCGCTCTTCACGGCACGGGTCATCGACAACTGGAAATCGAGTGGTTTAAACGTCTCGAAAGGGAAATATTTTTGAACCCGCTTAAACATGGCCAACGGAACGAACTCCGTTTCCAGGTAAACGGCTTTTGGTATGTTGTTGTAATCGGCTGCTGCATCGCGGTAGCTGCCCATTGGCTTGATGGATGCAAACTCCGATTCGTGCAGGGCTCGTTCGTAGCTGCGTCGCACCCAGTAAGTTGCTCCGTTATCGCGCTCAATAACCAGCATTCCCTCCGACATGGAACCGGTGAAATACAACAGGTTTACTTTGCTAAAAATCATGGCCATTTGCCATTCCGGATTTTGCTCATCCATCAACCGGCAAAACGACGCCATTCTTGCCTTCAGCTCTGAGGCCGGTGTTTTTTCACTCATAAAATGTATTTTGGACGCAAATGTAATCTTTCAATGCAGGAAAAGGGAAGGATGTAGTGGAATCCTTTTCCCGCGGTAACGAAAGTTTAAGGTTGGGGAGAAATGTAAATCAATGGGGCGGATTGCAGCAAGATCAGCGTTGAAACTTTGCTTATTCTCTTGTCGTAATTGAGAAGGAAAACCAATGTTCTAACCTCAATGGTGTCATTTGGCAATGCCTTTTCTCCATTGTTTAAATTTTACCTAGACTTGATTGGTCGTTCTCACGGCTGGATCAATATCTCAGGCTTTTCAGAGCCCTCTTTCCGTTGCTTGAGAAGAGCGCCCCTTCTCCGTCAAAATGCGGTAAATACCAGCTTCCCCCGGCCGGATTTGAATCATACGCGAAGCTCGACTGATCGCCGGATCTTATCAAATCCCCCTCGCCCCAAATCTATTCTCCGGCTGTAAACGCGATCGATGCGTGTGAAAAACAGCGAACTCAATTTTTTACCGAAAACAAGATGAAAACATTGTTCAAGACGTGTCTCTTGCTATGCCTGTTTTTTGTGGCTAGTTGCAGTAAAGACACGGACGACGACGAACCTGAAGTACACAATTATTTCATGGTTGGCGACACGGAGTATAATCTACAGGCTGCTGTTCTCGAATATGGCGGCTCTGCTAACGGAAGTATCCTTTTCGATGGCTACCTGTACAGTTTGGTCATGTACTCCGGTGGTTTGGTGTATAAAGACTTAGGATCTGAGGGTTGGACCTTGAGCGGGGAGGGAAATATTTTGCAGTTTTTTATGTTCTCAGATACAGGTTTAAGCCTTGAGGCCGGTCGTTACGATTTCTATCCGGACGAACCTTACCCGACAGGAACTTTTGCCTTCGGTTTATATGTTATTAATTGGGATTCGGCCGAAGATGATTCAGAAGCGGGAGACCTGATTGTGAGTGGTCGTGTTACCGTTGCTATTTCCGATGACATTTACGAATTCACGATCGAATGTACCGGTGATTCGGGTATCGATGTTTGTGGTTACTATAAAGGGGCTGTTCGATATCTGAATACTTACAACACCAACGCATTTGTTTCAAAGATTTTAAAGGAGCCCGAATTGTGGCACTTCAATCCTTGATCGGATTAGGCAAAGGTATTTCTTTCCTATCTGGAGGTGTGATTTCAGGTTACTAAAAACAAAGCGCAGATCAGATTAAATTGATCTGCGCTCCCGAATAAATTTGCCGCACATGAGGGGATGAACTCACTTCACGATCGGGTTTTTATTTATTTTTAGCATATTCCAGCTGTTTCGTCAAGGCGTCGAAGGCAACTTGTGCGCACTTCAGTTTAAGCGCCTCCAAATTAGCTTCATCGGCATTGGCCGCCGACAGGCCGTTGTAGGCAAAGTAATCATGATGCGAATTCAATAAAAAGGAAAAGGCATTCTCGGCGTCTTTATCGAGAATCAAGATATGGATTCCAAAAACATCAACTGCTTCAGCCTGGCGTGGCGGGAAGAGAATTTCAAGAATCACGTGGTAGTCGGCATCCGTTCCTTTCTCCTTGATTGAACCGGCTAAATGTTTCATGTCATTATTGAAGAAGTCGAACTGGCCTTGTCCCTCCAATTTTCCGGGATCGAGTATTTCTGTGTTGAATGATGCATTTAAATTCAAATCAGCAGCCATTAGCTCTGCAAATAATTTGCCTGTGGTCGGTGAAAAGGCTGTTGAGTCGGGTGTGCGAATCACAGTAGGGTAGACTACAAATTTGCCTTGTTTGTATGATTGCAGAAAGGTGTCCAACAAATCACTTTCTGGTTTAAAGCCAGGGTTGACCAAAACGTCGCTCAGCATTTGTTTTATTTCCGCGGGGATGTCCCTTAAACCAGCCTCGTATTTTTTTGCCGAGCAGGCAATGGTGGCGGCATCTAAAACGCCTTCGTAAATGTTGAACTGGTCGATGGTTCCGAACCAGGTCGGATCCTGCATATAGCCCGATTTACATAAGTAGGCAAACTGGTTGCTGAGGTTGGCGATGGCATTGTTCGGAAATTGGTTGATTGTGTTTTGATCGATTAAAGCGCCATCCAGGTAAAACTTGATTTCATGGTTGTCGAACGTACTGACGACATGGTGGTACCTGGCATCGTTTACCAAATTGCCAAATACATAGGTTGAGGTTGCCCAAGGCGTTTGGTCGTTCTTACACGAGATACCCGTAACACTTTTTCCGCCATTGGAAAGCGATTGAAACAGGTAGTTTGTTCCTAACGGACCAACCGAATTGCCGAAATAGGCAAACATGGTAAAAAAGGCATTCAGATGCCCGGCTCCCAGGTAGGCTTCCAGACTTAATGAGGGATAGCTGTTGAGTGCAATCTTATCGGCCGGAAGAACGATAAATTGTCCCTGCGAAAAAGCCACGTATTCGCCATTAATGATCTTTCCGCCGTTTAAGGCGGCATCCGCCCCGCCAGCCACGTCTTTGGCGGTTCCATCGTCAAATGTGTACGAATGTTTTAGTATGGCATCCTGTGCCCGAACTTCCGGAGGATTGAGCAACAGGAAGCAAAAAGCAAACACTAAGCAGGGGAAGATGTTGGTTAAGATCGAAGTTGTATGTTTAGATCCGAGTGGGCTTTGAACTGAAGTTTTCATAACATACGATCTTTGGTATATACCGATGTTACGAGATTTTAGCAGCTTTTGATGCTTGGAGCCTTGTAATAATCTATGTAAGAAAGCTTTGGGGATTTTGAAGCTCGTTTGTGTCCAAAAGGAAGTGCAGCGAAAAAAAGCTCTACCCGATGGCGCCTCCCTACACGTCTTTATGCGATATGCGCTGTGGGCATATTCATAATTTCTTATTTATTTTATACAGAAGATCTGTATAATTATCAAAATCCGAACGATCTCCTAAACGCACAATAATTGTCTTTTTTGCAGGATCGATAAACAATATTTGTTTCATAATACCCAAAGCATAATATTGATTCGTATAGATTGATAATTTCCAATAATTGTCTCTACTTAAACTCCAATATTTTTTTTGCTGTTTTTTATTCCAGTCAACTTTTCTGACTTGACTGACTTCGTAATATGGATATTTTTTTGCGTAGCGTACTTGCCAAGCTTTTTGAGCTGTAATCGAATCATTAAAATATTTATTTCCTGTCGAATCCAGTCCATTCCCACAGAAACTATACCATTGACTTTGGTAACCGTCGTTGTATACATTGGGTGTTAAAGTTTCTTCGACCCATTTCGCCGAAACGATTTGTGTATTATTATACTTCCCGTCATTTAAATACAGCTGTCCGATTTTAGCAAGGTCAATGGCTGAAATGCTTAAACCTCCATAGGCTTTTGCTGATTGATGTTTTTTATCATCAAGGCTCCATTTTGCAGTATTTTCCATGGCAAGAGGCTTCCAAACTTTATCATCAAAGTATTTGGCAAAGTTTTGCTTTGTGGCTTTTTCGATGACTATTCCGAGTATAGCGGTCGATATACTTTGATATTCCTGTCTAGTCCCGGGTTCACATTCAAAAGTCAATCTCTTGACTAGTGAAAACTGATTTCTTCCATAATACAAACGAGCAATCTTTGAAAATGGATTGAAACTATAATCTTCATTGAATTTTATCCCCGACCGCATATCTAATAAATCTTTTATTGTGAGTTTATCAAACATTGGGTCGGCATGTTTAAGCTCCGAAATATATTTTGTAACCGGGTCATTTACACTTGAAATATAACCTTCGTCAATAGCGATTCCAATCAATAAGGACGTAACTGATTTTGAGACAGAAAAGACGGTCGATATATCTTCTCTCTTGTATCCTCGAAAATAGTTTTCATAAATTATAGAATCATTTTTAATAATAAGAAATGCTCTTGTTGACGTGTTTTCGAGTAAAGAATCAAGGTTGTGATATGTAATGCCTTGATAATCCCAGTTTACATCCAGGGTGTCAAATAACTTGTAATCTGATTTTGTAAAGTGGAATTTATACTCATTCACATTCAGGTCATAGGTTGGGAAAACATTGTAGTCGTCAATATCTGCGCCTCCATATCTTACTGTGCGGTAAAATACAGTGCAGGAGGTCATTAAGCAAACAAAAAATAGAGAAAGTAATATAGTCTGGTTCATGTGTTTTTTTCAAAATAAATGCACGCTGGGAAATGTTGTCGAGACAGGTTGCACAGTGTTTTTTCTGTCGATAGGAATGAACAGCGAAACGATTATCAACATTCGTCACACCACTAATTCTCGTTGGCATGTGCGGAGAGTTAGACCTCGTTTTTATTCACCCATTATTTTTTCTCTTAAACGGTTGATAAAGCTGGCACTCACCCAATAGATATCTTCTTCGTAAACCGGATCGTGTCGATTGAAAAAGAAATATTTACCGTCCGGCGATACTGATGGATATCGCTCCATTCCTTTTGTGTTGATGGATTCATCTAACTTGATACGGTCCGCCCAGCTTCCGTCAGAATTTCTAAAACAAATGTATAAATCGCCTTGGTCATCAATAGGAGTAAAGCTTCTGGAACAGTAAATCAGGTAACTTTCATCCGGAGCAATATAGGGAGTTTGATTAAGCATTCCATCAACGGGAATATTGATTTGAGAAGGAAGCAATTCTGGCTTTGTATATTGTCCGTCTACGAGTTCAGACCGGTAGATCGCCATGTTAAACTTATACCCTTCTGCATAACCGTTAAAATAAAGAGTACCATTTTGTGTGACCGAGCGAAATTCGACCATTTTTATTTCGGGGAAGTGCTCTATAATTCCAAGGCTCTTTGGTTCACTCCAGCCTGTTTCTTGTCTTTCAACATATTGGGGGCCCTGTAGGGAGCTGAAATAGAGTTTTTTCCCATCAACTGAAAAAAGAGGTTCACCTAAAAATGCCGACAGTCCCGGTACAGTCCACCTGTTGTCAATTCGCCGCATCCTTTTTGCAAAATACTTTGTTTGTTTGCCATAATAGAATGACCACCAAAACACTTCATTCCCGTCAGGTGAAATCGCTATCGTACTGTGTTGAAGCAAGGTGTCTGAAACAATCCCGCGGGCAAAAACTTCGGGTGTATCTCCGGGAGGAGTTTGTCCCAAATAATCGCCGTATAGATTTGTAAACTCTTGTCCAAATGATGATTTAACAAGAAGAAACAGAGCAAGAATAAATATTTCTTTTTTCATGTACAGATAACTCTTTGGCACAAATATTATTTAATATTCGTGTTAATGGCCAGGCTATTATATATCGCATTCAGGTTTGAAAACTCTATGTATTTTCACTCTTAATTAAGCCGAATAGAATTTTATTTTCCACTGTTTACCCAGCTGTTATTGGATCTATCCATATCCGGTAGTTGGCCATCAGGATCGAGCACAACTTTTTCGATTGGTGCTGTCGACGCGTATTTGTAGACCCAGGTGCCACCCCGTTGCCAGATTTCAACCGGCAGCTGAACGGTTTCTGTTTGTCCGTTTGCCTGGGCAATTTGCAGGATAACCGGCATAATCATTTTGCCTTTGTTGCCGATTGTGATCAACGCACCGTTAGACGGATCGTTATCAATGTAGCTGACATCCGTAATGGTTTGGTCCAGTTTCCAGGTGGTGAAAAACCATTCCTTCCAGAACCAGTTTAAGTCTTCGCCTGCCGCGTTGTTGATGCAGCGGAAAAAGTCGTAAGGGGTAGGGTGTTTAAAGGCCCAGGCTTCGGTGTATTTCCGGAAGGCATAATCGAAGCGTTCCTTGCCAACAACAATGGTGCGCAGCAAGTTGAGTCCGTAAGCCGTTTTGCCGTAGAACTGGTAATGCTGCTCGGCATCCATGGCATCCGATACCGTCATCAACGGATCTTTATATTCCATAAACTGGGTGTAGTCACGCGAAGCGAAGAAAGTTGGCGCAAAATAGGCGGGGTCAGTCAGGTATTCGCCGTCGTTAAAAAGATCGTTGGCGATGTAGTTCACATAGGTGTTGAGGCCTTCGTCGTGCCACATGTATTTTCGTTCGTTCGACCCCACAATCATCGGGTACCAGTCGTGTCCGATTTCGTGTGAAATGAGGAACCACAAACGCGCTTTCTTCTCTTTTGAGCTGTTGAAGATCACGCCCGGATACTCCATTCCCCCGGTGATGCCGGCGCTGCTGACGGCGTTATTCCAGGGATATTCAAAGAAATTTTCTGAATAGATCTCGATACAGGCTTTCAGGTATTCGGTTGACCGGCTCCAGGCCGTGTCGCCGGCGCAGTCCAACGGGTAGCACGACATGGCCATCGCTTTGCGGCCCGAGGGCAGATTGACTTTGGCGGCATCCCAAATCATGCCTTTTCCGGCAGCAAAGGCTACATCTCGGGTGTTATCCATGGTGAAGTGCCAGGTTAAATCTCCCTTGCTTGCTGGCCGCATGCCGGCTTTCCCAACTTCGTCGGCTGCAATAATGGTCACAGTTTTATCGCTTTTCGACGCTGCGTCCAATCGTTTGATTTGTGCTTTGGTTAAGACATCTTCGCGATTTTGCAGGTCGCCCGAGCCATACACAATCATTTCTGCCGGAGCAGTGATGAAATATTCGTAGTTGCCGTAATCGCAGTAAAACTCACCGAGCCCCATGTACGGAAGCGTGTTCCAACCTTCCACATCGTCGTACACACACATGCGCGGATACCATTGGGCAATCTGATAAATCACGCCATCGTCGGTATACTGACGTCCAAAGCGACCGGCTCCATCCATTGGGATACGAAAGCTGAAGTTGATTTTCACCGAGACCTGGCCTCCCTCTGGCTGCAGGGGCGCGTTTAAACGAACCTGCATCCGGGTATCACTTATAATGGGTTGAATGGTGTAAGTGGTCCCGTTTTGTGTTACCGTTACATCGGCAATTTGGTAGCCTCCGTCGGTTTTGTTCAGCACACCAAAGTAGTCGCCGGGGTAAGCGGTGCAGGCTACCGACCTCGAGTCGGATTTGAAAATGTTTTGATCCAGTTGCAGCCACAAATATTCCAAACGATTCGGGCTGTTGTTGGTATAGGTGATGGTCACATCGCCGCTTATGGTGGTGTCTTTTTCACTCAGCGTTGCATGAATCAGGTAGTCGGACTGGTTTTGCCAATACTTCGGCCCCGGAGTTCCATCAGCAGAACGATATTCGTTTCCATCGGTCGGGTTGAAGGTTTGTACAAAGAAATCCCGCGGATTATAAGGGCTTTGATCTTCGATCTCATTCTGTGCGAATAAGAAACCAACGTTTAAAAAACTAAGGCAGACAAACAGGAATTTTTTCATGATGTTTGGTTTTGGAGACAATAAATATACAATTTATTGTTCAGCCTGCTACCGCGCTAAAGCAAGCCTTTTTACTTCAATTCCTGCCGATCTTTCAATACTTCTCGCCAAGCCAAACCGCTCCTTTTTTGAAAGAGTAAAACTCGGTCGCTGTTCCTGCCAGCTCCTCTGGTTTTGTTGTTCGGTGTGGTTTTTTCATGAGTTGTCTGAACCACTTCTTTGCAGCTTCGTACTCGGCTTGGTTAGCCCATAAGTCGGGGCTGCCCGGTTCGTTGTTATCCCAATGATCTTCGTCCAGCCGGTAGCTCCAGTTGAAACCCGCAATTTCAGTTGCCAGTCGCCCGTAATTCAGGGGAATCATTTGCTTCGGGGCTATGGGATTGAAGAAAGTATCCGTGTAAAAGTCGGTGTAGTCGCCGATGGCGCAAACAACCTGAGACATGGAGAAACGCGGTTCGAACAGCCAAATTTGTAGGCAGTAGCTCTCGCCCAGCTGGTCCAGTTGTTGCTGCCAGGAATCGTAAATCTTGATCAGCCCACCCAGGATCTTCAATTTTGTTTCGCCGTAGGGGGCGGGAATTTGGCTGTTGGTAATAGAAATGCCACTCCATGGGCGTACCCAAATTTTGGCATAGTTTCGTTGGTTCGCTTTCAACTCATCCAAATCAAGCTCCCGGTTGGCTTCAACCCAGTAATCGATGTCTTTCCAGCGCCTCCGGTGACCGCGTATCTTCTTTGTTTTCAATGTCGTATTTTCAATGCTTTTATTTAGGTATGTACCCATCAACGCTCGTTCGCTGCAAAGAATACCAGGACTGCATCCTAAAGCTTTGCCGCAAACGAGCAATTGTTGAGTGAGTCGAACTTATCGGCCAAAAAAGAGGCCAACGCCAATTTGCTGGGTGAGTTTTTTGCTGTACATGAATCCGTAACGAATTATCAGAAGTTTATGGGCTTTGAAGATTAGTCCGGCTTCCGGATAAATATTAGTATAAGATTCATCGGTGTTTTCCATCAACCAGGTGTCTTTCAAATTATCGCCGCTGTATAAATTGACTTCATCGTATTGGCTTTTCGCGTTTGCACCGAGGCCACCATATATCCAAAACGAGTTGGATAACGAGTAAGTAATTCCAACAGAAAAACAGAAATCGGAAATTTCAGTGGTCCCGGTGCGGACAACATCATAAACGTCGTAATCGCTGGTACCTTCGTTGTTTATCTTGTATTCTACATCACTGTATGATTTATATCCCTCTGAATTGCCTTGAACGCTCAAGTAAAATCCTGGTTTGATCCGACTCAATGTACCTAAACTACCACCAATAGGCCTGTTTGTATCGTAGGAATACATGATAAAGGACGATTTTGGTTGGCGGAGTTTAATATCTGCGTCAGCCATCTTTTGAACGATATCCGGCTTGTAAGTACCGTTTGGAAATAGTTTCAGGTAATCCATGTACCACATTTTTGCTGCATCGAATTCCCGTTTTTGGTAAAACTCATTTCCTATCCGGTAATATTCGTTTCCAAGCCATTTTCTTGCTGCGTTTGCATGTTTACCCTTGGGGTATAAGCTCAAATAGGCTTGGTAATCTTGCATTTGATTGTGATTTTGGGCATAGTTATACAAATCATCGTCACCGATATCAGAAGGATCGGTGCTTGTTGCGTTTTGAGCCATGCAATTCATCGCAAAGAGCAGGACAATTAACAGAGATGGTATTCGATACATTGGGGTATATTTTTGTGTTGTTGTTAATTATTTTTGAAATTTGGATTAGCGGTATTATGGTTGGCTGCAGCTGTAACCATGTTTTTTTACCCAAGCAATTGCATCGGTATCCCATGAATTCAGTTCTACACCAAGGTCGTAAACCCGGAATTTTCCACAGGTTTGAATCAGTTTTAAAAAACCGTGATTTTCTGAATCACCTCCGCGAACATAACCTAGGGCGGCCGTTTCGGTTTCTTCTCCTACCTGTAGCGATTGAACCGGTCCAACAGCCAGCCAGTATCCGGCTGAATTCTGCCAGGTAACGGCATAGGCATGTCCGAATTCCTCAGTGGTTTCCGTTGAGTTTTCGGTGCCGGTTGTATCTGCTTCGCTTGTTTCCTCTTGCTCTGATTGGGGCGCTGAGTTTTTCTGTGTATCGGTTTGTATTTGGCTTTCGGAACTATTGGTGCTCGAATTTGATCGGCTGGAGTTTGCAGAACTGGAGCCTGAGTTAGATTGGGTTGATGCTGAATTTGCATTTTTAGTTTGCAAATCCTGTTCGTAAGCTATGTCAATATTGGTGTTCAGTTCATTCTGCTTGGTTTGCATCTCTTGTTGAAACTCGGAAGTAGATTGCACGGCGTTATCCAAAATATTACCCCAAAGCGCCTGATTGTGTGCCTTTCTTTCGTCGGAGTTTTGGTAGGCAAATTCTCTGTTGGACCGGGTCGCTTCCTCTGCGAACTGTTTATCAAGAAGTACACCTTCTTTTTTGACCTGAACATTTTTCTTCGTTTCATCCGTAGGTACATTGTAGAAATAGCGGGCTATAGCTTGCTCATCCTTTCCGTAAACAAAATTACCTTTGTATTCAACGTAGTAAGTTCTTTTAGAATGAGACTCAGAACGAATAAACTCGAAATAGGTGTTGCAGTCGCCTACGAAATAAATCACACGACTGTTGAATGTTGATTGATTACCCGTTTCGACATTATATCCTCTTTTTACGACGATTGGTAGTTTAACAACATACCTAAATCTGTCGTTCATTGCTTGATCAAGTTGATCCGCAATTTTATCCCACGTTTTGTTGTTTAGACGATTAGAGAAATACCCTTTTCCAACTTTAACTTTCGGATAAGTTTTGATATCATAAATAGCTCCTTCAATGGCAGAATTGATGTAAGCATCAATCTTTTTTGTACTTGAGTTTTGAGCTAAACTGTCGAAAATGGAATGGCTCATGATAAAGTACAACAGGAATAGTACTCGTGTTAGTTTGGCTGTTTTCATAATGATTGACAAAAGCGCACAAAGGCGAATTGATTTTGGTTTTATTTTTCTCTGGTGTCCAATGAACGAACGGGTGTAGAGCAAGCGCTTTTCATTTGGATACTGTTCCAAAAGTACGCGCGCGGAGTTTTTTGTAATTGTAAAAAACGGTCGTTATTGTTACGATAGCGTTACCGTCGTATGGCGCAGGTTTCGTGAAAACGAGCCCGGTGGACATCCCACACAGGACAGAAAGCTAGTTCTGCTGCTGTGTCAGTAATTGTAAAAAACGGCCGTCTTTGTTATGATAGAGTTGCCGTGGTGTTTTGCCGGTGTAGTGTTTAATATCCTTGATAAAGTGAGACTGGTCGAAGTAATTAACAGGTGGAAACAATTCCCCTTTCGAGATGTATTTGTAAGCCGAAGAACAGCGAATGATTTTCAGGTATTCTTTCAGTGGGAAACCAAATTGTTGGTTAAAGTAACGGTTAATCTGCCGCCTGCTCCAACCGATTTGAACAGCCAGCTGCTCTACCGATTCAAACTTGTTTAGATAGATCAGTTTGAACAGTTTCAGCTTGCGCTGATCGATGGCCTGAAGCGGGAAGTTTCTCAATTGTTTCAGCAAATGTTTCGAAACCTGTTTTACGAAGTTGGTGAAATCTGCATTACCGTATTGGTCGAATCCCCAAAAGTCGAAGGGAAGAGAAGTCAGTTGATCCCGAATATCGCTGATGGGATGTTGAAAGATATACTCTGTAGCTGTTAATTTGAATCGGATTCCCAGAATGAGCGAGCCTCGGGGAATAACGACGTTTACCGGCTGCGTCCAAATGCCGGATTGCGTAATCTTGCCGATCTTCCCGTTGCTAAACTCGGCTACGATTTCGAAATAGCCATGCGGTAAAATCGTGTGTTTTGTTGTTTCGCTTCTATTCTCATACATCCAGAAGCATTGTACAAACTGGCTGATAAATCCGGCCGGCTTGTGTTCCTCGTAATTAAGCTCCATGATAAGTTCTCTTTCATTAAAATAAAAAATACGTCTAATCAGTACTGATCAGATTCATTCCGAACCAAGCTCGTTCGTGCGTATAGTTACCGTTACAAAAGATGGAAATAAGCGCAATTTCCGGTTGACAAATCGTAAATAGCTTACGACAAATAGTACACCGTACGAATGTCGGCTTATTAAACGATTATTTAATTGTATGTTAGCTAAACAGCGAAATGATCTCGACAAAGGCAAAAGTTTTCTACATTTAAGGGTCGAAAACAGGAGAGAAATGGCTAGCTGGGTTTTGTTCTTACTTTTCAGTCCGGTGTATATTCCGCTCGTTATTGCAATGGCAATTTTTATGAATGCCGAGAAAGGGAATAGCGCCAAAAAAACATTGGCAATGGTTTTGGCTAACCTGGCTTTTTTGTTTTGGGGACTCTATTATTTTCTGAGTGGCGACTACGAATTCTATTCCCGGATACTGATGATCAATGTGGTGTCGTTGCTGCTGGTTTACCCGGGGATTTACATCTACATCCGCCAGCTGATTGACCCGGCGGTGAGTTTTCGCCAGCTGATTGTTCACCTGGTTCCTGCGGGAATTGTTGCTTTGCAAAGCCTGGTTTATTACCTCATGCTGGATGCATCGGAACGCGAACAGTTCGTCACGGTTTTCCGTTTCGCTCCGGAATGGGGCCAGCCGGTGATGGTTTTCATGTTCTTTTGCCGGATTATCAATATTCTCCTTCTTTTCGCGCAGATTTTATTCTACGGGTTCAGAACCATTTCAATTTTACGGCAATATAGCTCCGAAATTCAGGATGTGTTTTCAAATACCGAGGGCATTCAGTTGAACAGCATCAAAGTGCTCAACTTTGTCTTATTTGTCGGATCAATTGCGGCGATTGGTTTTTACTCCATTAATCCGGTGAAGGTGTTTGGCAACTACCTGGTGCTAATCTTGCCCCTGGCGGTGATTTCGGTTGCTATCTGGCTGTTCGGCATTGTGGGTTTGCGGCAGCATCCCTTGCCCGAATTGCCCTTTGTTGAGAAGGTACGAATTGAAGAGCCGGTTGAGCCGGGGAGGAGGCTGTTTGAAAATTTGAATCACTATTTTGACGAGCAGAAACCGTATCTGAATTCCGAGTTGAAAATCGATGACCTGATTATTGAACTGGGAACAAACCGCACCCATTTATCCAACGCGATTAACCAGTACGCCGGGAAAAATTTTAACCGGTTTGTGAACGAGTACCGGATTGGTTTTGCCAGGGAATACATCAGCGAACACAAAGCGGAATTGACCAAAGATGAACTCGCTGAACTATCCGGTTTCGGTTCCGTCCGGTCGTTCGAACGGAATTTTAAAGACTGTATCGGGGAGAGCTTCAGCCAATTTTTAGAGAAGGTGTAACCAGAAAGCCTTTTGAGCTTCTGGTAAAGCTGGTTTTATGTGACTTTTGAAATCTCAAATCTTGATGCCGATTTAATCAGCAACGGCTTCGCTAAAGCTAAAATCCCAGCTAAATTCGGTGTTCAACCACATGACATCGGGTTCGGGTTTTAAGTCGAATTGCGATAGCCAGGTTTCCCCCTCAGTTTTGATTTTGGCTGACGATATCTTTACCGGACGGTACGATTCTTTTCCTTCAAAAAAACTGTTTGGAGTTGAGCCAGTCACTTTGGTAGCCATCGTTACAAGTTCCCCTGGATTATTCGGAACTTTAGCCGTAATAGAGATTTTGCCGTTTGCAGTAGCGATCTGTGCCGCAATAACTAAAGAATCACCTTGATCTTCAACCGAAAAATCGACCTCGCCTTCATCAATCCTGAAGTTGAATTGCTTATAAACCTGGCTGATCTTTTGATTTTCCGCAGCAATGGTAAACGGGCAATTGATGGACTCCTCGCAAGGAACAGCAAGATGTGCCAGTAGCATGTTTTCGAAAGTCTTGTTTTGGAGCTTGTATTGTTTGGCCGTTTCAATAAAGAGCATTAAAAAGGCATTGCCATTTTTGTCGACTATTGGGTTAAACTGGTCGCCAACAATTTCCTGGACTTTCGTTGCCGGTAACGAGTATCCCAGTGTCAACCCATAAGCCGAGTCTTGCTGATCGGCCTGCCAATGTACATTTTCCGGCTGTCCGCAAGCTGTTAGAATAACGAGCAATGCGATTGCAATAAGTTGAGTTGTTTGTTTCATGTGCACTTTGACCAGATATGGTAAAATAAATTGGCCTTTATTCATTTATTCGTTGAAGCTCCAAATCCTGGAAGTCGAAACTAAAATCGATGGCAGGGGAGATGCCTTTCATTTTAAAACCCTGTGCTTTCCCGTTTTCATCCAGTTGAAACAGCACAAAAGCGTCGGCATCGGTTAATTCCGAGTCGGGCCATTTTACCACAAAGGTATTGGCACCGTAGTAATGCATGGGCCCGGTAAGTTTCGGCGATCGAACAGAGCGGAACCAAAGCTGCTTGTCCTGCTCATAAATTTCGATGTTGCCAAACCAGGGGTCTTTGTACTCGCCCGAATAGTTATTCAAGTCGATGTTCGATGCATCGGCTTTTTCAACCGTTGCCCACACGTTGGCAACAACCTCGGCGGCCTCATTTCCTTTTTGGCTCAATCGTTTGACGTAGGCTTCCGTCCAGTCAAATTCATCCAGTCCCAAATACTTGTCCAATACGGTTTGAGACACTGCCGAGAACAAACCGGCACCATCGCCCCAGGTATTGGTTAACACAACGATGCCCAGGTTTAAATCCGGCACCAAAAGCGTTTTCGACAACATCCCGGCCAATGCTCCCGTGTGAGAGACGATCAGGTTGCCTTTCGCATCATTGAGCCGCCATCCCAGACCATAGCCTGCAAAATGTGAATTGTATCGCGGATTCGGATCAGTCTTCATTGTCGTATGTATTTTCCACATTTCCTGCTGACTGGCTTCAGTAAAAAGCTGCTTTTCCTGTTGGGGGCCGTATTTCCCTTTGTTCAGCTGAACCAGCATCCAGCTCGCCAAATCGTGCACATTGGCATAAATACCGCCGGCCGCACCGTTGATCATTTTCGGATCCCAATGCTCGGTTTCGATGAGGGACAGCTCTTTGCCATTGTTCAAATGCGGGGATGCCAAATTGCTCTGATCATTCATGTAGGTGACCGATGCGTAAGAATTGTCCATTCCAAGGGGGGCAAAAATCTTCTCCTTAATAAATTCCTCCCAGCTCATTCCGCTTACCCGTGCAATCAATTCACCGGTGACGATATAAAGCAGGTTGTCGTAATCATACTTGGTACGAAAGGCCGAAACCGGTTTGAAATACTGAAAGCCGTTCAGGATATCGGCAACGCTGAAGTCTGAACCAACAGGCCAAAGCATCAAATCGCCCATTCCCAAACCAAGGCCGCTCCGGTGTGTCAGTAGGTCTTCAATGTTGAAGTTTTGCGTCACATAGTCATCATACATCCGGAACTCGGGGATGTATTTGATCACCGGATCAGTCCAGGCCAGTTTGCCCTCATCCACCAGGATGGCCAGTGCTGCCGTTGTGAATGCTTTCGAGTTGGAGGCAATGGCAAAGTTGGTGTGCTCGTCAACCTTTTCCTTGCTGTCGATCGACTTTAAGCCGAAGCCTTTTTCAAAGATGATTTGCCCGTCTTTGACAACCGCCACTGCAGCGCCCGCTACGGTAAAGTTATCCATGGCGTGTTCGACAATCGCATCAATTTCGGGCGCCGTTACCTGAGAAAAGGAATTGGTTGTTCCGAGTCCAAATACAAGAATCAGAACGAGAATTAGTTTGGAGTTTCGTTTATTCATCAATCGGGTGTTTTTGTTTGCTTGTCCAAGGTTCCGAATCAACCGCCGTTTTAAAGCGGTTATTTCGTGTTGTCTTCCATTTTTCTGTTCATCTCATTTTTCAGGCGATCAATCTTTTTCAAAATCAAATCCCTGTTTTTGGCCGACTTTATCCACTGCGGAAGATTTGTAATCATTGAGTATTTGTGCCTTCCATCGTCTTCACGAAGCTTCGAGGCAACATAGTTCTTCAAATAATTCAAATGGTCAATGTTGTAGAGCCATAAGATTTTATCCTTGATATCGATCTGCAGCCAAAGTTCTAATCCGAAATAAGGATCTGTTGGCATGTTCTCTTTGTATCGGTACCAATTTAATGAATAGTCTTTGGCTTTTTTGCACGAATTACATTTAATTGTCACCGAATCAAAAGGTGCTTTGGTCGGTTCGGTCGTATAGCTTATCTGACTTCCACAAAAGCCACAACTTCGTCCAACAAAGCCTTGAACGTATCCAAACCATTTTTCATCGCTCTTTTTCGTCGAACCACATTTTGTGCAACTAAAAGTTGATGTATGGTGGCGCGAATAAGGAATTGTGTATTGGCCAAATTCAGTTTCAACAAGACCAATATCGCCACAATCGGGACATTTCACCCATATTTTGTCGCTGAAATAAACGGTTGGATAGGCTGGTTGTGTAAATCGCATGGCTAATTAGTTGGTTCTTTCACTCGGTTGTCTGGAGCAGGGGATTGATTCCTTACAGGGTATACAACGGTTGGTGTATCTTGCTTGGTGTGCCGGCGCGCGAAAACCACTGCGTTCGCCATGCTTTTATTGCTATTGTTGGCACAGGTTTCTATTCCATAATCAAACCGCTACGCAGTTTGAGCGGGCTACAAACCTTGCTGTTTGCCACATCGCCTGCCATTAACGATACAAGGTGTTGTGCTTTCGAGCTTTTTATTTTTCAGTCATTTTATAATGAAGTTGCACCAGTCCTGTGTCAAAACCGTTTACTGAAATAAGTTTAAGTGTTTGTTCGGGTCTTCCGTCTTTAAACAACCTTGTTCCATTGCCAACCAATACGGGAACCACTGAAATAATCAATTCGTCAAACAGTTTCTCAGTTAGAAGTTCATTTACAATTTCTGCACCGCCATCACAAAAGATATTCTTGCCCTGCCTTTTTTTAAGTCCGATTATCAATCCTTTTAATTCTCCCGTGTAAAATATTGTTTTCCCTTTTCGAGGTCTTTCAGTTCGGGTGATTACATATGTTTCTTTATCAGCGTGTGGAAATTCGTCAACTTGTGTCATTACCCAATCATAGGTTTTTCTGCCAAGAATCACTGTGTCTATAGTCGATACGAAATCGTGATACCCATAATCTTCCCCTTCTTTTTGCACTTGACTTAAAAAACTCAAATCATCGTTAGGTTTCGCGATGTATCCGTCTAAAGAGCAGGAAATGTAAAGTATAAGTTTCCGATTTTCCATGATTTATTTTTTTGTTTTCAGATTTGTCTTTCTGGATGCTCCTCGCTGTTAAACGATTGTATCGTGTGGTGATTGTTACCACGCGAAAGGATTCGCGCGGGAGCGGTGTCACATAAAATACCTTTCATGTATGTATAAAACGGCAAAAGGTAAAAACATAATCAATATAATACGAAACTCTTGCAAGAAAACCCAGGGAATAACAGAAATGGCATAGATAATTCCTGTAATAGCACCCCCGATATGGGCATCATGACCAATATTGTCAGTTCCTTTTTTCATTAAATAGTAAGAACCCCAAATAAATAAAGCAGCATATACGTAGTCGGGAATAGGAATGGGTATAAACATGATATATACACTACCAGTTTCCATGAGAAATATGGAGGAATAAATAATTCCACAAACTCCACCTGAAGCACCAACTGCCGAGTAATTATCGTTTTTCCAATTATTAATTAAACTGTATACTCCTCCTCCTATTACACTTAATAAGAATGAAAGAAAAATAACTTTTGAAGTGTATTCTATTTCAACAAATTCCGCAAAAGTATATAAGGAAACCATATTAAAAACAAGATGAGTATAATCTACATGGATGAATGCGGAGGTGATTATCCTATAATATTCCTTTTCGTTCTTTATTGCACCAACGTTGAATGAATATTTTTCATAGAAATCTGAATTATTAAATCCATATATTGTTAGTCCAGAAATGGTTGCTATTAGAATAATGGTAAATATTGGCATCTAAAATTAGTTGAGTTTAATGTTATTTGCTTAATTCTGGTTCTATCGTTTGAAAGTCGTTTCGATTTACTTGCCCATGACGGCAGTCTGTCTAAAAACCTCAAATATTTTTATTTTTCTGGTTTGGATTGCGGTCTCTTAAGCTGCCGTTTGAAAATAGTTATAAAATTTTGTTTTGATAACTACGTGTGTGAAAAAATTCAATTTTTTAGGGATAGAGGGTGACCCCGCCGCTGGTACACTTTTGTAAAGCTTACTGGGAACGACTTATTCGGTTTTTCTTTATTTGTCCTAAATAAAGCTCGGATTACAGATCTGCGCTAGCAGGGGACCAGCACCAAAAGAAGATGATTTTAATGGGAAAATTATAGGCCTTTTAGTTGTTTTTAGCTCAGTTCTTTGTTAGGTGTGGTTTTTAATGCCAACATAATCAAGACCGAAAGCAGTATGCTTAAGTTTTGCTTTTTTAATTTCAACCTTATCCTTAAAGTCATTTTGAACTATCAACCTTATATCCTCATAAAGCATTTGATCTGCATTTGCTCCTATAATTATTTCTGTGATAGCATTAATAGGAAAAGGAAGTAGGTATATGTCACTGTCTATTTCGACAGGTTCAAAATCATTAATATTTTTAATAATCCTGTATTCTTTTTCATAACTCCAATGTACACTTTTTGTGAAAAATATATCATGTAAACGAATTTTCTCACCAATTTTAGCAAACTTTCTTTTCTCCAAATACTCGATAGATTTAACAGTTCCAAAACCTTCGGTAGGTAAATAGTCGTATCCACCATAATGATGGTCATACAGTTTTTCTGTTGTATTGAAGAACTGATTACTTGTATCAAATCCTATTACCATGCCTTTATGATTTCCTGCATAATGAGACCACATAAGTAAATTGCTTGGATCTTCTGTCAGGCATAACATCCCTAATTGACTAAATTTTTCTTCTAAGTACACTTCTAATTGTGCCCTTTCAGCCCTGTAATCATCTTCTTCTGCATCCTCTTTTTCTTTGTCTAACGGCATTAATGCAAAAGTGCAATCATACGGATCATTCTGATTATAGTATTGTGTGAATCTAATTTTCCTATTCTTCAAAATGTCAACTCTATCTTGATTTACATATTTATATAAAATCATAGGCGTTTTTTTTTACTCTCTTAACTTCATTTATTTAATCGAATTATTCATAGCTTATTCTTTTCAAAAGTGCTAGAATTTTATTGTAATCAACATGATTTAAACAGCTCTGGAAGATTAAAAATTCTAATCTTTTTTTTGTAATCTTGAAGTACGTCAAATCACACCTAACAGTGGTGGTATCATGTAGTGGCGGTCAGACGAGAGTCTGAGTGTCCGACAGAAACTGAGGTTGGTGTTATATTACCTTTTGTTAGCTACAGTTAATAGCATATTAGAATCCTGTTAAAGAGCTAATATTAATGGTTAATCTTTTTATTGCTCCAACTTCCATATCCGTTCTTATTCCTTTAATAGTAGTCGCAGATGTTGGATTAATTATTCTCCAATTATCATAGAAATATTTAACCTTTAAGCGATAAGAGGCGTAATCACTACTAAAATAATCGCTTTCATATACTCCATAGGACAAATATCCATTATTGTCATTTTTAAGTTTACGCGAGATTTCAATTGGTTGACAAGGTATTTTTTTATTATAAAAAATTTCAATCCAAATTTTTTGACGTTTTGACGTGTAAAATGTTCTTCTCACAGCGGTTTGTTCGTTAAAGTAAATAGGTTTATCGCACCAATAACCTATTTCATTTAAGTTATCCGTTTTCCATGAATCACAGTTAAAGTTAACAGTCCTTTTTGGTAAACTAATACTATTGTTACCTGAAAGTCTCCACATAGCACGCTCTTGAAGCTCCATTTTTTTATTAAACTCTTCAGCCTCTTTTTCTAATTGAATTTTAGGACACTCTTTTGAGTTAAATATCTCAATAGCGTTTGAAGGGTCATAAAATCTTGTTTTCAAAGAGTCTATTCTAAGGCCGTCAGGAACATTTGTGGATATTGTTGTTTTTTGATTCGGTACCGTAAACATTTCTTTTACGTTTCCTACTAAAGCTTCACTCCATTCAAAATTCTTTGAAATTTCTACAAGTTCATATTGAATCGGATATTTTGGATGTAAAAGGATCGTGTTTTTAAAGCTAACTAGAGTATCTCTCTTTGTTCCAAATATATTTTTTTTAATTCGTACACCTATTATGTTAATTGGAATTCTAGATACTTCGGTGCCCTTGAACTTCGCATTTATCTCTGAACTAGGGAATTCCACGTACATATTATTAATATTTGTTCCTTGATGTAGTACTCTTTCAATTCCATCAATAATCACAGTGTTTTGAATATCTTTTTTCCCGAAAACATTACCAATAAAATTCACTCTATATAAACCAGTCTCTTTATATTCTTGTGAGATTCCGTTTATTCTATAAATTCCAAATTTGTCTCTTGTATTAATAATACCACCAAGGCTGTTAGCAATATCTTGGGTGTTTGCAGTAAGAATAGCAGACAAATCGTTAATTTCATAAATGCTAGGGATATTTCCTGCCATCATCTGGTCCAATCCTTTTAGGGTATTTAGTCTTTGAATGTCCAAACTATTAATTGTTTCTATTCGCTCATTATGAATAAAGTTCTTAATTCCATCTAACATTAATCCTGCTTCTTTTAACCTAGATTCAGTAATGAAATCTCCGCGATCAATAGCATCATTTACAAGTTTGTCCATTCCTTCAAACATTTGACTAATGATTTCTCGAGCATCTTCTTTTAAGTCATCTCCAAATACGATATCATAAATCTGAGCGTTGCTTTCATATTTGAAGCCAAGGAAGAAGAAAAGAACAAAAAATAACTTAATAATATTTTTCATAGTGTTGGATGTTTTTTTGTAATTGTAGCTAACGTTAAGTGTATGTTGCGTACCGGTTTGCGCTGTGGTTTTCTTTCCTTCCAGGGAATAAACGATGTTTAGACAAAACAAAAACTTAGCCCGCCAATCGGTATTGACGGGCTAAGTTTATTCAGCAAGGATGCATTCTATTGCAATTGAAATTTGACTGCTTCGATGGTGCCGGTATAGGCAAATGGGGCCTGGTAACTCATCGACACCGGGGAGCCCAGGTCTTTACCAATATCCATGGTTTCTGTTGCCGAATAGCGCGCCGGAACCACTTTGTCGACTTTGGCCTCAGCTACTTGTTGGCCATTCACAAACAACCGGGCACTACCTCCACCTCCCGGTTCAATTGATTCCTGGGTATAAGCCATTTGAATGTCCAGCTCTCCTTCCGGCAGCGCAGTCGAGGCAACTTCGTAGTGATTCAGATGAAAGAAATTATAATAGTAAAACAACTTTCCTCCTTTAATGTACAGCGTATATCCGGCCGATGTTCCTCCGTTGGCTACAATGACTCCTTCATCACCTTTTGAATAATTAATTTTTGCTGAAATGGTATGCGTGCGGGCATAAACCGGAGGAGCACTTCCTTCCGGAATCCGTTCGGTTCCGGCCAGGTAGGTAAATTCGGTTTTTCCGCGAACCACTGAAGGACGATTCGGGTTGGTTGCCCGTTCAGCAAAACGATCGTCAAGCGGGTAAACATCATATTTTTTAGCTTCTTCATCGAATATCGTTTTAAGCTCTTCCAGTTTTTCGGGGTTTTCCGATGCTAAGTCATGGGCTTCCGAGAAATCATCGTCAATATGATACAACTCCCAGCTATTGTCTTTGAAACCGACTGACCCGGTTAGCTCCCAGGGGACGCCGTGGAATGAAGCGGCAACCCAGCCATTATCGTAAATTGCCCGGTGTCCGCCGGTTTCAAAATATTGAGTATGGCGTGTCCCCGATGCCTGGGCATCAGCAAACGAATAATTCATCGGAACGCCGGCAAGTGGTGTTTGCTCAACCCCGTTTATCCGTGTAGGCATGATGATATGTGCCGCTTCGTAAATGGTAGGGGCAATATCGATGACATGGTGAAACTGCGTTCTTTTTTCGCCTTTGGCGGTAATGGATGCCGGCCAGGAAACAATCATTCCGTTACGGGTTCCGCCAAAGTGGGAGGGGACGCGCTTCATCCACTGGAAGGGAGCACAACCGGCCCAGGCCCATGGCACAGCAAAATGGTTTTCATATTCGGGGCCACCCAAATCGTCCATGGCGCTTAATTGGCGTTCCACATTGTCGGGGAATCCGTTTTGAGTCATCATATTGTTCAAGGTCCCGCTCATGCTCCCTTCGGCACTGGAGCCATTATCACCAATAATGTAAACAATCATGGTGTTTTCACCTCCGGGAAGATCGCGGGCGGCTTGTATAAGTTTACCGGTCCAGTAGTCGGTGTGTGCCAAAAAGCCGGCAAATACCTCCATTTGGCGGGCATACAATTTCTTTTCGTCGGCGCCCAAACTATCCCAGGCGGGGATTGATTCCGGGCGGGCTGTCAATTCTGTATTTTCAGGTACAATACCCATTTCTTTTTGGCGGGCTAAGGTATGCTCGCGCATCGCATCCCAACCTTCGTCGAACTGCCCCTTGAATTTGTCGATCCATTCCTTGGGGGCATGAAGCGGAGCATGCGTTGCTCCGGTCGCAAAGTACATGAAATAGGGTTTATCCGGGGCGATAGACTTTTGTTGACGCATCCATGCGATCGCATCTTCGGTAATATCTTTCGTGAAGTGATAGCCTTCTTCCGGCGTCGTTTCCGGTTCTACAGGCGTTGTATTTCTGAACAACTGGGGATAGTACTGGTTGGTTTCACCGCCCTGAAAGCCGTAATAGTATTCAAAACCCAATCCGGTTGGCCATTGTTCAAAGGGGCCAATGGGACTGGTTTCCCAGTCGGGTGTGTTGTGCCATTTCCCCCAGGCGGCAGTGCTGTAGCCATTTTGTTTCAGCACTTCGGCCACTGTGCCGACATTTTTCCCCCAAATGCTATTGTAGCCGGGATAACCGGTCGAGAGTTCCGAAATGGTTCCGAAGCCGGCTTGATGGTGATTTCGGCCGGTTAGCAGTGCGGCCCGGGTGGGGCTGCAAATTCCGGTGGTATGGAAGCGGGTATAGGTCAGTCCGTCGGCTGCCAGTTGGTCCATGGCAGGCGTGGGAATTGGCCCTCCTGTAACTTCGGCCTGTCCAAAGCCGACGTCATCCAGTAAGATGATCAGCACGTTGGGAGCACCGGCCGGGGCTTCAAATGGTTGGGGATAATCTTCTTCCGAATCTTCGAACGAGGTTCCTATTTTTCCGTGAAACTCAGCGGGAGGGTGAGGTAAAACTTCCTCCTGTTGTACTGTTGTGGTGGTCGTGCTTTGGGTACACGAAAACAAAAGAAAGACAAGAAAGGGTAACGCAAGTTTTTTCATAATTATTTATTTAAACCGTTTGGATTGCCTGTCAAATCTTAGATATACTCGGTACACTCATCTGATTCAAGCTCCAGTTTTTTAGGCTGTTCTTCACCTCTTGCGCTAGCTTCTCCACAAGTTACAACATCTTCATTTAACGATTGCAGCAATTTGAGTTGAAAAGTTGAATCCATTTTTGACTGAATGAGTGTTGACAGCTATTGCAAAAAGCCGTTGATTACCGAACATATTTCCTGCTTTCGAATTTGGTGCATGCGATCCAATTGTGTTAATTTTGATAGCAGTTGAATAATCAGATAAACAGGAAATTATGAATCAAATCAATCAAAACTCAGCAAAACAAGCTGCCGATGGAATGCGGAAACTGATCATGGTGCAAGGTGTTGTGCTCTTGGTCGTCGGTTTAATCCTGCTTCTTTTTCCGGCAGCATCGTTAACCACTTTGGTCTTTATTTTAGGGGTGTATTGGTTAATTGAAGGGCTGGCAACGGTTTACAGCGCCTTTCAGCAACGCAGCCACAACCGGCACTGGTGGTGGAGTTTAATTAGCGGAGGGCTCGGCATACTGGCCGGATTCATCGTGTTGGCCAAACCCGGATCATCAACCGTATTCACCACATCCTTTTTGGTGAGCCTGCTCGGCTTTATCGCGATCATCAACGGGGTGTCGGCCTTGCTTACGGCCAACCAGCTGAAAAAGCGGCAACAGAACGGAAAGACCTACCTGTGGCGCGGAATTTTTGCGCTCATCCTCGGTATTCTGTTGATTGCAGCACCTTTCTCTTCGGCCTTGGTGATTGTGAAAATCATCGGAATCTTCCTGATCCTGGCTGGTCTGGTGACCATCGCGATGGCCCGCCAATTGAAGCTAAAAGCTTCCCGCTTTGCCTGACGGTTAAGCCATAGACCTGCTTCGTGCGTTCATTGGCAGCTCAGAAAAAAACACACCCGTATTCGATCTTCCACTGATCCGGAAGCCGAAACAACAAGCGGGGCGGCATTCGAATCACTCGATTGCCGCCCCGCTTTTCGAAGGCGTACAAAATCGTTTAGTCTGCAGCTTGATGCCGATGTGTTCTTGATTTGCGATTGTCCAGCCTCTTCCGGTTTATGCCGAAAGGATCGCTAATTGTTTGAATTTTACGGCCGGTCAAATTATTATTCCCCAAGATTATCTGCGAGCGCTTGTGCGAAAAGGCGGTTCAAAGCACATACACAATCTCCACTTTCGTGATCGTGAATTTCAGCTTCTTGATCTTCGGCATGTAGCAATGTCGCATAGGTGTTTTCATTGGCTACCGGCCCGGTTGAGGCGCTTGCAGTACGATTGCTGCTGATGGGGAAGAGGCGTCCCTCGTGAACGGTTCCCCAAATCGGAATATTTTTGATTTCGGTAGCTTCGCAAGTAACCGGGTTGTCACCCAGAATGGTAAAATTGGCCAACTTGCCGGCTTCAATGCTTCCCACTTCCTTTTCCAAACCTAGGGAGTAGGCGGCTTCAATGGTCACGGCTTTCAGAGCCCCTACGCGGCTAACCCGTTGCTCTTTCCCGGCAACCCGCCCGGATTTTGCAATCCGATTGACCCCGCAATCCATTAAAAACAGCGGTTGTCCCGGAGCCATGGGCATATCGGAATGATACGAAAAAGAAATGCCCGCTTTCTCCACATCAGCCATTCGAACCATGTTATCGGCTCGTTCCGGCCCTAAGCCATCCTTGCTGTACATATCCGCAAGGGCAGTAACATAGTACGGATTACCGCTTACAATGGCGCCTAACCGTTTAATTCGTTCAACCTGATCGGTGCCGGATACGGCAAAATGCACAACGACCATGCGATGATCATAACGCGGATTTCGTCGGATATTGGCCTCTAAATTATTTAAGAGCATATCTAACCCGGCGTCGCCGTTCACATGAACATGAATCTGGTAACCGGCATCCCAATACAGCTGGAAAGCTTTGGAAAACAGCTCGGGATCCATAATCCATTCGCCTTTGAAGTTACCATTGATGTATGGTTCGCGCAATTGAATGGCGAGTGAATAGATCGCTCCATCAGCAAACAGTTTGATTTCATTGGGAAGCATTTTCGTCATCCCATGGCACCAGTTGAGGGTTTTCTCGGTTTCCAAAATGGCATTCCCGGGGTAAAGGCTGTAGATGGACTTGCCATCGGGAATAAAATAAAAACGAAATGGACTGGAAGGATCGGATAAAACAGCATTCTCTGCTTCCTGTAACTTTTGCGAGTATAAGCCGCCCGGTTCGCAGGCGAGCGTTACGCCGTTGGTGTGGTAAAATGTTTGGGTGAGTTTCAATCCTTTTTGAAGTCGTTCCGGCGTAGCGATATAAGGTACTATTTTGGGAACGATGCCAAACATGCCCTGTTCCCAGAAATGACCTTCTGCCAAATTGGATTGAGCTTTCGCTGAACTTGAAAATTGACTGACCAATGTTTCGTCAATGCCCAATGTGTTTAATGCAACCGTGTTTAAGGTGAATTCGTGACAGGAGCGATGCCACACAATAATTGGGCGGGTAGAACTCAGTTTATCCAAATCCGAACGGGTTAAAGGCCCGTGGAATGAAGGGTGATAGCCCCAGGTGAAAAGTAATTCATCCTTTGTTTTCAATTGCTTGTTTGCCTCCTCCAGCCGTTGGCGGTATTCCTCCCGGTTATTTGCTGCCGGTATCGTTTTGTCAGGCAACACCCAGTCTTCAATGGCAATGATTTCAGACATCATAGCCAGGCTGCTTAACAAGGGATGGTCGTGTTGCGCGATTAAGCCGGGGACGATTACCTTGCTGTCGAAAGTCTTGTCGATGGTGAAATGCTGATCGCCGGCCGCGGCTTTTAATTCGTCCAGCGAACCGACGGCAAGGATCCTGTCGCCAACAACGGCCACAGCTGTTGCCTTTGGTTTATGGGAATCTAAGGTGACGATCTCCTTCGCGGTGTAAATCGTAATCTCCGGTAGTGGATTGGTCACATTCACGACGTCCTGAAGGGTGATGCTTTGGCCACACAGGTTGATTGATACGAATAGGCTTGCAAGAATTGTCAGTAAGTTGTTTAATTTCATGTTTGGTTTTTTAAAATTAAAGCCGGTTTAAAAAGGCTTTCGGTTGTTTACTTGTCTTTAGCAAAACCAGTTTTTTTCAACTCTAACAAAATTCACAAGCGCGGGCTGAATTTGAATGGAATGAACAAACTGATTCGTACGAGTTGAATCAGTTATTGGAAACATTTCCGCCTATCAATTTACGATACTTTAAAAAAGTAATTTGTACCGAAATGCCATTTTATTGAAATCTTATCCG
Source organism: Mangrovibacterium diazotrophicum (assembly GCF_003610535.1). NCBI lineage: Bacteria > Pseudomonadati > Bacteroidota > Bacteroidia > Marinilabiliales > Prolixibacteraceae > Mangrovibacterium > Mangrovibacterium diazotrophicum. Next base: position 989,923 of record NZ_RAPN01000001.1, on the reverse strand, counting down.
TTTTTATCGCACCCGCTAATGTTTGTGTTGAATGGTAATCAACATCTCTCGGAAGTTTGACAGCGGCAAGCAGGAATTCGTGCTGTTTTGTTGGAAGCCCGGTCAATCGTCTCGCAATATTAAGCCGAGATTGTTTATCGAAACTATTAATCCCCTCCGGGAAATGATTAGCTATTGAGGATGGTCATGCTTTCTATGAATATGGAAACCATCCGGGATCGTTTCAAGGCGGAGCTCGGTAAACCCGGGTTTTAGCCGGGGTATTTTATCTAATCTTTTCTTTTCACATCCTTGTTTCACCGTTTTTCGCACTGATCCACCAAAAGCAATAAGTTTGTAAAAAACACGATTCACCAACAAAAATCACCAAACACCCTTACTATGCAAGCCAGAATGAAACAAAACCAACTGTCGGCCGAAGCTGTCGATCAGTTGCTGAGCAAAAAGGAAGTGGGGCACCTGGCCACTCTAAACAACGACGGATTTCCTTACGTGGTTCCGGTACACTTTGTCAAAACCGGAAACGAAATTTACATCCATGGTCTGAACATGGGCCAGAAACTGACCAATATTAAAGCCAACAGCAAAGTATGTTTTGAAGTGGAGCAGATGGAAGGCCTGATCCTGGATGACAAAGCCTGCGATGTGAATACCAAATACCAAAGCGTGGTTGCCTTTGGGCAAGCCGAATTAGTAGAAGAAACTGCTGAAAAAATAGCTGCTCTCGACCGAATTGTAGCCAAGTATACCCCGCAGCTGTCGGGACAACAATACCCTGAGAACATGCTGAAAGGAACGGGCGTAATTAAAATTACCATCGAAAGTATAACCGGAAAATATTTCGGATAGACCTCACCAGACGTAGCAGCTTCCCGGACGACTGAATCGGGGAGCTGCTTATTTATTGCTCAATTGTTGCCAGGCTGTGAGGCTGGCCTTAAGCTGGCGGCTTAGTTCGGCCATTTGCTCCGCGTTCATGGGGAATTTGGCGGGACGGCATTCGGGAATCACGGTTTCGAAACAAACCAGCCCGTCGAAGCCAATCTCTTCCAACACCTTCCGTTGATGTTGAAAGTCAATATGGCCGGTTCCCATTCCACCTCGTCCGGAGTCGGATACGTGGTAGCTGTACAGTCGTTCACCGTTTATTTTCCGCAAGGAGTCCAGCGGATTGGGCTCGTCGATATTCATATGAAAACTGTCGAGTACCAGTTTGAGGTTGTCGGCTCGCGATTCGTGCAGAATCCGCAACAACTCGTCGGCCGTGTGAACCAATGGAGTTTCGTAATGACAGCAGGCCTCGTAGGTTAACAGCACCTGTTGGGTTTTGGCGTAGTCGTTGAGTTGCCTCACGGCTTCGATGATTTGTTGCATCCCCGACTCGTAATCTGCTTGATTGGTCGTCCAAAACGACAATCCCTGCAGGGTTGCTACCGGCGCTTTCAAGGCCGCGGCATAGTCGATAACCTGCCGATAGAAAGCAACAGAATTTTCGAGAGTTGCACTTTCCTTATCGGGCGGCTGACAATTAAACGGGTCATAGCCCACGATTTCAATTGCGTATTTTCGGGCAGTTTCGATAACTTCCTGCGGCGAATACCGGCGAAAATCGCCACAAAACTGTAAGGCTGAAAAACCGATCGACTGCACTTTGGCAAATAACTCATCCAACTCCTCTAATCCAAAGGTCCACGAAACCGTTGCTAACTTCATTTGTCTGTTTTTATGAAGCTCTAACACCGAAGCAGTTTAATTGTTGCCGGTAATTGGGGCTAATCCGCCCGAATCGCCTTGTACAGGTAGTCGCTAATAATGCGGTATTCCTTGACTTTGCTCGTGTAATTGGCGCCCGTAAGAACGATCACCGTTTCGAACTCGGGCAGCACGACGATTTTCTGACCACCCCAGCCGTTGGCCGAGAACCAATGTACTGCTTGCCCGTTGTTGGTTTCATCTTTGGTCCACCAGGTGTAGCCGTAGCCCATGTCGCGAAGATCCTCGCCGGGAACATTGATGGACATATCGGGCAGAAAAGACGTGCTGCTTTTGGAAATCCATTCCGGAGAAACGATTTGCTGATCGTTCCACTTCCCATTTTGAAGCATCATCATCCCTATTTTTAACATGTCGCGCGGGCGAAGTTTCAATCCGGCAGCCACATGGTACTCGCCGGTTGGGTAGATAATGTTCCACTCGGCTTCTTTCAAGCCCAGTGGGCCGAACAGGTATTCGTCCGAGAATGCCTGAACACTCATGCCGCTGGCATTTTCCAAAATCTTGCCCAACACTTCGATACCTCCGCCACTGTAGTTAAAGAGCGTTCCGGGAACCGCCACAAAGGGGCGTTGCAGGTAATAGTCAATCGGCCCTTTGGGGTGGAACCAGATGTTCACCTGGTCGTTCTCGCGGCTGCTGAGCGGAGCATTCCACTCGGCCCATTGCAGTCCGCCGGTGCAGGAGAGCAAGTGCTCGATGTTGATGTAATGCTTGTCTCCCGTGTTGAGGTATTCGTATTCGGGCATGTAGTCGAAAACAGATTGCTGCACATCGCGAATAAAGCCTTTGTCGATCGCAATGCCAATGCAAAGTGAAATGATACTCTTGCTGACCGAATGCACAAAGTGCGTCCGCCCGGGTGTCCATTGCACCAGTTCTCCGTAATGATCAGGCGCATCCCACTGGTAATCGTGTCCGTTGAAATATCCCTCCAGCACCAGTTTCCCGTTTTTAGAAATCAGCAACGAATGCACTTCGCCATATTTGCCTTTTTCAATTCGCTCAACTGCCTTTTCAATTGGCGAAATATCCATGTTGACATCGGTTAACGAGGCAACCGGAAGATCTGCTTCAGTAGCAGCAGGAGGCGAGTAGACGTATTGGCCGCTCGACGAAGATTGACAGGCATCGAGAAAAAACAGGAAGACGAGCAAATGGAATAGTCTGTTGATTTGAAATGACATCGTTTTTTTTGACGCTTGGTTTTACCAGGACTTACCGAAAAAGCTAGTCGTTGGTTACATCGGTTGCCCCGTGCACCTGCATCGAAAAGCTATTCGACGCGCGAAGAAATCAGGCATAATTTTCCAATTATACGGCACCCTCGAGGCTTCTGCAAACAGATGCAACAATAGTTCTGCCGTTATAAAAAGAAGCCATTCCCGGGTAGTTACAACTACCAGATCGTGATGCGATTTTCTTCGGGCTGAAACATTTTATCGCCCGGCTGCACATCAAATGCCGCATAAAAAGGCGTGGTGTTCATCAACGGTCCGTTGACGCGCCAAATTGGCAATGAGTGCGGGTTACTCCGGATCCACAAACGCTGGTATTCGTCTTTCATCTTTACCCGCCAGATTCGCGCAATCGACAGGAAGAAACGCTGATCGGGCGTGAAGTTTCCCACTTTAGCCGTGTCTTGCCCTTCCGGTGTCATTTTAAAGGCATCATAAGCAACGGCAACACCTGCAATATCAGCTGTGTTTTCACCAACAGTCATCGCTCCGTTTATGTGCAGGGAGTCCAAGACCGTAAAAGTGCTGTACAAATCAATAACCTGTTGTATCCGGGATTTAAACTTGTTGTAGTCCTCGTCTGTCCACCAGTTGCTAACATTGCCGTTTTTATCGAACTGTGCGCCCTGGTCGTCAAAAGTGTGCGTCAATTCGTGACCAATCACCATCCCGATACCGCCATAATTCAAGGCATCGTCAGCTTCATTATCAAAATACGGAGCTTGTAAAATACCTGCCGGAAAAACAATCTCGTTCGCCGAAGGATTATTGTAAGCAGTCACGGTTGACGGAGTTGTATACCATTCGCTTTTATCGACCGACTTACCCAATTTGGCCAGTCCGCGTTCGTAGTTGGCCGTTGCAGCCGACACCACGTTCTCGAAATAGGTATCGCGTCCCACCTTCACGGCGCTGTAATCTTTCCACTTGTCCGGATATCCAATCTTCTTCGTGATGGCGAACAATTTTTCTTTGGCTTTTTGCTTGGTGCTGTCGCTCATCCAGTCCAACTTATCGATTCGGGCGGCATAAGCCGTTTGCACATTATTCACCAAATCGAGCATCCGTTCTTTGGCACTTTCGGGGAAATATTCTTTCACATACAATTGACCCAGAGCTTCACCCAGGTAATGGTCAACAGCGCTGGCCATTTTTTCGCCGCGTGTTTTGGGCTTTGCCTGGCCCGAAATAACTTTTGTAAATGCAAAAGAGGCGTCTACAAATGCCTTGCTGAGGTCGTCAGCATAGTTGGTCAGCGAATTAGCTTTCAAATATATTTTCCAGTCAGCGACGGGGATACTTTTCAAAAGCCCGTTTAGCTTCTCGTAGTATGCCGGTTGCCCCACATCAATGGAATCAGTTTGAGCTCCCAGCAGACTAAGGTACGCTGACCAGCCAATATTGGGTTGACCAGCCTGTAGTGCAGACACCGCCATTTTATTGTAATTGGCTTTCACATCCCGCAGTTCAACCCGTGTCCGGTGCGAAGCTGCCAGTTGCTTGTCGATTTCGTACACCAAAGCCGCATTTTTCTGCGCTTCTTCCGCCGAAGTTCCTGTGAGTTGAAATAGGCTGGCCAGGTATTCTTTATAAGCTTCCTGGATTCCGATAGTTGCGGGGTCTTTCTTGAAGTAATAATCACGATCGGGCAAGCCAATTCCCGTTTGATAAGCATGAGCGATGTTCATGCTACTGTTTTTATCATCGGGACCGATGTACACCCCCATTAACGAGCCATTGCCCGTTTTTGAAGCATCGGCAACAAAACTCATTAAGGACGGCAGATCGGCAATCGCATCAATCGCATTCAATATCGGTTTCAATGGCTCGTAACCACGCTGCTCAATCGTGGCGGTATCCATCCCCGAAGCATAGAAGTCGCCTACTTTCTGCTCCAGGCTCCCCTCCGGGTAGTTTCCCTGCGCAACACTATCCAAAATTGCCTGCAAGCGTAAGCGCTGCGGATAATTCATGAACATATAGGCGCCAACGCCAGCCTGCGTCTCGGGTATGGGAACCGAATCGTACCAGGTACCGTTGACATATTTAAAGAAATCGTCTCCGGGACGCAGAGAATTATCGACACCGGTGATTTCAATCAGTTTCTTTTCTGGATGTGTTGTGCAGGCGGCCAGAATTAGCGCCGCAGCGAAAGGGAAAAACAGCTTTTTCATCTTCTAAATGAATTTAATGAGGAAAGGATCATTGATTGAGCTATAATAACGGGCACAGTTAATCAATTTTGCTATTCTTAAACAAGATACAATTTCTGTTCTCATTATCGTAGTTTTCAGACTTTTTAATCCGAAAACTTAGAAGGAAATTCAAACCGGTACTTTGTTTACTTCTTTTAGCAATCAGCACAGGCTGAAGGCTTGCCGTCTTCCCGGCAGTTCGCTTCATCGATTGCCACCGATTCAAAAACATCTAAAAAAAAGACCCGGCACTCATCGAATCGAGAATGCCGGGCTTTTTTTGAAGTTTACTGATATTGGTACACAAAGCCCCGGTCAAGTGGGCTTTTTCAACAAGAGAAAAAGAGAAATTTATTTGTTAGAATTTAATTCCAATCCCAAACTGGTGGACGATTTCCTCGTGATACATCACTCCGTATTTGAGCACCATTTTGTTGCCCAGGTTGAGTAATAAACCACCTTCGGGGAAGAAAACAGATTCTGTCTGATCGGTGTTTTTTAGCCAGTCGTTTTCCCAGTAGTCGCCGCTGCTGCTGTAATAAACTTTGGCTTCCTCGTAAACGGGGTAATAGCCAAAACCAGCACCCAGATAGCCATACAATGGGTAAGCCAGTTTGAAGGTCGCACCTATCGAGAGGGCAACGTTGGCATATAACTTTTCTCCGGTCATTTTAATATCGCCCGGACGATCGCTTTCGCCGTTGTCGTCCACATCATAGCTCACGCTGGAGAATTTGAAGATGTCCGAATTCATTTTCAGGTTGTAGTAAAAGCCCAGTTTATTTACATTTAAACGAATGGTGCTGATTCCAATCGGACTCTCGGTATCGTAGGTGTAGAGCAGAAAACGAGCACCTTTCTGATTCAATTTACTCTCTGTCTTCTTTAGCTTGGATGCTACGATTTTGCTGTTGGCGCCATTCGGATAGTTCTCCTGGTACTTCCGGTAAAAGTTACGGGCCTGGTAATAATCCTTTTCGGCATAAGCCTCTTCTGCGATTTTGAAATAACTGTTTTCAATAATCTGTTTGGCCTCCGATGCATATTTCCCGTTCGGATACTGACGAATGTAATCTTCGTAGTTTTCGACGTAATTGTTGTTTTTTGCCTTCTGATAAAGGTCGTTTTCTTTGCGTTCCGACAGTCTTCGACTTACTTCATCCCGGTGACTTCCATCCGGATAATTGCTTAAATAGAAACTGAGAGCCTGTTGGCTGCCATCGGAAATTGCTTTTTGATAGGCTGCATTGTCCAGTTGGCTATTGATATCCTGAATACTTTTTTCTGCGTCGGCACGGTGGGCGCCATATGGATAAGTTTCGAGGTATGCTTTGTATTTTTCGGTATTATGACGATCCACAGCCAGCGCCCAGGCATTGTCTTCCTTTTGGGCTTCCGACAATACCGTGGATTGAAGACTTTTTATTTCCTGGTATTCCACCAGTTCCGGGTCGGGATTCAAGGCGAAATAAGCCGGAATTTCGATCTTGGCTTGTTGCCAGTTTTCAATTTTCACCAGCGACTTAATCAGCATGGGCTGGATGCGGATATTGGTACTTCCCAACAACTCTTTTGTTTGCAACAAAAGATCGGCCGCTGTTTCGTAGTTTCCTTGATCGTAGGCCTCGCGCGCCTGCTTGAAGTTTTGAAAGGCTTTCTGCTCATTCGCCGATGATTGGGCGTAAGAGCTGACTCCTGTGAAAAGAGCAATCAGCAGGATGACAATTCTTTGCATTTTCATATTTGTTCTTTTGAGGTTTTATTCACTGTATGGGGCTGAAATGATGTATCTGTGGTCGTGTGTGCCGGAAAAAGCTTTTTTAAACTCGCCATCGTTTATAATGATGACCAGCGCGGTGCTTTTCCCCATCTCCCGGCTTAATCTCAGTTCAATGTAGTTGTCGCCTTCGTCCAGCGTGTAATTGACGGTGGTTTTGCCACCAGGTGAATTGTGAATGTAGTCGACAAATTCACCGTTGATGTACAAATCGTAATAGTCGTCCTGTACACTGTTCTCATCGTAAACCGTAATTTTTGTTTCTCGTTTGGAAACAACACCTTCTCCATCCAGACTAGGGGTGAAGGTGACATCCAAAGCTTGTGATTTCAGCGCGTTGATCGACTTTTCGGTTTCGAGCAGATCAAGCGTCAATTTGTTCGCGCCGGTTTTTAATTTTAGGTCGCTATCGAAGGAACCGTCATCTTTTATGGACGCATAAGTCGTTTCTATTTTTTCTCCGCTTATTCTGACGATTTTGTTTTTGAATGATTTTGAAATTTTCCCTTTCAGCTTGTAGTTGGGGGTTGCAACCGTCTTGGAGCTAAGCACGGCGATTGGCTTTTTCAGCCCTTCGTACTTTTCCCGTTGCTGCTGTATAATTCCAGCCCAGTTTGACAGAATTTGGTCTTCCTGCTGTCTTTGTCGCTTTGCTGCTACATCGCTTTTGGTTGTGGCATTTTCAGGGGTGTCCCAGAAGTCGCTCTGTTCTGTTTTCTTTTCGCTTTCAGGCGTGCTCCAAAAATCATCTGAAGTCATTTTAGCCTCTTTGGCTCTTTTCTCGCGCTCCTCGAAATCGCGGATAATTGCTTGGATATCTTCGACCGGCCAAATCACTTTCACAATATCGGCGGAAGTGCTGTAGTTCTCGTAATCCGATCTGTTCAGCTGTTTAAATTGACTGTCGAACCATTTATGGCCCTGGTAGAAATTGATATCGTCGCTGTATTCGAAGGTATATTTGGGCCAGGCGATGTCGGTACCGAATTTTTCCTGGTAAGCATGAATCTCCTCATACAAGCCAATCTTTCGAAAGTAGTCCCATTTCAAATCATTGCAATAGGGAAAAAGCTCGTCCCAGGCACAACTGCCGGGCAGCGACCAGTCAACTTCCTGTCCCGAGTAGCCGATCACTTCCGGAACAATGTGAATTTTGCCCGCCTGTGCAACGTATTGCCCCTCGTTTTTGTAGTAAAGGATTTTGCTTTCAACCTCGATGTACAAGGGTTTGATATGGTTCCAGCGATCGAATAAGTCCGGGTATTTCTGAATGTCCCGAATCATGACCACCGTATCGCTCAGCACCGATACCCACTGCGGGTAACCTGTATTCAGCGCATTGTCCCATTCCCAGTAAAACCGAAATTGGTGAACCGGTTCGCCGCCTGCAGTCGAAAGGCTGTAGTCGACTCTGAAATTGCCAATCAGGTTGGCGGCCTGCGTTGCCGAACCGTATGAATCGGAGTTATAGTTTTGGCCCCACATGCTGCCGCTGTGTTTTCGGTCGGCTGCTGCGGATTTGGCAGCCGCATTCGTTTCCCGTGCTGCTTCCTCCTTGTTCAGTTTTTCCTGTATTTGCGCCAGCTTCTTTTGGGCTGCTTCGTCGCCCGGCTTTGCCTGAAGCGCTTTCAGATAGGCACTTTTAGCACCTTCGTAGTCGCCTTTTTTTTCCAGATCCTCACCGGCTTTCAGCTGGTTTTTGTATTCATTGTCCAATTGCTGCGCCTTCAGCTTTTCTTTGGTTTCAGCCAGCCTTTCGCGGGCGTGGGCGTTCGAACTGTCAATCTTCAGGGCTTCCTGGTAAAGGCTTTGGGCCTCCTCGTAGTTGCCGCCGGAAAAGGCGCGGTCGGCATCGGCCAATTTCGAGGAAACCGCTTTTTTCTTCTCTATTTCTTTGATCTTTCCTTCGATGTCGGGGCTATCGCTCGATAGCTGCTCGATTCTCAGGTTACTCAGCGATAGCTCTGCCAGACGGTCGCGGTAGTCAGCATCTTTCACCCCAAGCATTTCGGTTACATAGTAGGTTTGCCCAAAACAACCACCCAACCAGTCAATCACGTTGGTCATTTTTATTCGACCCAGTTTGTATGCGCCGCAATACACGTCGGCACTCAGGTCAGTATAACCGCACTCCGGTTTGCTAAACGCTTCGGCACCTAAATCGGCAGCTGTGTAGCGCACACCATCGCTGATATACGCGCTGGAGGTGATGCTTTTCGTGTTTTTCGTGATAGTGACATGAATCTCTCCGTAACAATTGATGAACTCCCAGGCGAAAGGAATCTGAAGTTCATAGCCGTTTTCGCTTGGCGTGTATGTAACATTGAGCTTTTGAACTTCCTGTGCAAAAGCAATATTGGCAGATATTAAAAGCGAGAATAAGAAGACTAAACCTTTCGTAATGGAAGATCCCGTTTTCATAGAGTTTTTACTGAGTTTTTTTAATAGAACAGGTGTTAAGGCTGATCAATTCTGGTTTGGTTTTTTCTGGTTTGGTGAACCCGAAAAAAGTGATTGCTTTTCAATGGCCTGATTCGGTTTGCGCACTAAAACTACAAGTATGTATGGGCTAATAATTGTAAAAAACGGTCATTTTTGTTTTGAAAGATTTGGTCGAACAGCTTCAAAATCTGTTGGCCAATCTTCGGAATCGACACCAGTTTCAAATTGCCGCAACTGAATGCAGAAACTCCGTTGCCGGAATCTGCCATGGTCGGGTTTTCATAAATCCGAAGTTGTTCATGAAGGTCTCCCGTATTATATTCTTGGTATCTAAACGTCATAGCACTCCCAGTTTTATTTTATCAATAAAATTTCGCGAACCAGAGTCCGATCAGTTTTTCTCCGGTCTGAAAGCTTCAGCCCGGTTGGTTTCGTTTTTGTAATTGGGAAATCAGCGCAATTTCAAAAATGTACACATCGCAACCAGTACACGACGAATTGTACACAGCTCTAATATCGGATCTTTAATTGGTTTTGCCACTAATAACCGACCTTTATGTCCGATTTATAGACGTATGGACAAAAATACCGGATGAATAAGAGAAATTAGTTCTAATTTCTTGCGTCCTGATGACATCTGTAAAAGAACATATGTGATGTACAAACTATTCGGAATCGGTTCAGTGAGAACAAATCAGATGAATGGAGGCTCATTTGTGGAATGTCGTCCCGAATTTATCGGGGAATTTGTTAATCATTGTAACGACATGCCCTGTTTTTTAGCCCTGTTTCACGGCTGCTTTCACACGGTCAATTTGGTCTTGCAGCAGTCGTTGGGCTTCTTCAGTTTTTACCTCGATGAAACGCATGCAGTCGCCGGGGCGCATTTGTCCAAGCAAGGGCAGATCGGCTGAAATGGCGTTGGCAATTTTGGTATAGCCGCCCACGGTTTGGCGGTCGGCCAGCATGATGATCGGCTCGCCGTGCGAAGGAACCTGGATGGTTCCGTTGGCAATTCCCGAGGAAAGTATATCGGCTCCGGTTTTATGCGCAACAGGCGGTCCGCTCAGCCGGTAACCCATTCGGTCGCTTTGCGGGCTGACAGTGTAGGTGCAATTCAGGAAAATCTGCAATCCTTCGCGGGTAAAGGCCGTGACTTCGCTTCCGGCAATAATCCGGATTTCGTTGGTTGGTTGCGGTAAACAAGTCGGATTATCCGTCAAGCTTCTTTGTTGAAACGGACGCGCTTCACCAAGAGGAAGCACATCGCCATTCTCGAGCGCTCGCCCTTGCCAGCCTCCCAGTTTACCTCTCAGGTAGGTCGATTTGCTGCCCATGACGACCGGAACGTCCAGCCCTCCAGCAAAGGCGATGTAATTCCGCAAGCCGCGCTTGCAGGTTCCCAGTTTCAGCATATCGCCTCGGCAGATCCGATGGTTGCAGTTTAAAGCAATGGGAGAACCATTCAATCGCAGGTCTGTTTCAGCACCGCAAACGGCGATTTCCGCATCCGCAAGGAATTCAATTTCGGGCCCCAGGAAAGTTGTTTCCAGGCAGGCTTCATCCGGCGAATTTCCAACCAGCAGATTGGCCAGGCGCAACGACACCAAATCCATCGCGCCGGAAACAGGCATACCATATTGCTGGTAGCCAAGTCGCCCGGCATCCTGAATGGTGGTGAGCAGTCCTTTTTGAATGATCCGGATTTTACGCATCGTACTCATTTAATTGGTCAAACTCTGTTTGGCTGATGGGGTAGAAGCGAATGCTGTTCCCGGCTTCAACCAGAAACGGTTGCTCACGCTCGGGATTGAAAAGCTTAAGTGGTGTTCGTCCAATAATCTGCCATCCTCCGGGGCTTTCGATGGGATAGACACCTGTTTGCTCGCCGGCAATACCCACCGAGCCTGCCCGAATTTTGGCTGAGGGCGTTTTTTTGCGCGGAGTCGCCAACAGGGCAGGCATTCCTCCCAAATAGCAAAATCCGGGTGTGAAGCCGAGCATATAAACTTTGTAAATCGGTGCGCTGTGTTGGGTAATCAATTCTTCTTCAGTCAGCCCGGTATGTTGCAGCACCACCTCCAAATCGCTGCCGAAAGTTGGCCCGTACAACACCGGAATTTCGACAATTTTCATTTCGCTTTCAGCTGGTGTTATACCTTGTTGTTCCAGCTCTTTCAGTTTATCCACCAGTTCGTGAATTCCGATTTCGAGTGGGTTGTAATGAACGATCAGTTTCGTATAAGACGGTACCAGTTCGATGATTCCCGGAATTTCAAACTCCTTTAAAATCCGCATGTAGGCGTAGATTTTCCGATTGGTTTCTTCGTTAATCGAGTCGCCGAAGGTGAGTTGGATGGCCGAGTCTCCCAAGGGGAAATAGCTAATCATGTGTGGTCGTGATTGGTTCGATCTTTAGGTCGTTTGCGACCAATGCATCGTGAATGGCTTTGGCCAGGGCAATCGCTTCTGGGTTGTCGCCATGGATGCAAATACTGTCCGCCTGAATGGCGATTCGTTTCCCACCGATGCTCTCAACGGTTCCAAGCGTTACCATTTGTAGAACTCGGGAGGTGCAGCTTACCGGATCGTGGATCACAGCTCCGTCGAGTTGCCGGGAAACCAGCTGGCCTTCGTCCGTGTAGGCCCTGTCGGCAAATACCTCGGACACGAACTGAAGTTGAAACGCTTTTGCAGCTTCGCCCATTTGCGAGTTGGCCAACCCGACATAAAGCAGTTTCGGATCGGCTTTGTAGATTGCTCTGGCAATCGCACTGGCCAAATTAATGTCTATTGCTGCCTGGTTGTACAATGCACCGTGCGGCTTCACATGTGTCAGCTTACAGCCTTCGGATTCGGCGATTTTCTGTAATTTTTTGATCTGCTTAAATACCAGCTCTTCAGCTTCACTAGCTGTTAAATCCATCGGCGTGCGGCCAAAGTTGGTCTTGTCATCGTAGCCCGGATGTGCCCCAATACTCACGCCACATTTTTTCGCCAGAAGCACAGTCTCGCGCATGGTCATTTCATTGCCTGCATGGTAGCCACAAGCAATATTTGCAGATGAAATAAAAGGCATTACTGCAGCATCGTTGCCGATTCCTTCACCCAGGTCACAATTCAAATCTACATGCAAAATTTTCATCACAGCAAACTTACAATACTTTTTAATCCCAGCGCAATGGCCACCACAACAACGATAATTGCTGTGATGTTTTGCCAGCGGTTATTGGCATGCACGCTCAGCAATTTTTTGTTATTCATGACAATCACTAAGAATATGGCGATGAACGGCAACAAAAGGCCGTTCGCGATTTGAGCAAACAAGATTGCCTGGATGGGTTTGTAACCCAAAAGCGAGAAAACGATGCCGATTAAAAGGACAGATCGCCAAACGAGTTTGAAGCGGAGATCGCCAAAGCCAGCCTTCCATCCCAATATTCCGGAAGTGGCGTAGGCGGCAGCCAAGGGTGCGGTGATGGCCGACGAAATACCGGCTGCGAACAAGCCAAGCGACATGAAAATGCGGGCCCAGTTCCCGAGCAACGGTTCAAGTTGTTCGGCCAGATCTCCGGCTCCTGTAATGGAAACCGCGTGCCCGTGAAAAGTCATCGCTGCTGTGATGACGATCGACATTGAAATCAATCCTCCAAGGATCACAGCCGTTGACAGGTCCGTGCGGGCTTTGCCCAGATCGGAGGCGCTTTTCCAGCGTTCCTGCACAGCCGAGGCATGCAAAAACAGGTTGTAGGGTACTACGGTTGTTCCAATTAGCCCCATGACGAAAACAAACGAACCTTCAGGTATCGCCGGTACAAACATGCCCTTCAGAATAGCCCACAGGTCAGGTTGAATAAAAAAGGCTGTGGTAATAAAGGTCAGGCTCATGAGGATGACCAGCCCGATGATGAACTTCTCAAGGCTTTTGTAACTTCCCAGTTCCAGGATCAGCCAGGCAAGCAAACCAATCACCGGCCCCCAGATTTTCAGGTTCAGGTTTCCGATTGGGATAGTGGATAAACCGGATAGTTCTTCCAAACTCAAGGCAGCACCAAGGATGTTGCCAGTTTCGTAGGCTGCATTTCCAACTAAAATAGCCGAAAGCACGAGGGCGATCGCCAGGTATTGCATCGCCGGGTTTGCAAACTGTTGTCGAACGGCTTCGCCCAGGCCCATGCGGGTAACCAAGCCCAAGCGCGCAGCTTTCTCCTGCAATACGATCGTAGCCAAAATACTAAAGGTTAGTCCCCACAAAAGGACATAGCCATAATTGGCTCCGGCTAAAGTACAGGTGGTTATTGTTCCCGGCCCGATGAATGCGGCGGTGACCAGCACGCCCGGCCCGAGGTCTTTGAGCTTTTGGAAAAATTGCATATTCAGGGTTTAATCGCCTAAATATACGAGATTGCCTGAGATTTGCTAAAACTTAATCATTCTTGCAAAAGCGGAAAGTGACAATTGCAAATGTCGAAATAGTCGCTTTTCAATTTTTAAAAAAGCAGCAAGCAGGTTTATTGGCTCCAAATTTCATAGTGGGTCTCCGGTACTCCATGCTTCTGTTCGTAATCGGCACCAGGAACCACCGGATTATCCGGATTTTTATGCCCATCGACGTAATAAACATGACCCGACTCACAGATGGTGATTCGAAGAGCTACGTGTCTGAATCCCGTTTTAGTGGTATTGTAAACCACTTTTTCAATTTTACAAATTGTCCCATCATTATGCCGGATCATCCAGCCGCCTAGCCAGTCTGCCCATTGGTCGCAAAGCCCCCGACATTGTCCTCCGAAGAAATTGGGAAAGAAATTACCGGTTGCACCGTGGTACCATTTTTTACCGGCCTCGTGTGCAGCTTTTCGGATTAGAATGAGGAAGCCGGTAGTTGCAGGATCGATCACAAAAACCGGAACATAGATTTCCTTGAAATCCCGCGAATCGGCCGGGTCGACCGAGATTGTTAATTCACCTTGCCCAACCTGAAGTCCATGCAATTCCTGAACAGCCGGATTATTCGTTCCTGTCGTTTGAATGAGCGTGATCCCAAGGTTTTCAGGAGGATCACTCAGCCGGTAGAAATCTTTGTCACGAAAGAATTCCAGTTTCCCGTTTACACCCGAAAATTGAGTCGTGTACCGAGGCTTTTCCAACAGGAAGCCTTTAACACTATCCTTTTCTCCCAGATACATCACCACTACAGGTACATCGCAACCGACAACAGCCAAGTGACTGAAGTATTGCACCACTACGGATCCCAACCACACAAAAAAGATGATGCCGCCGACAATAATGACAACGACTGTAAATGTAGACATCAGCAATACCATAAGTTTAATATTGAAGGTGAATCGCAAACTGTTAAGAATAAGAAAAAGAGAGTTTAAAGTCTTCAATAATTAACTTACGCGAATGCCTATTGGAAGTTTCCGTATAACGAAGCGTATCGAAAAATGAGTACGAACAATTATGCACTCAGTCCAAATATTTCCGGTCATTTCAGCATGTCCGGGGGTGAATTTTCCCGGACGATTTAGGTCAGTGAAAAGATGAGCGGCGAGCAGGTTCCCACGACCAAGAGCGGGAATACAATCCCGACAATCAGCCCGATTGCGATGTACCGACGTTGTTTTAAGTACTTCCGGATAATGGAAATTTCCAAAAGCGTCAAACCGATGATGGTAATGGAAATAATCAGAATATGTGTGAGTTTGACTGTTGCCAGGCCCGCAACGAATAGAATTCCGAGGCCAAACATGACGGCCAGCGCGATTCCAAAATTCATAATGAAACCAAGTAGAAAATCTATGACCTTTCTACCTTTTTGTTGATAATAGTCTTCCATGATGTTGAGTTTTTTCAAGGTATTGTTTCAGGTTGATAAAGACGACAGCGACAATTGAGATGTATTGAAAGAAGGAAAGCCCCCAAAAGAACTGGTCGTTGTAGCGGATAAATTCTTCGAAAAAACGAAGGATGAAGTAGCTGTTCATAAGCGCATAAAACAGAAATCCCGGTGGCGCACTTTTTATCCGGATCAGGCTGTAGATGAAGAATCCAATGAAGAATACCGTTTCGTAGAGTTGAGTCGGGTGGCGCAGAACATCATCTCCGAAATTGACTCCGCAGAGCAAAGTGGTTGGCTCGCCATAGCAGCAGCCACGGGCAAAGCATCCGAGTCGGCCAATGGCCACGCCAATAGCAATGGCCGGTGCAAACAGATTGCCTTTTTTATCGGTAATTCCCAGCCGGCGTTTGATGTAGATAACCGACAAAGTACCGCCAATCAGTCCGCCGGTAATGGTTCGCCCGGAAAGAATGGGGCCGATATTCGGGTAGTTTTCCACGATGACCTGGTAGTTGAAAATCCAGTAAGGGAGTTTGGCTCCCAAAATACCGCCAACAACGCCGGCAACAACCACATAGAATGAGTTCTCGCTGGCTTGTTTGTAGCGTCTGGCGAGGAGGAAATAAACGGAGAGCCCGACAATCAACCCAAGCAGCACAAAGAAGGAGTAGGAACTGACTTCGAGTTTGCCAATTCGAAAGATGACGGGGAAAATTCCCCAATTTGCCGGGAATGTGTGATTGTCGATCATTTTTTGAAAATACTGCAGCTCCCTTCTGCGTAACAGGAATACATGGCTTCACCCGGGCACAGGCCAAGCATCGACACCGTTTTTAAAACAGCAAATGCCAGCACATACCACCAGCCAACGGTTGGAAAGAGTACTGTCAAGGCGATGCAAATCGCACAAAGCACCGTGCCCAAACTGTGCGCAAAGCGAAGGCCTGTTTCGTGTACTTCTTTCATTCGCGAGGGAATAATTCTTTCGATCGTGAATGAATACAGGACTATCAGAGGTGCCCGCTGAATTTTCAACAGGGCTGATAATCCGAGGATCAAGAACACGATCACCAGTAGTGGCATTGATTGGAAGGCAAAGGCCAGCCAAACCAGCAGGGTGACCGTTATTTTGCAAAAGCGAAATGCATTAATTGGAATTGCTTTCATTTTTAATCAGTTTAGGAATGAATAAACCGGTTTTTCGTCTGTACTCTTCGTAACCGGGCAAACGTTTCCGGAGCAGATTTTCCTCCTGCCTGGCCCGATAGTACATGAAAGGGACGAAGATGAGGGTGTTGGCTGCAAATGCCAGGTAGTTCGGGTACACCAGGCAGGCTCCGTAAAACATGGCAATGATGGAGCTGTAAAGCGGGTGGCGGATGTATTTATACATACCCGAGCAAACCACCTGTTGATCGGTGTAAAGGGTGACCTGGTTGGCCCAATTCGCACCCAATGTTTTGCGGCTGCGAATATTGATGTAGGTTCCGGCGATAACCAGAAGCAAACCGATGGGTTTGAGAATAAGTGCAGCTGTTTCCGGAAGCTGAAGGTCCCCGATTTTAAAGCGGATCAGCAGGTAGAAAAAGATGAAAAAGCCCGTCATCGAGCCGGTTTCAACAATGCTTTTCTTTTCAGTCTGAACCTTTTTGTTTCGCTCCACGAAATTGATGAGGATGGCGATGAAAAGTGCCAACAGACAAATCAGGATGGTGATATCGGATACCTGGTTCATCATTTTCGGTACAACAGGTTATAGGTTGAAAATGGCATTCGCTTTAAATCGGGTGTCAGGATGTGAACACATTCCTTTTGCGCTGATTTCAGATCGAAGTTGTGTTTGTCCAGGAACGAGGTGATGCTGATCCGAAAGGTATTTTCATCGATGAAATTCTTTTGGTCTTCGGCCGATTTTAGCTTGTAGTTTCGGGGAATGTATTTGTAAATATCGTTGACGAGTTTGAAACAATCGCACAGTTGCAGGTTATTCTGGATGTGGCGAACTTGCTCGTTGACAAAACGCTCGGCATCGAAGGCAAAGGTGTTTTCGATAACCGGCAGGTAACTGTCAACTTTTATAGTTCGGGGCAGCGGTGTGAAACGGCCTTTCTTGTCCTTGATGAGATACGAAATAGCTACGCGCTCCACATTGCAGGGCAACGGAATAATGTCTCCGGGTTTAAACACAGAGCTGAGCTGTGACTCCAGCTGTTTGATAATTCCGGAGAGTGTGCTTCGTTTGATGTTGGCTGTTGAATCAATCCGTCCGAAATAGCTTACAGGCTGGAAACTGACGCCACGAATTCCTTTTCGATTCATGCCAAATTCAACAATCGGTCCCAACTCGTCGTCATTAATTCCATTTTCAACGGTTGAAACCAAAGTGACCGGGACGCCTTCTTCCAGTAAATTATCAATGGCTTTCTGCTTAACCGCGCGAAGGTCCTTTCCGCGGAAATGCCGGTGAGTCGATTCCTTGAAACCATCGAACTGCAGGTAAACCTCAAAGCGCTCTTTGAACTGGCTCAACTGCCGTGCAAATTCCTTATCCGACGCTATTCTCACCCCGTTGGTATTCAGCATCACAAAACGGATTTTTTTGGACAGTGCCAGCTGAATAATCTCGAGAATTTGAGGATGAACAGTCGGCTCGCCACCACTGATTTGCAGGATCTCTGCATCGCCGTTTTCCAACGCAATGTATTTATCCAGGATCTGGTCAATCTGCTCCAGTGTAAGGAATTCCTCTTTGCCGCTATTTGCAAAGCAAACCGGGCAGTTCAGATTGCATTGGTTGGTAACTTCGATGAGTCCGATACAGGTATGTTGATCATGATCCGGGCAGAGTCCGCAGTCGTAGGGGCAACCTTTCCGGATACTGGTTTGAGCTGTGGTAAAAGTTCCAGGTTTGTCGTAGCGTCTTTTCGCCAAGTGGTAATCGGCATCTTCCTCCAGCAACTCAAAATGAATGCCGTGTTGAGGACAGGATTTCTTCAAAAAAACGTGCCCGTCTTTCAGCACGATTTTCGCCGGAATCCGTTGCATGCAGTCAGAGCACAAGCTGGTCGTAGCCTCGTGAAAGGTGTAGTCTCGGTTTTTTTTCATCGCCTAATATTACAGGTTTCTTTCGACGCGTCAAAAAGGAATGAACAAAAATATTGTTTGGTTCCATTTGCGGCTGTTCCCGTAATACTGTCGTGTACGAAATCGCTTGTCGATTCGTTGAAATTCAGCTCAACTTAGCGCGGGAATCGGTTTATTGGCCCAATACAAAGATCGCTGGTCGTTTCTGGATATCCGGTTTCGATTTTTTCCAGGCTTCGATCGATTGTGTCTTGATGAATTCGGTCTCCAAGGTCAGGTCGCAGGCGATGCAAAGCTTGGTGTGCGGCTGGCAATTTTGCAGCAGATCGTCCAGCAATTGCAGGTTACGGTAGGGCGCTTCAATAAACAACTGGCTTTGGTTTTCGGTGTAGATTCGTTTTTCGAGCAACTTGATCTGTTGTGCCTTCTCGTTTTTTTGAATCGGCAGGTAGCCGTTGAAGGCAAAGTTTTGGCCGTTCATGCCCGAGCCCATCATGGCTAAAAGGATGGAGGACGGGCCTACCAATGGCACAACTTTGACGTTTTTCTCGTGGGCAATACGCACAACATCCGCTCCCGGATCAGCTACTCCGGGGCAACCAGCTTCGGACATAATTCCAATGTGAAGATCTTGTTTCAATGGATCAAGGTAACTGTGCAGTTGTTTCTTGTCGGTGTGTTTATTGAGCTCGTAAAAATGAAGGCTATCAATGTCAATTTCCCGGTCAACCTTCTTCAGAAAACGACGTGCTGTGCGCACATTTTCAACAATAAAATGTGAAATCGAAAGAATAATTTCGCGGTGCGTAGCGGGGATCACCGACTCAAGTTCGCTTTCTCCGAGAGTGATCGGGATGAGGTACAAATTGGCCATTGAAATAATTTTCTTCAAAATTAATTAATTTAAGTGCAAAGCCTCGTCATTTCTATTTTTTGTAGTTTTGAGCCTTGCTCATGGAAAACTCACCGCAAATGCATATTGAATTTCTGGGAACGGGAACCTCGCAGGGAGTGCCGGTTGTTGCCTGTGATTGCCCGGTTTGCCAGTCGCAAAATCCGAAAGACAACCGGTTGCGCTCGGCTTTATACATTGAAATTGATGGTTTGAAACTGGTGATTGATGCCGGGCCCGATTTTCGCCAGCAAATGTTGCGCATCAGGCAGCGGACTTTGGATGCGATCCTCCTGACACACGAACACGTTGACCATGTATTTGGGCTGGATGATATTCGCGCGTTCAATTGGGTGCAGGGACACCCGACGGATATTTATGCCGAGGAGAGGGTGCAGGACACCATCAAACGGGTGTTCGACTACGTTTTTAAGCCGAACCGCTACCCGGGAATTCCGCAAATGAATCTTCACTTACTCGAAAATAAAGCATTCAATATCAAGTCGACGGATATTTTGCCGATCCGTGGTTTTCACCATCGCCTGCCGGTATTTGGATTTCGCTTTGGCAATTTCGCTTACCTAACCGATGTGAACCGGGTCGAGGAAGAAGAAAAGGAGAAACTCAGGAACCTGGATGTTTTGGTCGTTGGTGCTTTGCGTATCGAGAAGCACATTTCGCACTTCAACCTGGAAGAAGCATTGCAGTTGATCGACGAAGTGAAGCCGAAAACAGCTTATCTGACGCACATTTCGCACCTGATGGGCTTGCACGATGAGGTTGAAAAAATCCTGCCCGAGAACGTCCACCTCTCATACGACGGGCTTCAGTTGGATCTTTGAATATTCGCTTTCCAAAGCGGCCCCATACTCAACAAGGCTGATACCAAGAATCCGGTACCTGTGGCAATCAGCGCCAGTGACAGGCTGAACTGGTCGGTTAAATAGCCCAAAGCCGGTCCAATAATGGCAAAGTTGATTCGAATCACGAAATTCCGAATTGACAGGATGCTTGCCCGAACTTCGGAATCGGTGTAGCGGTTGATGTAATCTTTCAGAATTGGATGGGCAATCCCGCGTACGAGGTAGAAAAAGAACAGCAGGCCGATACCAATCAGGCTGACCTCCCAGGCCGCCAGGAAAAAGCCGATGGCAAATCCCAGTATGATTACCAGTAAAGAGTTTCGTTGGCCCAGCTTGTTTTCAATTTTGTAGGAAAACATGGAAGAAACGCCGACCGACAGGTTCAGCAAAGTCCACATAATCCCGAATAGGGAAACGGGCAACTGGGCTTCTTTAAAATAAGGCTGAACAAACCAGGCAAAGGTAAGCGAGGCCGTTCCCGCAAAGGAAGACACTAGCAAAGCCGATCTCAACAAGGGATGCTGAAAGGTTTCCTTAACGGTATTCAGTGTCGATTTGAAGCTTTTGTTTAATTCGATGGATTGTAACCTCGGTTCTTTCAATAAGAGGGCTGCAGGTATGGCCACCGATGCGATCCCAAATTGGACATAAAACGGCAGTCGCAAACTCATGGTTGCCAGCAATCCGCCGCAAACGCCAGCAATCGCTTCTGCAAAGTTCCCGGCAGAGGTAATCCACCCTTCCTGTTTGATGTATTCCTTGTCGCGCTCGGCGGCTTTCAGCGTATCGTAGAGTAGGGCAGAGTCGGAGCCGGAAATAAAGCTGTAGCCAACACCCAAAATGATTTCGGCGGCGGCAAAAGCCCAGAATCCATAGGAAAAACTATATACCGCCATCCCGGCAGCTCCCAGAAAGCCACCCAGGATCAGGGTTTTCTTACGTCCCCACACATCTGCCAGGTAACCCGACGGAATTTCCATCAACACCATCGCGATGGAGTAGATGGATTTCAGTAGGAAAATTTGCTGCATGCTCAGGCCATTGTCCTGGTAGAACAAGACCACCACGGGCATGACCAAATTGAACCATTTGGCAAACTTAATAAGGTAGAGGTTGATTAAATTGTTGCGGACCATTTTGCTCATACGGCTGCAAAAGTATAAAATTCCGGCCGGTCGAATTGGTGAAGAAAGTCGGAACAGATGCAGAAACAGCGAAAAATTAAATTAAGTCGTATTGGTTTTTTTGATATTTTTATATCTTTGCCACCGCTTTTAAGAAAGCTGTCGATCGTTCGGTTTCGAGCGCAGTTTTCAAAAGCAAAAATAAGGATGCCTCGGTAGCTCAGTTGGATAGAGCAACTGCCTTCTAAGCAGTAGGTCATGGGTTCGAATCCCGTCCGGGGTACTTGTAAAGCCTGATTGTCGATTGATAATCAGGCTTTTGTATTTCATAAGATACAAATAGGATACAAAGATTTGGAAAACCGATCTAAATTGAATCACTAACTTGCAGTGGATTTCAGCGGAGGAGACTTTCTCATCTTTTCCATGATACCTTCAACAAATCTATCGTGAGAGCTGGTCCACCCCCCTTGCATACCAGACACTTCTTTTGCTTTAGGTAAGATGTAAGGAAGTAACTTAATCACAAAATCAGCTTTTTCTTTTGGTTCAAGCTCCTTTAAAATCGCAGGCAAGTTCTCAATTTCCATAGAAATTGCTTGAAGGATCATCTCTTTCACCGTTCCAGTAAGCTTGTTAGGGGTCCCTTTGCTCCGTCCACCAGTTTTTACTCCTTTTGCCATAGCTTTCTATTTGAGTCTACTTTAGATAAAAATAATCATAAAATTTCCGTGATGCAACTTTTGTAACTAACTCTTTCTTTGGAGAAAACAAAGGAATAAAACAGGAAAATATTTAGGGCCGAATTGCACCGATTTAGACTATAATTGGTGCCTGATTTCATCCATAGAGCTTGTTTTTTCTATTAAATATCTAAATTCTTTGAGCAAGTTCAGTTCTTTTGTGTTTTGTTATTTAAATATGGACGATGAAAATATATAACCTTCTTTTCCTTCAATCCTTACTTTGATCATAGATCGATCATAAGTTTTTATTGGCTCACTTAAAACATAGACCTTGGTACCTTGATCAAAAGATTCAATGCTTTCCATTTTTGGTAAGTTACTATCATTCCACAATGTTGCTCGTACTTTTAATTGGGATATCTTAATAGGTTCTTTGGAAATAGATATTGAATTTGATTCAATCGTATTGGAGGGAATTGGATCTGGGAATTCTTCCATCTTTTTCAAACGAGATTCTAAATCTTGGGTTCTTGCTTTTTGCTTTGCAATGCTTTGTGAGAACGTAATAGTACTAACCTTGTACTCATCAATAGAATTGGATAGCCTTGTATTCCATAAGAAGAAAATTATTATAGCTACTACTAAGACTGAAAAAAATAGACTCGTTGCATAATTCTTTTTGCCGATAACGTTGTCAATTTTTCTATTTAATTCAAGAATCTTTGAGGTGTTCTCTTCAGTTTCACTCATCCCATTTTCAGCAACTATTAATTTTTTCTCAATATCTTCATTTTTTGCGGAAAGTAAGGCAATGTTATTCTGGACCTTTTTCAGCTCATTGGCTAAATTTGTGCTTTGCAGGTTTAAGTCTTTTTTGAGTTTCCTTAAATCATCGAAGGACTCGTTTAACCAGTCTAATTTCTTGTCATCGTCATCGGATTTTAATTTCAAAGAGTTACTAATGTCTAAGATCTTTAATCCCAATTCCTGCACTGTTGTGTCTATTTCTGCAAGCGCTTGGTTGAGTTGATTTTGCTCAAAAAATATTCGTTTGTTGATGGTACTAGACAGTGAAGCCTGGTCCAAAATTGCTGTCAGTCGCAGAACTTCCTTTTCTAACTGTTCGTTTATTTCTTGTTCAGTCATTCTTTCATTTTTAGTAGGTTTTCAAATAGGTTGTTAATTTCGTTTAAGGCTGATAAAACTGCTTCCCTTTCCTTATATGGAGATTGGTTTGAGAAACTAGATGTTTGACCTGGGGGCTGATCGTTTCTCTCCGTCACAATTGTTTCTTCTTTAGTTGACGAATTATCTTCTCCTGTATCGACAGTCTTTATCCCTTTTTTATCAGGAAGAGGATTAGTATGCCTTACTGATTTGGTTGAATCTATATTAAGTTCTCTCCAAATTTCGTCAAACAGACGATCTGTTTGTGGAGGTATTTTTCGATTGATAGTCTCAGTAAGATTGTTTTTCCATGATTCAAAAGCATCGTTTTGCCCCCTCTTTTTTAGAACTGTACCGACATAACCTAAGCTGTTTTTAAACTCATGTAGTTCGTTAATATCGGGATCTAGTTTTCGCAAGGTTGAGCGTAGTTGCCCCAAACGGGTAATAGCAAGTGTGAGTTTTTCAACAAGATTTCCATAGCTTTCATCTGTGGTTTTAAAAACAAAGCTTGCTCGGTCGAAGCTGTAATCTATGTTTTCCCAGATAATTGCATATCCGTCTGAGGTTTTGATTGAATAAAGAGCAACTTTTTCTACGTCGGGGAATTCAACTGATTCGTCGAGTCGTCGATAGTAAGCATGTGGCTCGTCCAATATGACTGTTTTTTTATCTGGCGTCTGGATTATTTTTAGGTAATTCAAAACTTGTTTCCGAAGTTCCATGTTTTCTGCATAGGCATAGCTTCGCTTGGATTTTTTGTTTTTTGCGATAGGAGTAGCTAACGCCTTTAGCAAATAATTCCGAAAAACTTCGGAAAGAATTATGTAGAGGTTATCATCGACTTTTTGGATCTGTTTTTCACGTACTAGGATTGTTATTTCCCGATCAATTAAATTGCTAAATTCACTTATTGAGTTCAGACCTGTGCTTACCTCTGGTGCATAAAAACGTTGGGTGTAGCTACGATCTTCAAGCCGGAGTGCTAAATATCCGTTTGTAAAATAAATGTTATTTAGCCGAGCCTTGTAAATTATCTCACCATCTTCGGTTTCTGTGAAATTAGTACAAGGCTCAACAGTTAGTTTTGCTTCTTCATCTAATTCAAGTTTTGAGTGCCAATTAGCTTTATTTCGGAACTCGACTTTTTCTGGATTGTTTAACTTTTTAAAGGCTTCTCGAAAGCCGTAATAGTCCAGATACTCCGGGCTTACAAAATCATAAAGCCACAAACGAACGTGTTGAACAGTAAACTTTGGAATTGAGTGATAAACACACTCTGCTAATGGATCTATTTCAATCGTATTATTCTGGTACTTCTTTTGCCAGTCGCATATGTCGACTAAGAGCGAATACGTAGTATCACTTTTGGGGAAGCAGGGTTGAACCAACTCATTCCAAGCGTATTGTTGAATAAAGTCGTTCAGCTCATTTTGTTCAATATGGTTCGTTAGGAAAGAAAAGTATTGATCTTTGGTTGCCGACCTAAGTCGTAAATAGTAGTCACACTGCTCGAAGACGAAGGGCGGTATTGCGGTATAGTCGATTGAAGGCAAAATATCGAATATCCACAGACAATATTTATCCTGGATAGGTAACGCGTTCAATGCTTCTGTAAACTCTTTGTGGAATAGTCTGGAATTGTGGATTTGAATGAATTTTAACCAGCCGACGTAGTAAGTATAGTTTTTTAGAATTTCACCCTCGGTAACCTCAAGTATTTGTTCGTTAAGCAAACGGATTGCTATTTGTTTTTGCGACTCGTCTTCAGAGTCTAACAATGTAATTATTTCATATGGATTGCTTAAATCAAAATTGTCTTTGATAAACTTTTGTGGTAATTCGATATATTTCTTGATCCACAGTTTTTTTACCTCGCTTACAGGTAAAGTTGTAAGCAAGATCTCTGCAAGACCTTGGTATGCGGCTTCATCCTTTAGGTTTTTATCACGATGTGTAATATCGAGGTAACACTTAATTTCGTTTCCTATTGAATTTAGATCAACATAGATTTTAATCCAGTTTAAATATTCTTTGATAATCTGTTGTTGGTCATCCTGATTTAATCGAAACAGTATCTCTTTCTTTTGAATAGACGTTGTGTTTAGAAAATAATGTAAGACATCTTCGTATCGGAAGTCAGGAATAATACCTTCAATGAAGAGCTGCAATAAAAAGCCTTCATCTGCAAAAATTAAAAGATCTTTATATGGCGGTAAGTATCCAAACTGCGCTTTAATACGCTTTAGATCCTCTTTCAGTTTTGCATAACCCTCGATGTTCCGCCCCTCTATCCGTTCTATGCTGAAAAGTTCAATTATTTGTAGATCAATGTCTGTTAGCTCTGATTGTTTCAATAAATAATTTCCTAATTCAGGAATCCTTGTCTCAAAATATTGTTGTTTTAAAAAGGACAAGTCATTCTCGGAATCGACTGGGTATGCAAACAATGCTAGTATATTTGATGGGGATTTAGCAGATTGGACAGGGCAGAAAACAAGCAATTCGCCCTGAGAAAGATGAGGACGCTCTCCGAGGATTCGAGATGTGTTAACGTACACTTCACTAGTTTCAATCAGCTGTTCTGTGGTGATATGCCCAATACCTTTATTCCATGATTTCAAGGTTCCAACATATCGGTCAAAGCGAGGATCGTCGACTCGCCCCTTCTCTACAAATCGCAGATTGATAGCTCTCGCTTTCCCTTTAAACTTGCCAGTGTCTGTTTCAGCTATTTCGAACTCGAATTGATCGAGCAATTCTACATGTTGGTTAGGATCGCGCAGAGAGGAGCGATGAAAAAAATAAGCGAGAGATAAATCCTCAATCGCAATGAATCCAAATGTATGTCGCCAAAAAACGACTGTCCCCAATTGGACCTTTGTTTCCATATAAGGTCATTTAGATTAGTTTATCTTTTTATTGGTTGAGAATGTCAATTGGAGTTGTCCGACTGACAGGCATAGAAGTCAAAGTCCATTGCATACTCGGGATTTGTTTTACAATTGTGGCATCCGTCAGCGACTTTCTCTAGCCAGTTGCTTTGTTGTTGTTCAAATTGGTTATTCATTTTTTTGCTTAATTGGCTATTGGGATTGTCAAGGTAATAAATTTTACACATTTGCATAATGTAATTTGAGTTATGAATTCCCAATGTAGTGCCTAATAACTTGAGATATCTTCGCCCGTCACTCTTTTAATTGTCTACTAAACTGGAAAACTTAAACGCCTACCAAAATCTCACTAATCTCCTGTTGCCACTTTTTAATACTAACTGGCTCAGGAGGCAAGGCGATACGGATTACAGAACAAGGCTTGCCTTGTGTTCCATCTATTTCATGGTAGAAATTTCCTTTGATCGAACTGTTACCGGTCGCAGGATAAACGAGTGCGGTATGAAGGGACTGATAATAGTTCGCGTAAACATACATCTGTTTTAAATCATCATCTGACGGACGATTGTTTTTAATTACTTTCCATTTTGTATCCAAAACCAAAGTCTGTCCATCTTTTTCCATTACGATATCTGGTTCTATGCTAGCTTTAGAGCCATTTTCCGGCTTCCAGAACGACTTTCTAATTTTTCCCAACACAGAATTGCCGTCGTTGGCATAACGTCTTAAACTAGCTAAAATAAATCGTTCCCAGAGGACATTCATGTCAAACATTAAGGCCAACACGTTATGAGCACCAGTACTGATATCTGGATGATAGTTTAGTAGCAGCATTCGGGCAATATTGAGAGATTCTCGATATGGCTCTGATTTCCGGTCGAGGCACAGCCTGTTAAAAGTAGCTTCAGTGACCTTAATACTGTCAACTTCGGGAAAAGCGAGTAGGAGCGCCCCAATACGACTAGTCAGCAATGGTGAATTACATACTGCCCCTGTTAATTTCAATGCAGCATATAGGATCTGATTGAAGACATGATTGCCATCGTAAGACTGGTGGTTCACAAAAAACCTTTCTTTATGGATAAGGTTATGTTTCAGTTGCCTGCCAAATTGCAGCTTCCCTTTTAAAGCCGTTGTATTCTCTTCAATTCTTCGGTATTGCTTAATTAACCCTCTGTGAATTAATGCTTCCAATTCACTTACATACAACTCAAAATAGAGATCCAAAATTGAGTTTGACCTGATCTTTAGTTGGGAAGATCCAGCATTGTCCACCTTTATGCTCCCAACTGATCTCAGCATCCCGATTAATAGAGACCGCCAGTAATTCTGATTTTCACCATCTGTCTTGGGAAGAACTTCAATGGTCAGACTCCCCACTTGAATTACACCAACGTATTGACTGAATTTAACCCCTTTGTGTATCAGTCCATAGTAGTTTGTGCCTTTTTCTCCATAATAGCGTTGCAAAGCCTCCAAATGCCCTTGACTAAAGCCTTTGTCTACATCCATCTTTAGGCTTTGGTGCTCATAGACAGTTATAATATTCTTTCTGACCTTAGACATTGGGATCGATCAAATCATTGATGGCGCTAACAAATTCATCGTCACTCTCCCAATTTATTTTGAGCTTATATACCTTACGATCGATTAAGTCGTCTAAAGCATCGTGTTTAAACCTGGCAAAGATGTTTTCTTCTGTGTCTGACTTCGATATCTCAAAGAAAGCTTCACCAAGCACCAGGCCTATTTTAGCCATATCTCCATAAAAGTACTCTTGCAATAAGGGTATGATTTTATTTACAAAAACAGACTTTAAATCTTTAAGCGTTTCAACACCCAAGAAGTAGCTGTGTCCGATTGTGTGATCCTTGTCGATTAGCTTCTCGATACGCTTGTTTATAATAGTCATAAGCTCCACCAACCTATCGAGGCCGCCGGGCAGCTTAAACTCCTCTCCGTTGTTTAGCAGAGGACTGCACTCTTTAAGTATTTCTGGGTCTGGTAAAACCTCCGTAAAAGCGAACCTTCTTCTTAATGCGGTATCCAAAGCCTCAACACTTCGGTCTGCCGTATTCATAGTACCAATCAGATACAAATTCGATGGAACCCCAAAACTTTTCTGTTTGCTGTATGGCAAAGTTACCGTAAGAGCCTCTTTGGCGCCAACTCTCTTATCTGGCTCTAAAAGCGTTATTAATTCACCAAATATCTGAGCAATGTTGCCACGGTTAATCTCATCAATAATCAATACAAAGTTTTTAGGATCAACAGATACTGAGCTTTTACCTTTTTTCAATAGCAGATCTAGTAGCGGTTCATAGTACCCTTGCAACCCTCCATGGATGATATCATTTTGCTGAGCCAGGTACATATTTTTTAATGTTCCAACGCTTAATGAGTGCTTGCTTTCGCCCACTTCTTTGTCAAAGAAGATCGTCCGGTCTGTAACTTCAGTGATCTGATAAGACGATTTTTTCATCTTGATCGGAATCGTTTTCTCATCAGAGAGCGGGGCTAGAAAATCATGCCACACTTCTTCAAACGGTTTTAAGGTGTCTGATTTGCGCGATTGCTTTTGGTTTTGTAGAGCTCGGTCAGATATTAGCTTGAAGAGTCCATCTTTTACTTCGTAATGTAACTTGCCTTCGATTTCAATTGGTTTTATCCCTTCGATAAAATCTTCATAGCTCATGCTTTGGTGGAAGGTCGTGAAAACAACTTGTCCAACTTCCTTGTAGCTGTTAAATCGATTTAGTACGCTTTCTCTGTTTCCCTGGCTTTCATCCATGATGTCATCAAGCGATCTACCTTCAATGATAGCAACAGCGTGGTTTATGGAATTAAACGTTTTCCCAGTTCCGGGAGGTCCGTAGAGAATTTGATTCAGAGGATGAAGCTCATGTATAACACTGCTGTCATCTTTTTCAATTGGTTTGTAAGCTCCGTTGATTATAGCATCAAGGCGCTCATGATAAAATTCATAATCAGGATGTTCAGTCTTGTACTCTGTTACATTGGTTAGAGTCTTCGCTGATAGATAAAAATCGACAGGCCAGTTTCCTTTTTTAATCCATTGAACCTTTCTGACGTTCTTAAAATATGTGCGTTCATCGTCAAAATAGTAATCACCTTCAATGATTCCCATTCCGATAAGTTCTTTAACTCCGTTTTTAACGAAAATCACATCTCCCTGCATTAAGTCGTTTGCAAATTCCCAGCAAGCAGTTGAATCGTTCTTCATTGAGCCTGGATTCTCTTCTGTGGAAAGATTTTGTAAGGCAGTTACAATGTCACTTTTGTTTTCATAATTTTCAAGATTGCCAAGTTGATCCCAACCAATTGCAATGATTCCATGGGTGTAGAACTCTTCCCAAAAAGCAGATTTTGGACCAGGACTATATAACCAATAGTAAGTCTCGTTTTCGTTCTCTTCTTCCTCATTTTCACCTTCACTCGTCTCACTATCTTGATTATTATGCCACGCGTCGTATGATACCTCAAATAATTGTTTGTCAGGGAATAGGTCTTTAACTGTTTTAAAATATTCTTTGTAAGAATTAAAATTCGTCACTTTTATTTTTTTGCCTGTTATGCCAGAAATATAATTGAACATTACCTGGTCACACGCAGAAAATAGTTCAGGAGCAGCCCAAAAAAGCCCCATCGTAAGGTATGGAGCTCCGACTCCTTTTAACTTCAAACAATCATCAAATAATTTGGGAGAAATATTATCTATTCCTTTGGGTGCTTCTTTTGCCAATTGCCACAGCAACGGAATGTCGTCTTTCCCTCTATCTTTTTCATAAGAAAAATACCAAGACCTCATGGCATTCATAACAGGTATCCCGTCGAAGTCGCTTGGGGTTTCGGCAGCAATCTCGAAATGCTCTTTGAATAGTTCTGCTATCCTGGTACGGTTATCATGAGTGACCCCACGATTTAATGCTCCGATAAATGTAAAGGGATCAATCTCTCTCAGTTGAATCTGTTTGTCACTTTTGTTTATATCGTTGTGTACAGGTGTGACCGGAAGTTTCATTTCATTCTTTAAGTATTTCAGAAACTCAATCAGCTCTGTTTGTCTTTCCTCGAAAGTCAATACGATGGAAAATAGTTCTTTATAAAAAGGCACCCACGAAAATTGCTTAGTCATTTGATTTTTGGTTTAGTAGTTTTATGTCATTCTGAGAAGCTCTTCTTTTGTCAGTAAAGGAACAGTGACGAATATTTCTCTATTGCGGTTGCTTCGGATATCAACAGTCTTTTTAAATTGCTTAATGTCCAACTTGATGCCCCAAACGTGACCTGAGTTTGGACGGTTATCCATCAATGTCGGGGATAGCAGCTTATTGATGTGGCTTAGTTTGCACAAGCAAAATAAATCCGGGACAATCCGGATCAATAAATCACAGTTATTACGATCGGAAATTTGTTCCAGATTAGCCTGCCGGATATCGATCCAATATGCACCGTTTTGTCCTTCTGATACCGAAGGAGACAATAAGTAATTGCCATCTCTAACGAATAGCGTTGAACTGCCGATTTGCTTGTAACAAAGCGTGTCGGTAACAAAGTCCAAGTTGTGATAGCGGGTATTGGTTCTCATATTTATTACAGGTTTAGCGCTGTTTGAATAGTCTGAAATGGAATTGAATTTGTATCACTAGAAATCAACTCATAAAAGCGCAATTTGAGCTTACTCTCCATATTGTCATTGCTTGCTGTATTTAACCCAGTAAGCATCTTCACTATCGACGATTTTATTTCCAAATCAGTTAGTGAACTATCACTTAAGCAGTATCCAACGGCCTCTTTAATCCAATCATTATAGTGTTGATCAAGATACTCGATGTACCTTTCTTTTATGCAAAAAACTTCATCCCATGTCCTTGTTTTATCTTCATCAGGGAGAATAGTAAGAATCCAATCACTGTTCTCCCCATTTGCATTTGGGAATACAGTCCTATTCTCAATTCGTATATCAACTACTAACAGGTCTCCATCGTAAACGTAATCATAAGCCCTTCTTCGCTTTGCTCCATTTATGTTAGTAGAAAAAATGATGTCTTTATCCTTCTTAGCGTCTTCATTACAGAAAATGCAGGAAGGTGCTAGATTTTTCAAGTTAACCGCTGCAAAAGGATAAATTGATTTTGGGAGAATATGGTCATATTCTCGCTTTTTATTCGAGTTTGCAGCAGGTATTTTTTCCAAGCCACAAAAGGGACAATATCGATTTCTATGACGATTGTAAAATATAGGATAGTAAGTGTTCAAATACTTCTTTCTGAACCTTTCTTTATACAGATAGTAAAATAATTCCTTGGTCTGGTCTCTAATGGATGAAGGAAGTTCTTCTTTGCAAAGTATCCGCGTGTTTATATCAGACAATCTGCTAGAAATAGTATTTTCCCAAATAAATGCTCTTAGTACTTCCTTCTGCTCTTCTGCTTCTAATTGAAGAAAATTATTGATAAAATTTTCCAGCAATTGCTTAAACTTCTTTGATTTCCTTAGGGTCTTAATTTGCTCACTCGTAAATAACTGCGTCGTTAGTGAAAAAGTTCCCAGGTTGTTCCGCTCTCTCCAAAGATTTTTAAAAACAACTTGAACTTCTTTATAAAAGTCTTCAGTTGAAGCATGAGACACATATGAATATTTAAACAACATTAGTTTTTGTTCTTTAATTCTACGAGTCTTTGGAAAAGTCTAATTTTTTGGGCTGACTCTCCGATTGTCGCTATACCTTTTCTTATTTCATCCTCGCTTTGAGACTCAACTAGGTTGTTGATCCTTTCAGTCGATAGTTGACTAATAGGTGGTTTAATTTCAAAGGCAATATCAAGTAGCTCGTCAAATGATGCTCCAAATGTGGTTTTTGACGGCTCCTCAATTGTCACATCGTTTCCATTTCGTTTAAAAATGTAGATATCTTCTCTCGGCGTATCAGACAGTAGATATGGTGCATGTGTAGTAATTAAGAAGTCCTGAAAGCGATGCTTCGTGATTTCTTTAATTGTTTTAAGAAACTGGATCCTCCAAATCGGATTGAAGTGAGACTCAGGCTCGTCCAATAAGAATAGCGTGTTATCCTCATCAAACATTAATATTGTACCCAGAATATGAACGAATTGGTGTTCTCCATCACTTAATCCGATATAGTCGATTTCATGCTTTATATCAGTCCTGTTTACTTTTACTCGATCAAATCGAAACACTTTATCACTATCAGGGACAATCGGCGGTTTTACAATTGTTTTATGATCTTTTCTTTGTTTTTTAATACCTTCTCTTACCTTCTTTTGAATCATTAATTCGTTCAACAGGCCCAGTTTGTAGAATGCAAGAAATAATTCAGACGCGTTTTTGAAGAAAGAATTAAATGCCCTTCGTGATTGATCATCAACGAAGTAGTCAAACACATATGACTGTCTTGATTCTAGGTAGTCATATGTCGTCGAAATCCGCTTTAGATTGTCGATATACCCTTCAAGTTCATGGGTGAGTTTTATTTCTTTACCTGACTTTAATTGAACGATAACTCTGAATGAGTCGATAGATTGTAACCTGATTTGACTTTCAAAAGGCAATAAGTCGGTAGAACTTCGGAGCATGAAATTTGCAACAAGCACCGCAATATTGGAATCATAATCAACCCATGAGAAGCGCGGAGTTTCTATGGTTTTATCTTTACTTTCCGGTTTCAGGGCTGCACTTCCGACTTCTTCTGCATAACCAGAATAAACATCTAGGTATCGTAGAGAGAGAGTTTCATTTTGACCAGATGTATAGCCAACGATTCTTTGAGGTAGCAATTCTTCAAGTTTTCCGCTGTACTCAAAAAACTCAGCGCCATCACTTTCATATACCTCAACCTTTTTCTTTTCTTCCTTTGTGATTCTTACTTCGTGTATCCCTTCTGGTCGGTTTAGAAAGAACTCTAAGTTAAAGCACAAATCGGCGGGTAGTTTGTTTTTGTTCTTCCAGTGATCTTCCAGCAAATAGAAAATCTCAGTAATAGCCTCCAACAATTGAGACTTACCAGAGCCATTTACTCCAATCAAACATTTGGGATTTAGGCTCTTCACATCATCTAAATCGTAGTTTGCAATCCATTCAAATTCCCTTAGTAAACCATTAGCACCGGGATTCTTCAGACTAACCTTTTTTAGTTTCATAGTTTCTGGATTTTAACATCATTTGTTTTCTCCCGTCATCAAACTCTTGAACTAAACCCCATCCTTTTTTCCGCTTTAGTAATTCAAAGACCTTCTTCTGGATTGTCTCATAATCACCTTTTGTTACTCTCTTCAAATCATCGAATGAGAACTTCTCATCTTTGAAATGTTCCTTTATTATAGATTCAATATCCATATTTTTGATCGTTGATTTTTTTCTTACCGCAGTGGAAGTTCGACTTCTTCCTTTAGCTGCTGTTTCACCTTTCAGTTCCTGTATCTCCGCCAACAAATCTCGCGCATCGCCATCTGTTGGGAGTTGCTCCACCAGCTCGCCGCGGAAAGCTTTAGCCAACAGTGCTTGAGGCAGTTGCTCTAAGTTCCCTTTTAGGTTTTGGTATTGAGCTTCCAAAGAATCGGCTTTGGCAAATAGCGACTCTACTCGGCGTACGATTTCTTTTTGCTCATCAATACTTGGAATTTGGATTTCCCAGTTTTTGATTTTTGAAAGATTAAGATTAGGCTGATTTCCTCCTTCTGCTTTCGCCCTAATTTCATTGTATTGGCTCAGACAATAGAAAAAAACATAGCTTCTTGTAATCAAAGGCATTGCTTCATTAACCAACGCCGCTACTGCTTGGTTAGTTGCTGCTTCTAATTTCATCCATCCAACTTGCCCACGAGTTTTTCCTTCTCCATACATTGCTACTAAAAGAGTATCGATCGGAAAAATTTTAGCATTCGTTTCTTTAACAGCTATCTCTGTAATATATTCTTCAGCTTCAAAAATCAACTCATTTTTAACTTGTCCCGACTTCAACCAAGGGATAGTCCCATTGGAATAATAACCGGTAGTACTCCGATTGGGGGTTGCCCCGGTTTTTACATCGAATAACTTTCCTATGCTTGAACTTTCCCACTCTTCCAGCTCCCGCCCTTCGCGCCACTCTTCGGTGAGTTTGCCGGTAACGGCTTGGGTGAGCACGGCCTGGCGGAAGTCTTTCAGCAGTTGCGGGATACGCTCCATGCTTGCTTTCAACTTCTCAATGCGGGCAAACAAGCTGTCGAGCTTGGCCACAATCCGCTGCTGCTCGGCAAGAGGAGGAAGAGGAAACACAAGATTTTCAATATGCTCTTTTCTAATATTGTTGATGTTAATTCCGCCTGCCAATTGCCTAATTTCCTGTCTGTAAAAATCAGATAAAAAGAAATAATCAAAATATCGGCCCGTGATCAGTTTGTTTGGTCTTAATAGCATTAGGAAGGCGCCAAACGCGATGTCATTTCTATCTTCATTGCAAATTGCAGCTTTCCCGATTAAGGCCTTACTTCCAGTTGATCCGACAATTACAATATCGTTCTTTCTCAAAAATTGGCTCGATTTTACCAAACCAGAATCAACATATACGCAGTCATCGTCAATTACAACGTTGCCATCTTGAATATTCCCTCCTCTGAGGATTAGACAGTTGCTTTCTGATTTTATTGATGTTGCATCATTCTTGCTATATGAGACACCTCTAATGATCTCAGAGATTTCAACAACCTTTATCTTTACCCAATTAATTGGAACGTTTGATTTCTCCATCTATTCCAGCTCCTTCATTATGGCGTTCAATTCATCTAGCATACTTTTTAGCTCCTCGGCTGCTTCACGTACCAAATCAATAGGCTCGGTTTGTTCATCGCCGTTACCGAGACTGCTATCTGCAATCAAACCTAAATCGAGTGAATCGTTTTTAGCTGCTATTTGCTCGCGGGTAATACACTGCCAACGCTCGTCTTTTATGGCTTCACGTGCTGTCTGGTCAACAATACCGTCGTAGTTATCTTGTACTTCAGCTTCACCCATGCCGCCGGTATAGGCTTTAATAAAGTCCTCAAAAGCTGCACGGGTAAAAGGAGTCCGTTTACCGTAGCTCGGCATATTGGTCCGCATGTCGTAGTACCAAACTTTGTCGGTGTTGCCTGTTTCTGTGGTTCCACGCTCAAAGAATAACACATTGGTTTTTACACCC
This sequence comes from Mangrovibacterium diazotrophicum, assembly GCF_003610535.1. Taxonomy (NCBI): domain Bacteria; kingdom Pseudomonadati; phylum Bacteroidota; class Bacteroidia; order Marinilabiliales; family Prolixibacteraceae; genus Mangrovibacterium; species Mangrovibacterium diazotrophicum. Next base: position 954,744 of record NZ_RAPN01000001.1, on the reverse strand, counting down.
TGGGCATAAAAAATACCGGTGGGCAGGCGCAGAATGGTATGTAGTCGGCACTTGTCCATCAAGTCGCGTCGTATGCGGGCACCATCACCATCTTCAAACAACACGTTATCGGGTAATACAACTGCTGCACGGGCACCACCACGTTTGTGTAACGAGCGGTAGATATGCTGCAAAAAGTTCAGCTGCTTGTTACTGGTCGGAAAAGTAAAGTCATCGCGCGAAGGTCGTTCACCGCCTTTCTTGGTGCCAAAGGGTGGGTTAGCCAGCACGCCGTGAAAATCACGTAGTGTTTTCCCAAACTCGGTTAACGTGTCGTTCAGGAAAATGGTGCTGTCAAGTCCGTGCAGCTTGGCATTCATCAAGGCCAGGCGGTGAGCATCCTGCACCAGTTCCACGCCGCTCAAAGCGTCTGTTTCCTGAAATTTCCGTTCTTTTTCACCTGCACTAAACGGGTAGTCGTAGCGCTCTTTCAGGTAATGGTCGATCGAGATCGGGAAACCAAAGGTTCCGCAGGCCGGATCGTTCCAACGCTCACCCAATCGCGGAGCCATCAACTCCACCATCACATTAATCAGCGGGCGAGGCGTGAAGTACTGCCCGGCACCACTTTTCTTTTCAGTCGCGTTGCGTTCCAGCAGGTCTTCATAAATATCACCCATCACATCGCGGTCGTGCTCCTCGTACCAGTCCAACTGGTCGATGGCTGAAACCAGCGTCCGCAGGTTTACCGGGTTACGCAGTGTCGTGCTGGCATTGGTAAAAATCTCCTTGATGTTGGTGTTCTCGCTCTTGTTACTAATCGTTGCCAGCAACTCACGATAGGTGTCAAACAACTCCTTGTTGTCCTTTATATGTTTCAACGTTGACCAACGGTATTCCTCGGGCAACTGTTCTTCAAATCCTTTTACTTCGCTGAGCTTTATAAACAGAATGAAAGTCAGTTCATTCAGGTACTGGTGATAGGTTACCCCATCGTCACGCAGCACATTACACAGGTTCCATAGCTTGGCAGCAATCTCTTCAGCACTCATCCGTATGATTTTATTTTGATTGTTCTTGATCGGTAAATTGCAAAGAAAGTCAGTTTTGCCGTGAAATCAATTCCTGCTCTGTAATAAGTTCACTAACCACTAGGTAGTATTCCTTCAACTTTGCAACAATCTTTTTTGAGTCGCTTCCGTCGATGGGAGGCAGGTGGAAATATACCCTGTTTTTAACGCTTTTTTCATCTAAATGGCAATCTGGAAATTTTGCCAATAACCGACTTTTGAACGGTGTAAAAGCGGACGCGTTCCAAGCTGTGATATATATCCTGAACTTCTGGCATGGATCAATTGTAGTAGCTTCAAAATTAGACTCAATACCAATCTTTAAGTCTTTGCCGTGAAATTTATTAATCCCTAAATCCCAGCCTTGATAAACCCACCACTCTCCTTTGGTTTCTTCTATCAAGGTCTCCAAGATCTCAGCGATTCTCGGTTTTTGACTATTTAACACTTCTTGTTTATGACGATTGTAAGCCTCAATTAATTGTTTAATGTCAGACTCGTTTTTAAGGATAAATTGTGTTAGTTCAGGGTTGGTATAGGTTGTTTTCATATTCTCGATGGTTTCAATAAAATCGTATAAATGGGTCAGATACTTTTGGTTGCAGTTTGAAATGTATGCTCCAATCTGAGCCTTTACTTGATTGAAAAGTCGGCTATAAGTGATTGGTTTGAACTCATTGTCCTCAATTAATGCTAATTCTTCTGGCTTAGTAAAATCATGGACAGACAAAACGAGCTTGAAGACTTTCTCTGAGGGGTACTGTTCCAGCCTCTTCCTGTAAGTTTCCAACGGATTATAGAGATCTGCGGTGATTTTGTTCTCGATGCCAATCACAAAATCGGGGCAGGCAATTACAAGATCGATTCGCTTACCTTCAGCATTATCCTCGGTGATTATTTCAAGCTGATCCGGATCGAAACGAATATTAGCTTTCAATATGTCGAGCAAGGAACGGATAAACAAGTCGCCAAATCCATGCTCTTTCGCCGGGTCGAAGTAAAAGGCCAGTAATCGACTGCAAATTTCTTCAAAACGCCGTTTCGGGTATTGGCACAATTCCAGGTAAGTGCTGTCCTTAAATTTGATTGGAATTTTTTTGAAATCTTCCAGTAGTTGGGTGGTTAATTCAATGTTCATGGGTATGTTTTTATTTGAAACTCCGCATCGCAGAGCTTTTGTCATTTTAGTTGTTCACTTAGTTGGGTTGCACAATAGCGGGCCCATAGCAACATGGTCCATTCCCTGGTCTCCCAATCAATGCTCTGTTTTTGAATGGTTTCCAGCAGGGCGGAGTAGCTGATGATTTTAAATCGCTCTTCTCCGTTTTTGAGCATGCTAGTGAAGGCTGTTCCTTTGGTCAATGCATTGTCGTCCTTCTCAAAACAGAAGAGACCACTATAAGCCAAGTCATAGGTTTTATTCAGCACGGCTGACTCCACGATCAGTTGGTTCCGGAATAATTGATTGTACCTGGTGTTGGTTAGTTCCTCATAGGTGGCACTAAAAGCATCGGATTCCGTGTAAAGTCTCTCGTAGTTCTCGTTTCGATACTCTTTGGGTGAAAACGGTTCGGTGTATTTGCATTCCAAACCAATGAGTCCAAGTTTACCGGCAGCGGTCTTAAACTCAATCGCGACATCGTGAGCCGAGTTGTCGCCGTTTTGGGCGGCATTTGGGGCAAATTCAAAGTGAATATCCGTTGCCTGTTCGATCGCCGGGAAAAACGGCTTTAAAGCCGCCGTAGCGAGTTCAGGTTTGTATTTAAGCCGACCAAAGAAGTTGAAGCATAACGGTTGACTGGATAGCAGGTTGTTGAACAGGCGTGATTCTGAAATCATCCCTTTCGACGCAGAGCCACGTCCGTCCAATTCTTCTTTCACGGCTCTTTTGGCATAGTCATCCAAAAAGTTGGAGTAGCTTGTCTCACCATTTAGAATGCTGCTGCCGATCAGCTCATCCTTTTTCATCGGATGTTGGCCTTGTTCTTCAGCCAATACAAAAGCTCGCCACCAGCTTTGATGGAGACGCATACGCCCCGCCAGATTATTGTCAGATTTACTCTGATTTCCTAATAGTTCAGTTAGATTCATTTGGGTTGTCTATTTGTTTAGTCCACGCGGATCTCGTATTTCAGAAGCATCTTAGGAAGGTAATCATCCAGATTCTCGATATGTTTGTTTTCTATTTCGATTAGGTTCAAATCATGGTTTCTGTAAATTTCTTTCTTTTGCTCTTTCCGTGCATCGTATTTCTCGTCACTCTCCATACCCCAGTATTCGATATAGACAGCTTTCCCGCTGTTTTTTGAAGGGATATAAAAGTCACAATAGACGTCTTCCTCAATTGGCAATTTACGCTCGTATGCATGAGCGAGACCATAGTCATAGAGTGAATTGTCAATCAAAATTTCCCCTCGGGAGCGAACCAGGTGTCCATCCTTAGTTCTCATCGTCGCCGGGAATTTCTCTCTGAAATTATGTGAGTCCTTCAGGTCTGCAATCAATTCTCCTTGTGCTATGGATGTCGACACTTGTTGCGGTTTTGAATCCACTTGTTCTTCTGGTTGGATGGAACTTAGCAAAGCTTTATGGGTTAAAATATCAGTTGGCCAAAGAACGTAGGTTCCCCCTGATGAATGTTCAAATTCAAGCCCGCCAGCCTTGACCCCCAAATTGGTAATTGTCCAGCCTTTGATTGCTTTCTCAATCCATCCGATCTCAGACAACACAAGGTTGATGCGTTGAGATGTTAGTCCAAACTCCTTGCCAATTGCCGTAGCATTTATCAAGGTTTGCTTGGCATTGTTAAAAATCGAATCCAGATCTAAGTCCGCAGGCCAAACAATGTATTCGCCATATTGAGGGTGCACTGCTATTTCCCCGCCACAATCAAACCCTCTTTGTGTCAAATACCATTGGCCAGCTTGTTTGTACACTAAATTCAAGTCGCTTAATGTTTCAAATAGCTCTTTGCTGCTAATTCCCATGTCTCTGGAAAGGGCAGTTGTACTGATTTTTCGAGATGGTTTAGTCATAGTTCAGATTTTATGCTGTCACTTCATACAAACTTTCATTGATGGTGTTGAGTATTAAATCCAGCTTGTTATTGAAAATCTTATTGAGTCGCAGATAACCTCCGTCCCGGTTAAATGGAGCCAGGTCGAGATCATCTTTTTGAAGGATATTCTCCTGCAATAACTGTTTCTCAAAGCGGTCTATCCATTTTATCTGATTCTTATGCCAGTCGCTCATTGAGCGGATCTTAGAAATCGCGTTCTTGATCCGTTCTTCATGGCCGATAAGCGTGTTTCCTAAAGCCAATGTCCGGATGTAGCTGATAATATCAGCCGCGATATCTTCGTTCTTCGCCTGCTTCCATGCTTGATTCAGGTATTTGGCATTGAATCCTTTGCTGTCAAGTTCCAGCAATAACTCTTTCAGTGATTTCCGATCGAGCTCCTGAGGGCGAGAGCATATGATTTTCAAGGCTTCTATCTTGTTGATGTTCTCTTTTATGAAATTCTCAAAGCTCAGTAAATAATCTTCAGGTTTTTGCCCCTGGCCATAACCGCGCTCGATACCTCTTTCCTCGTCGTCGTGTTCAGATACCAGTTGAAATTTAGGACTGGGTTTTAGTTCATCCAGGTATTTCCATACGCCTCTCAATCCTTTCAATTCATCAAACTGATGGTGTTCACGTATTCCCTGAAGCCTTTGAGCAAATTGTTCCGGATCTTGCCCACCAGTCAGGTAACTGAATTGATCCAGATCTTTGTCTGTAATCTGTTTCCGTTTGCGCTGGTATTTGGCAAGCAGCTGCTCCACTTGCATTAAAGCTCGATCATTACTGTCGATTGAGTCAAGTTCATCGATTAACTGAGTAAACGTTACGGAAGCGGTGGGTACTACCGGTTTCATCTGGGTGTAGTCCTCCAATGCTTCATACAAGCGAACTGCATCAAAGATCCGGAATACTTCCTTATCGATCTCATCACAACGACGGGTAGCTCGGCCCAGCATCTGTTCATAGAGGATTCTCGATTTCACCCGACGCATGAACACCAGGTTACAAATTGCCGGAACATCAATTCCCGTCGTCAGCAAATCAACGGTAACAGCTATCGAAGGATATTTTTCATTCTTGTAGCGTTTCACGAGCTGCTCCGGATCATAGACTTTCCCGGTAATCTTTTGAATAGCATTGTCTTGAACGTCTAATCCTATTTTAAAATATTCCTCTTTAAGGTACTTAACAATGTCAGCTGCGTGATCGTCGGTAGCGGCAAAAATCAGTGTCTTTTCTTCACTCTCAGGATCAATTTCCTGAACTAGCTGCGAGAGCACTGCCCGGTTAAAGTTCTCCGTTAAAACCTGTTTATTGAAGCCCTCCACGTTGATCGCCAGTTCATCTTCCAACTCGCTTAGTTCAACAACCTTGTTCTGTTCCTTGTCATACACTTTGGGTTTTTCACCTTTTTCCCAAACAATCCCTTCTTCACTTAATTTGGTTTTGATAATAAACGGAGGCTCATGGTCAATTAGGTAACCATCAATGACGGCTTCCCTGTATGAATAGGTAAAGACGGGATTGCCAAATATTTCGGTGGTATGCAAAGCGGGTGTAGCTGTCAGCCCGATTCCAACAGCATCAAAATAGTCAAGCACCTTCCTGTACTTGCTTACATAGTCGTTCTGATCTTTAAAGTTCAGCTCCTCTTCAGCTAGTTCACGATCCATCAAGTACCCTCGGTGCGCTTCATCAATAATGATGCAATCGTAGGTATCCACTGGAAGAATAGTTGCTGGATCTTCGTTGTAGAACAACCGTTTCACCATACTCTGAACCGTGGCAAAATGCAGCCGGGTATCCAGTTCGGGAAGCAGATCTTTCAAACCCTTCATCTCATAGATCTCACCGAAGGTATTCAGGTCTTCAATTTTGTTATCCTTGAAAGCATCAAATGCCTGGCTGGCCAATAGCCTTCGATCGACCAGGAACAAGATACGCTTAAAGCGATTGGATTGAATCAGCCGATAGGCGAGTCCGATGATGGTTCTTGTTTTGCCAGTACCGGTCGCCATAGCCAATAAGATGCGATTGATTTCCGGTTGTTTGATTAACGTATCCTCAACCTTCGTAATTGCTTTAATCTGGTAGTCACGTAGCCCCAGGCCGCTTTTAGACTGTAAATAGTCCGGTGCGTTATCCTTTAGTTTTTTATCAGCGGCCTCAATGTCCTGTTCAAACAAGTTGACTAATCCAGCCGGAGTGTACCATCCTTTGAGGCAACGACTATGGTTCCGCGGGTTACGGATATCAATAAACCAGATACCGCTCTTTGTTTCAATCTGTTTAAGGTAGGGGCGGCCATTAGTCGAGAACAGGAAGGGCACATTGTATTTGCCCCATTTGCCAAGCAATCTAGCCTGATTTGTCTCTTCTGCTAGTTCTGCATAAATCTTGGATTGATGCAGGTTGGTCGAAATATCCTGTGAGTATTTTTTTGCTTCAACAATGCCATAGAGGTCTGTGCCAACAAAGAGGGCATAGTCTGCCCATTTGCTACCAACCTTCCATTCAGCAATTGCCAGGTTGCGCCCCTTCACGGGTGTTGTACCATTTAACTTGTAGTTAAGTGTTGAGGTGTCAACTTCCCAGCCCGCCAGTCGAAGTTGTTCATCAATGAGCTCCCTGGTTTCAGCTTCCGACATGTCTAGTTTCCGACTGGCCTTCGCGGAGCGTTGCTTGAATCCCTGCGCTTCTTCCTGGCTTAGCTGACCAATTTGGCGTTCTTTAAGCAGATCGTTTAGTTTAGCCTCCAATTGCTTGTAATCCTGCTCCAACTTTTGATAGTCTTTTTCCCAATCAATCTGCTCCGGAGGACTAAATTTTACTGAGGATAAGTCCAGGTAGCTTTCAGCGTACGACTCAGCAAACCACTTACAAAGTTTGAATAAGCTAAGCAAATGGCTCATAGCAACCTTACTCAGGTCTTCTGTACTGTGAGTCGCTACGTTACCCGATTTTCTAAGCTGATGAAGTAAACTAATGATTTTGTCGTCGAGAACACCCTCGTCGGCCAATACTTGTATCCTCCGGAAGATCGAGTCATCGTAGGGAAACTCCAGTTGATGAACCTTGAAGATCAACTCAGTCATTTTTTCAACAAGCAAGCGAACCTTGCCGAGCGCGGCTCCTGGGTCGCTATGAATATATTGCTCAGCCTGGGATCCCAGATTGGCTAAAATCGGAAACTCCTCAGTAAGAAAGCTGAAATTACTTTTAGACATTATTCCACGGGTTGACAATTGGCACTGCCAATATACATAATCCTGAAAAGAAAAGAAAGATTATGAAAAAAGGAATTCAACTTCGTATTAAAGGTTTTTGGTAATGGTTCAAATGATCATACGATTAATTTAGAATCATTTCAAATTTGACTCAACTATCTTATATACAGTGTTTATGGTTAGTGTTTTTTGTAACTTATATACGCCATTAATCACGTCCAAACCTTTGCTCATGAAAAATCTCTCCCAATCACCTAATTTCCCCCCCCTTTTTAGAAATGCATTTGTTCTTTCAGTGCTGTTTTGTTGCAGTATGTCGAGCTATGCTCAAGAAGCAGCAGACACAACTTCAGTAATCTCTAATCAAGAATGGCTCCATGTTGATTCAATTACGCCAGATCAAATAGAACCAGCAGTCCTGCCTGATTACAGCGAATTTGCGCCTAGACTAAAATCGACCAGCATAGCAGTTCAATTCGGTCAAGATATAGAGTCTGGTGTCGCATACGAAGACCAAAATATTTATCTAACATATTCTTTTGAACAGTATGAATCAAGTCTACACATTCAATTTCAGGCAGATTTTACGAATGAAGATCCGACTAATAGAATCACATTCTATTTTGACAAAAATAGAAATGGAATAGAGGATTACAAATACGATCCTCGTTATAGCGGATTTAAGACTACTAATGGAGCATACATATTTTGTCCGTGGTATCGAATTGATGAAACTTATATTACAACTTGCGGTGGACTCGATTCTGATGGCTGGATGGGCTTTGACGGCGATCTAAAAACACTAACGTTTAATGTTCCTGTAAGTGAAGTGACTGACGACGGCGTGATTGCCTTTTACATTTATACAACTTATGGTTGTGCTCCTGCTTGTAATAATGAACAGAATCTTTCGCTTTCAGTCCCAGAGTTAATAAACACCTCTGATTTTTTGGAGACACTTGATGCAAAGGGGGTTACGGAAAATACTGCGAACATAGGCTTCAGCTGTTTATTAGATAACGATGCCTATGTAGAAAAAGGAATAATTTGGTCTGATGAACCCAGCCTGAGTATAAAAAAGAACTTAGGATACATTAAAGATTCTAGCACCAACTTGACCTTTTACGCTGAAGTAAAAGACCTTGAGGATGGTAAGGAGTACTACTATTGTCCAACGGTTGTTCTGGATAATTTCAGGGTATATGGTGAAACAAAATCATTCATAACTGAAGTCGACTCAACAAAATACATTTACGCTACTGACGATATTGTCATTCCTCGTTCCGGGAAATTTGTCATATCTCTTGTTGCAGACTCTACTTATCAGAAATGGGGGCAACCGACTTGGGAAATTTTAAAAGGGCTAACTCAACCGGTGTTTGAGCGAATAGATGGTGATTATGATTTTGTTTTTGTCGTTATGAATAGTTATCCGGAGAATGCTGCAGCTGTTGGTCTGAGCTATGGTATATCTAATGATGTATCAAACATCGGTAGACGGATCTTTGACCTGTCAAGCTACTACGGGCTTCCGTCAGGTACGAAATCGGTAATTTGGCTATCAGATAAAAGCAATGTGCCATACGGTCCTTCATTACATGAAATTTCGCACACTTGGGGCAATTTTCTCTTTCACACAAAGGCAATTCAACAGAACAGCTTATTGCCAGAAGGGGTTGAGGAAATTGATTACCGGCCTCATTGGGGGGTAGCCTCTGCCGGAGGACAGCTGGGCGGATTTGCAGAGTTTGTCACTGACGTCGACGGAGTTGAAAATAAATATCAGGCCTATATGAAGGGGACGCCAGGCTTTGGTCAAAATGTAAACGGAGGTAACTCAGTGCCTTACTCGAATATCGAATTGTATTTGATGGGTATGATTTCGCTAGCTGAGGTTAACCCGTTGTCTTGCTTTTACAAGCTTTCAGTTGATAGTTATAGTGACTTCCGTTCAAACGGTATCTTTTATTCAGACAGCGTCGTGGTATTTGACCAAGAAACAATTCTCGATACCTTTGGTGAGCGATTCCCTAAATCGTCAGATGCCCAAAAGGATTTTGAAGTACTGTTTGTTTTACTCGCCAATCGCATGCCAACTAATGAGGAGCAGGAAGAGTTGGAGGCCGGTATTGATTACTTAACGTTTAAGGGGGAAGATGACATTTCGAGTTTGTATAATTTCTTTGAAGCAACAGGAGGCCGAGGAACCCTTTCAGCACCAGTTCTGACTGACTCGGTGAAACCATTCAAAATTAACTATGAACTTGCCGGTGGAATTAATGATCCGCAAAATCCGGACACATTTTACTACACAACTCCTGACATCTCACTTTATGATCCCGTAATGGATTGTAATACATTTCAAGGTTGGTATACTGATGCAGAGTTTACACAGCCACTACAAACAATAAAGTATCATACAGAGGAAGATGTTTCGTTGTGGGCCAAGTGGGAATCCAATAGCTCAACGTCCAATGAGAATGTCGCTATATGTGATGGTGAGGAGTATCAAGGATGGACTGCTACCGGTGTTTATCAACGATCCCTAATCAATAGTCTGGGATGCGATAGCGTTGTCACGACCAACCTCGAAGTACTAAGCGGGTACAACATAGAACAAACAGTCTCAATTTGTGAGGGAGATGCCTTCAAAAACTGGACAATCTCCGGCGAATACATCCAGCATTTGGAGTCAATGAGCGGATGTGATAGTACAGTGACAACTTTTTTGACGGTTCAACCTGCCCACAAATCAGAAGAGATCGTTACAATTTGCAACGGAAGCAGCTATTTAGATTGGACTGAGACAGGAACCTATGAACGCACCTTAGCATCTACTGTGGGATGTGATAGTCTCGTAACAACAAATCTTACAGTATTGGATGGTTATAGCGAAGAACAATATGTCACAATATGCGAGGGAGAAAACTATCTTGGCTGGAATGAAAGTGGCACCTATGATCAAGCGCTTACTGCCTCTAACGGATGCGATAGTACAATAACTACGTATCTTCAAGTAAATAAACTTATCGAACCGGAAATTGAAACTGACGGTGACACTCTATTTTGTAACACTTCATATCATGCCTACCAATGGTACAGCCAAGACGGGATTGTACAGGATGCATTTACTTCTGAATATGTAATTAGTCAAAGTGGAACATATTACTTGGTTGTCACAGATGAAGATGGCTGTACATCATCGTCTGAATTAATCGCAATGATTAAAACTGCGATAAATGAGCTGCCATCCACCAACAACGACTTTTTAATTTATCCCAATCCAAGCAGTGGGAAAATATATATAAGATTAAATCAGGACTCCCCGAGCGGGGCTCTGCTAAAAGTCGTCGATGAAACCGGGGTAACTCACATCTTGTCTAATTTAGGTTCAATAGGGAACGAGAACACTTGGGAAATTGATGTATCGCACTTACCTAAAGGAAACTACTTTGTGACAATAATGACAAAAACAGATATTTTCACTCAAAAGATGGTGCTTCAATAACTAGGCTTTGCTTTTTCCCATTGCAAGGAAGTATACTAATACGGTAACTGGGAACATCTTAAACTTCATACTTTGCCGCTGCTTTAATCTTTAAATTTAGTTCTCGTATCAGTTCATTTTCAGCGAGCGGATATGGTTCAGAGCTTCTTTCCTTAATGAACGTCCGGATCTTGTAGGCCTCTTTTTTAGTAATTTGACCACTTTGCTGCCATGCAGCGATCTCCCCTAAAAACTCGTCGATACCAATATTGTCGATTTGTTTCAGAGCGAGCGACTCAATTAGCTTGGTCTTGCTACCTGTTGGAGTCACTTCCGAAGGACTTTTCATTTGCATTGCGATGCTTTTAAACTCCATCCTCCACGTACGACCCTTCGCGACAGCGACTTCCGCCATTCCCTTGCAAGCATACCGATGAGTGGATCGCTGAATTCAGCAATGCAGTATGCTTCATGTCTAAATAAAAGGATAACAATATCAGCAGCCTCCTCAATCCGATCAGAGCCTCTTAGCCGGCTTTTATATGGCTTAGGATTATCTTTATCGCGGGATAATTGAGAAAGCGCTAAACAGTTATATTAAGCTCTTTGGCGAAGCTTTTTAACCGACGGGCAGCAATGATAGATTTTACAGTTTCCTGTTTAAATCTTTGATTTTGTCGTTTCGGGTAGAAACTCTGCTGCCTTCGGGCAAAACTCAGGCACGCAAAACGCTGTTGGCGGGCATCCTTCACAAATAGCAACTGAAAAGGCTTGGTATACTTGCTCAGGGGTGGGGGAAAAAGTTGTTTTTGGCGCTTCACTTTTTTCACAAAAATCACATTCCCGATATTCCTTCCAATCCTGTTGAATTAGATAATCCGCAATATCGTTTCCGTTTTCCTTGTCCTGCTTAGGGGCGAACTTTTCAAGTAAATCAGAAAATATAAACCGGGTGCCAGGTAACTGCTCTTGGTACTGCTCGGCCTTGGCTTGCCATTCTGCAAAGGTGCTGCCATCTCTGGATAGATCGGGAAAGACATACACGCTACGGCCAGCCAATACTTTTAATTTATCAATCGAGAAGCTGCTTTTATTGTATACCGCCAGCCAAGTAATTTTCGGGAAATATAACGCACCATAAATAGCCGTTTTGGGGGCTTCAACCAACGCTACCGGACCAGATGCCTTGTGGCCTAGTAGATGTTCCCCAAACAGGCATGAAATACGCTTTTCTTGGGCTTTGTAGGCCTTCAGCCAATCCGGTAATGGCTGATTGTTCCTGATGCAATCTTTTTCAATAATTGAATGTAAAAAGTCGGTTCCAGTGGTGTGATTAGATTCATCGAATTGTTTAACCTGGATCGCTCGAACATTACCTGTGATATCAATAAAGGGGAACGTAACGGCTCCTGCTCTATATCCTTTAGTAATAGTTCCTAGTCGATATAATTCAACCACCTTTGTCATTTCATCAACATCAAACGGATAAGCAATACGCCCCATGAGATTTTGAATGAACGTGTTTTGCTCGTATCCCTTCAGTGTTTTTTTGAAGGTTTCAAAATCAAAGTAAACTGGGATGGTTGAGGCAGGCTTCGGTTTTGGTGGCTTCCAATCGTCCTTGTTGTCTGATCGACTACATTCCTGGGCATAGCCATCTGAATAAGGATCGAGGAAATGGTGACCATCACCTTTGTCACACCTACCATATTTTTCGGGTAGATAGTTCCCGGTTTCAATATCAACGTATCTCACAAACCGTTTCTTTCCACAATCCGGACAGATAAACTTCCGACTACTTTTATCAAGTATATATCTATAATACTGCATGTTAGTTTTCTATTTGCGTTCACAATGTTCACGATGTTCATGGTGTTCACGATGTGAACATCGTGAACACTTATTTTTTTAAATACTTATTCACGGCACCAACCGAAAGACCAAGTTCACTCGCAATATCTCTTTGCGTTTTACCTTGCTGGCTAAGCTCCTTAGCCTTTTCAATTAGAGTTGAACGATCTTTTTCCGTTATTTCTCGAAGGTGCTTCCGCTCGGCTCCGAAGTCGATAAATTCAAACTGAAGGAAGTTGCACTGCTTTTGAATCTGACAAACAGCAACATTTTCCGTGTCGTAGACTATCTCAGTGTTCCGGGCCTTAATCTGTTTCAGGTATCGCAAATTCTTATCTATGTGACTCTCTCCAATAGCAAAGCAGCTATCAACAAAATTTATCAGCATCTTACTACCCTGTAAATCATTCCTGGTAATAGGTTTTGATAAATCTCGTTTCGGCGTGTGTGCCAGTGCCAATATTGAAATTTTATACTTGTTCTTTAGTGCGATTAGTTGTTTCATCAAAGGCAAAGCATCTTTGGCCGTTTCGGTAGCGGTCTTTAGGTATGTGATATTGTCAATAATCAAAACCTTTGCTCCTGAGTGAATTATACTTTGCTCCAATGATTCAAACAGATAATCTTCAAAGGTTTGCTCATTAGGCATTTCTGCTTCCGGGTCGATCTCAATCCGAATCAGGTTTGGGCTGAAAGTGTAGTGCTGTTCGAAAATTTGAAGAGCTTCGTTTTTGATTGAATACCTAGCCTCAAATTGTTTAGCAGACAACTCAAAGTCAAAGTATGACACCTTTTGGCTGGGTGCTTCAAGTTTAAATCCAGGAATCTGACTACCTCTGCTAATACTGTTGGCAATTTGAACAGCTAAAATTGATTTTCCTAAGTTAGTGTCAGCAAATAAAATACACACTTCGTTTTGGTGCCAAAACTCCCCGAATAACATCAACGGGATAGGTGTATGTTTTGCCTGCTCAATCCAATTATTGGCGGATTTTACTGCAAATAATCCGATTTTCTCGACGCCTGATTCCGCCTTGCATTCTAATTCTTCGAAATGGTCCTTAATTAACGAAGGATCAGTTAAATTGCCGAAATTTGGTTTTAGTTTCATAGGGCATCAGATTTTGAAGGTGTGACATTAAGAGAAGTTATACTTGGATCAAAATCGTTTGTCAGTACTAGCTTTAAGGTGTTGTACATTATTTAAAACTATTGTTGGTTACAAAATTTGGGTACTCATCCCACTTAATAAGGCAAAAGGAAAAGCAGGAGGAAATCCCCCTGCTTTTTGTTTTAATTCCACGATCAAATTAAAGGCTGATTTTCGAAGAAAGTCAAGCTCATGATCGAGCTCAACTTCCACTAGCTCAATCCAGATGTTTTTCCGCTTGAAAATCTCAATCGTGGTAATACCGCAAATACTGAAATCGTCATTGAGAATTACGCTTAAAGCGTCGTCGGTACCTTTAATGTCTCCATACCCATATGGCAGGCCCGGCTCAGGAAATATAATACTGCTGATATTTTCAGATCCTTTAGTGAATGCCATATCAGGCATTTCCTGTCCGCCCCAATTGCTAGGTCGTGGAACAAAGTTTATCGACAATCCGCCACGATTGGGTTTTCTTTTGTTCATTAACAATACATGGAATTTAACATGCTCCGTTGTATAGGCGACTATTTCAAACCGGTATTTGGCAGTCAGTTCCTCGAACTTTTTGCTTACTAGGTAATTAGTCAAAGTCATATAGCCCTAGTTGTTTCATGTCTTCCTCGAAGATCCGACGAAATGAGCAGAGTGTCCTCAGCGCCCAATGATTTTCCATGTAATCGTCTTCAGTCAAAAATTGCTGGGTAGAAATCACCAGAGATAATTGGCTTATTAAATCCTCAAATTCTTGTAGATAATCAAAGAAGGATTCAAGTTTTGATGTTAGCCATTCATAGCTATCGATCGATCCACTTTCAGCATAGTCTCTGTAATAAATTAGCAGTTTCCGATAGTCTAAGATAAATCCGATCAAAGACATCTTTTCATCGTAGTTGAAGTTCTCATCCAAGAAGATGAGTCTTGTCAGGCGACAAAGGAAATTTAGATTCTGGCTTGAAGTGTATGTGTTTAAATTCCTCGATTTTGATGTTAGTTTTACTATTTCCATGCCTTATTTCCTCCATTGTTAAGCGTTACATACTTTGACGCTTCAGCATCAGTTTCTTCACTCATTTTTACTGGGTTTCTTTTCATCCACGCTTCCAGCTCTTCCCGATCAAAATAGATGATCTTCCCGCACTTGTAGTGCGGAATATTAGCTGACGCGGTTAGTTTGTACAGGGTGCTTTTTGAAAGCCCGGTAAACTCTGCCGCCTGTGTTAAGGTCAGCGTACCTTGGTGTGCCAAGAGGAGTGATTCGATGTTTTCCAATCGCTCCATGATCAAAAAATTTAAATCTTTCATTTGAAACTAAAATGAAAGAAGACCGGTCTTCTTTAGTTAAAACTATTACCAGTGGTAACGAGAACTAAAAAATGAATTCATCGGCAAGGTCGGAAGAAACAATTGGCAAGAAAATAGCTTACAATAAATTGTAAGCTATCTGATATGAAGGTCTTTGACTAGTTAGGTGATGTGTTGTACGAGGCGACAGAAGTCCTGATGAAGTTCTGACTTTGGATTAAGGGAGTTTCCCTTGTTGGAATGTGTGAATTTGGTCAAGTCCTGTCCATTGGATTGGCAAAAATTCATTTCAAGTATATTGAAAAGATCCAAATCACTAATATTTTTTTGAACTAAGCCCATGTCTCTCAGAAGACAAAATAGATCCAACAATGCTTTTTTGTTGGGCTGGTTGTTTTTCGAGGATACCGCAATCCACGGAATCTTCCCTGAACCCCAATCTGTAATTGCTCTGCTATCCCTGTAAAAAAGCTGTGTAAACTTTTTGTAGGTCATATTATCGTGCGTACTACCGCTAGTCACTTTGGGCCCAGGAATACATTTTAATTGAACAAGTCCATTGTACAATTCTCTGATTTGGCCCCTGGTCATGTTAGGTATAAACATACGGAATATGATGTGCTTCTTCCTTTTGGCAAACGATGAAGCATAAAATTCCGACGCATGAAATGTCTTTTCTTTAAGCTGATCTTCGGTTACCCTCAGTGCAAATGCCAGGTCACTTTCCAATGTCCTTATGGTTTCGAGATAATTTGAAATTCTGCGAGCAAGTATCACATCTATGGGGGTAGATCGTTTGATGAGGATCAAATAGCCAACTAAAAATTTTATCCTTTTAATCTCATCAAGCCTAAAAATAAGCCTAACAACATGCTCTATTAGAGATTCTGCATTTTCCGGGTTATTTTCAATTAATTTTAAGATTGATTTGTGCAAGAACGATGGGGCTTCACCTAAGGAATCCCATAGCTGGTTAGCGGATAAGTTTTTAAGTGCTAAAAACTCATCGAGAGACATGGTTTCTTTCATTTTTCTTCCTAAGCTTATAAGTTGATGTCTGGCAGGCTGTCGACTGCCTTTTTCTTTAATTCGTCGACAAGGTGGGTGTATTTTTGTGTGTGGTCAAGCTTCGAGTGCCCAAGGAGTCCGCTGACCGTTTTGATATTGGCGTTATTCATTAGTAGTATCGTTGCAAAGCTGTGACGCGCTGAATGCCAGGTAATATTTTTTTCAATGCTAGCTCGCTTTGTCCAGGTTTTAATTGTTCTCAGGCAACTATCAAGGCTCGGTAGGTCAAATATCAGGGCTTCTGGTGCTTCTATTTTACCTATAAGTTTCAGAGCCGTAGAATTTAGATCTATATAGACGGTTTTACCAGTCTTGGTTTGAGGTTTTACAACCTGGGCATTCTGAATGTGTTTGTACCTCAGATCTTTGATGTCTATAAAACGCAGCCCAGTATTTAAGCTAAACAAGAATGCTCTTTTTACTTCAGGGTTTCCACATTGTGTTTTTGCTAGCTTAATTATTTCCTCGGGCATCAAAATAGCTTTGGGTATGCCATCCGGCTTGGCACATCGTATACCTTCTGCTGGTGATTTAGAAAGGAGTCCCTCTTGAACTGCTGCATTCAGAACTTTTTTAAATCGTTTAAAATAAGAATTGGGGGTTTCTCCATTGTAATTTGAAAGAAGGTGGTCTCTGAATTTTTCCATGACACTTTTATCAATAGATGAAGCTGATATAAAGTCGTCGGAGATGAAGCCTTTGAAGGCTTCGATAGCCGAGTGTATCATGCGGGGATCACCTTTGGTATAGGTTTTCTTATACTGCTCGCAGAAGTCCAGGAAATTTACCTTTTTCTTTTGTGGTGAAATAAACCCTTCCGAGTTGTGGTTGAGGTCGCTTTCCCTTTTTGTCCTTATTTTTTGAGCAAGATCGAGGTTCTCCTTGTTGATCCTGCGATCTTCCTGACTCTTGGGAGAGCTCAGGAGGTATATTTTTAGGTACTCGGTGTATCTTTTGGTGAGAAGTTTGCCTTCCTTATTCCGGGAATAACCTTTGTAATAATCAAGGTAAAGTGATATCTTGCCATTGGCTAGCTTCTTTCCCCGGAGCCTAATGTTCATTCCAGGGCCGGGCGTATAGTTTAGTGTGTGCTTTGGTTGGTCTGGTTTAGCTCCCATTTAATAACTGGTTTCCGTTCTTTTCTCAAAGATACAAAACAATTATGTCGGGATACAAATAGGATACAAAAAATTGGAAAATAAATGAAATTTGATGAAAAAACAGAAACTAAATATTAACTTATATTATTGTCAGTCAGTATTATGCCTAATATTTAAATTGGTATTTTTCAATGGTAGTGTACCCGTCCGGGGTACTATTAATAAAGGAGTTAGAATTTTATTCTTACTCCTATTTTTGTTTTAAAGGGGTGCTTTTAGGCGATTTTCTAAGCCGAGATGTAAACCAGTTACATCATGAAAGCATCTATTTCTGTAGTCCTTTACAAGTCTAAAACCCTTGCTAACGGGGAAAATCCGCTAATGATTCAGGTCTCCAAAGATGGTAAGAGAAGGTATCAGAGCTTGGGAGTATCCTTAAAAAAGGAGTAAGTATTGGGATTTCAAACGAATATTTGTGGGAAACAGATTTTATAGAAAAGTATGCCTGAAACACCTATCCAAAAGTATCACTTACATAAAAACGAGCCTGAAAAACTACAGTTCGAAGTCTATCCGTTAAAGGAGTTTTTGATTGAAAACGCAGCACATACTCAGAAACCACATGTGCATAGCTATTATCAAATCATATGGTTTAAAGACGGAATGGGGCAGCATCGTGTTGATTTTGAAACATACAAAGTGAAGGCTAATTCCTTGTTTTTTATTTCGAAGGGGCAAATTCACCATTTTGATGAGAATTATCCGGATGGCTTCATCATTCATTTTAACGCTTCGTTTATTGATTATAGTGAGACCTTTACGGAAGTGTTTATGAAGCATAATATCTTTCACTCCTTTGAAAAAGAACCCCTATTTAAGATAAAAGAGAAAGACCGGGACATATTACTAAATATCGTATTACAGATGCAGGAGGAGGTGAAAAATCCAAACCAGTTTGGGCATAGAGAATACATGAAAGTACTTCTCCATTTGTTTCTTATTCTCACACAACGTCTGGGCGTTAGAGAAAAGAGTGGAGAACTTTCGATGAATAACCCTTCTCACATTTTATTGGTACGATTTCAAAAGCTGCTGGAAGAAAGCTTCTTTGAAATACATACTGTCTTTGAATATGCAGCTCTGCTAAACGTTTCCGCAAAAACCCTGACTAATTGTACACGTGAGAATTTACAACAAACACCTCTAGAGATCATTAATGAACGTATCACCTTAGAAGCAAAACGACTTTTAACATATTCTGATAAGAATGTAAGTGAAATTGCTTACCAGTTAGGATTTTCTGATGCTTCTAATTTTGTCAAATTCTTTAAGCGAAATACCCAAATAGCTCCAAGGGATTTTCGAAAAGCTGTTTCCTGAGGTGGTAAAATAGAGCCAATTTAGTCTGGGGGATAGGGCTACATTGGGAGAACGTTGAATACAATGCGGATCGAATACTCAGTATTTGTATACCGATAGGATTATTGTCACTTGTTGGGGGGATTCCCAAATCTACCATTTTTTTTCTTATGTAGCCATTTTTCATGAATGGTATTAGCAAGACCTTTGCTGAAACAATAATCACAAACGTTATGGCAAAGGCATATTTAGAAATTACATTAAAGATAACTGATGCGGATAGAGCGCAGGTTGTCGACGTTTACAGTCGGTACAAAACTCCATTCCTTCAATCCATCGAAGGAGCGCTGACAAAGGAATTGCTAGTGCATGTTGAAGACATTCAGGTTTTGCATAGCTTTAATACTATTGAAAATGCGCAGGAGTATTTATTGAGTAATCTTTTCAACGATGAGGTAGTAGTTGCGTTAAAATCCGTCATCAAGAACAATCTCAATATTAAGATCTACGCCGTTGCTTAATAGTCGACAAAAAAAGGCTGCCTTTTACCACGCAAGCCATATTCCGATTGTAAAATAAAAAAACAAATCATTCATATAATTTAACATGAAAGATGAAACACTATGCCTCCACGCAGGCTATTCGCCCCAAAACAGTGAACCCCGAGTTACACCAATAGTGCAAAGTACCACCTATGTTTATGACAGTATTGAAGAAGTAGGTGAAGTTTTTGATGATCCTACAAAGAGTATCATCTATTCCCGTTTTGCCAATCCAACAGTGATGGCCGTTGAACGTAAAATTGCGGAGTTGGAAGGTGGTATTGCTGCAATGTGCACATCATCCGGTCAGGCGGCACTACTTATTGCAATTCTAAATCTATGTAAAGCGGGCGATAGTTTGATTAGCCCGATTCAAATATATGGCGGTGCAACAAACCTTTTTTCGACTACCTTAAAGAAACAGGGCATAGAATGTATATTCGTAGATGTTGATGCTGATGAGGCCACTTTGCACAAAGCTTTTAAATCCAATACAAAGGCAGTATTTGGTGAATCGCTTTCCAATCCGTCACTAACCGTTTTGGATATCGAAAAATTCGCCAAAGTGGCGCATAGCCATAACGTACCATTGGTAATTGACAACACATTTGCAACTCCTGTTTTATGTAAGCCGATTAAGTTTGGAGCTGACATAGTTGTCCATTCGACTTCTAAGTACATGGATGGACATGCCGTCCAAATTGGTGGCGTTATCGTAGATAGCGGAAAGTTTGATTGGACGAATGGTAATTTTCCGGAAATGACCGAACCTGATGAATCATATCACGGCGTTTCTTATACCGAAATATATGGGGCAAGCGCCTATATTATCAAAGCCAGAATGCAATTAATGAGAGACTATGGTGTATATCCGGCTGCACATTCCGCTTTTTTACTCAATCTGGGCTTAGAAACGCTTTCTATAAGAATGGAGCGCTACTGTTATAACGCGATGAAGGTGGCAGAATTTTTGAATGCTTCAGACAAGATATTGTCTGTAACTTACCCAGGTTTATCTACCGATAAATACTACGATTTATCCCGAAGATATCTCAAAGGAAATAGTGGCGTTATTTCTTTTGAACTGAAAGGTGGTAAACAAAATGCTATGACATTCATAAATGCTTTGAAACTTGCATCCATTGAAGTGCATGTTGCCGATATCAGAACTTCCGTTTTACACCCGGCTTCGACAACGCATCGTCAACTAAGTGCAGAACAACTTAAGGACGCAGGTATCAGCGAGGCTTTGGTGCGTATTTCTGTCGGTCTGGAACATATCGATGATATTCTTGCAGATATTCGAAATGCCTTGACTCAAGTTTAGGTCACATAAAAACGATTTTTTAGGATCAAGGGCCTTGGAGGGAAGATGCTGAAACTTGATGTCGAAACTGAGATCTGCAAAATTGATAAAAATTAGGAATCAAAAACAGTAACTCGGGGGCGCTATTGATTTCAAAGTTAGAGGAGCATAGCTTAAAGATGAAATGAAAGTGTCATCGTTATTAACGATAAAGTTCTGCCGATTTTAGTATAAGTAGTGTAGCCGTTTTTCGGAAAATGAACTAATATTTTTGTCCAGTAAGCTTTCTGCGTTTCATCAATATCAAATTCTAAACAAGCAAAATACCTGGAAATATTCTGGGTATTTTGCTTTAAAATGAAAAATAGTCATGAGGAATTTATGCTTAGCGTTGTTTCATTGCCTCAACTTATCGCAGCCTCTTACAAACTTTGCAGCTGTTTGTAAAACGTTTATTTTGATCCGTTCAAATCTTCACAAAGGTTTGGACACAGGAGAATAGGGAATCCAAAAGGAAAAGGTACTTCCTTTATCTACTTCTGATTTCACTTCAATTTCACCTCCTAGCGCTTCTACGTATGCTTTGGCAATTGACAGCCCAATTCCGGAACCTTCGTATTCCCTGCTCAGACCAAGGTCCGCCTGCACGAAACGATCGAAAATCACATCTATTTTATCCTGAGGTATACCAATTCCAGTATCGGTGACATAGAACCAAAGTTTGTCATCTTTAAGATAGTTGCCGAACTCAATTTCTCCGTTGTCTGTGAACTTGAAGGCATTCCGGATCAGGTTTATCATTATACCTCCCAATTTATTTCGGTCGGAGATAATTTGGGCACTTTCCCCGGTAATTTGTTGTCCCAGCTTTAAATGTATTCCTTTGTTGGCTGTTTGAATTTTGAAAAAATCGTATTTAAATTTCATTACTTCTCGAAGATCGACTTCTGCAAAATGCAGGTTTAAATCGCCAATTTCAATTTTTGAGATTTCCAAAAGGTCATTGATAGTCGTCATTAGTCGTTCACCACTCTGATTAATGATGCTAATGAATTCAGAACGAGTTTCTGCATCAAGATCGGGTTCATCCAGTAGACCCATAAATCCAAGGATACCGTTCATCGGAGTCCGGATTTCATGCGACATATTTAGTAAAAAGGCTGTTTTTAACCGGTTACTTTCTTCTGCTTTTTCTTTAGCTTTAATTAAATCGGCTTCCAGTTTCTTCTGGGCGTTGATGTCCAATACAGTTCCATATAGTCCGATGATCCGACCATTTTCATCTCTTAAGGCATTGCCTTTTGACCAGACGAGTGTGGTACTTCTGTCTTTTTTTATCATTTCGAGTTCCAGTTCGAACGGTTCGCCTGTTTTCATGGAATGTTCAACAACGACGTTTAAACGGCTAAAACTTTCCTCTGTGTGGAATTTAGGTAATTCTGCATAAGATGGAGCCGGAAGGCTGGGATCCAATCCGACTAAAGTGAAAAAGCTTTCGGACCAAGTGACAGTGTCTGTTCCCGCAATCCATTGCCAACTTCCGATTCCTGCCAGTTTCTGTGCTTCGTTAAGTTCCTTTGCATTTGCTTCAGCGATATCCTTCGCCCGAATTAAATCGGATTCCAATGCTTTCTGTGCGGTAATATCCTGCACCGTTCCCTGTAGACCAATAACGACTCCGGTCGCATCAAACGTTGGGCGCCCTCTGGATAACATGGTCAAAAAGCTACCATCGGCTCGAATCATCTCAAATTCCAGAATGAATGGCTCGCCGTTTTGTAAGCACTCCGAGACCGCTTTTTCAACTTTAGTCCTGGATTCAGGGGAAATAAAAGCAAAAGATTCATCATAGGTTGGTAGAGAGGAGTTCGGCTCCATTCCCAGAAGGTGAAATAATGCCGGTGACCATTGTGTTGTATTGGTTGTAAGCGACCATTCCCAACTCCCGATGCGGGCGATGTCCTGGGCCTCTTCCAATTTTTTTTCATTAGCTTCAGCTTTATTCTTCGCTTTGGTTAATTCAATTTCCAATCGTCTTCGTCTATCGATGTCTTGCACGGTCCCTTGAAGACCGATCACTTCTCCTGTTTCGCTTTTAACAATACGTCCTTGTGTTTTTACGAAAAAGTGTTTTCCGTCCGCTTTTACCATTTCCAGTGTAATTGCATAGGGTTTTTCAGTGGCAAGACATTCCTGGAATGCAGCGGATAGCTTTTCCAGGCTATCCGGAGTGTAAATGCTTTCTGATTGATATATTCCTGGAGGTGGGAGGTTCGGGTTTAGCTTTAAAAGATGATATAGTTCCGGTGACCAATTTATGGTATTAGTTTGTTTATCCCAGTCCCAACTTCCAATTTTAGCAAGCTCCTGCGCTTCTCGTAGTTTTTGTTCGTTTCGCTCTGCCGTTTCTTTGGCTTCAATCAATTGTTGTTCAAATTCCTGTCGTTGAGAGATGTCACGAATAAATCCCTGCCTTCCTTTGATATTCCCGTTTTCATCATAAATATACCGAGCGTTCATCGAGACCCAGAAAACGGAGCCATCTTTACGCTTGGCCAGGTAAGTTTCATCGTGGATATGCTCACCTTGAGCCATTATATTTCTTACATCCAGAGCGTCGGACGGTTTTCCATAAAGTAGATCCGCTTGTAGTCCCATCATCTCCTGGACTGAAGAATAGCCAAACATGGCCGGAGCTGCCGGGTTCACATAGGTTATGGTCGCATTGTTATCAGTTTGAAGGTAGGCATCATCAACGTTATCAAATATTACGTGCAGCTTTTCATTAGCATCCCTGAGTTCCTGTTCGGTTTTTCTACGTTCCGTGATATCAATAAAGATTTTTAACAAAGCCGGTTTCCCTTTGTACCGGAATCCAGTGTGGTTAACTTGAAGAGTTCTATTTCCGATAAGCTCATTGGTTTCAGAGGAAAAAGTCTCTCCAATTTGAATTGTTTTTTTTACCGGACAGGTATCGCATGGCTGGCTGTTGTTGCGGTAAGAATACCAACACGTTTTACCGACAAGATCTTCACCAAACATGTTTTTTAGTACTTTGTTTGCGAACAGGATTTTCCCGTCCTGGTTGACGATTTCCAGGCCTAGTGGTATCGAATCGATCAGAAGGCGGTTAAACTCGTTGCTCGCTTTTTCAGAAGCTTTGAGAGATAAGATTTCAGTGATATCAATGAAAGAAGCGACGGCTATGTTTTGCGAATTAATGCTCAGTTTCCGGGCATTCATTATCAGATATTTGATCTCGTTCTCTATCGAATTAATCTGAATAGGATATCCCTGAATCAATTCTTTAGAGTGAAAGGATTCCTTAAGATCGTCAATAACATCAGGATTTTTTAAAATCCCTAAGTCCGAAAGTTTCTTGTTGATCAGTTCTTCTCGTTTGTATCCCGACTCTTCGATTAGAGTTTCGTTGGCATCCAAAAATTGAAAACCTGCATCAATGTCCAAAATGCAAACAGCAACAGGACTTTGGTGGAAAGTGATGTTAAACTTCTTCTGCAGCGAATTCTTTGCCGCTGCTTCCCCTAATTTTACAGCTATTAAGTGTAGTAATTCTTTGCTGTGTTGTAAGGTGTCAGTACCGATAAGAGAAGGTTCTTCGCTGCAAAATAATTGAAGATCTCCGATTTCGTTGTATTCGGCGCTGATAACTTCAGTCAATTTCCATGGAGTAACTTCGAAGTTAGGGCTGGTGTATTCCTGATCACCTATTATAACTTTCACGCTTTGCAGGCGCGATAGGAGCCAATTATCATGAATAATTGTAATCGCTTGACTAATTATTTCATTAAAGGAATACTCCGGGTTTTCAATCAACGCGCTTATTTGGTGAATTATTTTTAACTCCTTTAGTGCCTGTTCTTTTTCATTTAAAAGACTCTCTAATTCAGTGAGTAGATCTTCTTTGGATTTATTTAGATAATGAGAAGGAATATTCATTCGGTCCTATTTTTTATTCTGAAAATGATATACGGGGGCAACGCAGTATACTGTGATTTTTGGATTTTGGATATGGAGAAGATAGCAATTAAATTGTTAAGGTGGCGTTTGGTCTGTAAAAAATCAGGTTGTGTCGGTAGAATATGCTTTTAAATCGGATTTTTTCATCTTTTATTGCGCTTGATTTTTAAAAGTGTCGATTTTGGCCTTAATTTTTCTTTGTCTTTCTGAGGATATTGGGAATAGATCCAATTCTCGCGTAGTGAGGGAACCCGACTTAATCAGATGCTCTCATCTAAACTTTTTACCTTCAAGCTTTGTCTACTCTACAAACACGAACTGCAATGGAAACAAAAGAATACAGCAACGGCGAAATCACCATAGTTTGGCAACCCTGGAAATGCATTCACTCGGGCGTTTGTGTCAAAAACCTCCCGAAAGTTTACAACCCGATCGAACGCCCCTGGATTAAAATTGAGAATGCCAGTTCACAGGAACTCATCGATCAGGTTGCCAAATGCCCGTCGGGCGCCCTAAGTATCAAAAAATAATTCGGCATAATTTGAATCGATTAGGGGAATAGGATTCTTCAGTGGAAGCGGATGAGGCGGATTCCCCGATTTAAGAAACTTTGAAATTGCCTGATTTCCATTTTCAAAATTCTTGTGCGAGGAATATTGTCCCCAAAGGGTGGATTCAATGTAAAGATTGTTGGTTCAGTTCTGCTGTCGATAGGCCAAGCTCTTTTTCAGAATGATATCCTGGAAAGCCAAAAGGGCTTTCTTTTGGTAGATTTCAGAAGAGACCGTGATTGTTGCTTCACGAATCATGTTTTTGCCTTCGATGGGAACAGCGGTTAGTTCTGCAAAATCGAACAGGGAACTATTCATCAGGATGGTATTCCAATTTTTTGTATTCGTAAGTTCCAGCAGGCTGTGAATATCGTTGATTTCAATTTTGGCATTTAATTCGATTCCTTTCTTCAGGAGTATCCCATCCAGGAAATTCCGGATACTGTAACTGGGCGACGGCAAAACCAAAGGCAGTTCGGACAGCTTTTGCAAGCTTACTTTTTTGAGTTTAGCCCAGGCATGCGACTGATGGAGAATAAGCGAAAGATGAGCAGTAAACAGCTGGCTTATTACAAGGTCTGCCAGGTTTGGGGAAGAAGGCAGGAACGAAAGCATGCAGTCGATTTCAAAGGCCCGGATCTTTTGCAGTAAATCGGAGGTCGAGCCGAATTCAATCCGGACCTGGACCCCGGGAAATTCCTGGTTAAATGCGGTAATGGATTGGATCAGTAGTTCGGTTAGCCCGTAAGTTGCCCCAATCGTTAACTTGCCGGTTTGTAGATTATTCAAATCCATTAATACCTGCCTGCCTTCCTCGGCCTGGCGAATGGTTTTGCGGGCGTAACCGAGCATCGTTTCTCCCGCTTCCGTTAATCTTACCCGTTTCCCGATCCGGTCAAAAAGGAGAATGTCCAACGAGGTTTCCAATTCTTTTATTTGGTGTGAAAGGGTGCTTTGGGTGATGTACAAATCATCAGCAGCCTGGGTGAAGTTTAAAAGCTCAGCTGCACGGACAAAGTATTTGAGTTGACGAAGTTCCATTCTTCTAATTTTTCTAAAGATAATTATTCTATATCGAAATTTTCGATTGATATGATCTAAAAATACCATTTCCACGATTAAGAAAGATCATCGAACTTTGTTTCAGTTAATTTTAAAACACGAAAAGATGGAAATTTTACAAACACCCGAAAACGCATTATCCGAATCAATCGTTTCTACAGTGATCAATGCCCCAATTGAAAAAGTTGATATTGCGGACTGGCTGCTTCACCTGCCGGACGCCGAATATCAACGTTGTTCGGTTAATCACATTGCAGCCGGGATTACGGCTAACTACGAAGGCACACCAATGTCGATCAATGTTGAATTTGTAGGAACCGCATTGGTGGTACAACACTATGTTTTTGACGAAGCCCGCCCCGACTATTGCCGGATGCTTTCGATCTCGGATACGGTAACTGCCAGCGGTCGGTCCAGAGTTCAGGTTCTATGGGAACTCAAAGCGGAACGAATTGATGATCAAACGTCGAAATATACGAACTCGATCCATGCAACAGCAACTCCCGAGTTTATGGAGTTCATCCGTAAAAACGGGATTACTTTAGCCCAGGCTGCCAAAGCAAGACAAGATGCCTCCGATGCACACAACCACGAAGAAACACCTCTGTTTGCAAAAAGTATTGAGAATAAAGCGCTGTATGGCAAATACAATTTACCTTTCTAAAAAATGAGATTATGAAAGCTGTTACCATCACTGAATTCGGAAGTGCTGAAGTTTTACAACTAACAGAAATACCTCAGCCAATTCCAGTAGGGAATGAAGTTTTAATCGAGGTGAAAGCTTCAGGCGTTAACCGGAGCGATGTTCTCCAACGACAGGGGAAATACGCTGCTCCAACAAATACACCCAATGAAATTCCGGGCTTGGAAGTTGCTGGTGTCGTGGTAGTTTGTGGTCCCGACGTTACCCAATGGAAAGAGGGAGATCGCGTGTGTGCTTTGCTGGGAGGCGGTGGTTATGCTCAATTTGTTGCGGTAAAAGAAGGACAATGCCTGCCAATTCCCGCCAAATTGGATTTTATTGAAGCCGCCAGTTTGCCTGAAACAGTTTTTACAGTTTGGTCGAACATTTTTGAGCGCGGAAGTTTTCAGCCTGGAGAGTCTTTACTGGTTCATGGTGGAAGCAGTGGTATTGGTGTAACCGCAATTCAATTGGCGCACGCATTTGGCTCGCGGGTTATCACAACAGTGGGTACAGACGAAAAAGCACAATATTGTTCCGATTTAGGTGCCGACCTGTGCATTAATTATAAAACGCAGGATTTTGAAGAGGTATTGAAAAACAGCGGCGTTGATGTTATCCTGGATATGATCGGAGGACCTTATTTTGAAAAGAACCTCCATGTATTGAACGAAGATGGCCGGTTGGTTTATATTAATGCTGAATCAGGGAAAGATGTTTCGCTTGATATTTGGCAGATGATGGTGAAGCGGCTAAGTATTTCAGGAAGTACCTTGCGGGGAAGGGAGTACGAGTACAAGAAACGTTTGGCCGAAGAAGTACTGAAGTATGTCTGGCCACTAATCGAAAACGGGAAATTTAAACCGATTGTATACAAAGCGTATTCGTACACCGACGTTGTCCAGGCACATCAATGCATGGAGCAAAGCAAGCACATTGGCAAAATAATTCTGGATTGGGAGGTGTAATCCGACTAAGATTAACCTAATCCGGTTTGTGCTTGTTTTCAGGTGTGATCTTGAGGACAGGATATTGATGATACATTAGGTGGAATCAAAAAAGTAAACGGTATAAAATGGGTGAGCAAATTACCAATTTTATACCGTTTTTAGTTTTGTTGCGCCCCCAGAGAAATTTGTTTATGATATCGAGAATTCGTGCTCAGCTCATGACTTAGAATGTCATGTCGTTACATTAAAGGGATTTTGGAGCGACGGAATAGAATTGTCCATAGGAGGGATATTGGAGTGAACGAGAACTAATAATGTCAACATTGCCTTACACAAACAATAATAAAAGCTGTCGATTGTTTTGCCAAATACTTCCATTTTCCCACAATTTTGTTGTTTTTAACCTTGAATGTCCTACAAAATTGTAGTTATGTATTGCTTGTGTTTTTGCTATCGTATTGCATTTCCGATGGTTAAGCTTTAGATCATCTTTCGGCACGTTATCTGTTTTGTGAATAACGACGTTATCTTTTTAATGAATATCGAAAAACCAAAATTTGACTATAATGAAAAGGATGAATTTTTATTGCTTAATGGCGTTTAGCTGCTTGGTTGCTGTATCGTGTAGTGAAGATGATCAGTTGAAAAGTATTGTTTCGGGTGACTACCCGGTTAAGGAGTATTCCCTTGAACGGAACCCAAATGTGAATGTCTGGGGGGCTGGAATGGACTTCGTAAACGACGAGACAGCATTGGAAGAAACGGATTTTGATTACAAGTACCTGGAAGAAACCGACGACTACACGTATGATATTAAATTTTACACTGTAAAGTCTTATTACACAGATGATAATGGTGATTTGGCGTCGGAAGGTTGCCCTGCCATGTTGTTGAACTCGGATGTGAAGGCTGTTCAAATCGGAGCGGGACTGGAATATTTCGATTCACTGACTGAAATAACGCCGGAAATGCAGTTGTCGGTTGTTTCGGAGCCAACCGTGGATTACGCTGCATGCATTAACGAAGATGGATACTATGACCGGGCTCTGCTTTTTGCAGCTATCGACCAATGTGTTATTGGCCGGAGTTTCCGCAGCAATGTCTTGGTGATACCTGATGGCTTGACCGAGGAAGAAGTTCAACCGGTTTACCTGGTGAAGACTGGTGAGGGAGGTTACGTCAAATTTATGGTACATGCTTTCCAGGGAAGCGGGGCTGACAAGCAAAAAACCGTTGTTCGCTGGCAGGTTATTTCCGAATAGGCTGTCCAGTCAATCCGCCGCACGGCAGACAATTATTTACCAGAATTCCGGTCCATGAATCATTACTTGTGTCACTTAATTTTTCTATTTATGATGCTTAGTCAAACACTATCGGCAAAGGTTATCAGCGGAAAGGTGATTTCACTTTCGGGGGAACCCATTGCTTTTGCAAGCCTGCTATTGCCGCAAGGCAAACAGTTGCTATGCAACGAGCAGGGAGAATTTTGTTTTCCGGTCGATGCGTATGCTTTTCCTTTGGCGATTTCTGTATCGGCAAGCAATTTTGAAAGTCGCGATATTGAATTGGCACGCCCTGGTGACGATTTAAAGATTGAATTGGCACCTCGTGTTTATCAACTGGGGGATATAATGGTGTTGCAAAGTCAAAGTCTGCGGGCTAAAAGCAATGCGGCTGTTTTATCGGTTGATAAAGCCGAGGTGGAAGAACGGATGCCGCTGCACGTGACTGATTTACTGGGTGCCAAAGCAGGTTTCACGCAGCGCTCGGGTTACCAGGTTCCACTTATTCTCCGGGGTTTATCAGGCAAACGGCTCCTGGTGTTGCGCAACGGCAACCGTCGCTTTAGTAGTTACCCGGCAGGCTTTATGTCCCACACCATCAATGTGTACGATTTGGATCGCGTTGAAGTGGAGAAAGGAGCGGCTTCAGTGCGGTATGGTTCCGGTGCCATCGCCGGAATCGTCAATCTAATTGATGCATTCCCTTTTGATACAGACGGGATGAACGGGAAACTGACAGCTGGCTACGGAACCAACAACGATGAACGCATCCTGCTGGCTTCGGTCAGTGAGGGGAACGAAAAGTTGGCGGGCGGAATTAACCTACGCTATCGCAAAGCTGGAAGCGGCCATTACCCGGACGGAACGACGATTGAAAACAGTTTTTACGAGGATAAAGACTTCCTGGCGAAAACGGCCTGGAAAATGTCAGCAAAAAGCCGACTGGACGTGCTGGTCGACCTGCATTGGGGCGGGCCTTGGGGAAAACCCAAAGGCTTCAGCGGGACCGAATATTTACTGGCAACAACCAATATTGAGGATACGCGAAACATTTCAATGAACTGGACTTTTCAAGCCAATCCAAACTGGAAGTCGGTGGTGTCGGCTTATTTCAGTCATGAAAAGCGGGAACTTGAAAAACGTTACTTCACGGCTGCTGGCCATCTTTTGTCTTTCCAGGAAGTTACCGACTACACCGATTATTATTACGGTGCCAGCTGGACGCTTCAGCACCGGATTGGCGAAAAGTGGACGCTGAATACGGGAACTTCCTATTACAGCTTTCACATTTCGTCGCCAACCGAGAGTAACGACTACATTCAGAACCTTTCGTTTCGAAATCGGGTGAGCATCAATGCGCGCTCGATTGTGGCCGGAGCTTTTGGTGAAACCATCTTCCGGCCCGGTTTTGGAACTTCACTGGCAGGCGGCCTGCGTTTCGACTACGACCATGTGCAGGAAGGTGAAGTGTACAGTTTGAAGCAGGATAAGGAAGGCGAGAGTCATATTCATGCTGTTTCGGCATCAATTGGTGGACAAACTCGGCTTTCTGAGCAAAGTCACATTAAGCTGAACCTGGCCCGCTCGTTTCGTATGCCCGAAACAACAGAGCTGTTTGCCGATAACTATACGGCGCGGGGTATTTTATACGGAAACACCGAATTGAAGCCGGAATATTGCCACAGCATCGATATGGATTACCAGCAAACAATTGGTAAAATAGAGTTGGATCTCAGCCCTTTTTTGTGGTTGATGAAAGACATGATTACCATGGACGATGTGAAGGGGCAACCGGGAACCAATTTTCAATATACCAATGTTGGGAAAGCCCGCCTGTGGGGTGGAGAATTGATGCTGACAGTACCGGTGCAACAGCTTTTGCAGGAAGAAGATGAACTGGTGTTCTCCGCCGGCGCGTCATATCTGAACGGAACCGATGTTTCAGATGGGGGAGATTATTTCGGAGAAGGAGAGCCACTTGACTTTGTGCCGCCTTTCAACCTGAAATCGGAGCTGCATTACCACTACCAGTTGAGTCCGAATATTTCGTCACATGGATTGCTGGCTGCCGTTTACTACAGTGAGCAAAGGCGCCTGCCCGATGACGGTTATGCCACGCCGGCCTACGTCGTAACAGATTTGTCACTCGGGTTTAGCTTTGGGGCCTTGCCTTGTAATCCGTCACTTCGACTGGTCGTGAACAACCTGACAAACAAGGATTACGAAACCTTTCAGTCGTACTTACCGGCCGAAGGGAGGAACTTTCGCTTTTACGTCACTTTTAATTTGAACTGATATGTTGGTACAATCGGATACAGATCTAAAACAATTACTGGAGCAACATCCGGAATGCCTGGAGTTTCTTTGGCCCTTCCGTAAGCTGATTGACGAAAATATTTCAGTCGGTAGTTTTGCCGAGCAATATGAACTGCCTTTGGAATCACTGACCCTTGGTTTAACAAGGACGGTGAAACGAGCGTTGCAGTATCCGTGCAACTATGCGCAGATGCGCAGAAATCTGGTGAAAAGCGGGCAGGTAAATATAGCAGGTTATGTGAGTTTTACCTGGCAACAAGCTTTCGTAGACGAGCTTTGCGCCTTTGCTAAATCGCAGGGAATAGGTCTGAACCTGAATATTTTTCCGAAATACAAAAAGAAGGAATTTCAAAATTACCTTGCACTCTGTCAATCGATTGATGATTTGCCGGATATATTGATTGGCAAAGGCTTTAGCTCGCTAAATACCCAACAGTTTACTGATTCATGGATTAAGCCGGGTTATTTTACTTCGCAGATCCGGGCACCCTTTAACGCAATGTTCCGGAAAGCGGGATTGGTGGATGACAAACGACAGTACCACACTTTTGGAGCGGAGGAGTTTGTCATGGTTTACGATCCGGCGTTGAAACCGAATTTAGCTCTTCCCCGGTCGTGGTCGGATTTGCTTAACCCGGAGTACCGCGGAATGATCTCGCAGATGGGAAAGAATGTACGCGATCATTTTGGCTTTGTGATGATGTTCTATTTGTACCACCAGCATGGCGAAGATGGAATCCGTCAATTCGCAGCGAACGTTAAAAGCAAACAACATTTTTCAGGGATGGTAAAAAATTTGGCAACAGCGCTGCCAGAGACAGCTCCTATTAACCTGATGCACAACTTTGCCAAGTGTTTTATACGCAGTGATGTGCGTGATGAAGTTCAGCAGATTAACCCAATCGACGGCAATCCGGTTGTAGCTTATTTCTTTCTGTTAAAACAAGGTGCCGGTTCTGATGCTGAAAAGTTGGCCCAGCATTTTTACTCACCTAAGATTGGAAATATCCTGGAGAGATCAGGATCGCTACACGCGGCTCAGTCGTCGGTACTGGCAGGAGATAAGAAGATCCGTTGGATTGGCTGGGACACGGTCAAGAATGCTCCTCTACCATATTTAAAGGAATATCTCAGCGAAGTTGCTTATTCTGAATATACACCAGAAACCATTTCAACGAAAAGAAATCATGAAAACAATGACCTCTAAAATTTGCTTCAGAAAACTGAAAATAGTGATCCTGCTTGTACTATTGGTTCTGCCGCTGTTTGTTTTCCCAACGAAGCTAACTGATATGGCCGGACGCAAAGTTGATGTCCCGGCAAGTCCGAAGCGATTGGTTCCTTATGATGCTAAAACATCGATTTTAGTTTTCCCATGTGCCGGATCGAAATTGCTGGCCAAGGGAATGATTTCCGGAACCAGGTTCCTGCCTTATTTGTCGGAGGAGTACAAGCAGTTGCCGACCGTAGATATTAAAAATCTGGAGAATGTATTGAGCTTTCAGCCTGATCTGATTATTGCCGGCGCGTTTTTGCCGGAAGATCCCCTGGAGAAATTTGACAAGCTGCAGAGCAAAGCGGGAATTCCGGTGGTAGTTGTTGACCTCAGCCTGGATAAGCTGGACGAAACCTACCGCTTTTTAGCCGAACTGCTTCAGGCTGACGCTGCCTGCGAGCCGCTCATCAGCTACCTGCAGCGGGTGTATCAACAAGTGAATGAGTTGAAGGGCAGGAAGTCGCTTTCGGATGTTTCCGTCTACTATACATTAGGTGCCGATGGTTTGATGACTGACCCAAGTGGCTCGCGACATACCGAAGTACTCGACTACCTGGCGGTTCCGATTGCCGCGAAAATCCCGTTGCCATCAGGTGGGCATGCGCAGGTGAATCTCGAGCAGATTATCGCCTGGAATCCGGACTACATTTTTGCTACTGCTTTTAAGGGCGACAGCAATCCGGCCGAGCGTATCCTTAGCAACCCCGCCTGGAAATCCATCAAGGCGGTTCAAACAAAAAAAGTTTATGTGGTGCCCGGCGAACCGTATGGTTGGTTCGACCATCCGCCTACAGTGAATCGGATTTGCGGGCTGATCTGGTTGAGCGAACTGTTTTACGACTATTCGCCAGAACAGGCCAAAGCAGATATTAAGTTATTCTATCGCCTCTTCTATCAATACGACCTGAAGGACACCGAACTGACAGAGATGATGTAAATTCTTAATCAGAGTCTTTATTATATAAAAACGATAAACATGAAAATTAGTACAAGAAATCAATTGAAAGGAAAAGTCTCTGCTATTGCAGAAGGAGTGGTTAATTCTGAAGTTGACATTGACTTTGGGAGTTCGAAAATAGCCGCGATTATCACCAACGATGCCGTAAAAAGTCTGGGCGTAACAGTTGGTTCTGAAGTAACGGCCTTTGTCAAAGCATCGAACGTGATGATTGGCGTTGGCGAAGTGAAAATCAGCGCCCGCAATGTGCTGACAGGAAAAATCAGTGAAATTAAAGATGGGGCAGTAAATACGCAGGTGACCATTGATTTGGGAAATGCCTGCTTTGTTACTTCTGTTATTACCAAAGCTTCGGTCGAAATACTGGAACTAAAGGTGGGACAGGAAGCCTCTGCGATCATAAAAGCTTCATCAGTAATTATTGGCATAGATTAGAAAGTTAGTTAGTTGATTTTACAGGGTAGTTGCACAGAGAGTGCGCTACTCTGTTTAAAACGAATTTTAGCGATTCGCCGACAATTTTTAGTGCTCGGCATGAGATACCTATGTCTATCGATATTCTAATAAAAGATAACGGAACATTCGAAAGTAATCAAGATTTATAATGAGCTCAAAAAGCAGAAAACTATACACTTTTATTCTTTTACCGCTGTTTTGCCTGGCAGTGGCGGTGACTTCCTTGTTTCTCGGTCGCTTTCCGCTGGCCTGGAACGATTTTGCGCAGCTTCTTCGCTCGTTTTTCGATCCCGATGCTGTTGTTTCGCCCCAGGCAGCCACCATTATCCTCCATATTCGCCTGCCCCGGATTCTGGCAGCCTTTTTAATTGGCGGAACTCTCTCGTTAACCGGCGCTGCTTACCAGGGGCTGTTTCGGAATCCCATGGTTTCGCCTTCGATTCTCGGTGTTTCGTCGGCAGCAGGCTTTGGCGCAGCATTGGCCATTTTAATGGCATTGAGTTCTTTTTGGGTGCAAACTTTTTCATTCTTGAGCGGAGTAGGGGCAATCGTTATTGTCTACCTCATCAGTCTTTCTACCGGACGCGGTCATAATAAGTACCTAACATTAATCCTGTCAGGGATGGTTGTGGGGGCCATTTTTACAGCCTTGGTTTCCTTGTTGAAATACATTGCTGATCCCTATGACACATTGCCCTCTATTGTGTATTGGCTGATGGGTGGACTGGCCGGAATTGAGCTGAGCGAACTAAAATTTCTGGCGGTGGTCGCATTGTGCGGAGGTTTTATACTAACAATTTCGGGCTGGAAACTCGATCTGCTTTCATTTGGCGATGACGAAGCTCGTTCGATGGGAGTTCATGTGGAATATCTGCGTTTTCTGGTAATTGTGGTGGCAACATTGATGACTGCCGCTGCAGTGTGCCTGAGTGGTATTATCGGTTGGATCGGGTTGTTGGTTCCCCATATTTCACGGATGCTTATTGGTCCGAAAAACAGCTACCTGTTGCCGGCATCTTTCTTTTCGGGTGGAGCCTTCCTGATGTTGGTCGACGATTTTTCGAGGACGGTAACGAGCATGGAAATTCCGTTGGGAATTACCACTTCGCTTATCGGAGCTCCCTTCTTCATTTTTATTCTTTTAAAAACCAGCAAAAAATAGACGATTATGATTCAACTAACCAATTTGTCGTGCGGCTATGGGCAAAAGCTAGTTCTGGAGGATGTGAACCTCCAGATAGAGGCAGGAAAAATGACTTGTTTGTTGGGGAAAAACGGAACAGGGAAAACAACACTTTTTAAAACATTGTTGGGAATGCTCCCTCCGTTGAAAGGCGATATTTATCTGGAAGGTAAACCCTTAAAAAGCTATTCACCCAAATCGTTGTCAAGATTAATGAGCTATGTGCCTCAAGCGCATGGTACGCCATTTCCCTTCACCGTTTTCGAAGTGGTATTGATGGGGCAGTATTCGGCCACGGAAAGCTTTTGGCATGTTCCAGGAAAAAAAAATAAAATCATTGCACTAAAGGCACTGCAACAGCTGCAGATTGAACGTCTGCGTCACCGGCAGTTCGCAAGTTTGAGTGGCGGAGAGCAACAATTAGTACTCATTGCCCGCGCTCTTGCGCAACAGCCCCAATACATCACAATGGATGAACCAACGTCGAATTTGGATTTGGGGAATCAACTAACCGTGATGAAAATGGCGTCCTGTCTTAGGGACGAAGGTTACGGGGTCATTATAAATACCCATAATCCGGAGCAGGCATTGAATTATGCCGATCAGGTTGTGCTGCTGCGAAACGGTAAAGTCCGAAAAGCGGGGAACCCGATCCAGGTATTAAATTCTCAAATGATCTCAGAAATATACAGTACCGATATCGAATTGGTTGAGGCCCGCACCAAAGATGGCCTGGTTCGCCGGGTCTGTGTGGCGTTGTGACGGATTAGATGGATTCGCCGGTACAAAAACAAATAAAAAACCAAAAAGAAAACAACATGAAAAACAAAAATTTACGGATTACCTTTTTGTCGCTTATTGCTTTAACTGTGAGTCTTGTGGCTTGTCAGGATGATAACAACAACACCGAAGAAGAGAAGGATCTAACCCATGCAGAGGTGCCTGTTGGCGCCGCGTTGAAAGTAGATAAAGATTTCCAGTCGTCTGGCGAGTGGCCCTCGAAGTCGACCTTGCAGGTTGGCTTTTCTGAAGAGTCCGATGGCTGTGACGCTGCTGATATGCTTGCAGTAACAGAAGCGATCAGCTGGGAGGAGATTTATTACAATGGGGTGAATAATGATACTGTGTTGATTGATTATACCGATGTTGCGGTAAGCACAACTTGTTTCGATGGTTCGGGAACAACAGAAGACGGCGATGCTATTACCGGTGGATTTGTGCTATTCCCAGCCATAGCTACCCGCAGCGGGGAGGTTACACCTACGGTAGAACTGCAGGACATCAAAACCGCATCGGTTGTCCAGTTTTCACTTACTGTCCTGGATGAAGCAGGAACCGGCCTGTCTTTGTACAAATCGGTCGATGGCGGCAGCTACGAACTGGTGGGTATCTACATGCCTGAGAGTATTGAGACAGGTGAATTTTATTCGGTTGCAATTGACGAAAGCAACGTATCACTGAAGTTTGTATCGGAAGATGCCGATAATGGAGCCATCAGGATGCATGACCTGAAGATTTGGACATCGGGCGTTTCGGATGATGCGCAGTTGTATGTAAACGAGTTCTTCGGAAGCTGGGCGCTGCAAGGCTATGAGCTACCGGTACCGGGTGTTGAAAACAACAAAACCGGAACCCAATATGTACCGCTGGCCTCTACCGGAACTGTCGAGTACGACACGACGATTACCTACATCTCAGGGGTGCCGGTTACCTATACCATACACGATGGAGCGGTAAATCCGGATTGCTACAACCACCATGGTGATACAACGCTGGTTTACCAGCTGACCACCGGCTATATCGAACTGCCGATCAATAAAGATAGCTATGCTAATACTGAGATTGATGCCTCCGTAACCATTTCATCTCTTCCTTCAGTTTCTCTGCTCGAATTCTGGATGGCTGTAACAGGGATGAGTGGTCGTTACCTGGTATGGAAGTCGGTTGAAGGTGGCGATTACGAGTTATTTCAGGATATAACGGTGACACGCTATGCAGGTATCGGTAAGTACTTCCGTTTCTATGTCAACCAGGAGAATGTGTCGTTTAAATTCACCACTTACCAGGGAGACGGCGCTTATTCAACTACCCCAAAATTGTATGGCGTTCGCATTTGGAGCGAATAAGGTCACATCGAAATCCGTTTAACATGAATAGTAAAATCTTTTTACGTTTCATAATCGCTCTGGCTGGTATGTTCGCTTTCTTTCCCGCTTGCGAGAAAGAAAGCAACTACCGCTTCAGAGATGAAGTCGCCGAGGCGGATAGTGAGGACTCAGAGGTGTCGCTTAACCTAGACAATTATCCGGTCGATGGTACGCTGGCTTTTCACGAGAATTTTCAGAATTGGGATCGAGATGGCTACATCAACCAGCAGTTTAACAATTGTGAGACCGACCTGATGATTACTTCCGTAATTATGTACCAGCCCGGAGTACCGGTTGTCTATGAATACAACGGTTTTAGTGTTAGTTACACCTTGATGGATTATGCGGTGAATCCCGTTTGCGGCAATAAAGCTGGCAGTTCTACAGCCGATTCCGAAGTGAGCCTGGGTTATGTGGCACTGCAAAGCGAAATCTTTTACGAGTGTGGTGGCCATAATTCCGATGCTCAGTTCATCTTGTCTGAATTACCTTCCATCAGCAAGGTCGCGTTCAGCGTTTCCTACGGCGGCGATACTGAATATGTTGGCGGCATATCGCTTTGGAAGAAAGCCGATGGTGACGATTCGTTTGTGCGCGTTGGCGACTATCAGCCTATCGATTGCCTGGAGGGCGAGATATTCATTGTTGAGCTCAATGCTGAAAATGTACAATTGAAGTTTACACCGGCTATTAGCGAGCTGGGAACCGGTGTGAACGACGGGGAACAGAGCGATCGGAGTGTGCGCCTGCACGATCTGTATGTCTGGTCCATGCCCGAATAGTAGTCGAAGCGAATCGCTCCATTTTAAAATCAAATTAAACAAGAAATCAGAAATGAAAGATATCATGAATAGATTAAGTCAACTGCTTTGGGCACTATTGCTGTTTTGTTCTGCACTACAGGTGCAGGCTGCTGGCAGTCGTATAGTAACGGATATGCAGGGACGTGCTGTTGAAGTTCCGGAAAATGTGGAGAGCGTTTTTACCGATCGTTTTGCTTCGCTGATTGTGTTTGCTCTTGATCCGGATTTGTTGTGCAACTATACCTTCCCGGTGGGAGAGCTTGCTAAGCAATATATTTCGCCTGCTTACATGAGCGGCAAGGTTTATTCGCGGAACTCGGATGAGGAAATACTGAAGCAAAAGCCTGACGTCATTATCCTGGGGAATATGACGGGCAGCGATGATCCCGATGAATTACAGGAACGCCTGAAAATACCGGTACTGATGATCAATTTCCGGCTCAACGATTATCCACGGACATTTCAGTTTTTGGGTGAACTGCTGCACCGCGAGGAAAAGGCTTCGCCCATTTTACAGTTTTTAGATGACTACATAGTTTCGTTGAATCGTAAATTCAGCAAAATACCCGAGGATAAAAAACCACGGGTTTACTATGCCGAAGGCATGAAAGGCCTGAATACGGAACCATCCAATTCCTTTCATAGTCAGGTGATCGATTATTTGGGAGCGACGAATGTGGCCGACATTCAGCTGGGCGGTATGCATGGAATGACACCGGTATCGATGGAACAGGTCATGAACTGGAATCCTGATGTTATTTTGGTATGGTCCGGTATGCCTGCCGGCATGACAATGGGCGGTAAGAAATCTACTGACTCGAATACAATGACTCACATCCGGACTAATCCGCTTTGGAGTGGGATAAGTGCTGTAAATCAAAGTCAGCTCTACCAAATTCCCGCCCTTCCGTTTGGCTGGTTCGACCGTCCGCCCAGTTCTAACTGCATTGCAGGTGTTTTGTGGACGGCCCGGGTGCTTTATCCGGAACAGCTGGATTTCGATGTTGATCAGGCGCTCTTGGAGTACTTCCAACTTTTTTATCATGTCGAACTAAGTAAACAGCAGTTGACACACCTATTGAAAGGAAACTGAGAATGAGGCGGCAACAGGAAACGAAGAAGAAAGAGATGTGGCGAGTGAGTTTGACGAAGGTTTTTCCGCTGCTTTTTGCCTGTTTATTTAGTAATCCGGGTTTTGGACAGTCGTTCGAACTTCGTGGTGAATTAAGGGATTCCATAACAAACGAGGTGGTCCCTTTTGCCCGAATCTTACTTCCGGAATTGAATTGGCAGGTTTCGGCAGATGCCAAAGGAAATTTTCAGTTGAGTTTGCCGGATGAAGGACCTATTCACCTCGAAATTGTCCATACCAGCTACCATACCGTTCTGAGAACAGTCGAGCACGGCCAAACAGACTTACATGTTTTAATGGTTCCGAAGAATGTTGGTATTGGCGAGGTGTCAGTTGTATCGCGTGCAAAGCTTTCCCCGGTCAAAGAAGTGACGGTAGAGCCGGAAGCCTGGCAAAGCTCGATTACCCGGATTTCGGCCAAAGAGATTGAGCAGATGGATGCCGATAATGTGTGGGAAGCGTTGAAATATTCGGTTAACGGGATGCCCTCGGAACAGGGGAGACGCAAAAAATATTATTACATGATCCGCGGACAGAACGTGGCGGCCGACTATGCCATCAATGGTGTTTCGCTGCTGACCAATGGTGCAGGTCCGATGGCCCAATGGGTGGAAGCGCCCTCCATGTTACCGGCCAATATGATCGAGTCAGTCGAGGTGATTCGCTCCGGTAATTCGCTGTTACTTGGTTACAGTGGAATTAACGGAGTCGTCAACATAAAAACGAAAACGTTCGATCGTTTTACAACAAGCGGGGAGATTCAATATGGTTCATTTAACAGTTGGCGGGCAGGTGTCATGCACGGCGGAAAAGTCGGTCAGTTGAACTACGTTTTCTCCTTGTACAATGATCGGACCGACGGACTGGCAGGGAGGCACAGTCACGAGAATTTGTGGAATTTTTACGGGAAACTGAACTACCGCTTGAAGGATAAATTGGAGCTGGATGTGGAGAACTTTTACACTTACGGAACCCGCTTTGTAACCCAGGCTGTTGATTACCAGGGCCTGGTTTTACCGGAAAAACAACTATCTGAAATTTGGGAATACGACCCCATGCGCTACAACGTTTTGACAGCTCGTTTGAAATGGAACGCTTCAGAAAAAGCCAGCACTGAATTGCAGTTTGCCTACATTCTGAATCGTATGGATTTGTATCCTGATGCTTACCAATACGGTGTTGATTCGGAAACGAATGAAGCAGTTGTCGGTGATTCAATCATCCGGGCTCAGATGCTGAGTGAGCCCGATTCAATCCTGAGTATTGGTGTATTTCAGGCGTTGCAGCTATTCCCGAAAAACACGCTTCGGATTGCGGGTATGTATGCCAGTTCGGCCAATTATACCCACGGTAAAGCAAAAAAAGACGTGTATGCTGCCGCTTTGCTCGACCAGCACCATTTTAAACATGCCGATGTACACTTGGGCGTGAAGCTCATTCGCGAGTATTACAAATATTATGTGCCAAACCAGGGATTTGGTGACGAAAGCAGGGCTGTTCAAAATGAGTGGCAGCCGGTGTTGCCTAATTTGAGCAGCGGAATCTCCTGGCACTACTCTCCAGATTTGAATGTCAACCTGATGGTAAATGCCGGAGTGCTGCCGCTCGATCAAACAGCTTTGCAGCTACTTGACGATGGCTCAACAACTTCCCTGGAAAAGGAACATCGGACCGGAGTAGATTTGGGACTGGAGCATTTTTCGGACGGTTGGGGAAACACCGTTTTCACGCTGTTCCTGCTTCGGCAACAAAATACCTCCGATTTTACCAATCGCGCCTATTACGACGATGACGGACAAATTCGCTATTACCAGAAAAACATCTCTTTGCATACCTATGGGGCGGAGCTGACTTATCACAGTCCGGAGTGGCGGGATCATTGGTCTTTGATGACTAACCTGTCGTATAAACTGATCTACCAGTCAGAGGAATCCCAGTACCGAAAGTATGCTAAGCAGCCACCATTTATTGCCAACCTGGGGCTGTCGTATGTCGCGCGGAAATTCAATGCCAACTTGTTTGGCAAATATGTTTCCGACTATAAAACCGATCGCTTCTTGAAAGAAGAGGTTTCCATTGGCAATTATTTCAATTGGGACCTGAACATCAATTACCGCGTACCCGGTGATTTTGTGGAACTGAGAGGCGCTGTTCGGAATATTTTCGATGAACGTTATGCAACGGTATCGCCAATCTATCCCGATTTCGGACGGCAATTTTCGATTGGTATTCGGCTGT
Source organism: Mangrovibacterium diazotrophicum (assembly GCF_003610535.1). Taxonomy (NCBI): domain Bacteria; kingdom Pseudomonadati; phylum Bacteroidota; class Bacteroidia; order Marinilabiliales; family Prolixibacteraceae; genus Mangrovibacterium; species Mangrovibacterium diazotrophicum. Next base: position 913,218 of record NZ_RAPN01000001.1, on the reverse strand, counting down.
TGTTTCAAGGAGCCTCAAAACATGAACACTAAACATAGAAAACAATGATTTATTTTACCGACCATGACATTGATCGCCTGATTGAAGACGATGTTCCGGCAGGGGATATGACCAGTTTGTTACTTGGCCTGCACGGGCAGCAAGGAAGAATCGAGATTTTTGCCCGTAATCGGATGGTAGTTTGCTGCACCGAAGAAGCCGTTCGGATGTATCAAAAAGTAGGCTTGAAGGTTCTGTTTGCAGTTGCTTCTGGCACCATGCTGGAGATTGGTGACAAGATTCTGGAAGCCGAGGGCGATGCCCAGTCGTTACACCTGATTTGGCGTACGGGAGGGGCTATGATTGAGTTTGCCTCAGGTATTGCCGAGCGCACACATTTGCTGGCGAAACTGGCCAGGTCAGAGAACCCTTCTGTTTCCGTTGCCGGTACGCGAAAGCATCCGCCTTACCTGAAAAAAATCGCCCTCAAGGCTTTAATGGCAGGTGGGGGAGTGCCTCACCGCACCGGCTTGTCTGACAGTATCCTGCTATTTCGCGAACATCTCCTTTTTACCGGGGGATATGGCCAGTTACCAGCACTTATCCAGCGAATCCGTCTGCAGCAAAAAGAAAGGATGGTGGTGGTGGAAGCACATTCGCAGCAGGAGGCGCTTGCGGCGGCGGTTGCCGGTGCTGATGCGGTGCAGTTGGATAAGTTGTCTCCGGTGGATTTTGAACGAACACTTGTCGTCTGTAGGGAGGAGAATCCGGGTATCTGCATGATTGCTGCGGGTGGTATCAATGCCAGCAATATCGCAGCTTATGCGAAAGCCGGAGCTGATGTGCTGGTTTCCTCGTGGATGTACTTTGCTCCTCCGGCAGATATCCAGGTGAAGATTAATAATTTGGAATAAACATGAATTCGTTTTAATTCGAGCCAATATCCCGACGGTAACTAGTGAAAATTATTTTTTTAGACTTCTGACTTTATAGTCGATTGCGTTTAGCCGTCTATTTTGGATGTTGAAGTTTTTTGAGGCAGTTGGCGCGGGAGAAAATTTTGAAATGCAGAGACTGTTGGCTAACTGTCAGGATAAAACCACCTAATGAAATAGTAATTGCCCCATGTATTGGCTGGATTGAAAAGTAAAATAGGATTAAGTGGTTGTATTTACTGAACAGTGAATAAGTAAAGAGGCTGTCTTTTTCAGGCAGCCTTTGTTGTGTTTATTTAGTTGTTTGCTTTCAGGTAATCGCGGTAATTGACGGTGTGCCCGAAAATACCAATCACAGGGCTTTTGGCGGCCACTTCGCCGCGACTGAGTTGCCCAATGGTGGTGCGGGTCACTTCCTGATCGGGGAAGCTGGCTTTGTACACCAGTCCAACCGGGTAATCGTCGGGGTAGCCCTGCTCCAGGTAGTTGGTAGCAATTTCGTGCATGTGCGAGGCGCCCATGTAATACACGGCCGTGTCGGAATTGGGAATTTTGTAACTGCTTTTGCCGTGCGCCGTGCCAAAGCTCACCGACGAGGCAATGCCGCGATGGGTGAGCGGTATATTGCCCAGCGAAGCCGCCGCAATGGCCGAGCTGATGCCGGGGACAAACTCCACCGCTAGGCCTCGTTCTTCGAGGTAGAAGCGCTCTTCGCTGCCCCGCCCAAAAATAAGCGGGTCGCCACCCTTGAGGCGGACAACTAGTTGGCCGCTTTGAGCCGCCTGGTACAACACCTCGTTAATTTCGTCCTGTTCCTTGCTGTGGTTGCCCCGGCGTTTGCCCACGTAGTGTTTTTCGCCCCGGTAGCGCGCCAGGAATTTGTGATCGAGCAGTTCGTCGTAAAAAATAATGTCGGCCTGAAACAGCAATTGCTCGCCACGTCGGCTCAGCAAGCTGGGGTTTCCGGGGCCAAAGCCAACCAAAAAGACTTTGCCTGCCAACTGCTCTTTTTGTTGCAGCAGTTGCTCGCGCTCGCGCACAAAATGTTCGATCTCCTGAGCCATCAGCACCGTTTTCTTCCCCTCCTTGCGCTTCGAGTTCAGGGCCACCACAAAGTCGTCGGTTTCAACTAAGGCTGACGAATGAAAATCGGACACGTCGGCATCATCGGTGCGGTTGCACAAAATGCCCCGAGACTCACAATCCGCCTGAATTTGGGCATTCACTTCGGGCGAATCGGTGCAGGCAAACACCAGGAATAGCCCGTCGATGTGTTGGGGCTGATAGGCTTCGTACCGACACTGAACTGCCGGGTTTGATTCAATTTCCGGTACTATTTCGGGAGCTACCACGCGAATGTTGGAACTGTAGCGCACCAGGCTTTTCAATTTTTGAGCAGCCACCCGGCCGCCGCCAATCAGGCCGATTTGTTTACCGGCCAGGTTTAATGAGATGGGGAAGAAAGACATGGTTGTAGGACATTAATGCTGGCTCTGAGAGCAGAGATAAATTCGTTGTTAATAGTTTTGTTTTGGGCAGCAATGCGAAAATGACCGGGCCCGAGTCCGCGAAAATTCGAGGCATCGCGGATCAGGAAGCCGTGCTTTTCCAGCAACACTGTTTTCAGTTCGGCTGCCGTTGCCTGCTGCAATTGGCACAGAAAATAATTGGTGGGCGAGGGGAATACCTTTAATCCCGGAAGCTGCGCCAGTTCCGTTTGCAGGCGTTTGGATTCGTTTAACCGTTGGCGAAACGCAGCGGTTGGCTTTTCGGGCAAATCCAGAATATACTCGCCGGCCTTCAAAGCCAGGGCATTCACCGCCCAGGGCATATGGCAGGCCTGAAGCCGATGAATGATCGAAGGATCTGCCAGCAGGTACCCAATCCGAATGCCCGGAATGGCAAACAGCTTGGTGAAGGATTTGATGACCACCAAATTTGGATACTGACTAACCAGGGGAGCCACAGTTTCGGCCCCTTCGCAAAGGTCGATGTAAGCCTCGTCAACCACCAACAGGCGCTTAGGATTTTGCCTGAGGAAAGCAATCAACTCTTGCGGACTGCGATAACGACCGTCGGGATTATTGGGATTGCCGATCCACACTAAATCAGCCGTTGTGCTGCTGTTGAGTTCCTGCAGCTCATCCACAAACACGATCTGATGTTTGTGAAGCGTGCAGGCATCTTCGTACTCGGCAAAAGCCGGCGTGCGAATAGCCGAGCATTGTTGCTGAAAGGCATGGGCCAGCAGGTAAAACGACTCCGTTGAGCCATTGGTAACCAGCACATGTTCCGGGCTTATTTTGAATGTAGTGGCCAGCTTTTCGCGTAAAATCCGGCACTCGGGATCCGGGTAGTTGCGAATGACCGGGATCTGCGTCTGCAGGTAGTCCAACAAGCCGTCGGTTTGCGGATTATCGAACACATTGGTGCTGAAATCAGCTTTCAGCAGGTGTTGTATTCCTTGTAGGTTGTTACCGTGTCCGTTTATCATGTTCGTAATGCTTTCAGAGTTTCGTTCAGTTGTTGCACAAGCGCGTCAATATCGGAAAAAACAAGCGGATAACGAAGACGGGGGCGGGACACAATGTGCACCGCGATGCCCAGTTCTTGTGCTGCCTGGCATTTCTCGAGCAGTCCGCCGGCTTCGCCCGATTCTTTGGTGACAAGTTGGGTAATCAGGTATTCCTTCATCAAAGCCCGGTTGGTTTCCACACGCATGCGCCCCTTCATGGCAATAAGCTGGTGAACCAGTAGTCCAGCGGCCTGGCACTCATCCAGACTTTTGCTGACCGGCAAAACCCGGGCAACAATCCGGTCGAGAAGCTCGGGGCAAAAGCGATGGACATTTTTGGACCCAATGGTGAGCAGAATGTTGCCACTGGTTTGTTTTAGCGCTTCAATCAGCTGGTCGTAGTCGGGATAATAACGGGCGCCGGGTATTTGAACTTGTCCCCGTTCAAAACGCAGGTAAGGGCGTTTCATACGCGCACAAACCGCCATGGCCTGTGTTGAAACAAGTTCGGCAAAAGGGTGACTGGCATCAACCACCACCGAAATGGCTTTGTCGGTCAGTAGCTGCTCCATGTCGCTTTCGTTCAGTTGTTGCTCAACGACCTCACAATTTTGCAGCGCCGCCAGTTGCGAGCCGTAGGCAGTGGTGGTACTAATCAGCACCCGATGGCCTTCGCGCCGAAAGCGCTCTGCAAGCTTGTTGGCATCACTTGTTCCCCCGATAATCCAAATCATAAGCGATATCCCCGAATGGTCACCATTTTGCCGTTGATGACCTGCGTTTGCGAGTTCCCGATAATCACGGTGGTCAGCATGTCTACATCGGCATTTTTAAGTTCGCCCAGCGTGGTCAGAACCACCTGTTGGCCTTCTCGCATGGCTTGTTTCACGATGCCCACCGGTGTTTCCGGCTTCTGGTATTGCAGCAGAATATCAACAGCGGTATCCAGCTGCTTGATGCGCGTTTTGCTGCGCGGGTTGTACAGAGCAACAGCGAAGTCGCCTTCTCCGGCCGCCCGGATTCGCTTTAGGATCAGTTCCCAGGGGGTTAGCAGGTCGCTTAGGCTGAGGGTGACGAAATCATTCATCAGCGGCGCTCCGAGCAGGGATGCTGCCGAGGTAGCCGCACTGATCCCCGGAATGATGTCGACCGGTACTTCGGATTGGCGTTCGGCGACAATCTCGAGCATTATTCCGGCCATGCCGTAAATCCCGGCGTCGCCACTGCTAATCAGGCTCACCACATTTCCTACTTCGGCCAGTTCCAGCACTTCCACGCACCGATCCACCTCTTTTTTCATGCCCGACGATGCAAATTGTTTCTCGGGGAAAAGCGTTTTAATCAACTCGATGTACGTTTTATAGCCTGCAATAATATCGCTCTGTTCAAGCGCCTGCAGGGCTCGCGGACAAATGTAGTCCTTATCGCCGGGGCCGGTGCCCACTAGTGTTATTTTTCCTTGCATTGGTATTGTTTTGTTTCAAATACAGATAATGTCATGCCTGTTTGCCGGGCTTTTTGAAGCAGGAATTCACCTTCTTTTTCACCAGCCAGGTAGGCCGCCGGGCTGCTCACCGAGCGAACGCCGGTAATTTGTTTCACAAAGTCGGAGCCTTCAAACAAATGCTCGACTGTTTGCAGCACCTCGGCCTCGTAAAATTTGGTTTCGCAGTTCAGTTTCTTTGCCGCTTCCAGAATGGCCGGTTCCGAGCTTTTTAGCTCAATGGAGCAAACCGCGGCCACACTGCGTTTGTCCACTTGCAATTGCTCCAATTGTTGTTCGATGAACGTCCAAAGTACCTCGGGAGAACTGTCCTTTTTACAGCCAATTCCCAGGTAAATATTCCGGGGAATGAGTTGCACTGCAGGTAAATCAGCCGGAATCGTCATTCGGTTGGAGACGATGATCCGAGCTGCCGGTTCACCTTCAAAAGGTGGAAGTTCAAGCGCACCCAACCAGTTGCCCCGATCACAAAGTTCAACGGCTTGGCGGTTCACCAGGCAAGCGGTCACCATTTTTGCATCTTCCATGGAAGCAATGACCAGTCCGGCCTGTTGCGCCAACAAATCGACTGATGGCAATTGGTTGACATCCGAGGCGGTGGTGATCACCGGGTGGGCGCCAATTAAGTTGGCGAGTCGGTTGGTTAATGCATTGGCTCCACCCAGGTGCCCGCTTAGCAGGCTAATGGCGTGTTTGCCGGCGTCGTCGAGCACCACCACTGCGGGGTCGCTAGTCTTGTCCTGAATCCAGGGGGCAATGCTGCGCACCACAATTCCGGTAGCCATAATGAAGATCAGGCTGTCATAGTTCTGAAACAGATGTTGGCAGAACTGGCTGAGCTTTCCTTCAATCGGACGAAACCCCGTGGCTTTCCATTTGGCCAGGGTAAAACAATCGGCCTCCGGAAAATGCTGTTTGATCTCCCGAGCCAGTTGATTGCCCTGTAAACTGATGGAGATGATGGCGACAGACTGCTTCATAGCCGAACTTTAATTCGAAGGATGTTCGTTATTCCCTTTACGGTACTCGTGCGTGAAATGCGAGGCATAGAGTAGTGAGTTCTCAAACTCATCGCCCAGGAAATCGCCCACCAAAATCATGGCCGTTTTGGTGATGTTTTCGTCCTTTACCTTTTGTGCAATATCGGCCAGCATCCCTTTTACAATCTTCTGGTCGGGCCAACTGGCACGCTGAATGACGGCAACAGGCGTGTGCAGCGGATAGTGCTTGGTTAGTTTTTCCACCAATTTCGAAATCATGCCGACCGACAGAAAAATCGACATCGAAGCACGGTGGCTCGCCAGTAACTCAATTTTCTCGAGATCGGGCACCGGCGTGCGACCTTCCATGCGGGTGCAAATAACGGTTTGCGAAATCCCGGGAACCGTAAATTCGCGTTGCAGGGCTGCAGCCGAAGCCACAAACGAGCTAACGCCGGGAATCACCCGATGCGGAATGCCCAGCTTGTCGAGTTCTTCAATTTGCTCGCGAATACTCCCGTAGATCGATGGATCGCCGGTATGAACCCGGGCAACCGTTTGGCCTTTTTCGGTTGCTTCGCGCATGGTATCGATGATGCTTTTCAGGTCCATCGTGGCGCTGTTGTACACTTTGGCATCGGCTCTGCGATCTTCAATCACAGCCTCGGGAACCAGCGAGCCGGCGTAGATAATTACATCGGCATGGCGCACCGCCTTTTGTCCTTTGATGGTGATGAGTTCCGGATCGCCCGGTCCTGCACCTATGAAAATTACTTCAGACATTGTTCTTCGTTTGCGTTTTTAAGTAGAATGGCCGTTGAAAAATAGGGGACCTTTTCCTGTAAAATCGAGATGTCGGTATAACATTTCTGGCTGGGTTTCCCGGCATCGGTCATTAGCGTGAATTGGTAGTCGGTTTGCCCGGACAAGTAGTTGAAAAGCTCCTGGTGGTAAGCTGAAACTTTCATGCAAACCACCGCTTCGGCCGACTGCATGATTGTTTTTGCGGCCTCGTCAAAAGAGCAAATCACGGCTAATTTATCATCGCCCTTCACCAGTGGCGTCGAAAGCAAGCTGCTGATGGCTGAAAACGAGTAGATGCCCGGCACGGTTTCAACCTGAAATTCGGTTGGTAAATAATCCAGAATGTAGCTGTAGGTACTGTAAAGCATGGGGTCGCCCAGCGTGAGAAAAGCTACATTTTGCCCTTTTCGCAGGTGCTCCTGAATCAGTTCCGCATTCTCGCGGCGCGCTGCCCGGCGTGTTTCCACATCCGGAGACATGGAAAAGCCCATGGCCAGGGTGCTGGCTTTGGGTGACAGGTGTGGCCTGACGATTTCCAGCGCCGTACTGGACTGTCCTTTCGAGTTGGGCACACAAATCAGGTCGGCATTCTGCAATACTTTCACGGCTTTCAAGGTCAACAAATCCGGATCGCCCGGCCCTAAGCCAATTCCGTAAAGAGTTCCGTTGGTTGTGTTCATTTTGATTTTGTTTTTGTCGCGGTAAACAGGAAGATCGGATTTTGAGCTTTCAACATGGCCACCGCCGATTGCGTATCGACTTTACTAATAGCCACCTGGCTCAGCTCAAAAAACCATCCTTTATTTTTAAAATAGTTGTATGCCCGCAGCATCGTATCGATCACTATGGCTGTTAAAACGACGATGCAGTCTGCCGGTGCGTTTGTATCAATTAAATCGAGAATTTGTTCCAGTTGGCCACCGCTGCCACCAATAAAATATTTGTTGATGGTGTCCAGCTTTTCCATGCCATGCGGAGCTTCAGATTCAATGATTTCGATGTTGCAAACGTCGTGTTTTTCAGCATTCAGTTTGATCAACTCTACGGCTTCCGGCTTTCGTTCCAACGCAATCACTTGCCCTGCGCTAAGGCGTAGCGCTGCTTCAATGGAAACAGAACCGGTGCCGGCACCAATATCCATCAGGCGATCATTGGGCTGCAGTTCCAGCTTGCTTAAAACCAGCGTCCTCACTTCTTCCTTGGTCATGGGTACGGAGCCCCGTATAAATGCTGAATCTTTCATGCGTGTTGGATTTGTTTTGTTGTTGCTCCTTCAATAATGACGGCACACAGCGAGAAGGAGCAATCGAGTTGGAGCAGTTGCTCAGCGGTTGCCGTTATAATTTGCTCGTCGGGATAGGAGAGGCGGTTGCCAATATGCATGGTGGCCTGGCTGTGCCCGCTTTCTGCCAACATCCCGGCAATTGTTTTCCAGTTATTCTGCCGATCGGTTAGCAAGAATACCGATTCGTATTCGTCGAGCTTGCTCACAAACTGCGTTGTTGTTCCGTGCAGGGATGCTTTAAAGGCATTCTCGTAGCCCAGACCAAGCTTGGCATATAAATACTGAAAGGAACTGATGCCGGGGATGCAGCGAATAGACCGGTCGGTAATGGCTTGTTGCAGAAACCGACGGAGCGAGTGGAAACCGGTGTCTCCTGAAACCAGCACAACGATTTTCTCTTCATCGCGATTGTCCAAATCCTGTTTGAGCTGCTCCAGTTTTCCCGTGAACAGCAAATGGTTTTTGGCATAGCTTTGAAAGGTTTCCAGTTGCCGGCTCGCACCCACTAGCAAGTCTGCTTCTTTCACTTCCAAGTGAACAGCAGGCAGGATGTAATCCGGATGCCCCGGGCCAATTCCGCAAATGCACAGTTCCTTCGTGTTACTCATTTTTCCACTGTTTTAATTGGTTCATCGCTTTTGAAGTGCAGCCCAGCAGGCCTTGCTTTTGCGACAGTAAAATGACTTCGACCGAGAGCTCACCGAATACGCGTTGCTCTGCCCGGGCTTTAATCTGTTCCGAGAATACGCTCCAGAATTCCGAATCGTCAATAAAATCGAGTGCCTCCTCGGTGGTGTTGGCTTGCATGATCTTTGAAAAGGCTTCGGGGCTTTGGTTGAACTGAAAATAGTGCGCTGCTAAAATCTCGTTGCGGGCATCGGCGACCTTGCTGTGTGTTTGGAAAATGCCGCCGGCCAACTTCACCAACTTGCCGAGGTGGCCAATGAGTACCAGTTGTTTAAAATCGCGTGCTACGGCCTGTTCGAGCATAAAACCGATGTAGTTGCTGGTAACCACAACCTGCGCTTCGTTCACGGGCAGGTTCGCACTTGAAAAGGCCGTGCTGTAATTTCCCGGACTGAAAATAGCTTTGTTCCAGCCCAATACTTTGAGTTGATCCAGCTTCAGAACGAGCGAGTCTTTCAAGGCCTCTTCGGACATGGGCCGTACAATTCCGGTTGTGCCCAAAACCGATAAGCCCCCAACAATTCCCAAACTTGGGTTGAAGGTTTTTCGGGCCAGTTCTTCTCCTTTGGGAATGCTGATTTCTACGGTAACAGCCAGGTCGGGAGGTAGTACTTCGGCTAACGACTCGCGGATCATTTTTAAAGGCACTGGGTTAATGGCTGCTTCGCCGGGAGTAATCGCCAGTCCCGGTTTGGTTACCCGGCCGACTCCCTTTCCTCCAATAATTTTGACGCCTTGGTGAGTGCCCGGCCAAACCCGCGCCACGATCTCCGCTCCATGCGTGATGTCCGGATCATCGCCGGCATCTTTGATCGTTGTTGCCATTGCTTCCTCCGGCGAAAACGAAGCTTTCTCGATCTCAAGCCAAACTTCGTCCTCGTTGGGCAATTTCACGCCAACCTCGTTCAGGCTTTGCTGATGCACCAGCATCCAGGCAGCAGCCTTTGCCACCGCTGCCGCGCAAGTTCCCGTGGTTAATCCGTTTCGCAATGTTCGTTGTTCTGGCATCTCCGGCTTCGGCTAATTGCGTTTAATCAGTTCGTACAAGAGGGCATTCAACATGGCAACCCCCACGGTACTGCCACCTTTCCGCCCACGAATCAAAAGGTAGGGAATGCCTGATTCCTTCAGCATCTGCTTGGACTCGGCTGCGCCTACAAAGCCCACCGGAACACCGATCACGAGATCGGGTTTCACGATCCCTTCAGCATACAGCTCGCACAAACGAACCAATGCGGTTGGTGCATTGCCAATTACAAAGATGCGAAAGCGCTCATCCTGCGCGGCCTTGTTAATTCCGCAAATGGATCGGGTAATTCCCTGCGCTTTAGCTTCGGCAACAACTTCCTCGTCGTGCACGAAGCAGTGCAGTTCGCAGCCCAATTTTTTGAGGGAGGGCTTGCTCACGCCGGCGACAATCATGCTGGTGTCGGCATAAATACGACAGGATTGCTGCAAGGCATTTTTAGCTAGTTCAACCGCATTGGGATGCGCTTCGAACAGGTGCGCATATTCAAAATCGGCCGTAGTATGAATGACGCGCTTCACGATGGAGGCGTACTGCTCCGGTATATGGAGATGCGAAAGCTCGCGGGAAATAATTTCCATGCTGTCGCTTTCAATTCCCAAGGGGTTTAAATTGACGTAGTTGCTTTTTTCCATAGCGTACAAATGGCGTTTAGAAATTCGAATTTGGAGTAAAAGTGAACGTGGGCATAGGCCGCCAGACAGTTCTTGCGTTGCAGGCCACATTCCCATTCAACCGACCGGTTCGGTTTTCGCAGCTGGTAAGTTTCCCTGTAGTTCTTTTGTGATTCTTTTTGCACCAGTTGCGACCGGTGAAACTCATGGCAGGGAGTGACGGTGTTGGCATAGCTGATTTGCGCATAACCAAAGCGTTGCAGCCGGGTGGTCATTTGCACCGAAACGTTGAACACACCGCACATGGGCGTTTCCTCATTTTCCAGTGAAATGATGCTGTCGGTCAGGTACATTAGTCCGCCGCATTCCGCATAAACCGGCATGCCCGATTCTATCTTTAGCTTGATTTCCTGCATCAGCGCTGTGTTCTGCAGCAATTCTGCGGTGAACACTTCCGGATAACCACCGCCCAGGTACAAACAGTTGCAGGCGGCGGGCAAGCTGCGATCATTTAAGGGGCTGAAATAATGCAGCGTGGCTCCCAGTTTTTCCAGTAATTCCAGGTTGTCCTGGTAGTAAAAACTGAAGGCTTTGTCGTGGGCCACACCAATCTGCAGATCCGACAAATCAAGGTCCGGAAGCTCGATTGGAGTGGGCGAAGGCTGCTCAATTTCAGTCGCTTTTAAGAGCGCCGGAACATCGATGGTTTCTTCCATCGTTTGCCGGAGAAGCGCTACTTTCTTCGGAAGCGTATCCACCTCATCGGCCTGAATTAGTCCCAGGTGGCGGCTTTCGAGCCCAATTTCCTCTCGGGTTGGCAGGTAGCCAATGCAGGCAATTCCGGTTTCCTCTTCAATCAAGCTTTGAAGAAAGTCAAATTGCATTTTGGAGGACACGTGATTCAGGATCACGCCGTTCACCTTCGATGGATTTTTAAGCTCGGCAAATCCTTTGATGATGGCAATGACGGATTGGTAAAGTCCTTTGCAATTGACCACAAGCACAATGGGCAAATTCAGCTTTTGCGCCATTTCCCAGGTCGAGCCGGAGCCTTCTTTACCCAGCCCATCGTACATGCCCATCACACCTTCAACTACAGCAATATCGCTACCAGCCGAGTGTTTGTAAAAGAGGTGCTGCAGGCTTTGGTCATTCAATAAAAAGCTATCGAGGTTGTAGGATGGCACGCCGGTAACCCGCCGGTGAAAAGCCGGATCGATGTAGTCGGGACCGGTTTTGAAGGGGGCAACCAGCATTCCTTTGGATTGCAGCAAAGCCATCAACCCAATGGTGACGGTGGTCTTTCCGCATCCGCTGTTTGTGCCAGCTATTATAAATCCGTGCATAAATTTCTTGTTAGTCTGTTTACTAATTCGGCTTCGTTTCTTGGAAGCTTTTCTGCCGTTATATCCGGCTGGTGCATCCGGGCCAGTTTCACCAATAGTGGCTGCTCCAAGCCTGCATCTTTAAGAGTACCGGCATTGCCGAACACCTCTTTCGGGCTGCCCATGCTGAGAACCGATCCTTCTTTAAGCAAAACAACCAGATCTGCCCAGGCATAAGCTTGGTTCACATCGTGGGTTGAAATGAGCAGCGTTTTTCCTTGTTTATTTTGAGCTTCCAACAGTTCAAAAGTCAGGCGGGCATTTTGCGGATCGAGATTCGAAGCCGGTTCATCGCAAACAATCAGCTCCGGCTCCATGGATAACACGGAAGCCAGGCAAACACGTTTCTTTTGTCCCGAACTCAGTTGGTGGGGCGAATGATTTTTCAATTCCTGCAACTCGAAATAATCCAAATATTTTTCAACCTGCTCACGAATCCACTTTTTATCCGAATACAGATTGCTGAGGCCGAAAGCCACTTCCTCGTAAACCGATGGAGCCACCAACTGGTTATCGCTTTCCTGAAAAACAATGCCCACTTTTTGCCGCAATTCCCGTAACGCTTTTCTGTTGTACCGGTATTCTTTTCCCCGATAGTGGAGCTCGCCATTCGTGGGTTTATAAATTCCATTCAACAAAAGCAGCAAGGTTGATTTTCCGGCACCATTGGCACCCATCAAGGCAATTTTTTTGCCCTCGGGAAGCGCCAGGTCAACTTCAGCTATTGCCTGCTTTCCTGTTGGGTAGCTATAGCTTGCTGCTTTTAGTTCAATCAAGTTACCAGCCATAGTTGCAGCAAATTAAAAGGAAGGCGCCAGCCAAGGAGGCCAGTCCCACCGGAAGGAATAACTGAGAGAACGCAAATTGCCGTTCTTCCTGTAGAAAGCAATAATTTTCTCCGGCACAGCGCGCTTGCAAGGCCGTTTCCAGCTGTTTGGCATTCTGCATGGATTTCTGAAATACAGCAGCCATTAAGCTGGCAAAAAGCGGAATCCGTTTCCCGTTTCCGGAGTAGCCCAAACGGCATTTTTGAGCCCGATACATTTCGAAACTCGTCTGGCGAAGATTCTCTATAAACTTGAATGTGATCACGAATAAATCGATGAACAAGGCCGGAATCCGGCACTTTCTCATTAGTTCTGCCAATTCTGAAATCGTGTTCGTCAGCAAGATGAAATACAGAATGCTGATGAGCGCTAAACTTCGACTGAGCAGCAAGCTTGCCAGTTGTAATCCGCCTGATGAAAAGCCAATTGGCAATTGCCCGACGGTGAAGAAGGCTTGCTGAGCCGGAATTTCGAGTGCAATCACGAAACATCCTGGCAGAATAAAGGCAACCGGAATGCGGTATAGTCGAGTCAAGTTTGACAAGCTAATCCGGGTAATTCCCAATAAGCCAATATTGATCAGCGCAAACATGGCCCAGTCGAAATAGACCGAACCGGACACCAGGGCCAAAACCATAGCCGGAGCCCAATAAAGAGCCCGAACGGCAGGCGACAGCTGTTGCAAGCGGTGATCGTGTTTATAGATCTCAGTAATCCACATTAAGCTTTCTTTTTGCTTTGCTTCCAAACGAAATAAGCGATAACACTGAGCCCGATGATAGCCTGAAGAGCAAATAACACCGGCTCGGCCCAAGGCTGGTTAAACTCGATTAAATGCTTGGCCCATGGCTGATACTGGGGGGCTATTTGCTGAATCAGTTCAACCGACTGATCGTCGCTTCCCGAAAAATTGGGAAACAGATCGGTTGCTAAAAATTGGATTAGCAAAACCAGCAGACAACCGCTAAGCAGGTAGATGACTGTTTTTCGTTTCATAAAGATTCGGATTGAGTTCTTGAATTTCTGCTTTATTGGTTCGCTGTATGTATTGAAAGGCCAGTACGGTAAAGACCGATTCGATGATGGACAAAGGCAACTGGGTTACCGCAAAAATGGATAGAAACTTGATCAGATTGCTATTAAATGCTGCCGTTGAATCTGCAAATGCGACGGCCAGTTGCGCCGATGTGCAGCTGTAAATAACCAGGTTTGATACAAATGATGCTCCACCAACAGCGAGCCATTGCGGAGTTTTTACTCCCTTCAGCAAGCGGAAAACCCACACCGCCGAAAAAGCACCGCAAACGGCCATTGAAAAACCATTTGCTCCAAGCGTAGTCAATCCGCCGTGAGCGAGCAACAATGCTTGAAACAGCAACACGATTAGGCCAACGACCGACATGCATGACGCTCCAAACAACAAGGCACCAAGCGCAATGCCGGTTAAGTGTGAACTGCTTCCGGCGACCGAGGGTAACTTCAGCGAGCTCAGAATAAATACATAGGCTGCAACTGCTGCAAAAAGCAATTTGGCGTTGGGATGCTCGCTAATTGTTTGCTTGAGCCTGGAAAAGCCGGCGATGAGAACCGCCAGGTAAACGGCCCACCAGACAATGCACCATGAGGCAGGCAGAAAACCTTCGGCAATATGCATGCTGTTGGCCACTCCCGGAAGGAAGATACCAAGCCCGAGATACGCGACTCTTTTCTTAGTCATCAGGCGATCTCCTGTACTTTTCGGTACATGATTTCGGCCATCAAAGGTTCTCGGCCGATGGGCTTGCCAAAGTGAAAATCTAATTGCGGGTGTTTCACTTTCAGCTGAGCCAGAATTTCAGGAATGTCTTCTTTGATGTGATTGCCATTGAACAGGAAGTAGGGGATAACCACCACCCGGACGACATCGGATTTAGCGATTTCGGCAACAACTTCTTCCAAAGATGGAGAAGCCAACTCCATATGAGCGCCAAATACGTTCTGACCATCCATTTTTTCTTTCAACAAGGCAACAATGAAGTTGAAATCTTCAACCGCCTGAATGGATTTACTACCATGACCAAGAATAACAACAGCTTGCTTTTGCATTTTTTACTATTTAAATTTTAAAAACTAGTCAAAAGCAATGCTTGGGAAATAGCTAGAAATGTACTTCTCAGCTTATACAAAAAAGTAAGTAAATGAATTCCAAACCTGGTTGTCCATTTGCTTTTATTCCCGAAAGCATTGTAATATTAATTGTGGCAGGTCTTCTGGCTCGTCCGTTTTCGAGGCCTTCCCATTCGGCAAATCCGAACAGTGGCAAGAGTATTCCCGAAAAACATTTAATGGACTTACAGCTGCGGGTACAGCTCCGGAATTTTCTATAAAAGAAGCACCGGATTCCCATATTAAGGCTCCTCCTGTGACTGGAGGAATCCACCAACTGGAGGCAAATCTATATAAAAAAGGGCTTGAAAAAGTGTATTAATGCAATTATTTTATTGTTTATAATAAGATGCGGATATCTGCAATAGCTGCTATTTAACTGACAATTAAACGAAACAATCAGTTGACTGGTCTTTATTCAAAAAAATTAAGGTGTCGGACGGTTTACATTCTATGTTGGTTTGAAGGATTGAAATACAGCGAATGTGCTGATCGGTTGGGAATATCTGTTAAAACGGGGAAAAATCAAATGGCAATTGCTATAAGGAAGCTGCGAGGGAAGATTGTTCGCTATAAGTTTGCTCGTGTTCTACCTCTTTTTGATTCTTAGGTTTTCCTGGAACGAATTAATGATAAAGTCTGAGAAAACGATAAGGTTGTTTACCCATATTAGTTACTTTTTTTCAAAGAATAGCAGGTAGGGGAAGTTAGTCTCATAGGTGTCTCATTTCGGTATTTTGAGATGGTTTAGTTTTACCGTTTTATGCACATAGAGAGACTGTCATGATCAACCATCTGTAAGCACAAAAAAAATGCCTATAGTCCAATGACTTATAGGCATTTTTTGTAAGCTAGGATGGTTCGATTCGAATCCGATCCGATGGATGTTATTACATCCGTAATTTATTAAGATCTATTTTTGAGCAATATTAAATCCTGTAATTTCAACCTTCGGTTCCTCTCCGTTGGTGTCTTCATTTTTCAAATTCACTGTAATCTCTTTTTCTTCTCCAGGCATTAGCGAGACATAATTATCACTATAGAATGTCGGAAGGATCCGTTCTCCGGATTTTGTACCAACCACGTTTAACCGAACCATGAGCGCCGGCGTATCTGATGTGTTTTTCAAGATGGTTGTAAGCGACCAGGCTTCGTTCGATTTCGATACGGTAGTACTGTTTTCTAAATTCACTTTAGGCAAGTTATTTAGCGCCTGGTAATTTCCTTCTTCCAAACTACGCCAGTAAAAATTATCCGAAATTACCTTGTCGCCGTCAGTTAATGTGAGTTTTATAAAATGAACTTCAGACAAGTTTGCTGGAAATTCCAGTTTAAAGCATTTTTCGGTTGAGTCTTCATCGCTATCGATTGTGGAGTCAGATTCCCAAACAATAGCCCCATCCATATTGATGAGTTCAGCTTTAACGGCAAGCCCGGTTCTATCCCGTCCATAATTATTTACGACCTCAATTTCGTCTGTAACCGGATTCCATTGAATATGTATCGGTTCACAAGCCTTTTTAACGCCAAAGTAGGCTGCGGTTGGCTCGAAGTAGTAATCGTAGGTTTGCCATACCATCGAAGGCCAGGCCGAGTGGCTCATCCACAATAGCAGGCCTTTCCGGTATTGGCTCCTTGCTTCAAACATACCCCGGTAGCCTTCATAGTTGATCCACTGGGCGAGTTCCGTAAATTCTTGTGCGTCGTTTGCTTTTCCAAACGCTTTCTCAATTATCTGGTTAAACGAAGCTGCTCCTTGTGCTCCTTCCAAACAATAGTCGTGAACGCCCCACAACCTGTTTTGCGGCCACAGAGCGGAATCCGGTAACGTTTGCTTTAAGCTTTCATAAGTCATCACGTTGGGCATTCCTCTTTCGCTATGGAATTTATCCAGCCCGTTAATGGTATAATATGTTTTTACAGGAAGGGCGCGGTAGGGACCCTCGCCACTTACAACTCCACGCGACGAATGTGAAATGTAATGTAGCCCCGGATGTTGGTTAGAAACCAGGTTGTTTAAGGCAGTGTCCAGTGACATGGGCGGATTACCTTCATTCCGGCCACAATAAATGGCGATGGAAGGGTGGTTTCGAATTCGTTTCACCATATCTGTGGCATTTTCCATAAACATGCCATCGTTATCCGGATCCGGTCCGTCCCAAGGGTTGGCCAGCCAAAAATCCTGCCAAATCATGACGCCATATTTGTCACATGCTTCGTACAATTCATCATCACCGATTTGCCCTACCCAGTTGCGAATCAACGTAAAATTCATATCGGCGTGATAGGCCACAGCAATATCATATTCTCTGCTGCGGTAGTTCAGGTTCGATTCAGAGAATCCCCAGTTGCCACCACGGCCAATAAAACGTCTGCCATTGATGAATAAACTCAATATTCCGTTTTCTTCGGTGTAGCTCATTTCGCGTACACCTGATTTGAATTCTTTGGAATCAGTGACAGTTCCACCTACCTCAAATTTCAGGTTAACATCGTATAGGTTCGGACTTCCGTATCCTTTGGGCCACCAAAGTTTTGGATTTTCAAAATGCAGGGAAGGACAATTCGAAGGATTTAATTCGACCGACTTAACTTCGTTAGCTTTGAGCGAGATATTCTTTTCGAAAGCAATATCTCCATAATTGCCTTTCAACACGCCTTCGATGTTTTCGGATGAATTATTTCGAAGCGACACTTCCACATTAATATCTGCAGCTGAGGTATCGGGTAGTGCTAAATCAGTTGAAACAAATGGATCTTCGATGCTAACCGGCCCAACGGTTGATAAGAATACATCGTTCCAGATTCCAATGTTCCGGCCACGGATGGTTGGAATCCAGTCCCATCCAATTGACGCATGGAATGTTGGGTTATCAGCGCCCAAAATACCACCATTTTTATCCGGGGTCTTTTGAGTTTGCTCTTTAATCACACCGGGGTTATCATTTTTGTGAATCAAAACGGCCAATGAATTCTTTTGTCCGGGCGTAATTAAATCGGTAACATCAAATTTGCCATGGATAAATGCACCTTCAATTTTTCCGGCATTTTTACCATTCACAAATACATCGGCCTTCCAGTTTATGCCATCAAAATTCAAAAACAGTTTATCGTTTTTAAAATTTGCAGGAACCTCAAATTCGTTGCGGTACCAAAAATCAGAATAGAAAAACGATTCCGAAATCATGAGTTGGTTATCACTATAATTGGGATCGGGCAGGGCTCCGATGTTTACATAACTCGTTAAAACGGTACCCGGCACGGTTGCAGGAATCCAGCTTGAATCGTCAAAGTCTTTTTGCGAGATCGCAGCGCCTGTGCCTTCAACTTCTGAGGCTCGTTGTAACTTCCATTCACCTCTCGTTAAGCTCAGGTTTGAGTTCGAAGTCGATGTTGGTGCTGCTTTGGGAGTCGGAATTAAGCCTCCTTTTCCAAATACTTCCAGTTCGCTTAAGATAATCTTTTCGCCAGGAGCGGTCTCCATATTAACCCGTACGTACCTGCCATCAACAGGACTGTCAAGTTTAATTTCATTGGATAGCTCGTCGGAGTCAAATGATGTGACATCAGTCCAACCGTTTGAAAGATTATCTGAAACCTGGATTTGTCCTTTTGCAGCCTTTTTTATCCAGTATAAATTGAACTTGTCGATGGAGCAAACTGCCCCCAAATCAAGGTATACCCACTCATCCTTTTGCCCAGAGCTCATCCAGGCGCTTTTAAAATAATGCGAAGGCGCCATTTCAACTTTTTTCTGATTATTAAAAAAGTCAAGGTCGGTAATTGTCCATTTTTCGGCACTCGGGGCCGATAATTTCAACCTGTAATAGCGGTGCGAAGCAGGTGCAAAATTGAATGAGGTGATTATTTTCTTCTGACCTTCCAGCATTCTTTCGAGATTCGAAATACTCAATTTGGCTTCGTCAGCATTGCACATTGCCTGGCCCGACATGCTAGACCCTTGCTTTTCATCAAGAACGGTCCAGTTTTCACCATCGTCAGATGCGGAACAAACAAATTGCCATTTGCCCGATTTCGATTTATCGGATGCCAACATGCCGATTAAGTCAATTTCTGATATTTCAGGAATAACAGAACCTCCGGCTATTTCAAACTGTAACCAGGCTTCATTACCTTCCAGATTTATGGTTGTAACAACATTGTGGTCCAGCAGGTATTCCCGTTCGTTTTTTGGCAAAACACCCGTGTTTGTGGAGATCGAAATCCAGTTTGGCTCCTCTGTGTCAATAATGCCATCAGTGATTAGCTGAGCCGTGAGATTGTAGTCGTAACTGGAAGAGTGGTAAGCAGCCCTGTTTTTGGCCAGGTTGCGGTAATTGTCAGGGGCGGCAACCAGTTCCGGCGAAGCATCTTCTTCCGGATTTCCCGGGTAAACTCCAATACCACGCGTATAGGTTTCTTTTTTGCTCTGGCAGGCAGAAAAGAAAGTTAAAATGCTAAGTGCGATCAGGGAATAAAAATGTACCAGTTTTGATCTTCCAGGGGGAAAAGATAAATTGTATTTTTTCATTATTCTGAATTAAAGATTCACCGGAGTAGCTTGATTTACGAATAGCACAATCTCACTCCGGTAATTAATATTTTCAAGTATAGCTATATTTTGAGAATATACTTTCAAAATCTGTTTGTCGGGAGTTTATTTGACTATTTAATTTTGTTTGAGATGAGGCTCGGTTGGTTTGACATTGGCAGAACGAGTATCTGTAAATGCTGTTGCTGAATAAATGATAAAATTGAAACTGGCCAGTCGAGTTTGTAAGCCAGTTTTTAATTGACTCTGTTAAGAACAATAGGAGTAACTACAGAGGGGAAATATGTAACAGGCTTTGGGACTAGCAAGGCCGGTATTTTGGATTGAGGTAGTTTGATTTAACAAGTTGCCTTTTTTTATTCGTCACCCAGTTTGAGTATTGGTAGGCTGGGGGCGGTCTTCATAATTCGGTTTTTGAAATGTAATCTGAAGAACTTGTGTATAGCCGAAAACCTCACATCTTCTACTTGACTAATCTTGATATATTTTAGTATTGTCTTTCCTATCTCTTCAACCCCGATTAATTGACGTATTCATTCGATGTGCTGATTGATGTTTTGGTCACTGATTTTTTTAGATGTTAAATCCTTTATCCAATATTTCAAGAATAATCGGTTGGATTACAATAACGTTATCCTCATTTTCCTTATCCTTTTTCGTTTTTCAGTGACCCCTCATTGGGACTTGAGGGATCCGATCCACTAGTTCTTCTTGTAACTGATCTTTCTCGCCGGATTTTTCGTATTGGGGCAAAAGATTGTGCAAATGGAACAAAATAGCTGAAGTTTATTTTTTCTCAAAGTCTTTTCTTTGTTCTTGACTATCCTCGTCACAGCTGGGTTGATTAGTCGGTTTGGAAGTTCATTTTTTGTAAATTAACAGGATGTATTTGTCTTGTGAAATTCGAGCTGTCCTTTTTGTTCGTTGAGGTTTTTAATTTCTGTGATAGCATAATTGTCAATGCTTTTTAACCCTTAATTTTTTAGGATTATTAAGGCACGAATAACTATTTTTGAATTGTGCCAATTGATCTTTATGATCTACCCGTTTATGTTTTGTTGCAGAAGTTGTTGTCAGGATTTCCGATTTTTCAAAATAGTAAAGATGTAATTAAATATGAGTATGATAAAATTTGCAGTTGGAGTTGAATTGGAAGGAACTTATGTGAAGTATGCATTGGTTTCGGACAAAGGAGAAGTCCTTCTGCAAGGGAAATTGGATGTTGAAGGCGAAGCATCGCGCGATGATATCATTCAAATGCTTGGTAAAGCAATACAAATAGCGGTCAATAAATCCCGGGAAAGAGCGGTGAAAGTTGTTGGCATTGGAATTGGAACCCCCGGAATTGTGTGTGATGGAATTGTGACCGGTGGCGCTGAAAATTTGGATGGATGGCAAAATATCAACCTGGCTAAAATATTCTCAAAAAAGTTTGATTTGCCTGTTTTTGTCGACAACGACGCTAATGTTCTGGGACTTGGCGAGGTGGTTTATGGTGCTGCTCAAGGATGTTCCGATGCAATATTCATTACAATCGGAGCCGGTATTGGGGGCGCTATTGTTGTCAACGGAAATTTGTATGGCGGATATAAAAATCGGGGAACTGAAATGGGGCACGTTCCTATTATGCACAATGGAAACCCCTGTGTTTGCGGAAGTCGTGGATGTTTGGAAGCTCACGCATCCACAACAGCTTTGTTTCGGCAGTATGCTGAAATGGTAGGAGTCGATGCGTGTGAAGTAGACGGTGTTTATTTGGTTGAGCGAATGAAACAAGCTGATCAAAAGGCCATTCAGTCGATGGATGAACACACCGATATGCTGGGGCATGCAATTGCCGGATTTATCAATACTTTTGCGCCGCAGCGCGTGGTTATCGGTGGTGGAATTCCAGAGGCAGGTCAATATTACATTGAACAAATCAAAAATTCGGCAATGCGGTATGCAATGCCCGATTGTCGGGTTAATACCGATGTCGTAGGAGCAGCCTTGGGGAATAACGCCGGCTGCATTGGGGCTGCTTCCTTGGTTTTTAGGAATCTAGCTTGAGGAAAACTGAAATCGCATGTTGTCAGATTTCGGTCATTCGTATGGTAGCGGAGGCTTTATGAACTATTTGAAGTCCTTACGATACTCGGATGGAGTTTTGCTCATGAGCATTTTGAAATAGTAATTGAAATTTGCCAGGTTATTGTAGCCGCATTCGTAGCAGATGTGAGTAATTGGCTTGTCTGTTTCTGTCAGTAGTTTAGCAGCAATCCCAATGCGAACGTTTTTGACATAGTCCATAAAAGTCTGGTTGGTCTTCTTCTTAAAATAACGACAAAACGAACTGGGTTCCATGTACACCAATTTAGCCGCGTCTTTCAGGTTTATCCCACTTTGGATATTCTGAAAAACGTAGGTGTAGATTTTGTTGATTTGGTCCCGGTCCTTGTCGTATGCATTGGGAAGGGTAGAGGGCAGGGTTAAAAATTCCCGGTCTTCAATTTCCAACAGGAGGTTGAAAATTTTCAATAATTGAATGTATCGCTCCAGTCCTTTAAGACCAATCATTTTATGAATAAGGGTAATCGCCTTCTCTAGTTTTGGCCCGCGAAACAGGATGCCACTATCTGCGATTCGCAATAGCTTGATCACATCTTCCAATTCCGGAATATTGAAAAAATCAGAGTTAATGATGTCTTCATTCAAATGAGTGACAATGCATTCCGGATCTTGACCATTCTCCGTGTCTAAGACTTCCCAACAATGCGAAAGGTTGGGGCCCAAAAGAACGAGGTCGCCGGGTGTAAATGTTGAAATGTGATTGCCGACTATTCTTCGCCCCGATCCGGAGGTAATCAGGTTGAGCTCGAAATTGGAGTGTGAATGGATGATTTCGGTATTTAATTCCAATTTCATTCTTCGGGTGATGAACGAATGCTTATTCGGAACGAATATTTTCTCGTAGATGAATTCCATGGTGACGAAATTTTGTCTTTCGATGTGAAAATATGTAATTATTAATATCTGGTTGGTTAATATTTGATGTGTTTGGGGCAAATTATTTTAAATGCACGTTCGTCGTCGTTTCTTAATTCGCTTCGTTAGGTAGTTTTAGTTGATTTAATAGGTTTGTAATCAGTGTTTTTGGTGTGTTTTTTGACAAGCTGTAATATTTTCTTGTTTAATCTGTGTTTACGATAAAGTAATAGATTATTAATGTTCTGCGTGTGTTTTGGTGGAATTTTGATGGATCCTATAGCTTGGCGTAGGAATCATTGACGATAAACTGGTTTTTCTTAAGCCACATTTCTGCTTTATGAACGATCTGTTATCAGACTTCCTTTCGTCTTCAACTTGGTGCGATAAAGGGCAATGTTTTATTATTTCTGCTGATTAATAGTTATTTATATTCTTTAATTCCTTCTGCCGGAATGTATCTATTCACTTTCGTTGTTTTTTTCAAGTCCGTCAAGAAGGGAGGGGTGGTGGTTTGTCATGTTGCCGATTTTGCCCTGCTTCCGTTGTAGAATTGTCAGATTATTGGGACTGAAAGAATACGACCTATTCCTTGAGGTCAATATTTCATGCAAAGCGAATAAAATAGCAGAAGTTTTTTTGTGATTATTAGTCTTGCTTTGTTATGTCGATACTTGACTACTGTCGTTTTAAAGACTTCGATAATAGAAAATAGATATGAAAATGGATCTTAAAATATCTTTTAGATTTTTAATTGTTTTTTTTGTTCCCCTTCTCTTTAGTGGTTGTGGGGCCGGTGATTCTAATTCGGCTTATCAGGATCTGAAGCTGGAGGGAGATTGGAAAATGCAATCAAGTGAGAAGCTAAACGGAATCGGAGATCAGGAAATTTCTGTCGCTGCCTTCGATGTTGAATCTTGGTTGGATGCAGAAGTACCGGGAACTGTTCTTGGGAGTTTGGTGACGAATGGCATGGTTCAGGATCCTTATTTCGGAATCAATATGCAAAAGGTAGATGCAAGCCAGTTTTCAAAGCCCTGGTGGTTTAGGAGAACTTTTACGTTGGATAAAGGTGCATTGGAAAAGGTTGTTTCGTTGCGATTCGATGGGATAAATTACCGAGCCGACCTGTGGGTGAACGGAAAGATGGTGGCGAGTAAGGACGATTTTGCTGGAGCTTTTCGCATGTTCACATTTAATATTAGTCAGTATGTAAAGGAAGGGATCAATACCGTTGCTTTAAAATTGTATCAACACATAGACGGGGAATATTCCATCGGTTTTGTCGATTGGAATCCGCTTCCTCCTGATAAAAATATGGGCATATTTCGCCCTGTTTCGCTCGAAATTAATGATGGTGTAAAAATTCGCAGCCCTTTCGTTTATTCAAAAGTTGACTCGGTTTCTCTGGCTTCGGCAGATTTATTTATCGATGCAGATGTCGTGAATCAGACGGATCAGGTGATGGAGGGAACATTGCGTGTGAATTACGAGTTGGGAGTGGTTGAAAAGGAAATTGCACTGAAGCCCAACGAGACGCTTTCCTGTCACTTCGATCCGAAAGAGTTTAAATCCCTGTCGGTTAATAATGTGAAGCTTTGGTGGCCCAATGGGATGGGCGATCCCAATCTTTACGACTTGAAAGTTGAATTTATTGCAGATAACAAAGTTCTGGATTGTGTTCAAAAGAATTACGGAATCCGCGAAATCAAGAGTTATTTGAATGAAGATAAAAACAGGACGTTCGAGATTAACGGGAAGTTTGTGTTGATAAAAGGTGGAGGCTGGGTCGACGATCTTTTACTTCAGGATACGCCTAAATCGGTTGAAGCCCAGCTTCGGTATATTAAGCACATGAATTTGAATAGTATTCGTTGTGAAGGCTTTTGGGGTAAAGATGAAACCTTGTACAACTTGTGTGACGAATACGGAATTTTGGTGATGGTAGGCTGGAGTTGCCAGTGGGAATGGGAGGAATACCTGCACAAGCCAACCGATGAGAAATACGGCGGCGCAACAACAGAAGAGGATATTGATCTTCTCGCTCAATCGTGGAAAGATCAACTGCTCTGGTTGCGTAATCATCCCAGTATTTATGTATGGATGTTGGGTAGTGATAAATTGCCCGATCCCCGGCTGGAAAATAAATATGTCGATCTGTTTCAGAAATATGATTTGTCACGGCCCTACGTGACTTCTGCCGGAGGTGCCGGGACAGAAGAAAATAAAATCGTTGCAGAGGTTCCTCTGGTCAGTGATATCAGTGGACCAACGGGGATGAAAATGTTGGGTCCCTACGCCTACACTCCGCCGGTGTATTGGTATACCGATACGCAATTAGGTGGTGCTTACGGTTTCAATACTGAAACTTGTCCCGGGCCGAGTGTACCTCCGCTCTCTTCCCTCGAGCGAATGTTTCCAAAGGATAAACTTTGGCCCATTGATAAAGATTACTGGGAGTTTCATACTGGACGCAATCAATTTAAAACATTGGATCGGTATCGGAAAGCCTTGGATGCCCGGTATGGTGAGTCTGAAAGCGTAGAAGAATTTGCGTTTAAATCGCAAGTGAGTAATTATGAGGTTATGCGCCCGATGTTCGAGGCTTTTATTGCGCACAAGCCGAAAAGTACAGGAGTCATTCAATGGATGCTGAATTCGGCCTGGCCGGAGTTGTACTGGCAATTGTATGATACTTATCTCCAGCCCAATGGTTCGTTTTACGGAACACGCAAGGCGTGTACACCGTTGCATGCGATTTATCGCTATGGTTTCAATGATGTGTACCTGGCAAACGAAGACTTGAAAGATGCAACGGAATTGACCGTGAAAATTCGAGGATTCGATCTTCAATCCAGAGAAATTTTTGCAGACCGGTGGCAGGGAGATATTCAAACAAATACATCAAAGTTTATTTACAAACTACCAAAGATTGAGGGTGAGAATCCGGTATGGTTTCTGGCGTTGAATGTTTATGATTCCGATGGAAAAGAGCTTGATAATAGTTTTTATTGGTTGTCGGAAAAAGAGGATGTTTTGGATTACGAAGCAGCCAAAAAATTGGACTGGCCATACTACACGCCGACCAGTCAATATGCTGATTTCAGATCGTTGAATGACCTGCCGAAAGTTAAACTGCAATATCATTCGGATTACAAGGCAGACGATCAGTTTGCGCAGGTAAAGCTAACGGTGAAAAACCCCTCGGATAAGCTGGCTTTCTTTGTCTATTTCGACATTGTTGGAGCGGACTCTGGTGCTCCCGTACTTCCGGTTTACTGGGATGACAATTATATTTCTCTGCTTCCGGGAGAGGAGCGAACTTACTCGGCGAAGTATTTCCTGGCTGATTCTGATGGCAAGGAACCCAAAATAAAAGCTAAAGGTTGGAATGTCGATTCTGTAATCATAAATGAATAGAACGAATGGAAAAATTGATCGATCGGCGTTACGCTGTCGGAGTTGATTTGGGTGGAACTTTCGTAAAGTTTGCCTTGGTGGCGGATGATGGGGATGTTTTGTACAGCAATAAGCTGAAGATCGGCTCTGCTTGCAAGCGAGATGATATTTTGAAAACCTTGCATGATTCGATTCGACTGGTTTTAAACGAGGCTGAACGATTGGGGGTTTGCGTGTCTGGCATTGGTATCGGTTCGCCGGGTATTGTTTGCGATGGCGTTGTGATGGGAGGTGCTGATAACCTGGATGGCTGGGAGAATGTGCCGTTGCAGACTATTTTTTCAGAAGCCTTCGATCTGCCGGTTTTTGTTGATAACGACGCGAATGTTGTGGGGTTGGCTGAGGTGAGCTTCGGTGCAGCCAAAGGATGTACTGATGTTGTTTTTATCACGGTTGGAACCGGGATTGGCGGCGCAATTGTCGTCAATGGAGATCTTTATGGCGGGTTTAAAAATCGTGGAGGTGAGCTGGGGCATATCGCTGTTGTCCATGAAGGCGCTGAGTGTAATTGTGGCGGCCGGGGCTGCCTGGAGGTTTATGCTTCGACTACTGCATTGATCCAAAGATATTGCTCGTGTTCTGGTCGTCCTGCCGAAGAAGTCGATGGTCAGTATGTCGTTCAGAAATACCTGGAAAGAGAAGAAATTGCTGTGCAATGTCTGGAGGAGCACACGAATTATCTCGGTCATGGCATAGCTGCTTTTGTCAACATATTTGCACCACAGAAAATCGTTATTGGCGGAGGTATTTCCGAAGCCGGTCAGTTTTATATCGATCTGATTTCAAAGTCAACCTTTCGGTATGCGATGAAAGATTGCGCTGTCAATACCGAAGTGGTCGGAGCCGTTTTGGGAAATCAAGCTGGTAGCCTTGGCGCTGCTTCGTTGGTGTTTCATTCGAAAAATGTAAAACTTAAAAAGGTAAGCTGATGAAAAGAAATTATTGGATTGTTGTCCTGATTTTGTTTGTATTCTTCGTGATATCTTTTCTGACCAACATTATGGGGCCGTTGATACCTGATATTATCAATGATTTTGATGTCAGTTTGGCGATGGCTTCGTTGTTGCCCTTTGCATTTTTTATTGCCTATGGTGTTTTTTCGATTCCGGCCGGAATGGCGATCGAAAAGTATCACGAGAAATCGGTGATGGTTTTTGCATTTGCTGTCTCCTTTCTCGGAGGCGGCTTATTTGCTTTGTTTCCTTCTTTTCACGTTGCGCTTTTCTCGCTCTTTCTGATTGGTTCGGGCATGGCCATGTTGCAGGTTGCCATCAATCCGTTGCTGAGAGTTGCTGGTGGCGAAGAGAATTTTGCCTTTAATTCTGTGTTAGGACAGCTGGTCTTTGGTTTGGCTTCATTTTTAAGTCCTCATTTGTTTTCTTACCTGGTTGTCAACTTGGAAGATTATAGTTCATTGAGTCAGCCGAATTCGTTTCTGACTTTTTTGCATGGGGTTGTTCCTGTAGACCTTCCTTGGGTTTCTTTATATTGGATTTTTGGAGTGGTTTCGCTACTTATGGCGCTCTTTATTGTATCGGTAAAACTTCCTGAGGTTGAGCTCACTACAGACGAGAAAGTCGGCGCATGGTCGACTCATTTGGAGTTATTCAAGAACAAGACAGTTATCCTCTATTTTATCGGCTTGTTCGCTTATGTGGGAACCGAGCAGGGCGTGGCCAATTGGGTTTCTAAATTCCTGGCTGTTTATCATCGACTCGACCCCCGGATAGAAGGAGCGGACACAATTTCCTGGTTTTGGGGGTTGTTAACTGTTGGTTGTATTCTGGGGTTAATATTGTTGAAATTTATGGATAGCCGACTGGTGTTGAAACTATTTACCGGCGCTGCAATTATTGCACTGACTTTTGGACTCTGGGGGTCACCGGGAGTGGCCTTGGTTGCTTTTCCATTAGTTGGTTTTTTCGCTTCAGTTATGTATTCCGTCATTTTTTCATTGGCGCTTAATTCTGTCGCCCAAAATCATGGTGCTTTTTCAGGGATCTTGTGTTCTGGTATTATCGGAGGCGCTGTGGTGCCGCTGATTATCGGTCTAATTGGCGATGCAATTGGATTGCGCGGTGGAATGACATTTCTGTACGTCACCTTGGGCTTTATTTTCAGCATTGGTTTCTGGGCTAAACCTTTGGTGAATAACAAGACGATAAAAGTAAAAAGTCACGAACAGCAAGTTGCTGT
Organism: Mangrovibacterium diazotrophicum; assembly: GCF_003610535.1. Lineage (NCBI taxonomy): Bacteria > Pseudomonadati > Bacteroidota > Bacteroidia > Marinilabiliales > Prolixibacteraceae > Mangrovibacterium > Mangrovibacterium diazotrophicum. Next base: position 885,360 of record NZ_RAPN01000001.1, on the reverse strand, counting down.
TGTTGGCTAGTAGCTCTGTAATGAGGCATTGTAAGTCTCTGTATTTCTTTTTTAAACGGCTTAACTATTAAAGAATCTATCTGTCGTAATTGAATAATGCGGCCAGTTTCATTCGGCCTCTTATTTTCTGATTTCATGTTTTTTACTGGCAGGGACAATTGACATTGTTCCAGGCCTTGTCTGCTCTCTTTTGTATTTCTGTTCCGGGCGATTTTTTCTTTCAATTTGAAGGGAATGTCTATTTCGCCCGTCAGAGATACGATCACAATATTATTTCACTTGTGTTAACATCATTGTAATATAATATTAACGTTTTGTTGATCTTTTTGAATGATTTAGTCTCTTTTTTGGTCAATATATCATGTATTCTGAATAATATTTCTCTAGTTTTTGATTTGCTGAGTGTAAATCTTTGTACCGGTAAACTTATGCAGTAGTCAAAATTTTATTAACCAAATACCTTATTGTATGAAGAAAGGATTATTACAAACTCTTATTGTTGGATTATTTGCTTTTATAAGCATCTCCAGCTATGCTCAGAGCCGGGTGACCGGTACTGTGAAGAGTAGCGATGGGGAGCTATTACCCGGAGCTTCTGTTGTTATCAAGGGGACAAGTATTGGTGTTATTACTGATTTTGAAGGGAGATATAACATTGAAGTTCCTCAATCTGATGTTGTTTTGCTTTTCTCTTTTGTGGGCATGGATGCCAAAGAAGAACCTCTTCAAGGACGTTTGTCCGTCGATGTGATTCTGCAGACCTCAAGTATCGGGGTTGACGAGGTTGTTGTAACCGCACTTGGAATTTCCAGAGCATCCAAATCACTGGGCTACTCTGTTTCGGAAGTTAGCGGCGAAAACCTGGAGAATGCGACGCAGGAGAACGTTTTGAATGCCTTGTCTGGAAAAGTACCGGGGGTGACAATTAACTCAACCGGTGCTGCAGGTTCTTCAGTTAGTATGGTGATTCGCGGTGCTACATCGTTGACAAGTGACAACCAGCCACTGTTTGTTATTGATGGCGTTCCGGTAAATAACACCTTGAATAACGTTTCCTCAATTGGGTCAGATAATAATGTGGACTACGGAAACGCTATTTCAGATTTAAACAGCAACGACATTGAAAGTATGTCGATCCTGAAAGGACCTAGTGCTGCTGCGCTGTACGGATCGCGGGCAGGTAACGGGGTAGTACTCATCACGACCAAAAAAGGGAAAAAGGCGAAAGGACTCGGCGTGAGTATCAGTTCAAGTACCGTTTTGGATATTCCCTATAAATATGTGGATACCCAGTCGCTTTTTGCCAACGGATCGCGGCCATATACACCAACCAACTATCCGTCCAACTCTTACGGATCGATGGTAATTGCAGAAGATGCATCGGGGTGGGTTGGCCCGGAGCTGAATAAAGGCTATACGGCCATTCAATGGCCTTATACACCGGAGGAACTTGAAAGTGGTATCCCGGTATCGAAAGAATTGAAGTCTTACAATAATGCGGAGAACTTCTTCGAGACTGGTATCACCTCGACTAACAGTGTATCGGTGGCCAACCAGACGGATAAAATAAACTATCGTGTTTCATTTACGAACATGCAGAACAAGGGCTACATTCCCAACAGCGATCTGCATAAAAACTCGATCAGTTCAAATATCAGTCTGAATCTCACGGATAATTTTACAATCAGCAGCGTGATCAATTATTCGAAGAATGGTTCAGACAACCGGCCGGCAGGAAACAGAGGCGCGAACCCGTTGCAGGCTTTGTATAATATCAACTCCCACATCAATGTGCTGGATATGAAAGACTACTGGGAGGAAGGAAAAGAAGGTATTCAGCAAAGTTCTCCTTATACCTGGGGCGATTACGATAGCCGCGAGTTTAACAACCCTTATTTCCTGGCAAACGAGGTGAATAACTCGTTCAATCGCGACCGTATTTTCGGGAATATTGATGCAAGCTGGCAAATTACACCAGATCTGTCGGTGAAAGCACGCTATGCACATGATGAGTTCAAAGAAAAACGCGAAACTAAAATTGCGTACAGTTATACCGAAGAAGCGAATGGTGCTTACGGTATCATCAACTTGGAACGGTTTGAGCGCAATACCGACTTTTTGGTGACATACAAAAAGAGACTGGATGAAGTTGACTTTTCGGTTTCAGCCGGTGGAAACGCGATGTACCAAAAAGGTTCGAACAATTACATGACAACTAAGTCGGGTGGTAGTGGTTTGATTACTCCCGGAATTTATTCGTTGACAAACATTTCGCCGGATAACCTGGATTATGGTTCTTCCTGGTGGGAAAAAGCAATCTACAGTGTTTATGCCTTGGCAAGTTTTGGCTACAAGGATATGGTTTACCTGGATTTGACTGCCAGAAATGACTGGTCGAGTACACTTCCTGAAGACAACCGTTCGTTCTTCTACCCTTCAGCATCACTCAGTTTATTGCTGAATAATATGCTGGCACTGCCATCAGACGTTTCGCTGTTGAAATTACGCGGAGGATGGGCCCAGGTTGGTAACGACACCGATCCATACAAATTATACCCGGTTCTGGGTAACGAGGGAGCCTGGGGAAATGTTACCCGTCTTTCGGCTTCAGGCGAGTTGCTAAGTCCTGATTTGAAGCCGGAGATCCAAACATCTTACGAGTTTGGTGCTGACCTCAATTTTTATGATAGTCGTTTGCGCTTAAGCGGTACCTGGTATCATTCTGACAATAAAAACCAGGTGCTGAGTATTGACCTTCCGGCTTCTTCCGGAGCCAGCTCCAAACAAATTAATGCCGGGTTAATTTCGGCAAAAGGATGGGAGGCAACATTGGGACTTACCCCAATTGCCAACTCCAATTGGAAATGGGATCTTAATTTCTCATTCACCCGGAACAGAACAATTTTGAAAGAATTGGCTGACGGGATGACCTACATTAAATTGTGGGGTGACGCTAAAGGTGGAGCTTACACGTGGGTTGGCGACGAAATCGGACAAATTATTGACCGCAAAATGGTTCGCGTTGAAGATCCGGATTCGGAGTACTATGGATACCCTATTCTGGACAGCGATGGCTACGATCAAAGTAACAGCAAAGTGTACGATGACGACGGAAATCGTGTAGCACCGGTTATCGGTAACTTCAACCCCGATTTGATGGTTGGCTTGCAAACAAGCTTGTCGTACAAACGCTTCACCTTAAGTGCCAACTTTGACTGGCGAATCGGAGGTCAGTTTGTTTCGCAAACACTGCGCTACGGTGAATCGGATTTGCACTCACAACGATGGTTAGATCGTACGTTGAAATTAAATAACCTCGATGATATTCCGGCTTATTTGAAAGAGCACGCAGATGAGTACCTGTCTCCCGACGGTATGTTCTATGTGGTTGTTGGTGGTCCAACCGCGGATACCGGTGGTTTTGAACACACCGAAGGTGGTATCACCCTAAACGACGGTGTGTTTATGCCAGGGGTATACGAAGATGACAACGGCAACTATGTGGAGAACCTGGGTGGTGGCGATACCAAATATGTTCGTTACCAGGATTTCTACGGCTGGAGTTACACCCGTACTGCGACTTTCGACGCCGACTTCATTAAATTGAGAGATGTTTCGATAACCTACAAGATTCCTGAAAAAATCTACAGTTCTATTGGTATTCAAAACGCTTCGATTTCTGTATTCAGCCGCAACTTGATTTTGTGGACAAAAGCAAAAATCAATATTGACCCGGAGAACGCCTTCCAGCCGGAAAGCAGCACGCAGGCCAGCGGTATTCAGTTTAAGCAAGGTATCGAACGATACAACGTGAATCCATGGGTAATTCCGGTAGGTCTCAAGCTTAATTTAAATTTTTAATTGATTTATTATTAAACGGTTGAGTTATGAAATTAATTAGAATAACATATTATCTCATGTTTGTGATGTCGGTTCTGGTTTTTCAGTCTTGCCAGGATTTGACAGAATTAAACGAAAATCCGAATGGAGTCGAGCCGTCGACAGTTGATCCCAATCTGCTAATCAGTACCGTTTTAACGGAATATGGTCAATCGGTTGTTGACAATGGATTTGGGAATGTGGCCGGTGTGATGCAGCACCTGGAGAAAGATTCCTGGTCTTCAGCATTTAACAACTACGATTGGGAAGAAGAAGAATGGAGCGGCTACTATTCGATGCTGCGAACAAATAAGCTGGCTTACGAAAGGGCCGTTGAGGAAGGTATGGAGTTTCACCAGGGAGTTTGTTTGGTGATGCGCGCCATGATTTTTGGACGAATTACCGATTTCTGGGGTGACGCGCCTTACACTTATGCGTTAAATGCAGAAGATGGTGGTACCGATGATATATTGCCTCCATTTGATTCTCAGGAAACCATCTACAAAGGTATTATCGATGAGTTGGCCACTGCCGCCAGTTTGTTGTCGAAAGAATCTACAGAATACTCGAATGTTAGTGCCGAAGCGGACGTTTTTTACGGTGGTGATGCAACCAAATGGATGAAGCTTGCCAATTCTCTGGCTTTGCGTTTCTACATGCGATTGTCCGCCAAATTACCGGACTATGCTGAAGCAGGTGTCAAAAAAATGTTAGCCGAATCTTTGATCAGCAGTGTTGATGAAGGTTGTATGATGAGCTACATCGGCTCGAGCGACGATGATTCCTGGCCGTCAAATACAGAGTATGATTCTTCATCCAGCAATTTCAAACGTTACAAGCCTTGTACTACTTTGTTGTATCGTTTGAATGAACTGAATGACCCCCGTTTGGGAACTTGGTTTAATCCGGTGGAAATTCCGATTGTAGTATCTTCATTGTATGCACCTACTGAGGATACCGTGGTTGATGATGTACGGTACATTACTCCGGAATATTTGGCCGCCAATAGCATGATGATTTTTGACGAATCGACTTTTAAACAAGCGGTTGAAGACGGTTATACGCTTGTGGATACAAATAGCGTTTATGTTGGTTTGCCACCTAGCGTTTCGTCATATGAACCATACGATTACAACTTAAATCCGAATCCAACGCAGGGTGGGGGGAATGTTCACGTTTCCTACCTGAGTGATCTGTTTAAAGATGCAGAGAATGAATATTTGCTGGCTCGAATTTTCCCGTATTCCGAAGTTTGTTTCCTGAAAGCCGAAGCAGCTTATTATGGTTGGGGAGGTGTTGCAGAAGACAGCTACGATGCCGGTGTCGAAGCCTCGTTGGAAGAATGGGGCGTGGACGATGATTTTTCAAGCTACATCGCGAATGATGGTGTTGCTTTCGACGGTACACTCGATCAAATTATGGAACAAAAGTGGATTGCCAGCTTTACGAATGCATCAGAAGCTTGGTTCGACTGGAGAAGAACAGGCCTTCCGGATCTTCAGACCGGGCCATCTCCATTGCGCGATGCTATTCCACTTCGATTCTACTACGGAAGCGACGAAAAGGAAAACAATGCCACAAATTATTTGGCTGCCATTGAAAATCTGGAAACAACAAGTTACAGTTCTTCTGACGACAACGATAGTGCTTGGTCTAAAATGTGGTTACTGCAGGGTACTGACGAACCCTGGTAAAATATTGATTTGGATACAGAAAGAGGACGAGCGAACGTTTGTCTCGTCCTCTTTTACTTATACAAAATTGATATAACGAAATGTGCTTTTCCGTTGGCGGAATAGTGTTGGATAAGGCTGGAAGAACGAATGTAAATAATTGAAATACTGACAATCTTAAAGTATATAAGTCTATGAAATATATGTTGATGGCCCGAAGAATCTGTTTGTTTGTTTTATTGATGTGTACGGGGTTAAAAGTTTTTGCCGGAGCTAAGCAGAGCTTTAATGATGTTCCCTTCACGCAGGAATACAGCATTAAGTATAACCTGGAGGATTCAACGATTCTTCTAACAAATGCGGTTGCCGACCGGAATGGATACATCCAATTATTTTCTTCAGAAGGACTGATGATGCCCAAAGCTGGCCAGTTGTTGTTTCCCGGCTCATTGGTACCGGACAATCATTATAAACCGACATCGGATAAGAAGATTTCGGCGCTTTCAACCTACGACAATCAATTGATTTACCTGGATGATCAGGCGGTGTTCAGTAATGCATGGGCCGGAAGATTGTTTGTCAAACACGAACTTCCAACGGCAAAATTACTTTGCCCTGGTTCGGATTTTACCTTTCTTGTTTCGGACGGCAAGGAGCTTCGTCTGTTGGCTGATAGTAAAATTAGCTGGTCGGGAACTTCGAAAGAGCCGGTGAAGCAGATCGTTTTTTCTGAAGCAAACGAAACATTCTATTTGCTGAGCGACAAGCAAATCTTCAGCTTATCGGTGACCAGTCCGAAAATTAAACCGGTTTTCAAAGCTGACGAAATGACCTGCATTGCTCCGGTAGAAACAATGCTTTTGGTTGGAACACAAAATGGGTATTTCAAATTAAATACGGCGACAAATAAACAAGAAGGGCTAATTCAACAAAACCTGCCCTCGACCCATATTACCACTATTGCAGAAATTGATGGGACCATTTGGTTCGGGGCTGCAGGCGGGGCTTTTCGCCTGGAAGAAGATTGTGGATTCAAATATTACGCCTCAAAGCGTTGGTTACCATCCGATCAGGTTTTATCGATTTCGAAAGGCCCTGAAAATTCGATCTTAATTCTGACGTCCGGGGGATTGACAAAGTTGTGTCGCGAAGAAATGACTTTGGCCGAAAAAGCCGATTTTTTTGAAAAGCAGGTGCGTGAACGCCATATTCGCAATGGATTCAATGCCACACTTGGTCGGATGACAGACGGTGATGTGACCAGCGGAAACCTGGTTGATTCGGATAACGACGGATTGTGGACTTCCATGTACCTGGCGGCGGAAGCGCTGCGCTACTCCGTCACGCATTCGGATGATGCTTTGCAAAATGTTCGGGAGTCGCTGGATGCGATGGATCGCTTGTTCACGATTAACCCGGTACCGGGATTTCCTTCGCGTTCGTTCGAACGGCGGGGATACAAATACGACAGCGAGCCTTGGCGTCGCGCAGACGATCCGGAGTGGGACTGGAAGTCAACAACCAGTAGCGACGAAGCGATCGGGCACTTTTTTGTCTATGGTGTTATTGCGGAGTTGGTTGATGTGCCTGAAGTTAAAAATCAAGCCATTGCATTGATCGATACGTTAATGAGCCACGTGCTGAAAAACGATTATTATTTGGTTGACTGGAACGGGGAGCCAACTCTCTGGGGACGCTGGAACCCGGAGTATGTCAATAATTTCCCGATCAACGTGGGCGACCGCAAGATCAACTCATCCAATATTATTGGGATGCTGCAAACTGCTTATCACTTCACCAGGAAGGAAAAGTATAAAGAGGCTGCATTCAACCTGATGCAAAACCATGGTTATTACGAAAACCTGATGCGACCGATGAAAGAAATCGGTTATGCGTCAGAAGATGCCAGTGATTGGGCCAAAATGTTATCGGAGGGATGGAACCATTCCGATGATGAAATGTACTTCTGTGGCTATTGGGGACTTTATCGCTATGCCTTAAATGATACCTTGAAAGCCAGCTTTAAAGAAGCAATTGTTGATCATTGGGAAGCTGAACGTCCGGAGAAGGATGCGTTGTGGAATATGATGACCGGTTTGGTCGGCGGAGCCGATTACGATTACGAGGAAGCCTTGTGGTTTCTTGAAAAATACCCCTTGGATCTGATCGATTGGAGTGTAAAAAACAGCGATCGCAAAGACATTGATTTTATTCCGGAAAATTTCCGGGGACAAACAATTGAATCGGTTTTGCCGCCGGATGAATTGCCGATTGGACGCCATAACCGAAACCGGTTTATGCTGGACGACGGCGGTCGGGGAAGGGCTGAGTTTAGCGCCGGAGATATTTGGTTGCTGCCGTACTGGATGGGACGCTACCTTGGAATTATTAAGGAGACAACAACTACGAAAAAATAAAACTGAACTTTTGGGTCTAACCAGGCTGCCCTTTTCTCGTTATCAGGAGTCCTAGTGGCAGCCTTCTTTTAAAAATAACTTTTTATCATGTTGAAATTTAAATCGGTTTTACAAATATGTATCAGCGTCGCGGTTCTGTCTGCATGTGCCCCTCAAAAACAGGCGAATGAGCACACGGTTAAGCAGGTGATTGATGACGCAATTTCCAGACTTTATGAAACCAAGTCGACGAAGGAGCTCGAAAACCTGACAGAGGACGATGCTATGGCCCTGTTTTCTGAAGAAGAGCTGAATGTGCTTGCATCACGCTACTGGATTTTTGATGTCAATGTGCCCGTAACGGTTTCTGTAATCCGAAGTACCAAGCAGGAGGTCGTTCCGTTTTGGTTGTCAACATCGGGTTTTCAAAAGACAGATCTCACGCTGAATAATGAAATATCGTCTTATGAAATCTGGCAGAAGAATTTTGAGGCAGGAACGGTGCAGCTTGGGATAAATGGGTTCGACAATTTTCGACTGCCTTATTTTGTTGCCGTAAAACCTCAAAATGAAGAAGATGATCTTCAAATTAGCCATGTTGTTCCGGCAGATCAGCCTGTGACGGTATTGCAGGACAGTGTAACAACTTACAACGACTGGACTGAGCTGGTTACAGAGAATGTACCCGAAAGTCTGCTCGGCGCGGGTTTGCTGACGACAATCAGGGGGCGGAGTTCCGAGTCGAACATTGTAGGTGCTTTTCGCGAAACAGCTTTCCCATCGTCTAACAAACCGGATCAGTTGATGCTGACCTGGAGCGATGATCCTGCAACAACAATCGATATTCAATGGCGAACAAACACAACCGTTGAAAATGGCTCAGTGAAGTATCGTGAATTGGGAGCGACAGAAGAACAAGAAGTTGGTGCTGAGAAGTTTGAAATGGAAGATCGCAACCTGGTAAACGATCGTTTTATCTATCGTTTTACAGCACACTTGACAGCGCTAACACCTGGTCAGAAATACCAATACTTGATTGCTCCGGAAACGGATTGGGCCAAGGCTGACACCTTCGAAACAGCAGATCAATCGGAAAAGCTTTCGTTTATCTGGACGGGCGACACGCATCATTCCCCTGTAGCAGGTGAAGTTGCGAATAAAGCCTTTGAAGCACACCCGGACGCCAAATTTATCTCGTTTGCTGGTGACCTGGTTAGCGACGGAACAGACCGGAATCAGTGGGATGATTTGTGGCAATTTACAGGAAATGTAATCAAGCGCATTCCGCTCATGTCGGTTCCGGGAAACCACGACGAACGTTATGGGTTGGGTGCTGAGATGTACCGGAATATGTTTTCTTATCCGAAAAATGGCCCCGATAGCGTGCCAAGCGAACAAACTTACGCTTTCACGTACAACAATGCTCTGTTTTTAATGATTGACGGTGTTTACTCCACCGATCTGAATACAAAATGGATCGAAGATCAGCTGAAGAACAGCGATGCCAAATGGAAGTTCGCGATGTTCCATTTTCCTCCTTACAACTGGGAAGAACCTTATCTGGACATGCAACAAGCCTGGGTGCCATTGTTTGATAAGTATCACGTTGATATGGTCTTTAGTGGACATATTCACTACTACATGCGATCAAAACCAATGAATGGCGGTAAGGTGGTCAAGTCGTACAATGACGGGACTGCTTATATCATTTCGCTGGCAATTATGGGACAGACTGATCCTGAAAAAGCTACGGTCGAGCCTTATGCTGAAAAACGTGAATTTACGAATGGACTATATCAATATATCAAAATAGACGGAGACAATCTGACTTACGAATCCGTTAATCTAGAGGGTAAAGCAATAGATTCTTTTTCAATAACAAAATCTCGGAAATAGAGATTAAACAGCGGTATTTTTTGAAGACAGCCCAGCTACTTGTTAGCTGGGTTTTTTTTTCGTCCTGGTAACCCTGCTTCGAATCAAGAATGTATACTCTGGCTGGGTTTTTTAGTGGAAGAATGATCTGTTCTTCGCATCAATGCAGTTGCGTTTTCATCTGAAATACACAACGCGTTTTTAGTGCAATACGATTGGGCAAAATGAAAAAGCCGTCCAGCAAATTGCTAAACGGCTTGTGGTTAAATTACTAACAAAACGCCTTTCAAAGGCGCACTTACACTATCAGAACTCTATGATTTATTTACTGGTGTAGTCCGTTTGATTTAAGGTATTCGAGCACTTTTTTAGGTTGGTCTGTTTGGATCATATTGGCTTGATATTTCGTCAGTTCTTTGATGGCTACATCGGTTTTGCCGTCAACAATCAGCGCATCGCCATCTCCCAGGGCGTTGATCCAGACTCGGGCGTCGTGATCGCGGATCAGTTTTGTGAGTTCGGGCGAATAGAATTTGCTGTCAATGTGAATGGCCACCGGTTTAAAAATCTGGAGTGCCGAATCGGCCATTTCGTAAGAATAAGCTCGTGGCATAACCATGGCGTTGGGATCGTAACTCAATACTTGCTTCAGTGATTCGTAATCGTCGTCGAAATAAATGACTTGCTTCTGACAGTCGGTTTTGGCTACCACATCTGCAATTGGTTTCAGTCGGCTGGTTTTAATGTCAATGTCAACCATGACTTTCCCGTGAACCAGGTTCAGGATGTCTTCAAAAGCAGGAATTTTTTCGTCTGTTACCGTTCCATCGCGCATCTTCAGATGAAATTGCTGCAACTCGGCCCAGGTAAAACTTTCCGGATCGCCAGTCCCTGTTGTGGTTCGATCGATTGTTCGGTCGTGCATCAAAAAAGGTACGCCGTCGCTCGACACTTTTAAATCAACTTCGATGATGTCGAGACCAAGATCGATTGCATGCTGCGCGGCCGATAGCGAATTCTCCGGGTGGCCGTTGTGTGCTGCACGGTGAGCTGCAACAATCACCGTGTTTGAATGGGCATCGCGTACTTCTTTTACAATTTGGTCGACCTTATTGCCTGGTTTGCACGAAACCGCAACGAAGAGAATTAGAAGAGAGAGAAGAGAAAATGAAGTTTTCATTCGATGATCTATTTTTTATTGTTGGTTAACAAATTCGGAGGAATACAAACATGTTTGATTGTGTTAGAACCTTCGACGGAGTAGGAGTAACTGATTTGGACTGAGCCGTCTTTCGTTTGAATGATGGACGGGTAGGAGAATCCCCCTTTTTTGTCCTGCAGATTTTCCAGGGTGTAAACCTTGGTCCAATTTTCGCCCTCGTTAGCCGATCGGTAAAGACTGAGCCGATTGCGTCCTTGTTCGAGATCATTGCAAATCATCAGCCAGCTGCCGTCGGTCAATGCCAATGCATCAACGCTCGATCCGGGATTGGGGATATCGGTTTTTGAAGCTGCTGTCCAGCTGTTTCCGTTATCGTTGGAGGTAGCTGTGAAAATTTGGCCCGGCGCATCGCCGTTGTCCCGCATGTACGCAACGATTTCACCATTTTGCTTTTGCAAGAGCGTGGGTTGAATGTTGCCCCGACCAACAATCGGTAAACTGGCTTTCCAATTGTCACCGCTATCATCAGAAATGGCAACCAGCGAAAGGTTAAAACCATCCGAATACAGTGGCAGCAATATTCGATCATTGTCCAGCAACAGCGGTTTTATTCGTCCCATCCATCCGAGTTGGCGTTTTATCGGATCTTGAGCTGCCTCGACAATCATCTTTTCATACTGTGGCGCATATTCAGCCCAGGCCAGTTCAGGGCTTTTCAGTTCCTTGAACTTGGCTTCGACGGTTGTTGCAAACTCATTTCCAGGTTGTAAAAGAATGATATCCTGCCAGCTCCAATTGGGTGCTCCGTCTTTCAAATAATCCGTTGAGATTCTGGTTTTCAAAATGGATGTTTCCCATCTGTTGGCGACAACTACCAGCCAAATCAAGTGCAGACGATTTTGATGGTCTACAAACAAAATTGGGTTACAATCCGGATTTCCCGGCGTATCGGCCAAAAGGAAAGGTTTGCTCCAGGCAGTTTCTCCTTTTTTCAGCCGGGCGCCGTTAATGACGACATCGTTGGCATGTCGCTCGCCGGATCCTTCGAACCAGCAGGCCAGCAAGTCGCCGTTCGGTAGTTCGGTCAGGCAACTGCTGTGAACATGTTTGCCCTGAAGCGGAAAAATAAAATCAGACTGAATCGAGTCTTTCTGTTGTGGTTTCGAGGCCGAAAGCCCATTTACAGCATTTAAAAGCATTAGTATGAAAAGGCCGAACTGACCGAATGAAAACAGTGAGTTCTTGGTTTGAAAAGCTTTTTGCCGTCGGATGAAAGAGATTTCTTTTACATTCATATGGTTTACTTTTTACCGGATCGGGATAATTTGTCAGGGGGAGCTTAGTTGATGATAGATACAAAGTAAAAGTACTGACTGTCATGATGCTTGCTGAATCTTGTGCATTTTGCATTAAATATTGACTACTATATTTCTCCAAAGGGATTTTTATACCCACACTTTTGAATTAATAGCCAATTGAGCAAAAATGGGTTTCAGAATGCCACTTTTTCAATGTCATTCATATTTATCTGTTTTGTAATCCGGGCGTAAGAGTTTAAATCTATACTTGCTGTTCTCAAGGAAAAGAATACAGGAGTGGAAAACCTCAAGTTGTTGTAGCTGAATCTTAGGTTCAAGGTGATTTAATCCTGTCTAAATAGCTCCAGTGAAGGGAGTATAATTAAACAATCAGGTAATTATTTTTCAGTAACATAGTGATGACGGAGTTGCTCAGTTTTTGGGCAACTTCATCTGTTTCAAAATAAAATCGAGATGAGAATATTTTGCGTTATGGTGGGCTTGCTTTTGGCTGGACAGATGTTGTTTGGTCAGGAAGCAGTTATCAAGGACTTGGATAAAACAAGTTATCCGGTATTTCAGGTCGATTACGCCAATCCTACTGCGGATAAACCTCAGTCGAAACTCTGGTATCTGGATCAATGCTGGTGGGCAATTATTCCGAAATCAAACGGCCCTTCATTGTGGGAGCGCACCAGCAGTGGCTGGATTGAAAATACGAATGTAAATGAGACCTTGGAAGGCGTTCCGGGGCGTGCTGATGTTTATCTGGACGGGAACCAGGTTACCGCTGTTGGTGTTGACACAAGTTACTTGGGTATATTCCGGTTGGAACGGGAAGGGCAAACGTGGAAGGCGCAAAAATTAGCAAGCTTGTTCCCCAGCGATGCAGGCAGCACCATTGAAACAGCGACGATAGTCAAAGATCTGAGAGGAAAATGGTGGGTTTCAGCAATTGCCGGGAGTGAGGTCTGTGTTTGGAATTCTGAGGATGGAGGCCGGAAGTGGAGTAAACCACTTGTGTTGGCTCGCGGGATTGGGAAAGATGATATCTGCACCATTACAGAGGTACCCGGAGGAGTCGCTGTAATTTGGTCGGATCAGCTTCGGGAAGCTGTGAAGTTTCGAAGCCATTTAACCGGTGAGCCCGCACATAAATGGGAGAAGGAAACAATTATCGAGCAGGGCAATAAAACAGCCGACGACCATCTGAATACAGCACTGTCTGCTGACGGCACGCTTTGGATGACAACGAAAAACAGCGTTGATGTGGTTGGCAAACCTCAATTTGTTTTGCGAGTTCGTACTCCCGAAGGGAAATGGAGTAATTATCCCTATTGTAACCTGGGAAATGTAGAGCAACCCAGTCGACCAATTATTTTGACCGTCGAAGATAATCCTTCGTTAATTTTAAACGGCTACACGATTTATAACTCGAAAAGCCGCTATCTTGGGGTGATTGATTTCGGAATCGTCGACACAACAAAAACCGAGATTATTAGTCAGGTAACGCCAGTAATGGTACCGGACACCACCGATTGGCTGGGTAAAAATCAAATTAATAATGTAACAGGCTCAAAAAGGGCATTGCCCAAAGGAGCTCCATGGATTGTCCTGGCTTCTGACAATGACGGTAGGATCTATGAGGTTGATTTAGCAGGTTATTTTGGTGAGAAACTGAAAGAATAATTTTTAGGGCGGCTTAACGCTTTAGCCGCAAAAAATATTGTAAATCTAAAATTCAAATAAAAAAGATTAGACTATGAAGAGATTGGTAGGGGTAGTTTTGTTTGCATTTTTTATTGTGGTAAGTGTAAACGGACAGGAAAAACAGACACTGAAGTTTAACAATAACCGAGAGTTGAAAATCCTTCAGTTTACGGATACACACACCAACATTGAAAAAAATAAACGGGTGGAAGTGTTTGAGTATATCCGGAAAATTGTCGAGTTAGAAAAGCCGGATCTGGTTGTGTTAACAGGCGATATTGCCACCGACGGCAATCCGGCAAGGACATACGATGCATTTGAAAAACTGTTTGAAGAGGAAAATCTTCCATGGGCTTTGGTTTTGGGAAATCACGATTCACAGGCCGATTGGAACCGGCAACAAGTAGCAACTTACGTGCAGGGGCTGAAGAACTGCTTAAACGCAGATCGGGCCGACACAGATGGCGGAAGCAACTTTGTGTTGCCCGTTTACAGCTCGGATAACGAAAAAGAAGCCCTGTTGTACTTCATGGATTCGCAAGCCTACAGCACGCTTGAGCCGTTGGTTGGCGGCTGGGGCTGGTTTTCGCATAACCAGGTTGAATGGTATCGGGCTCAAAGTGCCCAATTTACAGCACAGAACAATGGAAAACCTTTTCCGGCGTTGGCTTTTTTTCATATTCCGCTGCCCGAGTATTATGCGGCCTGGACAAACAAAGATGCTAAGGCTGTCGGTAGGCGTATTGAATCCGAGTGCGGGCCGGAAATCAATACCGGTATGTTTGCTGCTATGGTTGAGAGTGGCGATGTGATGGGAACTTTCGTCGGTCACGATCATTATAACGATTACATTGGAGTCCAGTATAATATTGCTTTAGCATACGGTAGGGTAACAAAGCCCCGTGAAAAACGAAAACAACCTATCCCTGGTGGGCGAATGATCGTTTTGAAAGAAGGACAGCGCGCCTTCGACACCTGGATTCGGGATGTTAACGGCAAGAAAGTGTACGAGTGCAAATATCCGGCTTCGTTTGTGTCTGTTCGGGAATAAAAATAGAAGCTTTTAGAAATATAATTTAGCTTTAGGGAACGATACTCCCTTCCAATAGAGGAACAGAATCCCATTAAAATAGCTCTTTGTATTCTTTGGATCCAGGTATCATAGGACATGAACGAAAACTCATAAAGAGCGTTGGAGAAAAGTTGCGATTGCTTCGATGTTAAACACCCGCGTTTTGCTTAGCAGCCAAATTTTCTCTATGCTGGTTTTTAACTTTCCTTTTAAGTCGTTTTTCCCGTTTTTTCGCTCCTGAATTGCTTGGGCGTAAGTCCGGTATTGCGTTTGAAGAACTTCGTAAAATTCGACAAATCAATAAAACCCATTTCCAGGGCAATCTCCGAAATGGGTTTTTCACTTTGATGGAGGAGGGATTGGGCAAACAAAACCCGGTGGTCGATAATGATGCTTTGAGCTGTTTTCCCTGTAGCCTTTTTAACGCATTCCGACAAATACACCGGGCTAATATTCATTTGCGAGGCGTATTCTTTCACCGATAGAAAATCGCCATTGTTAATAGAGATCAGGTGCTCGAATTTTGCTGTGATGGCCATAAAACGATCCGAGGTGGCCACGATGGTATTATCGCGCGACAGGCGTTTAATTTTATACAACAGAATCAGCAAAAACGAACGAACCACCTCGGTGCTGTTCAATGCCGGATTTTTAACCTCCGCATACATTTGGTCGGCCAACTGCATCACATCTGCAAAATTTTCCTGAGACAGGTTGTACATGGGTGAAGTGTGAATCTTGAAGAAGGGAAACTCCTGCTGAATCTCATAAGCCTGCCTGATCGTCGTAAAAAAGGAGGGTTTAAACAGAATCAAAATTCCGTCGATATCTTTCTTGGGGAGATCACCGGCAGGCAACGAATTGCTGTTGTTGAAAGACACCACCTGGAAGGGAGAAACCGTGAACAGGCTGTATTTCACATTGCCAAAGGTATATTCGCCAATATTCATCACATCCGAATTTTGCGTAATCAACGCAATTTCAAAAAAGCCTCGTTTGTGTGGCTGCGAAAATTCCCGCTGAATCTCCCGGCTATCCCGGTTTTTCACGAAGTCGGAAAAGCGCGTGATGTAAAAGTACTCCGAAAATGAGTCAGCATTATCATCAATATTCTGAAAGTATTCTCTGATGTTGGCAAATATCTTCATGTGTAAATCCTCTCGTACCGTAAATTCATTTCATCAAATGTAGCCTTAATTGAGGTGCAAAAACCGAAATAGTTACCTTTTTTACCAATATTTTTCCTCATAAACTATGTGGTCGAAGGCTAATTTTGCATCCGAAAGTTGGCTCCGTCTCTGTCATTCGCGGATGAATTACCCGTTTGTGTGCCATCAGTAGACTGGCTCTAGCTTTCCAATGTGCTGAATTTTAATCGTAAAAAATAATAGATAGCAAATGAAACGAATTGCATTCAGGCTTGCTCTGTATTCGGGGCTTGTAGTAATTACAATGGCATGTCAGAATACAGAAAAGAGCGTAGCTCCGGTTAGACCTGTTAAAGTAGAGAAGATTGAATCGAAGGCGGTTGATGGTGAAAAACTGGTTTTGCCCGCAAGTGTAAACGAGTTTCAGGAAACGAAACTATCGTTTCGGGTAGGAGGGCCTCTGATTAAACTGAACGATGTCATCGGAAGCTATGTGCAGGCGGGAGAGGTGATTGCCCAAATCGATCCCCGTGACTTTAAAATTGCTTTTGACGCGACGGAGTCACGCTATAAGCTGGCGAAAGCTGAGTTTGAACGCTACAAAAGTCTGGCTGAACAGGGAAGTGTTTCGAAAAGTGTTTTCGATCAGACCGAGACGAGCTATAAACTGGCGAAGAATAACTACGAATCGGCAAAGAATGCTTTGGAAGATACCGAATTGAAAGCGCCGTTTTCGGGCTACATCAACGGTGTGTTTGCCAACAATTTCGAAGAAGTTGTTCCCGGAGCTCCGATTATCTCCTTGCTGGATATGTCGAAGTATGAAGTAAATGCGTGGATTTCGTTGAAAGATGCAGCGTTGATCAACCCGGAAACCGAATTTTATTGTGTGGTCACCAAAGGCGGTAAAGAGTACCGAATCCCGGGACGTTTGAAGGAAATTGGTAACAAAACCAGTGTTTCGAAACAAGCCTTGCCAATCACTGTCGTGATCAATGCAAAAAAAGACATCGGCCTGCATGCGGGGATGGCGACTTACCTCGAAATTGGCAGCCGAAGCGCTGAACCGGCCAATGATATATACGTGTCGGTGTCGGCTGTTTTCACCAAAGATAATCAAACTCGGGTCTGGGTTTATGATGAGGCGAGCAACACCGTTTCGTCCAAAGAAGTAACTACCGGGGAGTTGAAGGACAACGGAGTTATCGAAATTAAAAAAGGCTTGGCGGGCAATGAGAGCATTGTGACAGCCGGAGCGAACTATCTGTTTGAGGGGCAAAAAGTCAAAAAACTACAAGCTTTTTCAAAGTCAAATGTAGGAAACAAGTTGTAGCATGAAGTCATTAACAGAATACGCATTTAAAAATAAAGTAGTCGTCTATTTTATTTTGTTGTTGGTGCTGCTGGGAGGAATCTCCTCCTATTTTAAAATGGGCAAGCTTGAAGATGCCGTTTTCACCATTAAAACAGCATTGGTGGTTACTTCCTACCCAGGGGCAACACCACACGAAGTTGAGCAGGAAGTTTCGGAAGTGATCGAGCGCGCCGTGCAGGAAATGAGCAATGTAAAAGAAGTGTTTTCGAGTTCCTGGGCCGGCTTGTCCATCGTGGAAATCAATCTGGAAGAGAGTATGCGCTCGGACGAGATGCCCCAAACCTGGGATATTTTACGCAAGAAAATAAACGATGCTTACTCCGAATTACCTGCTGGAGCTTACCCGCCGCAGGTTATCGACGACTTTGGCGATGTGTACGGCATGTTCTATGCCATTACCGGCGACGGTTTTACCAATGAAGAGTTGAATGATTATGCCGAGTATATCAAGCGGAACATGCAGACTGTGAGTTTGGTGGGCAAGGTGACTCTGTTCGGCAGTCAGAACGAGTGCGTGGATATTGTGATCAACGATGCGAAAATATCGGAGCTGGGTGTCAATCCGGGCGTGATTATCCAGGCCTTAAATAACCAGGCAGGAATTGCACCGTCCGGAAACCTGGAATTGGGTGAAAACAACATTCGTGTAACGGGAAACTTAGCTTATCAAAACATCGATGAAATCGGAAAAACCCTGATTCAGATCGGAGACGAGCAGATTTACCTCAGTGATATTGCCGAGATTAAAAAATCGTACCTGCAACCGGAGCGAAACCGCATGTTATTCAATAATAATGAAGCGATTGGTTTGGGAATTTCCACTGCTACAGGAGGGAATGTGCTGGATTTGTCGGAGAACCTGAAACAACGGTTGGAAGAGCTCATGCCCAATCTTCCTGTTGGTATTGAAATTACACCGATTTACAGCGAAGCCAAAGAGGTGGACAATGCCAACAACCAGTTTGTTGTAAACCTCATCGAGTCGGTGGTCATTGTTGTGGTAGTGCTGCTGCTGTTTATGGGATTGCGTTCCGGCTTACTCATCGGTAGCGGGCTTATTTTCTCGATACTGGGAACGATTATAATCATGAACGGCATGCATATTAGTATGCACCGAAGCTCGCTTGCGGCAATCATTATTGCCATGGGGATGCTGGTGGACAATGCAATCGTGGTAACCGATGGTGCCCTGGTGGATATTCAGCGCGGGCTGAATCGCAAAAAAGCCATTATCAGTGTTTCAAAACTAACAGCTATGCCGCTTTTGGGGGCAACCCTGATCGCGATCCTTGCTTTTCTTCCGGTCTTTTTGGCACCGAATTCCGCCGGTGAAATTAACCACGACTTGTTCCTGGTGTTGGCAATTTCGTTGAGCTTGAGTTGGGTTTTTGCCATGACTCAGACAGCTATCACCAACGAGCAATTCCTGAAAACACCCAAGACCATCAAAGATCCGTACGACAATAAATTTTATAGGCTATTCCAGGGATTTTTGACCAGTGTTATCCGGTACAAGTGGATCTCGTTGGGTGTGATGGTGGCTGCTTTGTTCTTCGGAGTTGTCTTGTTTGGTAGTGTGAAGAAAGCCTTCTTTGCTCCCCTGGAAAAATCATACACGCTGGTCGACTATTGGCTGCCGGAAGGAACCACGATTAATAAAGTTGGCAGCGACCTGGAACAAGTTGTGGCGGATTTGAAAGAAGAGTTTCCGGAGATTGTCAATGTCACAACCAGCTTGGGTGAAACGCCCCCGCGCTATATGTTGCCGGTTCAGGTTGTAAAACCACACAGCAGCTTCGGGCAGTTGTTAATTGAAACGCACGATGCCGATGAGGCCGAGGCCATCAAGCCGCGTTTGCGCAGCTACTTGTCGGAACATTGCCCCGACGCAAGTGCACAAATTAAGGGGTACATTGCCGGGCCACCAATTCCATACAAAGTTGAAGCTCGTTTCATCGGGCCCGACCCGGACGTGTTGCGGGAGTTGTCCGAAAAGGCCAAAGCAATCATGCACGAACATCCCGAGTGCAGCGATATTAAGGATGACTGGCGTAACCAGGTGCTCACCTGGGATCCGCAGTTCTCGGAATTGAAAGCCAACCGGGTGGGTATTACGCGTAGCGATTTGGGTGCAGCCATTCAACGGTTAACCAGCTCGGGCTTGGTGATTGGTGAGTATCGCGAAAACGAAGACAAACTTCCGTTGGTACTCAAAGTAGACAACCAGGCACAAAACAGTTTGGAGAGCATCAGTAATACCGGTGTTTGGTCCAGAGCCGGACGCACATCTGTCCCTTTGAAAGAAGTGGTTGATAAAATCGATGTTTCCTGGCAAAACAGCGTCATCCAAAAGTATAACCAGGAGCGGGCGATTACGGTGCAATGCAACCCGGTTGATCCGTTCATGTCGGGGGCAACATTGCTTTCGTATGTGAAGAATGACATTGAAGCAGTTAAATTGCCGGCAGGCTACAAAATGATGTGGGCTGGCGAATACAAACCTTCGCAGGAAGCCAACGAAGCAACCGGAACCTACTTCCCGCTTGCCATGTTGCTGATCGTTTTGATCATTGTTATGCTGTTCAATAATATCCGTCAGAGCATTATCGTCATCCTAGTCATTCCGTTGCAGCTTATTGGTGTAGCATTTGGACTGTTCATTACCAATAGTGTCTTTGGTTTTATGGCGATTGTCGGGTTTTTGGGGCTGATGGGAATGGTGCTGAAAAATGCCATTGTACTGATGGATCAGATTAAAATCAATTTGGAAAAAGAAGGTGTCATTCCGTTCAACGCCATTATTAATGCGTCCATCAGTCGGATGCGCCCGGTGTTTTTAGCGGCAGCTACAACCATGCTCGGAATGTTGCCTCTGGTGACCGACCCGATGTTTTCATCAATGGCGATCACCATCATTTTCGGGTTGCTTTTTGCCACTTTGCTGACGCTAATTGGTGTGCCACTTCTTTATGCCATCTTCTTTCATGTAAAAACACCGAAACAGTTGAATGCCTAATTTATAAGTAATGACGAATATAACAGATAGATATTTCAATGTGCAGTTTCTGGATTCTGTGGTCTTGCTGGATCTGAATTATTTGATTTTCCTGGAAAATGAGACCTATGATCACAAAGAGAACCTGATCAGTTTAATTGATGAAATTGCTGCAGACAAAGCCGTAAAGGTTTTAATAATTAATAACGATCATCCGGATTTCTCGCTGCAGCGTTTTAAGGAAAAGTGGGGCCATTTTAGCCAGTCTACCGATTGGGAAAGCAATATTCTGCGTGTGTTTCGCACCTATAACGAGCTTTTCCTGAAATTAAAATCGCTGAAGAAAACGGTTGTTTCTGTTTTGAAGAAAACGGTAAACGTCATGATTTTAAATTTCAGCATGGTGGCTGATTTACGGGTAGTTCACGAACAATTTTATGTGACGAATGACAATGAATTCATGCTCAATATTCCCAAAGGAGGAGCCATTTACAACGAATCGAAGTTGTCTTTCCGAAACCCGATTAAGCTGTTGTTTTTGTACGATAGCATCAGTTCCGGAGCATTGTATCGCAGGCAGCTGGTTGATATTGTATGCACCGGCCCGATGATGGACGAAGTGATGGCAATTGCCGAAAGGCTTCAGCAGTTTGACTACATCGAGTTTGAAGCGGTGAAGATATTGGAGCAGAAGAAGATGGATACCTTTGAGCAAGCGCTTCAGCAGGAAAACGAGTTTTTGCTTTCGTGTATCCGAACTAAAATTAATCAGGAACAGAAAGACGAAAACAATGATTAGATTGATAACAGGAAGCTTGTTAGCTGTGGCTATTTTAGGTGGTGCAGCTAACGCCAAAGCGCAAAATGTCATTTCAATAAAGGAATGTAAGCTGAAGGCGCTGGAACATAACCAGGCCGTGAAAGCCAAGCGGGCCGCTTATAATTCGAGCGAAGCGGAAGTAAAATTGACTAAAAGTGCCATGTTGCCCACCGTTGATTTTGACGCCACTTATTTGTATCAAAATGATCCGATGCAAATGCATATTCCGGGTTTCGAACTGCCAACAACCTCGGGTGAAGCCAGCGGTGTTTATTCGCCGGAAAGCACAACGAACCTGCAGTATCACAATACCTACAATGCTAATGTAGGTTTCAGCTTGCCTCTTTATCTGGGCGGAAAGTTAAGCGAAACGCGCAAAATTGCGGAGCATGCCAATGCCATTGCTCAGTCGGATTTGGCGTTGAGCCAGACGGACGTTCTACTGAATGTAGAACAGCAATACTGGACACTCGTTTCGTTAATTGAAGCGGAGAAAGTGAATCAAAGTTCGATTCAGTTTTTGGCCGATGTGGTTACCGACATGCAGAATCGCTTCGAGGCCGGTGTGGTCACTAAAAATGAAGTGTTGAAAGCCAAGGTTGAACTCAACAATGCCAAGCTGAATGAAATCACCATAACGAACAACATTCAGCTGGCGAAAATGGCGATGAACCAGTCGATCGGAGCGCCGATTGATGAACCGTTGAATCCGGCAGATACAACCGTTGAAGTGGCTTGGGACTTTGATTATTTCGACTTTCAGGAAGGGCAGCTGGAAAAGCGGCAGGAGATTTCGATTTTAAGCCGCCAGCAGGCGATTGCCCAATCCGAAAAAACAATTGTTCAGTCAGACTATCTGCCGCAAGTGGCCTCATTTGCCAATTACTTCTACCAAAACCCGGATCACCTGGCACAAAAAGAGGGAGAATTTAGCTGGACAGCAGGGGTGTCAGTCACGATTCCGGTTTTTCACTGGGGCGAGCGAAAGCAAAAGAAGACCATATCTGAAATGGCAATTGAGAGCGCTGCCTACAATTTGGATCAAACCAGGGAGATGCTGACGCTGGAAGTGCATCAGTCCATTTTCCGGGTGAAGGAATCGATCACGAAACTGGATTTTACGGAAGATGCCCTTGAGCAGGCCAACGAGAACCTGACCTTGGAAAACAACCGGCTGAAAGAGGAAATTGCCACGACTACTGATTTGTTGAATGCCCAAATGCAATGGCAGCGGGCGCAGGCCGATTACATTTCGGCAAAAGCAAACGTGAAAATTTGCGAAGCCCTGTATTTAAAGGCAATTGGCGAGCTGAATCCCTAGTTTGGATTCAGCTTGTCAGCTGAAATACCCGTCGATTGAAAACATTCAAATTGTCGGATTTAGAATTTTTAACAGAAGTTTTTACTCATATGTAAAAAGATATTTGCAATTAATAGCCCATCTTTGATGGTCGATTTTATTTTTGATCACTCGAAAACGAAACTGACAAAGTAAAGTAAGCCAAACAAATGATTCAGATTACACAGAAACTAATGAATACGACAGATATTCTGCCGTGCAGGGGGGCTGTTTTCGCCGCCGACACGTATCAGTTTACTGCTAAACACTTAGGGCGTGTTTCGTCAGATGTTACTGTTGATTACCCAAAAGAAATTGTTGACGCTGCCTATGGTGGGAATACAAGTTCTCTCGAGACATTCAAGCGTCAGATCCTAAATTGTTTTCGCTTCGTTGAAACGTCCGGCATTGTCGGGAAAAGCGAGCGGAATGAAACTGCTGCTTTGCGGGCGGCAGAGAAAAGCCTACAAGATCCTCCTTCTAAATAATAATGTTTTTGCTTCCTCTTTCAAGTTGATTCGTGGCGTGGCAACTGCGAGTGAACGATTGGAATAACGCGAAGCAAAACCGGAGCTAATTGTAATGTGAAAATGCGACAGCATGATCATTTTACAGTTGCCCGACACTTTCCTTTTATTTGCTTGTTCAACGGTTGATAACTCCAACGTTATACAGCTTTTGGGCTTTGGAGATTTTCCAAACAAACTAAAAAAAATGACTATTTATGAAGAATAATGCGAAAAAGAGGTCAGGAAATCTCATAAGCATCCAGGACTCATTGGTGAAGGTCCGTTTTAAAGATGATGTGATTATGGGAGAGACCGCCGAGATTTCCGTTGAAGGGAAACTTCTGCAAGGTGAAGTCCTTCAGATTAGCCCCGACTTTAAAAATCCGGGCTGCGGGATCGCCGAGATGCAGGTTTTTGAAGATTTAACCGGAGCGAGAATTGGCGATTTAGTTGAATTTAAGGGTACACCTTTGTCGGTATTGGTTGGCCCGGGTTTGCTAACCAGTATTTGGGACGGACTGCAAAATCCGTTGTACGAACTAAGTGCACAGGATCCGTATCTGCGACCGGGTATGCATGCTCCGGCGCTGGACGAAAAGAAATTGTGGGATTTTACGCCAAGCGTTTTGGTGGGCGATGTGCTTAAAGGTGGCGACACGATTGGCTCGGTTCCAGAAGGACACTTCGAGCATAAAATATTGGTTCCGTTCGGAATTAAGAAATGTACAGTCAACGAAATAATCGGCAAAAAGTCAGTCAATATCACTGACGTGGTGGCGATTGTGACCGATGAGAATAATCAAAAACAGGAATTGAAATTGGCTTTCCGCCATCCGGTGAAGCAGCCAATTCCATTCAAGGAGCGATCTATCCCACGAAAAACGATTTCTACAGGTGTTCGGGTTATCGACCTGTTGGCTCCGGTTAGTTACGGTGGTACTGTGGGGAACCCGGGACCGTTCGGAGCCGGAAAAACAGTGATGCAACACACGCTGTGTAAATACGCCATTGCCGATGTTATTATTATGGCAGCTTGTGGCGAGCGTGCCGGTGAGGCGGTTGAGGTCTTTAAAGATTTTGCCGAGCTGGAAGATCCTTCAACCGGAGAATCTTTGATGAACCGGATGTGTATTTTCGGAAATACCAGTTCCATGCCGGTAGCTGCGCGCGAGGCCAGTGTGTTTATTGCGCTGACTGTTGGCGAGTACTACCGCTATCAAGGTTACAATGTAATTCTGTTGGCCGACTCGACATCCAGATGGGCACAAGCGCTCCGCGAACGTAGCGGACGCCAGGGAGATATTCCCGGACCGGAAGCCTTCCCAATGGATATTCCGGATCAAATTAAAGGGATGTACCAACGTGCCGGTGCTGATACAGGCTCGGGTGGTTCACTCACTTTTATCGGAACGGTATCCCCTGCAGGTGGTAACTTCCAGGAACCGGTAACACAGGCAACCATGGATGCAACCGGTGGTTTCTGGGGCTTGTCTCAGGATCGTGCCGATGCAAAGAAATACCCGGCAATTGATCCGTTGGCGTATACGACTTCAGTTTACGATAGCTTCATCCCGTGGAAAGATCGGGAGCAAATTCTTTCAACCCTGCAGGAAGCCAATGGTATCGATCAAACAATCAGTACAATCGGTTTGAAAAAAGTGCCGGTAGAAAAATACATCCTGTTCCAAAAAGGACAAACCATCGACTTCTGTGTCTTGCAGCAAAATGCTTTTCACGACCTGGATGCCTGTACGCGTCCGGAACGTTTAGCCGTGATTAACGAAGCGGTTCAAAAACTAATCCATAGTGAAGTCGCTATTCCGGATTCGGGTATGGATGACGAAGAACTGAAGGAAGTGATTCGTGCCAAATTCGATGAGCTTCGGCAGTGGTGGCGCGACTGGAACATGAGCGCCGAAACCGAAGAGCAAATTGCTGCGCTACCAAGCCATATTGACCAATTTGTATTTGAAGGAGAACCTGTTTTATGATTAAAAAAGAGATAAACAGAATCAGCGAAGTCGGGAAAGCATTGATCTCGGTAGAAGGGAATCCCGGCGTAGCGCTTAACCACGTGGTCGAGTTGCTCGATGCTGATACCAACCAAAGTCTTTCGTTCGCGAAAGCCATTAACATTAGCGAAAATTCAACACGCTTCCAGGTATTTAACGGTACCGGGGGCCTTTCAACAAAAACCAAGCTACGCATGCACGAAGTGCCGCTCACGGCTGGTTTTTCATACAACATGCTGGGCCGTACCTTCGACGGTATTGGCCAGGTAGCCGACAATGGTCCGGAAGTGATTTTCGAAAAACAACTGGAAACCAGTTTGGATACCCTGAACCCAACCGTACGTTTGGTGCCTAAGCAGCCGCTTTGGACAGGGATTCCGATGATCGACGTGTTTAACACGCTGGTGAAATCGCAGAAGATTCCAATTTTCGCTTCGCCAACTGAGCCTTACAACCGCTTGTTATCGCAAATTGCGATGGGAGCACAGGCCGACGTGATCATCTTTGCCGGAATCGGTTTGAAGTTTGATGAGTATCACTACTTCAAAGATCAGTTGTCGCAATCGGGAAACATCGATAAAACCATCATGTTTGTTCACCTGGCGGGTGAGTCGCAGATTAAAGGGTTGATGTTGCCGGATGTGGCCCTGAGTGTGGCCCGCGAATTTGCCGACCAGGGAAAAGATGCGCTGGTGCTGCTGACCGACATGACCAACTGGTCGAACATTCTGCGGAATGTGGCCAACTACCAGGATATGATTCCATCGCTGCAGGGTTATCCGGGATCGCTGTACTCGGAGCTGGCCCGCCGCTACGAGGTGGCTGCCGATATTGAAGGCGCCGGTTCCATCACCATTATTGGGGCTACCACGCTGGAGTCGCTGGAAGATCCTGTGCCGGATAACACCGGTTATATTACCGAAGGACAGTTCTTCCTGGAAAACGGAAAACTGAAGCTGGCCCGTTCGCTGTCGCGCTTGAAGCAACAGGTGAATGGCAATACCCGTAGTGACCACCGTCCGATTATGACCGCCATGGCCTCTTTGCTGGCCGATGCAGAGAAAGCCTACGAAGCCGCCGAAGTAGGTGCCGCCAACGATGCCTTCTCGCAAAAGTTGCTCGCTTACCGCAGTGATTTTATTGCGAATATGGAAGAGCCCTTTGGTGACCCACTCGAATTGGACGCCGCTTTAGACCGGTGTTGGGAAATTCTGAAAAGACATTTCGAACCAACCGAAACCGGGTTGAGTAAAAAGTTGATCGAGGAGTATTGGGACAATCAAAACTAAAAACAAAGAGGTATGAATAATCATAAAGAAAACCTGGAGAATATTGTTTCGAAGCTGAAGCAGGACGGTATTCAGGCCGGCGAAGCTGAAAAGCAACGCATTATAGAAGACGCTAAAAAGCAAGCTGAAGTTCTTCTGGCAGAGGCCCGCAAACAAGCGAAAGAAATTATTGACGAGGCTAAAGCAAAAACGGAGCAGTTGGAAAACAACGCCCGAACCGCTCTGGCACAGGCTTCGCGCGATATCACCGAAGCCACAAAAGTGGCGATTATCAAACATCTGCAGTCGGTGTTTGGCGAGCAAGGTAAAAACCTGTTCACACAGAAAGAATACATGGAGGTGCTGCTGAAAACGACCTTGGAAAGTATTTCCGGTCAGAAAAAAGTAACCGTGCCCGAGCCAATCATGAAGGATATGCAGGAATTCCTGATCAGCGAGTCGCTGAACAAGGAAGTGGAGCTGAAACCATTGGCAGGATCGCATCCCACCATCATTATTGAGCCAACCGGGAACAACGGGCTGCAGTTTGTACTGAGCTCGGATGATGTGGAGAAAGGCCTGTTTTCGCTGGTTAACAAGGATCTTGTAAAACGAATTACTCAAACCACGGAGAATTAGCCTATGTCGAATATGGTATACCTACTTTGCAGTTTACCATCATTGAATTTCGCACAGGTGCCACCCATTTCGCTGGACGAGTTCTACCAGGATTCAGAAAAACAGCTGTCGAAGAAAGATTTTGGCATGCTGGAAACGGTAGATCTCCGGAAAATGGACTCCGATGAACACGGTAAATTGAAACACTTTGCCCAGCTCTACCAGGATTTGCTCGGCGACATGACGGAACTGAGAACGGCCAAAACGGAGAAACGTCCGGTGCGGCTGGCTCATTTGCCCAAAACGCTGGCCGACGGGAATCCGCTGGAACGCGAAAAGCAAATTATGCGCTGGCAATGGGATAGACTGGATGATCTGGAAGCCGGGAAAACTTTTTCCCTGGTGAATGTACTCGTTTACAAACTGAAACTGCAGATTCTGGACCGCCTTCAGTCGATGGAGGCGGAAAGCGGGAAACAAGTTTTTGAATCGGTGATAAACGATGCCAAAAGGAAAGGTTAAAAAATGGCAGGAATAAAAATTAAATACACCAAAACCGAACGGGCAAAGCAGAAGAAGATTCTGAAGGTTTCGCAACGGATGCTGCCGCTGTTTGAAGCGATGGAGAAATCGTTGATGTCGACGATTAACACCATTGCTGAGCGGATTGACGACATTCGGCAAACCATCGAGAAGAACCGGGAAGCTTCTAAATCCTGGCTCGCTGTGATGGGCGACTCCTGGGGATCGCTGGCGGAGTTTATTTCGGTGAATGAAGTGATCACGAAACCTGTGGATGTAGCGGGTGTTCGGGTGCAGCAGTTCGAACGTGTCGATTTCAATATTGTAGAACCCTCGGCCAATACACCGCTTTGGGTCGACGACGCGATTGAGCTGGTGGCTGAGCAGCTGCAACTGGAGGCCGAAATAAAGTGCCTGCTGGATCAGATTGAATTGCTCGAGGAAGAACTGCTCGATGTTCGTGCCCGGGTGAAACTGTTTGAGAACCGGCGCATTCCGAACGCAAAAATCGCTATTCGGAAAATCGGGCAGAAACTGCAGGATGATGAGCGCCTGACAATTGCTACCGCCAAGGTGGTGAATCAGGCTAAACTAGAGGAGGCGATGGCATGATTGCAAAAATGAAAAAATTGCTCCTGTTCATGGCCAACACCGGTACGCCGGTTGATGTACAACTCGCCGATCTGGGCCGTTTGGGGCTGCTGCACATTGTGCCTTTTCAACCTCCGCGCGACCAATCGATTGAGTTAATCAGCAGCCAGCTGCAGGAGGTCGCCAAAGCCCTGGAGGTTTTGGAGCGCGTCTCCGAAGAGCAGGCCGTTGCGGTGACCAGCGTTGGAACGCAGGCCGAGCACGATGCCGAGCAATGCCTAAAGCAAGTGCTGGAAGCCGACGACAAGCGGACCAAGCTGCTGCAAGCGAAAAGCAATTTGGAAGCCGAGCTCCAGTGGTACGAACAGTGGGGCAACGTGGCGCCTTCCAGCTTTCAAGAGCTGAACGCCCATGGCGTGTACCTGCGTTTGTACGAAGCGAGCGAGAAGGAGCTGAAAAAGCTGAGTGACCGGGATGACGTGCATGTACTGGGCGAAGCCAATGGCTTACAACAAGTAGCGCTGATTACCGAGCAGGCAGAAGAAACGCTGCCCTTGAACGAGGTGAAAGCCCCGGAAAAGGATCGCAGCGAATTGGAAAATACACTGGCCGATACCGTTGCTGAACTGGAAAACACCGAGCGAGAACTCACCGGGCTGGCAGCCGAAAAAGCCCGTTTGCAGAACGCACAGCAAAGCTGGCTCGAACGGCTGGATTTGCTGCATGTAGCGTATGGTGGCGAGTCGCTGGAAGGGCAGGTGAATTACTGGAAGGGATATATTCCCGAAAAGCAAATCGATGCCTTAACGGAAGCTGCCGACCAAAACGGTTGGGGCTATGTGATTGAAGATACCACCGACGAGGATGTGGACGAGGTGCCAACCTTGATTTATACGTCGCGCTGGGGGGATCGCATTCGTCCGGTGATGAATTTCATGGGGCTGGTGCCCGGCTATAACGAACTGGACGTGTCGCATGTGTTCATGCTGTTCTTCACCTTCTTCACCGGAATATTGGTGGGCGATGCGGGTTACGGACTGGTCTTCTTCCTGCTGACCCTCTTTGCTCATAAAAAAGCCGGCTTTAAGCGGAAAGTGGAATTTCAGCTGATGTACACGCTTTCGGTGTCCATCCTGTTTTGGGGCGTGCTCACCGGAACCTACTTCGGTTCGGAGACGGTGGCCAACATTCCGTTTTTAGCGAAGCTTCGGGTTGACAAGCTGGCCAGTTTCGGCGGCGACAACGTCTTTGTGCAGCGGTTTATGTTCTTCGTTGGAGCGATTCACTTAACCGTGGGGCATTTGCAACAGGCCATCCGTTACATCAACAGTTTGAAAGCACTGGCACAATTGGGATGGATTTCGATCACCTGGGGACTCTATTTTATCGTCAACCAGATGGTGCTGCAAATTCCTGCACCCGATTACATGCTTTGGCTTTTTGTTGGCGGAGCTTTGCTGGTAGCACTCTTTTCGTCAAGCGGAAAAAGCTTTTTCAAGGGCATTCTCTCATCGGTGGGGAATTTGCCATTAAGTATTATCAATGGATTTTCGGATATCATTTCCTATGTGAGATTGTATGCCGTGGGGCTGTCAACCGTGTTGATGGCGTCCAGTTTCAATGATATGGCCATTGGCGATGGGCTTACGACCGTACTCGCCGGACTGGGGGCCGTCATCATTCTGATTCTGGGGCACGGACTAAATATGGCTTTGGCTGCTATGGCGGTATTGGTTCATGGCGTTCGTCTCAACATGCTTGAATATGCAGGCCATGCCGATGTTGAATTCTCGGGAAGTGAATACAATCCTTTCAAAATAAACAAATAGACAACTTTTAAAACTTCAAAAATGATTCTATCTACAGTAGTAACAGGCTTTGGCGGACATGCCATTGCGTTAGGTATAGCTGGTGTTGGTTCCGCTATTGGAACCGGTATTGCCGCCCAGGGGGCAATGGGCTTATGGAAACAATCGATTAAAGAGAAAAAGAAACTTCCTTCGCTGGCTTTGGCCATGGTGGGTATGCCATTGAGCCAGGTGATTTACGGGATGATTTTTATGAACTCACTGCAGGGCGCAAACCTGAACCCGGATAGTTACCTAAACCAAATGATCTTTGCTTTTTGCGTAGGGCTAGCGATTGCTGCATCTGCAGTTATGCAGGGTAAAGCGGGGGCTGCCGCTTGTTCAAACCTGGCTGTTGACGACAAGCAAGGAGCCGGTATGTACATCGCCGCCATGGGGGTGATTGAAACCGTTGCGCTGCTATCGATGGTATTCGGTATGGGAGCTATTCCCGGAAGCTAATTTCATCAGGCACAAAATTGGAAAATTGACAGATCGTTCTATTCGAGGAGCGATCAATGATATAGAAAAAGCGGCTGTCCATATAAATTTTGGGCAGCCGTTCTTTATTTAGAGATTTTCTACAAAGAAAATTTTGTGATTTTCAAAGCTGTTTTGGTACTTTAGTCCGCTGTACTTTGCGATAAACCATGGATGTCCAACTAACAACTAAACTGAAGGAAGGTGACCCGATTTCGTTTTCCAGATTATTCAAGGAGACACATCCTCGAATGATGGGTTACTGCATGTTGTTTGTTAAAAACAGGACTGACGCTGAGGATCTGGTACAGGAATGCTTTTCAAATCTCTGGCTCACAAGGAAGAAGATAGACCCAAATAAATCTGTCGAAAGCCTTTTGTTTGTATCGCTTCGCAATCGCTGTCTAAATTATCTGAAGGAAAATTCAAAGTATTCTTTTGATTCGTTTCAGGACGGCATCGTCTTAAATGAACTCCAATATCTGTATCAACTCGATTTTTTGGAAGGGAAAGAACTGTCGTTGGAGGAACGACTGGTTGAAGCTTTGAAAAAGGCGATTGAAGAACTTCCTGAGCGGAAAAAGGAAATTTTGATCAAAAGTAAGATCAAAGGGATGAAGCAGAAGGACATTGCTGATGAACTTGGAATCTCGGTCAAAACCGTCGAAAAACACCTGCATGAAGCTAAGCTGGAATTAAGAGTGAAACTGGAGAAACAGTTCTCAGCGCTCTCCATTATCTTATATCTCCTTTTAAACTAGTCAAAAAAAATAATCATAAACCGGTAGGGTTTTTGGCGATTTGTTGTACTCATTTTTGAAAAGCGGCAAAAATGAGAGCACTAGTTAATAAATATTTAGAGGGTAAGGCGTCGGACGAGGAGCTTCATCAACTGAAAGGATGGCTTGACGAAGAAGGAAACCAGGCTGTATTCAAGCAAATGAAGCTTGAGTGGAAGAAAGATTTGAAGAACGAAAACCTACCCGACAGCACTCTCCGGGAACTGGATCGTTTCCAGTCGAAAATGTTGATTGAGAATGCCTCAAAAATCAAGCGACTAAACTTCCTCCAGAATTTTTATAAATATGCTGCAGTAATCTTTTTTGCTCTTATGCTGGGCGGAGGACTATTCTTCTTCGATAAAGGGGAAGTGATTTACAACGAGGTTGTGGCCGAAGATGGGCAGTTGTCGAAAGTCATTTTGCCGGACAGCACTCAAATTTGGTTGAACTCTGGTTCTTCGGTGCGATACAGCAACGAATTCGGGCTTAAGGACAGGAATGTGAAGCTCACCGGTCAGGCTTTCCTGGATGTGACCAAAAACAAAGATCTTCCTTTCATATTAAACTGTGGTGCCATCTCTGTCAAAGTTTTAGGTACGCGATTTTCAGTGGAGTCCTACGAGGAAGATCCCAACATTAATGTCGTTTTGGAAGAAGGGGCTATCGATCTATTATCCACTACCAGTGGTAAAACATTTGCTCATTTGAAACCCAATGAATTGGCTGTTTACGACAAAAGCGAGCGGGCTTATAAGATTGACGAGGTTGTTGCGCAGAAATATACGGCTTGGAGAGACGGGATTATTCATTTTTATGACCAGCCGCTTGAGGAAGTCGCTTTGAAACTTCAGCGGCGATATAACCAGCCAATTGAGGTTGATGAGAGTGTAAGAAACTACAAAGTAACTTTTTCAATTAAAAACGAAGATTTTGACAAGGTTATGGAGATTTTGAAAGCGATTACGCCGGCGACAGTGTCGCAGGAAGCTGGCGTTGTCTACATGAAGCATAAATAGGGAAAAAGAACAGGAAAGTGCTCGAACACTTTCCTGTAGCTATACTCTTCATCTGGAAATGAAGAGAATTATAAATCTAATTACACACCAAATTTATGAAAAAAGATTGTAAAATGGGGGACCTGTGGGTTCCTGGCATCTGGTACCAGATGCGAAAAATTCTAATTCCTATGAAACTGTCGTTGTGTATTGTCCTTTTGAGTATTCTCACTGCTCAGGGGAGTGTGTTTAGCCAAAGCACAGCTTTGAGTTTGAATCACAAAAATTCTACGGTGAAAGAGATTCTGGGAGCGATCGAAGATCAAAGCGAATTTAGGTTCGCATTCAGTTCGGAGTATCTTGATCTTGATCGCAAAGTATCAATTCAATCTTCCAACGAATCCATTTCCAATATATTAAAAGAAGTTTTCCAGGGAACGAGCGTAAAGTATACGATCAATGATCGCATGATTATTTTATATAACGACGCGAAGGAAGACGCCGGATCACTTCAACAACAAAACGTTTCGGGACGCGTCACCGACAGCGAGGGCACTCCTCTGCCGGGTGTAACAGTTGTTGTAAAAGGAACGACCCAGGGAACAATAACGGACGATTCCGGTCGCTATTCAATAACCAACGTTCCGGCCGATGCGATACTCCAGTTTTCTTTCGTTGGAATGAAATTGCAGGAGGTCGTAGTCAGTGGTAAAAGCCAGGTTAACGTTGTTTTGGAAGAAGAAACAATTGGCTTGGAAGAGGTTGTCGCTGTGGGATATGGAACGGTAAAAAGAGCAGATTTAACAGGAGCAATCAGTTCCGTTTCGGCAGAACAGATTAAGAAAGTGCCTGTAACCAGTGTGGGAGAGGCACTGCAAGGACAGATGTCGGGTGTTCAGGTAAGCAGTAACGATGGTACGCCCGGGGGCGGAGTGCAGGTGTTGATCCGCGGAATTGGCTCGTTCGGAAATAACTCACCACTGTATGTAATTGATGGGTATCCAGGAGCATCCACATCTTTGAATCCTGATGAAATAGAAACAATAGATGTACTGAAAGATGCTTCTGCTGCTGCAATTTACGGAAACCGGGCAGCGAATGGCGTTGTGATTATCACGACCAAAAGAGGTAGTCGCCACGGATTGGAAGTGTCGGTTAATGCAACCTCGTCGTACCAGTTTATGCCCAAAACCTATGATGTTTTAAATGCACAGGAGTTTGCTCAAATTGCTACCGAGATTGCAGATGCTGAAGGATCATCCGTTTTGGATGAGTGGTACAGCCCAAGCTCATTGCGTACTTTGGATTGGCAGGACGCAATGTATCGTTCCGGCTTGAAACAAATCTACAGTGTTGGTCTACGCGGAGGTTCTGAGAAATCGCAAACCGCCCTGTCACTAGGAATGACCGATCACAAAGGGATTGTTGAGTTTTCAAATTACAAACGCTATAATGTTTCATTGGCTCAGGATTACACACCATTGAAATGGTTGAAGTCCTCAACATCAGTCAAATTTGCGCATGTCAATGACAAAACCATCTTTGGGTCCGGCCAAAGCCGCATTGGAACACTGGCAAGATTAATTCCAACGATGACCGGTAATCCTGAAACTGATGAGATAAAGGATGCTGACGGTAACTACGGTTATTACGATTTAAACGCCATAGCTACTTATAACTGCGACAACGTTTACAAATGGGCAGATCAACGGGATGTAAAAGACATCACGAATAAACTAAATGCGTCGACTTCACTTGAAATTACACCAATAAAAGGCCTGAAACTGAAAACTCTTTTTGGTATCGATTACGATGTAAACGAAGGTTATTCTTTCAGCCCGGCAGACGAATTCCGGATTTCTCCAAGGGAAGCTTCATACCGCCAGTTCAGTACCAACAGCATGGAGTGGCTTTGGGAAAATACCGTGAGTTATTCGTTGAAATTGGATAACCATGAGCTTGATATCATGGTGGGGGTTTCAGCTCAGGAGAATACAACACGTACACTCAGCTCAACCGGTACAGGCTTGGAAAGCGATGAGTTGAGAAGTATTGCTTTGCTGGATAACTATACTTCAACCGGATACCAACAAATCTGGTCGCTGGCTTCGGAATTTAGCCGTTTAACCTACAAGTTTAAAGATAAATATATCGTAACTGGTACTGTCAGACGCGATGGTTCTTCGCGTTTTGCAGAGGGGAACCAGTACGGTGTGTTCCCGTCCGTTTCCGGTGCATGGAAGGCTAACGAAGAATCATTCCTGCAAGGTGTGGAAGGGCTGAGTAACCTGAAACTTCGTGCCAGTTATGGTGAAGCAGGTAACCAGTCAATTGGACTGTTTCAGTATGAATCAACCTACACAACAGGATCGGAAAATAAGAATTACGGATACGCTTTTGGTGAAAACAAAGTGTATGCAACCGGTCTGGTACAATCGTACCTGCCAAACTCCGATTTGAAATGGGAGACTTCTACGCAAACTGATATTGGTTTGGATTTAGGGGTGATGAATAATAAGCTGACTCTGACTGCCGACTACTACGTGAAGAAATCCAAAGATTTCTTGTTGAATATTCAGGTTCCGGCGCAGACAGGTTACACCAGTGCAACCCGCAACGTAGGTAGTGTTGAAAACAAAGGCTTTGAATTTAGTTTGGGCTACAAAAATTACGATAACCCATTCAAATTCGGGGTTAACTTCAATGTCACAACTGTGAACAACAAAATTGTGTCTCTTTCAAAAGGGAAGGATTCGGTTGCCAACCTGCAAAGTCTCGACTTCTC
Source organism: Mangrovibacterium diazotrophicum (assembly GCF_003610535.1). Lineage (NCBI taxonomy): Bacteria > Pseudomonadati > Bacteroidota > Bacteroidia > Marinilabiliales > Prolixibacteraceae > Mangrovibacterium > Mangrovibacterium diazotrophicum. Next base: position 850,209 of record NZ_RAPN01000001.1, on the reverse strand, counting down.
AACAACAGGTGATGAATCCTGGGCTGTATTTAGTATGTCATACGTAGGCGGATCAATCGGAGATTTCTACGGATTCCAGGAAGATGGCATTATTCAGACTCAAGCTGAAATAGATGCGCTGAATGAGAATGCCAAGGCAATAGCACAAGACGACAATGTATGGTACATCTCATCCGGAACCCAAGCTGGTGACCGGAAGTTTGTCGATCAAAATGGCGATGGTGTCATTACTGACGATGATAAAGTGACAATCGGAAGTCCAATTCCTGATTTTTATGGTGGTATCACCTTTAACGGTGAATATAAAAACTTCGATTTCAACTTATTCTTTAACTATTCGGTAGGTAACGACATTCTGAACTACATGAAACGTAACCTGACAAGCATTAATATCAACGGAAGCGTCGGTATGGAAAATGTCAGCAAAGAGTACTACAACAATCGTTGGACAGAATCAAATCCAAGTAACGAGTTTGCCCGCGCAACATGGGCTGATGAAAACTCAAACAGTCGTATTTCGGATGTATTCGTCGAAGACGGTTCTTATTTGAGATTTAAGAATATCGAGGTTGGTTACACGGTTCCGAGTCGAGTGTTGTCAAAATTAGCAATCTCTAAACTGAGAGTATTTATGAGTGCTCAAAATCTGTTTACCATCACCGGATATTCCGGTCTGGATCCTGAAATCGGACAAAGTGTGGGTAACTCGTCCGGTGCCGGTGGTGTAACTGCATCAGGTGTTGATGTTGGTCAATATCCGTATTCAAAGTTCATGACACTTGGTGTAAACGTTCAGTTTTAACAGATGCTTGATACCATGATAAAACCATTTAAAATAATCGAAATGAAACATAAATTGAATATAACCCGAGGATATTTCGTGAAGCATTTCACATCGATACTTCTCTTGCTATTCCTGATAGTGGGATGTTCCGAAGATTTTCTGGTGCAAAAAAATACCACCAGTATAAACGAAGAAACACTTTTTACTGAACCCGATGACGGCTACTCGTTGGTAACCAGTGTGTATGCTGCTTTTTATTACAATGTTGATTATACGTTGAAAGGCATTTGGTTTACCGCCAATTTCTTAACACAGGATTTTCATAATGAAGGATCAGATACGTTTTGGAATACCTATGAGGTACCGACTGATTTCTCCGCTTTGAACACGTTCTGGATCGCAAGTTACATTGGCGTGTCACGTGCAAATGCCGCAATTCCTATTTTGGAGAAAATGAAAGCAAACGGCGTTTTTGATACGGATGCTGAAGTTGACCAGCTAATTTCTGAATGCTACTTTTTGCGAGGGTTCTTCTATTACTATTTAGCATCTGATTTCGGTGGAGTTCCGCTCGAGCTTGAAACTGTTACCGACGAAGGTTTGCACCCCCGGGCTACGCAAGATGAAGTGTTTGCTTCTGTAGCTTCCGATATGGAACTGGCTTTTGAAAACCTCCCATGGGCTGCTGATTTGGACGCCGAAGATGCAGGTCGCGCAACCAAAGAGGCAGCATTGGCTTATTGGGGCGAAGCATTGATGTGGCAAAAGGACTATTCCGGAGCGATCAGTAAATTTGATCAGTTGGCCAGTAAATGCGAATTGGAAGAAGATTTTATGGAGATTCATAATATTGACAACTGGCATGGAAAAGAATCGATCTTTGAAATTCAGTTCCTCGACTATGGTAAAATGAACTGGGGAGCATACGGTGTTCACAACCAATGGATTTCTTCATTTGGAATGCCTGTGGCAGTTTCAGGATTCGGTTATGCATACGCCGATAAAGCGTTGTACGATTCTTTTGAAACCGGCGATACTCGTAAAGCAGCAACAGTTGTTGGTCCCGGCGATGAGCATCCGAGTGATTTAATCAACTTTGAAGATTATCCGAAAGTCATCAGTTTTGCGACAAATGGCAACGGAAGTATTCCGGCTACCTATTACCAGGATGAAGACGGGAATCCTTTGAATACTTGCGGAACTGCTGACAACCCTTGGAATGAGGGAACCCGGTCCGGCTATTACGGCACCAAGTTTTGGCGGAACCCCGAGACTTGCGGAACGAAAGGAGCAAGTTGGTTTATGAGTTCAGATAATATCATGATGATGAGATACGCGCAGGTTTTGCTGAGCAAAGCAGAATGCGAATATCACCTGTCAAACGAAACAGAGGCCTGGGCATTGGTTGACGAAGTGAGAGATCGGGCCTTTGGTAAACTTGCTGATGCCAGCGTTGTTGTGCCAGAACCCGTTGAATCGGACTTGATGAAAGTAATTTTGGACGAATATCGCCATGAATTTGCCGGTGAGATGTCTGCTTGGTTCTTGCTAAGAAGATCGGGTGAACACATCGATTATATCAAAGAGAAATTTGGTATTGACATCCCAACCGGAAAAGATTTAATGCCAATCCCTCAAACACAAATTGGGTTGAACCCGAACCTGGAACAAAACCCGGGGTATTAGAAACTGAAATTCATTGGAGGGTAGTGTTGAGCTACCCTCCTAATTTTTACCTTTTCTAACATCCATAAGGCTTTTGTGATGTTAGTTTCGATCCTTATTTGCTTGAATTTGTAGCTGTAATTTGAGACAGATCAATCGTGTTGACATAGTCTTACAGGAATGCTCTGCCTTTTAGAATTCGGATTTTCGAAAACAGAAAACTTAGAAAATGATAAAACTATTCAGCCTGACAGTCATTCTGACTATCGGTTTGACAATGGCTTATTTTGACTCATTTCATATTGGTGAACACAATTCATCGAATAATACGAACTTGATTTTGTATCGTAAGATTCCGAATAGAATTTATGCCGAACAATCAGATAGCATTTTAAAATTTAATGAAGTAGAATCAGTTGGAAAGCAATTGGTCAATCAATTCTTAACCACAGAACATTTGCTTCACAATGGAAAATGGATCCATTATGCAGAGGTGTGCACCTGGTTGGGAGCTACACGATTTGCTCAATCAGTTAGAGACACCGTGTTATTGCTGAAACTACAAGAGAGATTCGATGTTTTGATGACTTCTGAGAGCGATTTATTACCGGTTAAGAATCATGTGGATCTAAACATGTTTGGTTGCCTGCCTTTGGAGTTTTACGAAATAACCGGAGATAGAAAATATTTTGAAATGGGTATTCCCTACGCAATAACACAATGGGAGATTCCGAATGATGCAACCCCCGAACAACAAGAATTCGCCAGTGACGGTTATTCATGGCAAACTCGCCTTTGGATTGACGATATGTATATGATTACAATAATTCAGAGCCAGGCTTATCGGGCAACCGGAGATCGGAAGTATATCGACCGCGCAGCTCAGGAAATGGCCTTTTACCTCAATCGGCTTCAGCGGCCCAACGGATTATTTTTTCATGCGCCAGATGTGCCTTTTTACTGGGCAAGAGGAAATGGCTGGATGGCGGCGGGAATGACGGAGTTGCTAAAAGCTTTACCGGAAGACAATCTGAATCGTGATGTGATCCTTGATGCGTATTTAAAAATGATGAAAAGTCTGAAAGAACACCAAGGAAAGAACGGTTTGTGGAACCAACTGGTTGATCACCCAGATTTTTGGACTGAAACTTCCGGTTCAGCCATGTTCACTTATGCACTAATTACAGGTTTACAAAGAGGCTGGCTGGATGAAGCAGAATATGGACAAGTAGTTGAAAAAGCCTGGAACGCAATGACGAAATACATCAACGACAAAGGTGAGGTGCGAGAGGTTTGCGTAGGGACAAACAAACAAAATGATTTGGAATATTACAGAAACAGGCCCAGAATCACAGGCGACTTTCATGGGCAAGCTCCCTATTTGTGGTGCGCAACCGCTTTGCTGGAATGGAGCAAAACAAGACGATAAAATTAAGAAGAAAGGGCAGGATAATGAACTTGAATATAATAAAAGCTGCTGTTGGCAAAGAGTGGTTTGCTTGGAGTATAAGCTGTTTACTTTGTATTTTATTTTCGACTTCTTCGGTGTTTGCGGTGGACAAGCTAAATCAACCGACAGCCGTAGAAATTATAAATACCAAAGCAAACGGATTCAGAGGGATTTGGTATATGAACCAACCCAGTAATGATGAGTATGTGTATAAATACAGTGGCGGAATGGCAACCTACACCGCCAAACACCAACCGATAGCGATATATGCAGAAGAGGTAAACAAGACTTTCTTTTGTTACGGGGCCACAGATCAAGCAAATTCAACTTTGTATCATGCTGTCTCTTATTATGATCACACAACCGGGGAGGTTACCAATCCAACGATTATTTTAGATAAGAAGACAACGGATGCGCACGATAATCCGGTAATCTCAATCGATGAGGACGGGTATATCTGGGTTTTCTCGACTTCCCATGGAACTTCTCGACCATCCTATATTACCAAAAGTGTGAAGCCTTTTTCAATCGACGAATTTGAGCTTGTTCACGCAATGGAAATCAAAAATGGACAACGGGTTCCTTTCGATAACTTCTCGTACTTCCAGGTTTGGTATGTGAAGCGGAAGGGATTTATAGCGCTGTACACCAAATACGGACCAACTGGCGACCACGTCATCGGCTTTAACACCAGTAAAAATGGTGTGGAGTGGAATGAATGGCAGGAGCTGGCTCACATCGGAGCTGGTCATTACGCGATAAGCAATGCTGTTGATGGGAAAATTGAAATCACCTTCAACTATCATCCGGCAGGTAAAGGGCTTAACTATCGAACAAATTTGTATTACCTGGAAACAACTGATTTTGGAAAGCATTGGACAACGGTTGCAGGAGAGCCAGTAAGTCTTCCTTTAACCAACCCGGAAAATGACGCGTTGATCCGGTATTTCGCAAAAGACGGTCTCAATTGCTACTTAAAAGATCTGAATAACGATGCCGACGGAAATCCCGTCATATTGGTGATTTCAAGCGGTGGGTTTGAGGCTGGACCGAAAAATGATCCGCGAACTTGGCGTATAATAAGATGGAAAGAGGGATGGGAAGAAATTGCCGTGACGACTTCAGATAATAATTACGATATGGGCTCGATTTACGTGGAAGACAATGAAGTGTATCGCATTATTGCGCCAACCACGCAAGGCCCTCAGGCTTATAATCCGGGAGGCGAAATAACCATGTGGAGCAGCAGTGTTGGCAGTGAAGAGTGGAGCAGAACGCTTTTGACTTCCGGCAGTGTGAAAAATCACAATTACGTTCGTCGCCCGGTATTTGCTCAACCTGATTTTTACGGCATTTGGGCAGATGGAAATGGTCGAAAACCTTCAACTTCCAGCTTGTATTACTGTACAATGGATGGAACTGTTTTTCAGCTTCCTGAATATTTCACCGAAGAAACCAGTTTCCCGGTCAAAATCACAGGTGCTCAATAGCACACGAAACAGACTAACCAATAGCTAAATAAAATGATAAAGAGAAATATTATAATAGCTGGACTTGCCATTTGGGCAATTGCCTGCAGTCCGACTAAGCCGAACACCGACTTGGAAGATACGACGGAAAGACTGACCGATTTTGTCGATCCATTTATTGGAACGGGACTAAATGGTCATACATTTCCCGGTGCTGCCTATCCGTTCGGACAAATTCAACTAAGTCCCGATAATGGAACCGAAGGCTGGGACTGGAGCTCGGGATATCACTATTCTGATAGTATCGTTTCGGGATTCAGCCATTTGCATTTAAGCGGCACCGGGATTGGCGATTTAACGGATATTTCCTTCCTTCCCACGACCCAAAAGGTTTCTTTTCGAGATCGTGAGGAAAATGCAGATTTTATTCATCGCTATGCCGACAAGTACGCTCATGAAAATGAATCGGCTTCGCCTGGCTACTATGCCGTGAAATTAGAGAATACGGGCATTTCGGCGGAGTTTACAGTTACTGAGCGTGTTGGATTTCATCATTATAGCTTTCCAAAAGACAGCCTTAAAAACCTGATTCTCAATCTGGGATTTGCAATTAACTGGGATGAAACCACAAAATCAAATTTGAATATCGTAGACAGTACTTTGGTGACCGGGATGCGATTCTCAACAGGGTGGGCTGCCGATCAACATGTGTATTTTGCAGCTCGATTCTCGCAACCGATTACCCAGTCAGAAATTAGAAATGTGCCGGGTAATGAAGAAAAAGTTGGCGTTTTGAGCTTTTCAAACCCGGATCTGTTGGTTAAAGTTGGATTATCATCCGTGAGTGTTGAAAACGCGCTGAAGAACCTGGACCAAACGCTCGTTGATTGGGATTTTGATCGGGTCCGAAAGGCAGCTTCGGATGCCTGGGAAAATGAGCTCCAAAAGATAAAAATTGAAGCTACCGACAACGAAGTCAGGAAGATACTTTACACAGCGCTTTACCATACCATGATTCAACCCGCTCTCTTTTCCGATTTAAACGGAGAATTTAAAGGTGTTGATGGTTCGGTTAAAACAGCGAAAGGCTACAAGCGGTACACCATATTTTCGCTTTGGGATACCTATCGTTCGCTGCATCCCTTGTTTACGCTGATTGAACAGCCAAGAGTCAATGACATGATCAAATCGATGTTGGACCATTATGAGCAAACCGGAATTTTGCCGGTTTGGGAACTCGATGGAAATGAGACCTTTTGCATGGTTGGCAATCATTCCATTACCGTAATTGCGGAAGCCATTCTAAAAGGTATTGGTGATTTCGATTACGTGCTGGCTTACCAAGCCATGAAAGAAAGTTCAATGCAGGATCGCGATGGTATGGCTGAGTATGACCGGTTGGGGTTTATCCCGGCGGATAAAATAAAAGAGTCAGTTTCGAAATTGATGGAGATTGCTGTCAGCGATTATAGCGTAGCAAAGGTTGCAGAAAAACTAGGAAAGGCCGATGATGCTGAATATTTCAGGAAGCGTGCTCAAAACTACAAGAACATTTACGACGAGCAAACCGGATTCTTTAGAGGAAAAATGGCCGATGGCAATTGGACAACACCGTTCGATCCTACCTATTCAGACCATCAAAAAACGGACTACACCGAAGGGAATGGCTGGCAATATTTGTGGTTGGTTCCGCAGGATGTCGATGGCTTGATCGATTTGGTTGGAGGGAAGGATACTTTTGCCGAACGACTTGATCAGTTTTTTGAGCTAAAAGACGGCGTTAAGGGCATTAATGCATCGTTGGATATATCAGGCTTGATTGGTGGATACGCCCATGGAAATGAACCGAGCCACCACATTAGTTTTCTTTACAATTATGTTGGTAAATACTGGAAAACACAGGAACTCAACCGAAAAATTCAAACCATATTTTATTCCGATCAGCCCGGAGGCCTTATCGGAAACGAGGATTGTGGTCAGATGTCGGCCTGGTACATTTTGAGTGTGCTGGGATTTTACCCGGTTCATTCAGCAGATTTGGTATACCAGTTGGGATCTCCATTGGTTCAAAAAGCAGAAGTTAAACTATTGTCCGGTAAAACGTTGACGATTCTCGCACCGAATGCGTCTCCGGAAAATAAATATGTACAGGAAGTAAAACTGAATGGCGAGAAGCTGAATCGTAGCTATATCACACACGCTGAAATAATGGACGGTGCTGTCCTCGAATTTACAATGGGAGAGCAACCGAACTTGATGCTCTTCCACAATAACTAAGTCCCGATTGAGAAGGAGTATAAGTTTTGCTTATTTCTTTCAGACCTATAAACCCAACTAAACAGGATGATGGAGTGCCGTATAGATGACGGCCTCCTTTTCCTTCGCTTAAAAATGAAAAACGATGAAAATCTTTCGGGTATTTTTTCTGTTACTTCTCCCATTTCTTCTTTTTAATGCCTATCAGTATGGCAACGTTCAAAGGTATGATGTGGTTGTCTATGGAGGAACTCCTGCAGGAATTGCAGCTGCGATTCAGGTGGCTAGATCTGGGAGAACAGTTGCATTGCTTGAGCCTACAGCGCAGGTTGGAGGAATAATCGTTAATGGTTTGGGGAGCTCGGATATTGATAATCACGATTTTCAAAATAGCAAAGCAGTAGGCGGAATTGCACTTGAATTTTATAGAAGAGTTGCCAAGTACTACGGACGATTAGCAGCGTTTGACGAAAAGCTGAAAGCGGGGGACAGAGATGTTACGCTATGGCGTTTTGAGCCACATGTGGCGGAGCAGATTATTCAGGACTTGTTGGGAGAATATGATATTGACGTTTTTTGCGACAGTCAGATTCAGGAGGATTTTAAATCGGTTCAAAAAGAAGGGACAGCCATTCGTACGATCGAAACCACGAATGGAAAGCTTTTCTATGGGAAGGTTTTTATTGACGCAACGCTGGAGGGGGATCTATTTTATTACGCGGGAATAACAACCACCTGGGGGCGGGAGAGTAATCAGCTTTATGGCGAAACGAAAAATGGAATTCGGGCTGAAACCACGCATGCCCAGTTTAAGGTAAATGTTGATCCATATGTTATTCCGGGAGATTCGACAAGCGGATTGATTGCAACGATCCAAGACGAGCCGTTTGGAACTCCTTGTGATGGCGATAAATCAATCCAGGCGTATTGCTTCCGCATGTGTTTAACGGATGATGCGGATAACCGGATACCGTTCAGAAAGCCAGATAACTATGACCGTAGCCAGTACGAAATATATTTGCGATACCTGAAAGCAGGTGGGAAGTTGTACACGCCATATCGAAAATTGCCCAATGGGAAAACCGATCTTGGGGCCTGGCACGACTTGTCGCACAACCTGTATGGAATGAACCGGCTTTATCCGTCAGGAGATGCTAAAATCCGCGAAATGATTTTCGATCAACACAAAACATTCACCCAAGGGCTTTTCTACTTTTTAGCGAATGATCCTGAAGTTGGAATTCTGGACTCCGCTTTACAACATACCTGGAGTGAGTGGGGGCTTTGTAAAGATGAATTTACAGATAACGAAGGATGGCCCCGGCAGTTTTACGTGCGCGATGCACGACGAATGGTTTCAGACTATGTAATCACAGAACAACATACAAAGCGTATTAACCCAACACCCGTTAGTGACCCGGTCGCAGTAGCCTATTGGCCACCTGATCTGCACTCGGTTCGCCGGATTGTTAAAGACGCCGCCGCATACAACGAGGGCTTTGTTTTTGGTGGTAATGATTGGCGACCATTCGGAATTTCGTATCAGGCATTGATTCCGAGGAAGGAAGAAAGCACCAACTTGCTAAGTCCGACTTGTGTTTCTGCAAGTCATGTTGCTTACGGAGCGATACGAATAGAATTTACTTACATGGCCTTAGGGCAAGCTTGCGGGGCTGCAGCTGTGTTGGCTATCGACAGCCAATGCAATGTTCAAGACGTCAGCTATCCGGAGCTTCAAGAGATGCTAAAATGTAGCGGACAAATTTTGGATGCAGAATCGGTTGGCATGCCACCGGCGATCCGAGTAAAATGAGGACCGATTATCTTTCATCGATTAATTTAAAAAACGACAAATAACAATGTTTTTGGGTAGGGTTTTCAATGTTGGTATTGTACTCATTTTATAACCGCGATCGAAGAGATACCTGTTAAAAATAAGAGTGTGATCCCCGAAAACTTAATTCTCAAATCTTTCAAATGATTGGAAAACTATGAAGACTAAGCTGATTTTAATTTTATTACTGTTTGTTCAATTCGGATATGGTCAGAAGAAAACGATTTATCACAAGGGGTGGATCGATTTCAACAAAAACGGAAAGCTGGACGTATACGAGGATCCAGCTGCAAAAACGGAAGATCGTATTGAGGACTTGTTGACTCAAATGACTATGGACGAGAAAACCTGCCAGCTGGCAACGCTATACGGATCCGGTCGGGTTTTAACAGATGCGCTGCCGACGGCAGAGTGGGATAGTCGGGTTTGGAAAGACGGAATTGGGAATATTGACGAACAGCATAATGGACTGGGAACCTTCAAAAGTGAATATTCATTTCCTTTTAGTAAACACGTCGAAACGATTCACCAAACCCAGCTTTGGTTTGTGGAAAATACCCGCTTAGGTATACCGGTTGATTTTACAAATGAAGGTATTCGCGGACTTTGTCACGACCGTGCAACCTATTTCCCGGCTCAATGCGGACAAGGTGCGACTTGGGATAAAGACTTAATTGCCCGTATAGGCGAAGTGGAGGCCCAAGAGGCCAAAGTGCTTGGGTATACAAACATTTATTCTCCAATTTTGGATTTGGCGCAGGATCCGCGATGGGGGCGAGTCGTAGAATGTTATGGTGAAGATCCGTATTTGGTCAGCCAGCTGGGCAAACAGATGATCAAAAGTTTGCAGGACAACGGTTTGGTTTCAACGGTTAAACACTTTGCCGTGTACAGTGTCCCGGTGGGCGGAAGGGATGGAAAAACCAGAACTGATCCCCATGTTGCACCCCGGGAAATGAAAACGCTTTATCTGGAGCCATTCCGTGTTGCGTTTGAAGATGCGGGAGCGATGGGAGTGATGAGTTCTTACAATGATTACGATGGTGTGCCAATTACCGGCAGTCTCTATTTTCTTACCGAGTTACTCCGTCAGCAATGGGGCTTTAAGGGCTACGTTGTGTCGGATAGCGGTGCGCTCGAATTTTTGTATTCAAAGCATCATGTCTCCGAGTCGGAAGAAGATGCTGTAGCTGATGCAATAAATGCAGGGCTAAATATCAGGACCAATTTTACGAAGCCTGAGGAATATGTTGCACCGCTGCGTGATGCTGTTGCTCATGGTAAAATCTCTCCGAAAACGATTGACTCGCGTGTTGCCGATGTATTGCGGGTAAAGTTTTATCTCGGCTTGTTCGACAATCCTTATTTGGGCGATAGCAAATTGGCCGACGAGATTGTGCATTCTAAGGAACATCAGGCAGTTGCTTTGGAGGCGGCTCGCAAGTCAATTGTTTTGTTGAAAAATGAAGATAACTTCCTACCTCTTAAAAAATCATTGAAGTCAGTAGCCGTAATTGGACCTAATGCAGATGAACGCGAGTTGCTTTTGTCAAGATATGGTCCGGCAAATGCACCTATCAAAACTGTATTTCAGGGAATTTCAGAAATGCTTCCGGATGCAAACGTAAGTTATGCCAAAGGTTGCGATATCATTGACGAGCACTTCCCTGAGAGTGAAATTATGAAATTCCCGAAAAGCTCAGATGAAGCGACGATGCTTTCTGAAGCAGTCGATCTGGCCAATCAGTCAGAAGCCGTGGTGTTGGTACTTGGTGGTTCAGAGTTGACTGTCCGCGAAGACCGCTCACGAACCAGCCTCGATTTGCCGGGACACCAGCAGGAATTGATGGAAGCAATATACGCAACAGGCAAACCGGTGGTTTTGGTATTGCTGGATGGACGTGCTTCTTCAATCAACTTTGCAGCTAAAAATTTGCCGGCTATTGTTCATGCCTGGTTTCCCGGCGAATTTACAGGACAGGCTGTTTCCGAAGTGCTTTTCGGCGACTATAACCCGGGGGGCAAACTGGCCGTCACCTTTCCAAAATCAGTTGGACAGATTCCATTCGCCTTTCCATTTAAACCGGGCTCCAATGAAGATTCTGAAACAGCAGTTTGGGGAGCGCTTTATCCTTTTGGCTTTGGATTGAGTTACACGACTTTCGAATACAGCGATTTGTCGGTGACACCCAAAACGCAAGGATTAAAAGGAACAGTTACAGTACGTTTCAAAGTTCGTAATTCCGGCGACAGAACAGGTGATGAAGTCGTTCAGTTATACCTGAATGATGCTTTCAGCAGTGTCACAACCTATACAAAAGTCTTAAGAGGTTTTGAACGTTTTTCGCTTGAGCCTGGCGAGCAGAAAGAAGTTGAGTTCACATTGGGGGAACAAGAACTCGGGCTATGGGATATTCATGAACAGTTTACAGTCGAAGCCGGAATTTTCAATGTGATGGTTGGCAGTTCTTCCGAAGATATCAGACTATCCGGATCATTTGAAATAACTAACAACTAACGCGAAAACTGAACAATCCAAACGAACTATTTAAATGAAAAATAAGATCTTAATTATTCCATTCTTTTGGGCAACAGTGTTAGTATCGTCATGCAGTCACGAGTCCAAAATGGCAGAATTTTTGGTTCAAAAGGAATTGGACTATTGTGTAGGAAAGGCAGAGAGTACAGCGAAAAGTCTTGATGATTACAGTCAATTCCCCCGAAATATTTTGGATAGTGAAACACAATGGAACACAACCGCTGCAGAAGATTGGACAAGTGGTTTTTGGCCGGGAATTGCCTGGTATGCGTATGAGGAAAGTGGAGATTCAATTCTTCTGGAAACAGCCCGAAAATATACGGAATCAGTAAGTCAGGTCTTGCTAGCTCCGCAAAAGGATCATGATTTAGGCTTCATTTTTTATTGCAGTTACGGGAATGGCTATCGCTTGACGGGTGACAAAACGTACAAAGAGGTTTTGTTGCAGGCGGCTGATTCTCTGGCTGAGCTCTTTAATCCCAAGGTTGGTACCATTTTGTCGTGGCCGTACATGGTAAAAGCCATGGGTTGGCCACACAATACCATTATCGACAATATGATGAACCTGGAACTGTTGTTTTGGGCCGCTAAAAATGGCGGCAATAAGGAGCTATACGAGATCGCCGATAGCCATGCCAGGCACTGCATGAATACGTTGGTTCGACCCGATTCAACGACTTTCCATGTTGCTGTTTTCGATACGTTGGATGGACATTTTATTAAAGGTGTTACGCACCAGGGATACAGTGACAGCTCCATGTGGGCGAGAGGTCAAACCTGGGGAATTTATGGTTATACCGTTGCTTATCGGGAAACCGGTGACGAACAGTTCCTGAATGTAGCAGAAAAGCTGGCTGATAAATTTTTACAACGATTACCCGCTGATGGAATTCCGTTTTGGGATTTTGATGCTCCGGTAACTTCAACGACACCTAAGGATGCTTCTGCTGCTACGATTGCTGCTTCGGCCCTGTTAGAGTTATCTACTTTGGAACGGGAAGATTCGCGAAAGCAAAAGTATTTTAATGCTGCAGTTGATTTGCTCACGCGCCTCTCATCGGCAGATTACCAGAGTGGCGATAGAAATAAGGCGATGCTAGTGCACAGTACCGGACATTTTCCAGCTGGTGGAGAAATCGATGCTTCGATCATCTACGCGGATTATTACTACATCGAGGCACTTTCACGCTTAAAGAAAATGCGAAGAGAACCCTAATAGCGGGTTAAAACATTTATCCTTAATAAACCACTAAACAAAACATCAGAAATAATGAAAGAAATCAGATTAATTGTACTCCTTCTTTTGACGGCCTGCCTTAGCGTGCTGAATACACAGGCGGGAGTCAACCCCAAAGTTATAGATGATAGTAAAACACCATCGATGCTTCATGTTGAAGGTCGCTATTTGGTAAATGCGGAAGGAGAAAAAGTATGGTTACAAGGGGTATCGCTGGCGAGTATGGAATGGCTGGCGAATGGCGAGAATATTCTTCAGTCAACAAATGTTGCCATTCATACCTGGAAGGTAAATTGCCTGCGTTGCCCGGTCAATGAGGATTTTTGGTTTGGCAAAGGAAAAGAGCAAACAGATGGTGGTGCTTCGTATCGAAAATTGCTTGACGACTTTGTAAAAGAAGCGACTTCGCAGGGAGTATATGTGGTAATTGATTTGCACCGTTTTAAAGCTCCCAAACAGATTCATGCTGACTTTTGGAAAGAAGTAGCTTCGATTTATAAAAATCATCCCGGAGTGTTTTTCGAGCTTTTCAACGAACCACATGATATTTCGTGGGAGGTATGGAAAAATGGAGGTTTGGTGACCAATGAAAAACGGGCGACCGATGCATTGGCGGAGAACAATAAAAAATACGAAGATTTTGAATCGGTTGGAATGCAGGCGCTGATTGATGCAGTGCGTTCGACCGGTGCGCAGAATATTGTTATTGTTGGCGGCCTGGATTGGAGTTACGACCTCAGCGGATATTTTGATGGTTATGCGCTAGACGACCGAAATGGGAACGGTATTATGCTGTCAACACATGTTTACCCATGGAAAAGCGATTGGAAAAACAAGTTCATGATGGCGATTGACACCTATCCGTTGTTCCTGGGTGAGCTGGGAGCTGAGCCGGAGCGCATGCCGTTTATTCCACCGGAAAGACATGAAATGCCCGAAACCTGGGTACCTGATATGTTGGGGCTCATCCAAAAATATGAGCTCAATTGGACAGCCTGGTGCTTTCATCCTCGTTCAACTCCGCGATTGATTTTAGACTGGGATTATACCCCAACACCATTTTGGGGGCAGGATGTGCTTGAAGTGTTGAGAGACGGCAAGCAATACCAGTTGACTAAGTTGAGATAACCAAAAGAAAAGACTACTGCGATCAGAATGAGTTTCACCTTCAAAATATTAATTGTATTTGGCTTTTGCTTCTGCCTGATAACCGATAGTTATTCCCACGAAAAGCAAAGAAAATCTGCAGGAAAAACTGAGCAAATTATGCAGATGGATGGATTGGTAGCACTTTGGGACTTCAAAGAGCCTGAGGGAACCGATCGCGTGGCTTATGGTGTATCAAACTTCCCGCTATGCGAAGTGGATGGGGAGGTTTCCCGAATTGATGAAGGACCATTGTCTGGCTATTCCGCCCTGTTCGGAGACGGAGCCTATTTGAAGTTACAGCATGTAAACATTGGCGCATTAAATATTTCAGGTGACAGTCAAGGTGTGACCGTAATTGCCTGGGTGAAGTGGCAGGGAAATACCGGGTTCGTGGCAGGTATGTGGAACGAGTATAAAGATGGTGGAAAACGTCAGTACGGCTTGTTTGTATCTCTTCCGCACTACAATGGTGAGAATCAGGTCTGCGGGCATATCTCGAGAACAGGAAAGCCCACACCACCATTCCCGTATTCAATCGACTATTCGGCGAGCAAGCAAGAGGTTCCTGTCAACAAATGGGCCTGTGTTGCCATGACCTACGACGGGCAATGGATTAAGTCGTACTTAAACGGTGTTTTCGAAGCCCGTGAACCGGAGTTGATCGCTCATACCGCTGAGTTTGATGCGGATTGCAAGGGATTGGTGCAGTCAAAGAATCCGTATTATTTCCCCGATGGAATTGGCGATAATGGATCTGATTTTACAGTCGGCGCGGTATTGTTAGAGCACGGCATGGGCAACCTCTTCTGTGGGCAGATTGGCGGCGTAGCGATTTTCGACAGGGCTTTATCAGATCAGGAGATAGAATTTATTTCAAACTAAAGAATCAGCGAATGATACAAAATCGACAACTAAAAATATACTTCTTGTTTTTAATGTTTCTGTTTGGTGGAGCCAAGCTGTTTGCTTTCGATAATTTCATCACGAGACATGGCGACCAATTGATGGATGGAAAGCAGGTTTTTAGGTTTATCGGGGTGAATGCCCCTAACATCAACGGACATTATGATGGTTACATGAATACGAATCCGGAGTCGGGATATCTGTATGATCCGATTGAACTTTCCTTCGAGATGGAGTCGTATTTCGAAGATATGGCGCAAATGGGCGTGACTGTTTTCCGCACGTGGGGAATTACTGTTGAAGACGGATCTGGGGAGTTTGAAGCTTTGGTTAATGGTGCTTATTCCTACAATGAAACAGCTTTTCGGCGTATTGACAAAATGCTGGAGCTCTGCAATAAGTACCAGATGAGAGTCATCCTTTGTTTGGTGAAGGAAAATAAATACTGGGGTGGAACGGAAGCCTTTAGTAAACTGTATGGAGGGGGCGATTACTACGAATCAGAAGAAGTTAAAAACGGCTTCAAAGATCTGCTGAAGGTATTTGCTGAACGGGTGAATTCATACACAGGTGTGCCCTACAAAGACGATAAATCGATTATGGCGTGGGAATTCGGAAATGAAGTGCCAAATCATGAAGGTGCGTGGATTAACGAGATGGCTAAATACCTGAAGAAACTGGCTCCTAATCAGCTAATCTCCGATCCTCGGAGGGCAAATGGAGTTGATGAGATGGAGACGATTGTCAATGATGTCGTTCGAAACTGCAAGGACATCGACTTGGTTAAAACCCGGCAATATCCCAATTATAAGAATTCGGTAACTGAATTATGGCAAGTCTGCGAAGGGAAAAGGCCATTGTTGATCGATGAATTCCAAAAAATGGAAGGCTTCACGGATATACTTGACGAGATCTGCGAAACGGGAACTTCAGGAGGCTTGTTATGGAGCCTGATGAAACCACAATACAACGGGGGGATTGGCGGGCATGCTTTGTTTCATGCTTACAGCTGGGGAGGAAGTCGCTGGCCCGGCTTCGATAGCGGTGACTATTTCAACGAGCGGGAAAATCTGATGAAGATTAGAGAGTACGGGTATAAAATCAGAGGGGAGGTGGCACCACCCCTGCCGCCCCCCGCTGGTGCTCCTTATTTGTATCCCAGCCTGGAGAAGGATGCCGTTGCATTGAAGTGGCGATGTGCCTCCGGAGCCCGTTACTACCTTGTTGAACGCTCGACGACTCCGGAAGGACCGTGGACGGATGTGAGCGGCGAATTCGACATCAGCTACAGTTTGTATTACTATCCCATGTTTAGTGATTCTTCTGTTATGGCCGGAGAAAGTTACTATTACCGGGTCATCGGGAAGAATGAGACCGGTCAATCTGAGCCATCCAATATCGTCGGGCCAATTCGCCCTGGAAAGAAAATGGTGATGGATAATTTAGCTGATTTTTCAATGATCACTTCATCCAGTGAAAACATGGAAATTAGTACAGAAACCTGGCCTCGGTTTAGGCAAACGGAGGAAGATTTTTTCCAGCTTCAAAGGATCGCCGGCTCAAGCTCTGGATTTGTCACTTATAATGCTGATGAAATTAAGTCAATTCAGGTTTTCGTCTATAGCGGGTCGACGGATGAAATAAGCCTGGAATATAGCAACGATGGTAAAACTTTTCAGCCAATTCCAGATGGAGCTTTGGTGAAGTCGCACCGTGATGCCTATGCCAGTCAGATCTCGGGCTGGAGAGATAATACAGTCGACAAATTTATCTACTCTGTTTCTGTACTCCCAAAAGGAACTTCTTATGTGAAGATATCTACCGGACGAGCTGGCCAATCCGACAGTTTCCCTTGGATTGGGCGGGTGCATTTGGGCTACCTTGGAAAATTGAATTCGAAAAAATAAAACATCCCAAACGAATTAAAATACTTGAACATGAAAACAAACACTCTCAAAAAACTAGTGGCCGCTTTGTTGTTGGTTGCCGGATTCGCCATTCAGGCTAATGCTCAGGATTGGGCAAATCTTCAACGTTACGAAGAGCAGAACACGCAGTTGGCAAAACCGGCGGAGGGGGAATCCCGCGTCGTATTTATGGGAAATTCGATTACCGAAGGTTGGATTCGCAATTGCCCTGAATTTTTCAGTGACAATGGGTATATCAGTCGTGGAATCAGTGGTCAAACCACACCGCAAATGTTACTTCGTTTTCGAGCCGATGTGATTAATCTTCAGCCCGAAGTTGTCGTTATTATGGCTGGTACAAATGATGTTGCAGGCAATACCGGGCCATCCACGAATGAGATGATTATGAACAACCTGATTTCAATGGCCGAACTGGCGAGAGCAAACAACATTAGAGTCATTTTCTGTTCCGTGCTCCCGGCAAATCGATTTTCATGGAGACCCGAGTTAAAGCCTGCTGATCAGATTATTCAACTCGATTCTCTTATCGAAAACTATGCATCAGCAAATGGAATTCCCTATGTTGATTTCTATAGTAAAATGGTTGACAGCGAAAAAGGACTGAAAACTGAATATTCAAAAGATGGTGTGCATCCTTTGAAGGCCGGATATGAAGAAGTTATGAACCCGATGATCAGGGAAGCTATTGAAAAACTTTTGTGAAATTAATTGAAATCAAATGAATCTACTGAACCAGACAAACGAAAAAATAATACCCAGCTTATTCCTGTTACTGCTGATCACCGGACTTTTTTCGTGTACATCCGAGTCCGAATTGACGCAGGTAGATGTTGTTGTTTACGGCGGAACTTCGTCGGCAGTCATTGCTGCGGTTGAGCTGGCACAGTCCGGGAAATCGGTAGTCATTGTCAGTCCGGATATTCACATTGGCGGGTTGTCGTCGAATGGACTGGGATTTTCTGATACCGGAAATAAGGAAGCCATTGGCGGTCTTGCCCGCGAATTCTATCATCGCGTATGGCAGCATTATAACGATTCGTTGGCCTGGAACTGGGAGCAACACTCAGACTTTGGCAATCGGGGACAGGGAACGGTTGCCATGGACGGGGAAAGCCGAACCATGTGGATTTTTGAGCCTCATGTGGCTGAACAGGTCTTTGAAGATTTAATTGCTGAAAATAAGATCCCTGTTTTTCGGGACGAATGGCTTGATCGCGAAACAGGTGTCGAAAAAGAAAATGGAAGAATTGTGGCGATTGAAACGCTTTCCGGGAAACGGTACCGGGCAAAAGTTTTTATAGATGCAACTTATGAAGGAGACCTAATGGCCGCTGCGGGAGTATCCTACCATGTTGGTCGCGAGGCTTGTGATGAATACGGAGAGAAATGGAACGGCGTTCAGGCGGGTGTATTTCATCACACGCATCATTTCCAGGTTCCCATTGACCCATACGTCATTCCGGGCGATCCATCCAGCGGACTACTGCCGAAAATAGCGGATGAAAAGCCCGGTGCAAATTGTAGTGGAGATGACAAGATCCAGGCCTACTGTTTCCGTTTGTGTATGTCGAACCATCCGGAGAACCGCGTGCCGTTTACCAAACCGGACAATTACGATCCGAACGACTTTGAGCTGCTCGGGCGCTTGTTTGACAGTGGATGGAATGAGTGGTTCAATAAGTTTGATTTGATTCCGAATCGTAAGACGGATACGAATAATCACGGTCCGTTTAGTAGCGACAATATTGGCATGAACTATGATTATCCGGAAGCTTCGTATGAACGCCGGCAGGAGATTATTCAGGAACACGCGAATTATCAAAAGGGACTACTTTACTATGTTGCCAACGATGAGCGGGTACCGGAAAAGATACGGGAGGAAATGAAAAACTGGGGACTGGCGAAAGACGAATTTACGGATAACGGCAATTGGCCACACCAACTTTACATTCGGGAAGCGCGACGAATGATTGGCGAATATGTAACCACAGAGAAAGATATTTTGGGTGAACGTTTAGTTCCTGAACCCATTGGAATGGGCTCTTACACCATGGATTCGCACAACGTTCAGCGCTTTGTAACCGAAGAGGGCTATGTGCAAAATGAAGGCGATCTTGGGGTTCATCCGCATGCCCCATATCAAATCGCTTACGGTTCTATTATCCCTAAAAAAGAAGAATGTAAAAACCTGCTTGTCCCGGTTTGCGTCTCATCCAGTCATATCGCATACGGCTCCATACGCATGGAACCGGTATTCATGATTCTTGGGCAGTCAGCAGCCGTTGCTGCTACGATTGCAATTGATGACAAGTCTGCAGTGCAGGATATTTCTTACCTAGAAATGCGGGAACATTTAATGCAGAAAAAACAGGTACTGAGCTTAAACGACTAAACCAACAACCATGATAAAACTAAAGAGGAACAAACTAATCTATTATCTCTGCATCGTTTTGCTGATAGGCACTGCCTGTAACCAGAATGGCAAGAAATCTGAGCAGAAACAGATCATTCTAAGTTCTCACCCGGAGGAGGGGGAGCCCTATAGCTGGCTAATGAAAAGAGCCGGAGAAGTGAACGCTTCAGGTGCTGATATTTCCAGCTCTGGTTTCAATACGGACGGATGGATGCCGGCTGTGATTCCGGGAACAGCGCTAACCAGCCTGGTGAATGACGGAAAATTTCCGGATCCGTATTTCGGTCAGAACAACATGCGGGTGAATAAAATCATTCCGGATATTGCCGACGTTGGTCGTGATTTCTATCATTTTTGGTATCGCACATCATTCACGATACCCGAAAGTATGGATGGAAAGCGAATCTGGATGCAGTTTGACGGAATAAATTACATCGCACATATTTATCTGAATGGACAGGCGCTGGGAGATATGAAAGGAATGTTTCTGCAAAAGAAATTCGACATTACAGAACTGGCGAAAGTGGGGCAAGAAAATGTGCTGGCCGTTTCGGTAGAGCCGGTTGAATACCCCGGAACAACCCAATCGAAATCCAAGGAACATGTGGCTGCGAATGAAAACAGAAACGGTGGCGATGGAGAAATTGGCAAGAATGTAACGATGTTGATGACCGCTGGCTGGGATTTTACGTTTCACGATGGTATCAGGGATCGGAACACCGGCATTTGGCGGGATGTCAAAGTGTTCGGTTCCGGAGATGTTCAGCTGGAAAATCCTTTTGTGAAGAGCGAATTGCCAATTCCAGAGCTTTGTCCAGCCAGGGAAACAGTTTCATTCCAGCTTGTCAATAGTTCGCACAAGGAAACAGAGGCGGTAATCGAGGCACACATTGAGGATACATCAATTCACATTACGAAGAAAATAAAGTTGAATCCGGGAGAAAAGCGGGAGATTATTTTAAGCCCGGATGAATATGCCGAGTTGGTCATTGATGATCCGCAGCTTTGGTGGCCGGTCAACAAGGGGGAGCAACATTTGTACACGCTGAACTTAAAAGTAAAGGTAGATGGGAAAATATCGGATGAGCTTTCGCAACGATTCGGTATTCGAGACATTCGCTCTGATCGCAATACCCCTGATGGGTCCCGGATTTTCTATGTGAACGGTAAACGTCTGTTTATCCACGGTTCCAATTGGATTCCGGAAGCCATGTTAAAAACATCGAAAGACCGGATGTATGCGGAACTTCGTTATACCCGTCAAGCCGGCATCAATCTTTTACGTTTGTGGGGCGGGGGTATTAGTGAGTCCGATTACTTTTTTGATTTATGCGATGAACTGGGAATTTTGGTGTGGCATGAGTTCTGGATGACTGGTGATACCAAGCCTCCGGTGGACACAACCTTGTATTATAACAACGTACGGTCAACCATTAAGCGTATTCGGAATCATCCTAGTTTAGCCTACTATGTTTCTTCGAATGAGCAGGATAATATCATCGACATTGAACCGATTTTAACTCACCTGGACGGTACCCGTGGTTACCAGGTCCAGTCGGAATGTTGTGGTGTACACGATGGAAGTCCGTACAAGTATGAGAACCCGATGCAGTATTATGACAACACGGCCTCAGATCGCGGAAGCCGGATTGATGGCTTCTGCCCCGAATACGGAACGGCATGTACCCCGGTCATAGAATCACTGCGCAAAATGATGCCCAAACAAGATTTGTGGCCCATCAACGAGGAAACCTGGGATTACCTGGATGGGAACGGTTTTCACAATATGACAACGAAATACCGAACGGCAATTGAGCAGTACGGAAAACCGAAAAATATTGAAGATTATGCCGAAAAAGGGCAACTCGTTGGAGCGGTAGCATACCGCAGCATCTGGGAAAACTGGAACTACAACAAGTACGAATATGGCGATAGATTTGCTTCGGGGGTGCTGTTTTGGTATCACAACAGCCCAGCTCCCCAGGTTTGTTCGCGCATGTGGGACTGGTATCTCGAACCGACTGCAGCCTTGTATTTTAGTCAGGATGCGTTAGAGCCTATTCATGCTCAGTTCGACTTTATTAAGAATACGGTTTCGGTGACCAACGATTTGTACGAGGAATATGGAAATCTGCAAGTGCGTTGTCGGGTCATCAATTCTGATATGACTACTGTTATTGAGGAAGGGGCGCTCTTTGATTTAGGCGAGGACGCCGTCAAAAATGATGTGCTTCAACTGGATTTATCTGATAAACCGCTAACGCCTGTTCATTTCATCAAACTTGAAGTTTACAACAATCTGGATAGCCTTATCTCAGATTCGTTCTATTGGAGGTCGACTGATGAATACAAAGGCCCGTGGACGGTTGGCGGACCTTTGCATGGTGGCTTTGAATCGTTCGCGGATCTTCAACCTACAAAATTAACCTGTACACAGCAATCCCGTGACGAAAACGGACGAAGATATTATACTGTGACCATCCAAAACAATTCAGATCATCTGGCATTTTTCAACCGATTGAAGGTAATGGATACAACAACCGACAATTTGGTCAATCCTGCTTTTTACAGCGATAATTACTTTTCCTTGCTACCCGGTGAAAGTAAGGTAGTTACGATCGACTTTGCTCTGAATGATCTGGAAAACGGGCTTTCTCGCGTTGAGTTGGAAGGTTTTAATACAGACCCGGTGGTCGTAACTGAAGATCGATGAGTGAATGGAGTTCGAATTCTGATTGTCTGGAAACAAATTGTATTCGAGCCTTTCTGACCAACGATAGCAAAAACTCGGATAGTCTAATTCTGAAGAAGGACGCTAGCGTGAGTAAAACCAACTAAACAATAATGATGGAAAAATTAAAACCAAGTAAGATATCCTTTGCAGTTTTTTGGGTGCTATTGTTTGTCACGTGTTGTCAGCCGGTGCAGGCAAAAGTTAAAATGCCAAGCTTGTTTGCTGATGGCATGGTTCTTCAGCGAGATGCCGAAATCCCAGTTTGGGGTTGGGCTTCTCCGGGAGAGGAGCTTAGCGTTTTCTTTCATGAGCGGATGTATCGTACACAAGCAGATTCCGCCGGGAATTGGAAGATTTTGATGCAGCAGGAAAAAGCTGGAGGACCCTTCTCCATGGATGTACAGGGAGAAAGCAGTCGCCATGTTATTGATGATATATATGTTGGCGATGTTTGGTTGTGTTCGGGACAGTCGAATATGGAATTTTGGATGGACCGGATTAAAAGCAAGTATGCAGATGAAATTGCCAATTCCGAGAATCCTAATATCCGTCAGTTTAAAGTGGAAAAAGACTACGATTTTCAGTCTCCGCATACAGATGTGAATTCTGAAGGATGGAAAAAAGCCACTCCTTCCAATGTATTTGGATTTTCAGCAGTTGCCTGGTTTTTTGCTAAGTCGTTATACGAAAAATATGAAGTGCCAATTGGCTTAATTCTATCTAGCTGGGGTGGAACCCCGGTTGAAGCCTGGATGAGTCGAGATGCTTTAGCTGATTTTCCTAGTCACCTGGCAACTGCTGAAAAATGGATGGATGATAGCTTATTGTCAGAAACGATCAGGAAGGACCAGCAAGTCCGAGATCGTTGGTATGCCGAATCTGTTGAAAAAGATCAGGGACTTGCTGATAAGAATTTGCCATGGTATAGCCAGCAAGTTGAATTCAAGAACTGGACTAAACAGAATTTTCCAGGTTATTGGGAGAAAGCTGACGAAGACTTTAGTGGAGTTATTTGGTTGAAAAAAGAATTCGAATTGTCGACTGATCAGTCCTCCCAAAGTGCCTTTTTATCGCTGGGCTGCATTGTCGGAATCAACGAATGTTACTTGAATGGGGTGAAAATTGGGACAACCTATGGTCATTATGTGCCATCGGAGTACCAGGTTCCGCAAGGATTGTTGCAGGCTGGTCGAAATATCATTACCCTGCGAATAACTGATAATGGACGAAGAGGAGGGTTAATTCCAGACAAACCTTATTACATGGCAATTGATGGCGATACGCTCACCATGGCAGGAGAGTGGCTTGAAAAGATAGGCACCAGTTTGCCTTCACTTGCATGGGGAACTGATTTCTCGGATGTTCCAACAGGTTTGTACAATGCGATGATTGCGCCTTTGTTACCATATCGTATCAAAGGA
Organism: Mangrovibacterium diazotrophicum; assembly: GCF_003610535.1. Lineage (NCBI taxonomy): Bacteria > Pseudomonadati > Bacteroidota > Bacteroidia > Marinilabiliales > Prolixibacteraceae > Mangrovibacterium > Mangrovibacterium diazotrophicum. Next base: position 826,427 of record NZ_RAPN01000001.1, on the reverse strand, counting down.
ACGATTTGGTACCAGGGAGAGTCAAATTCAGGGAATGCTGAAGAGTATCGTACAACATTTCCAACAATGATTCAAGATTGGCGCAAAAAGTGGGGGCAGGGTGATTTCCCGTTTTTGTTTGTTCAATTGGCTAGCTATCTCGCCACAAAAGATCAACCCGAACAAAGCAATTGGGCAGAACTGCGCGAAGCCCAGGCCATGACTCTTGCGCTTCCGAATACAGGTATGGCTTGTGCGATCGACATCGGAGAGTGGAATGACGTACATCCAAAAAACAAAAAGGATGTTGGCAAACGTTTGGCTTTGGCTGCACAAAAAGTGGCGTATGGGGAGACAGAGCTTGTTGCCAGCGGACCGCAATTTCAATCGATGGAAATTAAAGGCAAACGTGTGCTTTTGAATTTCAATTTGTTTGGTAGCCAACTTGTTTGTTCGGGAAAAGAACTGAATGGATTTGCGATAGCCGGAAAGGATGGCCAGTTCAAGCGGGCTAAAGCGGAAATTAAAGGAAGCCAGGTTGTGGTTTGGAATGATGAGATAAAAAATCCGGTCGCTGTGCGCTATGCCTGGGCCGACAATCCAGATACCGCCAATCTTTTTAACCCAGAAGGGCTACCCGCCATTCCGTTTCGGACAGATAAATAGAGGTAATGATAATTCTCAAAATTAGCTGGAGTTTAGCCAGAAGTATCATAGTTTGGTACAACGTTTAGCGGTGCCCGGCTGATTAACGAATAGAAATTATAGGTGAATAAACACTAACACTGAATATAGAATACTTTGGGGTAATTAGGATTTTAAAATTTATCGTACTTCTGCTTGATACATAATATTCGAATCTTTTGTTGAATCGTGTTTTATTTTGTCGACATGCATTATCATAAATTTAAACGACTATTTTTGGGGTTAATCGACTAAACAAAACTAACGGTGAAGCATCTTGAACTCGGAACAGACAAGGAATTGGTAATTGCATTAAGCAATAGTTCTACTGATGCTTTCAAATATTTGTTTGATCGGTACAGCCAGAAATTGTATCACTTTGTCCTTTCCTACCTCAAGTCACCGAGCGAGTCGGAGGAAATTATTCAAGAGGTGTTCATAAAAATTTGGGAAAACCGCGGCAAGCTTGATAGCGAGAAGTCTTTCAAATCATATCTGTTTACGATTGCATTCAACGGGATCAAACGGCACTTCAACAAGAAAATGCAAGAGGAAAAATACAAGCATGATCTGATTGAATGGATAAGTGATGACAGACCGGACGTGGAGGTTAAAGTTGAATTTGAAAAATTGATTGAAAAGCTGGATAGGCTGATTGCTGATTTCCCGGAGAAGCGACGAGTTATTTTTATCCAACGTAAGAAAGAAGGAAAATCAATCAACGAGATCGCTGAATTATTGGCCATTTCTCCTAAAACAGTAAAAAATCATATCACTGAAGGCATGAACTCACTTCGGAAGTCTTTTGAGGAAGAAGATCTTTCAGCACTCCTTTTTTATGTTTTATTTATTTCCTGAAAAAAATATCAATTTGGACTAGGACTTTTTTTGTTTGCCTGATATTACTGATGAACCCCGAGTAAAAATCAGTATGAAAGACAAAATAGATCCGGGAATTATTCAACGGTACAAATCTGGGAGACACACTTTCCTCGATATAAAAAAGCTGACCAGATGGTTTCGCGACGAAAAGTATGCCGACGGCTTGAAGATTGCTGTTGAGGAAGATTGGAATGCATTTCGTCTGGATGAAAATGCGGAACCAGCTGATTTAAGTTCTGCTTATCGTTTTATTCAGCAGAAGATTGGAACCCCGGTACGAATAATCAGTCGGAAACGTCGTGTTCTGAATTTCTACTATAGGGCAGCGGCTGTCTTGTTGATACCTCTGTTGGTCTACTTCGCTTATAGCCTTGCACATAAACAGACCGGGAATAACTCCGAGCAATGGGTTGAGGTTGTATCGCCCTATGGATTACGCACCAATTTTGAATTGCCTGATGGAACGCGGGTTTGCCTGAATAGCGGCACCCACCTGAAATACAATACAGATTTTGCGAAGAAGCGTACCCTCTCAATTGAAGGACAAGCCTATTTCGACGTCATTCACAATCCCAAAATTCCTTTTGTTGTTCACACCGAAGTGTTTGATGTTACCGTATTGGGAACAAAATTCTCGGTTTCGTCTTTTGACTCCGACAACCAGGTAGACGTGGTTTTGGAAAAAGGCAAGGTGCAATTGGATGGAGTAAATCATTCGTTTACAAAGGTCATGAAGCCAGATGAACGTTTTACATTCAACAAGCAGGAGAGCGAGGGGAAGATAGAGCAAGTAGATGCCGGTTACCTCACTTCCTGGAAAGACGGGGTGCTCGTTTTCCGTAACGAGCCGTTGTCATTGGTGCTAAAGAGGTTGGGGCGTTGGTATAATGTTGATTTCGAGATTACAGACTCCGAACTCATGGACTTTCGTTATCGCGCTACTTTCAAGGATGAACCGTTGGATGAGGTATTGAGTTTGATTTCGTTGACAGCACCAATTACTTATAAAATTGAAAAAAGAGAAATGAATGATCAGGGAAGTTATACCAGTAAAATTGTGAAAATCAGCAAAAAATAATAGACCTAATAAGCAAAATCAGGAAAGTGTTGCGACCACTTTCCTGAGGAGTAATGCTTTCAAAATGGAGTAAACATTTTAGTTAACATCACAAACGTAAATTTATGAAAAAAAATCCAGAACGATGGGTATGGTATCAGCATGCCCTAAAAAAAAGCCTACGCATGATGAAATGGAGCTTATTCTTCTTTTGTCTCGGGATCGTCCAGGTGTTTGCAACGAACAGTTATTCCCAGCAAACCAGGGTTTCTCTCACTTTTGAAAAATCAAAATTGGAAACCGTTTTAAACGAAATCGAAAATCAAACTGACTATTACTTTCTTTATAACCAAGATCAAATCGATGTCAACAGAATTGTAAATATTGAAGTTCGGGATCAGAAAGTAGATGAGATCCTGAAGCAGTTGTTTCAATCTACTGATATCGAGTATTCCATTCATAATCGACAGATTGTTTTAACAAGTAAAAATTCTGACTTTGAGGATGTAAACTCCCAACAATCCTTGGATATTACGGGAAAGGTTACCGATTCATCCGGCAATGATTTGCCTGGAGTAGCTGTAGTTGTAAAAGGTACATCCACCGGAACGATTACCGATTTTAATGGTATTTTCTCCATTTCAAAGGTGCCATCAGGTAGTACACTAGTTTTCACGTTTGTCGGAATGCGAAAGGTTGAGGTATCAGTTGACAATCAGTCGCGGATTGACGTTACGATGGTTGAAGACGCCATTGGCCTGGAAGAAGTTGTTGCGGTTGGATACGGAACGCAAAAGAAAGAAACGTTGACCGGTTCGATTGTGAATGTGGATGGTGAAGAGTTAAAGAAAAGTCCGAACTCAAACGTTTCAGCGTCCTTGCAAGGACGTTTACCAGGTTTAGTTGCCAGCCAGCGCTCCGGAGAACCAGGTCGTGATGATCCGGATATTCTGATTCGCGGCTCCGGTACATTCGGCGATAACTCTCCGCTGGTAATTATTGATGGTGTTCCGCGTGATCAGATGAGTCGCCTGAATCCGGATGATATTGAAAGTGTAACAGTACTGAAAGATGCTTCGGCTGCGATTTATGGTGCGCGAGCTGCCAACGGTGTTATTTTGATCACAACCAAGTCGGGGAAGATCGGAAAACCAACCTTTAATTTTTCATATAACAGCGCTTTCTCGCACCCCACCAAAGTGCCGGATGTTTTGGATGCTGCAACTTTCGCAGAGGTTTACAACGAGGGATATTGGTATCGACAGGGGAGACCAGAGACTGGTTTTACACCTTTCTACTCAGAAGCAGCGATCCAGAAGTACCGCGATGGATCTGATCCAATACTTTATCCCAATACCAATTGGAGTGATGAGGTTTTGAAACCACATTCGCTTCAACAACGCGTCAGTCTTCAGGCTAACGGGGGAACCGAGTCTGTTCGGTATTTGCTCTCGTTTGCTGCGATGGACCAGGATGGACATTACCGGAACAACCCGACCAAGTATACACAATACAATATGCGCGTTAAGGTAGATGTTGAGCTCAACGAGAACCTGACTGTTGGTGCCAACATCAACGCCAACATCAACAAAAAGAATTATGCTTCGGTCGACACGGAAACGAATTTCTACAATATTATCAGAGCCAATCCAACGCTGGTTGCTCGTTACCCCAACGGACTGATCGGGCCTGGACGTTTGGGTGAAAACCCACTTTTGCTCGATCAACGTGGTTTCGATAAATACGAGGATACACCATTGTTCTCAACTTTCACAGCGACTTATAAAGTACCGTTTGTGAAAGGATTGAAAATTGACGCATCGTATAACTATGATTTGAGAAACCAGTTTGAGAAGAAATTCAATTTGCCCTATTCTTATTACGAGTACAATGTAAACACCGGAGAGTACGATAAGGTGCAAGCGACCAAGACTTCAACGGCCGAACTGACGGATACTTACAGTAAATGGACAACGAAAATGTTCAACTACCGAATTACTTATGAAAAGACGATAGATGATCACCAGTTTGCAGTTATGGTTGGTCAGGAACAACAGGAAAATTCGTACTCGTATGCAATGGCCTACCGGAAGAATTTCGTGAGTTCTGCGATTGATCAGATCAATGTTGGTAGTAGCGCCTCTGAAGACAAGGATAATGGAGGTTCTGCTTCAGCAAGTGCTTACAACAACTACTTTGGACGTTTAAACTACAACTACAAGTCGAAATATTTGGCCGAATTCCTCTTCCGTTACGATGGATCTCAAATCTTCCCGGAAGGTGAGCGTTACGGATTCTTCCCTGGAGTATCACTGGGGTGGAGAGTTTCAGAAGAAAACTTCATGAAAGAGAATGTTTCATTCATCAATAACCTGAAGTTGAGATTTTCTCACGGACAAATTGGTAACGACCGGGTAGGGCAGTACCAATACTTGCAGTCCTATTCATTTGGTAATAACTACGTGTTTGGTACAAGTGATGCGGCAGCGATCTACGCGAATACGATGCCGAATCCCAATATTACCTGGGAGGTGAGTAAGAAAACCGATTTTGGTATTGAAGCTTCATTCTGGCAAAATTTGTTAGGCGTGGAATTCACCCTATGGAAAGAAAACCGCTCCAATATTCTGGCTGCCCGAAATCTTTCTATTCCCAATATTTTAGGGTTCTCCGACCTACCTGATGAAAACATTGGCAAAGTCGATAATCATGGTTATGAGTTAATCGTTCGCCACCGGAAAACGTTGGGAGATTTCAATTACCGTGTTGAAGGCAACGTTTCATTCGCCCGAAGTAAAATTGTTTATATGGACGAAACGCCTCAATCTGAAGAATACCAAAATAAAACAGGTTTGCCAATTGGCGCTGAATTGTATTATAAGGCCGACGGTATTTTTAACACGCAGGCAGAATTGGATGCCTATCCGCATGTGACAGGTACTCAACTGGGTGACATTAAAGTATTGGATTTGAATGATGATGGTGTGATTGATTCGAACGACCAATATCGTTTTGATAAAACGGCAACACCGGAAATTGTATTTGGTCTGACCATCGGTATGGACTACAAAAATTTTGATTTGACCATGTTCTTCCAAGGACAAACCAATGCCTACAACTACGACGGAACTTTTTCAGGACTGGGCGGATCGGCATTTGACAATGCCTATGTTGAACGCGCTCAAGACCGCTGGACGGTTGACAATCCGAATGGTAGCATGCCCCGTGCTGATGCCTATTCACCGGGAAGTACAACCTTCTTTTTGTACGATGCGACTTTTGTGAGATTGAAAAACCTGGAGCTTGGTTATACGTTACCAGCGAGTCTTGGGGCAAAAATCGGATTGGACGATATTCGAATATACGCCAACGGTTTAAACCTGCTTACCTGGGCGAAGGATATTAAATGGTCCGACCCCGAGTTGAACGGCAGTTCGCTGTATTATCCACAGCTACGCGTTATCAATTTAGGTGTTAATGTGAAATTTTAAAACGGATGAAAATGAAAAAGATATTTATATTATTTGCCACTGTATTGTTCCTTGCATCGTGTAGTGACGATATCCTGGACATTTCGCCCAAAGACAGGATTGCTGAAGATGCAGTGTGGGCAGACGAGGACCTGATAAAAGCCTATCATACTGAGTTGTATAACGTGATTCCTCATGGATTTAACGTGCAAATGCAGTCCAAAGCAACCGACGAAGTCTATGCCACTATGTCCTGGGGGCCGGGTACCATTGCACAAGGAACTTTAACTCCCGACAATGTAAACGACTTCTTTGCGACCTGGGGAGGAGGCTGTAACCTCTATGTATGGGACAATGCTTACGAATACATCCGGAAGATCAATGTTTTCATGGATCAGATGGCTGCTTCCGAAATCGATTTTGAGGATAAGGCCATGCTTATTGCCGAGGCTAGATTTTTGAGAGCCTATGCTTATTTTATGCTGATCGTTCGCTTCGACGCTGTTCCAATTGTAGATGACGTGTATGAGTTGACCAGTGAGTTCAACTTCTCGCGCAATACGATGGATGAATGTGTTCAGTACATCGAAGATGATTTGTCGGCTGCTATTCCAGATTTGCCGGAACATTATTCTGCCAGCGATTCCAACTTTGGTCGGGCAACACAGGACGTATGTCAGGCACTCTTGTCTCGGTTATATTTGTACATGGCTTCTCCATTGTTTAATCCATCCAACGACCAGCAAAAATGGCAAAAAGCAGCGGATGCCGCGGCTGCACTGCTGAATGGTAACTATTCGTTGTTCTCTGATTATACAACACTCTTCAATCAACCCAGTGGATCGGCAAACAGTGAACTCATTTTTGCCCGTAACTTCAGCACAACCAATTCACATTCGGTAGCGATGAATAACCTCGGACGTCGCTGGGGTGCCTACGGCGGTTGGTGGGCCAGTAATGGTCCGTCTCAAAACCTGGTTGACGATTACGATATGTTGAACGGTGAGCCTGCGTTTGTGGAGGTTGACGGAGTAAAAACAGTGAATACAGCTTCCGGTTACGATCCTCAAGATCCGTACACCGATCGCGATCCGCGTTTCGATGCGACAATTATACACGACGGTACGCTTTATCATGGTGCAGTTCACGAAATGTGGGTGGCATCAGATGGCAATTCATGGGGCTACGATTCGTACAAGCAGAGTAGTGATAATCCGCGAGGAAACTATATTCTGAAGAAGTTTATGCCAGGTGATGACATAGAAATTAGCTGGCAAACTCCGTATACAAACCCGTGGATTATTTTCCGTCTTGGTGAAATCTACCTGAATTATGCTGAAGCCATGTTTGAGCTCGGACATGAAGATGTTTGTCGCGAGTATATGTCGATGGTGAGAGCCAGAGTTGGTATGCCTGAGATTCCGGAATCAGTAACCGGCGAAGACCTTAGAACCCGACTTTACAAGGAACGACGGGTGGAGCTTGCTTTCGAAGAGCATCGCTATTTCGATGTTCGTCGGTGGAATGTTGCACTGGACACCGAGAACGATCCGATTTATGGGATGGATATCATCAAGGATGTGGACACCGGTGAGAAAAGCTACAGTCCGGTACTTTTACTGGAACGTCACTTTTACGAAAAAATGTACTTCCTTCCGGTTGGTACCGACGAGATTAAAAAGAATAACGGAAGTTTGGAACAAACTACAGGTTGGTAGACGAAAATAATTTGATTGAAAACGAAAGGCTGCTCAATATCTGTTGGGCGGCCTTTTAATAAAAGAAGTTCATCATGAAAATCAACAAGGTATTTCTGTTATTGGTAGCTACTGTTTTTTCATTTGTTGCAAACGCACAATTTTTGGAGGGAACGAACATCCCTGCTGACACCACCTATAATTTAGCCCGCGTTTACCGCCAAACGATCGACGCGTATCCCTACATCATTCCGGTAGAGGATAGTGTCCCTAAGGGTGTTGTTGCGGAAAGAAATATAGTCTACACAACATTGCCGGATACTCGTTTTGGAGATCGGGATCTTCACCTGGACCTGTTTCGACCGGAGTCTCCCGGGAAATACCCGGCTTTGATAATGGTACATGGTGGTGGTTGGCGTGCTGGTAATAAGTCGTTGCAGGTACCGATGGCCGAGATGATTGCTGAAAAAGGTTATGTGACCATCGCTGTTGAATATCAACTCTCCCTCGAAGCAAAATACCCGGCAGCAGTTCATAACATCAAGGCAGCTATTCGCTGGATGCGGGCACATGCTGAAGAATACAGCATCGATCCGGATAGAATTGCTATTTCCGGGTGTTCGGCAGGAGGGCATCTGGCTGCATTGGTTGGAATGACGAATGGGATAGAACGTTTCGAAGGCGAAATGGGAAATAACGGTTATTCCAGCGATGTTCAGGCGATTGTTGATATTGACGGAGTGATCAATTTCATGGCGCCAAAATCATTGAATTTGGAGCGAAGTTCAGACTCTCCGGATATTGAATGGTTGGGCGGTTCATTTGTAGAAGTGCCGGGCATTTGGAGAGAGGCATCTTCCGGCTATTGGGTCAATGAGAATTCGGTTCCAATCCTTTTTCTGACCAGTGGGTTCCCGCGTTTCACGGCAGGAAAGGACGAGTTAATCGGCACCTATCAGGAATTTGGGATTTACCATGAAGCGTATCAATTTAAAGTAGACGTGCATCCATTTTGGTTATTTCATCCTTGGGCCGATATGGCCGTGAATTATATGGTTGATTTTTTGAATAAAACGCTGAAGTAAATCAAAGTAGTAATAGATTGATTTGACTGATGGTGCTTTGAGCTGTGTGGAGAACGATCCCTTCAAAATTTACTCGGGCTCACGCCATATCCTTCCTTGAAGCTTTTTCGGAAGTGGGATACACTTTGAAAGCCGACCTCTGTGCTCACTTCCGAAATTGTTTTGGTACCGTTTTGCAGGAGCGTGGCTGCTTTTTGAAGCCGGTATTTTCGGATAAATTCACCGGGTCCTTCGCCATGGAGTTTTTTCATTTTTCGATAGAATGTAACCCGGCTCATGTTGAGAAGATCAGCGAGAATATCTGCATTGAAATCAGGGTTCCCGAAGTTGCTTTCCAGCAATAGCAAAATCTTTTCCATGAACTGTTTGTCGCTCGGATTTAATCCTGTTTTTTGAGCAGTGCTAAATTGGTCGATGTTCTTCCGGATTTCGATTCGGGTGTTTAAAATGCTCCGTATTTTCGATAAAAGCACATTCGGGTTGAACGGTTTCTCGACGTAGTCGTCCACATTAAGCTGGTAGCCTTCTATTTTACTGGTTTCATCCGTTTTGGCACTGAGAATGATGATCGGGATGAAGCGTGTATTGGTATCTGCTTTGAGTGTTTTCGAAAGCGTCATTCCGTCCATAACGGGCATCATCAGGTCGGTTAGAATCAGGTCAGGAATACCGTCGCGGATTAATTTCAATGCTTCTTTTCCGTTCGGGGCCGTTTTTATTTTGTAATGACTTCCGATCAGAGAAATCAGGTAATCCAAGAGTTCCGGATTGTCTTCGACGATCAGAATTTCTTCGCTGTTTTGAGGCAATTGATTCGTTTTGACTCGCGGTGTGCGAATGATCTCATGTACCAAAGTTTTAGTCTCCGATTTTTGGAATTCAGACTCGTCAAAGTGGGATTTTCCCAATTTGAAATTCAGTGAAAAGGTCGTTCCAACCGTTTCCTTGCTGGTACATTCAATCGATCCTTTTTGCAGTTCAATCAGAGCGTTCACCAGCGCTAAACCAACGCCATGCCCTTCGGTTTGTGTCGAAACTTTATCACTTCTGTAAAATCGCTTAAAAATATTCTGCCGCTCAGTCTCGGATATTCCGCAGCCATTGTCAGTCACTTTAATTATCAATTCACCGCCACTTTTGGAAAAGCTTACGAACACTGATCCTCCCTCATCCGTGTATTTTATCGCATTCGACAACAGGTTGTAGATAATTTTGTCGGTCTTGTCTTTATCCAGCCATACAAAAATCTTTTCCTGAGGATTCAATAATTCGATGTCGATGTTTTTTCGAAGAGCCAGCTCTTTAAAAGAGTTGACGATCTCTTTGACAAAACTCACAATGTCGAAATTAGAGACTTCCAGTTTCAGTTCACCCTGGTCGTATTTGCGAAGGTCGATAAACTGATTGACCAACCGAAATAAGCGGTCTGAACTTCGCTTGATATTTCCCAACAAAAACTGGTTGACTCCTTGCTCGCGAAGACTTTCAATATTACCCATGATGATGGTCAGCGGCGTCCGGAATTCGTGCGAAATGTTCGTGTAGAATTTCAGCTTGGCTTGATCGGCTTCGTGCAGTTGATTACTCAATTCGACCATTTTTTCTTTCTGAGCAATGATTTTATTCTTTTGCTCCGCGATGGCGCTTGTCTGTTCCTTGACTTGTGTTTCCAGCTGCAGGTTCCACTTTTTGATGGTGTAAATACGAAACTTGAATGCAATGATTAGAATTGCAACGAGAATTGTCGCCAACAGGAATTTGAACCACATCGTCAGGTAGAAAGGGGGAACAATCGCAATAGCCAGTTCTTTGGCGGCACTCCAGTTTTGTTTGTCGCGACTGGCAGCAACTTCAAACGTATAATCTCCCGGGGCAAGGTTTGCGAAAACGGCCCGATTTTCATTTCTAGAGGTCAAAATCCAGTTTGATGACAGTCCTTTGAGTCGATAACGGAAATACGTGTCGTCGGGAAAATTGAACGGAAAGGCATCAAAATTCAGGGAAAAGCTGTTTGTGCTGTAGCTCATCCGAATCCGGTCGAGGTATGGAAGCGATTTCGGCAAAATTTGTTGATTGTCGACTGTTTGCCCGACTTCTACTTTTTGGTTGTTGATATACAACTCATTGATGATGACCTGAGGGTAAGCAGGTGAGTTATCTATTTCTTCGGGATTAAAACTGATGAAGCCGTCATAGCCTCCAAAATAAATCGTGCCCTTTTCATCTTTAAAAAAGGCGTCGTCCATAAAAAGATCCTCCGGCAGAAAGCTTTCGATGTAATGATCTGCTAACCTCAGACGGCTGACTCCGCGGTTTGTGCTCATCCATAAATACCCCGAATCATCGATGATGCTGTACACAAGATTGTTTGATAGACCATCTGTCTCAAAAAAACTGGCGATAACATTTTCATTGTTCAGGTCGAAAGCCATGAGCCCGTTGTTGCTACCAATCCAAAGCATATTGTCGATTAATTCAAGCGCATAAAGTTTGTTGTCGGTCAAACCGGCATTTTCGTGCGTGAAATATTGGAGGACGCCATCGGGTGTTAGTTTGCACAAGCCGCGGTTGTCGGCAATGAACCAGTAATTGGAGCTGACGTCCCGCACCAGGCACCGAATGGACTCGGGGATGTAGTTTGATGGCATTGGTACACGTTGAAATGTGCGATCTTTCAGATCAAATATTCCAACTCCCTGTGGGCTGGTGAGTGTGATTTTTCCCGGTGTAAATTCCTTGATGAAATAACATTGCGACTGCCAGTTCCAGTTGGCAAAAATTGCTTTATAACTTCCCGGCAGCGAAATCGACTCAATTCTGTCCGTTCTTTCATTGTAAATGCATAAGCCCCTGCTGCTGCCAATCCACAAGTTTCCTTCTGAATCTTCATACAGCGACCGAATATTTTCCAATGGTGTCACCACTCCTTTGGGGAAATGAATTTCATCATATAGCACTTGTTTGTTTCCCGCCTGGATTTTAACAAGTCCTAGTCGGTCAAATCCCGTCCAGGTGTCGCCGTTTGTGGTTTCGCAGATCGCACGCACCGGATCAATCTCCTGGTCAGATTTTGACAAAACAGAGATTTGGTGATGGCTGAAAAGGTTCTTTCTTCGATCGTACAGATTTACCCCATATTTCGATGTTCCAATCCATAGGTTTCCATTTTGATCAAACACGAGATTACTCGCATCTTTCCCATGAAAAGAATAATTGTTGAAGGCGTCGTAGGTGAAGCGGGAAGCGGATGTCACCCGATTCTTTTCAACAGTTACCAACACAAGACCGTCGCTAAGTCCGAGCCAGATTTCATTGTTGTATCCTGCCACCGAATAAATGGCATTTGATTGCAAAATTTGATCCAGTTGCTTGTTCGATTTCAACGGTGAGATGCTCCGAGTATTCATATTTAGCAAGCGCAATGAATCGGAGTAGACCACACAAATTGAATCGTTGAAAATCCGCGACAACATTCTTACGGGAGAACTCGAAATTAATTCGCCTTGCCAATCACTTCCGGTAAGGAAGAGGCCTCCGCTTCCCCAATACATTAAATTTTCTTTTCCGGTGTATTCAACTCTTCCGTTTGAAAAGGGAGTCTCCACCACCTTCGTTTGGTTTTGAGTTTCATCGTATCTGAAGAGGGACGCGTTATCGGTAAACCACAACACTGAATCGGATACAGAAACCATACTTGTCAGTTCAGCGATGTTGGAGGGATAAAAGCAGCTGTCACCAAACAGTTCAAATTTTTCCTGGCGAGCGTTGTATCGGTTCAAACCTTTGCTGCGAATGTGTACCCAGATGTTGCCGTTTGGGCAAGCCGAAAGTTTGTTGATGAAATTCCCTTTTAACGTGTTACTCTGAGAGGGGAACGAACGGTAGGTTTCAAATTTATTGCCGTCAAACCGGGTTATTCCCTCCAGGGTTCCGATCCAGACATAGCCGGTGGAATCAACAAGTAGACTGTAAATATTATTTTGAGAAAGTCCTTTCCGCGTGTCAAAATGATCGAAACGGATGTGCTGGGCCAATAAACTTTGGGTGTTTAACGCCCAGAGCAAAAGACAGAGCACAAGCACAAAAAGTCTTGGGCAACGATTGGTTTGTCGGTTTAGGTTCATGTAGGTATGTTATTCAGTAAAAATAAGATATTGAAATAATATCACCTAAAAATGAAATAAAAACGTCTCCTGCATTTCACCCGTTGACCCTATTTTTGAAATAGCTAACGCTAAATCAACAAACTAAACACATATTAAAACTGATCACTTATGAAAAGGAAAATGTTTCTTTTAAGTCTCATTTGCATTTTTTCTTTTGCCGTGAACGCACAGGAGGCAGGATGGCAAGAATTGTTTAACGGAAAAGATCTTTCCGGTTGGGAGCAAATCAACGGTAAAGCCAAATACGAGGTTTCCAATGGTGAGATTATTGGCACCACCGTGTTTGGCAGCCCAAATTCCTTTTTAAAAACCGATAAAACTTATGGTGATTTTATACTGGAGCTTGACCTCCTGGTCGACGATCAGATGAACTCAGGTATTCAGATTCGAAGCTTGAGTACAAACAGTTATCAAAGCGGTCGGGTACACGGTTACCAGTGCGAGGTGGATCCGTCAGCCAGAGCATGGAGTGGTGGTATTTACGATGAAGCCCGAAGAGGTTGGCTTTATTCGCTTGAGCAAAATCCGGAAGGAAGGAAAGCTTTTCGAAATGGCGAATGGAACCATTATCGGATTGAAGCCATTGGAAACTCAATCCGTACCTGGTTGAATGGAGTTCCATGCGCCGATTTGGTTGATGACATGACTCCTGAAGGTTTTATTGCACTTCAGGTGCACAGCATTGAAGAGAAGGACTTGGAAGGCACGCAAATCCGATGGAAAAATATTCGCATCAAAACTGAAGATCTTCAGGCAAGCCCTTGGACGGACATTCCGGTCGTTAATATGATTCCAAATTATTTGTCGCCGCAGGAAGCTGCGCAAGGTTGGGTGTTGCTTTTCAATGGAGAGAATACGGATGGCTGGCGTGGTGCCGGGAAAGAAAGCTTCCCGAGCCGGGGCTGGCATGTTGAAAACGGAGAGCTGGTTGTGGAGGCGGCTGACGGCGCCGAATCGGGAAATGGTGGTGATATTGTGACGCTGGATGAATATTCCACCTTCGAATTTCAACTGGACTTCAATATTACCAAAGGCGCTAACAGCGGCATTAAATATTACATCACTGAAAAGTACGGTTCCGATCAGTCGGCAATTGGTTTGGAATACCAGATTTTGGACGATGACCGGCATCCCGATGCCAAGTTGGGAAGTGATGGTAACCGGACAGTTGCGTCGCTGTACGATTTGATTCCGGCGCACAAGAATAAGATCGTCAACAAACCGGGCGAATGGAACCATGCGCGGATTGTGGTTTCCGGGGTACGTCACGAGGAGTGGCTGAAAGGCAACAATATTATTTCGGATGATTTTGTGGGAGCTCATGTGGAGCATTGGCTGAACAGCCGCAAAGTACTGACATACGAAAGGGGAACTCAGGCCTTTTATGCGTTGGTTGCACGCAGTAAATATGCTGTTTGGGAAGGATTCGGTTCGTGGCAGTCGGGACATCTTTTGCTGCAGGATCACGGTAACGAAGTCCATTTTCGAAGTATAAAAATCAGAAAACTAAACCAATAAACCTGAAACAATGAATTCAAGCAGAAGAGATTTTTTACGTAAAGCGGCAGTCGGGGTGGCCGGAGTTGCAGTCGGAGGATCTGCGGTTGGTATGTCGGCAAAAAGCTATTCGCGCATTATCGGGGCAAATGATCGTATTTCGGTGGCTTTTATGGGCTGTGGACGGCGTGTTGGAGCCTATTATGATGCGGTAAAAAACAGACATAACAACGTAGATCTGGCTTATATCTGTGATGTAATGAAGTCACAGCGCGAACGCGTTGCGCAAGACCTGAACCGAAAAGTATCCGGTCATGCGGTGCTAACCAGCGATATCAGGGAAGTGTTGGCCGATAAAAAAGTTGATGTGATTTTCAATGCGACACCCGACCACTGGCATGCGCCCGGAGCCTGGATGGCTATGGAAGCCGGAAAGCATGTGTACCTGGAAAAACCCTGCAGCCATAGTCCTGAAGAGGGGGAGTTGCTCGTCGCTTTTCAGAAAAAGTTCGATCGCATTGTTCAGATGGGAAATCAACAACGCTCATCACCAGAAACTATTGAAATCATCAACGATATTCACAAGGGGGTAATTGGAGATGTTTACCGGGCAGTTGCCTTTTACTCGAACACACGGGGCCGGGTTCCAGTGCCAACGCCAGCACCTGTCCCCGATGGCTTGGACTGGGAATTGTGGCAGGGACCCGCTCCGCGTGAGGATTATCGCCACGATACATGGGACTACAATTGGCATTGGTATGGCTGGAAATGGGGAACAGCCGAAACCGGGAATAATGCCACGCATGAGCTGGATATTGCACGCTGGGCGCTGCAGGTTGATTATCCGGAATATGTTGAGGTGCAGGCAGCCAAAAGGCATTTTCTCGACGATGGCTGGGAAATGTATGACACGATGGACGCGAGTTTTCGTTTCCCCGGTAACAAAATCATCGTGTGGGACGGCAAGAGTCGCAACGGCTACAAAACCTATGGAACTGATCGGGGAACCATTATTTACGGAAGCGAAGGCTCGGTTTATGTTGACCGCAACGGGTATAAATTATTCGACAGGGGCGGAAAGCAAGTTCGGGATAGTAAGTCTGCTACTGTTGAGGCAGGAACCGCGTTGGGCGGAGGCGGTGACATGACCGACACACATATCGTGAATTTTTTCGATGTCATTCGGGGGAAAGCCAGTCAGCTGAATTCGCCGATTGATATGGGAGCCAAAAGTCAAATGCTGACGCATTACGCAAACATTGCTTCGCGAATCGGAAAATCGTTTGACGTGGATACCGAAACCGGTCGGATTTTCGATCGCGAGGCTATGAAACTGTGGAGTCGTACATACGAACCCGGTTGGGAGCCACGCCTATAAACGCTCAATCTTTACCTGGTTTTTAAGTTGAAATTCAAATTGAATAAAAAACGGAAAAATTGATTTCATCAATGTCGAAATTTACCCATCAGTCTATTGCGGGAATGAACTCGGTTCTCGACCTGGTTTTGATTGAAGTTTCGGAAACAATTGCGACTGAGATTTGCCGGACTGTGAAACAAGATGTGTTTAGGCTTGAAAAGCTGTTGAGCCGATTTGATCGGGAAGGGGAGACTTTTGCTGTTAATCAAACGGCTCAACACCGCTGGACGAGCGTGAGTGACGAGTTGTGGGATATCTTGCAGGAGTGTGAACGTTTCAAGGAGCAGACCCTGGGATATTTCAATATTGGTTTGGGGCATTTCAAAGGGAAAGCCGGAGCAACATTGAAGTCTCTAACAGGCGAAGAACTAGGTTACATGAAGCCGCAAATTGAATATGATCACAACGGTAGGAGTATTCGCTTTGCAAACCGTTTCACATCGCTCGATTTTGGAGCAATAGGGAAAGGATTTCTGCTTAAAAAGCTAAAATCAACTTTGGCCGATTTTGGCGTTGCAAACTGTTTTGTCAGTTTTGGGGGAAGTTCCATTCTCACAAAAGGAAAACATCCTTCCGGAAATGCCTGGCCGGTTTCCTTCCGGAATGGCAAGGGAAATCAACAGGTATTTCATTTAAACGATCATACTGTGTCGATCAGCGGAGCCCGACAGGGAAAGCAGCAGTGCTACCATATCGTCAATCCGAATACCTTAAAGTTTGAAATCAGAAGCCGGCTCGCCGTAGTTCAGGACGAGTGTCCTGTCCGGGCAGAGGTTTTGTCGACGGCTTTGGTAGCTGCCAACAAGAGCGAATTCGAAGAGATTACCAGTCAATTCAAACCACAAAAAATCAATGTTTTTAACCAACCAACAGCTAACGAAGGAAGACGAATTTATGAACACGAAAACTAGAATAGAGAGAAGCAGACGCGAGTTCTTGAAAGATTTGGCCATGGGCGGATCTGCCATGTTTTTGTTGTCGGCTCCCTGGTTGAAGTCGTTTGCAGACGATAAACCGGTTTCCAAAAGCGTGTCCGATCAGCTCAGTATCGCCGTGATTGGAACAGGATCGAGAGGAACGCTTTTGTTGGATTTTTTGCTGCGAATTCGCGAAACCGCAAATATCCGGGTCGTCGCGATTTGCGATAATTATCAACCAAACCTGGACGTCGCGCAGGGCTTATGTCAGAAAAATATGTGTGAGGTGACGACTTACACCGATTACCGGAAATTAATCGATCGGGAGAAGTTGGATGGTGTTGTTATTGCAACTCCGCTGACCGAACACGCTCATATTGCCGTCGATTGCTTGTCGGCCGGGATTCACACCTTCTGCGAAAAAGCAATGGCTCGCACGCCGGATGACGTTAAACGCATGTACGATTCACACAAGGCAAGTGGCAAAATTTTGCAAATCGGTCACCAGCGCATGTTCAACCCAATTTACCTGGAAGGTATGAGACGCATACAGGAAGGGGATATCGGCCAGGTAACGCAGATGCGTGCTTATTGGCATCGCAATAACAACTGGCGCCGACCACTACCCGACAATAATTTCGATTTGGAACGACAAATCAACTGGCGCTTGTACAAGGAACTTTCTGTTGGCCTGCTGACGGAATTGATGACCCACCAGTTGCAGGTTGCCTTGTGGGTGACGGGTAAAGTTCCTGTCAGTGTGATCGGAACCGGGAGCAATGTGTTCTGGAAAGATAGTCGGACGGTTCCCGACAGCGTTTCGCTGACTTATACTTTCCCCGACGGCGTTCAATTTGTGTACGATTCCATGACCAGCAACAAAAAATATGGTTTGGAGGAGCAAATACTGGGAAGCAAAGGAACGATTGAGTTCGAGTCTAACCGAGTCTACACTGAAGTCATTCCGCCAGCGCCCGGAATACGCCAATTGATCAACAATTTGGAGCGTGATCTATTCGACAGTATTCCTGTTGGAGGAGAGTCGTGGCTGCCGGAAAGAGCGGTAGAATATAAGGGAGCCGAGTTGATGGAGGCAGATTTTTATGAGGATAGCCAGATGCAGTTTGAGGCCTTCGCGAGCTTTATTCGCCAGGGCGAAATTCCGCGAAGGATGGTTGCCGAAGCGTATTACACCAGCTTGTGGACGTTGCTTGGTGAGAGCGCGATTGATGAAGGGCGAAAGATAATCATGCCCGATCAGTATCAAATCTAAGTTCGTTCGATTAAAAGCTTTTAAAATGAAAAAAATACAGATCAGGCCTTTGCGCCATTTAATTGTTCTGGTTGCACTTTTTGTGTTCTTTAATTTGCTGAACGCATGGAGCATTGTTCACTACAAAACAGCATGGAGCGAATTAACAAGTGAGATGGGATTTGTCCTGCTGTTGACTTCCGGAGCCTTTTTGATTTACATTGTTATTGGGCTGATTGTCTCGCTTGTTATTGGTTCGAAGCGTTAAACGATAACTTCCAGTTTATCAACACAGAACGTGTCCGGGGGACCGGATAGTTCACGACACAAGAACATTCGTGATACAGTTGGGTTTTAATTAAATCAATGTCGTGGTTTGAAGACAGAAACCGGGTTGAGTTACATTTTTTGTCAAGTCGAGAGGGAAACGGACAGTTAATTCTGTCGTTCACATTTCGATTTTGGGCCGGTTGAATAGCCCTAAATTTGCAATCTATTATATCTTTGTTTGCGTTTCAATACCTGAACGACTGGTTCGAAATTAAATACACCAAATAATAAATAAAATCAGATATTATGTTGCCAACTGTTAATCCAACTACCACGAAAGCCTGGGGAGCGTTGGAAGCCTATTTTGCCGAGTTCAACGGCACACAAATCAAAGATCTTTTTGCAAAAGACGAGAAACGTTTTGAAAAGTATTCACTGCAATTTGAAGAGATTTTACTCGATTTCTCAAAAAATATTGTCGACGATAAGGTTCGCTCACTTTTGGTGCAGCTTGCCGAAGAATGTGGCTTGAAATCAGCCATTGAAAGCGAATTTTCAGGTGAAAAAATTAATCAAACTGAAGATCGTTCGGTTTTGCACGTTGCCCTGCGTAACCGCAGCAACACACCAATTTTAGTTGACGGCAAGGATGTAATGCCTGAAGTAAATGAAGTGCTCGACCAAATGAAAGCTTTCTCTGAAAGTATCATTTCCGGAGAATGGAAAGGTTACAGCGGCAAATCAATTACCGACATTGTGAACATTGGTATCGGTGGTTCTGACCTTGGGCCGCTGATGGTGACTGAAGCGTTAAAGCCGTACAAAAAAGAAAATATCAGCCTGCATTTTGTATCGAATGTTGACGGTACGCACATTGCGGAAACCTTGAAAAAGGTAAATCCGGAAACAACGCTGTTTATCGTTGCTTCGAAAACATTTACGACTCAGGAAACAATGACCAACGCTAATTCGGCTAAATCTTGGTTCCTGGAAGCCGCAAAAGACGAAAGTGCCGTTGCCAAACATTTCGTGGCTCTTTCAACTAACGCCGGAGCTGTTTCAGCCTTCGGTATCGACACCAAAAACATGTTCCGTTTCTGGGACTGGGTTGGTGGTCGTTATTCCTTGTGGTCGGCTATTGGTTTGTCAATTGCCTGCGCGATTGGTTTTGAAAACTACGTGGCTTTGCTCGAAGGAGCGCATGCCATGGACAACCACTTCAAATCAGCTGATTTCGACGAAAACCTGCCGGTAATTTTAGCCTTGATCGGTGTTTGGTACAACAATTTCTACGGAGCCGAAACCGAAGCTATTTTGCCTTACGACCAGTACATGCACCGTTTCTCTGCCTATTTCCAACAGGGAAATATGGAAAGTAACGGTAAATATGTAGACAGAAGCGGTAAAAAAGTGACTTACCAAACCGGCCCGATTATTTGGGGTGAACCGGGAACAAATGGTCAGCACGCATTTTACCAGCTGATTCACCAGGGAACCAAATTGATTCCTTGCGATTTCATGGCACCGGCAATCAGCCACAATCCGTTGAGCGATCACCATCCGAAACTGTTGGCGAACTTCTTCGCACAAACAGAAGCTTTGATGGTAGGAAAAACACCAGCGCAGGTTGAGGCAGAATTGAATGCTGCCGGAAAATCGGCCGATGAGATCGCAGCATTGCTTCCTTTCAAAGTGTTTGAAGGAAATATTCCGACCAACTCGATTCTGTTCAAAAAACTGACTCCGTTTACATTGGGCGCGTTAATCGCTATGTACGAGCACAAGATTTTTGTACAGGGTATCATTTGGAATATCTTTAGCTTCGACCAATGGGGCGTTGAATTGGGTAAGCAATTGGCCAATCAAATTTTGCCTGAGTTGGGTGGCGACGAAAAAGTAACTGCACACGATGGCTCAACAAATGGTTTAATCAACGCTTACAAAGCAATGCGCTAAGAAGATTGAAATTCACCGAAATTCAATAGAATCAAACAAAAAAAACTGCTTCGCGCAGTTTTTTTTGTTTATAGTGGTTTTGTTCCTAACTGTATCAGCATTGTTTTCATCGTCTTCGGTTTGTTGCTGCGCCGGATCTGGCAGGAGCAACGGAGCGATTGTAGGTATTCGTTCGTTGAACTGAACGCTGCCGGCTCTGGTTAGCGCGGTCGAGCATCATTTGGTTCGAATAGGACGAATTGCGCGTACTTGTCGCCGGGCGTCCGGTGTTCGAAGTTGCCGGTCGGGTGGTCGGACGAGTCGTTGTGGTTCCGGTGCTTGGTCGTTGATTGCTAGGCTGCGACGGTCGTGTTGTTGCCGGTCGGGTATTGTCGCGGGTGTTTCCTTTATTGTCCACCGACTTCCAGCTGTTGTTTTCGCGTGTTTGCCATCCCTTGTCCGTTTTCTGGTAAACCTGACCGTTGCGGTCGGTGTACACATTATTTTGCCGGGTGGAGCGATTGGTGTCTCTCGTTCTGCCCGAGGTTGTTGGCGGTCGCTGGTTGGTCGTTGGTCTCACGCCGGGTCTGGATGAATAGATATTGTCGCGCGGAGGTCGCTGCGGGTGTGTTGGTCTGGGGCGGTGTCCGTAGTATCCTCCGTTCGGTGGGCGATGGTAGTAGGGGGGCCTGTAGCGTGGTGGACCCCAGTAGTGACCATAGTGCGGCCCACCGAAACCGGCGTAAAACCATCCTCCGTACGAAAATCCAACATGCATGCTCCAGCCGGTCCACGGATTGTAAGTCATGCGGAAGCCGAATGTCCAGGGGCGAGGGTAGTAGTAGGCGCCGTACCAGGGGCGGTAGTAGTAACCGGTTCCGTAAATAACGGTTGGCCCGTAAACGTAACAGCCGTAGTAGCCGGGCGTGTATCCAACCCAGACATATTGAGGCGTAACATCGTAAATGTACACGTATTTCACGTTGTAAACAGGGCTGCTCGGTTCAATGTCTTTTACTTCTTCCGGGCGTTCCGTGGCCACCGTCCACGGTCCTTCCGGTTTTGTCGATTCAAACCAGACGCCGTTGTCAACGCAATAGTAACGGTTTGACAGTTTCAGCACAGTTTGTGGCGAATTGACCGCGTACATCATATTTGTACCGTCTACCTTTTGGAAGTCCGGCTTTCCATCATAGCTTACTTCTACCGATGCACTTGAGCGTTCAACTTGCGCTGTTTGCGGAATCTGGGCGTCGAGGACAGCTTCGCGCGCTGCATTGGTGCCGGGCACGCTTGCCAGCACAACATCGAGGTCGCTGCCTTCTTCTATTTTCGAAAACTGTTCCGGTAATTTTTCGGTATCAACATACGACCACGGCCCCGACATACTCTTGGAGGAATACCACCTGCCGGAAACCAAAATGTAGTAGTTCTGACTTTGGATATCGAGGATGATGTTGTCGTCGGAGTTTTTGACATACAAGAGGTCGGTTCCTTTCGCGGGCACGAAGTTGGCCTCCCCGTCGATCTGGATTAGCTCGGCTGGTTTGTTTCGCACAATGATGTCGGCAACAGTCGCTTCTTTTTTAGATGAAGTTGTTTCTGTTTCTTCCGTTTCATCCGAGCTCTCCAATTGCTGCTGGATTTCCAATAGTTGCGACGACGGATTTTTCACATTCGACCAGTTGCCATTCAGATCTTTGGTGGAATACCATAGTTGCTCGCCGTAGAGGTAATAAGTCTTCTTGCTTTTATCGAAAAGAATGAAAAAGGGTGAGTTTTCAATTTGCTGGTATGGATAGCCTTCCATGTCCTTCAATATAGGATCTCCATCAATAAAAACGAGGATGGAAGGTTTGTAGGCGACAATGATTTCGGGTGGATCATTTTGATAGTTGCTTGCTGCTCCTCCCGATTCTGCCTCCAAAGTCGTAATAATCTCGTCAAGCGGAACAACCAATTCCCATTTAGGCATTTCTTCTTCAATCAACGTTTTGATTTCAGCCAGGTTTGCTTCGCTAACGTCATCTGCAAATTTCACGTTTGGTACTTTGATGTTGGTCAGCGTTGACATCCTCGAATCCCGGTCTGTTTCGAGTGTTGTAGTAATCCATACAGCACCGAACACAGGTTCCGAGTCGTTTACTTTCACCGAAATCGCAGCTCTTCCGGAGAGTGTGGTTCCCTCAAGTGATTCAAGTTGCGGTTGATACATGGTGAGAACACCTTTTGAATTGGTTATCGTTTTGGGCCAGTCTGCATAATCCGATTTTGCATTGACCGATCCGGCAAAAAAGATCAGGACGAGAAGGAGATTTAAGTATTTCATGGCAATTTTATTTCTGTTTTAGTTTTCAAAATGATTGGGATGAAGCCATCATCTGGTTTCGGCAATCGTCGTTTAGTTAATATTAAAGGTCAGGCCGCCGGTAAAGCCGAATTGCACAAACGGGACCCGGCTCGAGATTCCCACGGATGTGCCGGAGGTTGAGTCCCACCACAACGAGCCTCCAACGTCGGTAATTGGCATATTCAAGTTGGCCTGGATGCGGAAGCCAACCCGGTCGGTAAACATGTACCGGCAACCACCGTTAAGCGCAAAGGCAAATTTGGTTTTTGTGCCAACGTCGCCGGATTTACCGGAGTATATACCCACACCGATGTTGGGCCCGATAAAGGCACTGAACTTTTCACTGAAAGGGAGCAGCCTGCTTCCGCCAACCAGGATATAATTGGCGCTGATAGGTTCATACACATCAATTCCCCAGTAACTGGAATAGGCCATGGCGTGGCAATCTTCGCGGCTGTAGGTCAGTTCCAGACTCATTCGGTTGTCAACGACGTAGGAAATGATGCCGCCATAGGTGAAACCGTCACCGATTTTTGCCCTTCCGCGGTTAAAATTGAATCCGTCGGCAAAGGTGTAACCGGCAAAAGGTGTTATGAACAATTCCTGTGCTTTCAGGCTGCCGGTTGTCAGAAGTAAGATCGCGGTGAAAACGATTATTTTTTTCATGGTGGTTTGGTAGAAGGGTTACTCTAATCAAAATTAAGGCCTAAGCCGATCAAAATCAACATGGTAAGCCAGACTTTGTGGATAATTTGTTGTGGATTGTCATAAAGTGGCTGTTAATGAGTATTTTATGAGCTAATTAAACTTCCTGTTTGCTGCGGTAATTCGGTTGCTGGCCGGCGTATCTGTTGCAGATGAATGATTTAATTCAAGTCCAGGGAAATTGCTTGCATAAAACAAGAGATGAGTAATCAAGAGGAACAACACGTATTTGTTATTTAGCTTTTTGAATTGAATTCTTATTGGTGAGGTTAGTTTACATTGTGTTATATTAGCAGTACGGTAAAAACCATTCTTATGAAACACCCTTCGACGGAACGATCCATTTCGGACTTCCTATTGCACATTCATCCACGAAAAGTTGAGCCCCGAGCCATTGTGTTTAACCGCACATTTGGGCTTGGAGGAATCGCAGCCCTGCTGTTTGTCATACTTTTCATCACGGGTATGTTGCTCCGTTTTGCTTATGTTCCTTCTGGTAGTGGCGCTTACGATTCGATTGTCAGACTGCAGAAGGATGTCCTTTTTGGACAGTTGCTTCGAAACCTGCATTACTGGAGTGCCATGCTTTTGGTGGTGGTTTCGTTTCTACATTTAGTGCGCGTTTTTTATGCGCAAGCCGTTTACCACGAACGCCGTAAGAACTGGCTTTACGGTTTGCTGCTAATGTTCCTGGTTGTGTGTTCCAACTTCACAGGTTACCTGTTGCCCTGGGATCAGCTCTCGTACTGGGCGGTGACCATTATGACGAACATGCTGAATTATACGCCGCTGGTCGGCAAGTTTTTGGCCGATATGATTCGTGGTGGCGATGTTGTGAATGACGATACGCTGCTTCGCTTTTATAATTTTCACACCGGTTTACTTCCATTGTTGCTTGTCTTTTTCATGTTTGTTCATTTTTGGCTGGTACGCCGGGCAAAAGGGGTGGCTATACCGCATTCGGAACGAACTACAAAAGTTGAAACTCATCCGAATTTGGTGTATAAGGAAGCCTTAACAGCGTTGGTGGTGATCATCGTGCTAATGCTGTTTTCTTTCTTTGTTGATGCACCGTTGCTGGACAAAGCGAAGCCATTGGTCAGTCCAAACCCGAGTAAAGCGCCCTGGTACTTTATGGGTTTCCAGGAACTGCTCATGCACATGCACCCGGCTTTCGCTTCATTTTTAATTCCACTGTTGGTCATTGAGCTGTTCATCATCATCCCGTTTGTGCATTTTCGGAAGGTGAACGAAGGCGTCTGGTTTTACTCGGAAAAAGGGAAGAAAATAACTATCCTCTCAGCTATTGTTACAGCGGTCTTCACCTTTGCGATCATCGTCATCGATGATTTGCTGCTCGATTTCGGGCACTGGTTTTCGTCCTGGCCCGTGCTGATTAGCGAGGGCGTGCTGCCGGCGCTAATCTATTTTGTGCCGGTGGGAGTTTACCTATATTTCGTGAAAAAGAAATTTAAGGCCGATGCCATGGAGCTTGTTCTGGTTTCGGTAACAATCATACTTGTTGCATATTTGGTGATGATGCTGACCGGCAGCCTGCTGCGTGGAGCGGGAATGCAACTGATTTTTTAGAGAAATGAAACGGTATTCAGTCGAATAACAATCGTTAGATTATGATGAAAATAGGTAGACGGAAATTTTTTAAAGGAATACTTTACAGCTTGGCGTCGCTTGAATTCGGATACGTTTTCATTCGTCTCCTGGGGCATCGAAAAGGTGCTCTGGCAGAAACGAGCTATTACGAAGCGGGCGAAGTTTCCGTTTTTGAAAAAGGCCGGGTTTACCCGTTCGGGTCGGCCGAATTCTTTCTGTGTCGCCTGGACGATGGCGGTTTCATCGCTGTTTCGTCAAAATGCACCCATTTAGGATGTGTCATTCAATTCAATACCAACCACGATCGTTTCGAATGTCCTTGTCATGCTTCGGCTTTTGACAAAGATGGGAGTGTAATTTCGTCACCCGCTGCCCGGGCTTTGGATTACTATCCAATTGCGTTCAAAGGCAACAAAGTACTGGTTGATACTGCCAACCCCGTAAAGCGTAGTAAATTCGATCGTTCACAAGTAATGTACGCCTGAGTATGGATATCAAACAAACAAAAAAATTAATCCGCATATTAGCCCTTGTCCTTGTTTTGCTTTTCCCGGCGCTCATGGTATTGAGGTTCGTTTTGTTGAAACCCGATGTGGAGCTCGTTGATACAACGCCCCGGTTTGTTGGTGCGCAGAATTGTAAAGAATGTCACCTGAATGAGTACAACGATTGGAAAGGTTCTCATCACGAGCGGGCTATGGATGTGGCGAATGATTCAACGGTGCTGGGCGATTTTTCCGACAAAACACTCGAAGCTCAAGGGCATACTTACCGCATGTTTCGCAAAGAAGGAAAGTTTTTCGTTTTAAGTGATGGTGAAGATGGGCAAATGCACGATTACGAAGTGAAGTATGTATTTGGTTATACGCCTTTGCAGCAGTACCTGGTTGAATTTGATCGCGGACGTCTGCAGACCTTGCCGATTACCTGGAATACGCTGGACAAAGTCTGGTATCACATGGCCGATTCAACTTACAAAGACCAGGTGATTGATGCCAACAACTGGCTGCACTGGACCAACCAGGCGCAGAACTGGAACGGCATGTGCGCCGAATGTCATTCAACGAATCTGGTGAAAGGATACGATGCTGAAAAAGATTCGTATCACACCACTTGGTCTGAAATAAATGTGAGTTGCGAGGCTTGTCACGGACCTGGTTCAAACCACGTGCAATGGGCTGAGTTGCCCGCCTATTCGCGGGAAGGCTTTGAAAATTTCGGGCTGGAGGTGAAAACCAGCAACATTGATAACGCGGAATACGTGAATCTTTGCATGCGTTGCCATTCGCGTAAAAGTTCGCTTAGCGACATGGATTATTCAGCCAAAAGTATTTACGATCACAGTCGGGTTGTTTTGCCTGATGAACCTTCGTGGTATGTCGATGGGCAAATCAAGGATGAAGATTACGTGTACGCGTCGTTCATGCAAAGTAAAATGTACCAACGCGGCGTGAAATGTAACGATTGCCACAACGTGCATAGCGGCGAACGCTTGTTCGATGGCAACCGGCTTTGCCTGCAATGTCACCAAAAAGATGTTTACGATACCTACAGCCACCATCACCATAAAAGTGCAGGAATGCCGGGGAAAGCGGTTATTTCCGAGTCGGGTGTGAAATTCGATGTCGGTTCGGGTACCGAGTGTATCAACTGCCACATGCACGGTCGTTATTATATGGGCGTCGATTACCGGCGCGATCACAGTTTCCGTATTCCACGGCCTGATTTGTCGATTAAAAACGGAACGCCCAATGCTTGTAATCAATGTCACGTTGATCAGACCAATCAATGGTCTGATAAGTATATTACAGAATGGTTTGGAAGCCGGAGACGATTCCATTATTCACAAGCATTTGCTGCCGCAAAAGACGGTAAAACCGAGGCTGCAAGCGAATTAAAGGAAATTGCCGGAAACGATTTGTATCCGCCAAATATCCGAAGTTTGGCTTTGCAAGACCTGGGGGCGTATTATCCTGATACAATGGCCGGTGTTGTTGACAATTACCTGGTAAACCTCGACCCTTCACTGCGGCTGGTGGCAATGGCGAGTTTGCAGCAAGGAACCCCGGAAAATATAAGCCGCCTGATTGACGGCCTGACCGATGACACGAAAGCTGTTCGGACGGAAGCCGCTGCTAATTTGTTGCGAATCGGCAGCGATCAGGTTCCGGAAAAGAACAAGAGTTCTTTCAACAAGGCTTTGGAAGAATACAAGGAGGTTTTATTGTACAGCGCCGATTTTCCAACCGGCAAAATCAACATGGCCAATTTCTATTATCACCAGAGCCAATTTGCGAAGGCCGAACAGTATTACAAAGCAGCGTTGGAGCAAGATGGCGAGATGTATTTTGTGAATCTGAATTTGGCCTATCTGTATAACCAGACACGTAGAAACGATTTGGCCGAGAAGCATTTCCGGATTTATTTAGAGCATCAGCCCGATGACGCCGGTGCAACCTATGCATTGGGTTTGGTTTTGAGTGAACTGGGACGATACGACGAGTCGCTGGCAGTGTTGTTGAAAGCGAGCAAAATTGATCCGAACTATCCTCGCGTGAACCACAATATTGCGATGCTTTACGATTTCATGAAAGATAAATCGAAGGCGGAGTCTTATTTATTGAAAGAAGTTGATGCGGTTCAGGATTTGAATAGCCGTCTCGAGTTACTGCAGTTTTATTTAACCAACAGCAACATGGCAAAAGCAACGACTTTGGGTGACGAGATATTGAAGCTTTATCCGGATAATGAAGATGTGAAGCAGTTGATGGCCCGATTGAGAGGACAGAGTTAAGTTCGAATGCCGGCTTACTTTTTAAGGGTTCACGCACAAACCGGGAAATCGAAAGTTGGTGACCATGTTGGAGAGGGTATAAATTGACTGAACTTCGAGGTGTATTTGCCGTCCTTACACGGCGAATCGCCGAACTGTCGATTTTTCAATAAATTTGTTGACCAAACTGGGCTTATGAGGCTTTTGATCAACCATAAAATTTCATTTTTTCTACTGGTTCTTTTTGCGCTCTGCAGGAATGCTGTCGCACTTCCCGATTCATTTGTTGAACACTTTTCGGAAGAACACGGGCTGGAACAGTCTTCTATCTTGAAAATCATTCAGGATCGAAAGGGCTTTCTTTGGCTTGGTACTTTCGATGGATTGATCCGTTACGATGGTTACCGCTTTCAAGCCGTTCGGCCCTCGTCGTCGCAAGCGGTCCAATTGAAGTCGAATCGGATTAACAATTTGCAGGAGGATAGATTTGGGCGTCTTTGGTTGCAGTCAAACCAATCTGAAGTATACTGTTACCAGCCCTCTCTGGAAAAATTCTGGCTTCTGCATGATGCTATGCCTGATTTCCAGGTCTCCGAAATCCGGGTGATGCCATCGGGAAAAGTTTGGTTGCTATCAGAAGACGCAAAAGCTGTCTGCATTCGTGATTCGTTATTCAACCTTTCAGTTTATGGTGATGCAGAAGGGAAATTAAAGTGGAAACGGATTTTTGACATTCGTGAAGATTTTCAACAGAACACCTGGTTTCTAACAGATGAGGGCCTGCAGTTTATCGACCGGGATGGTGTCGGTGAACCTGCTCACAGCTACGAATTGAAAGGCCAAGTTCAATCGATTAATGCAGTATTGCGTTGTTCTGCGGAGAACGAACAGTCAATTTGGTTTGCCGGTGAAGGAGGACAAATCTGGAGGTATGACAAACGCGATCGCGTATTTTTTAAGATCAATTCCGAGAATCAGTCAACCATAATTGGTGCCAGGTGGTTGCAGCAAGGCTGTATTCTTTTTACTACGTCTGAGAATGGATTCTTCATCTATGATATTAACAAGGGAGAATTTAAGAATTTTGGCAAGCAGTTCAGAAATAAAGTGGATATGTCCGGATTGCGGGTTTTGTATGTTGATAGCCTGAACCGAGAACTTTGGTTTTCGAATGCGCAACCCGGGATCTATCGTTTTCAGTTTGAAGTGGAAAAGCTAACTGCTTTTTTAGCCAATCAAGATAAGCCCGTTGTGCAAACGCAACGGTCGATTCCCCTTGTTCTGAACGACCAAGAGGGAAATTTATGGATTCAACCTAAAAACGGCGGGCTTTATTTCTACGATCGTGCAACAGACAAGATGGTGGAAGACATAGCCCGGAATAAAGTTCTACGAAATGTGGACTATACATTTTTTGTGGATCAGCAGGATAATTTGTGGTTTAGCAGTCGTAATCAGGGCTTGCAGAAGCTTTCGTTTGCCCGCCAAAAAATGCGAAAGTTGCAATTGCCTGTTTCGCAGACCGGAGCTAACAATGTGCGCGCTCTGGCTGAAGACCTCAACGGAAATATTTGGGTTGCCACCAAGGATGAATCCCGATTGGCGATTTTTGATGCGGAACAACAATTAATCGGCTATCTCTCGCCACAGGGAGAGTATGTCGATGAGGAACATTCGCTTTGGAAGAGTGCAATTTATTGCATTTTACAGGATAAAGACGGAACCGTTTGGCTGGGAACCCGGGGAGAAGGAATCTACCATTTCGTTCCCGATACCAAATCGGGAGCTTATCGTGTTTCAAAGTTCGATAGCGAGTCGGGCGGTCAATACAGTTTGAACGACGATGATGTGTATTGTATGCTTCAGGATTCTAGCGGACGAATTTGGGTTGGAACTTGGGGCGGTGGATTGAATTTATTGGAGAAAGACGGAAGGGAAATCCGTTTCCTGAATATTCGCAATGAGCTTTTGAATTACCCGGAAGACGATTATTCGTGGGTGAGATGGATGACGCTTACCAAAAATAATGAGTTGCAAGTTGCGACAACAAATGGCTTGGTATCCCTGAAAATTACCGGGAAATCCGCAGCTGATCTTCCATTTAAGCAATACGCTGATTTCCCGAATCACGATATTTTGTATGTATACGAGGCTGAAAACGGTAATTTGTTTTTAGCCACCTACGGCGGAAATTTATACAGACAATCGGCTCAAACTGTCGACGGGTTCCCTGCCCAATTTGAAAGCTACTCGGCGCAAACGACCAGCCTGATTGGAGGAATTACAGGCATACAAGAGGACGATAGCGGGCGGATTTGGATTTGTTCCGAACGAAATCTGGTTCGTTACGACCCGGAAACTGAGAGCTTTGAAACTTTTGCGGAAGTAAAAACGGTGGTCGGCGAGAATCTCTTTTCAGAATCGGCCGTCTGCAAGCTCAGGAACGGAGAGTTGCTGTTTGGATTCTCTGACGGTATTCTGCAGCTCAATCCTGATAATGTTGGTGTCAGCGACTTTAAACCTTATCTGGCCCTCACGGGCTTCGAATTGATGAACAATGTTCCCGATTCGTCTCGGCTATCAGTACTCGATTATTCCGTAGATGATCGGAGTACGATCGTGTTAAAACACAACCAAAACTTTTTGAAGTTGCAGTTTGCAGCGCTCGATTTTAGTGCACGCAAGAACATTCAATACCGATACAAGCTGGACGGTCTTGAAGAGAGTTGGAATTACACCGGGGCTGAGCGGACAGCGACTTATACAAACCTCTCGCATGGAGATTATCAGTTTCGTGTTTCCTCCACGAATGGCAATGGTGTTTGGGTCGACAATGAGCGGCGTTTGCAGATAAAGATAAAACCGTCAGTTTGGGAGACAAAGCTCGCTTACGCCATTTACTTTATCTTATTCTTGGGCCTGTTTGTGTTGATTCAGAAAACGATCCTCACCATTTTCAAATTGCGAAATGAAATGGCGATGCAGCAGAAAATGGCTGATTTGAAATTGCGCTTTTTTACTGATATATCGCACGAAATACGTACACCGCTGACCATGATTGCCGCTCCGGTTGAAAAAATGGTAAATGATCAGAATACGCCTGAACCGATTCGTAAGCAGCTTTCGGTGGTGGAACAAAGCACGCAGCGATTGCTGAAATTAATTAACCA
Source organism: Mangrovibacterium diazotrophicum (assembly GCF_003610535.1). Lineage (NCBI taxonomy): Bacteria > Pseudomonadati > Bacteroidota > Bacteroidia > Marinilabiliales > Prolixibacteraceae > Mangrovibacterium > Mangrovibacterium diazotrophicum. The sequence goes on along the minus strand of NZ_RAPN01000001.1, from coordinate 795,507 downwards.
AATTTTGGATTTACGAAAGTTTCAGACACATCGGTTGCAGGTTGAACAGCTGGACTTGAATCAACTTGTGAAGCAGGTTGCAGTTGAATTTGAAGAGCTTGCAATCAGTAAAAAGATCAAACTGACAATCGTCGAATCAGAATCGCCTGTTCGGATTTGGGGTGACAAAGAGATGATCGACAAAATGCTTGTTAATTTGGTGTCCAACGCGCTGAAGTATTGTCCTGCCGGAAGTGCGGTGAAGTTAACGGCAGAAGAAACCGACCGTTCCGCGATTATTCGTATCGAGGACAATGGACCTGGAATTTCGGTTGAAAAGCAAAAGAAACTGTTTGTTCGGTTTTCAAATTTCAATGAAAACCCGGATAATCCCAGCACCGGAATTGGCCTGTCGTTGGTGAAAGATTTTGCCGATCAGCATGGAGCAAAAATCCAGCTTGATAGTAAGGTTGGAGACGGGACAAAAGTTGCCATCAGTTTTCAAAAAGGACACAGCCATTTTGGCTCGGATGTGGACTTGGTTTCTCCGCAACGTGAGAACGCACAAGCTGTCGACGAAAATTTGACGGCGGAAAAGGTACTTCCGGCAAAGGCCGAAAAAAGAGCCAATCCAATTGGATTATTGGTAGAAGATGATCCGGAGTTGAGGCACTTCATGAAAAGTTTGCTGGACGAAGAAGATTACACAATTTATGAAGCGGGCGACGGAGAGGAAGGTTTGCAGTTGGCCTTGCAACACAACCCCGATTTCATTGTCAGCGATATTATGATGCCGAAAATGGATGGCATCGAGTTGCTAAAACGCCTGCGCAATGACGAGTCGACAAGCCACATTCCCATTGTTTTGCTTTCGGCTAAAACCGATGCCGAGAGTAAATTGTCGGGCTTGACTCATGGCGCCGATGATTACCTGACTAAACCCTTCAGTGTCGGCTATTTTAAAGCGCGAATTGCCAATTTGATGGAGCAACGCCGACGATTGCAGGCATTTTACAAGCAACCCGATTTCATGCCCGAAACAGATGAGGAGTTAATGCCGTTGTCGACCAAGGATCAGGAATTCATGGAAGAGCTTGTTAAATATATTATAGATCACATGGAGGATCCGGAGTTTTCGGTGGAGGAGTTGGGCAAGCAGGTCAATTTGTCGAAAACGACTTTTTTCAACAAACTGAAGAGTTTAACGGGTTCGTCACCGATCGAATTCATTCGCGAAATTCGACTCAGCCAGGCTGCAAAGATTTTGGCGGAAGAAAATGTGTTGGTGAAAGAAGCATGCTACCAGGTTGGTTTTTCGGATCTGAAATATTTTGGAAAATGTTTTAAAGCCAAATACAACCTGACACCAGCAGAATATCGAAAGAAGTATCGGCAGGTTCGGAAATAGCCTGTTTTTTGTAATTTGTAGAGCGGTTATCAATAGGCATCAAACGCATTGCGAGTACGACGTAAAACCTGAATTTATGAACGATTTAAAGTTGATCCTGATTTGTCTCAGTTTTGTTTTGATGGGAAATTTTGCAGTTTCCGCACAGGTTCTTTCCTGGGGTGATCAGGGAAACGGAACCTACATCAACCCGGTGTTGAATGCCGACTATTCCGATCCCGATGTGGTTCGTGTTGGGGCCGATTTCTACATGGTTTGTTCCGAATTTCATTTTATGGGAATGCCGGTGTTGCATTCCACCGATTTGGTCAATTGGACGATCATTGGACGTGTTTATGATCGGTTTGAATTCGATCCGGCATACGACACCAACAATCGCTATGCCGGCGGAAGCTGGGCTCCGGCAATCAGGTATCACAACGGTAAATTCTGGGTCTATTTCTGTACTCCCAAAGAAGGTCTTTTCATGTCGTCGGCCGACAGGCCTGAAGGGCCTTGGGAACCATTGACTCAAGTCGTCGCAATTGCTGGTTGGGAAGACCCTTGTCCGTTTTGGGATGAGGACGGCCAGGCTTATCTCGGGCACAGCAAGGTCGGTGCGGGACCGATCCTTATTCATAAAATGAGTGCCGACGGAAAATCGTTGCTCGACGATGGTTTGACGGTTTACACCGGGCCCGTTGCCGAAGGAACCAAAATCATGAAGAAAGATGGCTACTACTATCTGAGTATTCCCGAGGGCGGCGTAGAAAAAGGTTGGCAGACAGTTTTAAGATCGAAAGATATTTACGGACCTTACGAGAAGAAAGTGGTGTTGGAAACCGGTTCAACAACGATTAATGGTCCACATCAGGGTGCGTTGGTTGATACACCAAATGGCGAATGGTGGTTTCTGCATTTCCAATCGGTTCCGGCCGTTGGTCGCGTGGTTCACTTGCAACCTGCTTACTGGAGCGATGGCTGGCCGGTGGTTGGCGTGGATCTGGATCGCAACGGCATTGGCGAACCTGTTTATGTTTGGAAAAAGCCGTTGATGAACGGTACTTCGGAAATTATGAAACCGCAATCTTCGGATAATTTCGATTCCGCAGAACTTGGCTTGCAATGGTCGTGGAATCACAATCCGGTGGATTCGGCTTGGTCATTAACGCGGCAAGCCGGAAAGCTGGCGTTGGATGCACTTTATGCGCCAGGATTTTTGCAAGCGAAAAATACGCTTACTCAAAAAGTAATCGGAAGTTCGGGGCAGGCACAAGTTGAACTCGACGGAAGCCAGCTGCAGGATGGACAGTTAGCCGGCCTTTGTTTAATGGCGAAGGAATTTGCCTTGGTCGGGATAGAAAAGAAGAAGGGTGATCTGTATATTTTCACCGTGGTGAACGGGATGAAACAAGAAAAAAAGATCAAGGAGACAACTGTCTGGCTGAAACTTTTAATCAGTGCTATTCCAAAGCAAAATCAATTTTATTTCAGTACCGATCAGGTCAATTTCAAAACGATGGGAGCTAATTTTCATGTTTTGAGCGGAAACTGGAAAGGCCCCAAAATTGGCTTGTTCTCTTTCAACCAAGATCAAACAGGCGGGACGGCGGTGTTCGATAATTTTCAATATACATTCAATTAACTAACAAGAAACCAGTAAACAATGAAATCTTACCTATTCGTTTTGTTCGCTTTAATCGGGCTGTTTGTTGTAAACAGCGGATCAGCCCGGGAATATAATATTCTTGATTTTGGCGCGAAAGCTGATACTGCTTTCCTTTCAACCCAAGCCATTCAGCAGGCGATTGATCAGTGTTCGGAAGCCGGAGGAGGAACCGTTGTGATTCCGGCCGGTCATTTTAAAACCGGTTCCATTTTTTTGAAAAGCAACGTCAATTTTTACCTCGAAAGTGGCGCTGTACTGTTCGGAAGCCGGGATTTGAAGGACTACACAAAAATCAAACCCGGCTATATTTCCCTGCGTACGCAGGAAGCGACCATCCAGTTGATTTATGCAGAAGATGCGACTAACGTCAGTATTACGGGCTATGGAACAATCGACGGGCAGGGCCGCAGTTTCAAGAAACTGACCAAGAATGATGAGGGGATTACGCGCCCGCATTTGCTTCGTTTTATCACCTGCCGCAATGTGTTGGTGGAGAACATCAGTTTGCGAAATTCCGGTTGCTGGATGCAGCACTACCTGGCTTGTGACGAGGTGCAGATTCGTGGGGTGAAGGTTTTCAACCGGAATAATTACAACAACGATGGTCTCGATTTGGACGGATGCCACGATGTGACGGTTTCCGATTTCATTTCCGATTCTGACGACGATGGAGTGACCTTAAAAAGTACATCACCACGAGCCTGCGAAAATATCGCGATCACGAATTGTGTGATCAGTAGTCGCTGCAATGCGATAAAAATGGGAACAGAGTCGAACGGCGGTTTCCGGAACATCACCATTTCGAACTGTGTCGTTAAGCCCTCGCCCATAAAAGAACCCACTTTTTACGGTGCCCCAACCGGCAGCTCGGCCATTTCGCTCGAGATTGTGGATGGCGGAAAAATGGAGGGAATCAGCATCAACAACATCCAGGTTGAAGGAACAGAAGCTCCCATCTTTATTCGATTGGGAAACCGTGCCCGGTCCCATAAATCGGGGGTAACAATTGATCATGTCGGTGAAATAAGCGATGTGAGCATCAGCCATGTTCGGGTAAAAACTGAAGGAAACACTGCTTGTTCCATCACCGGACAGCCGGGATTCCCAGTCCGTAATGTTCGCTTGAACGATATTATTGTCGAATCTGCGGGAGGAGGGACTTTGGCCGATTTTCAATGTCCCGTTGAGTACAAGCCCAAAGATTACCCCGAAGCAACCATGTTCGGCGTGCTGCCAGCTTACGGATTCTATTTGCGCCATGCCGAAAACATTCGCTTTGATAACTGTGCTTTTGTGACGAAACAAATAGATGCCCGTCCCGCAGTTTTTATTGAAAAGTCCGTCAATTGCGTTCTCGATGCCCTTGATCTCACTAATCTCAAAACCGAAACAGAAGCTGGAATTTATGCGAGCCAAGTGCAAAAACTTATAGTAAAGGGAAGCATTGGCGGCGCTGGTTTAAAAACATTGGTGCGAGTTTCGAAGCAGGATGAGAGTGAAATAACGCTTTCAGGTAATGTCTTATCCGACGGAGTTTTGGAGTTAGAAACGATGAAATAGTCGTCCTAATTTTTTCTGTAGACTTGATAAATTTCATTTAACCTCTATTAAATCCGTCGATTAATATACCAGGAGAAGAGGCAAACTTTGCTTTCTCCTTAAAGCTGTTTACTTTCGTAGCAAATCCTAATTAACGAATAGAACTTGCCCAAACTTGAGCTCAATACTGAAAGAGAGTTGGTCGAACGCTTTGTCTCAGGTGATCAGATGGCTTTTGAGATCTTGTTCCACCGTTACAAATCAAAACTGAATGGTTTTGTATTGAAGTTTGCTCCCTCCCAGCTGGATGCAGACGATGTGGTGCAACGTGTTTTTATAAAGTTGTGGACTCAGCGCGAAAAAGTAAATCCGGATCGTGCCTTTGTATCTTTCATATTTACCATTGCCCGGCACGAGGTTGTTGACCAGTTGCGAAAGGGCATCACCCGAAAGCTTTATTTTGTAGGAAATGAAGCGATGATTGATCTTCATGTTACGGACCAGGAGGAAGGGGATTGGCGCAAGGAACTGGAAGATAAGGTCGTGGCATTGATTGAAAATTTACCGGAAAGACGAAAGCAAATTTTTAGAATGAGTCGATTTGAAGGTTTGAGCTATAAGCAAATTGCCGGTCGACTGGAGATTTCTGAAAATACCGTTGATTCGCAGATTCGGCACGCGTTGAATTACATTCGTAAAGAACTCACCAAGGCGCAGATAATGCTTTTTTCAATTTTTTTCAAATAATTTTTGTTTTTGCCTTCACGGAAAACCTAACACAGGTTCGTAATAGGAGTAAAAGCTCGTGCTATGAACCCTAAAATAGATCTTCTTTTAAATCGTTTCCTGCAACGAGAACCTCTAACAGCAGAAGAACTGAGAAGCCTGAAAAAATGGATTGACGATCCTGCTAACACAATTCTGCTAAATAATTGGGTACAGCGCATCTGGGATATGAGTAACGAAGTGGAAAGTGCACTTCAATTTGACGATCTGGTGCAGGAGATCAATTACGAATACCAGTCACAACAAAACCGAAAAATTTCTTCCTCCATAAAGTTCTTAAAGGTGTTTCAGCGCGTTGCCGCAATTTTAATTCTTCCTATAATTCTCTTGTTTACATACTACTTTTTCAGAACTAACAGTGATTTGACGACAGACTACACTGAGATTATTGTTCCTCGGGGGCAAAAGTCGGAAATGGTTATGGCTGATGGAACTCATGTTTGGTTAAATTCGGATTCACGCTTAAAATATCCAACCAATTTTCTGAGAAGTAGGGATCGTGAGGTCCAATTGGAAGGTGAAGCTTATTTCGAAGTCTCGAAGTTCAAACACGAAAAATTCCGGGTGCTAATGGGACGTGCTACGGTGGAGGTCTTAGGAACCCGTTTTAATGTAAAAGCATATCCGGATGAGCAGCAAATTGAGACTTCGCTGTTGAGTGGCCGGGTAAATTTACTATTGAAGGATGGAGAGCGTAGTCAAAAAATTGCAATGCTTCCGGGAGAGAAAATTGATTTCAACCTGGACCAAAATAGCCTGAAAAAAAGCGGATTTAACGAAAGCAATGTGGTTGCATGGAAAGATAACCATTTGGTTTTTGCGGATGACAGTTTTGATGAAGTGGTGCGCAAAATTGAGCGTTGGTATAACGTACAAATTCAATATGATCCCGCTGAAATGGAAAACGAGCAACTTACGCTGGAGTTGGACAAGGAGGAAAGTATTGAACGGCTCATGGAAATCATGGGGAAAATCATGCACATCGAATACAAGATAAATAACAAGAATATCACAATCAAAAAACAAAACTTAAGCTAATGTAACCAAACAAAAACGGGTAGTTCTGCGCCAACATACACTACCCGCCAAATTCGTAAACAAACGTTTAACGAAAAACTAAACAAACATATGAAAAAAAGTAAAATCGACCTGCATTGGTGGAGGTATCCACTATGCAAAAAAATGATGAGAGTTATGAAACTAACCTTCATGCTAGTCCTTTCCGGGTTTATGGCCTTAGCATCGAATTCTTATTCGCAGCTAACGACTGTATCAATGGACCTGAAGCAAGCCTCGGTTGTAGAGATTTTTGATGTCATTGAAGCGCAAACGAACTACCAAATTGCGTACAACAGTAAAAATTTAAATACGAGTGAACGGATGGATTTAAAGATCGAGAATAAGAACATTGCTGACGTTCTTGATCTTGTATTGAAAAATTCGGCGGTACATTACGAATTTATGGGCCGATACATTGTAATATCTGATGATAAAGATGCTCAGACTGGCATGTTGCAGATGCAACAGACCATATCTGTAAAAGGGAAGGTGACCCAAAGCGATGGTACCGCTATTCCAGGTGCAACTATAATTGTAAAAGGGACTTCGATTGGTGGTATCACCGATTTCGAAGGTAACTATAGTTTAACTGATATTCCGACAGATGCTGTTTTGGTATTTTCATTCGTCGGGATGCGTTCTCAGGAAGTGAGCATCGACGGTCGCCAAACCATCGACGTACAACTCGAAGAAGAAACCATTGGATTGGAAGAGGTGGTAGCCATTGGGTATGGTACCGTCAAAAAACGTGAGTTGACCGGTTCTGTGTCTTCGGTGAAGGCTGAAGATTTTAACGAGGTTGCAGCCAGCGATCCAATGCAACTGATACAAGGTAAAGTGGCTGGTTTGAGCATTACCAGGACGAATGGGGGAGACCCAACTGAAGGTTTTGAAATTCGTCTGCGTGGTTCATCGTCAATCAGTGCCGATCAGGAACCATTAGTTGTCGTAGACGGAATTCCTGGTGGTGACCTGAATTCAATTGCTCCTGAAGATATTGAGTCGATGGACATTCTGAAAGATGGTTCTGCTGCGGCGATCTACGGAACACGCGGTACCAATGGGGTAATTTTGGTTACAACCAAACGCGGAAAACAAGGCAATATGCAGGTTGAGTTTACTTCGAAATACACTACACAGTCTATTCTCAAGAGGGTAGAAGTCCTCAATGCCGATGAGTACCGCCAAATGAAAACCAAACTTGAAACAACCCATCCAGAGGTTGCGGCAGGTATGGTTGATTATGGTTATGATACAGATTGGTTTGATGAAATTGTTCGAACGCCACTTAGTCATGTTCAACACTTGTCTTTTAGCGGAGGCATGAATAAAACGACTTATCGTATGTCGCTTTACTACACGCAACAGGAAGGGGTGATGTTGACTTCGGAACTGGATGAGTATCGCGCGAATCTGAATTTACGTCAATTGGCATTGAACGATAAGCTGCAGTTTACAGTTCAACTGGGCTTGTCTGATCGAACTGATCATCCTGTGAACTACGATGCTTTCCGCCAGGCAATCAAGCGTAACCCAACCGAGCCTGTTTACAACGAAGATGGAAGCTTTTTCGAGATTGACGGTTGGCAATACGAAAACCCGGTTGGACAGTTGCTTGAACGAACTAGGGATAATACTTCCTCTTCTTTGTTTGCTAATCTTGGAGCAGAGTTATACCTTACCGAGTCGCTAAAAGCAGGTGCTGTCGGCGGTGTTCAAAGATACCGTTCATTGGATGGGTATTACGAGCCTAGTTACGCTTTTACACAGGAAACGGCAGGTACAACAGGATTAGCAAGCCGGACTGCATCGGCCAGCGAAACAAAGACACTCGAAACAACAATCGATTTCAACAAGGAATTTGGCGAGCACATTGTGAGTGCTACAGCCGGGTATTCGTTCCAGGAGTTTGTAAACGAAGGGTTTGAAGCGGAAAATGCCAACTTCATTTCCGACGATCTATTGTACAACGATCTAGGCTCAGGTACAAAGTTGACAGACGGGAACGCAGATATGAGTTCGTATAAAACCAAGAACCGTCTGGTTGGGTTCTTTGCTCGGGCTTCCTATAATTACAAAGGGAAATATTTTCTGTCGGCAAGTGTACGTCGCGAGGGATCTTCAAAGTTCGGAGATAATAATAAGTGGGGTACTTTCCCTGCTGTCTCTGGAGCATGGGATTTAACTCAGGAAAGCTTTATGGGCAACTCATCGCTCGACCAACTGAAAATTCGTGCTGGGTACGGGGTAACAGGTAATCAGGGCATCGATCCATACTTGTCGCTGTCGAGAATGGGACAATCTGGCTTTTTCTTTTACAATGGAGAGTTTATTCCTGGATATGGGCCGGTGAGTAATCCGAATCCAAACCTGAAATGGGAGACCAAACACGAATATAACGTGGGGGTAGACTGGTCTGTCAATCATGGAATTTGGAGTGGTACAGTCGATTTTTATGTGCGTGACACTAAAGACTTGTTGAATTTGTACGATGTGCCAGTTCCTCCAAACCTTTATGAAGAAACCATGGCTAACGTGGGTTCAATGCGTAATTCAGGTATCGAAGTTAGCTTGAACGCGGTGGCTATTAATAAGAAAGATTTCAAATGGAATATTTCACTGAATGGCGATTGGCGAAAAAATAAATTGCTTTCATTGTCAAATGAATACTACCAGTTGGAGTATCGTAATGTTGGCGAGATTGGTTCTCCCGGAGTATCAGCCTGGACACACCGCTACTATGAAGGCGGATCAATTGGTAATATTCATGGTTACGTGTACGAAGGTCTGACTGCAGATGGCGAGTGGATCTTCCAGGATACAAATGGTGATGGCGAGATTACCGTTGAAGACCGCACCGACATTGGAAATGGTATCCCTGATTTCTATGCTGGTTTAACGAATACCCTACAGTACAAAAACTGGGATATGTCAATCATGTTCCGGGGAATGTTTGGTCACCAGATCATTAATATGAAAAGGATTTTCTACGAAAACCCGATCATGTTACCGTTGAATATTATGAAATCGGCCATGGATTCAGAAATTTGGGACACGCAAAACTTCTCCAGTTACTATGTCGAAAACGGCGATTTTGTAAAGTTAGACAACCTGACTCTTGGTTATACGTTGCCATTGAAAAGCAAAAAGTGGTTGAAGTCCGGACGAATCTTTTTTACAGGTACCAACCTGCTTGTAATTACAGGGTACAAAGGAATTGATCCGGAAGGTGCAATTGGCGGTCTGACGCCAGGTTCTGACGATCGCGGAGATTATCCTAGTACACGTACGTACACACTAGGCATTAATATTAAATTTTAAACCTGATCAATCATGAAAAAACTAATAATACTATTTACATTGTTCAGCATGTGGTCGTGTACAAACCTGGATGAGGAAGTGTACGATACCATCGTGAGTGACGATTTTTATCAGACTGAAAAACAGGTGCTGGCTGCAGCAGGGCCTGCATATAACGAATTAAGAGGCTTGGTTCAGGTGTCCGGCATGTGGGGCATTAACGAACTGTCTACCGACGAGGCGGTATTACCGACCCGGGGAATCCACTGGGATAACGGTGGAATTTATCGCCGTTTGGCTTTGCATACCTGGACTTCGGAAGAAGGATATTTCAACGATGCATGGAAGTATGTTTACAACACCATTTCAAACTGTAACCGAATTTTATACCAGTTCGATCTTATTGAAGATAAAAGCGATGCCTTGATCAGCATTATGAATGAACTGAAAGCCGTTAGGGCCTTCGCTTATTTCAGTGGAATGGACGCATTTGGAAATATTCCGATCGTAGAAGATTTCGACGTTCCGGATGGTTATGCTCCGGAGAACAACACGCGTGCGGAAGTTTTTGAATTTATACGTTCTGAATTGGAAAGTAGTCTCGATGTATTGAGTAAAGCCAAGGATATGACGACGTACGGTCGCATGCACTACTATGCTGCACAAGCTATTCTGGCTAAATTATATCTAAATGCAGAAGTGTATGTTGGTGAGGAAATGTGGGATGAATGTATTTCAGCCTGCGATGATATTATTACTAACGGAGGTTATTCGTTGGCTAGCGATTATTATTCAAACTTCGCGATTGAGAATGAAGGTTCCTCGGAAAATATTTTTGTGATTCCTTTCGACGATACTTATACAACTACCTGGGGATATATGAACCAGTTTCAATATTGGACTTTACATTTTACAGCCAACAAAACCTTTAACATGGAGGCCGGAGGATGGAATGGTTTCTGTGCGATGCCCTCGTTCTACCGCTCCTACGATGAAAATGATATTCGAAGGAATTGTTGGTTAGTTGGCCCTCAATTATCATCCAGTGGCGAACAACTTTATTGTAATCAGGAGTTAGCTGGTAAGCCTCTTTCATATTCTATAGACCTGACTTCTCTTGAAGGATCATACGAAGACGAAGGGGCTCGTTTAGCTAAGTATGATTACACTGGTGCTAAGAACTGGACTGTCTCTTGCGATTATGCGGTGATTCGTTATGCCGATGTATTATTGATGAAAGCGGAAGCTGTGATGCGTAAAAACGGTGGCGCAGCAACTGATGTGGCTGTTGATTTGGTAAATGAAGTGAGAACGAGAGCTTTCGAAGATCCATCGGGAAAATTGTATACAACTTCTACGTTAACCATGGATGCTATGTTGGCAGAGCGCGGTTGGGAATTTGCTGGCGAAGGCTGGCGAAGAAATGACCAAGTCCGTTTTAGCGATTTCACTCAGGGGCGCTGGACTTTCAAGGATAGTGACTCGCCTGAAACACGCAGTATTTATCCAATTCCTCAGCCTCAGCTGAATTCTAACCCCAATCTGGATCAAAACCCAGGCTATTAAATCTGAAAAACATGAAAGCGAACAGAGATTCTTCCGAGTCTCTGTTCGTGTTTATTGGTAGTTGGTTTCTAACACACTAGTGAAACTGAAATATGACGAAATTTTATGTCGAAAATTATTCGTAACGTTTTCAAATTAAAAAATAATTACCTAATATTAAAGTTCACAAATTCAGTGAAATACAAAATGTAAACGTTATCATTAATTTTCTAGAAATTAGAAGATTATCCTTTCGGTTAAGAGCTGTTCAATTTTCAGATTTACAGGAAGGAGCAGCGAAAAATGACGTTTCATTAGCGTAACGAACTGGAATCGGACCTAAAAAATCGTTCGCAGAACGGAAAACTAAATCGAATGAAACGACTGACTGTACTTTTTTTAAGCCTGAACCTCCTTTTTGCCTGCTCCGCTCCGAAGATGAATATTCGGATTTCGGAGTGCTCGGTTGAGGGATTTTCAACCTCGTTGGCATTAATCGAGACTCAACATCCTCGTTTTAGCTGGAAGATGCAATCTGATCTTGATGGGAATAGTCAGTCTGCCTATGAAATTGTCGTTGGGCTGGATTCAAAAGATGTCGAAAAAAATCCTGTTTGGAATTCGGGTAAAGTAGAATCAAAACAATCGCAATTAACAGCCTTTGCCGGTCAGTCATTAAAAGCCGGAACCAAATATTTCTGGAAAGTGAAAGTTTGGGATGAAAAGGGGAAGGAATCCGGTTGGAGTGAAGTTAACTCCTTCCAATTTGGCTTGCCGGATGAAGCCGATTGGAACGGTGCAAAGTGGATTGGTTACGAAGATCTGCCTGCCGAAAAAAGACTGGTCGAAGGAATTAGTGGCTATGGCGACGCGTCGAAAGACAAGGTGGAGGAACGCGCTGTCATTCCCATGTTTCGTAAGCAGTTTGAAGTGACTGGTGATCTGGCTTCAGCGACACTTTTTATCAGTGGTTTGGGGCAATATGAAGCATCGCTTAACGGACAAAAAGTAGGTGATGCTTTCCTGGCTCCCGGTTGGACGCACTACGATAAAACAGCTTTGTACAACAGTTACGATGTAACGGAATTGCTCGAGAAAGGAGATAATACGCTGGGCGCAATCGTTGGTAATACCTTTCATTACAACAACCGCGAGCGCTACCGGAAACTGATTATTGCCTACGGTTTTCCAAAATTGATCTGCAAATTGCAACTAAAATATACAGACGGTCGCACGGAAACAATTGTCTCCGATTCCAGCTGGAAAACGTCTCCGTCGCCAATAACCTACAGTGGAATTTATGGCGGGGAGGATTATGATGCGAACTTGGAACAACCGGGCTGGAACAAAGCTGGTTTTGACGATCAGGCCTGGCAGACCGTGAAATTGGTGCAGGCTCCGACAGGGCAATTAAAAGCGGATCCGAATCATCCGGTGAAAGTTATGTCGACTTTCGAGCCGGTTGCGATCAATCAAATAAATGATTCAGTTTGGGTTTACGATTTTGGACAAAATGCCTCAGGAATTATCGATGTAACACTAAAAGGAGAAAAAGGCCAAACCGTTAAATTTTCTCCGGGCGAGTGTTTGAAAGATGATGGTTCCGTTAGTCAGCGAGGCAGTGGTTCTCCTTATTACTTTAAATATACGTTGAAAGGAGAAGGCTCAGTAGGCTGGAAACCTCGGTTCTCGTATGTTGGTTTTCGGTACGTGCAGGTTGAAGGAGCATGCCCTGATTCTGTTGATTCACAATTTCCGACTGTGGAGAAAATACAATCCCTGCATACCCGAAACTCGACTACTCAGGTTGGAACATTCGCTTGTTGCAATGAGCTTTTCAATCAAATTTTTGAGCTGATCAACTGGGGCATCAAAAGCAATCTGCAGTCGGTGATGACCGATTGCCCAACCCGTGAAAAGCTGGGCTGGATTGAGCAAACCCAGTTGATGGGAACGAGCGTACACTTCAATTTCGACATTTATAAGCTTTACCAAAAGCTGATTGCGGACATGGAAGACGCCCAGACCGATGAAGGTTTGGTGCCGAGCATTGTGCCCGAATACATCAATTTTGAGTATTACGATGCCGCTTTTCGCGATTCGCCCGAGTGGGGCAGCGCGTCCATTATCCTACCCTGGCTGATTTACAAATGGTATGGCGATGCCGAGGTGATGACGCAGGCCTGGCCAATGATGCTGCGTTACATGAGTTATCTGGAAAGTAAGGCAACTGACAATATTCTTTCGCACGGTTTGGGCGATTGGTACGATGTTGGGCCGAATGAGCCGGGATTTGCGCAATTGACACCGGTTCCGCTGGTGGCAACAGCCACCTATTTCTACGATGCACAATTGATGGCTAAAGTTGCGGCTAAACTGGATAAAAAAGATCAGGCTGACCATTTCGAAGAGTTGGCTCAAAAGATTAAAACGGCGTTCAATCTTGAATTTTCCAGAGCAGATTCGGCCAGTTATGCAACAGGTAGTCAAACGTCTTTGGCAATGCCGCTGAGCCTCGGTTTGGTTGACAAGGCAAATGAGCCTATAGTTCTGGATAATTTGATCGAACAAATTGAATCGGATGGTAAAGCAATTACGGCGGGCGATGTTGGATTTCACTACCTGGTGGATGCGCTGACCCGCTTCGGGAAATCGGAATTGCTTTACGAAATGAATAACCGCGACGATGTTCCCGGCTATGGCTATCAGCTGAAAATGGGAGCCAATTCGCTGGCTGAGTCGTGGCAGGCTTTGCCTTCAAAATCGTTAAATCATCTCATGCTGGGTCACCTGATGGAATGGTTTTACCAAGGCTTGGGAGGTATCCGGCAAGCAGACAATTCGGTAGCATATAAATCGATCGTCATTCAACCGGAGATCGTTGACGATCTGACTTTTGCGAATGTGTCTTTCAATTCTCCATACGGAACAATCGTCAGTAATTGGACGAAGAAGGAAGACTCATTTACGCTGCATGTGGAGGTTCCGGTGAATACGACAGCCAAGGTAATCCTACCACTGGAGGGAGATGTGCGGGCCTGGGCTTTACAATCGGCGGAAAAGTCTACAGAACTGGTTAAGCCGCTGGAGAAAGTAAATGGTAAGTCAGCCTTTGAAATTCAATCGGGTAGCTACGAATTTGAAATCAAAATGAAACAATAAACCGGTCAACGACCGCTTTGGAATAAACATGAAAAGAACATTTTTTGCATTAGTACTGGCAGCGCTTTCAATGGTTGCTTGCTCACCTAAAAAGATAGAATTACCTACAACCGTCTCTCAGCTGAAGATGGACGAAATTTATAACGAGGTGAAAACGCCCTATAAATATGGGCTGGTTATGGTGCCCGATAGCAATTCGTACAAAATGGATTGCCCGACGATCTTCCGTCACGACGACCAATGGGTGATGACCTACATTATTTTTGACGGTCGTGGTTACGAGACACACCTGGCGTTGAGCGACGACCTGATCCACTGGAAGGAGCAAGGTGCGATTATGCAGTTCTCGGATACCACCGACTGGGATGTCAATCAAAAGGCCGGTTATCCGTCGCTGATTCATTACGATTGGGGAAGCGATTATGGTATCGACACCTACGACGGGAAATATTGGATGAGCTACTTTGGTGGTAACTCAACCGGATATGAAAAAGGTTTGCTGTCGGTTGGGATGGCTTATACCTCAGGAGATCCGGCGACTTTGCACCAGTGGGAGCGTTTGGCAGTGCCGGTGATGACTTCGAAAGATGCAGATGCCCGTTGGTACGATAACAGTACAATTTATAAGAATTTTATCATCAAAGATGAAGAACGTCTGACCGGGCATCCGTTTGTGATGTACTACAATGCGCGCGGCGACAGCATCAATCCGGATCGCGGTGCTGAACGCATCAGCATGGCTGTTTCCGACGACATGGTCAATTGGAAGCGCTTTGGCGACGAGCCTGTTTTGAATCACCACAAAGGTATTACCGGCGATGCTGTCATTCAGAAAATCGGCGATGTGTATGTGATGTTCTTTTTCCGTGCCTACTGGCCCGATGGGCAAACGGTTGTTTACAACAGCTTTGCTGCTTCATACGATTTGGTGCATTGGACGGAATGGAATGGCCAGCACCTGATTGAGCCTTCAGAAAACTACGACGATTTATTTGCTCACAAAGCCTACGTCATCAAGGTTGATGGTGTGGTTTATCACTACTACAATGCAGTAGACAAACTGGGTAATCGCGGAATCGCTTTGGCCACTTCAAAAGACTTGGGCAAAAGCCCGATGACTTTTAATTCAACGGAAGAATCAACAGTGAAGTAGGGGCGGGAAGTCAGACAATAGAAATCAGAAAAAGAGACTCTGTGAAACTCTGCATTTTCTCAGCGATCTCTGTGTTTAAAAATAAAAAGATGAATAAATCGACCAAACGAAACATACGTCTGTTGATGCTCTTGTCACTAACAGGACTCATTTTCAGTTGTCAACCTAAACAATTAGCAGATCGACAAAACTTCGACAAAGACTGGAAATTTATGCTGGGCGACGACTCGCTCGCGTTTCAGGCGGGTTATGAAGATGGAAGCTGGCGAAAGCTAAATGTGCCCCACGATTGGAGTATCGAAGGCGAGTTTAGCGCTGATGCGCCATCAACCACCGAAGGCGGGGCACTTCCAACCGGAATTGGCTGGTACCGCAAGAGTTTTCGTTTGGAAAAACCGACAAGCAATAAAAACTTCTACATTGATTTTGATGGTGTTTTTTGCAACAGCGAAGTCTGGATTAACGGTCATTTTTTAGGCAAGCGTCCTTATGGCTATATTTCATTTCGTTACGACTTGACGCCCTATTTGAATTACGGTGAAAGCGAAAATATCCTGGCTGTTCGGGTTGATAATTCGGCTCAGCCTGCTTCACGATGGTACACCGGATCCGGCATTTACCGCCATGTTTGGCTGGTTGAAAAGAACCCGGTTCATGTGGCACATTGGGGAACTTTTGTAACCACTCCCGAAGTTTCTGAAACGCTGGCGAAGGTTCATCTGGATATTCAACTCGAAAATACAGATACACAGGAGCAGGAAGTGCTTGTGAAATCGTCGGTTTTGGATAGCCAGGGAACAGTTCTTGCCAAAGCTGAATCGACATTGACGGCGACGAATGGAATTTCATCTTTGACCCAAAATTTTGAGTTGAATAATCCGGCACTGTGGTCGCCCGAGAATCCAAACTTATACCAGGTAAAATCGGAAGTTTTCAAAGAGGGAAAGCTTGTGGATGAATACAACACGCCACTTGGTTTGCGTTGGTTCGAATTCACGCCGGACAAAGGCTTTTTCCTGAATGGCAAACCTTACAAGTTACATGGTGTCAATCAGCACCACGACCTGGGAGCTTTGGGGGCAGCTGTAAATACGCGTGCGATGGAGCGCCAATTAGAAATTCTGAAGGAAATGGGCGTAAACGGCATTCGCATGGCACACAATCCTCCGGCTCCCGAACTGCTGCATTTGTGCGACAAAATGGGCTTCCTGGTGATCAACGAGTCTTTCGACGAATGGAAGAAAACGAAAGCCAAGAAAGGCTATCACCTGTATTGGGATGAATGGCACAAGCGCGATTTGGAAGATATGATTTTGCGGGACCGTAATCATCCTTCAATTTTTGTTTGGAGCATTGGAAACGAAATTCCAGAACAATTCGATACAACCGGGATTCGAATTACCCGCGAGTTAGCTGATATCGTCAAGTCGTTGGACACGACTCGACCAATAACAGCGGCTTTAACGGAAACTGATCCGGAAAAAAATAATCTCTACAAATCCGGAGCACTGGATTTACTGAGTTTCAACTATAAACACGAGGAGTATTTGAAATTTCCGGATCGTTACCCGGGCGAGTGCATGCTGGCGTCTGAAAATATGTCGGCTTTGTCATCCCGCGGGCATTACGATTTTCCTTCGGACAGCGTGCGCATTTGGCCGCCGGCTTACAATGCTCCGTTTGATGGAAATCCGGATCTGACGGCTTCTTCCTTCGACAACTGTATCGCCTATTGGGGAGCCACGCACGAAGATACCTGGGCGGTGGTGAAGAATAATGACTTCATCCCCGGCATGTTCATTTGGTCGGGCTTCGACTATATCGGCGAGCCTTTGCCGTACCCGTACCCAGCGCGCAGCAGCTATTTGGGAATCATCGACCTGTGCGGTTTTCCCAAAGATGTGTATTACATGTATCAAAGTGAATGGACTGATAAAACGGTGTTGCACCTGTTCCCTCACTGGAATTGGACCGAAGGACAAACCGTCGATTTGTGGGCTTATTACAACAACGCCGATGAAGTGGAACTGTTTGTGAATGGCGTTTCGCAGGGCCGGAAGTCGAAAGAAAAAGATCAGTTTCATGTGATGTGGCGGGTGCCGTTTCATGCCGGAAGTGTTCGGGCAGTGAGTTATAAAAACGGTGAAAAAGTGGCTGAACAGGAAATCCACACGGCAGGTCAGGCCGCAAAAATCGAATTGATCGCAGATCGCAACAACATAAAGGCAGATGGAAGTGATCTTTCTTTCATCACGGTGAAAGTGACGGACAAGGACGGAAATATGGTGCCCGATGCAGCCAACCTGATCAATTTCAATGTTGACGGAGAAGGTTTTGTTGCCGGGGTTGACAATGGTTACCAGGCCAGCACTGACCCATTTAAAGCCAGCTACCGGAAAGCATTTAATGGCATGTGTTTGGTAATTGTGCAAAGCACTGAACATGCCGGAAATATTAAAATCACGGCCAGTAGTGACGGTTTAGAATCGAATTCATTGACGCTTACTTCTAATTAAATCAGCATGAATTTCAAAAACAATATAGTATCATTTGCCTGTTTTGTAACCGGCCTCTTGTTTGCAAACGGTGGAATCGCGCAGGGAGAAACCGGTGTTTTGGCCGGCATTCCGCCGCTGAAGACAACGGAGATGGCTGAGCCCTGGGAAAACCCGGAAGTGAGCGGCATCAACCGCGATGCCTCGCGCGTGACTGCGTATTCGTTTGCAACAACCGAAGAGGCACTGAAAGGTGATCGTGAAACCAGTGGCCGTTATGAAAGCTTGAATGGGGACTGGGATTTCTATTTTGCCATGAAACCTGCCGATGCTCCCAAAGACTTTTACACGTCGAAAGTGAGTGGCTGGGATAAAATTGAAGTGCCGTCGAATTGGGAAATGAAAGGCTACGACAAGCCGATTTATAAAAGTGCTGTGTACCCGTTTCGCCCGATTAATCCGCCTTACGTGCCGCAGGATTACAACCCGGTTGGTTCGTATCAGCGTTCATTTACGATCCCTGCCAATTGGAAAAATATGAACATCACCTTGCATTTTGGCGG
This sequence comes from Mangrovibacterium diazotrophicum, assembly GCF_003610535.1. Lineage (NCBI taxonomy): Bacteria > Pseudomonadati > Bacteroidota > Bacteroidia > Marinilabiliales > Prolixibacteraceae > Mangrovibacterium > Mangrovibacterium diazotrophicum. The sequence goes on along the minus strand of NZ_RAPN01000001.1, from coordinate 776,870 downwards.
GGTGAGTTCCGGGTTCAAAGTTTGGGTGAACGGTAAATTCCTGGGGTATGGCGAAGACAGCTGCCTGCCTTCCGAATTTAACGTGACTCCTTATTTAAAAGATGGCGAAAATATTGTTTCTGTTCAGGTGATTCGATGGAGCGACGGGGCTTACCTGGAAGACCAGGATCATTGGCACATGAGCGGCATTCACCGCGAAGTATACCTGATGGCAGAACCGAAAATACGCATTGCCGATTTCTTCTATCAAACCAAATTGGACGATGATTATCGGGACGCGACCTTCAGCCTTCGCCCGCGTATTGAAAACCTGACAGGCGACAGCGTAAAAGGTTATGAACTTGAAGCGATGTTGTACGATGCTTCCGGAAAGCCAGCATTGAAGGAGCCTCTGCGTAAAAGTGCTTTGGATATTTTAAACGAAACCTGGCCACGCCTTGACAATGTGAAATTTGGCTTGCTGGAAACTAAATTGGAGAATCCGCTAAAATGGAGCGACGAAGAACCGAATTTATACACGCTGGTTTTGACGATGAAGGATAAAACGGGCGCTGTAACGGAAGCCAAAAGCTGCAAAGTCGGATTCCGAAAAATCGAGTTTGATCCGGTTACTTCAAAGCTGTTGATCAATGGTAAGGAGACCTATATTTACGGCGTCAATCGTCACGATCACGATCCGGTGAAAGGTAAGGCACTTTCCCGCGAGGATATTTTAAAAGATGTGCGGCAAATCAAACAGTTCAACTTCAACTGCATTCGCACTTCGCACTACCCGAACGATCCGTATTTCTACGATTTATGCGATCAATATGGAATTCTGGTTATCGATGAAGCCAACTTTGAGACGCATGGTTTGGGAGGAAAGCTAGCCAATCAGCCAAAGTGGTTGGATGCCCATTTGCAGCGGGTGGTTCGCATGGTTGAACGCGATAAAAATCATCCCTCGGTGGTTATTTGGAGTTTGGGGAATGAAGCTGGCCGTGGTCCGGCAACAGCAATTATGGCGGCTTATTGCCATGATTACAACATTACCCGGCCGGTGCACTACGAGCCTGCGATGGGCGACCAAAAGGTGAAAGGCTACATTCCGCCGGGCTCTCCGAATTACCCGAAGGATCATTCGCACCGGATTCAAACTCCGCTCGACGAATCGTATATTGACATTGTCAGCCGTATGTATCCCGCTCTTTACACCGGGCCGCTTTTGGTTAATCAGGATAACGGAGATAACCGGCCAATCTTCTGGTGTGAGTATTCGCACTCTATGGGAAATTCTACCGGAAACATCAAAGAATGGTGGGATCAAATCCGTTCAACGCCTCGCATGATTGGTGGCTGTATTTGGGATTATAAAGATCAGGGATTACTGAAAAAGGATGAAAACGGAACCGAGTTTTACGGCTATGGTGGCGATTTCGGCGACACCTTGTTAAACGACAATAATTTCTGCATAAATGGAATTGTGGCTTCCGACGGACGGCCAAAGGCTGCCATGTACGAGTGCAAATGGGTTTTTCAACCGGCCAGTTGTGAGCTGGTGGATGCTGATGAATTTGAAGTGAAAATCACCAACCGTCATGCTGTTCAAAACCTTTCCGTTTATGTGCCAACCCTGAAATTTCAGGAAGATGGTAAAGTGATCAAAACGCTTCAGTTGGCCCCGATTTCTTTGGCTGCCGGAAAGGATACAGTAATCAGTTTTAAAAATGAACGACCGAAAATGAAGGCTGGAGCTGAGTATTTGGCGACTCTTTCCTTCCGATTGACAGATAAGACAAGCTGGGCAGATGCCGGATTTGAAGTGGCTTTTGATCAATTTGCCTTGACAGGGCTGAGTTCGGAAACTTCTTCCGAAAAATCGCAGCCTGCGATTGAAGTGCAGGAAACAGCAGAGGTTTTTGTGCTGACTGGAAAAAACTTCAATCTGAAATTTGACAAAACAAACGGAGCGCTGAGTTCTTACAAATGGAAAGGCGAGGAGCAGTTGTTTGCGCCGCTGTTGCCGCATTTTACCCGTCCGCTCACCGACAATGACGAGCGAGGATGGAAGCCGCAGAAGAAATTAAAAGTATGGTACGATGCCGTGCCGAAATTGCAATCGGTGGAAACAGCTACCAAAGCAGATGGAACGATCGAAGTTCGCAGTAATTACGAGATTGTTCCGGATAGCGCTTCTTGCACGGTCGTTTACAGCTTGCGCGGCGATGGTGCATTGAAAGTTGACTATGAACTAAGAGCTTCACCGGAGTTACCCCATATTCCGAAAGTTGGTATGCAGTGCGGTATTGCAGATGCTTATCGTCAGATCAGCTGGTACGGAAAGGGACCTCTTGAAAACTATTGCGATCGCAGCTTTGGCTTCGAGGTTTCAACTTATTCGCTTCCCATTGATCGATTTATAGAACCTTATGTAATGCCTCAGGAAACAGGTAATCGCACGGATGTTCGTTGGATGTATTTGTCGAACGAGCAAAAGACGGAGGGCTTGCTGGTCGTGGCCGACAGTCTGTTGAGCATGAGTGCCTGGCCGTGGACCGAAGCGAATATCAACGCTGCCAAACATACGAATGAGTTGAAAGAAACGGGCTACCTGACACTGAATATCGATTTGAAGCAAATGGGAGTTGGTGGTAACGATAGCTGGTCGATTGTTGCTGCGCCGGAGCCGCAATACCAGATTCCTTCGGGTACTTACCACTACCATTTTTACCTGGTACCTTTTGCTGCCGGAAAGAATGAGACCAACAAGCAAATCTTTCAATACAAGTTTTAGTTCAAAGCCAAACTGACGAATGAAACGAATCAAACCGATACAAATCCTTTTAGCGATTGCCCTGTTGGTGCTTGGAATTTCTTGTGTCCAGGAAAAAACTCCAAAGGCAAAAGTTGAAGCGCCAACGGCTGATGATGCTACTGTTTGGACCTTTTGGCACTGGGTGCACGGAGCTGTGAGTAAAGAGGGGATTACCGCCGATCTTGAAGCGATGAAAAAACAGGGGATTGGTGGGGCTTATATTTTTGCGATTCGCGATACGGCCGGTTTGTACGAAAATCAATTGGTAACCTACAGCCCTGAGTGGTTCGACGTTGTGAAATACACGGTGAAAGAAGCCAAACGTTTGGGGATATCATTGGGTTTCAATACTTGCGATGGATTCACAACTGCCGGTGGCCCCTGGATTACTCCGGACCTATCGATGCAAAAGGTAGTTTGGGCTGATACGATTGTCGAAGGTGGGGCGCAACTCCATTTCTCGCTGCCGAAGCCAGAGGATTATAAAGGCTATTACGAAGACATTGCCACTTATGCCTATCCGGTTGCCGATTACGAACAGGATTCGTGGGTGATCCAGCCTACGGTTAGTTCGAATATGCAGGAAGGCGATTTGCAGTATTTGGCAACAAAGAATAACGATAAAACTTTCACATCTAAAAAGGAAGGTTGGATTGAATACGCATTCAATAAACCTTTTACTTGCCGGACGATTCAGATTTCAACCGGATGGGCCAATTACCAATCGAACCGGTTGATTGTGCAGGTAAGTAATGATGGTGAAACTTTCCGGGAGCACACACGCTTGGTTCCTCCGCGCAGTGGCTGGCAGGATTTATACCAGCCCAATACCCAGGCAATCACTCCGGTAACGGCGAAATATTTCCGCTTTGTTTTTGAAAAGGATGGTTCGGAACCTGGTGCGGAAGATTTGGATGATGCCAAATGGAGTCCCAAATTACAGTTGAAGGGTTTGCGTTTGCTATCGTCGGCTCGTATCAACCAGTTTGAAGGGAAAAATGCGTCGATCTGGCGTATTGCCGACGAAACAAAAACATATGCAGAGGATGGACAATTTGTTTCGCTGAATACGCTGATCAATGTGACTGAATATGTGTCTGCGGATGGTGTTTTAAACTGGAACGCTCCCGAAGGAAAATGGAAGATCATCCGCATGGGACACACATCAACCGGAGCCGAAAATTATATTGGCGGTGGTGCCCGTGGTTTGGAATGCGACAAGTTCAGCGAAGATGCCGTCAAACTACAGTTTGATAAGTGGTTCGGTGAAATATATAATCAGGTTGGTGAGGATGCTCACGGCACACTTACCCGGATGCTTTGCGATAGTTGGGAGTGTGGTAGTCAGAACTGGACCGCCAAATTCCCTGAGGAATTTGAAAAACGCATGGGGTACAGTTTAATGCCTTATTTGCCTGTTATGGCTGGTGTTCCGTTGGAAAGTGCTGATGTTTCGGAAAGCGTTTTGCGCGATGTTCGGGAAACGGTAACCGAATTATTTGCGGACAAATTTTCGTGTACAATGGCGGCTGAAGCACATCAACTTGGGGTGAAATTTGTAGAGGAGAGTAACGCTCCAACAGGAGTTGTCGACGGGATGTTACATCAAAAATATGTCGATTATCCGGCGGGGGAATTTTGGTTCCAGAGCCCGTCGCACGATAAACCCAATGATGTGCTGGATGCAATTTCTGCAGCACACATTTATGGCAAACCGGTTATTCAGTCAGAAAGTTTTACTGAGATCCGTTTGGATTGGAATGAAACGCCGGCGATGCTTAAACCCTATGCCGACAGAAATCTGGCATTGGGGATCAACAAAATTGTCAACCATGTTTTTGTCCACAGCCCGTGGCTGGATCGGAAGCCAGGCATGACATTGGACAAGGTCGGAACCTTCCTGCAACGCGGGCAAACATGGTGGGAGATGAGCCATGGATTTTGGACTTACTTGGAAAACAGTCAGCGCCTGTTGCAAAAAGGGCAGCCGGTTGTGGATATTGCTGTGTTTACAGGTGAAGAGATCCCCAGACGTGCCCTACTGCCGGATCGGCTGGTCAATACTCTGCCTGGCTTGTTTGGCAAGCAACGTGTTGCGTCGGAAAAAGAACGTTTGAAAAACGAAGGCTTTCCGAAATACGAAATGCCCCGGACTGTCAGCACACAGGCCAATATGGCCCGTCCAGAGAATTGGATTGATCCGTTGCGGGGCTACGCCTACGATTCGTTCAACAAAGATGCTTTACTGAATCTGGCTACTGTTGAAAACGGGAAAGTTGTGTTTGCTTCAGGAATGAAGTATTCAATTTTGGTGATTCCGGGAAATCGCAAGATGGCTCCCCAGGGAGGGGAACGCATGAGTATTGAAGTTGCCAGGAAGTTACTCGAGTTATTAAATGACGGCGCGACTATTTTAATGCAACAAACGCCAACAAAAACAATCAGCCTGAATGAAGATAGTGATCGCTTGAAAGCCATTCTCGATGAAATGTTTTCCGGTACAGAGAAAAGCATGGAACTAAATGGTGAAAAGCTGAAATATATTCAAAAAGGAAAAGGACGATTAATCTTTGGTTCTTTTGAAAATTCAACCCTCGAACTTCTCGGCGTTGATCCTGATTTTACGTCGGATGCAACGGGTAAATTAGCCTGGAATCATCGGAATTCAGACGAGGGAGATATCTACTTTATTGCCAATCAAACCGCTGAAAGCCTAACTGCAACCATGTCCTTTCGGGCGAATAGCAAGGCTCCGTTTCTTTTTAATCCGGCTACAGGAAAATACGCTGAATGTACCTATCAAACGGACGAAAGCGGGCGGGTGATGATAAAATACTCCTTTCATTCCTACGAATCGGTATTTGTACTCTTTGGAGATAAAGGTGGAGCAGCCGGTGAAAAACTGAAATCGGCGAATCCATCGTCTGTTGACACAATTAACACGACTTGGGAAGTAAGCTTCGATTCGGATTTTGGAGGATCGGAGAAAGCTCAAACATTCCAAAGCCTGACTGATTGGTCGAAAAATGCCGATGATGCCATTAAATACTACTCGGGTGAAGCGGTGTATAAATCAACCTTCAATTGGGATGGTGATACCACCGGCCTGTGGTTAGACCTCGGGAAAGTTTGTGATGTGGCCGAAGTTAGCTTGAACGGTAGCGAACCGGTTGTGCTTTGGACTGCTCCTTACCATTTGGCGGCAACGAGTCTGAAAAAAGGTGAAAACAGATTGACCATTAAAGTTGCAAACACCTGGAACAACCGGTTAATTGGTGACCATCGTTTGCCGGAAGATCAGCGCATCACCTGGACGACTGCTCCCTACCGATTGGAAGGGCAACCGTTGCTTCCTGCCGGTTTACTGGGGCCTGTAACCTTGCAAAGGCAAAAGTGAAATGAGCAAAAGTTAGCTGCTATTTAGGGTTTGACTTTAAGTCAAGCCCTAAATGGAAAGGCCCTCAATAGATAGAATATTGAACTGAAAAATTAACAAACGAAAGATAAACGAGATGAAGTTTTTGATGAAACGAAATGTATTGATGATCTTGCTTTTGGCAGGCGTATTTCAGCTACGTGCCGAAGTGAAAATGCCCGCTTTGTTTGCCAATAATGCCATTTTGCAGCAAAAAAGTGAAGTTGCTATGTGGGGCTGGGCTGATGCCAAAGCAACAGTGGAAGTGACTCCTTCCTGGAACAACAAAACCTACACGACCAAGGCGGATAAGGATGGAAAGTGGAAGTTGCAGCTTGAAACACCGGAAGCTGGTGGTCCTTTCGAAATTAAAATCAGTGACGGGACCGAGATGGTACTGCAAAATATTTTGATTGGTGAAGTTTGGTTGTGCACCGGCCAGTCGAACATGGAAATGCCGATGAAAGGTTTTCCGGGACAGCCCGTGGTTGGCTCAAACATGGATATCCTGAAATCGACAAATGACCAAATTCGCTTGATTACGGTTCCTCGTAGTTCGCAAACTGTGGCTCAGGATAATTTTGATGCCAAGTGGAAAGAAGCTGACCCGGCTGCCGTTCGCAATTTCAGTGCAACGGGCTACTATTTTGGCCGCATGTTGCAGGAAATGCTGGGCGTTCCGGTTGGTTTGATCGAGGTGAGCTACGGCGGTTCCTGTATTCAAGCCTGGATGAGCCCGAAGACTTCGGTTTCATTCGAAGATAAGCAAGTGCCTGCACCGGGAGACAGTATTCCTGTGCCGAACCGTACACCGACTGTCCTGTTCAACGGGATGTTGTATCCGGTGATTGGTTACGGAATTGCCGGTTGTATCTGGTACCAGGGCGAAACCAACTACATTGAGCCCGATCGTTACGAAGAACTCTTCCCGACCATGGTGGCCGAGTGGCGTTCGCTGTGGGGAATCGGCGATTTCCCGTTCTATTATTGTCAGATTGCGCCTTTCGATTACTCCGTTTTCACACCGAAAGAATATCATGAAAAATACAATTCGGCGTATTTGCGCGATGCACAGCGTAAAGCGGAGGCAAAAATCCCGAACAGTGGAATGGCCGTGCTGATGGATGTTGGCGAGAAAACCAGTATTCATCCCATGCACAAGCAGGAGGGTGGAGAACGGCTGGCTTTGTGGGCCTTGGCAAAGACCTACGGATTCAGAGATTTCGCCTATAAAAGTCCTTCTTACAACACCTTCGAGATAAAAGGCAGCCAATTGATCGTCTCGTTCAACGACGCCTCCAACGGTTTGACGACTTACGGAAAAGAGCTGACAGGTTTCCAGATAGCAGGCGACGACAAAGTTTTTTACCCGGCAGAAGTCTTTTTGCGAAGCAAATCAGTAGTGTTGTCTTCTCCAAGAGTTGAAAAGCCGGTAGCTGTGCGCTATGCTTTCGATGACTTCACCGTGGGAACCCTTTACGGAACAAACGGCTTACCGGTATCATCATTCAGAAGTGATGATTGGTAATTTGAATATTTGAGGATTACAGTTTTAGAAGAAAGAATGTGAGGCGGGTGTGTAATTCTGTTGCCACTCGCTCGCGTTCTTCAAAAGACCAAAAATGAAAAAACACATTCAGATAACGATCGCGATACTTTTGGTGCTAGTCGTGAAACTCTCGGCACAACCAGTCGGGCTTGACGGCTACAACCTGGTTTGGGCCAGTCAAAGTGCAAACTCATCCGAGTCGATGCCTTGCGGTGGTGGCGATGTTGGTCTGAATGTGTGGGTTGAAAAAGGCGACCTGCTTTTCTATGTCTCGCAAAGCGGCACCTTCGACGAGAATAATTGCATGCTGAAGCTGGGACGTGTTCGGGTGAAGCTTTCCCCAAATCCGTTCGACGGTGAAAATTTCAAGCAGGAATTGCATCTGAAAGAAGGTTTTGTGACCATCGACGGTGAAAACAAAGGGGTAAAAGCAACCGCGAAACTTTGGGTGGATGTTTTTCGTCCGGTGATTCATGTTGAAGTGGAAGCCAATCAACCTGTTTCAACAGAAGCGACTTACGAGAGTTGGAGAACCGAAGATCGTCCGTTGCGGAAACTGGAAAGCTTCGCCAATTCGTACAAATGGGCTGCCCCGGAAGGCTTGACGACCAAAGCTGATCAGGTTGAGTTTTCGGATGGCGGTGTGTTGTTCTGCCACCGAAACTCCGGTGAAACGGTGTTCGACGTCACTGTTCACCAACAGCAGATGGATGCGGTGAAAGATCAACTTTTCAACCCGCTCGAAAATCTCACTTTCGGTGGTTTGATGCAGGGAACAAATATGGTTCCCTCCGGAGAGACATCCGGAAAATATGTCGATACTGAGTTCAAAGGTTTTAAACTGAAAAGTAAGACACCTTCAAAGAAACAAGAACTGAAAATCTACCTGCATACCGCTCAAACTGAAAGTCGGGAAGTCTGGAAGGACGAACTTTCAGCTCTGCGTTCGCAAAGCCTGAAGCAGGGCTCCAAAGCTTTTCAGCAAACACAAAAGTGGTGGGCTGATTTCTGGAACAGAAGTTTCGTTTTCATTCAACCCAATAACCAAAACGAACAGTCGGTAAGCTGGCAGGTAGGACGGAATTACCAGTTGTTTCGTTACATGCTGGCCTGCAACGCGTACGGCAAGTACCCGACCAAGTTTAACGGCGGCCTGTTTACGGTTGATCCTGTTTTTACGGATTCAACGCGGGCATTCACCGCTGATTTCAGGAACTGGGGAGGCGGAACATTTACCGCTCAAAACCAGCGATTGGTGTATTTCCCCATGCTGAAAAACGGCGACTTCGATATGTTGCCGTCTCAATTCGATTTCTATTTGAATACGTTGAAAAATGCGACGCTTCGATCTCAAACCTATTGGGGACACGACGGTGCTTGTTTTACCGAGCAGTTGGAAAACTTTGGTTTGCCCAATCCGAGCGAATACGGTTGGAAGCGGCCGGAAGATTACGATCCGGGCCGACAATACAATGCCTGGCTGGAATACCAGTGGGATACTGTTCTGGAGTTTTGCCACATGATCCTGCAGGATCAGCAGTACTCGGGAGCCGATATCTCAAAGTATCTGCCTTTGATTGAGAGCTCGCTCAAGTTTTTCGATGAGCATTACCGCTACCTGGCGCGCGAGCGTGGATCGAAAGAGTTGAACGCCGACGGGCAGCTGGTTTTGTATCCGGGTTCGGCTTGCGAAACCTACAAAATGGCCTACGATGCCACTTCTACAATTGCTGCCCTAAAAACAGTTTTGGATGAACTGCTGGCTTTGCCCGTGGAATATGCTTCAGCAATAGACCACGATTTTTTCGCGGAAATGTCAAAACGCATTCCGCCGATTAGCTTTCGCCAAATTGAGGGGCACAAAACAATTGCTCCGGCAAAGCTGTGGGAGCGGATAAACAACTATGAAGTTCCGCAGTTGTACCCGGTTTATCCTTGGGGAATGTATGGGGTTGGCCTGCCCGATTTGGACGTTGCGCTGAACACCTGGAAATATGATCCGGATGCCTTGAAATTCCGCAGTCACAAAGGCTGGAAACAGGATGCGATTTTTGCTGCCCGGTTGGGATTGACCAATGAGGCAGATTCGTTGGTCACTCTGAAACTGAAAGATTCCGGTCGGCGCTTCCCTGCATTCTGGGGGCCGGGCTTCGACTGGACACCTGATCACAATTGGGGTGGTTCGGGGATGATTGCTTTGCAGGAAATGCTGGTTCAAACCGTTGGCGATCAAATTTATTTGTTGCCTGCCTGGCCTCGCGATCGCGACGTGCATTTCAAACTGCATTTGCCGAAGCAAACCACCGTTGAACTCAACTATGAAAATGGCCGGGTGAAACAGTTGACGGTAATTCCGGAATCGCGAAAAGCGGATATTCAAAATCTGGACGATTTAATGCAATAACAAGCGATAGATCTTTCAAAATAAACCTAAAACGATAAACGAATAATTAACGGGATATGATCAACTTATTGAAAAAACGACTAACAATTGCCAGCTCATTGCTGTGTGTCGCGTTCACTTTTCTCTTCGTGGATGGAAGTGCGATGGGCGGCAATCAGACAAAATTAGCTGCCGTCAATCTGAGAACAGAATACAAGCACAACCCGATTGGATTGGGGATGGCAAATCCCCGGTTGAGCTGGGAAATGCAGGATTCGGAGCGCGGAAGCATGCAGCAAGCGTACCAAATTCGCTGTGCTGCTACGGCAGCCGAATTGAAGAACAAAGCCGATTTATTGTGGAATACTGATTGGGTTGAAAGCGATCAGTCTAATCAGCTGGCCTATGCCGGGCAGAAACTGGCATCCGGCGAACGGGTTTACTGGCAGGTACGCATTCGCAACAATCGCGGGAAGGAATCTGCCTGGAGCGAACCGGTATTTTTCGAGCTGGGCTTGTTAAGTCATGCCGACTGGAAAGCCCAATGGATTGAGCCGAAGCTGGATGAAGATGTGTCAAAATCGACACCCTCTCCTTATTTGAGAAGAACGTTTCAGGCCCCGAAGCCGATCAGCAAAGCAACCGCTTTTGTGACTTGTCATGGTTTGTACGAGTTGAGCATGAACGGCTCGAAAGTGAGTGACGATTTGTTTACGCCTGGTTGGACCAGTTATCAGGAGCGTTTGCAATACCAGGCTTACGATGTTACCGGTTTATTGGCGAAAGGCGAAAATGCGATTGGCGTCGTTTTGGGCGACGGTTGGTATCGCGGTTTTCTGGTTTGGCAGGGAAACAAGAATACGTATGGTGAGAACGTGGCTTTGCTTTTTCAACTTCAAATTGAATACGCTGACGGCACTTCAGAGATGATTTGCAGCGATGAAAACTGGAAAGCCGGCACCGGCCCGATCCTGAAATCGGATATCTACAATGGCGAGACTTACGATGCGCGTTTGGAACAAACTGGCTGGAATACTGCCGGATTTGATGACCGTGAATGGAATGGCGTAGAAACGAAAGATTATGGTTACGACAACCTGGTGGCTTCGGATGGCGTTCCCGTTCAGGTGATACAGCGCATTCAACCGATTGAAAAAATCATCACTCCCAAAGGGGAACTGGTATTCGATTTCGGGCAAAACCTGGTGGGCTGGGTACACTTTAAACTTAAAGGAAATAAAGGCGACAAAGTTGTCCTGAATCACGCCGAAGTGCTGGATCAGGAGGGCAATTTTTACACGGCTAACCTGCGTGTCGCGAAAGCGGAGGACGAATATATTTTCAAGGGTGACGGTGTTGAAAGTTATGCACCGCGTTTCACTTTTCATGGTTTTCGCTATGTGAAAATCAGTGATTACCCGGGCGAGGTGACGGTAGACGATCTGGAAGCTTGCGTGGTGCATTCGGCGATGACGGAAACCGGCGATTTTGTTTGCTCGGATACTTTGGTGAATCGCCTGCAAAAGAATATTCAATGGGGACTGCGCGGTAATTTCCTCGATGTGCCAACCGATTGTCCGCAGCGTGATGAGCGTTTGGGTTGGACCGGCGATGCACAGGTTTTTGCACCAACAGCCTGTTTCAATGTCGACGCAGCTTCATTTTACACCAAGTGGATGCAAGATTTTCCGGTGGACCAAAAAGAGAATGGCAGTGTGCCTTGGGTCGTGCCTAATGTGGTGAAAGACGGCGGCGGTACCGGTTGGTCGGATGGCTTTGGAGCAACAGCCTGGGCCGATGCGTCGGTGATTATTCCGTGGACGGTATACCGGGCATACGGCGATACCGGAATTCTGGAACGGCAGTATGCCTCGATGAAAGGCTGGGAAGAATACATGATTCGCGAATCGGGCGACAACTATGTGTTCAGTGCAGGATTCCACTTTGGCGACTGGCTGGCTTTTGCCGAGTATTATTCGTACTACTACAATGCACCTGACTATGGTTATGCGGGAGCAAATACAGATAAAGAGCTGATTGCAACGGCTTATTTCTATCACACAACCGGATTGATGCAAAAGACTGCTGAAATCCTGGGCAAGAAGGAAGATGCTGCTCGTTATGCGGCTATTCTGCCCAAAATAAAAGAAGCTTTTAACCGGGAGTTTGTTACCGAAACTGGTCGCTTGACTTCGGGCACACAGACTGCCTACGTGTTGGCCTTGTGCTTTAAACTGCTTCCGGAAAACTTAGTTCCGGTTGTGGCCAAACGCCTGGCCGACGATGTGAATCATTTTGGTCACCTGACAACCGGCTTTGTTGGAACACCTCTTTTGTGCCAGGCCCTGAGCGATTACGGCTATCCGGATGTTGCCTACAAATTGCTTTTCAATAAACGTTATCCGTCGTGGTTGTACCCGGTAACCAAAGGGGCGACTACCATTTGGGAGCGCTGGGATTGCATCAAGCCCGACGGCTCGTTCCAGGATGTGGGGATGAACTCCTTCAACCACTATGCTTACGGGGCAGTGGGCAACTGGCTTTATCAAACGGTGGCCGGGTTGCAGGAAGATCCTGCTGTGGCAGGCTATAAAAAATTCGTCGTTAAACCAGTGCCAACGGAACAGCTACAATTTGCCAAGGCGAATTATCAGTCCATTTATGGAGAAATTCGGTCGGGATGGGAGCGAAAAGAAGATGCCTTTGTGCAAACGGTGGAGGTACCGGCCAATACTTCAGCAAAAATTTACTTGCTGGCCAATGACGCAACTTCGGTTTCGGAAAACGGAAAGCCAATTTCAAACCGAAAAGATATAGCGATTGCCGGACGCGATGGGGATTATCTGGTCGTTGAAGTTGGTTCCGGCACGTATTCATTTCAAATTCAAAACTCAAACTAAGTCATGTTCAAATATTCAATCACGTCAATTTTACTGCTGTTGGCTGTTTCCTTTGTGCAGGCACAGTACAAAGGCCTGGTAGATACCTCGAAAAGCAAGTTCGCGAAACTGGAATCGGTGAATCTGACCGATGTGCGCTGGACGACCGGTTTTTGGGCCGATCGGTACCGGGTTTGCGAAGACAGTATGATACCGCACATGCTCGATATGTATCTGAACGATTCAATCAGTCATGGTTTTGCCAACTTTGAGATTGCGGCAGGACTGAAAGATGGCGAGCATATTGGCCCTCCGTTTCACGATGGCGACTTTTACAAAATGCTGGAAGCGGCCATTGTGATTGCTGCTGAAAACAACGATCAAGCCCTGAATCAAAAGATCGATTCGATCATCGCCGTGATTGGTATGACGCAGCGTGCCGATGGTTATATTCACACCCCGGTGATGATCAAAGAGCGGGAGCATCCGGAACAAAGAGCCGAGTTTGCCGAGCGGATGGATTTTGAAACCTACAACATGGGGCATCTGATGACAGCGGCTTGTGTGCATTATCGCCTGACGGGAAAACGCAACCTGCTCGACATTGCGATAAAAGCAACTGATTTCCTTTACGATTACTATAAAAATCATGCTTACGAGTTGGCGCAAAATGCTATTTGTCCGTCACATTACATGGGCGTAACGGAAATGTACCGCACCTTGGGTGACCCGCGTTACCTGGAGCTCGCAAAAGGACTGATTGATATCCGCGACCAGGTTGAAGAGGGACATGATCATAACCAGGATCGCATTCCTTTTCGCGAGCAAACCAAGGCGCAGGGCCATGCCGTTCGTGCCAATTACCTCTACGCCGGAGCTGCCGATGTGTATGCCGAAACCGGGGACGAGACATTGATGACGGCGCTTGATTCGATTTGGCACGACCTGGTTGAAAATAAAATGTACATCACCGGTGCCTGTGGGGCCTTGTACGATGGCGTTTCGCCAAACGGAACCACTTACGATCAACCGTCGATTCAGCAGGTTCATCAGGCCTACGGCGAGGATTACGAGTTGCCGAACCTGACGGCGCATAATGAATCGTGCGCCAATATTGGCAACTTGCTTTGGAACTGGCGCATGTTGCAGGTTACAGCTGACGCCAAATATGCCGATGTGATGGAGCAAGTGATGTACAACAGTCTGCTGGGAGCGGTGAGCCTTGATGGTATTCGTCATTTCTACGCCAACCCGCTGGCCGTGGCCGACGAGGTTTCGCATGATTTGCGCTGGTCGAAAGATCGCGAGCCGTATATCACCTACTGCAACTGCTGTCCTCCAAATACCGCCCGTACGGTTGCCGAAATCAGCAATTACATGTACAGTTTGTCGAAAGACGGTTTGTATGTGAATTTCTACGGTGCCAATGATTTGAACACCACTTTGGAAGACGGCGACGCTCTCCAACTCAGCCAACAAACAGATTATCCCTGGGATGGAGCGGTTGTGCTGACGATTCAAAAAACATTGAAAAAGGAAATGAGCGTTCACCTGCGTATTCCGGCTTGGTGCAATGGGACTGAATTAAAGGTGAATGGTGAGCCGGTGGCAACCGACGGTCAACCGGGAACTTATGTGGCTGTCACGCGCAAATGGAAAAAGGGCGATCAAATCAGTTTGAACATGCCGATGCCGGTGCAGCTGATGGCAACCAACCCGATGGTTGAAGCCAACCGGGGCTTGGTAGCGGTGCAACGCGGCCCTGTGGTGTATTGCGTGGAAACAGCTGATTTGCCTGTAGGAGTTGATGTGTTCAATGTTGCTGTTGATGCGGCTTCGGAACTGAACTTGGAGGCGATTGAAATTGATGGTGCGAGACTGGTCGCGTTGAAAGGCGAAGGTGTTTTACTTGGCGATAGCAGCTGGAAAAACAAGTTGTATCAACCTGTAAATTTGGATGAAAAAGAAACACGGATTCCGCTCCGTTTTGTGCCTTACTACGCTTGGGATAACCGGGGGAAAGGGGAGATGAGCGTTTGGATCCCATTGATGAAATAGGATAGTTTTTGTTTTTATGATAATTGGTAATTGATTATTTGGAGAGGTTTTGTTGAATTCGTTCATTCAAAACCTCTTTTTTATTTCCCTTGGTGTACCAGCTAATACTGCCATTCGTTGCAATGATTCGTCGCTCGTGCTAAATGAGAACAGCTGGCGTGCCCGTGTTGTGGAGAAAAAATAAAGGCCCTGATTGGTAAAATCAGAGCCTTCGTTATTATTTGCAGCGAGGTTTATTTGTCCGTTTCAATGGCAGCTAAAATAAATGGAGCAACACCTTTGGTATCGTTGGTATTGATCTTTTCGGTAGTGTAGTATTCGTAACTTCCGTCGCGATAGGTCGGGCTTCCACCCAAACCGCAACTTCCGCAGATATTCACCATGTTCGGTAATCCGTCATCGCCGGTTACAATGAAGGTTTTCACCATATCGTCGAAAGCATCAGCAGCGATTTCTTTGTATTTCGGATCGAGATAGCCTTTCTTTGCACCTTTGGCAAAAGCGTAAATGTACATCGCCGTTCCCGAGCCTTCCAGGTAGTTTCCTTCTCGACCACCCTGATCCAACACCTGGTACCAGGCGCCCGATTTCGGATCGCGAACTTTTAGCAGTGCATCGCAGGTTTCCTGCAGTATCTTGATAATCTCAGCCCGGTCTTTATGATCTTCCGGCAGATAATCCAGTACATCAACAATAGCCATTACATACCAGCCCATCGCGCGACTCCAGAAGTGCGGCGACTGGCCGGTTTCCGGGTTAGCCCACTTTTGCTCTTTACTCTCGTCCCAGGCATGATATAAAAGGCCTGTTGTCGGGTCTAAGGTTTTTTCATGCACCAGGATGATTTCGTGGGTAGCCACATCAAACCAGCGAGGATCGTTAAAATCTTTGGCATATTCAGTCAGGAAAGGCATGCCCATGTAAACACCATCCAACCAAATTTGCCAGGGGTAGATCTTTTTGTGCCAGTATCCGCCTGTTTTTGTTTTCGGGTGGTTTTCCATTTGACGAACAAACTGGCCAACCGCTTTTTTGTATTTTTCGTCTCCTGTTTTCTCCCACAAAATCAGGAGGTTTTTGGCCGGGTTCACATAGTCGATATTGAATTTTGTCGAATCGTAGCGGGCCACATTGCCGTTTTCGTCGACCATTGCGTCGATATCTGTTTTCATGTAGGCCGAATATTTGGGATCGATGTTCCCCAGTTTGTCGATGGCCATTCCCAGCAGAGCAACATCGTACGACCAACCACGACGGGTACGGCCATTGTAATAACCGAGGCTGTCACTGCGGGTCATCACGGCGTCGGCCATTTTGATGCTCCATTTTACGGGTTCAGGGGATTCTTCAACTTTAGGCTTGCTGCCCGACGAGCAGGCGGTGAAGATGGTCAGTAAGCATAAATAAGCGAAATACTTCATGTTTATTAGTTTATTGAATAGATAATGAAAAATCAGGTTTTATGTTTTAGAGGCAGCAACAATGGCTCATCTCAGAAAAACTCAGGAAAATTACAACTATCTTCATGAAATCGTTTACATTTGCGAAGATTTTTTCTACATTAGGAAAATCAAAGTGTATTTAAACTTCAAATTGAATTGATCTTATGGCAAGTATGAATGAAGTCGCCAAGCGGGCGGGTGTTTCTATAGCTACTGTTTCCCGGGTACTGAATAATAGCGAAAGTGTGAATGAAGAAACCCGGATGAAAATTCTGAAAGCCATTAAGGAGCTCAAATACCAGCCCAGTCGGGTAGCCAAGCGCTTGCGCTCGAAAAGCGGAGCCGGCAATTTGCTGGGTGTGCTCATTCCTGACATTCAGAACCCGTTCTATGTTGATGTTTTACGTGGAATCGAAGATGTCGCCTACCAAAATAATTACGTGATCATTATGTGTAATTTCAGCCAGGACGAAAAGAAAGAAGCAATGTACCTGGAGATCCTGGAATCGGAAGCGATTGACGGTTTGATTGCGGCACCGGCTCATGAAGATGACCAGCGGGTGAAGAAAATCGTTCGTAACGGTTTGCCGGTAGTCTGTGTCGACCGTGGTTTGAAAGGGATGGACGTTGACGTGGTTTGGGTGAATAACCTGGAAAGTGCCTACCAGGCTGTGAGTTTCATGATTGAAAAAGGCTACAAACGGATTGCCCACATTGGTGGTTTGCCAACGATTCCTTCAAGTCGGCTTCGCTTGGAAGGCTATCGCAATGCCATGCAGGATCACGGTTTGGAACTGGATGAAAACCTGATCATTCAAGGCGACTCAAGTTATGCAAGTGGTATGCAGGTTACCGAAAAGCTGTTGAATATGAAGAACCCGCCGGATGCCCTGTTTACCGGTAACAATCTGATTACTTTAGGGGCATTGGAAGTTATTAACGGAAGAAAGCTTCAGATACCAAAAGATATTGCCGTGCTCGGTTTTGATGACATGAATTGGTCCAATGCCCTGAATCCACCGTTGACTGCCGTGCGCCAACCAGCCTACGAAATTGGCAAGCGTGCTGGTGAGTTGCTCATTCAGCGGATCAAAGATCCCAAACGGCCGTGTATCCACATGACACTGAATTCGGAATTGAAAGTACGACATTCCTGCTAGCGTGAAAATCGTTTACATTGAATAATGTCCTTTAAATAAGCGGCATTATTTTTTTGTTTTAATTTGGATAATGTAAACGTTTACATTATCTTCGACCTGTCTTAGAAGATGATGTTGGTGCTATGCCTCAATACATCCTTTCGGTGGTTCGAATAATCACATCTTCGAAGATTATAGAATCAAATAAGAAAGAAATTAATGGAGCTAATCAAATTAAATACTCCCTCACAATTGGTTATCGGAGACGGGAGCTTAGCGCAATTTTTTGAAGATTTTGTCAAAAAAGGATACCAACGCCTTTTTGTGTTGAGCATTCCGGTGGTGCGCCCACTTTTGCAGGCTTACTTCGATCAACTAGGACAAGCCGGTATTCTGGTTCAAGTGAATGAGCAGATTGCAGCTGAGCCAAGTTTCGCAGAAGTTGAAGGAATCCTGGCCGAAGCGCGAGAATTTAAAACCGACGCTGTTGCCGGTATTGGCGGAGGGAGCGTATTGGACGCGGCAAAATTCATTGCTGCCCAATTGGAAAACACACAAACAACATCCGAAATTATTGGTATTGGAAACCTGAAAGGCCGGTCAACTTATTTGGCCTGCTTGCCAACAACTGCCGGAACAGGTAGCGAGGTTTCTCCGAATGCCATTTTCCTCGATACAACCGACAATGAAAAGAAAGGTGTCATCAGCCCGTTTTTGATGCCTGATGCTGCTTATATTGATCCGTTGCTGACTGTTGGTGTTCCGCCGGCAGTGACTGCTTTTACCGGGATTGACGCTTTTACGCACTGCCTCGAAGCATTTATCAACCGTTTCGCACATCCGGTTATCGATCGTTTTGCGCTGGACGGCATGCAGCTGATTTTTAAGAATCTGAAAAAAGCTTACGATCAGGGAGACGATTTGGAGGCCCGGGCGGCTGTTGCTTTGGGAAGTGTTTATGGCGGAATGTGCCTTGGCCCGGTAAATACGGCTGCGGTGCATGCGTTGGCTTATCCGCTGGGAAGTAAGTACAAAATTGCACACGGTTTGTCGAACGCCGTGATGCTACCTTATGTACTCGAATACAACCTTCCTGCTGCAACTGAGCGTTTTGCCATTATTGCCAAAACGATTGGAGTAGAAGCCTGCTCTTCGGATGAAGAATATGCCGCGAAAGGGATTGAGGCCATCAAAAACTGGATTGTCGATTTGAATATTCCTTTAAAGCTTTCTGCTTTGGAGATACCGGAAGCCGCTTTGGAAGATATTGCTACTTCAGCACTGAAAGTACAGCGCTTGCTGCGAAATAATGTGCGCGAAATTAGTTTTGATGACGCATTGGAGATTTACAGAAAAGCTTACTAATTAAGAAAAACCGAAAAGAAACTACTAAATAACGATGAAAAAGAACAACCCATATAAAGGAGTCATTGTGCCGATGATATCGCCGCTGAAGGATGATTTGACTGTTGACCAGGAAGCGGTGAAGTGGATTGTGGGCAACTTCTTAAATTACAACGTTGCGCCGTTTATCGCAGGAACGACTGGCGAGGCAAGCTCTCTGTCTTTTCAGCAGAAGAAAGATTTGGTTGAAGCGACCGTTGAAGTGGCGAAAGGCAAAGCGGTTGTTTATGCCGGAATCTCGTCGAATTGCCTGCCCGAATCCATTGAAATGGCCAAATGTTTTGCCGATATGGGAGCTGATGTGGTTGTGGCAAACGTGCCCTCATACTACCCGCTGACCGATGCACAGGCTGCCCGCTTTTGCGAGCAACTGGCCGACGCCAGTCCGGCTCCGCTCATCTTTTACAACATTACTGCTACTACCGGCTATTCTATCCCGCTCGATATTATAGAAAAGCTGAGCTATCACCCGAACGTGGTGGGATTGAAAGATTCAGAACGCGATGAAAAACGTCTGGATCAGGCTTTGGATTTGTGGCGCGACCGCGAAGATTTTGTTCACCTGATTGGTTGGGCAGCCATGTCCGGTTATGCTTTAAAAAACGGTTCGGACGGCATTGTACCGAGCACCGGAAACTTTACCCCAAAATTGTATGCCGATTTGTATGCGAATGCGCTAAACGGCAATTGGGAGCAGGTTGAACAATTACAACAACTAACGAACAACCTGGGAGCACTGTACCAAAAAGGACGCACGCTGGGCGAGTCATTGGCTGCCCTGAAAGTGATTATGGACGAACAAGGGTTGTGCGGAACACAGGTTATGCCGCCGATTTACCGCATGGAAAATGGGGTGGAGGCAGACTACCGAAAAGAAGTGAAAGCCTTCTTGAGTAATTTAAATCTTTAAGAACGAACACGATGAAAGATAAAATCATATTAGCAGTAACCATGGGCGATCCGGCAGGGATTGGTCCGGAGATCGCTGCAAAAGCTTTTGCTGATCCAACTGTTTTCGACAAATGCCTTCCGCTTTTGGTGGGCAATGTTGAAGTAATGGAAGAAGCCATTAAGCTGACAGGAGTTGATTTGAAAATCAACCCGATTAAAGATGTAAAAGAAGCCAAACTGAGTTTTGGTACCATCGATATTTACGACATTCCGGTCGACAAGAGTAAGATTACACACGGGAAAGTGACCGCAGAGGCCGGCGATCTGGCTTTTAGAGCGGTTCGCAAAGCCATTGAATTGGCGATGAATGGTGATGTTGACGGCACGGTTACCGGGCCAATTCACAAAGAAGCGATCAACCTGGCTGGCCACCATTTTTCGGGACACACTGAAATTTATGCCCATTTCACCGGAACCGAAAAATACACCATGTTGCTGGCCGATGAGAAAATCAAAGTGACGCATGTGAGCACGCATGTTTCGCTGCGCCAGGCCTGCGATTTGGTTAAAAAACAGCGTGTGTTGGATGTCATCCGCTTGACAAACGACGCATTAAAGCGAATCGGTATTGCAAATCCCCGGATCGGTGTTGCCGGTCTGAACCCGCATGCGGGCGACGGAGGTTTGTTCGGAAGCGAAGAGACGGAAGAAATACTGCCGGCCATCAACGAGGCAAAACACCTCGGAATCCAGGTTGCCGGCCCTTATCCGCCGGATACCTTGTTCGCCTTGGCCAATGGCGGAAGTTTCGATGGTTGTGTGGCCATGTACCACGACCAGGGACACATCCCATTCAAGCTTGTTGGCTTTATTTGGGACGAAGAAAAGCAAGCCATGAAGAGCGTGAAAGGTGTTAACATTACGCTTGGATTGCCAATTATCCGTACATCTGTCGATCACGGAACAGCGTTTGAAATTGCCGGAAAAGGCATTGCCAGCCCTGATGCCCTTGTGTTTGCGATGGATTACGCAATTAAGCTCTATCAAAATCAATAAAATAAAGACGATGATAGCAGTTATTGCAGATGATTTCACGGGAGCTGCCGAAGTTGGGGGAATTGGCCTTCAATATGGATTGAAGGTCTTGATCGAGACGGAGGTGACCGGGTCAGGAGATGCAGATTTATTGATTATTGCTGCTGACACGCGGTCGATGTCCGCCGACGATTCGGTTGCCAAAATCGAAGAAATTACTCAAAAACTTCTGCTGCTGAAACCGGATTTTATATATAAAAAACTGGATTCTGTTCTGCGTGGAAATGTCTACGAAGAACTGATCAGCCAGCAAAAAACGGAAGGGAAATCAAGGGTTTTGATTATCCCGGCAAACCCGCATTTTAAAAGATTAGTCAAAGACGGCGTGTACTATGTCGACGGGACTCCACTTGCAAAAACTTCCTTTGCTTTCGACCCGGAGTTTCCGTTGAAATCGAGCCGTGTAAAAGATATTTTAGGATCTGATCCGGAATTGATTTCTTCGCTGAATTTAGGCGAGGAGCTACCGGATGCGGGTTTCATTGTTGGAAACGTCGAATCGGAAAAAGATCTGTCGAGCTGGGCTGAGTTATTGGACGACCAGACTGTTTACGGCGGAGGAGCTGGATTCTTCGAGGCAATTCTGATGAAGAACCACGAATCGCAAAGAGCAGACGTCGAGTTCAACAGTAGCGAGGAACATCATTCGCTGTTTATTTTTGGCAGCACTTTCCCCAAAACGTTCGAGCTTTTCAAAAAGATGAAAATGGCAGGCTTGATGTTTATCAACTTGTCTGAAGACTACTTCAAACTTTCGGATAAAGATCCGTCTACGATTCAGGAAATGGCCGAAAATGTGGCATCCTGGTTGGGGCAGGAACGGAAAGTCGTCATTACAACTATCTTTACAAGTTCGAAAGTACCGTCAATCTCTCCCGACCGAATCCGAAAAGAAATCGGGCTGTTGGTGAAGAAAATTTTTGAGTTGACGAAAATTCAGGAGCTGTACATTGAAGGTGGTGCAACAGCGGCCCAGATCTTCCAAAAGCTAAAAATAACCAGTTTGAGGCCGGTTGGCGAGTTGGATTACGGTATTATTGAAATGGAGGTGGACGATTATCCGGGCTTGTGCTTGGTCACCAAACCGGGCAGTTACCTCTGGCCCGAATGTATTATTCCTGAACTAAATTAAACGAAGCCAAAAAAAAAATATCAAACCAACCAATTAAACTAATCAGATCTAGACGCGATGAATCCTACACCGAACATACATTTCCTCGACTACTTTATCATGTTTCTGACCTTGGTCGTCTCCCTGGGAGTCGGCTTTTGGTTCTCGAAACGTCAAAAAGATACCAACAACTATTTCAAAGCTGCCGGATCGATTCCTTCCTGGGCGATTGGTATTTCGATTTTGGCAACACTGATCAGCAGTATCACATTTTTGGCCTATCCCGGTGAAGGTTATACTTCAAACTGGATTCGGCTGGTTCAGGGCTTGATGGTGCCGATTGTTCTTGTTGCGATTGTGGGATTTGTTGTGCCTCTATTTCGGCATGTCATTCAGCTAAGTACCTACGAATACTTTGAAAAACGTTTCGGTAAATTTGCCCGTTTTTACACGTCGATAAGCTTCATCCTGACCCACTTTTCCAAGATGGGAACGGTGTTTTTTCTGATTTCGTTGGCGTTGAGTAAAATGATTGGATTGGATACTGTAACGATTATTTGGATTATCGGAGCTGCAGTAATTCTTCTTACAATGTTAGGCGGAATTGAAGCAGTTATCTGGCTGGATGTGATCCAGGGTTTCTTGCTGATCATCGGAGGTGTGATAGCTCTTGGCATTTTGTTGTTTACGCCGGAAGGTGGCCCGATGGAAGTTTGGCGCGTGGCGATGGCAAGCGACCGAATTGGCTTTGGCCCGTTTGATTGGAATTTTGTGCATCTTACCTTTTGGGTAATGGCATTAAATGGTGTGTTTTACGCCATTCAGAAATACGGAACCGACCAAACAATCGTACAGCGCTATTTGACAGCGAAGACGGACAAAGCAGCTATCAAAGCCTCATTGATCGGGGTTTTGCTGAGTGTTCCTGTTTGGGCCATGTTCATGTTTATTGGAACTGCATTGTTTTCGTACTATAAAATTACCGGGGCTCCGTTACCTGCCGATATTGAGGCGGACGCTGTGTTCCCTTATTTCATTTTAACAAAACTGCCGGTTGGTATTGTTGGCTTGATTTTGTCGGCATTGATGGCAGCAGCTATTTCCAGCCTCGACTCGGATTTGAACTGCCTTTCGGCGATTTTGATGGAAGACTATTACAAACGCATTTTCCCGAAAAGTACCGACAAACAGCAATTGATGATGGGACGCTTGTTCATCGTTTTGGCTGGTTTGGGTGCAATCGGCGTGGCCTTGTTCTATGTGAATGCCGGTAGCGAGGGCGTTCTTGGAATCATCTTTACACTTTACGCTATTTTCTCGGGCGGTATTGCGGGTATGTTCTTATTGGGAATTTTCAGTACACGGGCCAACAAGCAAGGTCTGTATTGGGGAATCGGAGCCAGCATTCTCTTTACGGCATGGGCGCTGCTCACTTCAACACCGATTGGAATGGAAGGCAAAAAGACCATTCTTTTGAATTTGGGAAATTTCAATTACACGCAGCATAAATACATGATTGGTGTGTACAGCCATGTGGTGCTGATTGTAGTCGGTTACGTTGGAAGCCTTTGTTGTAAAGGCGGAGCAACCGATATTTCGCTGACCTGGGTCGGTTGGAAACAGAGAAAAAAACAGCTAAACAAAGCATAAAACAGAAACAAATGAAAATGAAAAATCTACTCGTTGCGGGTTTGTCGGTATTGACGTTGGCGGCATGTCAGCCAGCGGCAAAAAAGGAAGAACCCAAAGGAATGGAATTATTAAAAGTGTCGGCTAACCATCGTTTTTTCGAAACGGAAGATGGCGAGCCTTTCTTTTGGCTGGGCGATACCGGCTGGTTGCTCTTTACAAAATTGAATCGCGAAGAGACTGAAAACTACCTGGAAACTAGAAAAGAGCAAGGTTTCAACGTTATCCAGGTGATGGTGTTACATGGCTTGGGCGCGGTGAATGTTTACGGCGATTCAGCTTTGGTTGATCACAATGTGTCAATGCCGAATGTTACTGAAGGAAATGACTTCAGCGATTCAATTCAATATGATTACTGGGACAACATGGATTATGCCATCGATTTGGCGGCCGAAAAAGGCTTGTACATGGCCTTGGTTCCGGTGTGGGGCAATAATGTGAAAGATGGCGGTGTTTTGCGCGACGAAGCTGCTGTTTACGGCAAATGGATTGCCGACCGCTACAAGGACCGCAAAAATATTATTTGGTTGAATGGCGGCGACACTTTTGGAAGCGACTCAACTGCCACCTGGAATATTTTGGGGAATGCGCTGAGAGATAACGATCCCAATCACCTAATTACCTTCCACCCGCGTGGCCGGATGCAGTCGAACGACTGGTTTTTGGATGAGCCCTGGATGGATTTCAATATGATCCAGTCCGGTCACCGTCGTTACGATCAGGATGACACCGAGCGCGGCTATGCGCAGGACAACTACAAGTACATTTTTGAAGACTGGGATTTGACTCCTGTTCGCCCAACAATCGACGGCGAACCTTCTTACGAAGGAATTCCGCAGGGATTACACGATACTTTGCAACCGTTCTGGAACGATGCTGATGTGCGTCGCTACGCTTATTGGTCGGTATTTGCAGGGGCTTTTGGCTACACCTACGGCCACAGTGCCGTGATGCAGTTTTACCAGCCTGGCGACAAAGCGGCTGCTTACGGCGCTAAAGATTATTGGACAAAAGCGATTAACGATCCGGGTGCAAACCAAATGAAATATGTGAAAGAGTTGATGCTGTCGCGCCCTTATTTTGAACGGGTACCCGATCAAAGTTTGATTGCCGGTGAGAATGGCGAAAAGTATGATTTCCTGATCGCAACCCGTGGCAACGACTACGCATTCATTTACAGTTATAATGGTCGCGATATTCCGGTTCAGATGGGTAAAATTGCTGGCGACAAAGTAACTGCCAGTTGGTTCAACCCACGAAACGGACAGTTCTCTGCAATTGGAGAATTTGAAAATACCGGTGTGCAATCGTTCGATCCTCCGGGAGATGCCGGCGACGGACACGACTATGTGTTGGTTTTGGACAGCGTAAAGTAGATTGATGATGAAGAATAAAATAGTATTGTTGGTAGCTCTGTTCGGAACTTTGATTTCCTGTTCAAAGGAAAAGGAAGTTTACCTGTTCAGCACTTTCCGCGAACCGGCCGATAAAGGTTTGTTCTTCGCGTACAGTGAAGATGGCTACCATTGGAACGATTTGGGTGGCCCTTGGTTGGCACCGGAGGTGGGCGCACAAAAAGTGATGCGCGATCCATCGGTTGTTCAAGGGCCCGACGGTACTTTTCACCTGGTTTGGACATCATCGTGGCGAGGAGATTTAGGCTTTGGCTATGCCAGCTCAAAAGATCTGATTCACTGGTCGGAAGAGCAATTGCTTCCGGTGATGACGGATACTTCAACGGTAAACGTTTGGGCGCCAGAGCTTTTTTATGACGATGAGCAGGATCGTTTCATCATTATCTGGGCATCTACCATCCCCTTTAAATTTGAAAAAGGCGAAGAGGAGGAAAAGAACAACCACCGCATGTATTACACCACAACGAAGGATTTAAAAAGCTTTACAGAAACAAAACTGTTTCTAGATCCGGGCTTCAGTGTAATCGACTGTGTGATCGTAAAACGTGGGGCTAAAGATTATGTGTTGGTGTTGAAAGATAATACGCGCCGAAGGCGTGACATTGAAGTGGCCTTTGGCGAAAGTCCGCTGGGCCCGTGGCACGATATTTCCGATCCTTTCACCGGCTTCAAATCCGAAGGACCGACAGTGGTGAAAGTGGGCGAGGATTACCTGATTTATTACGACGACTACGGGAATATGCGATACGGCTGTGCCCGGACGAAAGACTTCAAATCGTTTGAAGACATTTCGGACCAGGTGACACTGCCGGAAGGGCACAAACATGGCACGATTTTTAAAGTAAAGCAATCGGTTGTGGATGCGCTGCTGAAACAATCGAAAATAGATAAAGGACTTTAGTTGATATGAGATAGCCGGAATCCGGTTGGCCGTTTCGACCTTCGCCGGATTCCACTTTTTTAGAACGCAATTCAAAACAGATCAAATCAGAAACATGAACTTTGGAAAGAAATTAATCAACACGTTTTTTCTGGCAGCTGCCGTAACCGGGCTTTCGCAGGCTCAGGAATTGCCGCACTACACCGGAGAAACGCTCAATAATCCCGATTATCATCACGGCCAGTTATCGCCGGCGTTGGGAGTCCACAATATTCAAACTTTCAGGGCAAATCGTGAATTTCCGGAACAGGCCGATGGTTTGGGCTGGACCTATAACCATGCGCCAATGCTGGCGTACTGGAATAACACCTTCTTCCTCGAATATCTGAGTGATCCGGTTGGCGAGCATATTGCGCCGGGTGCAACTTTGATTCAAACCTCGAAAGACGGCAACGAGTGGACGAAACCCGAAGTAATTTTCCCGCCCTACGATATTCCGGAAGGATTCAGCAAAGAAGGTGATACCGCAGTGGCTCACAACCTGCAATCCGTAAACCACCAGCGAATGGGCTTTTATGTGAGCTCGAATAACAAATTGCTGGTGCTGGCGTACATCGCGATTTCGCTGAACGAAAAAGACAGTCCGAATGACGGAAACGGCATTGGCCGCGTTGTTCGCGAGGTAAAAATTGACGGTACTTATGGGCCAATCTATTTCATTCGATATAATCATGGGTGGGATGCGAAAAATACGTCACTCCCATTCTATAAGAAAAGCAAAGACAAAGCTTTTGTGAAAGCCTGTGACGAGTTGCTGGCAAACCGCCTGATGGTGCAGCAATGGAACGAGGAGGCAGATCGCGACGATCCGCTGATTTCGTTGAAAGGCGATTACAAAGCATTTAATTTTTACCATTTGCCGGATGGAAAAGTTGTCGGTTTGTGGAAGCATGCTTTGGCGGCAATCAGCGAAGATGAAGGTCAGACCTGGACGAAGCCAACCCGTGCTCCCGGTTTTGTAAACAGCAATGCCAAAATTTGGGGACAACGCACATCTGATGGTCACTATGCGACGGTTTACAACCCTTCTGATTTCCGTTGGCCTTTGGCCATTTCAACCAGTGCCGACGGCATGGATTTCACGAACCTGTTGTTGGTAAATGGCGAAGTTTCGCCAATGCGTTATGGCGGCAATTACAAATCATACGGACCGCAATATGTTCGGGGAATTGCTGAAGGAAACGGTAATCCGGCGGATGGCAATTTGTGGGTGACCTACAGTATGAACAAAGAAGATATTTGGGTTTCAAAAGTTCCGGTTCCGGTTGTTGACAAAGAAACTTCGGATGTAAACGACGTTTTCAACCAGATGCCGGAAGGCAAAGAATTGGACCGATGGAATATTTTCAGCCCGCTTTGGGCTCGTGTTGACATTGAGAAAGATGCCATTGGCACCCGCTGCCTGGTGCTCAATGATCAGGATGAATTTGACTACGCGAAAGCGGAACGTCTCTTCCCGCGTGCAACCAATGTTTCTGTCGAGTTCAAGGTGAAGCCGGCACAAAACGACCATGGACAGCTGGATGTTGAACTGGTGGATGCCAAAGGAACAGCTGCGATGCGTCTGGCTTTTAGTAAAGATGGCTATCTGCAGCAGAAAAACGGGTATCGTATGGGAAATATCATGCCGTACAATGCCGGGCAGGAATACACCATTCGCATTGAATTGACTTGCGGCAACCGCTTTTTCGATGTTTATGTTGATGGAGAAAAGAAAAAGACCGGGCTTTGTTTTGCTCCGGTACACGCCGTTGAGCGTTTGACTTTCCGCACCGGCGATGTTCGCCGTTTCCCCGATGTGGACACACCAACCGACCAGGATTACGACCTGAAAGACACAGGTAAACCGGTGCAGTTGGCGAAATATTCAATTTATTCGGTAACGACTAAAGAATTGTAAGGATGAATTTCAAATTGAAAAGAATAGTTTTTTCATACATCATAGTTGTGGCAGTTTCCCTGGCAGGTTTGTTCCAGGGAAACCTTTATGCCACCGGAAAACAAAAGGACAAGAGTATTCTGAAAGTTGACGATTTCAAGCATTTTGTGGACTATTTCAACCGCATGGAGGATGAAAATCTTTCGTTTGCGATTCCGAATGCAGAAGCCTGGGATTGGATGAAAGCAAACATCCCCTTGTTCGAATGTCCGCAGGATAACTTTGAAGAAATCTACTATTACCGCTGGTGGACTTACCGCAAACACATTAAAGAAACACCGAAAGGTTGGGGAATCACCGAGTTTTTGGTTGATCGCCCGTACGCTGATAAATACAACCTGATTGCCTGTGCCATTGGTCACCACATCATGGAAGGCCGCTGGTTGCACAACCCAGAATACATTCAGCAATATGCGCATGTATGGTATCGGGGTAATGAAGGAAAACCGATGAACAAGCTGCACAAATTCAGCAGCTGGACACCTTACGCTTTGTTGCAGGCATACTATGTGAATAGCGACAAGGATTATTTGGTCGACATGTTCCCGGATTTGACAGCCGATTACAAACTTTGGGAGAAAGAGCGTCGCAATGCAAACGGACTCTTCTGGCAGAATGACGTGAAAGACGGCATGGAAGAGCAGATCAGCGGTGGCCGTCACGAGCGGAACGAGCGCCCGACCATTAACAGTTACATGTTTGGTAACGCCGAGGCTCTGGCTGAGATCGCAGAACTGGACGGTGATCAGGCAACGTCGAAGTTGTATGCCGCGAAGGCTGATACTTTGAAGGAACTGATTGATGCAAATCTTTGGGATCCGGAGGATCAGTTTTTTGAAACGGTGAAGGAAAAAGGAGGTTTTGCAAAAGTTCGCGAGCAAATTGGTTTCATCCCCTGGTATTTCAATATTCCAACAACTGAACAGTCGGTTGCCTGGAAGCAGATCAACGATAACAATGGTTTTTCAGCTCCCTTTGGCTTGACAACAGCTGAGCGTCGCCATCCGGATTTTCGCAGCAACGGTTGCTGCAAATGTGAGTGGGACGGTGCCATCTGGCCATTCGCAACCGCTCAAACCTTGACCGGATTGGCGAATCTGCTGAATGATTACAAGCAGGATGTGGTGACCGACAGTACCTATTTCCGCCAAATGGAATTGTATGTCGAGTCGCAATATCACCGCGGTCGCCCCTATGTTGGCGAATATTTGGATGAAGTAACCGGCTACTGGTTGAAGGGAGACCAGGAACGCAGCCGCTACTACAACCACTCAACCTTTAACGATTTGATGATTACCGGCTTGGTTGGTTTGCGCCCTCGGGCTGATGAAGTGCTCGAAGTGAACCCGCTGGTTCCGGCCGGAAAGTGGGATTGGTTCTGTTTGGACAAGGTGCTTTATCATGGCAAAATGGTTACCATTGTTTGGGACAAAACGGGTGAAAAGTACGGCAAAGGCAAAGGTTTATACCTAATGGTCGATGGTAAAGAAGTTGCCCGACGCGCTGACCTCGGAAAACTGACTGGGAAATTGTAAAGTCAAAAGTTTGAAGTCAAGAGGCAAAATTTACGATCTACAATTTACGATTGACTATTCTGTGAAACTCGGTGTACTCTGTGGTTAAAATAATCTTCAAATAACTTTGAGGGGGAAAACAAGAAAAACACACAAATGAAACGAATTATAACCTTCACGTTTTTGCTGGTTTTGGCATTCCAATTTCAGGCTGAAGCGAAAAAAACGAATTGGCGCAAAGGAATATTGGTGGATGAGTTTATCTACACCGAAGCGCCGTATCCGTCGTGCCACTCGGCAACAATTGCGGAGACGCCGGAAGGGCTGGTTGCCGCCTGGTTTGGTGGAACCAAGGAACGCAATCCGGATGTTGGTATTTGGGTGAGCCGCCACATCAATGGCAAGTGGACCGAATCCGTTGAATTGGCAAACGGTGTTCAGAACGACACACTGCGCTATCCAAGCTGGAACCCGGTATTGTTTCAAATGCCCGGTGGAGATCTGCTGCTGTTTTATAAAATCGGGCCCAGCCCGTCGGAATGGTGGGGTATGATGATGCGCTCTTCTGATAACGGAAAAACATGGTCGCAAGCGGAACGCTTGCCTGATGGCATTTACGGGCCAATCAAAAATAAACCGATTTTGCTGTCCGACAACACCTTGATGTCTCCTTGCAGTGTGGAAGGAGATGGCGGCTGGCGTTCGTATTTCGAGTTTACCAAAGACGAAGGTAAGACCTGGGAGAAAGGTGACTACATCAACGATGGCAAAATGTACATGGCCATCCAACCGACGATCTTGACTTATCCGGATGGACGGATGCAAACGCTGGTTCGCACGCGAAATGCTGTCATTGCTTCAAGTTGGTCGAATGACCAGGGCAAAAGTTGGGGACTGATGCAACCTTCGGGTCTTCCTAATAATAATTCGGGCATCGATGCCGTAAGTTTGAAAGACGGTCGCCAACTGGTGGTTTACAACCATGTAAAAACGCCTGTGAATGCGCCCAAAGGACATCGTACTCCGCTGAACGTTGCTGTTTCGAAAGATGGCAAACACTGGGAGGCGGCATTGGTGTTGGAGGACTCAGAGATCAGCCAGTACTCGTATCCGGCAGGCATTCAAACATCGGATGGTTTGGTGCATTTTGTGTACACTTGGCGTCGCGAGCGTATCAAGCACGTGGTTGTTGATCCGAAGAAATTGAAGACTAAAAAGATTGTTTACGAGCAGTGGCCTGAATAGCAGATGTAAGTCAAAAGGTAAAATTGAAAAGTCAAAAGACAGAAGGGATTGTATTTCGTTTTTGCACGAACTCGAGCCTAAACAAATAATGACTAATTAATGACAACCAATTGACAATTAAATGAGATAACAATGAAAAACACGATACTCCTCATAACTATCGGCCTGTTGTTGTTTGCCTATGGGGCAAATGCCCAGCTGGTGAATTCGGATAACAAATACCAGCGTCCACTGAACGAAGTGCTGAAGGAGATTGAGCAACGGTACGATGTTCAGATCAGGTTTTCGGAGAAAGACATTGCCGGATTGGTGCTCAATTATGCCGATTGGCGTTTGCGTCCTGATTTGGAAGAAACGCTTCGCAATGTGTTGGCTCCTTTCGATTTGGTCGCCAATCTGGATGAAAAATCGGGTGCCTACAAGGTTGAAGAGTTTCGTTATCACCGGAAAACAGTTGCCGAAGCCAAAGAGTTTTTGAATTACCTGTCCGGTTTGTATTCCAATAAAGAAGAATGGGAAGCGCGGCGGGCAGAACTAAAAAGTTGTTTGCCATCAGGCGTAAGATTGGATAAAGCGCCCGCTTCACCCGGAACAAAGCCAATTTTGACCAAGATTCGCAAGATGGATGGCTACACCATTCAGAACATCGCACTGGAGATTTTACCTGGTGTTTACGCTTGTGGCTCGATTTATCGCCCGGCGAAAATCAAAGGAAAGATTCCGGTTGTTCTGTGTCCGAATGGCCATTTTGGCGACGGTCGGTATAACCAGGACGTTCAGAAACGCTGCGCCGGTTTAGCCCGAATGGGAGCTATGAGCATTAGCTATGATCTGTTTGGCTGGGGCGAGTCCGGGCTGCAATTCGATATGAAATATCATCGCAAAGCATTGGCAAATACGATACAGGCTTTGAACAGCATTCGCTTGCTCGACTATCTTTTGAGCTTTGATTATGTCGATTCGGATCGGGTGGGAATTACCGGAGGTTCGGGCGGTGGAAGCCATACCATGCTGATTTCGGCCATCGACGACCGGATTAATGTGAGCGTACCGGTTGTGATGATGTCAGCCATTCATTATGGCGGCTGCCCATGCGAAAGCGGGAACCCCATTCACCTGTGCAGCGGCGGAACCAACAATGTGGAAATTGCCGGTTTGTTTGCGCCAAAACCACAGCTGATTGTCTCAGATGGTGGCGATTGGACAGCGAATGTTCCCGAACTCGAATTCCCGTTTTTGAAGCGGATCTACAGTTTTTACGGGTCCGATGCAGTGGTTGAAAATGTTCATCTTCCCAATGAAAAACACGATTACGGCCCTTCAAAACGAATTGCTATGTATCACTTCATGGCGAAATACCTCAAGCTCGACGAATCAAAAGTCTTCGATAAAGCTGGCAATCTGGATGAATCAACGATAACGGTTGAAAAAGATAATGACCTGAAAGTGTTTGGCGACAACGGCGAAAAGCTGCCCGTGAATGCGTTGACGGATTTCAAGAAGCTGGAGGCGATGTTTCAATAGCATTTTCTAGAGAAGTCAATGATCTTCATACCAGGATGGATTTTTAAACTTTCCTGAAGAATACTTCAATAATAGGTCTGATAACGTTTACAATAGTTTGTAAAACTTATTGGAAAAAAGACAACAGCGCTATAAGCTGTTGTCTTTTTTTATTTAGAGTTGTCTATTGTCAAATAAATCATTAAATTAGCGCATTCCAGTCAAATAATAAATCACAAGGCTTTTGTTTAACTTATGAAATTAATCGCAAAAATAGCTTTCCTACTAATTGTAAACGTTTACATTTATTTTCCCGGTTTTTCACAAACGACGCAGGTAAAGTACCTCTCCGGAACCGGAGTTGATCATCCTGTTGAATGGGAGTTTTACTGCACCGCTGGCCGCAACTCGGGAAAATGGACTAAAATTGAAGTTCCTTCGTGCTGGGAACAACAGGGATTTGGCAAGTATGACTATGGCCATGCCAAAGATTCGGTTCGAGGCAAAGAGCAAGGCTTGTATAAATACGAGTTTTCAGTGCCGTCCGACTGGAGTAAAAACCAGGTCGACATTGTTTTTCGGGGATCAATGACTGATACCGAAGTTAAAATTAACGGTAAATCTGCCGGCGCAATTCACCAGGGAGCATTTTACGAATTTCGTTATAACATCAGTAAATTGTTGAAGTACGGGCAGCAAAACCTGCTCGAAGTAAGGGTATCCAAGCAATCGGCCAACGAGTCGGTTAACAAAGCAGAGCGCCACGGCGACTACTGGATTTTCGGCGGGATTTTCCGCCCCGTCTTTTTGGAAGCTAAACCGGTGAATAACATTCAACGGGTGGCAATTGACGCCAAGGGTGACGGTACATTTACTGCCGATGTTTTTCTGGCAGGCAATGTGAAAAGCGGTGAGCTGCGAGCACAAGTATTGACATTGGACAACGAGGAGGTTGGAAAGTCTTTTTCGGTACCTGGCGAAAAAGGCGCAGCAAAAGTCACGCTTCAATCCAAACTAGAAAATATTAAAAGCTGGAACCCGGAAGATCCAAACCTGTATCAGGTGAAATTTGAATTGTTTTCGAATGGGCAGCCGGTTCATATTCTGACCAAGCGCTTTGGCTTCAGGACCATCGAGGTTCGTCAGCGGGATGGCATTTATGTGAATGGTGTCAAGGTAAAATTCAAGGGTGTCAACCGCCATACCTTTCGCGCCGAATACGGCCGTGCATCCAGTAAAGCGCTGAGTATTGAAGATGTTGAGCTGATCAAGTCGATGAACATGAATGCCGTTCGTATGTCGCATTATCCGCCGGATTCGCACTTTCTGGATGTTTGCGATTCGCTGGGCCTGTTTGTGCTCGATGAGCTAACCGGTTGGCACGCCACCTACGACAATGTTGTTGGCCCCAAGCTTGTGAGAGAAATGGTGACGCGTGATGTGAATCACCCATCCATTGTGATGTGGGACAATGGGAATGAAGGTGGTCACAACCCCAATTTCGATGCCTATTTTAATGAATACGATATTCAGAAACGCGTTGTCATTTATCCGTGGATGGAGCACAACGGAATCGCCACTCAACATTATCGCCCGTACAACTACGGTGCCGGAACGTTTTGGAACAGCCGTCTGATAACAATGCCTACCGAATTTTTACATGGTATGTATGATGGTGGGCACGGTGCCGGTTTATACGATTATTGGGAATACATTTGGAATAAACCCAAGGCAGCCGGTGGTTTCCTTTGGGATCTGTTCGATCAGGGCATTTTGCGTACCGACAAAGATGGCGAGGTTTATGACACCGATGGAAACCACGGTGCAGACGGTATTGTGGGTCCAAAGTTGGAAAAAGAAGCCAGCTATAATGCGATCAAAGAAATTTGGTCGCCGGTGAAATTGGAGGAACGCGAGATTACTTCCGGATGGGATCAGAAATTGGGAGTTGAGAATAGATACATCTACACCAATCTTCAAGAATGCCAGTTCAGCTTCAAACTTCAGAAGCTACATCTGCCAAATCAAATGGTGATCCAAACGGTTGAAGTAGGAACAATTCCTGCTCCGGATTTGGCTCCGGGAGAGAAAGGTCAGCTGGAAATTCCGGTGCCTGCCAACTGGGCTGATTTTGATGTGATGGAAATTACCGCGACCGATCGTTTTGGCAAAGAATTATACACCTGGAATTACCCGCTTTTGACGGCTTCTTCTATGGCTAATCGACTAATGCACCAGTCTCCGAAGACCGGAAAACTGGAACTGACAGATGCAGGTGACAAACTTTTGATACGGGCCGGCGATGTCCAATTTACTATTGGCAAGGAAAATGGATTCCTGCAACATGTTGAAAATGAAAAAGGCGTTATTCCATTTACCAATGGGCCTGATATCAGTGCCGGTGTCACGGCTTTCAAAGGACTGGAATCCAAAATATTTGGAAAGGATAGCATTGCAATTACCTGTCATTTTCAAACCGAAAATGCGGACTCTTCACGCATGAAGGAATTTATCTGGACTTTTTACCCGAATGGTTGGGCAAAGCTTCACCTGTACTACTTTCCACCTGAATACGATAAGGATTTCGACTATATGGGCGTGAACTTCTCGTACCCGGAAGCGTTGGTTACTGGAGTTGAATGGATGGGCAATGGCCCTTACCGGGTTTGGAAAAACCGTTTGCAGGGCGCGGAGTTCGGCGTTTATCAAAAAGATTACAACAACACAATTACCGGAGTTAGTCCTCTGGTTTATCCGGAGTTTAAAGGTTACCATGCCAACCTTTACTGGGCTCGTATTCAATCCAAAGAACAATCGTTTACGGTTGCCACTTCAACCGACGATGTTTTCCTTCGTTTGTATACCCCGGCTGACTCGGAACAATATGACAAGCGTGTTTCACCGGTTTTCCCGAAGGGAGATATTTCTTTTATGCAAGCCATTCCACCGATCGGAACAAAATGTAATGATCCCTGGAATATGGGGCCATCCGGACAAAAAAATAAGTTCTTTGATTATGGACCATTTGACAATTGGAAAATTCGAAGTCAGCAAATGACTTTGCTGTTCAACTTCAATTCAGATCAATAAGCAAATACAACGAATAATGAAACAAATGAACAAGAGAAAGAGTGTCGTTCTGGCAATGTTGCTAATGGTCGGTATTTCGGCGTTTGGAGCGAATGTTTGGGTGTCGCCCGCAGGTTCTGATAACAATTCAGGTTCTGAACAAAGCCCGATGAAATCACTTCCTGCGGCTATGCTTAAGGCTCGGGAATTACATGGTCGAAATGACGCTGCAGTTGAAGTTATTTTGAAAGCGGGAACGTATTTGCTGAGTGAGCCATTGCTGCTGGAGCCCGCCGATTCGTACACAACAATTCGGGCAGATAAAGGAGCAAAAGTAATTGTAAGCGGTGGCCAACAGGTAACAGTTTGGCAGCAGGTTGGTAAGTATCTTTACAAGGCACGCCTGGATCGCGAGGATAAGCTTCGGACTTTGTTTGTAAACGGCAAGCGGATGCGTATGGCCGGGACCGATGTGCCGGTGAACGGACTGGGCGATTGGGGCAAGTTTGAAATAAAAGGTGACGAACCCTGGGCTTTTGGTGCGGGCACAGCAATCGACGGAATTAAGTTTTCGTCGAAAGATATTCAGCCGTATCAAAATCCGGAAGATGTCGAAATGGTTCAATTTAACATTTGGACTGAAAAGATTCTCTGTGCAAGAGACATGGAACAAATCGGGGACTCAACAATCATTAAATTGCAACAACTCTACGGCGCAATTGCCACAACGATGGCTTGGGCCGGAAAGATAAACTACACGAAGAGTTTCGTTATCCGAAATGCTTACGAGTTGCTGGATTCTCCGGGCGAGTTTTACTTCAACCGAAAAACAAAAACACTTTACTATTACAATGATGGAGAAGATATGGCAACGGCCGAAGTGATCGCTCCCGGTTCTGATGGACTGATTCATATCAAAGGGGAATCCAATGATGAGCGCGTACAGGACATCCGATTCGAGGGGATTACTTTTTCTTATGACGATTGGTCGTTGATGGAGGTTGCCGGCTCTCACGGATTTGCCGGAATTCAGAGTCTTGGTTTGGCCGTAAAGTATATTCCGGGTGGAAACTGGCACGAAACCAAGTACAACAGCACCGATGTGCCGCGTGGTGCTATTCAGGTTGAAAATGCAGAGAACATCAGTTTTATCAGAAACCGGTTTGAGCACATTAGTTCCGGTATTGCCATTAACCTGGTGAACGATGTGAAGAGCAGTACCGTCGAAGGAAATTATTTCAACGACCTGCTTGGAAACGCTGTGAATGTCGGACATCCGCAACATTATATCATCGGCGATGGTGCTATTTACGGAAAAGGTATTGAAGGCGTTTGCGAAAACAACCGTATTGCCAATAACTACTTGCGTAATGTGAGTGTCGACTTTCGTCAGGTTGAAGGAATTACCTCGTTTTTTGTCGCGAATACGGAGATCGTCCACAACGATATTGACGGTACACCCTACGGAGCTATAGTCTGTGGTTGGTGGTGGGGCAATGCAGGAATACCGCCTTCAACTGTACCTAAAAACAATACCATCAGCTTCAACAAAGCCGGTAATACCCACAAAGTGCTCGACGATGGAGGCATCATCTACTTGCTGGGTGAGCAGCCGGGCACGGTGGTCGAAGGGAATTACCTGTACAACGGGCCGCGATGTATCTATCCCGACGAAGGTTCTGCCTACATGACCATAACCGGAAACGTCATCGATAACAATAGCTATAAATGGATGTGGTTGCACATTTGGAATAAGCGCTGTCATGATATTGTTGCCCGCAAAAATTATGTGGTCAATAATCTTTTGGTGAATAACGGAACCAACAATACAATTGAGGAAACCTATTCGTTTCGCGATGAAGAATTCTCAGAGGATGCCTTGAAAATTAAAGCGAAAGCCGGAATTGAAGATGCTTACAAAGATATTATTCCCGAGACGGAGCCGGAAAAAATACGGATTCATCCGGAAGGATTTAAAGAACGCGATGTTTTTCATTAAGCAGAAGTTATAAGTTGTTGGTTTCAAGCTTCAAACGACCAGGAATAGCATGAAGCTACCGAATTATAAATGAAACAGCCTGAAGGGTTGATTGCAGTCAGCCCGGGGCAACGTCCCGTGGAAGGAGAATCAAGGAGAAAAATCGTTCGCGGGAAAGCTACCGACAAAGTATTGGAAATTCTGTCGGACGAAATCGGCCTTATATTGATTAACGAATAACGATTAACGAATAACGATTGAAGATTAACGATTAACGATTTACCGGAAACAAATAGCAACCAGAACAATGAATTTTGAACTAGGAAAAAACATCTTTTACATTCTTCTGATTTCGATCCTCTTCTGGTCGTGTGCCGGAAAAGGAAAGGTCGCAATTGTATCCGAACAGCACAGTTCGCGCGAAGAATATGCCGTTGAACGGCTTGCCTCCCA
Source organism: Mangrovibacterium diazotrophicum (assembly GCF_003610535.1). NCBI lineage: Bacteria > Pseudomonadati > Bacteroidota > Bacteroidia > Marinilabiliales > Prolixibacteraceae > Mangrovibacterium > Mangrovibacterium diazotrophicum. The sequence continues at coordinate 738,965 of NZ_RAPN01000001.1, read as the reverse complement.
ATTGACGGAAAGTGGCTATCAGGTTGAAGTCGTTTCATCGGCTGATTCTGCTGCGGGTGCGAAAATCATTTTGCAACAAGTTGCCATGGATTCCACAGCCGCAAAGGGAAGTTCTGCTACTTTGTCGGAAGAGGGCTATGCGCTTGAAAGTAAAGGTCAAGACATTCAGCTTTCTGCGACCGGTACTTCGGGAATCCTGTATGGCTGCCTTTACCTGGTTGATCAACTGAAAGAAAAAGGGAAGTTGCCGGAAAATATCAGCCTGACAGACCAGCCGGAAATGGTCATGCGCGGTACCTGCATTGGTCTGCAGAAAACAAGCTATTTACCGGGAAGGGGAGTTTACGAGTACCCTTACACGCCCGAGAATTTCCCCTGGTTTTACGATAAAGAGCTTTGGATTAAGTACCTCGATACCTTGGTTGAAAACCGTTATAACTCGCTTTACCTGTGGAATGGCCATCCTTTTGCCTCCTTAGTGAAATTGAAAGATTACCCCTATGCCGTAGAAGTTGATGATGCGACTTTTGAAAAGAACAAGGAAATGTTCGCATTCCTGACTAAAGAGGCCGACAAACGCGGAATCTGGGTCATTCAAATGTTCTACAATATTATCCTGTCGAAGCCCTTTGCTGAGCACAATCACCTGAAAACGCAGGATCGCAGCCGCGGAATTACGCCGCTCATTTCGGATTATACCCGGAAGAGCATTGCTGCTTTTATCGAGAATTACCCCAATGTGGGATTACTGGTGACCTTGGGCGAGGCCATGAATACCATCGACGATGATGTCGACTGGTTCACTAAAACGATCATTCCAGGAGTGCAGGATGGTTTGAAGGCAATCGGATCCGATCAGGAGCCGCCAATCGTGCTGCGTGGTCACGACACCGATGCCAGCCGTGTAATGGGCGCTTCTTTGCCGATTTACAAGAACCTTTACACCATGTTTAAATACAACGGAGAGTCGCTCACCACTTACAATCCGCGCGATTCATGGTCGTCTATTCCAACCGAACTAAGCAAACTGGGATCGGTTCATATTTCCAACGTGCACATTATGGCCAACCTGGAGCCTTTCCGCTACGGTTCACCCGATTTTATTGAGAAGAGCGTGCAGGCAATGCACCGCGATCAGGGAGCAAATGGTGTGCACGTGTATCCACAGGCTTCGTACTGGGACTGGCCTTACACGGCTGATAAAACCGGGCCTCGTTTGTTGGAGATGGATCGCGATTGGATCTGGTATGCTGCCTGGGGGCGTTATGCCTGGAAAGCCCAACGCGATAGTCTGGATGAAGTGAATTACTGGTCCGGTCAGTTGAATAAATTCTACGGCAGTAAAACGGCTGGTGAAAATATATTGAAAGCCTACGAAGAATCCGGAGAAATAGCGCCCAAACTGCTGCGTTCGTTCGGTATTTCGGATGGGAACCGCCAAAGCTTGCTTTTGGGCATGTTTATGGGGCAGCTGGTCAATCCGCAGAAATATAATGTTTACGCCAATTTCTGGTCATCCAGCGGCCCGTTGAAAGAGGTATTGCAGGTATATGCTGAAAAAGAATTTAAAGGAGAAGCCCATACGGGTGAAACGCCTCCGCAAATTGCCGCTGAGGTGGAAGAGCACGGACGCAAAGCGGTCGAAGCTATTGATGCTGTTTCGAACCAAATAACCGAAAATAAAGAGGAGTTTGCAAGACTTCAAAACGATATGCATTGCTACCAGGCTTTTGCAGATTGTTTTGCTGAAAAGGTGAAGGCGGCGATGCTGGTACTCAACTACAAATACTCGAACAGGATTGAGGATCTGGAGGCTGCTTTGCCGCATTTGGAGAAGAGTTTGGCTCATTATCAGAAACTGGTTGATCTGACCAGGGATACCTATTTGTACGCGAACAGCATGCAAACGGCTCAACGCCGGATCCCGATCTCTGGAATCAACGGAACGAATAAAACCTGGGCAGAGTTACAGCCGCACTATCAAACCGAGTTGGACAATTTCAAGCGTAACCTGCAAATGTTGAAGGACAATGGCGGACAGGTGAAAAAGGAACACCCGTCTTTGAAATCGGTTGAGGTGCAGGTGCTCAACAAAGGAGCGAAACGCTATCCGCTGAAAGAAGGCGTTCCGGTTTATTCGGACAATAAAGCGAAGATCCTTGCAGTGGCTGATGAGCTAAGAGACTTGTCAGGCGTGCAGTTTTCAGATAACGAACAACGGGCTGAAGGAACAGGTTTGAAGTTTATATCCGATGAGCCGGTAAAAGTTGTCGTGGGCTATTTCAATACAAACAGTTATACCATTTTGGAGCCTCCAACATTGGAAACCAACGCGAACGCCAACGATCGCGGACAAGCGGATATCAAAATAGCCAATGCCGTCGACCTGCCGGGCTTGTACCCGGTAAATGTGTATACCTACCGTTTTGACGCGGGTGAACAGGAGCTGGTGTTGGGCAAGGGCCGAGTCTTGATCTTGGGCTTTATGAATGCTGATCAGGAGATCGAAATTCACGATGCAGGCATGGTCGACGATCCCAATGGCCCGGCGGTGGATTGGCTGTTTTATTAGGAGAATCGAAGTTGAATTGTAAAGGTATTAGGAACCCAAATAATGCACTTGATTTCATTTTTAGTCCTTCGATATTCCTTATTTCTTATTCGATATTTTGAATTGGAGAATAAGAAATAAGGAATGAGGAACAAAAAATAAGAAAGGTGATGTACATCAGAAAGTAGTGGAACTCAATTGTTCTTTCTGCTTTCAGAATTTCAGAGAACTAACGATATGAAAAGAATTTTGTGGTGTTTGCTGCTCGTGTTGGGCGGAATAAGTTTGAAGGCGCAGAGCGGCAAACTGAAACTTTGGTACGATAAACCGGCCGAAAAATGGACAGAAGCATTGCCCATCGGTAACGGGCGTCTGGCCGCGATGATTTACGGAACAACCGGCGCGGAACAGATTCAGCTGAATGAGGAAACCATTTGGTCGGGTGGCCCCAACAACAATACCAATCCGGAGATGACGAAGATTCTCCCCGAGATTAATCGCCTGTTTTTCGAGGGAAAATATCAGGAAGCAGATGATTTGGCCAACGCCGAAAAACGTGCCCGCAACAATGGGATGAAATACCAGCCAGCCGGCAACCTTTGGGTGACCTTCATCGGGCACGAACAGGTAACGGATTATTACCGCGAACTGGATATTGAGCAGGCCATTACAACCGTTAAATATAAACTGGACGGCGTTGAATATACCCGCGAGTATTTGGCTTCGTTGGACAACGGAACCATTATGGTGCGATTTACGGCGAGCGAAAAAGGGAAAATCACTTGTCGGCTCGGGCTCGATTGCGAGCTGCGCAGTAAAATCACGATGGAGGCGGATTCAACCATCAACCTTTCCGGAATTACCGACGATCACGAGGGCGAGCTGGGACAGGTTCGTTTCAATGCTTTGGTCAAAGCTCAGCTTGAAGGTGGCGCGCTCGAACTGGACGGCAAAGAGTTGGTGATTAAAAATGCTGATGCGGCAACGGTCTATGTTTCCATCGCTTCGAACTTTAAGAACTACCACGATATTAGCGGCGACGGTTTTGCGAAGGCAGATTCAATTTTAAAAGCAGCGATGGTCGGCGATTATAAAACTGCCAAAGCCAGGCACGAAGCCATTTACCGCAATTATTTCGATCGGGTGAGCCTCGATTTGGGCGACAGCGGTGCATCTGCAAAAACGACCGATCAGCGTGTGGTTGATTTCAAGAACGGCGACGATCCGCAGTTGGTAAGCCTTTACTTCCAGTTTGGCCGCTACCTGATGATCTCCGGCTCGCAACCGGGAAGTCAGCCCATGAACCTGCAGGGTAAATGGAACGACCGCGTTGATCCGCCCTGGGACAGTAAGTACACCACGAATATTAATGCTGAAATGAATTACTGGCCCGCCGAGATGACTAACCTTTCGGAACTGCACGAACCTTTCCTGAAAATGGTGAAAGAGCTTTCGCAAAGTGGCCGTGAAACAGCTAAAATACTTTACAATGCGCGTGGGTGGGTGCTTCATCACAACACCGACATTTGGCGCATTACCGGCCCGGTTGACTGGGCGCGCTCGGGCTTGTGGCCAACCGGCGAAGCTTGGGTTAGCCAGCACCTCTGGGAACACTATCTGTATACTGGCGACGAGGCTTTCCTGCAGGAAGCCTATCCGGCCATGAAAGGTGCTGCTGAGTTCCTGTTGGATATTTTGATTGAGGAACCCACGCACGGCTGGCTGGTGGTTGGTCCTTCGGTGTCGCCCGAAAATTCTTACTTGCCCCAAATCAATGTTGGCGTAGGCAACACCATGGATAATCAACTGGCTTTCGATCTGTTTTCGAATGTCATTCGCACAGCCCAAATACTAAATGTCGATGCTGCTTTTGCCGATTCACTGGCTGCGGCGAAAGATCGCCTGCCGCCAATGCAAATCGGGCAGCACAGCCAATTGCAGGAGTGGATCAACGATTGGGACCGCGTCGACGATACGCATCGCCATGTTTCGCATTTATACGGCGTTTTCCCAAGCAACCAGGTTTCGGCTTACCGCACGCCGGAGTTGTTTCAGGCAGCTAAAAACTCACTCATCTATCGTGGCGACGTATCCACCGGTTGGTCAATGGGCTGGAAAGTGAATCTTTGGGCTCGCTTCCTCGATGGCGATCATGCACTGAAGTTGATTGGCGATCAGTTGTCGCCGTCGGTGCGCAACGAAAAAGGTAAAGAGACTGGAGGAACCTACCCGAACTTGTTCGACGCACATCCGCCTTTCCAAATCGATGGAAACTTCGGATGTACTGCCGGAATCGGGGAGATGTTACTGCAAAGCTACGATGGCTGCATCGATCTTCTGCCTGCTTTGCCCGCCAAATGGCAAAAGGGTGAGGTGACCGGTCTGGTTGCCCGTGGTGGTTTTGTAGTCGATATTCGCTGGGAAAATGGCAAAATTGCAGAAGTAACCATTGAATCGAAGGCGGGCGGTAACCTTCGCCTGCGATCTCGCAATCAATTGATCGATGTTGACGGTGCAACGCTAACCGCAGCAAAAGGAGACAATCCGAATCAATATTATCCGGTCAATCCGGTGAAAGAACCGCTGATTTCGAAGAAAGCGAAGTTGAAGAAACTGAAACTGGCAAAGACCTACCTGTACGATATCCCAACAGAAGCCGGCAAATTTTACTCGTTTAAATTGAAGCAATAAGTCATGACTAGCATAAGCAAAACAATAAAATCGAAGGCAATTGTCCTGTGCGCAATTTTGCTGGGGGCAGTTTCTGTCACACAGGCACAGCCTTTGGATAAGCAAAGTTCAGTTCGGAAGCAGATTCTGCTAGATAACGATTGGCAAACACATTTACTGAGCGATGAGAATTCAGCAGACTTCAGTACTCCTGATTATAAAACCAACGGTTGGAAAGAGGTCGATATTCCGCATAACTGGGACGATTACGGCGGCTATCGCCGAATGGTGCACGGTAATTTACATGGTTCGGCCTTCTACCGCAAGGAGTTTTCAATTGATAAGATTGAAAAAAATAGCCAATATTTCCTTTGGTTTGAAGGTGTCGGCTCTTACGCGACTGTTTGGCTCAATGGCGACTCCATTGGCTACCAGGCGGGAGGGCGCACGTCCTTTACGCTGAATGTGACTTCAGCCATCAAAGACGGTGATAACCTGTTGGCTGTTCGTGCCGATCACCCGGCCGAAATTCGCGATTTGCCCTGGGTGTGCGGCGGATGTAGCTCGGAGTGGGGCTTTTCGGAAGGGAGTCAGCCACTTGGCGTCTTTCGTCCGGTGCACCTTATTGTCACCAACAATGTTCGGGTTGAGCCGTTTGGCCTTCACATCTGGAACGATAAAAATATTAGTGCCGAAAAGGCAAGCTTGAATTTAACGACTGAAGTCCGGAATTATGGCAGCAAAGTGAAGAAACTAAAAGTGGTCAATCGTCTGTTGTCGGCCGAAGGAGTAGTTGTTGCCGAGATTCAAACGGAAGTTGCCGTTCAGCCAAAAGCAACAGATACTGTCGCGCAGCAAATGCCCGATATTCAAAATCCAACGCTTTGGTCGCTCGAAAATCCGTACTTGTACTCGGTTGAAACATCGGTTTACGAAGGGAAAAAACTACTCGACCAACTGCATACACCCTACGGAATCCGATGGATAAACTGGGACATTCATCATGACGGCGCCAGCAATCGCTTCTATTTGAATGGAAAACCGGTGCTGATTAACGGAACTGCCGAGTACGAGCATCTGATGGGCCGTAGCCACGCCTTTACCGATCTACAGATCAAAGCACGGGCTGAGCAGATCATGGTGGCAGGCTACAACGCTTTCCGCGATGCACATCAACCGCACAACCTTCGTTACCAGGAATACTGGGACGAAAATGGTTTGCTTTGGTGGCCTCAGATGGCGGCGCATATTTGGTTCGATAATCCCGTTTTTCGCGCTAATTTCAAGCAGTTGCTGACGGATTGGATGCGAGAGCGACGCAACAGTCCTTCCATCATTCTTTGGGGATTGGAGAACGAAAGCACGCTTCCTGAAGATTTTGCCAAAGAATGTTCAGACTTGATTCGAAAGCTGGATCCCACAGCCAGTTCGCAGCGGCTGATCACGACCTGCAATGGCGGTAGCGGAACTGATTGGAATGTGATTCAGAACTGGTCGGGAACCTATGGCGGAAAGCCGTTTGAGTATGATCAGGAGCTTACGAAACAGCTGCTGAATGGCGAATATGGCGCGTGGCGGAGTATCGATCTGCACACTGAAGGTGAGTTTGAGCAAGACGGAGCCTGGAGTGAAGATCGCTTTTGTTTGCTCATGGAATCAAAAATTCGCTTGGCCGAAAAGGCCGGCGACCGGGTTTGCGGTCAGTTTCACTGGCTGCTGAATTCGCATGAGAATCCGGGACGGACTCAAGGTGGTGAAGGATTGCGCGAACTGGATCGTGTTGGTCCGGTCAACTATAAAGGAATAATTTCGGCCTGGGGAGAACCGCTTGATGCGTATTATCTGTACCGGGCCAATTATGTGTCGGCCGAAAAACAGCCCATGGTTTACATCGTTTCGCATACCTGGCCCGATCGCTGGCTGATGCCTGGCAAAAAAGACGGAATCCGGGTATTTTCGAATTGCGAAGAGATAGAACTGTTCAACGGTGTGAAAGAAACATCGTTGGGGCGGCAGAAGAATCCCGGCCGAGGAGAGCACTTTGTTTGGAATGATGTGGATATCGAAAATAACGTGCTGTATGCCGTTGGGTACGAAAATGGTCAGGAAGTGGCCCATGATGTGATCGTTTTGCATCACTTGCCCAAACCGAATGGAATTGAAAAGCTTGCCGGTGACGTTCAACCTTTAAATCAGGATAAAAATGAAAATTACCTCTATCGCGTGAATTGCGGTGGGGCCGATTATACCGATCAGAATGGCAATTTATGGATGGCCGATGTGCGTTGGGATGGCGGCGAAAGCTGGGGATCCCGCTCGTGGACGGACGACTATCCGGGATTGCCGGCCTTTTATGGCAGTCAGCGCCAAACCTGCGATCCGATTGAAGGCACCTTGGACTGGCCGCTGATTCAGACTTTCCGCTACGGGCAAGACAAACTTCGCTACCACTTCCCGTTGCCTGATGGCGATTATCAGCTTGAATTGTATTTCGTTGAGCCCTGGTATGGAACCGGCGGAAGTCTGGTTTGCGAGGATTGGCGCGTGTTTGATGTTGCAGTAAATGGCGAAACAGTTCTGAAAGATTTGGATATTTGGAAAGAAGCTGGACACGATCGTTTGCTGAAAAAGACCGTTCCAGTTACCGTTCGTGGTGGAAAACTGGATCTTTCTTTCCCGGATGTAAAGTCGGGGCAAGCGGTAATTTCTGCTATTGCGATTTCAACAGTTGACAAAAATGTGAAGGCTGCTCCGGCTTCCGGGAAGCTGCTTCAACTTGGCGAAAACGCAACCGGGTGGACGGCTAAGAGCTGGTTAAATACCGGTGATCAAGTAGATGCTGCAGGTTCTGCTCAATTCTCCGAGCTGGCATCGGTGCTTTTCGGAGCTGAATGGCTGCAGCCGAAAGCTATTTCGGATTCGAGATCCCTTCGGTTTAAAACAGCAATGGAAGCCGATATTTATATTGCTCTGAAAGATTCAACACAAATACCACGAGGATTTACGAAGGCTAATAAACTGGAAATTCAGTTGGATAAGTACACAAAAGAAATTCGGGTTCGAGATAGCGAAACCGGTGAGTTTTGGGACGAAGAAAGAACCTTCCACGGACTTGATTATCCGCTTTACCTGAAACGGGTGAAAGCCGGTGAGTTGGTTGAACTGCCAGCTTTCGAAAGCCAGAATACGCTGGCTCTGGTTGCGGCGGTTCCGGTCTCAACATTGGATGCAGCGCGCGATTTACGTCCTTCGGTAACTTACCAGGCGGCTGAGGCGGAAAATGTGGGAAATGGGCAGGCCGAAGAAAAATGGAACAAACCTGCCCGAATTGTGGAAGGAGACAGTGATGCTATTGTGTGGACCTTTCAGGTTGGACTGGCTTCGAAATACGGGCTGGAAATTCGCTATTCCAATCCTTCTGACCGCACGATTCATGCCGAACTGAGCATTGAAAGTTTGGACGGGCGACCGATGAGTTCGGCTGATCTTGAATTTGATCCGTCGGGTGATCGCTGGCGCAGCTTGCGAACAGATACCGGGTCGATCATCAATGCCGGAATTTATAAACTCAGCATCAAGCTAAAAGAAGAAGGGCCCATGTGGTTCAATTTCCTGAAAGTGCAGTAATTTCAACGGAACCGCACAGAATGTATCATTGGGGAGTACTTTCGATTTTGTTTTGATTTTGATGAGTGCCATGGTTACCATGGATACCTCAAGAAAAAACGTTGCGATGCCGATGTGAGAAATCGTTTACATTGGTCGGCAATTGGCGCTACCCGGGGCAGCAATAGCTGTTGCTTTTGCCTTGGTGATAAACAGCAGCTAGTGCTTGAATTTATTCGATGTCTTTAAAGCTATTCATGGTTTGATTACTCCACCAAAGTCGGTTGCTTTTTATTCGGCGTTTATGGAAGCGAACCATGCGAAAAGCAGCCAATTTCATTTTGTCCGATGAAAAGATTATCAGTCTTGCAACCCGAGTGTTCTATCTGTGGGTATTTCCCAAAGAGGACTTTGATTTCTGACTGCACTTTTACTTGATTTCATTTCATTTTTTGTTTTTTTCAATCTGTTCTGAGCGTTTTTTATTGATTGCCGTAAATCGGATAAAACTGAGAATAAGCTGGATTACGGAAAAATTACAACACTTGTACTTGCAGTTTCATGCCCGTGGATGGCGTTTATTGTCGTCATGGTTGGACTCTACATTCCCTTTAATATCCACTAAATTTTGAGTAATTGTCGTTACGACGAATTTGTTGTAAACACGACAGAGTTTTTGTTCACTATCCAGAGTAGAACAATTTGGTAATGAATAGTTTATTGATTGGCATATTTCGGGATTTTTAGGCCCGGAATCAATGAAACCACTTGTATTTAAAACGATTACATTATTTCAATGATTTTTTTCATCTAAAAGTATTAATATTAGTTGTGTATGTAAATGTAAACGATTACATTTGACGGGTAAATTATCATCATGATAACGTTTACATCCTAATGAAACGACTCCTTTGAACGGGGAACAATTAGTAACTTAATAAAACCGAAACTTATGAATGACAACAGTTTTAGGTCTCCTTTCTTTGAAAAAAGGAAAAGCTTAAAATTAATTTTTTCTCATTGGTCGGGAAGTTCCCGCTTCGCGACAATGAAAATGGGTATTTTATACCTGGTAGCTGTGTTGTTGTCTCTTAACTCTTGTGTTAAGGGATATGATGACGATTGGACGTTTACTTCGGGGGTAACAGGCGTTACGCTGGAATCTCCGGCGGCTGAAACGATTCAATTCAATCCGAGCGCGGACGGTGAGACCGTGGATATTGAGTGGCCTGTTGTATACGGAGCAGGAGGATACCAGTTCTCTTTGTATATTGTCGATGATGCTGAGAACCCCGTTGTCGTGGGCGTTGAGGGAGAAATCATTGATGGTTGCACTGCGACTCGTGATTTGTCTGAGGATACGAAATATTTGGTCGTATTAAAGACATTGGGTAATGAAAAGTACGACAACGCCGAAGCAACTTCTTCGACTGAAGCTAACTTTTCTACGCTTTTAGAAGCTACCGTTATTCCTGGCGGTACGGATTTAACAGAATATTTTTCAGAAAACCCGATTGTTGATGCTGGTGAAGAACTTGGCTATGAATTGGAAGCCGGAGGTATGTATACCGTCTCGGGTGAGATAGACTTAGGCACAGCTTTCTTGACCCTGCGCGGCGATAAAATTGATCGGCCTACGGTTACAATGAATGCAGGTTTTAAAGCAGAAGGCGGTGGCACTAAATTTAAGTTCATCAATTTCGAATGTGCGAATCTCCCAACCGATGGGATGTTTTATGGTTTTAATGATATTCCCGATGGTGCAGAGTTGGTGAATAATGCGTTGATGGTGACTAATCCAATTGTTTTCCAGTCATGTAGATTCAATGAGTTGCCTGCTCCGTTGTTTTGGGACAATGGTCTGACTTACGCTGTTCAAACTTTACTGATTAAAGATTGCGTTGTAGAAATGACGGATAATGGTCGTTTTCTGCGTAGCTCTTCAACAAGCGGTTATCTGAAAGACCTGAAAATCGAAAATAGTACAGTCTATAAAAATAATACTGGTACAGATTTGTGTATGCAATTTAGCACCAGCCAAAAGGCTGAATCGTTCGGATGGGCAACGGCCAGCTTCAGTTATTCAAATTGCACGTTCTATGGTTTCGATAAATTACATAACTCGAACCGATATACCTACGGATGGGTTTTTACGACTGTTGAAAATTGCTTGTTCCTGGATCAATTACGTGATCAAACAGCACGATACATTCTACCGGGCAACCGCGTGTATTCTTCATCTTCTATCACTTTTGATAATAACACTTATTGGAGGGAAGGCGCTGTTGAGAATTATGGCTCTTATGATAAGAGCGGAACGACGCTTGATGAGGATCCGATGTGCGCAGACCCTGCCAACGGAGACTTTACTGTAGGTAACTCAAATACCATTGCTGCCGGAATTGGCGATCCTCGCTGGTTATCCGCCCAATAACAAAATCAGAAAAGTTGAACGAATTTTAAATCTAAAAAATGAGTAATAGTATAAAGCGAGGCCAAAACCCAAATGTGGCTTTGGATTGGGCAAACAACTTGCGCACAGCTAAGCATACCATATATTTACTTTTCTTAAGTATGATTTTTGCCTTTGTCTGTGCAACGCCGGTCCATGCTCAACAATCAAAAATGTATGAAGGAACCGTGCTCGAGGAAAACGGGCAGCCTATTGTAGGTGCGACTGTAACAGTAGTCGGTACCACGATTGGAGCAATTACGAATGTTGATGGTAAATTTTCGATTGCAGTACCAGAAGGTAAGGAAGTAGAAATTTCTTTTGTCGGTTACGTAAGCCAAAAAATTTCAGATTTTAGTCAAACCAATGTCGTTTTGAAAGAAGACTTGTTGAACTTGGATGAAGTGGTTGTTGTTGGTTACGGCCAGCAAAAAATGAAAAACGTAACAGGGGCTATCGCAACAGTTGCGCCACAGGAAATTAGCGATCTTTCTGTCGGTAGCCTGGGAACGGCTCTATCTGGTATTGTAAATGGTTTGAGCGTTAGTGGAGGTAGTTCTCGGCCTGGTGAAGAGGCTTCTTTGACAATTCGCCAGAATTCGGAATCGAATACTTATTCTGCGACTTCCGGATATGTTCCTTATGATGGACCTCTATATGTAATCGATGATTATGTGACGCAAGATGAGTCCATGTTCAATAATCTTGATGCCAGTGAAATTGAAAATATTACCGTATTGAAAGATGCCGCTGCTGCGATTTACGGAGCCCGTTCTGCTCAGGGGGTAGTTTTGGTAAAAACAAAAAGAGGACAAGCCGGCGCTCCCAAAATTTCGTATAGTGGACAATTTGGTTATACCGATGAAATAAAACGGACCAAAATGTTAAATGCGTATGATTATGGTGTGCTTTGGAATGCTGTTGCAGCAGCTAATACTAAAGATAATACAATTGACCCTGCACAGGATTTGTTTCAGTACGATGAGTTGCAGGCAATGAAGAAACTGAATTACGATTTATTGGATCAGGAGTGGAGCGCCGCATTAACACAAAAGCACAGTGTTAATATGAGTGGTGGTACCGAGCGAGCTACCTATTTTGCAGGAATGTCTTATTTTACCCAAGGTGGTAACATCGGTAAAATAGATTACGACCGTTGGAATTATCGCGCAGGTGTTGATGCGAAAGTCGGAAAAGGGTTAAAGGCCTCATTACAAATTTCCGGAGACTACGGTAAAAAGAATACCGCACTGAATAAAATTGGTGGAAGTAATGGTGAAACAGACTACAATTCCTTGTTGACTCATCCTCGTTATATCCCCGAAAGTATCGATGGTATGTATATTGCGAACTTGGGTGTAAGTAACAATTTAGTCGATGACGTTCAATATTATAATTTTAATGCTATCCAAAATTCAGATAACTACAGTCATAATCAATCTGAAAATATGATGATCAATACGGCTTTGGAATATGACTTTAGTTGGAATAGAATTCTTAAAGGCTTGAAATTGAAGGTGAGTTATGCAAAACGTATTTCTACCGATAAAACTAACCAGATGGGGTCAGAATTTACTTTATACAGTCTGGTAAATAGAGGAACCGGTGGGAATGGAAGTGAGTCATATGGCCACTTATACACTGGTAGTGATATTGATCTGTCTTCTGAAAATTTGGAAGCAATAACCGTAGCTAACGGCGGAGATGGTAGTTTCATTAGCCGTAACATGAGTCGTGGAGATAGTTATCAGCTCAACTTTAATGCAAACTACGCCCGAACTTTTGGTGATCACGACCTAAGCGCTCTATTCTCAATTGAAAAATCGGAGAGTGAAAGCGAGTATGTTACCGGTATGGTTAAGAGTCCCTATAGTTTCACAGATGCACAGTCCAACTCTGCGTATGGAACACAAACCACTCAGTTTAGCCGCAGTAACGGTGGTACGTTGTCTTATATTGGCCGCGCTAACTACTCGTATAAAGATAAATATCTATTGGAATTCTTGATTCGAAGTGATGCGTCAACCAACTTCGCCCCCGAAAATTACTGGGGAGTTTTCCCATCTCTTTCAGCGGGTTGGGTGATCTCTGAAGAAAGTTGGTTTGAGAATTTAAAAAAATCAGTTAGCTATCTTAAAATCCGTGGTTCCGTTGGTCACTTAGGTAAAGACAATACGAAGCCGTGGGCATGGTTACAACTTTATGGCGTAGGAGCAAATAAGGGAGCAATTTTCGGTACTTCTACAGGTACTTCTTTAGGTTCCGCTATTTCAAGTAGTGAAGCTCCTAACTATGATGCGCACTGGGATAACAGTTACAAAACCAACTTTGGTATTGATATGCGCACATTGAAGGATAGGATGTCGGTGAACTTGGATGGTTATTATGAATGGGACAGAGATATGTTCATGACTAGACAAGGATCCGATGATTTTCCGACAACAGTAGGTACACGTCCGGCAGCTGAAAACTTCGGAGAAATGAATCTCTGGGGTCTTGAATTATCTCTGGGGTGGCAGGATCGAATCGGCAGCGAATTTAAATACCATATCCGTTTGAATACGGGGTATAGCGACAATAAGGTATTGGTTAGAGCTTGGGAAAGTCCGATTCCGATGTGGAATAACCATCCTGGACAGCGTACCGATGTTGGCCAATGGGGTTTGGAATGTATCGGTATGTTCCGCAGCTATCAGGATATAGAAGAATATTTTGATAAATATCAGATCACCAATTATTTGGGGAAAACCAAAGACGATGTTCATCCTGGGATGTTGATTTACAACGATGTTCGCGGTGCTCAAAATACAGATGGTACTTACGCAGGACCGGATGGTGTTGTCGATAGCGAAGATGATATGGTAAAGATTTCGAACCGAAACAATCCTTACGGATTAACAGTCAACTTTGGAGGAGACTGGAAAGGCCTGTCGTTGAGTGCACAAGTTAATGCCAGCTGGGGCGGATACAGCTTCCTACCTAAAACAGCTCGTGGTATCGAAAACATGATCTCTTCGGGAGGTTCCTACACCGATATGGAGTATACTAACCTACCTTCCTTTTGGGCGAACGATATGTTTGTTTATGAGGATGTTGTGGATGCTAGTGGACAAGTTGTTGCTACAGAAAATCGTGATGCAAAATATCCGAATATGCGTTATAGCGAAAATCAGGAAACTTCAACATTCTGGAAAGTTAGTGGAACACGCGTAACACTTCGCAATATTACTTTGGCTTATGCATTGCCTAAAGTGTTTGTCGATAAAATTGGCGTCGGAAGTTGTCGATTTAATTTGACGGGACAAAATATGTTGAGCTTGTATAATCCATACCCGGACAAATTTATGGATCCGCTATCAGGAAGTTATGGCTCTTATCCTAATTTGAGAAGAATTACTTTAGGGGTTAATGTATCATTCTAAACGAAGACAAATAATGAAAAAGATATATAAATCAAGCTTAGTCGTTGCTTTTTTAGCAGTCAGTGCGCTCTTCTCAGGATGTAATACAGACTACCTGGAAGAAATGCGTAGCTACGGCAATTATACCGACGAAATTTACAATGATTACCAAGGGGCACTTGGTAGGGTTAATTTCTTGTACGCCGCTTTGTTGCCTTATAGCGGGGGAAGTACTTTCAATTTTACCTGGCATAGTACGGGTGATGCTGATGATTGGTCAAAGTCGACCGAAGAATATGGAGGTTTTTCTTCATTTGTAGATCCAACCTTAATCTTAACAAATTCAACTGTTACCGATTATATTTATGGTGAAAATAAGAATGTAAGCCCCTTTGGTCGTATTCGTGAATGTAACCTGGTGAAAGAAGGTATCGAAGCAGGGACACTTTCCGATGATCAGAAAAACGAGTTGTTAGGACAGGTTTATTTCTTTCGCGCCTGGTGTTACTATCGTTTGGTAAAAATCTATGGTGGTATTCCAATTATCGATTACGTACAAAATCCGATACAAGGAGACAGTGGCGGTTTAGACTTGGTAGTCGCTCGCTCAACAACGAAAGAATGTATTGATTTTATTTGTAGTGATTTGGATAAAGCGATTGCTATGCTGCCAGCTGGTTGGGAAAACGCTGCTACAAATTACGGCCGGATAACAAAAGGTGCTGCAGAAGCGCTTCAGGGAAGAGCTCGTTTACTTTACGCAAGTCCTTTGTTTAATAGGGCAGATGATGCTGATCGTTGGACTTTGGCTTATGAAGCGAACAAAGCAGCAAAAGAGACATTGGCATATTCGTATGATGATCCTGGTACAAATGGATCAGGATGGGCAGGTATGTTTTCTAGTGTTCAGAGTTCAGAAGCAGTATTTGAGGCACTGTATAATAACATAGAAGAAGGGGACTATTCCAAATGGAATGGCTGGGAAAACAGTATTCGTCCGGCAAACATCTATGGTGGTGGCGGAAAAACACCAACTGCACAGATGATTGATATCTTCCCGATGGCTGATGGAAAGCTACCTTCAACTGCCTCGACTTATACGATGTTGACCAAGTCATCTGATTATCCTTACGATCCTGAACTTTTCTTCATGAATCGTGATCCTCGTTTCTATCGTACTTTTGCATTTCCTGGTGTGAAATGGACTGCCGACGCGGATTTATCGATTGGAAATACTGCTCAACCATTAATCTATCCTTATGCAAGTGGTTCAAAATACGAATTATGGAGCTACGTTTGGTATCCGGATGAAGATACTAAAAATGCAGATGACCAATCGGGCTTTGCCGCTGATGGTTTGGGCGATAATACAAGAAGTGTATTTATACGGAAACGCTCTGATGACTATCAGGTAAACAGTAATCCGTTGTATATTTTTGAATATTCATCAAATAAATATAAGCGTTCAGCTGCTCCAATTATGGAGATGCGCTATGGAGAAATCCTGTTGAATTTTGCCGAATCTGCTTGTGGAGCAAACCATTTGTCAGAGGCAGTTGCTGCGCTACAGGAACTTCGCGCTCGTGTTGGGTATACCGCAGATAATAACTACGGATTGGATGAAGATTTAGGTTCTGACCGCGCAAAACTATTCTCTGCAATTTTATACGAACGTCAGATTGAATTGGCGTACGAAGGAAAACGTTACGACGATATGCGCCGTTGGATGTTATGGGATGGCGGTGTCGGCCAAGCAACACTGAATGCTTCGTGGGGCCTAACTGGTTTTGGAGGTAATACATGTGCCTATTTAGGGGTTACTCCGTTAAATGGTACCCGCCGGACTGGTGTCGAGGTTCGTGTAAACGATGATTATGGTTATGCGTCAAAATCATATACTAGTGATCCTCTTGATGCTGCCGATGTTGTTCGACCTGATGCGTTGGATCTGGCAACAGATGCAACAACTGCAGGTTCTGAAGAAATAGATAATTTGGCGCAGTTTTATAAGGATAATTTCACCCGTAAAACGACACGTTTAGATGGAGATCCTTCCTATACGATAGATTTCCAGCCTGAGTATTATATTCTTGGTTTCAAAGAAAACATGCAAAAGAATAATACACAACTAAAACAAACTATTGGGTGGGCCGACTATTCAAACGGAGGTGCCGATGGTACTTTTGACCCGTTAGCAGAATAAAATCTGAAAATATGATGGTGATAGCAGGTTTTTCCTGCTATCGCTTTTTAAAACCATCCATTAACAAATATTAAGATATGAAATTTAAAGAGATTATCGGTGTTTGTATGGCTTTGATGCTCGTGACAGCGACGGCTGTACGCGCGCAATATCCTACAATTCCGGATTCAGTAAAACATGCAGCGGAAGAATTGATGAAAGCAGCGGAAGCACATTCCGACATGGCTTGGGAAAAAGCAATTCCTGCGATTGAGAAAGATGCAGCCAATGGAAAACCATACGTTCCATGGGCAAAAAGACCAACTGATTTGCCACAGGCTACGATTCCGGCTTTCCCGGGTGCTGAAGGTGGTGGTATGTACACTTTTGGTGGTCGTGGTGGACAAGTTATTACTGTAACCAACCTGAATGATGATGGCCCCGGAAGCTTGCGTGAAGCCTGCGAAACCGGTGGTGCTCGCATTATTGTTTTCAATGTTGCAGGGATCATTCGCATTAAATCACCATTGATTATTCGTGCACCTTATGTAACAATTGCCGGACAAACTGCTCCTGGTGATGGCGTGTGTATCGCCGGAGAAAGTGTTTGGATTAACACGCATGACGTGATTATCCGTCACATGCGTTTCCGCAGAGGTGAAACCTGGGTTGGTCGTCGCGACGATGCGATCGGTGGTAACCCGGTTGGTAATATCATGCTCGACCACATTTCTGCCAGCTGGGGGTTGGATGAGAACATGTCGATTTACCGGCACATGTACCTGACAGATCCGCGCAAACCGGAAGAAAAATTGGGAACTGTGAATATCACCATCCAGAATTCAATATTCTCGGAAGGACTGGATACCTGGAACCACGCTTTCGGAAGTACCATTGGTGGTGAAAACTGTTCTTTCATTCGTAACCTATGGGCTGATAATACCGGGCGTAACCCGTCAATCGGCTGGAATGGTGTTTTCAACTTTGTAAATAACGTCATGTTTAACTGGGTGCACCGTTCTATCGATGGTGGTGACCAAACTGCCCGTTACAACATCATCAACAACTATTTCAAACCAGGTCCATTGACCCCGACTGACACTCCGGTAGGGCATCGTATTCTGAAACCGGAATCACGCTATACCATGAATGGCCGCAAAGTTTATGGTTTGGTTTATGTAAACGGAAACGTGGTTGAAGGAAACGATAAAGTAACTGCCGACAACTGGGACGGTGGTGTACAGATTGAAGATATGGAAGATGCAGGTGAATTCACGCCCTACATTAAATGGGATAACCCGCATCCGATGCCTTACTTGACGATTTACCCGGCGAAAGAAGCGTTCGAATTTGTATTGGATAATGCCGGTGCAACCTTCCCGAAACGCGATGCTGTGGACGTTCGTGTAACCAAACAGGTAAAAACCGGTGTTGTTGAATATCCGAAGAATGTTGATTTAAGCCACGTTCCTCATTTCAAGTACCGTCGTCTGCCGGAAGATTCGTACAAACAAGGAATCATCACCGATATTGCACAAGTTGGCGGCTATCCGGAATACAAAGGAACACCTTACAAAGACTCAGACGGCGATGGTATGCCGGATGCTTGGGAGAAAAAATATAAATTGAACCCGAATGATCCGTCAGATGCCAATGGAGATCTTAACGGTGATGGTTATACCAACATCGAAAAATACATCAACGGAATTGATCCGACGAAGAAGATTGACTGGACGAACAAGGAAAATGATTACGATACGTTGAAAGAAAAAGACAGTAAACTTTTCTAATCGATTAAAATAGATTTATAAAATGAAGAAGGTGTTCAAACGCTTTGGCAATACCGCGATTAAAGCGTCAAAATGTGCTTTTTTGCTACTACTATCCCTGGGAGTTTTCAGCTCCGTCAATGCGCAAAAAAAACAGAAACCGACACCGCCGCTTCAACAATCTCAAAACGGGAATCTGGTTTATACACCGGATTCACTGGGAAACCGGATTCCCGATTTTTCCTACGCCGGCTATAAAGCCTCGTCCGACGTAATTCCTTTTGTGCCTGTTAAAGTTGTAGTTGAACCTGTCGACGGTGATATGACCGCGACACTTCAAAATGCCCTCGACTATGTTTCTACCTTGCCAGTCGATCAGGCTGGATTTCGGGGGGCGATCCTTTTGAAAGCAGGACACTATCAACTTGATGGTCGGTTGACGATCAACCAATCGGGTGTTGTTTTGCGTGGTTCCGGTTTTGGCGAAAACGGAACGGTTTTGATTGCTGCCGGCAAAAGCCGCGAAACACTGATCCGTGTTGAAGGAAAGCCTGTTGAATTGAACGAAGCGCAGGCGAATATTACTCAAGCTTACGTTCACGTTGGTGCCTTTCAATTTCAGGTTGAAAATGCCGCTCAATTTCAGCCAGGAGATCAAATTGCCATTACAAGACCGAGTACACAGGAATGGATTGACCAGCTCGACATGAACGAGTTTGGCGGCGAGACAGCCTGGTTGGGGTGGAAAGCAGGAGAGCGTGATCTGCGATGGGACCGGACTGTTGTCGCCGTGAAAGCTGATTCGCTGGTGCTTGATGCACCATTAACTACTGCCTTGGATAAAGCAATTGGCGGCGCTTACGTTCAAAAATACCAGGAAGACGGAAGAATTCAGAACATCGGAATTGAAAACCTAAACATTCGATCTGAATTCAATTCAGAAAACAAAAAAGATGAAGAGCATTGCTGGAATGGCATTAGCTTCGAAAATACAACAAACGCCTGGGTACGTCAGATCCAATTTAAACACCTGGCAGGATCTGCAGTGGCTGTTTACGAAACTGCTTCGAAGGTAACGGTTGAAGACTGTCTATCCTTTGAGCCCGTTTCGGAAATTGGCGCTTTGCGACGCTACACTTTTTTTACATCGGGTCAGCAGTGTTTGTTCCTTCGTTTGTATGCTGAATTTGGCTATCACGATTTTGGAACCGGAGTTTGCACTGCCGGACCCAATGCATTTGTTCAGTGTGAATCGCATCTGCCGGCAAGTTTCAGCGGAGCGATCGACAGCTGGGCGTCGGGAGTGCTTTTCGACATTGTAAATGTTGATGGTAATGCGCTTAGTTTCCGCAATCGTGAGATGAATGATTACGGTTCGGGCTGGACGGCAGCGAACTCCATGTTCTGGCAATGTTCTGCAGCACGCATTGAATGCTACAGTCCTCCGGGAGCAAACAACTGGGCGTACGGAGCCTGGGCACAATTTGCCGGTAACGGTTACTGGAACAATGCCAATGAACACATTAACCCTAGAAGTCTGTTTTATGCACAACTGGCCGAGCGAATTGGTGCGGACAACACGCCTAAAGCCCCGGTTATTGATTACACAACCGATGCGACCAGCAGCCCGACAGTAGAGGTGGCTGCTGAGTTGACCGAATACGCTGAGAATCCTGCGATCACATTGATTGAGTTCATCGAGCAGAAGGTGAAGGAAAATCCGATTTCGTTGGAGGCAGGTGACGCAAAACTTTTTTCTCAAATTAAGTTTAAAAAAGAAACAGAGCAGGTGGAAGAGGCAGCTCCATCAATGGAGTTGGTGAACGGCTGGCTGGTGCGAGGAAGTGCAGTACTAACGGGACAACGTCACGCTGTTCCATGGTGGAGCGGCAGCATGCGTCCACGAAAATTGAAACAGGCACAGCCGGCAGTCACGCGATACGTACCCGGTCGTCAGGGCTTGGGATATACCGATCGCCTGACAGATGTGATTCAGTGGATGAAAGATGAAAATAAGATTGGGCTGGAGCAGCACTATGCGCTTTGGTACGATCGCCGTCGCGACGACCACGAGCGCATCCGCCGCATGGATGGAGAGGCCTGGGCGCCGTATTACGAATTGCCTTTTGCCCGCACCGGAAAAGAACTGGCTTGGGATGGACTCAGCAAGTACGATCTCACAAAATACAATCCATGGTATTGGGGACGCCTGAAGCAATTTGCCGATTTGGCCGACCAAAATGGTTTGGTGCTGATTCACCAGGATTATTTTCAGCACAATATTATCGAGGCCGGTGCGCACTGGGTCGATTCGCCCTGGCGCACGGTAAACAACTTAAACAACACCGGTTTTCCGGAACCTGTGCCTTTTGCGGGCGACAAACGGGTGTTTATGGACAAACATTTTTACGATGTAACCAACCCGGTTCGCCGCGAACTGCATCGTCAATATATCCGCCAGTGTATGGAGAATTTCAAAGATAACAACGGAGTTATTCAACTGACCAGTGCCGAGTTTACCGGTCCCTTGCATTTCATGCAGTTTTGGCTGGATGTGATTGCCGGTTGGGAGCAGGAAACAGGTCGCGATGTGATGGTTGGACTGAGTGCAACAAAAGACGTTCAGGATTCAATTCTGGCAGATCCGGTTCGCTCAAAAATTGTTGATCTGATTGACATTCGTTACTGGAGCAGCCGCGACGACGGCACACAATTTGCCCCACTTGGAGGACAACATTTAGCACCTCGCCAACACATGCGTCTTGAAAAAATAGGTAAACGCTCTTTCGACCAGGTTTACAACGATGTGCTGACCTACAAAAAGGCATTTCCTGCAAAAGCAGTGATGTATTCGTTCGATCAGTCGGATAAGTTGGCTTGGGCAATTTTTATGGCCGGAGGTTCATTAGCTGGTATTCCTCCGGTGAAAGTTGACGGTTTTCTGAATGCGGCTTCTGCCATGCAGGCTGAAGCAACGACCAAAGAAGGTGTTTACAAACTGGGTGCCGCTAACGGTTCAGGCATCTTCTATTTGGATAATCGTTCGCCGGAATATGCTGCAGAAGTGGCTGCCGGAAGTTACCAGTTGATTGAGATTGACCCGGCCACCGGCGAGCAAATCGGTAAAGCGGTTCGGGTGAAGGGTGGAAAACAAATTCAGCTGCAAACAGGCGGAAAATCGGAAGCGGTTTTCTGGCTTCGAAAGTAGTGAGCTGTATTTCAAACTAACATGAACATGAAGAAATCAAACTGTAAAAACTTATGCCTGTTACTTGTTGCTGTGCTGTGTTTGAACACATTTAGTGTGCAAGCGTCAGGCAAAGGCAAGAAAAGCAAACAAGAGAACAAGGAACAACAATATAAAGTAGCCGTGGTGGATCTGATGATTCTGAAGCGGCAAAAACTGAGTGCTTTCCCGCTGGCGAAAGAAATCGGTGCCGATGGCTTGGAAGTCGATATGGGAGGGCTCGGTAAACGGCCAACTTTCGACAACAAACTGGCTAACGATTCGCTGTTGAACCTGTTTAAAAAGGCTTCGAAAGACAATGGAATAGAAATCTGCGCTTTGTCGATGTCTGGCTTTTATGCCCAGTCGTTCCCACAAAAGGAAACTGCAATCGAGGCTGTTGGCGATTGCATCGCGAGCATGAAGCGGGTTGGAACCAAAGTCGGCTTTTTGCCACTGGGTGTTGAAGGCAACTTACTTCGTTATCCGGAGCGCCGTCAGGCGGTTGTCGAGCGCCTGAGAACCGTTGGTAAAATGGCCGAGGACGCCGGAGTGGTAATCGCCATAGAAACGGCTTTCGATGCCAAACGCGATTTGGAACTGCTGAAGGAAGTCGGCTCGCCGGCAATCAAGATCAGCTTTAATTTTTCGATTCCGTTGAGTGAAGGGCGTGACCTGAATGAGGAACTGAAAATTTTGGGGGCTGACAATATCGCGCAGATTCATGGTACCGACAAGGATGGCGTATGGCTGCAAAACGATCCGAAGATCGACCTGAAAAAGGTGAAACAAACTCTGGATGAAATGGGCTGGAGTGGTTGGTTAATTGTAGAGCGCTCGCGAGATGCCAATAACCCGCGTGATGTTCGTGGAAATTTTGGAGCCAACGTGGCTTACCTGAAATCGATATTTCAATAGTGAAAAGATGGTCATTCGATTGTCATTGAGTAGTCAATAGTGGTCATTAAGTAGTCATTGGGGAGTCATTGTTTGTGTGTAATGTTGAAGCAAATGACATAAACTAAATGACCATTGTTGACACGAAGCGAATGACTAAAATGACAAACAATAAACGAGAAAAAATCAAACTAAAATGAAAAGAATAAGCATACTGATGGTGTTCGTGCTACTTGGTTTAAACCTGACCGTGTTGGCACAGAAAAATGGGAAAGACGAGTTCGCAGACAAAGAATATTGGGCAGTTGTATCGGGCCGAGCGGGCAAGATTGTTGAAACCATGAAGCTGGGTGATGAAGCCAAAGAAAAAGAGGTTCAGGATCTGATTGCCGCTCAATACTACCGTTTGAACGGAATTCATGACGGTACCGAAGCCGAGATCAAGAAGGTAAAAGAATCTGATCTTGAAAAAGCGAAAAAGAATCAAGCAATTGAAAAGCTGAATGCGAAACGCAACAAGGAACTGGACAAATTGCATAAATCGTACTTGAAAGAACTGTCGAAGGAATTAACGCCAGAGCAGGTTGAAGCGGTGAAAAACGGAATGACTTACAGTGTTTGTCCGAACACCTATGCGGCTTATCAGGACATGCTGCCGAACCTGACAGTAGAGCAGAAAAAATATATACTGGACGCCTTAACCGAAGCCCGCGAAAAAGCAATGGATGCCGGCTCCAGTAAAGAAAAGCATGCCTGGTTCGGTAAATACAAAGGTCGGATCAACAATTACCTGTCGAAACAAGGCTACGATATGAACAAGGAAAGCAAAGCCTGGCAGGAACGTTTGAAAAAAGAAGGTATCGAGCTTTAAGTAACCTTTAAAAAATAACCTGTTTTCTCTGGCTGTTGGCTGAAGAAGCAGGTTTTTCTATTTTGTGTTAGTCAGATATGAACGTTCAAAAAACAAATCAAAATGTTTTTACGAAGTACGAGGAAGGCTGTTTGGGGAGCGATGTTCTCGCTGGTTTTTAGTTACGGGGTCTGGGCCGGAAATCCGGTTGTGAAAATTGATTTCAACCAATCGGGACGCAATATTAACCAGGTCAACGAGATTGGTTACCAATCGTGGACGAGCTACGGCGAGAAAGCAACGGAAGAATTCGATGGAATTTCATTCACTCTGGAAGGTGGAAGTTCCGGATTGAAAAGTAATTGGTACAAGGCAGGAATGGTAACCGCCAAGCTGGTAAGCGATGGCGTCACGTTGGAAGACGGAGCGAACGGCGGTGAAATCTCCCTAACAATAGCGGGACTTGAATCGGGCGAGCATTCGTTGCTCGTTTTTATGAATCAGGTGGACAGCCCTGAGGCGAATACCTTTGCGCCGGTTGATATCACGGTCAATGGTCAGCCTGTCGCTAGTGCAGTAGAGCCGTCTATACGGGCGGTCTCCAATTACGAAGCGAAGATTGTTTATTTCACCTTCCAGGTCACGGAGGGAAAGGAAACTAAAATCGTGTTTAAATCGAATGCGGAGTCGGATGCGTCGGATAAGAATATCATCATCAACGGAATTGAGTTGAATACGCCCAATGTGATGGAGCAGGCTATCAATCCTTTCCCGCAACACGGGGACGAGCACGTTCTGTCGCCAGAGAAAAATTTGGAATTATCCTGGACAGCGAATAAAGAGGCTGTTTCGCATCATGTTTATTTCTCAGATCAGGAGGATGAGGTCAAGCTTGGTGATAAAAAGGCGGATAGGGGAATTCAAACCAATACAGTTTTTTATGTCGAAAATTTGAACACTCACGCCTCGTACTTTTGGCGAGTTGACGAAATAAAAGCCGATGGCACAGTGACCAAAGGCGATGTTTGGATGTTCCGAATTGCACAGCTGGCATTCCCGGGTGCCGAAGGCTACGGTCGCTTGGCTCGTGGGGGACGCGATGGCCGGGTGGTCCATGTGACCAACCTGGACGACGAGGGCGAGGGTAGTTTGCGCTACGCCGTCGAAAACGAAAAAGGACCGCGAACTGTGGTATTCGATGTTTCCGGAATCATTCGCCTGAAATCGCGCTTGGTTTTGTCGGATAGCTACGTGACAATTGCTGGTCAAACAGCACCGGGAAAAGGTATTTGCCTGCGCGATGCACCTTTCGGTTTAAGTGGTGCAAACGACGTGATTATCCAGAATATTCGCGTTCGTCGCGGATCTATAGGTGATTACAACCATGGTTTGGACGGTATGGGCGCGCAGGGAAGTAACAACTGCATCATCGACCATTGTTCCATCAGCTGGACAATTGATGAAGCATTTAGCTCCCGTTCTGCAAAAGATATTAGCTTGCAGCGAACCATGATCTCGGAAGCTTTAAACGTTGCCGGGCACCCTAACTATCCGGAAGGTACGGCACATGGTTATGCCGGAAGTATTGGCGGCGATGTTGGCAGTTTTCACCATAACCTGTTAGCCCACTGCGAAGGCAGAAACTGGAGTTTGGCAGGCGGTCTCGACGGAAATGCCTACTATTCGGGCCGGATGGATATCCGGAACAATGTGGTTTACAACTGGGGACACCGGGCAACTGATGGTGGCGCGATGCAAGTCAATTTTGTCGGAAATTATTACAAGCCGGGTGCAGCTACCAATTTCTTGTGGGCGCTGAATATGCAGCACGAAGGTGTTGGGCTGGGAAGCCAGCGTGCCTATTTTGATGGCAATGTGATGTCTGGATATTTTAATGAATCGAACGAGGAAGATGGACGCAAATTTACCATATCGAACAAGGCGGTTGTTGATTGGAAAACTTTTGTTGATGCGCCCTTTTTTAAACCCTACGTGAACACGCAAACAGCAACCGCGGCATATAAAGATGTGCTTTCTGATGTTGGCTGCACTTCGCCGGTAATGGACGATCACGATTTGCGCATCATTCATGAAACGTTGACCGGAACCTATTCCATCAAAGGAAGTAAATCAGGGAAACCTGGGTTGCCTGACAATGAGCAGGATGTCGGCGGCTGGGAAGATTACCCGGAAGTGCACCGCGATGCTTCGTGGGATTCTGATGGAGATGGATTGCCCAACTGGTGGGAGACAGCAAAAGGTTTGAACCCGGAATCGCCCAAAGGTGATTTCTCGGACGCGAACCTGGATGAAGACGGCGACGGATATACAAACCTCGAAGATTATTTGCAGTGGTTATCCAAGCCCCATTATTTCGTAGAGAAGGGCTCAAAAACCACACTGGATCTTGCTTCTTTTTTCCGTGGTTACACGAATTCTCCGGCTTATTCGGTTAGCGATCAAAGCAATTTGAGCGTGAAACTGAAAGATGATCAGGCGATCGTTACCTGTAAAACAGGCGGATTGGCTTCCTTTAAGGTGAAAGTTATCGATGCCGATGGTGACAGCAAGCTACGAGAAATTGTCTTTTTCGTGCGAGAAAAATAAATGTTGAAACAAGTATAAGTTGCTACAAATAGTTTTTGTTAAGGAAGGCCAGCTGAAATTTCGGCTGGCTTTTTATTCATAAAATCATCAAATTTAATGGGCGGCGAAAAATTTTGGGTTGGGCAACTTCAAAAAAGAGGCTAACTTTCGGCTGCTATTTGTTCAATATTGCCTTTAATGATTCGAGTACAAACTTTTCGATTCCGGGAACTAGCGGTAGACACTGGTTGGATTACCCGAGAACTGGGCTTTTCAAGTACTAAGGTGCCGGAAAACTGGCAGAAAAAGCTGGATCGTGCCCTGGAATTTGCAGAAAACTTAACCGACATTTCTGCTTCGTGGCAGGTGCTCCGGGTTGATCCGGAAGTTCCCAATCAAAGAATGATTCAGCTGGAGGAAGCGCTGTTTACTGTTGGAAAAACGATTGCCCGGGAGCTTCACAATTCACAACAAGCTGCACTTTTTATTTGTACTGCCGGTGCGGTAATCGATACTGAAGCAAAACGGCAAAGTCAATCGGGTGATGCCGATTACGGGAAGGTGTTGGGTTTAGTGGGAATTGCTATTGCCGAAGCCGTCGCAGATCGGGTTCACGAAAAAGTCAAGCAGATCGCTGCCAAACGGGATTTCAAAGTGACAAATCGCTACAGCCCGGGATATTGCCATTGGCATATTGCCGACCAGCATCAACTGTTTGCCCTGTTCGGCGACGAAAATTGTGGAGTGAATGTAACCAAATCAGCCTCGTTGGATCCGGTAAACTCAGTTAGTGGAATTGTTGGTTTAGGGTCGCATGTCGAGTTCCACGGGTATCAGTGTAAACTGTGCAAACTCGAACATTGTATGCACCGAAGAGTGCAGTAATCGGAACTCAGGCTAGTTTACTCGATGTAGTCGATTTCGACAACCTTGCCAACCATGCAAGTACTGACGACGCCTTCCAACTCATGGTATCGCACACAAACCTGCTTGTTGTCTTTCAATTCAATATTGAAAACATTCAAATTTGTGGGCTCCAGTTTTGTCGAGTCCGGAAGTTGAATAACCCATCCACAGCCATCGAGCCCGCCCATATTTCGAAGAATTGCATCTTCTGCTCCTTCGCAACGATCGGCTGCGGGTTTGCTCTCGCAGGCAAACAACGAAACAGAAGCAACGACCGAGACCAGGAGTGCAGAAAGCATTAATTGTCGGAAATAGCTAAGTTGGTACATAACCTTTATTGTTAGTAATGTTGATATGACGTTGACGGTTTACGAATGGTTGCGTCTCAAACGTTATTTAACGAATAATTCATTAACAAAAATCGATCCTTTCTTTGAAATCCCGGTAATGGCCTTCCTTTTTGATGTTTTAAGATGCTTGTTCAATCCACACCGATACTTTTCCACCCAAGGTTTCAAAACGGCCCCAGCCATCAGAATTTGTTGTTACAGAGTAGGGAACGTGTCCTGTTTGGTCGGTGTAACTCGTATTTGGTCGACCCGTTTTCATCCACTTAAAATCATTAACGTAATTGGTCATTAAAACTGCCATGCTGTCGTGTTCGGCATCGCCTTCGAACGTCCACCCGATAGTATGGTGATGATCCAGATAATCATTGCGGGTGCCGAATGTGTGGGACTGCCTGTATTTCAAAAATAGATCAATTATCCAACGGTGCGAATCCATCCATATTTCATATTCATGATCATTTTTTTTACCAATGTAATGTGTTCCGAAATAATCAGCCTCGAACACGCACGGATAGCCTTCATCTCGCAGCAGAATGATCGCATACGCCAGCGGTTTAAACCAGGCCTCGACTAAGGACTCGAGACTTTGCAGAGGCTGTGTGTCGTGGTTTTCCACGATAGTTACTGCCAATATCGGATTTTCTTTTACCAAAGTGCCGTTTAAAATGGAACCCATATCGTATGCGGCGCCCATTTTTGATGCCTGGTAGAAATTATAGTGGAGCGGTGCGTCGAACAGGCTCATGCTTCCTTCGCTGTCGCTGATGTAGCGGAGGAGACGGGATAGGTCGTAGGACCAATATTCGCCAACGGCAAAGAGACTTTTACCTGAGCTGGACGCTACATGAGCGCGCATCTCGTCGAGCCAGAATTTGAAAAAATAGGAACGGATGTGTTTGACGGCGTCGATTCGGAAACCATCGATCGGGAAATTGTCCAGGTACCATTTACCCCAGTAGTACACTTCACCCCGAACCTGGTCAACACTGAAGTCGATATCGCAGCCCATCAAAAAGTCGTAGTTTTTATTCTCCGAATCTACGTGGGTTTCGAAGGTTTTGTCTTTCATTTTGTAGATGGTGCCGTCTTCTTTGGCAGCATCGAAGTGCCACCAGTGCCACTCCATCGACGAATATTTCTTTGCCCGTCCGGGAAAGGTGAAGCAAGTCCATAAGTCGCGATTGTGCCAGTCACCATAGGTATTGTTGCGGTTGAACGGGTCAACCTGGATGACGGTGACGTTTTCTTTGGAATCGGCACCCATTTTGTGATTTAAAACCACATCACCGTAAACGTGCAGTTTATGAACGTGCAGTGCATGGATGCAGTCTTCATATTCTTGTCGTGTGCCATATTTTGTGCGTGTTGCTCCCATTTGGTTGAATTCGCCAAAATCGAATAGGTCGTAAGCGCCATAGCCGACGTCGGTCGTGCCTGACATTCCTTTGGATGCCGGAGGAAGCCACAGAGCGGTAAAGCCGGCTTCGCTAAGTTGTTTGCCTTTTTCGGCCAAATCGTTCCAGAATGTTCCCTGGTCAGAAGTGTACCAGTTGAACGATTGAAGCATTGTTCCTCGCAATTGTGTCATGATTGAGTTTTTTGGAGTCAATTGGTATATCGATTATCTCGTTGAAATCACTAGTCAGCTAGCAACCTGTTTACAGCAGATTCCGAATGGAATTGAGAACAATCTAAGCGTTGAAAAATAGAAAGGTAGTTGTCAAGATTTTTGGTTATGAAAAGTTACGAAATTGAAGGTTTGAAATTTTATTTTGAAGTAGAAAAAATGATTTTTATTTCCATCAGGCTGAATTAGAACTGAGATAGGCGATAAAAAAAGGCCAGCCTGAAGCGTGCTCCTGACTGGCCGAAATCTAAGTATAAAATGAAACGTAATCCCAACTGTTTTATTTGATGGTGAACTTCGCGCTCAGGCGAGCGGTTTTGGCATCACCGCCAACTTTAATCTCGTATTCACCTGGGTAAACCGTCCAATCCTGGCAGTGCTCGTCCCACTTGGCCAGATCCCAAATGGGAATTTCGAATTGGATGGTTTGCGTACCTCCAGCGGTAATTTCTTTTTTGGTGAATTGCTTCAATTCTTCCACTGGCATGCGTTCTACGTTCGGGTAGCTAACGAATACGGGAACAACTTCTTTGGCATCCATGTCGCCTGTGTTTTTTACGTCGACAGAGAACACAATTTTATCACTGGTTTTGTATTTTTTGTTCGGCGCCTGTTTCCAGCTGTAGTCGAAGTCGACATAGCTTAATCCGTAACCAAAGGGATACTGTACCTCACCATCGAAATAGCGGTAGGTGCGGCCTTCCATGGCATAGCTTTCATAGTCGGGCAATTGGTCGAACGACTTATAAAAGGTGATCGGTAAACGGCCCGATGGAGCTACTTTGCCGAACAGAATATCGGCCAATGCTGCTCCGCCTTGTTCGCCGGGGTACCAGGAGAAAACAACGGCATCAGAGTTGTCTTCAATTTCGGACAAATCGACGGCACTACCACCAGTGACAACAGCGATAATCGGCTTATTATTTGACGCACGCAGCTTTTTGAGGAAAGCAATGTGTGCAGCAGGAATTCGGAGATTTGCTTTGTCTCCACCGTGCTCGGCCAGAAAAGCATCGCCTTCTTCGCCCTCGCGAACCGGTGTCAGGCCGATCACCACAATGGTCAGGTCGCTCAGGCCCGAAGCCCAAACTCCGCCAAAATGAACAGTGTCGGTATCGTTGCAGCCAAGATCATACTGCACCGCCACCGCTGGTCCGGCAGCTTTGGTAATCCCTTCAGCAAAGGTCACAAGCTCGGAAGAGATTCCGTGGTAGTTGCCTACCAGTGCATCAACGCTTCCTGAATTCGCTCCCGTAACCAAAATGCTGTTGTATTGATTGATGTCCAGTGGAAGCAATTTCTTGTCGTTGCGGATCAGCACCATACTTTCTTCGGCAGCTTTTCGAGCCAGTTCAACGTGTGATTTTGAGTGCACATCGGCTACTCCCAGCGTGTGAAAAGGAACCTGTTCCTGCGGATCGTAAAACCCCAGTTTGAACTGAGTCTTCAGGTTAGGAGCGAGCGCTTTGTCAATGTCCGCTTCAGTAATCAATCCCTGTTCAATGGCTTTCATGGCGTCATCCTGCAGCATGTTCGAGCAGTCGAGGTTGATGCCTTCTTTAATCGCTTCGGCTGTTACCACAACCGAGTTGGGGCGTACTTTGTGTCTCAGCCAAATATCTTCCAAAGCCCAGCAGTCGGTTACGACATGGCCTTTAAAACCCCAATCGTCTTTCAATGTTTTTTGCAACAGATAAGGACTGATACAAGCCGGTTCGCCGTTTAGTCGGTTATAGCCGGTCATGATGGACTCGACACCGGCGTCGGAAGCTGCTTTAAAAGCAACCAGGTACGTTTCGTGTAAATCTTTTTCATCGACCAGCGAGTTGAAGGTGTGACGGCTGTATTCGGGGCCGCTGTGTGCCACAAAGTGCTTGGCACAGGCAGAAGCTTTCAAATAATGTGGATCATCGCCCTGAATACCATGAATGAAGGCGACACCCATGCGAGAGGTCAGGTACGGGTCTTCGCCATAGGTTTCCTGGCCACGACCCCAGCGAGGATCGCGAAAAATGTTGATGTTGGGCGACCAAAGGGTGATTCCCATGTATTGCTCGCGGTTGTTACGTGCTACGGCCAGGTTGTACTTGGCGCGTGCTTCGGTCGAAATTACATCGGCAACATGGTGAACCAGTTCGTCATCGAACGAGGCAGCCATGGCAATGGCTTGCGGGAAAACTGTCGCTTCGCCTGCACGGGCAACACCGTGCAAACCTTCATTCCACCAGTTGTATTTGTGGATGCCAAGACGTTCAACTCCGTCGTTGTTGAAGCCCAGCAATTCAATTTTTTCTTCGAGCGAGAGTTGGCTAATAAGTGCTGCAACACGTTCGTCAATATTCAATTTAGTATCCCGGAAATCGGCTTTTTGTGCGGATGATTCTGACGTGCAGAAACACGCTCCCGATACAATCATCAAAAAAAGGAGAAGCTTTTTCATGAGCGTTGAATCGTTTTGGGGTAAAACAAGATTGGCTTGAAATTAAAAATGTGTCGCCGGTAGTAGCCGGCAGACACATTTTAGGAATAAAATGGCTTAGGTTATTGCCTTCAAATATCTAGATGGCTTTGCTCGCCTGAGCTTTCGCCATATCTTGCTCATAACGGTTTTTGAAGAGTGCAGCAGCACCGATCACAGCGATGTCGTTCATCTCTGTTTTCAAAACCTGGAAGTTTTCGATCACCTTTTTGTAAGGAAATTCCTGTACCGACTCCATCATGGCGTCTTTCCAGAATTCGTAAGAGTTGCTTACCGAACCACCCACAATAACAGCTTCGGGAGCCATCATGAAGATGGTTGTCTTGATCAGGTTTCCTACGTGTCTTCCGAATTCGGCGAACATTTTCAATGCTTCTGGATCGTTTTGCTGCGCTTTTTCAAATACGGTTTGACCGTCAACCTTGTTGATTTGCTTGAAGAACTTACCACTACAGTAAGTTTCGAAATCAGCGTCGAGGTAGGGGAGTCCGCCTACTTCGCCGGCTCCGGCAACTTCACCTGAATACAAGTATCCGTCGATGACAACGCCGGCGCCAACACCGGTTCCCAGTGCCAGGCAAATCACGTTTTTAAAGGGTTGACCTTCGCCGTAAATTTTCACGCCAATTGCAAAACAGTTGGCATCGTTTGTAATGTACACCGGTTTTTTGAAATGATCTTCCAGGTAACTTTTCAGGTGAACCTCACGCCACGATGGAATGTTCGTTACCGAAAAAATAACACCTTCTTTTTCATCGATCAAACCCGGGGCACCGATACCAATTCCGGCTGCATCCTCATATCCTTCGAGGCTTTCGATTCCCTTCACAATTTGTTGCATGACTTCCTCTTTCGTACCGTCGGCAGGGGTTTCAAGCTTCACAAATTGCTCAATCTTTCCGTTCACTAAAATTCCAATGCTGATTTTAGTTCCTCCAATATCAATTCCTACAATTTTCTCTGACAACATTCGTCAATACTTTAGTTCTGTATAATAATATTTTCAATTCTCAGCGGCCATTTCGAGAACCAGCTCTCCACCTGCCATGATGTCTTCATAAGTGATATACGGTTTGTCGTAGGCTTGACCATTCAAGGTTTTTGACTTGATGTAGATATTGTCCTTGCTGTTGTTCTCGGCTTTAATCGTGAATGTCTTTCCTTCCGGAAGATTGATCACTGCTTCATCCAAATCAGGACTTCCAAATACATACTTTCCGTCGGCCGGATTAACCTGGTAGAAGCCCATTGCTGACAAGACATACCAAGCTGACATTTGACCAACATCTTCGTTGCCGATCAAACCGTCTGGTTTAGTAGTATAGAATTCAGACATGATTTTGCGCACCAGCTTTGCCGTTTTTTCCGGCTGGCCTTCGAGGGCGTAAAGATAAGTAATATGATGACTTGGTTCGTTGCCGTGTGCATATTGACCAATCAAACCGGTGATGTCGTTTGAAGCGTGTTCTCCCATATCGCCTTCAGCAACGAAGAATTCATCCAGTTTTTCAAGGAATTTTTCTTTACCACCCATCAATTCAACTAAGCCGGGCACATCTTGCGGTACCAGCCAGGTGTATTGCCATGAGTTACCTTCGCAGAAATCATCGGCACGGTGAGTGGCACGGAACGGGTCAAACGGAGTACGCCATTCGGTGTCGGACACGCGGCCGCGCATGTGACCTACGGAGGTATCGAAGTAGTTTTTGTAGTTTTCACCACGTTTTTTGAAATATTCGGCATCGTCGCTTTTGCCCATGTCCTCCGCCATCAAGGCGATTGAACCGTCGGCAACGGCGTATTCCAAACCTTTGGCAACTGTTTCAACGTCGCTGTTTGCCGGCATGTAACCGTATTTTTTCAACAGGTCCAATCCACGTCCGTCGCCCATTGCGGTGTTCTTCACGGCTTCCCAGGCCAGGTTAGCGTCGAAACCGGTGAAACCTTTGCGGTAAGCGTCAACAATTACCGGGATAGCCGGATAGCCTACCATACAGTATGTTTCGTTACCCATCAAATGCCAAACAGGTAATTCGCCTTGTTGCTCGTAAATGTGCAACATGGTGTTCACAAAGTCGTTTACACGATCGGGGTGAATGATGGTTGACAATGGGTGATTAGCCCGGTAGGTATCCCACAACGAGAAGGTTGTGTAGTTGGTGAACGATTTGTCGTTATGTGTTTTACCATCGGCACCACGGTAGTCGCCATTTACATCCTGGAATACAGAAGGTGCGATCATGGTGTGATAAAGTGCCGTGTAGAATTTTGTCAGTACTTCAGGATCGGCTGATTTGGCTGTTACTTTTGCCAGCTCGTTGTTCCATTTTGTATCTGCTTCGGCTACAACCTGGTCAAAATCCCAGCTTTGAGCTTCCGCTTTCATGTTTTCAATAGCGTTATCTGTGCTGACGGGAGAGATGGCTACTTTAGCCAGAATCTGTCCGTCGGTCAAGGTACCGAAATCCAGGTCAGCAGTCAATTTTTCAGCTGTTCCTTCAGCTTGTTCTTTGTAGTCGCTGTAAAGTTTCAAGCCTTTCAGCGGTTGCGAGAACACGGCTGCAAAATAGATGCGTTGATCAACGGCCCATCCTTTTGACAAACGGTAACCAACAACCAAGGTGTCGTTTATTTGTTCCAGGTGACCTTCAACCGGAGCATCCCAGCCAATACCACGTTCCAGGTTCACGATGATGTGTGCGTCAGCGTTTGGCTGAAAAGCATAACGGTGGTAGCCAACACGTTCAGTTGTTGTCAGCTCTGCTTTGACTTTGTAACGGTCGATATCAACTGCATAATAACCAGGCTTTACGGTCTCGTCTTCGTGTTTGTACAAAGCCAGGTAACCATCTTCCGGTTTTTCCGGGGTTCCCAAAGCCATTTTGTAGTCACCGGTTACCGGCATAAAAACGATATCGCCCAAATCGCCGATCCCGGTTCCGCTGAGGTGCGTGTGGGCAAAGCCAATCAGGGTTGAATCAGAATAGTGATATCCGGAACACCAGTCCCAACCTTGGGTAATGTTTGAAGGGCCTAACTGAACGGCACCAAAAGGAACGTCAGCACCCAAAAATACGTGTCCGTGAAAACCGGTTCCGATGTACGGATCAACATATTGAGTCAGGGAGATTTGCTCCTGTGATTCTTTTTGAGGTTGCGAGCCGCACGACGCCAAAACGGCAGCGGAACAAGCAGCTAAAAAGAGGTTCTTTAATGTGTTTTGCATAGTTATATCTCGAATTTCGTTTGTATTTCGTTCTTAAAACTGACTGATAACAGACAGCACATCATCGTTAACTTCGCCAAAGAATGAAACGCCGCCGGCGCCATTGTTCAGAGCGTATTCAATTCCGGATTTCAATTCATCCATATTTTTAAAGTTTGGAAGAAACAGACCGGAATACAGTGGGAAACGATCGCACAAGAAGTGAACACCTTCTTTTACGGCATCGCCAATCCAACTCACTTGCTCCTGGTAAAAGCCATGGTAAATCATCGGGCAAACGCCGTCGAGGTTCCAGTTGGTCCAGTCCTGGCGCACATTGCGGCGCGCAACTTCCGGGGTAGGGAACACGGCAGCCGTGATTTGTTTTTTGTGCTGGTGGGCAATTTCAGCCAGTTGGTTTACCACGTTGGTGATACGATCGTAGCGGTAATTCCGCCATGACAGACTTGCGTCCGGGTATTGCAGTTCCAATGGGTCAACGCCATGCTCGGCCTGAAAATTCTGACGACAGGTTTCGCAGTAGCAGAAGTCGTATTCCGGCAATTCCTGTTGCTGAACGATGTTGTAGTTTTTCCACAAGTCCAGTGGTAATATCACGTCGCAATAACGTACATAGTCCAGGTGAATGCCATCAACGTAATCTTTTTCCAAAATCTCAGTTACCCGTTCTTTCAGGTAGTTTTGAGTTTCTGTTTTGGAGGGGCACAACCAGCGGTAATAGCCCACATAAGGTGGGTTGGTTGCACAAGATTCGCCTTTGCGGCTAACCGCAAACCAATCCGGGTGATTTTCGCGCAATTCTTTTTCTCCCCGGTTCATCGTCCACATCCAACGGTGTGTTTCCAAGCCTGCTTTCTTGGCAATTCGGAAGTGTTTTTCGCTGTCGTTCTCGAAAAACATACCACGGATGCCGGCTTTGTAAAATTTTTCGTATTTATCTTGAAGAGATTTTTCGTCATCCTCCAGATTGGGATTTTCCCATACCCAGTGTTTGTAACCAGATTTGGTTTCCGGTTTACCACTTTGTGCAGGCGTACATCTAGTCGCTGCAACCAGACCTGCGCCGGCCAGTAAACTTGTCTTTAAAAAATCTCTTTTATTCATACGTTTCTATTTGAGGACGGCTTGAATAAAGCCATCGTTGTTAACCGAAAAAGTTTTGTTATCGGGTGATGTAACAAATACCTTATACTGGTATGGTGTTGCGGTTAGTTTTACCTGAAAAGTCTGCCCGTTGCGCTCGAGCGTGTCGGTTAGGCCAAGCTGATCAAGTGTGGTGGCGTATGTTTTATTTTTGGAGTGATAAGCCTGTTGTTTGTAGAAAACCAACCAGCAGCAATCGCGAAGGTGTTGATCTGCAGGATAGTTGAAAGCAACTGGTTCTTCGCCTGCTTTGTGGTTCGAGAACTGAACCAGCCCGTAACGCTCGGGAGCATGCATGCTGATGATTCCCGGTGCGCTCCAAACCCAGTTGTATTCGGGTAGCGGTTTGCCGGTTTCGGGGTTTGTTTTTTTGACGTACTTGCCGTCTTTAACGTCTGTTTGCCAATTGACGCGCGAGAAATTGATCCGCCACTGATCGCCATCGTTTGGAGTTATTGGGCTGCCCCACATAACGAGGTCGCTGAACGGGATTTTCATTTCCACAGTCCACTTTTTATCGGTGTCACCGGGAGTATTCAAAGTGCCGTCGATTGATACGGCACTTTGAAAATCCAACGAGTTATAGCTAATGAGTGCCTGACCGCTGGAACGGTATGATTTAGGCAGGAACAAATCGAAAAGGTTGTTCAAAGCATTCACCTCGTATTCGAAATAATTCAGACCGTCGCCGTCCGGGTCAATAAATACTTCAATATCATTTTCATGGAAGACTACCATGTCGCGTTTGTCGTAGTAACTCCAAATGTCTGGTTCTTCCATTTCTGTCAAAATGTACAGATTGGTTTCATCCCATAACATTTTCATGCGGGTGCGGTAAAGCGGTGCAGGCTTTGTGTCTCCTTCAATGTCTGCAAAGTCATCAGACCATTCCGCTTTACTCCATGAGCTTTCATCAGCTCTCCCGTCGATATCTATTTTTTCACCGGCTTGGTAGGCAATGTAGTGCTCTCCCGGCAAAAACAAGTGTTCATATGCTGTCCATGGCGATTGCGCGTTGCAGCTTCCGGAAAGGAACGCTACAGTGGCAAATAAACTATATTGAAGTAATTTTCTCATAGCGGCAATATTTTAGTCCAGCACCAGGCTTTCCAATACGGGTTTATCAGTGAATGTAATTTCGGTCTGCGCCTGATCGTTCAGTTGCTCGAAAATCACAATTTTGTTTTCACCCTTGTTCAGCCAGCATCCGGGTACATACAAGGTTTGTTGCGGACCAACTTTCCAATACCGGCCAATGTTGTGTCCGTTAACAAATACGATTCCCTTGCCCCATTTACTCATGTCGAGAAAGGTGTCGGCGGTTTTATTTAGGGTGAATGTTGATTCGTAAATTACAGGACGACCTTCTTTTACTGAAGCCGCTTTTACCTCCGGAGACTCATCCATCGGCATCTTGTACATTTCCCAACCTCCGGTAATTTCGAAGTCATTCAGCAGGACAGGGGAGATGATGCCTTTTTTGTTGTGGACAATCTCGGCTCCGTAGTTGATACGGCCCATGTTCTCAACTAAAATTTCGAGCATGCTGTTGAATGGAATATTCACGTTCAGTTCGTAGTTGTTGAAAACACGGTTAAGTTCGCCAACCTTTTTGCCGTTCACATAAACCACGGCGTAGTCGCGTAAACCATCAATTTTCAACGTTCCTGAAACCGGTTGTGTGAAACGTTTGCGGTAAAGCACATAACCATATCCCTGACCGAGTTCCTCGAAAGTCTGAGGATTGTCGGCTACAACCGGCTTTTCTTTTTTCAGCCAGGTTAACACATCCATTTTTGCGGTAACTTTTTGTGCAGGGTAGGCCATTACCGGGATCTGTTTCGGGATTTCCGGCAATTTGGTTTTCGAGTATTCCTGCATCAACTCGCGAATAGCCATGTATTTTGGGGTAGCCCATCCTGCTTCTGAGATTGGTGCATCGTAGTCGTAACTGGTAATATCGGGTTGAATGTCGTGCTCTTCGTTGTAGTTGGCGCCTGAGGTAAACGCGAAGTTTGTACCCCCGTGAACCATGTAGAAGTTGAAACTCACGCCATTCTCCAGGTATGTTTTTGTTTGCTTGGCGATATCTTCAGCGCCGATAGTCACAAATGGCTCAGCCCAGTGATCCAACCAGCCGGGATAAAATTCGGCAACCATGTATGGTCCTTGGTTATTGTGAGCTTTGTCAACCGCAGTTTTCAAGTTATTTACATTGCCTTCGCCATTGGCCGTTGGCAGCACACCATCGATAGCACCACCGTCGAACAACCAGCTACCATCAGAGGTAAAGAATGGTTCCGGGAAGCCGGTTTCTTTCAGCATGTTGTAAATGGCCATTTTATAGGCCTGGTGTTCTTCAGCGGGAATGTCGGTGCGTTGAGCCACGTAAGATCCGAATTCGTTTTCAGCCTGAACCATGATGATTGGCCCGCCTTGAGAGGCGAAAAGCCCGTCAACAGCTGTGTGCAAGTGTTGCAGGTAAGTTTTGCACGAATCCAGAAATGCTTCGTTATTGGTCCTGATTTCCAACTCGGGATTGTTTTGCAACCACCAGGGATAACCGCCAAATTCCCATTCGGCACAAACGTAAGGGCCCGGACGAAGAATGACGTACATGCCTTCCTCTCCAGCTGTTTTAATGTATTCTGCTAAATCTTTGTTTCCTGTTTTGAAGTCCCATACTCCCGGAGCTGTTTCGTGGTAGTTCCAAAAAACGTAAGTTGCCACTGTGTTCAATCCCATGGCTTTCATCATCTGGAAGCGGTGTCTCCAGTATTCTTTCGGGATGCGGGGATAGTGTATTTCACCCGAGTGAATCTGGATCACTTGGCCATTCTGGCGAAATTCTCCGTCCTCAATCGAGAATCCTTTTGATTGAGCAAAGCTGCCCGAAGGCAGCATGCTAATCAGTAAAACTATAATTGGAAGTAATCTCATGTCTTTGTTTTCTGTGTTTTCAAATTGTCTGGCATTAGTAGAGGCTAACAGTAGAAATTACAGGGCATGCTTTCGCATCTTCGATCGTAATCTTGATTTTAGAAGCAGTAACAGGGTCTACTGCCAAAATACGTTTGTAGCCAACAGTTGTTCCGTTCGCAATTTCTTTCCAGGCACCGTCAACTTCAGCTTCAACTTTGAATTTTTTCACGCGTTGTCCCAGTTGGATGTACTCGTCTAATTGTACGTAGTGAATTTCCTGTGCTGAACCCAGATCGATTTCCAGGCTTCCGCTGGTTGTACCGTCATTGGTTGCCCAATAGCTTTCTTTGTTGCCATCGACTACATTGGCTGCACCGTATTCGCTGGCATCGCCGCGTGTTTCCGAAGCAATTACTTTAGCATTTTTCGCCAGGTCGTTTCCGAAGCGTTCTTCCAGCAATTTGTGGAATCCTTGTAGGGAAGCAACATCATTTTCGTGGAATAAACCTCTGCGATCCGGAGGGATATTCAACAGCATCGTTGATCCGCGACCAACAGATTCCATGTATAATTTGAACAGTACTTCCGGAGATTTCACTTTGTCGTCTTCCGAAGCATGATAGAACCATCCCGGACGAATAGACGTGTTTACTTCGGCAGGACACCATTCTTTACCATCAATAGAACCGGTTCCCAGCAAGTCTTCAATGCCCGATTTTCCGGCATACAAGGTATCTGTCGTGATCGTGCTCCAGTTGGTTTCGTTTACGTAGCCTTGTTCGTTACCAACCCAACGCAAATCCGGTCCGCCATCGCTGAAAAACAAAACTTGAGGTTGAATTTCGTGTACCATGGACAATGTCGTTGGCCAGTCGTAATATGTTCTGCGTTCGATTTTGCGCATTTCGTTGGCACCACCGTAATACCCGTCTCCGCCGTTTGCACCGTCGAACCACATTTCGAAAACAGGTCCGTAGTTGGTGAACAGTTCTTTCAATTGGTTGCGGTAGTATTCCACGTAGGATGGTTGGCCGTAGTCAGCACGGTTTCTGTCCCAAGGAGACATGTAAATACCGAATTCCAAACCAAATTTGTGACAAGCATCCGACACAGCTTTTACGATATCGCCTTTTCCCTCTTCGAAGGGGCTTTCAGCAATGTCGTGATCAGTGTATTCCGATGGCCAAAGACAGAACCCGTCATGGTGTTTACACGTGAGGATCACCCCTTTGAAACCGGCCTCTTTCAGGACAGAAACCCATTGTTCTGCATCGAAGTTGGTTGGGTTGAAAAGCTCAGGAGATTCATCGCCATAACCCCACTCTTTATCAGTAAATGTATTGATTGTAAAGTGAATGAAGGCATTCATTTCCATGTCGTGCCAAGCCAGTTGACGCGCATCCGGAACCGGTCCAACAGCGGCCGGTGCAGGAACTTTTGTTTGGCACGAGCTAATGCTCAAAGCCAGGAATAGAATGCTTAAACTATTTAGAATTACTTTTTTCATCTGCTTATTTTTTCTAGTGAACGTTTTACAACTTGCGTATCAAGCCTGATGCCAGATGTTGATTCGCAACGGATGGAACTCGCCATCAACCATTTTCGCATTTTTTAGATTTTTGTCAATGGCTCGTTTCATGCTTTTTTGTTGTTTTTCAATTTGATTATTTACCCGATTTGAATTCGAAGCTCAAAGCCGGATAACTTGAATTTTTTGAACGGAATGAAGAAGGAATTGAAACAACTACTTCATCGTTGACAACTTTCCATTTTACGGTTTTATTAGCTGAAAGCAGAGTCATTTTGCTTCCTTTCGCCGGAATGTTACCTTTCCATTTCACGGTAGCAGGTACGTCTGATTTTTCGTCCAGGCAGGCGATCGCGTAAGTTGTTTTCGCGTCTTTGCTGGCGGTGAAATAGACGTTGCCATCTTCGTAAACCGGAGTGATGCGGGTGTTGTAGATTGCTTTACCGTTGGCGTCCATCCAGGCCCCGATTTCTTCCATCAGCTTCACGGCTTCCGGATCGAGGGTACCATCAGGTTTTGGGCCAACGCCAAGAAGCAGGGCACCGCCTTTTGCAACAATCTCTGCTAAGTCGTGAACCACGGTTGCCGGAGTTTTATAATGTTCGTTTGGAACAAAGCCCCAGTTGTTGCCGAGTGTGATACAGCTTTCCCAAGGGTAGGGAAGTTGTTTTTCCGGAATGGCGCGCTCCGGAGTTTGGTAGTTCTCGTAAGGGCCATGCACCGTACGGTCGACAATTAGCAAACCGGGTTGTGCTTCGCGAGCCATGGTTGCGATTTTCGGCATGTCAATCTGCTGATCCCAATCAGGGATTGGCGCTCCCCATGAAAGAACTTCCTCGTTAACGGTTTCTTTTGGACGTACCCAACCGCCATCTAACCACAAAATATCCACTTTGCCGTAATCGTGCATCAACTCGCCAATTTGGTTGTAGGCAAATGTTTTGAAGTTTTCCCATTTCTCCGGAAACTTACGGATATCATAGTTCACGTTACGGTTGGGAGTGGCGTATTTGTCCCACCAGAAATCCTGGTTGTGCCAGTCTGGTTTTGAATAGTAAGCACCAATCCAGAACCCTTTAGCACGAAAGGCATCGAAAACATATTTGGCAACATTTGCTTTTGGATTGCTGGCAAACAGACCATTTGTGATTTTATAATCTGTTTGTTGAGTGTCGAACATGTTGAATCCGTCGTGGTGCTTCGTTGTGAAAACCAGGTATTTCATACCGGCATCGGAAGCAGCTTGTGCCCATTGGTCCGGGTCGAAGTTAACCGGGTTGAACTGATCTTTCAATCCCCAGTACCACTGTTTGAATTCGTTGTAGGTCATGCTGTCGGGGCGATTGATCCAGTCTTCAGAACAAAGTTCCCACGATTCGATAATTCCCGGAACTGCGTACAAGCCCCAGTGGATGATCATTCCAAATTTGAGGTCTTGCCATTGATCCAGCTTTTCCAATACTTTTTGATCTTTGGGCCACTCATATTCGTGCGACTGTGGGTGGATGCCTAGTTCCTGAGCTTTAAGGCCGGAAACTAAGACGAGTAAAATTGAAGCCAGAACAATGAATTGTTTCATAGGATTTAATCGTTAAATGAGAACTAATTTTTTGGATTATCGCCTTCAACGCGAAATCATACTTTTACAAATATAGTGTTTGCGCACACATTTTGATTGAAATTTGAAATTTATTTAAATTGTGTAACAAAATACTGATTTCTGAATAGTTTTAAAGGATTGAAAAACAGCTACTTGTCAGTTTGTTAAATTTCAATGTGTTTTTCTGTCAAAATAATATTATTAAGCGGCCATATCGTCCCGGTTTTGTCGCGTTTTCCGGTTGTGTCCCTGCACAAAGCTTTATAACTCGAATTTTAAATTGGAAAAGATAACCGATGGCCAAAGTACCCTCATGGCTTTTATGAGTCTTAAAACATTCTATTTGCGAGGTTGGTCAATGAAGCTTATTGAGAGGTGTTTAAGGGATTTTGAGCCGTTTTGTTTTTCGCGTTTTCGTAGATGGTTTGACTAGTCGATGCAAAGCGAACAGGTGTTTTGGGTGATACAAGATGGTAGGCCGGAATGGATTTGATGAAAGCGACAGGGATAGAAAAAGGCGTAGATTGTTGCCGCGAACACGAGTGCCTCGAAATCTGCTTTGTAGCGATTTCGGCTGTCTCTGGTTTGGCTAATTTGGAATTTTATGTCCGGGAGAAGGCAAAAAAAAAGTTCCGGACAATCGTCCGGAACTTGGGTCATTTCAGGTATTCTGATTTTTCAGAATCAAAAGTTTGTGCCCGTGCCTGTATCCCACCAAACGCGGGTACCGCCGGTGTCTACACCGCCAAGCAGTGTTACACCACCTGCCACACCTTCTGCATCAGAAGTGTATTCTGCATCCGGATACGGAGTTCTTCTTACGAATTCATCGGTGCTGATTTTTCCGCTACTGTAGTTAACGACAACCGGTAATAATTTAGGATAACCTGTGCGTCTGAATTCAGACCAGGCTTCTTGTCCGTCGGGGAACAAGGCAATCCATTTTTGAGTTATAATACGCTCCAGGTTGCGTTCGTTGCTTTCAGAAGCATCCCATTTAATGGTGATGTCGCTTGACGCAGAGAAGCTGTTATCCGAGTTTTTTGGATCAACATAGTCTGCAAATGTGCTGGTTTCGTCGTCCTCGTAGGTTGAATAGCTGCTCAGTCCATATTGTTCGAAGGACTGTTGGATACCTTGATTGTAGTATTCTTCTGCACTCAGGTCGCCCATGCTCCAGCCGCGCAATGAGCCTTCAGCGCGCAAGAAACTCACTTCAGCTGCTGTCATAATTTGAGCGGTTGTAGACCCGGTTATCGTTGAGCTAATACCTGAGAAGTCTACATAGGTTGATTTGGAATCGATAGCGATACCCTGACGAATACCTTTATAGGTACCATCCGCCAAATCACCGTCTGTTGCAGTTTCAAAGTACATTGGCAAACGTGGATCGCTGTAACCTCCCATGATTGATTCTACAGTAGCACACATCCGGCAGTCGCTCCAGCTATCACTGAAATACCACAGAGGGTGAACCGAACTACCCAAATCAACCATGAAGTTGTCGTCGTTTGTTTCCATTACACCATATTCCTGACTTATAGCAGCTTCTGCTTCTTCCTGGGCTTTTGTAGGATCAACATTCGCTAAGCGCATGGCTAAACGAAGACGCAGTGAGTTTGCTGCTTTTACCCATTCGGCAACATCACCGCCGTAAGCTGCGTCGAATTTTTCGAATGCAGTACTTCCAGCGTCGGCATATGTTGTCAAGGTATCAATTGCAGCATCCAATTCGTCGAAGAAGGCGTAGTATACGTCTTTTTGTGAGTCGTAGCTATATGGAGCCGATTCCGCACCATAATCGCTGTAGATAATCGGACCATAGTTGTCGGTCACACGTTGCATGGCGAAAATTTTCAAAACCTGTCCCCATGCGTAGAAGTTCGGGTATTCGGTGTCGACATTGTACTTGTTTACGATCAAGGAGAGATTCGACATTTCATTACTGTAGGTAATATCCCATTGCTGGCTGTACCACACAAAGTTATAGGTTACGTTATTCCGGTTCGACTGGAATGGGGTAGGCGGAACCATGTATTGAGCAAATGCATCTCCCGTTAAGTTTTGCTCAGTTTGCAAGCCGGTAGTCACATTGTAAATATACTTTTGCATAGTCGTTAAGTACCCGCCAATGTTTACGAAATCGATTGCCGCTTGCTCTTCGGTTACACCATATGGATCGGTATTTTCAGAATCGAAATTGCTGGTACAACCAACCATGTTCAGAAGCAAAGCAAAAATTGCACTTATATATAAAGTATTTCTCATTGTTAAGACAGTTTAAAAGTTAACTTGAAGGTTGAACCCTAAAGATCTTGAAGTCGGTGCGCCAAAGTTTTCTACACCTTGAGAACCGTTACCTGTACTGATGGTAATATCCGGGTCAGTTGGTGCTTCGTTGTAGAAGAAGAAAAGATTAGAGCCCACCAGAGATAAATTAATGTTGTTTATCAGGTTGGTGTATTTTTGAAGATCGAAGTTGTAACCCAGTGATACTTGGCGCAGACGTACGTTTGTAGAACCGTAAACATATTGCTCCATAATACCTGCACGTCCGGCAGTACTTGTGTAATAGGTTTGTGCGTCAACGGTACCTTCGTAAGCCGAACCGTCAGATAAAACACCTTTTACTTTTACACCTCCTGCTTCGCGAGCGTCGGCAGTAGCTTGCGATACACCATTGGCATCCAAATAAGCATTGGTCATTGAAACAAAATTTCCACCGAATTTTCCATCAACCTGAAA
Source organism: Mangrovibacterium diazotrophicum (assembly GCF_003610535.1). NCBI lineage: Bacteria > Pseudomonadati > Bacteroidota > Bacteroidia > Marinilabiliales > Prolixibacteraceae > Mangrovibacterium > Mangrovibacterium diazotrophicum. Next base: position 694,249 of record NZ_RAPN01000001.1, on the reverse strand, counting down.
ACTCATGTTGAATTTTTTGTAGCTAAAGCTGTTTGTCCAGCCCATCATCCATTTTGGAGAAGCGTTTCCAACTTTGCGTTTTGTTGTGTTCTTCGTTGGAACATAGGTGTCGTCATCCAAAATAATGTTACCATCATCGTCGCGGGCGTATTGGTAAACGTAGATGTCGCCCATTTTTCCGCCTTCAACAACGTACATGTCGTAGCCTTCGCCGCCACCACCCATGGTGTAGTAACCATCCAGGTCATCACTCAATTTCATGATTTTATTGGTGTTGGTCGTGAAGTTGACGTTTGAATCCCAAGAGAATTTCTTGCCTTTCACCGGAGTTGTCGATAATGTAATTTCCAAACCTTTACTGCGGATGTGGCCTGCGTTTACATAGTATGTGTCGTAGTATGAACCACTGGGTGCGTCCAGTTCCAGGTATTGGTCTTTCGTATCAATTTGGTAAACAGAAGCATCAAGTCCCACGCGGTTATTCAGGAATCTCATTTCCAAACCGAATTCGTAGCTGTCCTGCATCTCTGGTTTCAAATCGGTAAACGGCGTCACTGAGTTGCGGGAAATCAGGTTGTCCACATCTACACCATTAACCGGGTTGGTTTTGAAAGCAGGGATTTCGTTACTTACACGGGCATATGATCCGCGCACCTTTGCGAAGCTGATTGCTTCGGGCAATTGAATCATTTGGCTCAAAATCGCACTTAAACCTACCGATGGGTAGAAATAAGACAAGTTGCCGGTGTAAGCCAAAGAAGATGACCAGTCATTACGACCTGAAAGATCCAGGTAAAGCATGTTATTGTAGCCCAATGAAATATTGGCAAAAGCCGATTCTTTGATCAGGCGGGAATCCATCACATTTCCTGAAGAGAAAGCTTTAATTGAAGAGATGTTTTGAATTGTAAAGACATTGGCCAGGGTAAGACCGTATGTGTCACTGTCAATAGCGACTCCATCGCCAATTGTTTTGTTTTGGTAACTTGTTCCGATTACTGCGTGTAAATCAAGGTCATCTGAAAGGCTGTGGTCGTATGTCAACATCAAGTCTCCATATGCCTGATAGCTTTCCAGGTTAGAGTAAATATAGCGTCCGTTGTCGGATACCAATACAGAACTGGAACCGGCATTCGCTTTCAATTCGTAGATTTGACGGGTGTAGTCGTAGCTTCCGCGGGCAGATAGGTTTAACCCTTCGGCCAATTGATAGTCAAGAGAAACGTTACCGATGATACGGTTTGTCTTTTCATCATTTTGGTCTTTATACAAAATCCAGTAGGGGTTCATCTCTCCTTCGCTGTTTCCGGATATCGCCCAGTTTTGAGTCCACATGTTACGATCCGAATCCCACACTTTATAATTGTTTTTGTAGTCGTCGAAGTCCAAACTGCGGGGGAAGTTGTATAAACCAAGCAACGGGTTCCAGTAGTAACCGTTCAGAATCTTGTTGTGTACTTTCTGTTGTGTCAACATTACATCCGAAGTCACCGTCAATTTATCATCGAAGAATTTCGAAGACTGTTTGAATGTCAGGTTGTTTTTCTTGAATGTGTTGGTTGGTACAACACCTTCGGAGTAAGCATTTGAGTAAGAGAAGTAGGTCGTTGTTTTGTCGTTACCACCACTAAGCGTTATACCGTTTTTGGTTGTTACACCTGTTTGGAAAAAATCTTTCACAAACGAATCGTCGTAGTCGCCTTCTTCGCCCCAACTTGATTCTGAGCCCTCAGAAGTTTGGCCGTATTTGTATTGAAGATCAGGCAGGTCAAACGCTTGTGTTATGCTGGTATTTGAGCTGAAAGTTGCTTTTGTTGTACCGTTTTTCCCTTTTTTAGTGGTGATTAAAATCACACCGTTCGAGCCTTGGCTACCGTAAAGGGCAGCGGCGTTGGCGCCTCTCAAAATAGTCATGCTCTCGATGTCATCCTGGTTGATGTTTGACAAACCATCACCACTGTCGCGTCCACCATAGAATCCGCTGGCATCCGACGTTTGATAGTTAGCCATCGGGATACCGTCAATTACAAAAAGGGGTTGGTTGCTGGAGGTAATATTTCGTGTTCCCCGAAGCGTAATTTTCGTAGAACCTCCCGCGCCCGCGCTACTTTCTCTGAGTTCAACACCGGCTGTTTTTCCACTCAAACTCGATGCAAAATTAACGCCTTGTGTATTAGCGATATCTTCGTCAGAAATGGTCTGAGAAGAATAGCTCAGCGCTTTTTTGTCTCGCTTGATACCGAGAGCGGTGACAACTACTTCATCCACCGCAATGTCGCTTTCTTGTAGTACGACATCAATTTTAGTTTGTCCGTTTACCGGGACTTCCTGAGTCTGATAACCAACAAAAGAAAAAACCAGCACCTGATCGGAAGCATCTTTGAGGTTAAACTCAAAGTTTCCGTCAAAGTCGGTTGTAATCCCATTGGTTGTCCCTTTTTCAAGTACGGTTACACCCGGTAGCGGCTCTTTGTCGCCGCCCGATATAACAGTCCCTGTAATTTTCTGAGCAATTGCCGGAGCAGCTGCCATTAGAGAGAAGATTAAAAATAAAATGGGTAACTTCTTCATTTTTTATCAATTAAAAAGTGATTGAATTAAAGTCTGAATAATTCAGACAGGTTTTATTTTATTCTAAAATTTCAAATACAGATAATAAAAATTAAGATTATTAAATACTTTTTAACACTACCGACATTTATTCGGTAGAACCATATTTTTTGTGTGTTTTTGATTAAGGAGTGGGGTAAAAGTAGACACAAATATTAATTCACCAATAAAATCCTTAAAAAATGTGTGCGAAAACATTAAAAAATTTCACATTATAAAAGTCTGTTAATTGGCACAAAAACAATAATTTATACGGAATCGTCTTTTGATTGTGTGCAAAGTTATGATAATTGAAATTTTGGATAATCGCGGCTGATTTTTAGTGTAACTTCTTAGTAGAAAATTGTTTTAACATAACATTTTTAAAATATTTAAATGTTAAATAGTTGTTTGTTTTTACGTTTTTATAATCTGGTTTTATTTAACATTATTAGGGTAGTGACTGTTAATAAGCCTAAATCTTTATGAATGGTTTTTATGAGGCCGCTTCTTTGGCAAACTTCAGTTTCAAGATAAGTTACCCGAGTTTTCCTGTATTTGTAGTGGGGAAGACTTAGGTAGAAATTAAAACCCAGCTTGCATCCTTGTTTTAATGGAAGTTTTTGAGTTGTGTTATTGAAAATTTGACCGTGAATTGCAGTTCTGCTACCGCGTTAATATGAAACCAGATAGCATTATTTTCAGTTATATAATTAATAGTTGATGGAAGCAGCTGTCATAGACATGTTGTATCCTCGAGTAAATATATTAGGCAGTGGCTTTTAAATAAAAGCACGGTTGCCTGGTTGATTTCAGATTTCGTTTTGGGCTTTTAATTCAGGTGCTCGTATTCAATTTATTTTTAAAAATGAACCGATAAAATACCTGATTGTTTTTTAGAAGTAAAGTCACGATGTGTGCGGACACTATTCGTATGTTAATTTTTGTGTGTGCGGACACATTTTTTCAAAAAAAGCAGGTTTATTGGAAAAAATATCTATAGTTTTGAAAAAGTCTAAATAACAATTGCTTCGCGATATAGTAGAATAAAATATTGACAGTTATGAATTACAGCCTAAGTTACATTGAGAAAACAATTGAAAAGCTCCCGATAAATGTGGTGGAGAATCAGTTGGTTGGGGCCAAAATTATGGCCGGAATTATAGCCGATATAATTAAAAAGAAACAAGCTGAAGGAAAAATGGCTGTGTTGGGTCTGGCTACCGGTTCTTCTCCGATAAAAATTTACCAGGAGCTCGTTCGTCTGCACAAAGAAGAAGGGTTAAGTTTTAAAAACGTGATCACTTTCAATTTGGACGAATATTATCCGATGAGCCCTGAGGATGCACAAAGTTATGTGTATTTTATGCACAAACATTTATTCAATCACATCGATATTTTGCCGGAGAATGTAAACATTCCTGACGGTTCGTTGAAGATTGAGGATGTGTCTGCATTCTGTAACGCTTACGAAGACAAGATTGACGAAGTAGGTGGTATTGATATCCAGGTATTGGGTATCGGTCGTTCGGGCCACATAGGTTTTAACGAACCTGGATCTACTGTGAATTCAACCACTCGTTTGGTGAAACTGGATTCAATCACAATTTCTGACGCCATCAAAGATTTTGGTGATGAGAAGTTGGTTCCTCACCGCGCAATCACAATGGGTGTTGGCACAATCCTGAAAGCTAAGAAAATTGTTTTGGCAGGTTGGGGTAAAGGTAAATCAGCAATTCTGAAAGAAATGATCGAAGGCCCGGTTAGCCCGGATGTTCCTGCATCGTTCCTGCAATTGCACAAAGACGTATCTGTTTATTTGGATGCGCCTGCAACAACAGAATTCACCCGCACAAAAGCTCCTTGGTTGGTTGGTGTGGTTGAATGGACACCGAAAATGGTGAAAAGAGCTGTGATTTGGTTGAGCCAAAAATTGGACAAACCAATTTTGAAATTGACCGACGACGATTATAAAAAATCAGGTTTGCGTGACTTGCTTGTTGAGTACGGTGGTGCTTACGACCTAAATATTAAAATTTTCAGCCAGCTGCGCGATACAATTACCGGATGGCCGGGTGGTAAGCCAGGTGCTTACGAAAAAACTCGCCCTGAACGCCCGGAGCCTTCTATCAAACGCTCAATTGTATTCAGCCCGCACCCGGACGACGACGTGATCTCGATGGGTGGAACACTGATCCGTTTGGCTGATCAGGGACACGATGTGCACGTTGCTTACCAAACTTCAGGTAACATTGCCGTTTTCGACGATGACGCGCTGCGTTTTTCTCAATTCGTTGTTGACCTGTTGGACAATCAAAAAGTAGATTCTCCGGAGATTGCAAAAGCAAACGCTGAACTGAGAGAATTCCTGAAAAATAAACAACCCGGACAAATTGATACGCCGTATGTGAAGGCTGTAAAAGGTTTGATTCGCGTAGGTGAAGCTGCTGCCGGATGTCGCTATAGTGGTGTGAAAGAAGAAAATGTACACTTCCTGAACTTGCCTTTCTACGAAACCGGACAAGTTGAGAAGAGCCCGGCTTCGGATGCTGATGTGCAAATTGTAGTAGACTTGCTGCGTAAAATTCAACCTCACCAGATTTTTGCTGCCGGTGACTTGCAGGACCCGCACGGAACTCACGAGGTTTGTTTGCAGATTATCTTCAAAGCAATTCGTAAAATGCGCGCTGAAGGCGACAAATGGTTGGACGATTGCTACATGTGGTTGTACCGAGGTGCATGGCAGGAATGGGATGTTGAAGACATCGAAATGGCTGTGCCAATTAGCCCGGGAGAATTACACCGCAAACGCAAAGCGATCTTCAAACACCAGTCACAAAAAGACGAGCCTGTTTTCCCGGGTGAAGACAAGCGTGAATTCTGGCAACGTGCTGAAGAACGTAACCGTACAACGGCGGAGATCTATGACCAATTGGGTCTGACAGAATACGAGGCGATTGAAGCGTTTGTACGCTATCCGTTCGACGACGAAGAATCTTTTCTGAAGTAGTCGTCCCTCAAAGCCAACGTGTTCTTTCAATCAAAACAATAAACAATGAAAATATACCCCATTTTTTTGCTGGTGGTCATGCTGCTTTTTGCAGCATGCCAGCCATCAGTAAAACCAACTGAAATAAAGATTATCCCCAAGCCGGTTTCGTTAACAGCGACCGGAAAGAGTTTGGTCATCGACAAAGGTGTCCGGATTGAAACTTCTGATTCAGATTTGGCATTCGCTTCAGACTACCTGATGGCGCAAATGCAAAAGTTAACACCTGCAATCTGGCTTGCTCCAAGTGAGTCGGGTGTGAAGGTAGAACTAAAATTAGATGAGACCATCACTGAGGAAGAAGGTTATAAACTCACAATTGGTGATAAGATTGTTTTAGCGGGGAAAACGAAAAATGGAGTTATTCACGGAATTCAGAGTTTATTACAGATACTTGAAGAAGGTAGCCAGACCGATAATGGTCTGGTAATTCCGACGGTATCGATTGATGATTATCCCCGGTTTGCCTACCGGGGAATGCACCTGGACGTAAGCCGTCATTTCTTTGGAGTTGATTTTGTGAAAAAGTACATCGACCTGATTGCCATGCACAAAATGAACACCTTCCACTGGCACTTGTCTGATGACCAGGGGTGGCGGATCGAGATCAAGAAATACCCCAAACTAACCGAAGTAGGAGCGTGGCGCGTAGATCACGAAGATTTGCCCTGGAATGAGCGTCCAGCTCAGAAACCGGGTGAAAAAGCGACTTACGGTGGTTTTTATACTCAAGAACAAATTAAAGATGTGGTTGCCTACGCCGCAGAGCGTGGCATTACCGTAATTCCCGAGATTGATATTCCGGGACATTCGGCTGCAGCTATTGCGGCTTACCCGGAACTTTCGTGCCGCGATGCCCAAATCGGCGTTGCTTCAGGCGGAAAAGCCGAGATCAGCATTGTTTGCGGCGGTAAAGATTCGGTTATCGAATTTTATAAAAATGTATTGACAGAAGTGATGGACTTGTTTCCATCCAAATATATCCACATTGGTGGTGATGAAGCGTGGAAAGCAGAGTGGGAGAAGTGCCCGCTGTGTCAGAAGCGTATCAAAGAAAAAGATTTAAAGGACGAGCACGGACTGCAAAGTTATTTCATCCAGCAACTCGACGATTTCCTGGTTTCAAAAGGCCGGGCAATGATTGGCTGGGATGAAATTCTCGAAGGTGGCTTGGCCAAAAATGCGACAGTAATGTCGTGGAGAGGCGAGTCCGGAGGGATCAAGTCGGCCCAAATGGGACACGATGTAATTATGACCCCCGTTGATTATTGCTATTTCGATTATTACCAAAGCCCTGATAAAGATTTAGAACCATTGGCATTTAACGGCCTTATTACGCTGAGCAAAGTGTACAACTACGAGCCTGTTCCGGCAGAATTGACTGCAGAAGAAAGCAAGTATGTACTGGGTGCTCAGGGTAACATGTGGTCGGAGTGGATGCCAACCGGAGAGATGGTTGAGTACCGCGCATTGCCACGTATGACAGCACTGAGCGAGGTGCTCTGGTCACCAAAAGAATCGCGCAATGAGGCTGATTTTATCAACCGTTTGGAACCGTTCCTTGACTGGTTGACTGATACCGGGTATAATTTCCATATTCCGACTCCCCAAGGTATTTTCAATAAGATGATTTTCATGGATTCGGCCAAAGTTGATTTGACAAATTCATGGCCGTTCGCAACCATGCATTATACACTGGATGGCAGCGAGCCAACTCCTGAATCACCAATTTATACCGAACCGCTCAGCGTTTCAACAACAACAACATTGAAAGCTGCCATTTTCATGAAGGACGGTCGCCACGGGCCGATTAAAACAGCTTTGTTTGAAAAAGCCGCTCCGATTGATGCGTTCGACGTGGATACAACGAAATTGGAACCCGGATTGAAATATGCATATTACGAAAAAGCGATTAGCCGCGTGGGGCAAATGAAAGAACTGAAACCAGAGAGCACAGGTGTTGTGAGTGGTGTTGAATTCCCGAAAGAAGCGCGTGAAGGTCTTTTCGCACTGTCGTTGTCTGGCTATTTTTACGCTTCCGAAACGACTGTTTACACATTCTCGCTGTCATCCGATGACGGAAGCCAGCTATTTATCGCCGACAGCCTGGTTGTTGATCACGACGGCTACCACGGACCAACCGTCAAGTTTGGTCAAATTGCACTGAAAAAAGGCTATTACCCAATTTATGTGGGCTACTTTGACGGCGGTGGCGGGTACTCCCTCGACCTTGAAGTAAAACAAGGCGATGGTGAAATGAGTAAATTACCTGCGGAACTCGTAAAACATTAATCAAACCAAAGATGAATATTCGAAACTCGATCATATTAGCTCTCGTTGCCCTGATTGGATTTTCTTGCAGTCACAAGGAACAACTGATCAGTAACCCGGAGCAATTAAAAGATATTAGTCACATGTTGGAGGCTCAGAAAAAACTGACAGCCAACAGCAACATCCACGTGTGGGACGTTTTCGATCAGCCGTTGACGGATGATGAACGTCAGGCGATGGAGTATTTGTACGCCTATATGCCTTTGAGTGACTTAGGCGATCTACCAGCCGATTTCTTTCTGACAAATGCACGTAAAAGCTTGCAAACTCGTGAGGACATGGCTTGGGGAAAAACTGTTCCTGAAGATTTATTCCTTCACTTTGTATTGCCGGTTCGTATCAACAATGAAAACCTGGATTCGTTCCGCATTGCGATGTATGACGAGATCAAAGCACGTGTTCAAAATATAACAAGCATGGAGCAGGCCGCACTGGAGGTCAATCACTGGTGCCACGAGAAAGTGGTGTACCGTGGGACGGATATCCGCACCAGCGCTCCGCTGAGCACTATTCGCAAAGCTTTTGGCCGTTGCGGCGAAATGTCAACCTTTACGGTTGCTGCCTTACGAACAGCGGGTATTCCTGCCCGCCAGGTTTACACACCGCGCTGGGCGCACTCGGACGACAACCACGCCTGGGTTGAAGTTTGGGTTGACGGCGTTTGGAAATACCTTGGTGCTTGTGAACCGGATGCTCGCCTGAATATGGGCTGGTTTACCGAGCCTTCAACCCGAGCTATTTTGATGCACACCCGTGCCTACGGTAAATATTTTGGTCCTGAGGAAGTGATCAACCACGAAGATCGTTTTACCGAACTGAATGTCACTTCAAACTATGCACGCGTTAAAAAATTGTATGTTGACGTGAAAAACGCTGACGGAACGCCTGCTGAGAATGCAAAAGTTGAGTACCAATTGTATAATTACGCTGAATATTTTCCGATCGCCACACAATACACAAACGCAGAAGGAGAGACTTCTCTTTCAATGGGCTTAGGGGATATCATTGTTTGGGCCAGCCAAGGTAAAAAAATCGATTTCAAACGCGTTTCAATTTCACAAGTTGACACCGTGAACCTGGTTTTAGCAAATGAAGAATTGAATGGAAAGCATTTCGATTTTGACTTTGTTCCGCCACACGTTGTGACTGACACCACTCAGTTGACAGCGACTGAAAAAACTGTGAATGAGAAACGTTTGGCGCTGGAAGATTCAATCCGGGCTTGCTACATCGAGACATTTAAAACTGATGACTGGAGCAAAGCTTTGGCTAAAGAATTGGGACTGGACGAAGATCCGGTTGTGAAAGCTATTCACCTGAGCTACGGAAACTGGCCGGAAATTGAAGCTTATTTGCGTGAGAATACAAAAGATACGCATGTGCTTGATTTGTTGAGAGGAATTTCGGACAAAGATTTCAGCGACACCAAAGCATCAATCCTGAGCGCCCATTTACAGAACACGATTCACGATACGAAGTTACCTGAAGAGATTTTTGTCGACTACGTTTTGGCTCCGCGGGTGTTGAACGAGATGTTGCGCACCTGGCGCAAGTCGCTGCAGGAATCTTTCGCTGCAGAAAAAGATGAATTTGTAAAAGATCCGCAAAAACTGACTGAATGGATCAAGCAAAATATTACGATTGACGACATGGCAAACATGCACTCGCGCACCGATTTGAGCCCGACAGCGGTTTACAATCTGCGCGTTTCGGATACCGAGTCCCGCAATTTCTTCTTTGTTGCCACATGTCGTGCACTGGGTATTCCTGCCCGCCTGAACCCTGCAACCGAGTTGCCTGAGTTCTGGAAAGACGGGGAGTGGATCCGTGCTGAGTTTTCTGAAAATATGCCTGCGGTGCCAGAAACCGGAAAATTGATTCTGGTAAACGGCGACAACCCGATTGAGCCGCAGTACATGATACATTTTACAATTGGCAAATTGATTGATGGCAATTACCACACCCTTCAATATCCGTTCACCAAGAAGGTAACTGAGTTTGGTGAATTGGATTTGGAGGCAGGAGATTACTACCTGGTTACCGGTAACCGTTTGGAAGATGGTTCGGTGCTGAACAGCTGCGACTTCTTTACGATTGAAGCGGGTAAAACAAAGACGTTGACAGTAACATTGCGCCAGTCAATCGATGCTCCGAAAGCAATTGCGAAATTGGAGTTCAGCCAATTGAATATTTCAAAGTTAGACGATAAGATGGTTGTTTCGTTGGATCAAGTGGCCGGCGGCAAGAATATGGTGCTGGCCCTTCTTGATCCTAACAAAGAAACATCAAAACATATTTTGAACGACTTGGGCGACTATCTCGAACATTTCAATGCCTGGACAGGTGAGTTCGTGTTTTTAACCGCCGAAGATCGTCCGCAGCTGGGAGCTGTGCTGAACAGCTATCAACTGCCGAAAAATTACATCAGTGGTTTCGACAAAGACAACAATGTGTTGCAGGCGCTGATGAAGAATTTTGGTGAAGATGTGAAAAGTAAATTGCCGTTGGTGATTTTAACTGACGCCAGCGGCCAAGTGTTTTTGTTCTCCTCCGGTTATAAAATCGGAATCGGTGAGCAGCTATTGAAAGTCATTCCTGCCATGACGATGGCGGGTTCTGAAAGCTGCTGCCAACCATAAAACATGTCGTCTTTTTGGGTTTGACTGAGCATGTTTTATACAATCCGTTCTACATATATTTTGTTTGGGTTAGATCAGTGAGAATGGGTTATACAGGGGCTTCGGCCCCTGTATTCAATTGAAAATTTGAAAACAACCGATATAATTGCAATAAGACTTAAAATCAAACAGACTGAATATGGAAAGAAGAGACTTTTTAAGATACAATTCGTTAGCGGTGGCCGGCATTTTGACCGGTTCAGTTTGGAACGCGGCACATGCGGCGAAAGCCGAATTTGTGAGCCAGCGTCCACCTGTAGGCAAACGCCATTTTACCAGCAAAGCAGTTGAGAAAACAATCGCCGAGGTGAAAAAGGAAATTGCCAACCCCGAATTGGCCTGGATGTTCGAAAACTGTTTCCCGAATACACTGGATACAACTGTTGACTTTTCAGTTGTTGACGGAAAGCCGGATACATTCGTAATTACTGGTGATATTCACGCCATGTGGTTACGCGACTCAACAGCCCAGGTTTGGCCTTATCTACCTTTGGTAACGAAAGACAAGGACCTTGACGAGCTGTTCCAGGGAGTACTGAATCGCCAGGCCGAATGTATTTTAATTGATCCTTACGCAAACGCATTTAATAAAGAAGCTACCGGAAGCGAGTGGGATACGGATAATACCGAAATGAAACCGGAATTGCACGAACGCAAATGGGAAATCGATTCCCTGTGTTACCCGGTTCGTTTGTTGTATCACTACTGGAAAACCACCGGCAATACGGCTTGCTTCACTAAAGAATGGCATAAAGTCTTCCGTTCTGTTTTAGACACCTTTAAAGATCAGCAACGGAAAAACGATAAAGGTGATTATTATTTCACCCGGAACACACCTAAACCAACCGATTCATTGTGTTGTGGCGGCTATGGGAACCCGGTTAAGCCGGTGGGCCTCATCGTGTCCTCATTCCGCCCTTCCGATGATGCGACAGTTTTACCGTTCCTGATCCCGTCGAACTATTTTGCAGTGACGGTTTTAGGCTACATGGCCGAAATTTCGCGCACAATTTACAACGACGCTGCTTTAGCTGCCGAAGCTGAATCATTACGGAAAGAAGTCGCCGCAGCAATCGAAAAGTACGCAGTAGCAACGCGTGAAGGTTTGGGTAAAGTGTTGGCGTTTGAAGTAGATGGTTTTGGTAACCAACTATTCATGGACGATGCGAACATCCCGAGCTTGTTGGCACTGCCTTACCTGGGAGCTTTGAAAATTGAAGATCCTTTGTACCAAAATACCCGTAAGCTTGTTTTGAGCGATGCTAATCCCTGGTACTTCAAAGGAACTGCAGGCGAGGGAATCGGTGGGCCGCACGTTGGTTCTGAAATGATATGGCCAATGAGTATTGTAATGCGTGCCATGACTTCAGAAGACAGTGAAGAGATTAAACATTGCCTGGAAACGCTGATTAAAACGCACGCCGGAACCGGTTTCATGCACGAAACCTTCCACATGGACGATGCGACAAACTTTACCCGTAGCTGGTTTGCCTGGGCTAACACGTTGTTCGGCGAGCTGATTGTGAAGATTTATCACGAAAGACCTGAAGTATTAAAGCAGGTTTAGAACTGAATAAAATGAGCCGGAAGGCTTTTATTAAAACCAAGACTTGTAGATGTTGAGTTTGCAAGACTGTAATTGATTTTAAAGAAAGGACAAATAATGACTCGTTTTACCCTTAAATTTTATGGGGTGCTGATGCTTCTGGCAGTTGTGTTGGCTCCGTCGCTGGCTTCGGCTGGTGTGGTGGAGTTATCCAAAAACTGGAAGAGTGCACCGATGACTAAAGTGAAAGCTTCGGGAGAAGAGATTTCTGCTACCGGCTTCAACCTGAAAAAGTGGCAACCGGCAATTGTGCCGGGCACAGTGTTAACCAATATGCTGGAGTGGGGCGAAGTGCCGGATCCATTCTACGGAATGAATAACAACAAAATCAAAGACATCTACGAAACCGGTCGCGATTATTACACTTACTGGTTTGTCAACGATTTTCAGCAAAAAGCCAAAAAAGGAGAGCAGGTTTGGTTGAACTTCCGTGGGGTAAATTACAGTTTCGATGTGTTCCTGAACGGAAAAAAAGTAAATACAGAACGTCACCATGGAATGTACCTGCGTTCAAAGTATAACATCACCGACTTGTTGGCTGCCGATGGCAACAACCGTTTGGCGGTGATCGTTTACCCGGTTGATGTGGTGGGTAACCCGAATGGCGGACAGGGTGGCGATGGTACCATTGCCCGTAACGTAGCACTGCAATATGTTGCCGGTTGGGACTGGATTCAACCTATCCGCGACCGTAACACCGGTATTTGGGACAAGGTAACCGTTGAAACAACCAAAGCGGTTGACCTGCAAAACCCGCACGTCGTAACTCGTGTGCCAGGTGTTCGCAAGCCGGGCGCTGAACAAGCTCCTGCATTTATCGAAACGTCAACTGAACTGGTAAATGCGACTGAAGCTACTGTTGCCGGTAAAGTTGTTGTTGAGATTGGCGGACAAAAAGTTGAAAAAGAAGTTTCGTTGGCCGGAAAAGCAAAAGTTGAAGTTGAGTTGCCAACGATTGAATTGGCTAATCCGAAACTGTGGTGGCCTAGCGGTTACGGTGCGCAGGACATGTACACCATGAGCGTAAAAGTGTATCTGGATGGCCAGCTTTCGGATGAAGAAACTGTTCCTGTAGGTATCCGCGAAATTCAGCACAAGTGGAACGACCACACGCGTAGTATGCAGATTTCGGTGAACGGACAAAAAATATTTATTAAAGGTGGTAACTGGATTATCTCGGATGCGATGTTGCGTTTGACCCCTGAACGTTACGACGCCGAGATTCGCTACCACCGTGATATGAACCTGAACCTGATTCGGATCTGGGGAGGTGCATTACCTGAGCGTCCTGAGTTTTACGACGCTTGTAACAAGTACGGTATGCTGGTGATCCAGGATTTCTGGATGTCGGGCGACTGTAACGGTCGTTGGGTCGATCCAATGAAAAAAGACGATCAATGGACTCGTCGTCAGTATCCGGATGATCACAACTTGTTTGTTGAATCAGCTGCCGATGTGATCAAACTGATTCGCAACAATCCATCTTTAGCTATCTGGTGTGGCGGTAACGAGATCACTCCTCCGCAGGATATTTTGGCTGCCTTGAAGGACTCGTTGGACGCATTGGACGGAACACGCTGGTTTATTGAGTATTCAAACTCCGACAGCATGTCTTACAACTTTATTGGTGGAAACGGAGATGGTCCTTATGGAATTCAGCCAGATTCAATTTTCTGGCAATATCGCACCTGGCCGTTTAACTCAGAAGTTGGTTCGGTTGGTGTTGGCGACGTGGTTTCCTTGAAACGCTTCCTGCCGGAAGAAAATCTGGTTGTACCTACTGACAAAAAAGGAACAGAAGCTGTTTCTGACGAAGTTTGGACTTACCACAAGTACATCAGCTATGGAAACTCAATGGAGCCTTATGGCGGTGCCAGCAATATGGAGGAATTTGCCAAAACTGCTCAGCTGGTTAATTACAACCAATACCGTGCCTTGATGGAAGGTTTCAGCTCGCATATGTGGGATTGGTACACCGGAACAATCATCTGGAAAACCCAAAACCCATGGACCGCGTTACGTGGACAGATGTACGATTATTACCTCGATCCAAACGCTTGTTTGTTTGGTACACGTGTTGGAAGCCAGTTGATTCACGCCATGTGCAACCCGGTTGACAAAATGGTGACGATCGTAAACAACAGCTTCGATACTCAAAACGACCTGATGTTGGTAGCGAAAGCTTACGATATGGCCGGTAAAGAGTATCCGATTACACAAGTATTCGTTTATAGCGGTCCTACATCGGTGAAGAAAATCATGTCGGTTGAACCATTCCTGAATAAAGCGGGTATGGAGAAAGACGGTGCATTCCTTCAATTACAATTGTTGGATCACAATCAAAATCTGATCTCAGATAATTTCTACTGGTATCCAAATGCTGAAGGAAACTACAGCGGATTGCAGGAAATCGGCGCTTCAAAATTGCAAGTAGAAGCCACAAAAATAGGTGACAACAAAGTGAAAGTTGTGTTGAAAAACCCAGCCGGTGCTCCGGTTGCATTCTTCAACCACCTGGCGATTGTTGATGCGAAAACCAACGAACGTGTGTTGCCAATTTTCGCTGATGACAACTACGTCTCTGTCGTTCCGGGAGCTGAAAAAACAATTATTCTGGATTGCCCGCAAGCGACAACATCCAACTGGAAGTTAGCTGTCGAAGGATACAACTTCGAACAGAAATACTTTAATATCAAATAGCATCAGTTACATTTTTAAGAATCCGTAGCCACCAGCTTTCAGCCAGCTGGTGGCTTTTTTGTTTTAGATTCACCTGATTCCGAAAGGCAGTTTGAATTGCGTACCTTGTTCCTGTTTCGTCGAAAGATTCTTACTTTAGCTTCACGATTAAAGTCAGCATGCTAAAACTATCAGCCATATTCAAAGGTGACTGGAAAATCGCCGTCTTATTTTCGGCGTTCCTTCCGGTGTTCAACATCATCATCGTTAGCCAGCACCGGCTCGACATGAGTTTCGGTAAGATTCTTTTTAACGGTTTGCTGACGTTCTGTTTCCTGATGATTAGTTGGTATGTGAATGCTTGGTTGGTACGGCTCCATGAACGTCGGAAGCAGTTGACTTCAAAATTGGCAAGACTGCTTTTCGTTTTGTTTGTCAACGCCATATTATTGGCTGTTTTTGTTTTTCTGGCGGTATACCTGATGCGCGAAATTGTAACGCCCTTCGAAGACCCGAGAGATCATTACAGTTTGTGGTTGGTTAGTTTGAAAGCAGCCGTCAGCATCGGCCTCATTTATTTGATCCAATATGCCATCCGGTCCAATCAACGGACACAACAGATGGTTTTGCAGAATGAACAACTTAAAACAGAGAATTTGCGTTCGCAGTTCGAGATTCTTCGACAGCAGGTTAATCCGCATTTCCTGTTTAATTCGTTATCGACATTGCGATCGATGATTCGCTCAAAAGAAGCGAACTCGGAAGAATTCGTTCTGAAGCTTTCTGAAATTTACCGCCAGCTACTTTTAAAGCGAGAGAAAGACACGGTGACGCTGAAAGAAGAACTGGATTTTGTTCACGATTACTGCTTTATGCTGTCGAGTCGCTTTCGCGAGAACCTCAAAATACAAATTGATGTTCCTGAGGAATTCTTGGCGCACCGGCTGCCGACCTTTAGTCTGCAGCTTTTGTTGGAAAACGGCATTAAGCACAACATGATTTCTTCGGAAAAGCCGCTTGAAATCAAAATATTTGCTTCCGACCATTTTGTTACCGTGGAAAACCGAATTCAACCCAAGATAACCAAGGAAGAAAATTCAGGCTATGGGCTGGCGAATTTGGTTGAGCGCTACAAGTTGTTGGTCATGCCCGATGCGGTGTTTATTTACCAGGATGAGGAAATATTTCGGGTACGCTTAAATTTGCTGGAACCATGAAGATTTTAATTGTTGAAGATGAGCCGCAGACAGCCGATTTACTGGCCGAGTTAATTACAGAAATAAAACCCAGCGCTGAGTTCGTCGGGACTACCGAAAGCATTGAGCAGACTGTTCGTTTTTTACAAACGAATAAGCCGGATGTCATTTTTATGGACATCCAGTTGGCTGATGGTTTGAGTTTCGAGATTTTTTCGAGGACTGAAGTGGCATGTCCGGTCATTTTTTGCACGGCCTACGATCGATATACGTTGCAGGCTTTTAAATCGAATGGGATTGAATACCTGTTGAAACCTGTGCGCGAAGAAGATGTGCAAGCTGCTTTTGACAAACTTGATAAACTGGCGTCAGCGTTCAAAAACGATCAGCAGGTGATGCAATCCATTCAGCAGTTATTTACCGAGAAGAAATCCTACAAAAGTACGGTGCTGATTCGTTACCGGGAGAGTTACATCCCGGTCCCAGTCAATCAAATTGCATTGTTTGCATTGGAAGATGAAGTGCTTTACGCTTATCGCTTCGATGACCAAAAGCACGCCGTTTTCAAAACCTTGGATGAAATGGAAAGCTCGCTCGACCCGGCCATGTTTTATCGAATCAACCGGCAGGTGCTTCTAAACCGCAACGCGATTGTTGAAATTCAGCCTTATTTCAACCGAAAGATGGTTGTAAAGGTACCGCTTAAATTGTCGGAAAAGCTCGTCGTTAGCCGCCTGAAAGTGACGCCATTCCTCAGTTGGGTTGAACAGGCTTAGTAGCTGTTCAATTCACCGCCGCATTTGTTCAGTTCATCGCAAAACTACTTCCCGAATCAGACGTTGAGCAACACCTTTGTGCACGAAAACTAAATGCACAGAGACATGAAACAATTTATTCTATTCGTCATTTGTATTGCCGAAAGTTTCGGCCTGACGGCGCAAGCGGGACCTGAAGATTTGCTGGGTAAATGGACAAATGAGGAAAAAACATCGACGATTGAATTTCAGAAAACAGAAGATGCTTATTCGGCCAGGATTGTTTGGATGGCCGAGCCCTCAGATTCCCAGGGAAACCCCAAACTGGATCGTCACAATCCGGACCAAACAAAGCGGGATCAGCCGGTTTTGGGAATGACGATCATCACCGGGCTGCATTTTGATGGTGAGACCTGGACGGAAGGTAAAATTTACGCGCCCGGCCGTGGTATTTACGCAAATTGCTGTGTCTACATCAGCGAGGGCAAACTTCACCTGGAGATTTCGAAAGGACCGTTTACTTCCACTAAAATCTGGAGTAAAGCATCATGAAAAAGGAATCTTTACTCATCGTGCTTTTTCTGCTTCAGGGAGCTGTAGTTGCCAATGCTCAATATGTCTTCAGCTCACTCGACTCGGTTTGGCGATTTGCATTGAAGCAGAATGCTGACTACAACGTTCGGTTGTTGCAGGTTGAACAGGCCCGACAGGATAGGAATGCTGCCCGGAGTTTTCTTTTCCCAACGGTATCGGCAGCGGCGAGCGGGCAGGACAATATTGATCTTTCGGTTACGCCTGTACCTGGCGAACTGCTGGGGCAGCCGGGCGAAACCATCAATATGAAATTTGGCAAGAAGTACAACTATGCAGCCGGTGTAACAGTCAATTACAATGTATTGAACTGGCAAAAAATTTACCAGTCGAAAATGGCGACGACCAATCTGGAGTTGCAGGAGGCCAATCGCGACTATTTTGAACAGGATTTGAAGCAGCAACTGGGTCAATTGTATTATGCGGCGCTGACGGCGATAAAAGCGACCGAAATCGGCGAACATGATCTGGCGGTGGCTGATACTTTGTTGTCGCTGTCTGAAGATCGTTTCGCGCAGGGAACAATCGATGCGCTGGAACTGAACCAGGCGAAAATTAGTCGGAATACAATCGCGCAGCAGTTGGAGGCAACAATGCAATACCAGGATGAGTGCCTGAGCAACTTGAAAATTTTGTTGGGCTTACAAAGTTCTGATGAGCTGCATCTGGACGAAACAGTTTCCGTGCAAATGGCTTCTGATGGTTTGCCTGATTTAATAGCCAACAGCACTTATACCAATGTCTTCAAGTTACAGACCGATTATGCTTTTGCGGAGAAGAAGAAAGCTGGTGCTGCATTTTTACCCGACTTAAAACTGAATGGTTTTTGGGGAGCCAACCAGTTTCAGGACGAGCTTGCTTTTTCGTTCAAGTCTGGCGATTGGAATGCCAATAGTTACATCGGCCTATCGGTTTCAATTCCGATTTTCAACGGAATGGCCAATCGATCCAATTACCGGTCGGCGAAGTTGAAACAGGAAATTGCAGGGCAGAACTATGCCAACGAAAGCCGGAAATCAGCGATCAACGATCAGCTGACCTACCGTCAGATGCAGCGCAACCGACAAATTGCACAGTCGGGAGAGTCAACCTTCAGTTTAACAGCCGATAATTTAAAACTGGCGGCTTTAAAGTACGACGAGGGATTGATTAGCATGGATGCCTACCTCAAGGTGTTTGACGATTACCTGGCTGCCGAAAGCAATTACCTGAACGCCTTATCTGAATTTTTAAGTTACAAAGTCATTTTCGAATCCAGAAAACAATAAGAAGAAACAATGAACTCAAAATCAATTTTATACCTGGTGGCCGTTCTGGCGTGGGGCGCCACCGGATGCCAAATGAAGGAAAAGACGACCGTACAACGGAAAGATCTGGTTGATGCTGTCTTTGCCAGCGGAAATATCGTCACGAAAGACCGTTACCTGGTGACGTCGCTATCGGAGGGATATTTGCAACATTCGTTTGCAGAGGAAGGCGACTCGGTGAAAAACGGGGAATTGCTTTTCCAGTTGCAGGATAAAACACCCAAAGCGCAGTTGGAAAGTGCTGAAATTGCTTATCAGAAAGCGCAGGACAATTTGCGGAGTGGTTCGCCGGTTTTGCAGAAATTGTATCAGCAGGAAATGCAGTTGAAGAATCAATGGCAAAACGACTCGGTGAACTTTGTGCGATATTCGAATTTGATTCAGGCAAATGCCGTGTCGAAAGCAGAGTTCGACCGGTCGAAGTTAGCTTGTGAGAACTCCGAATCGGAATACAAAGCCATTCAGAATACGATTGAGGATACCAAACGGACTCTTCGACTTGATTTGGCAAATGCGAAAGCCAATCTGGTCGCACAGCAGGAAAACAGTGAGCATTTTCTGATGACGAGCCAGGTTAACGGGCTGCTACTGCAGCGTTTCAAAGAAGATGGCGAACTGGTAAAACGCGGTGAAACGGTCGCCGAAATTGGAGCAGGCCAATATATTGCCCGTTTGCAGGTGGCGGAGGAGGACATCAATCGCGTTGAAGTGGGGCAGTCGGTTTATATCGAACTGAATACAAATCGCAATCATGCCTATTCAGCCCGAATCTCGAAGGTTTACCCGGCTTTCGATACCAATGAGCAATCCTTCATTGCCGAAGCGGTTTTCACCGAGAAAGTACCTTCCCTGAAATCGGGGACCCAGCTGCAATCGAATATTGTGGTGGCGGAAAAGAAAGGGGCGCTGGTTATACCTGCCGACTACCTGGAGCCCGGAGAACAAGTCTTCAGTGAAAAACACAACAGCTCTATTAAAGTGATGACAGGAATTGAAACCTCCGAGTGGGTTGAGATTATTGGTGGACTGAATGAAGGTGACGTCATCGAAAAACAGAAATCATGAGCAAACAAAAAAAACAAGGTTCGAAGGTGAACCGGCAAATTGCAGGCGTACACCTGACATCCAAAATCTGGCAGACTTTTGTCGCTGTGCTCGGGGTCACTTTTGGCGTGTCCATGTACATTTTCATGAATAGTTTTATGAATGGGGTGAATGCGACCCAGGATGATTTGGCTTTTAGTACTCTGGCACACGTTCGTATTTACAACGACGATGAAGTTCGGACTTACGATCCGGTAAATGATGTCTTTCAGGAGGCGAATACTCTCGTTAATTTGCGCAACCGCAAAAGCATTCAGTATACAGAAGGCATTAAAAATACATCCCGGATCATTTCAATTGTGGAGAAGCAGCCGGAGGTGGCCGGTGTAACACCGCAATTAAATTTCAGTGTGTTTTTCCGCAATGGGTCGAAGAAAATCAATGGCAGTATTTCCGGGGTCGACGTGTTGGGCGAGAACGAGTTATTTGGAATTGCCGACAAAGTAGTCGAAGGCGATTGGAATGAGCTCGAAACCCGAAAGTCCGGAATCATTTTGGGTAAAGTACTGGCCCAAAAACTTAATGTGAATGTTGGCGATAATGTCAATGTTATGACTCCGGAAGGAGTCTCGAAGAACTACGAGGTACTTGGTTTGATCGAAACCTCGGTGAAAGATATCGACAAATCGCGGGCCTACCTCAATATCACCACAGCCCGGCAGTTGCAGGGCGAAAATTTCGATTATTCCAGCGATATTCAGCTAAACCTGAATGATAAAGACAGAACGGCCGAAATTGTTCGAAGGTTGGAACCTCTGGTTCCTTATCAGGTTGAGTCGTGGCAAACGGCCAATCAGCAAATGGTGGCCGGATCACAGTTGCGTAATATCATAGCCATTGCAGTGTCGCTGACCATCTTGATTGTAGCAGGTTTTGGTATTTACAACATCATGAACATGACGATTAATGAGAAGATCCGGGAAATCGCCATTCTGAAAGCGATGGGGTTTTCGGGCAAGGATATCCTGCGCATTTTCCTGACTCAGGCTACAGTTATTGGCTTTGTCGGTGGAATAACAGGAGTGGGGTTGGGATACGGGATCTCGTCGCTAGTTCATAGGATCCCATTCAAAATTGCAGGACTATCAACACTGCCAATCAGTTACCAGCTACAGGATTTTGTTGCTGCCCTGGCATTTGGCATTGCAACAACCTTGCTTGCCGGTTACTTGCCTGCACGGAAAGCTTCAAAAATCGACCCGGTGGTCATTATCAGAGGATAAAACATGGAAACAACTAAGACAACCAGCGCACTGCGAGTGCAAAATCTCATTAAATATTTTCACGATCCCAAGACCTTCCAGGTGATCAAAGGCGTTTCGTTCGACGTGCAGAAAGGAGAGTTTCTCTCGATTATCGGGAAGTCGGGCTCGGGCAAATCCACCTTGCTCTACGTGCTCTCCACTATGGATACGGACTACGAAGGGCGGCTTGAGTTTAATGGTGAACTACTGACCGGTCGAAGTCAGAATCAGCTGGCAGCATTCCGAAACGAACACATTGGATTCGTTTTTCAGTTTCACTACCTGCTTCCTGAATTCTCGGCTTTGCAGAATGTGATGCTTCCTGCTTTGAAACTGGGGAAGGACTCGGTTGAAGAAATTGAGCATCGGGCTTATGAAAATCTGAAACTGCTTGACCTGGAACAAGAGGCATTGAAGAAAGCCAATAAGCTTTCGGGCGGTCAGCAGCAACGTGTCGCAATTGCACGTGCACTGATCAATCAGCCGTCGATTATTATGGGGGATGAGCCAACCGGTAACCTCGATAGCAAAAATTCACTGGTTGTGCAGGATATCTTCCGCAACCTGGCCCGCGAGTTTGGGCAAACCATCATTTGTGTCACCCACGACAACGATTTCGCCCGAAACACAGATCGGACGATCGAAATGGCGGACGGTAATATTTTGTATTGAATTCAATTTCTATTCTCGAGCCATGAAGCAATTATTTCAAATAGTTTGCCTGCTGTTGCTTTTCCCGTTAGCAGGCTATTCGCAATCTCTTTCGGTTTTTTCGGCCGATTTTGTTCCGACCAGGGGAAAGTCAGAAATTGGCGCAAGTGGCGATATTCAGCTGGCTTTTCCCGTGCTCCGTCGTCAGACAGACCAGCTTGTGCTTGCTCCACGATATCAATTCCTAAATCTGGACGACGGGTTTCCGTTTTCGGAGCAGCGGTTTTATGAGTTGTCGCTGAATACTGTTTGGAGGCATACAATCAACGAGAGTTGGAGTTGGGTTGCGCTGATTATGCCGGCCTTTTCCTCGTCGACTGACGAACTCTCGATGAATTCTTTTGTCTGGACCTCCGGTTTGAGTTTTACCCGTTTGCAAAATCGTCATTTCAGCTATCGGTTGGGAGTGATTTATGCCAATCGGTTTAAGAGTAACTTAATTGTTCCGATGCTGGGATTTCACTGGATCCCTAATGATCATTTTGAGCTGAATGCTGATTTGCCAATGCGGCTTCGTGTGCAATGGTTAGTTGCCGGGGGGTTGAAAATGGGGCTAGTTGCGTCTAGCAACCGGCAGATCTCGCATGTGTCTGGTTATGCCGATTTTGACTACCTGTGGTTTCGCGAGCAAAATTTGAGCTGGTTTACTGATCTCCGGATGATTCGCAAATGGTGGCTATCGTGCCAAGCCGGCTATAGTTTTAAGCGCGAATTGAAGCTTTATCAGAAACCGGAACAGGCAACATGGGAAGTAGGAGCCAATCTGACGCCATCGAAAGTAGATCCGTTTTTCGAATATGCAGATGAAGGCTTTTTCCTGAAAGTGGGAATCGCATACCAGCTTACACGGTAAGCTTTCTTTAGCGGATATTCCAAACCTTGTGTTGCTGAATGGAAAGTTGCCAGCCTGGATTAGCCAGTATGTAATCGATGCAACGCTGCAGAATGTTTTTGTCCATATCCATGCGTTCTTTCTCTTTACCCAGGAAAACAGGGCTTAGGAAATAGTGTTGCGCCTCGGGCAGTTCCTCGATCGCGTATTCCGGGTTTTCATTGAAGATGCATTTCATCTCCGAAACGCCGTTGGGAAAATTGCGTTTCAACTGCTCAGCGGTAACTTGTTTTGGAGAGCATGTAACAAAATCAAGGTTGGACGGAAGTGGCTTGGTGCCGTTTGTCTCGATCGCCTGATAATAGCCACGCTCCTTGAAGAAACCAACAATTTCTTCGGTTAATTGCAGTGCCGGTTCGCCTCCGGTCCAGATGATGTTTTTACACGGAAATTGGCTGATTTCGTCCAGCAGTTGTTCCAGCGAGTAGCTTTCGCCCGATTCAAATTCGGTATCACAAAACCAGCAATTCAAATTACACTTCGACAGGCGAATGAAGATATTTGGAATACCTGCCCGGGAGCCTTCTCCCTGAAGCGAGTAAAAGATTTCGTTAACAGTTAAGTTCACAGACATTTCCCTGGCTTTCCTGAATGACCACTTTTGTACACCAAAAACGTTTTCCGGCTTCTTTGGTACCAATGGTGTTGGCAATCCAATGCGCCATATTTTCCACAGTCGGAACCGGGATAATATCATTCAAATGTTTGTGGTCGAGTTTCTGGAAGACTTCCTCTTTCAGGTAGTTGAAATCCACAACCATCCCGTTCTCCAGTTCGCGGCTGGCCACGTAAATATCCACAATCCAGTTGTGGCCGTGCAGGTTGTTGCATTTGCTCTCGTAGGGCAAATCCAACTGGTGGCTTGCCGAAATTTCGAACGTCTTTTTAATGGTCCAAATCATCCTTCTTCACTTTTGCTTTCCCGGAAACGAGTCCGATTTTAAATTCGCTGCAAACCTAACATTATTTGCTTAGAAAATCATCTAAAAAATAGTAACAGGCTATAATTCTGTTTGTTTGAATAAAATTTACGACTTACGCCATCTGCGGTATGTGCAGATTGGTTCCAATCGCCTTGTTCAGGTGCTCGATGAAGTGTGCTGTGAGTAATGGCGATTCCTTTTCCATGTTTTGGTGAACAAAGAAATACACATCACGCAACCCCTGATCGACCCAGTTTTTGATGCGGCCGACCCATTCATCCAAACGGTCTCGGTCGCTTTGCGGATCATTGGCGCCAACATAGCGGACAAAGGCGACCGGCGTTGTCAGGCGCATGTGCAGCAGGTCTCGTCGTCCTGCAGTATCGACCAGAATATTGGTGATGTTGTTTGATTCCAACAGGTGATACACTTCTTCAGAAATACGCTGTTCGTTGAACCAGCTGGTGTTGCGCAGTTCTACAGCCAGCGGAATAACTTTGGGAAAGTTCTCGATAAACGAGACCAATCGCTCATAATTCTTATAGCCGAAGTTATCGTGCAGTTGCAGAAAAGCCATGCCAAGTTTATGCTCGAAATGGGCAATGTTATCGCAATATTCATCGGTTAGCTGCTCCACATTGTTTAATCGGCGCATGTGGCTGATGCTTTGCGTAATCTTCGGGAAAAAGCGGAAATCCTCCGGCGTTTTATCGCGCCAGTTAATTACCCGTTCTGCTGGTGGCATGCCATAAAAAGTAGCGTTTAGCTCAATGGAGTTAAACTGGGTGGAATAGTATGTCAGTTCGTCTTTTGTTCCTCGCGGATAGAATCCTTTCAGGTCTGTCTTGTTCCACTTGGCACAACCTACATAAACATTTAATGGTTTCGATCGATCGTTGTTTTCTAAAATGATGGTTGTTGCCGGGTGATCTTCAGGGAGGCTAAAATCAACTTCAGCGGGATTGTCTACTTGTCCGAATTTCATGGTAAGATTTATTCTTTTTTAGCTTGCTTATTCAACCCCAAAGTTGGGCAAATGTTTGCTGTTCTATTGGGTTTTGTAGGTTTCAGAAGTTAAGAAATGGCTGTTACAGAAATTTAATCTCGCGGGTACGTTTCCGTAATTTCTTTTTTATATTCACGCAATCTTTGCAACTGTGTCGGAGAGTCGTGTGTTATCTAATCTCATCTGTTTGTTGAATGAATCTTGTTGGCAATATCGATAAATTGCAGACTGGAAGTGAGGCTGAGTTTCGTCGGTTTTATGAAGCTAATTTTGCCTATTTTCAGTCGTTTGCTTTGGGCTTTATCAAGTCTGATGAGGTGTGCCGCGATCTTGTTCAGGATGTGTTTATTGCCTATTGGGAGAAGCACGCTGATTTTTCGGACTCCATTTCGCTGAAAGTTTACTTTTACCGGTCGATTCGCAACAAGTGCCTGAATGAATTGCGAAAGATTAAAAACACCGATACCGAGGCAGAGCAGGAAATTCAAAAACTGGCCTCTGAAGATTATCTGCTGGAGGCAATTATTGAGGAAGAAATAGCTGCTTCCATTCACCAAAAAATCGCCGGATTACCCGAGCAGGCACAAAAAATTTTGAAATTATCACTCACCGGAAAAAATAATAAAGAAATTGCCGAGTTGCTCGAAATTTCAGTTAATACAGTGAAAACCCATAAGTTAAAAGCCTATTCCGTTCTTCGGAATCAGCTAAGGGATCTTCAGTTTATCCTTCAAATTATAAGTGTAGGCTAAAATTTTCTTGTTTTCTATCACCCACTTTTTTTAGATGAGTGTTCCTTACAGAAGTAAAAGGAATACTAAATGAAAGAAAATATCCAGATATCGTTTCGAATTGCTCGTTTGATTGAGGACTACATGCAAAGTTCGACTCGCGAGATGCAGCCCGACTTACAAAAGTGGCTGGCTGAATCGGAGGCCAACAAGCAGTTGTTCGATCGCATTGTTAACGGCAGCGATTGGAACGAAAAACTCAAACGCTACGATCAGTTAAAGCAATCAACCCAATGGTCCGATCTTCAACAAAAGCGGAAAAAAGGCAAGAATATGCGTGCACTCTGGCTACGTTCTGTTCAGGTTGCTGCGGTGTTGGCTCTCACGTTGCTGGTGGGTGGGGTGGCCGGATATTTCCTTTCAAAACAAACTTCGGAGACTGCTATTGCGCAAGTGCAGCGTTATCGATCAACCAAGGGAAGCATTAGCGTGATTGAGTTGCCGGACAGCACCAAAATTTGGTTGAACTCGGATTCGGAGCTCACTTACAGTGAAGACAAGCAAACAAACCGCCGCTTGGTCAGCCTGAAAGGGGAGGCCTTTTTTGAAGTTACCCACCGGGATGATTGTCCGATGGAAGTGACTGCCGGTTCGCTCGTAATTCGGGATCTTGGAACCAGCTTCAATATTAAGGCTTATCCGGAATCGAATGTGGTGGAAACTTCACTGATGGAAGGAAAAGTAGATATTCTCTCGGACAAGCGGAAAGAGATTGTGGCGCTGGTGCCTGGGGAGATTGCCCGTTTCGACAGAGACAGCCGGAAAATGGATGTCAGCAGATTTTCCCCAAATATTGTTTCGGCTTGGAAGGATGGCAAATTTGTTATTCGCGATCAGCGGATGGAAGATATTTTCAACGAGCTCAGTCATTGGTACGATGTGACTTTTGTTTTCGAAAATCAGGAATTGCGCGATTTCCGCTACACCGGAATTATTCGAAAATCGACAACCGTCAACCAGGTTCTGAAAATGCTGAAACAGAGCACACACATTGACTATCGGGTGCAGGAAACAGCCAGTGGGAAAGACATTGTAATTATTTACTGATAATTCAAAATCATGAAAGTTCAATCCCCCAAAAAAGAAATTGCCTATGTGAATATTCCGAAATGAAAATAAAAAACCGGGCAAGCTGGACACTAACCCGGTTCGCGTTTTTTTGAGTTAAACAGGTCAAGGGAGTTTGCCGCAACCAAGACCCATTGTTACATCAACACAAAGCAAAACTATGAATAAAAAACAACATTTACCAGACAGCTCTCTGTCTGGCATGAGGAAGGTTTTTCTTGTTATGAAACTAACATCGATATTTTTATTTTTCTCGGTTATGGCTATTGCCGGGCGGAGTTATTCACAGGAAACTTCGTTTGACCTGAGTATGAAGAATGCCACGATCATCGACGTTTTCGATGAAATTGAACGCATTACCGAGTTCGGATTCTTGTTTAAAACGGACCAGCTAGACCTGGACAAACGTTATAACCTGGATTTGAAGGATGCCAACATTGAGCAACTGATGAAGAAAGTGCTCGACCCGAATGAATACAATTACCAGATCATTGACCGGAATATTGTTGTCAGCCGCGTTGAGTCGAAAACATCACAGCCTGCTCAGCAGAAAGTGAGCGGAACGGTCGTGGATTCGAGCGGGGAGGGACTACCCGGAGTTTCTGTTTTAATTAAGGGAACAACGACAGGTACCATCACCGATATTGAAGGAAAGTTCAGCTTCGACGCTCTTCCGGACGACGTGACGCTGGTGTTCTCCTTCATTGGTATGCGTGTACAGGAAGTTGCAGTTGCCGGCCAAAAGTCGCTGAATGTGGTGATGCAGGATGAAACCTTCGGAATTAACGAGGTGGTAGCCATTGGTTACGGTTCAGTTAAAAAGAAAGATGTGACCGGAGCGGTGTCTTCGCTGAAGGCAGAAGACTTTAACCGTGGCGTGAGTGTGTCTCCGACCGACCTGATTCAGGGACGAGTAGCCGGGGTGAACATTACATCGAATGGTGGTGAACCGGGAGCTGGAGTAAGTGTGCAGGTTCGCGGTGCAAACTCAATCCGTTCAGGCCAGGAACCGCTGTATGTAATTGACGGAATTCCATTGGATATTACCGATGCACAGCCCGAAGGCGCTTCAACAACCGGTGTTGGTGATGCTGCATCCAAAAACCCGTTGAACTTCCTGAACCCGGACGATATCGAATCCATCGATATTTTGAAAGATGCCTCAGCAACAGCAATCTATGGTTCGCGCGGTGCAAACGGTGTTGTTTTGGTAACAACGAAAAAAGGTAAAAAAGGACAGGCGAAAGCGACCTATTCAGGTTATACCGGTGTTTCGGTTTTGCCTCACCAGTACGATGTGCTTTCGGCTGACGAATACAATGCTGCCCGTGCTGACCTGGATTTAGCTTCGGACGACAAAGGTGCGAGCACCAACTGGCAGGATGAAATTTTCCGCACAGCCGTTACATCAAGCCACAGCCTGTCGTTGACCGGTGGCTCTGAAAACTCGAACTACCGCGCTTCTTTGGGCTATTTGAACCAGGAAGGTATCATCAAGAAGACCGGAATGGAAAAATATTCAGGCCGTTTGGCTTTTGGTGCCAAAACTTTTAATGACCGTTTGAATATTGAAATCGGCCTGACTGCTTCTCGTGTAAACGACCAACGTGCGCCGCTTGGCGAAACCGGAGGGGTTGAAGGTGACTTACTTTTGTCGGCCCTCAAACTGAATCCGACTTACCCGGTTTTCAACGAAGACGGAACTTACTACCAGCTTTCAGACCAGGTTCGCAACCCGGTTGCCATGATTGACCTGACTGATGACAACACGCAAACTGACCGTGTTTTGGGAAGTCTTTCAGCAACACTCGACATTTTGAAAGGATTGCAATACAAAGTGAATCTGTCGACAGACCAGACAAAAGCGACCCGTAAAGTAACACAGGATGCACAGCTTTCATACATGTCGGACGAAGGTACGGCTACCATCGGTAACGTGGAGCTTTCATCGAACATGATTGAAAACTACCTGATGTACAAAATGGATCTGAATGAAATTCACAAATTTGATTTCCTGGGCGGTTTCTCGTATCAAAAGTTCCGAATCTACAGCTATTACATGAGCGAGTCGGGTTTTGAAACAAGTGATATCGATAACCTGTACGACCTGACTTTGGGAAAATACACCCAGGCAACCACCGGTTCTGATATCACGGTGAACGAGTTACAATCGTTCTTCGGACGTGTAAACTACAATTTGAAAAACAAGTATTTGCTGACTGCCAACTTTCGTGCTGACGGTTCGACCAAGTTCGGTGAAAACAACAAATACGGTTACTTCCCATCGGCTGCGTTTGCATGGCAGATGAGCGAGGAAGGTTTTGTGAAAAACATTGAAGCAATTTCAAATTTGAAAATGCGCATGGGCTGGGGTATCACCGGTAACCAGGAAATTACCTCGAAAATTTCACAAGCTACTTTAGGATCGGTAACCGGTGCTGTTTTGGACGGCGGTTCAACTTTGACTCCCGGTTACACCCTGACACGTACACCGAACCCCGACTTGAAATGGGAAAAAACAACCCAATACAACTGGGGACTTGACTTTGGTTTGTGGAAAGGCCGTTTGAGCGGAACAATTGATTTGTACTATAAAAACACAACCGATGTTCAGATGGAGGTTTCAACCAAGATGCCTGCTCCAACTTCGACTTACTGGACGAACATGGACATGAACATCATCAACAAAGGTTTGGAAATCTCGCTGGATGGTGTGATCATTTCGAAGAAAGACTTCAAATGGTCGGCTAATGTGAACTTCTCGACCATCAATAACATGGTGAAAAACATGGATGTGTCGAAAATCCCGACTGGTTACCCAAGCGGCCCCGGTATCACCGGAACTCCTTCGCAATACATCATCAACAACGAACCGCTCGGAACTTTCTGGGGGATGACTTTCCTTGGATTTGATGAAAATGGCGAAAGCATTTTCGAAACCGATGAAAACGGCGACGAGGTTGAAGGAGTCATCGGTAATGCTTTGCCCGACTTCACTTACAACTTCAGCACTTCGGTTGTTTGGAAACAACTTGATTTTACATTGAATTTCAACGGTGTACATGGCAACGATATCTACAACAACCTGGCAAACATCATGGATCAAATGAGCTTGTTTTCAAGCGGTTGGAATGTGACTCCTGACGCCCTGACCCGTGGTGAATCAACCAGCAACGTACTGAACTACTCAAGCCGTTTCATCGAAGATGGTTCTTACCTGCGCCTGTCAAACGCAACTCTTGGTTATACCTTCAAATTACCTAACCAAAAATATTTCAGCCGTTTGCGCGCTTATGCTTCCGGAAACAACCTGTTTGTAATTACCAAATACAGCGGATACGATCCGGAGGTGAATACAACCCGTGTTTCAAACGGAGTACCTGCTTTGGGTATCGGGTGGACAAACTACCCGAAAGCCAGAACTTTTACAGTTGGTGTAAACGTTGAATTTTAACCCGTAAAGAAGATAGCAGTATGAAAAAAATATTCTATATAACCCTCCTGATTTTGAGTGTCGGAATCTACAGCTGTACTGATCTGGAAGAAGAAGTCCTCGACGAACAAAACGGTTCGGCTATTATTGCGGATTCCGAGAATGTAGGTATGCTGGTTGCCCCGGCCTATACTTTCCTGCGCGACTTGCAAAGCCGCGGTGCGGGCTGGTTAGCGCTGGAAACCTGTACCGATGAAGTGGCTTTCCCGACGCGTGGTGCCAACTGGAACAGCTCAGCTTACCGCAACCTGTTCACACACGATTACGATGCCTCGAACAGCTACATCAAAAATACCTGGAACAGCTACCTGATTGGTTTTGCCCGTTGTAATGTGGCCTTGTATTACATGGATCAGCTGGAAAAAACCGACGAGATCAACGAGTATATTGCTGAAGTTCGCTTTGTGCGTGTGTTGTCGATGTATTTAATGAACGACTGTTTTGGCAAAATGCCTTACCGCGAATATACGGAGTACGACTATGCGGCTGATCCGGAATATTACACCCGCGCACAGATCGTCGCAAAGATGATCAGCGAGTTGGAGGAAATTATTCCCGAGTTAGCTGAAAAAGGAGGAGTTCCTTACGGTCGTGTAACCCGCGGTGCAGCGCAAACACTGTTGGCAAAAATTTACCTGAACTACCAGGTTTATACCGGAACAGCACCTGAGTTCACAGATGGTGATACAAAATGGGACGAAACAATTTCGACTTGCGACGACATCATCAACTCTGGTTTGTATTCGCTCGCTGACGACTACTGGAAGCTTTTCCTGGCCGATAACGCCGATTACATGAATTCCACCGAAACAATTTTGCCGATTGTCTACGACTCTTCATTGGGTATTGGCGGTATTCCTTGGGTAAACATGACTTTGGACTATAACCAGGCTTTTGGTACCTATTCAACGTCGAACCTGTGGAATGGCTGCTGTACAACGCCAACCTTCTATGAAACCTGGGATCAAACAGACCCGCGTTTCTCCGATGATCGTTTGAAGTCGGTAACCGGTTTCAATCTTGGTTTGCTGGTTGGTCAGCAATACAGCACTTCGGGCGAAGCACTGGTGACTAAAGATGGTGGCCGTCCGCTGATTTTCACACCGGAGTTCAGCGTTGAAAACTCGTTGGAAGAAGAAGGGGTCCGCGTAGTGAAATATGCTCCGGATGCAGCAACTTCCTATCCGGGTGCAAGCCAAAACGACTGGAGTTACTACCGTTTGGCTGATGTTTACCTGATGCGTGCCGAAGCCAAGTTCCGCAAAGGAGATACCGGCGGTGCGTTGACGGACATCAATACCCTGCGTTCGACCCGCGGCGCAACTACCTTGAATGCCGGCGATTTGTCGCTTGAAGCTATTTACAACGAACGTGGTTACGAACTGTACTGGGAAAACTCCCGTCGTAACGACATGATTCGCTTCAACAAATATTGCGAAGCCCGCTACGAAAAAGAAGAGGTTACTGACACCTATAAAATCTTATTCCCGGTTCCGTTGACGGCTTATGATGCCGACAAAAATATTACCCAGAACCCGGGATACGACGCTTTTAATTAGTCTTTTATTGAGTTACAGGAGTTAACTGATTTATTTTTTTTGACATTTTTATTGCTGTCCTGGCCCATTAAACGGTCGGGGCAGCATCACCTTTTATTGCTCAGAAAATAGGAAACAATCGTTGCCCGAAGTGGCAATACAAAACGAAAAACATGCGAAAATTTCAAATTATAACTTTACTGTTCATTTTGTTTGTTTCATCTCTGGCGGCGCAGGATAATGGGTTTAAGCCTGTGCCGGCCTGGATGAAAGAAGCCTATTTCTACCAGATTTATCCGCAAAGTTTTAAGGATACCGATGGAGATGGAATTGGTGATATCAACGGGATTATTGAAAAACTCGACTACATACAATCTCTTGGCGTGAATGCCCTGTGGCTGAATCCCTGCTTTGAATCGGAGTTTATGGATGCCGGTTACGACGTGACGGATTTTTACAAAGTGGCGCCGCGCTATGGCACAAACGAAGATCTGTATCGTTTATTTGCCGAAGCACATAAACGCGGCATGCACGTTTGCCTTGACCTGGTAGCCGGCCACACTTCGGATAAACACCCTTGGTTTATTGAGTCGCAGAAGAAAAAGCGCAATGCTTATACCGACCGCTACATCTGGACCAACGACTCGACCATTAAACCCGACCGCTATGTTTCGGGCAAATTCGGACGCAACGGCAATTACCGCCGCAACTTCTTCGAATGCCAACCGGCTTTGAACTATGGTTTCGCCAATCCGGATCCAAGTCACCCTTGGGAACAGCCGGTAACCGCCGAAGGACCGATGAAAACCCGCGCCGAGCTGATGAAGATTATGGATTTTTGGTTGGAAAAAGGTGCCGATGGTTTCCGGGTTGACATGGCTCCGTCCTTGATTAAGAACGACCCGGATAAGGTTGAAACCAATAAACTGTGGCATGAAATCCGGAATCACATGCAGAGCAAGTACCCGGAGAGTGTGTTGATTGCGGAATGGGGTAATCCTGGTCGAGCCATTAAAGCGGGATTCATGATGGACTTTATGATACATTTGGGCCCGGACGCTTACAGTGCTATGTTCTTCAACGAAGAAGGCACTTATCCACGCGATAGCTGTTACTTCCGCCTCGATGGAAAAGGCACACCAACCGATTTTGTAAAAGTTTATATGCAGAATTTGCAGGAGGTCGGTGACCAGGGCTTTGTAAGTGTACCAACGGCCAACCACGATTTTCAGCGCCCGGCAGCCGGTTCGCGCAACACAGTCGACCAGCTGAAAGTGGCCATGACCTTCTTTATGACGCTGAAAAGTATACCGTTGGTGTATTATGGTGACGAAATCGGTTTGAAGTTCATCGATCATCTTCCGAATAAAGAAGGAAGCCTGCTCAAGGATAAATACAACCGCGCCGGAACACGCACACCAATGCAGTGGGATACCAGTGCCGGAGCCGGTTTTTCAACAGCCGATGAAAAAGACTTCTACCTGCCACTTGATTCGGCAACTTTCAGACCAAATGTGGCTTCTGAAGAAGGAGATCCTTCATCCTTGCTGAACTTTACCCGTGAGCTGATTCGACTGCGCAAAGCAACCGATGCGCTGGGCATGGATGGAGACATCAACTTTGTGTATGCTGAAAAATGTGCTTATCCGCTGGCTTATACCCGCAGCAACGAAACCGACACTTACCTGGTTGTTCTGAACCCGCTGGGCAAGGCTGCATCATGCAATATTCAACTGGAAGGTTTCGCGTCCGCTAATCCTGTTTTGGTTAAAAACATTGTGGTCAGTGCCGGGAAAACTGATTTAAAAGTGGATGCGGACGCTGTTTCGTACGGAATCTTCAAATTGGAAAAGTAAGAGTCCAGAATTGAGAACGATATGCATTAAGTTTAATAGGGCTAAAGATTTTTGGGAGAATTAGTTTAAATTGAGACCAATCCGCGAAAATCTCAAATCTAATTTTCGTTACAGGTTCAACATTTGTGTTGGGCCTGTTTTTTTTGCCCTTAACATTGTGATGCATTTTTGAAACTCTATCCGTTAAAAGTTCGATAATTTTATAGTTTTGTAATAGCCGAAAACAATTGACGATTGATGGATAGGAATGAAGATCGTGAAAATGTTGAATTACTAAAGTCAGGTGACATTTCAGCATTTTCCACATTATTCAAGAAATATTCAGAACGACTTTATGCGTTTGCTCTTAGTATCGCTAAAGAGCCTTATATCGCTGAAGAGATTACCCAGCAGGTATTCCTGAAGGTATGGGAAAAACGCCCGGAAATTAATGAGTATCTTTCTTTTAAATCCTTTTTATTTTCGATTACATATTCCGAGACCATTTCCTGGCTTCGAAAAGATACAGCGGAGAAGCGTAAAATGAGCCGTTGGGGGGAGAACAGTTCCTTTGAGTCAGAGGAAACAACGCATACCGTTGAATTTAATAACATCGAGTCGTTGGCAAACGGAATCATAGACGAATTGCCGGAAAAGCGCAAAGAAATTTTTAAACTGAGCAGGGAACAAGGCTATTCGTACAAAGAAATTGCGCAAAAACTAGGGTTGTCTGTTAAAACAGTTGAAAATCAGGTTTCTGCTGCGTTGAGGACAATTCGGGAAAAGCTTGGCGAGGACAAAATTATTTCGATTTTGTACTATTTTTTAATTAGTCAGTAATTTTTTTTTGGTTCGGATAGGGGTAGGGGCTTATTCATTTCGTAGTAGGTATGTAAAAAGACCAAATGAATATAGAACCTAACGATATAAGACGCTTTTTAGAAGGTAAAACTACGCCTGAAGAGTCGAATAAAATAAAACAGTGGCTATCGGTTCCTCAGAATGAAGCTGTCGCCCGAATGATTTTGGGTGATCTGTGGACAAATAATGAAATCCATTTAAAAGGGCAGAAGCCAGACTTCGACACGATGCTCCTGAAAACCAAATTCAGGATTCCAACCGATTCAATCAACCAGATTAATAAGCATTCTCGGTCGAATGTAAACAGATTTATCCAGCTGTTTTATCGGGTGGCGGCCGTCTTAATCTTACCATTGATGCTGTTTACAGCTTATTTGTATTTCCAAAAGCCGGTTGTTCCGGTCTCTCCTTCTGCCGAAAATGCCGGTTTCGGAATTCGGGAAATTTACACCAAGCCCGGTACGCGAACAAGTCTTCAATTAGCCGATGGGACGAGAGTTTGGTTAAATGATGGGACGACGTTTCGTTATCCTGAACAATTTACAGGTGCCAAACGAGAAGTTTATGTTGACGGTGAAGCCTATTTTGAAGTTGAAGCGGATAAGCAACACCCGTTTGTTGTGAATAATCCGATGATGAAGACTCTTGTCACCGGTACCCATTTCAATGTGAATGGCTACAGTAAAGACCAGTTTTTTGAAGCTACACTTTTGGAGGGAAAAATACAGCTCGAAAGTAAGTCAGGAAACGCAGAGTTGTTACCGGGTGAACAACTGCAATTTAATGTTGATGCTAAAAAGATGGTCCAACGTGAAGTGAAAAGCAGCAGTGCAATTGGTTGGATTGATGGCCGCTTGATTATTCAGAATGAACGATTGGAATTGGCTCTGAAAAAGATAAGCCGTTGGTACAACATTGATATTGTGATGGATGACAAAAGTATCAGCGACTATGAGTTAACCTGTACATTGGAAAACGAGAAAGTAGACCAGTGTATGAATCTTATTTCGAATGCCTTGCAAATACGTTATCGGGTTGAGAAAATCGACAACAAAAAACGAATTCATTTATTGAAGAAATAAAGAAGAAGCCTGCAGTGAATCTTGCACATTCACAACAGGCTACAAGTGTTTATTAAATAAAATAATACAGATCAAATTTATGAAAAAAAAATGTAAACCCATTTCCCAGGGAGGGATACCTCTTTGGATTCGGAAAACACTGTTACTTATGAAATTCACATGTCTTTTGGTCTTGCTGACTGTATTCCAGTCATTCGCCGTAAAAACGGCTGCGCAAGGCACGCAGATCTCTGTCGACATGAAAAACACGACGATGGAGAATATTTTTCAGACTATCGAAGAAGAATCAAGCTACTACTTTCTGTACAGCAGAAGTGTTATCGATGTTACCAGAAAAGCTGATCTGAAGGTTGACAACGCAAATATTCAGCAAGTTCTGGAGCAACTTTTTAACGGCACCGATATTAACTATAAAATCGAGGGCCGCCAAATTGTACTGACAAAGGATAACGAAACAGGTTCTCAACAAGTGCTAACCGTTACAGGTACGGTTACCGATGTAAACGGACTTGGTTTACCGGGGGTAACTGTCGTTGTAAAAGGAACGACTAATGGTATGGTGACTGATTTTGATGGTAACTATACCCTTTCGAACGTTGCCGGAGATGCGATTCTTGTATTCTCATTTGTGGGGATGCAAACCCAAGAAGTTCCGGTTGCCGGAAAATCGTCTATTTCAGTTGTTTTGGAAGAAGAAACCATCGGCATTGAAGAAGTTGTTGCTGTTGGTTACGGCTCAATGAAAAAAAGTGATTTGACCGGTTCAATCAGCTCAGTTTCTGCTGAACGTATCGCTTCTGTAGGTACCTCCTCAGTAATGGGAGCGTTGCAGGGAGCATCTGCCGGGGTCGATATCACCACAAACTCAACTCGTCCGGGAGCTGGCTTTTCGATCCAGGTACGTGGTCAAAACTCGCTCAACAGCGGCGATCCGCTATACGTGGTCGATGGTATTATTGTCGACGACATCGACTTCCTGAACCCATCGGATATTGAAAAAATTGATGTGCTGAAAGATGCTTCTTCTACTGCCATCTACGGTTCACGTGGTTCAAACGGGGTTGTAATTGTCCAAACAAAAGGCGCTTCGGCTGCAAAATCAAAATTATCGATCTCTTATGATGGTTACTATGGCGTACGCGAAATCACCCGTATTCCGGATTTTATGGATGGTCGCGAGTGGACTGATTTCCGTACATCTCGCTATTACACATGGGACGAAACGAACCAAACTTATACCTTAACCAGTTCAAACAAGACTGCTGTAACGCAGAATTCAACGATTGTTAACCAAGCCCTTTACGACCAAAAATATACCGATTGGTTGGGCCTGGGAACTAAAAATGGTTCACAGCAAAACCACTACGTGAACATCTCGGGCATGGCTCAAGATATTTCTTATAACATTGGTGCAGGTTACCAAAAAGAAGAGGGTAACTTTCTGGAAGAGAAGATGGATAAATATGTGTTCAAAGGCTCGATTAATCACAAAGCCAGCAAGTATTTTTCTACCGGAGCAAACTTTACCATGTCTCACCAAATTGTGAATACTGGTTCTCAATATGGATACCGGGATTTGATGCGTATGCCAGTTGTTCTTCCGGCATATGATGAAGAAGGTAATCTGATTGAACAACCGGGTATTAAAGCTTCTATTAATGGTGACGGTAACTTCACATCATCAGCAAACCCATTGATCGAAATTCAATCCGGTTCACATGAAACTCGTCGCTTTGACATTCTGGGTAGTGCGTTCGTTGAAGTTCGCCCAATCGAAGGTTTGAGCATTAAGTCAACATTCTCGCCCCGTTTTAACAGAACCCGAATTGGCTATTACTATGAGGCCAACTCAAACCGTTCTGTAAGCCAGGCGGAAAACGATAATCAAGAGTCTTTTGACTGGACGTGGGATAATGTGGTTAACTACAATCGTCGATTCAATGTTGATCACAACCTTAATTTCACGTTCATTCAATCGGCATATAAAACGAGATACGAATACCTGTCAATTTATGCGGAAGATTTTGCATACGATTCAGGCTGGTATAACATGCTGGGAGGTACGATCGGAACAGGAAATTCAGAGAGTGGCTATAGCCAAACATCAATGCTTTCTTTTGCAGCTCGTGCTAATTACGACTATGCCGGTAAATACATGGTTACCGGTACCGTACGTTATGACGGTAGTTCAAAGTTGGCCGACAAATGGGCAGCTTTCCCATCTGCAGCCTTGGGCTGGCGTGTATCTGAAGAGCCATTTATGCAAGACGTTAGATGGTTGTCAAACTTAAAAGCGCGTTTGAGTTTTGGTTATTCCGGTAACAACAACATTAGTGCATACAGCACTATGCAGACTCCGAATACCGATTCAACAGTTTATTATGACTTTGATGGAACTGTTGTTAGCGGATTTGGAGTGGGTTCGCCTGTGAATACTGCGTTAACATGGGAGAGAACCCGCGAATGGAACTTTGGTTTCGACTTTGGTTTGTTCAATAACAAGGTGAACGGTGCTGTTGATCTTTACGACAAACTATCGGATGGGTTGTTGATGAGCCGCACGCTGACGATCGAGTCTGGTGTTGACGACATGACAGATAACATCGGGTCAGTGAATAACCGAGGTATTGAAATCACGGTCAATACCGTCAATATTGAAAATACTGACTGGCGCTGGACAACGTCTTTCACTTTTGCAAGTAACCGAAACGCGATTCGCAGTTTGTACGGTAAAAAAGAAGACGTCGTGAATGAAGCTCGTTTTATCGATGAGCCAATCAATGTTATCTACGATTATAAAGTTAATGGCGTATATAACTACGCCGACTGGTCTGCGATGTCATCCGACGAACGTAGTGCAATGGGTGCCGACAGACCTGGTTATGCCAGAGCTATTGATACTGACAAGGATGGTGAAATGACTACGGACGACAAAGTAATTTTAGGTTCGATTGACCCGTCATGGACAGGAAGTGTTACTTCAACTTTAAGCTATAAGAAACTCGACTTATCATTCAATATTTACACTCGGCAGGGTGTATTTGTAAACGACCGGTTCCTGCAGGAATTCGGACCATCAGCGAACAGCCAACGCGGACGTCCAAAAGTAAATATGGATTACTATGTACCCGGAGGAGTTCCTCGTGCTGACTGGAGTACCTTCGATATTGATGATTCTGGTCAACCTTGGATGACTTGGACAACCTCAGAAGAAAATGCGGATGCGAAAATGCCGTTGTACGGGTACACGGGGAATTTCTACGGAAGTAATGGTAGTTATCAGGACGCTTCTTTTGTGAAAGTGCGGAATATTACTCTCGGTTATACTTTCGACAAAACGTTGATTAGCAAAGCACATTTGTCTTATGCTCGTATCTATTTGAATATCCTGAACCCATTCACGTTCACTGATTATGTCGGATGGGATCCGGAATACGCAACAACAACCTTGCAAAACGGTAACGGTCCTTCAACAGTTACTTATCAAGTAGGTCTAAACCTTAAATTTTAATGATTGAAACGATGAAAAAGATATTTAGCATATTAGTCACCGCTATTCTTCTTTCCAGCTGTAGTGGTTTTCTTGATGAGGAAAATAAGGCTGGTATTACAAACGATGAATTATACGCCACCGAAGAAGGCTATCAGACACTGCGGGTAAACGCTTACAGTAGTTTGCGCACAATTTACGAAGATGCTCCCCTTGTGATGCTGGCAGGTACCGATTTGTACCAAATGCCTCGTGGTATGACGAACGACGGAGTTTACGATTATACCACTTTGTATGATACAAACGATGATGTTTCAGATTTTTACGACAACTGCTACACGGTATTGCAGGCAGTAAATACAGCAGAATATTATTTGTCGACAGCCGATATTTCGGATGATGACAAAGACTTGTATCAAGGTGAATATGACTTTTTTAAAGGTTTCTTGCATTTTATTTTGCTGGAAGAATTTGGAGGCATTGTTATTAACGATGAATACACCCAGGCTCCGAGAATGAATATGCCGAGAGCTACCTTGGCAGAATCCTATGAATATATCATCGGCAAACTGGAATCAGCTTTGAATAGCTCTCTGCCACAAACTGAAAACGACGGAGAAATTTGTAAGGACATTGTTAATCACTACCTGGCAAAAGTGTACCTGACCCGTGCCTGGGATTTGGGTAATACCGAAGATTTTGCAACAGCTAAAACTTACGCAAAAGCTGTTTTGGATTCCAGAGGTGATTTGCAATACACAATGGAAGATTTGTGGAGCCCGGATAATGAGAATAACAGCGAAGTGTTGTTCGCCATTCAGTATAGCAGTAAATCAATCGCAACAACGACAAGTGGTAACAACCAGGAAGCCATCTTCGGACCTTATTTAGGTGGTTCCGAGTTGGGACACAAATACATGGTCGGTTCATTGTATCCTTCCTGGTCCCTGCACTCTTGGTATGGTGAGAATGATGCCCGTTACGATGCAACTTTTATGTTGACAATCTGGGAATATTACTACGATTACTATCAGGGAAACAATGTTCCGGGAACAAATTCGATTACGGCAATTTATCCTCGTGCCTGGGATAATGCACAGGAGATGTTCGAAGATTATTTGCTGTTGACAGATGGTGAATCTGACGGCGAATTTGTGGACATCACGATGAATGATGAGAATAAACAGCTGGTTGACGGTGCGTTGGAATTCATTGAAAAATGGTGCCCTGATTACGCCGATGTTGTACCGGTAAATGCAACTGATGACAACGGAAACAACATTTTAAGAATCTATCCATTTATTGAACACTCATCGGATCCGATGGTGAACGAGAAATATTGGAGAACGGCATATAACAACGACTTTGCACAGCCTGGTATTAAAAAGTTCGATTTGGGACAACTGGTGACTTTCAGCACAACTCAGAGTTACCGCGATATCGTATTGGCAAGTTTGTCTGAAACGATGCTATTGTACGCTGAAGCTTGCATTGGACAAGGTAACTATACGGAAGCTGAAACTTACATCAACAAAGTACTGGCCCGTCCGGGTAACGCAAAAGATGGCGGTGTACTTTCAATTAGCCTGCCTACAACCCAAGAAGCTGCATTGGAAGCTTATCTGAAAGAATCAGGTAAAGAGCTGGCTGGTCAATATTGTGGCCGCTGGCCCGAACTGCGTCGCACAGGCATGTTGAAAACCATGTTCTATGGTTACAACTACGACTATCTGACTGGTAACTTAGGATCTGATCCGATTGGTGAGAAATTGTATCGTCCGATTCCCCAGTCAGCGATCGAGATCAACGAAGGTTTGACTTCAGAAGATCAAAATCCGGGATATTAATCCGGAATTTATAGCTGCATAAAAATAGGCTGTCTCATCAGAGACAGCCTATTTTTATGCTTGTAATTTATTATTCTGACACTTCAAATTCTGCTTCCCGAATATCTACCGATACGCTCATCTCGTTGTTGCCATTGCTGTAAATCACTCCTTTGAGCGGTGGCACATCGTAATAGTCGCGTCCCCAGGCAACCACTAGGTGTTGGTTTTCGGGGATCAGGTTGTTGGTCGGATCGAAGTCAACCCAACCAAATCCGGGGATGAAGGTTGAAAACCAGGCATGCGACGCATCGGCGCCAACCAGCTTTTCCTTGCCTTCCGGAGGCAGTGTTTCAATGTAACCGCTCATGTATTTGGCAGGTAGGCCAACAGCCCGCATGCAGGCAATGGCTATTTGAGCGAAATCCTGGCAGACACCTTTCTTTTCAGCAAATACCGTATGCAGCGGCGTGGCCACATCCGAGAATCCGGGAACAAACTGGAAATCGGTGTAAATGCGTGTCATCAGTTCTTTGGTTGCTTCAAAAACCGAGCGATTGAGCTGGAACGACTCAGCTCCGTATGCGCGTATTTCAGATGCTATTTTTCGGATTAAGGGCGATTCCAAAATGTATTGTTTGGCATCCAGACACTCGGGCGTTACTTTTTGCAGGCAATTAATGGTTTGCTGCATGGTTACACCGCGGCAAGCGTCAGATTCATACCTTTCTGTTATTGCTTGAAAATCGCGATCAATGTAGCTCTTCGCAATGACTTTCAGTTCATTGTGCGGTTCCTGGATTGAAAAGCGGGTCAGATTATTCCCGAAAAAGTCTGTTCGCTCGGTTAGTTCAGATGGTGTTGGCTTAATCTGAAGATCGAAGTCGAGCAGTTTCTGCCCGGTCAGATCCCGCGGTCTTAAAGTCGCCAGGTTGTGACAATAGCTGACGAAATTGTCATAACGGTAGCTTGTTTTATGGATAACCTGAAATATCATATTTATTCCGAAAAACTCTGTTGAATTAATTGATTTTGCTGGTAGCTGTGGCTGAAGTAGGTCGTCGTAATTGCTTGAGAGGCTTTAAACAGCAAGTCACTCAACTCAGATAATAAATGATCCAGATTTTCGCGGACGCTGTTGTCTTCTTCGGTTTTGCAAAGGTCCGAACTGTTGGCCAGCCGGAGTTTTGCAAAGCCTTCGAAAACAAATTTCTCGTAATCAGACAGCTCGCGCGAAATTTGAGATTGGGGCAATAATGCCAGGTCCTTGTTGAGCCGGTTAAATCGGTAAGCAACAGATCGTGGATATTTCTGATCCAGGATAATCAGGTCGATCACATTTTCAATTTTAATGTACGACCGGAAACTGTGCCTGTAAATATTTAAACTCTCGTGGCTGTTCAGCAACGATTCCAGCACTTCGTATTCGATATGTTCATCCAGCTTAACAACCAGTAAGCTCCGGCATTTGGAGATGTTCAGCATGCTCAACTCCAGCTGCAGACCGATAAAATAAAGTAACAAGCCCTGTTCAATCAGAATGCTTTCTTCAACCAGCCCCATAAAGGCAATCAGCCGTGTAATCAGCTGATCCAGTACCTGAACGATTTTGCGGTTGTTTACATTACTATCGTTTTGAATAGTTCGCCAAATGGTATTGATGCGTTCGAACACCCGCCACATATCCGATGACCATAAATTCCGAATGGAGTAGTAGGCGTTGAAAAACATCGACATTGTGTGAGCCAAACTACCCGAGCGGTTCGGATCCAGAATGACGGCATAAATCTCGGCAACCGGATCTTCCATCGTTTCTTCTTCGAAAAAACCGGGGAAGGTACATGTGAGGTTCGAAACAGCTTTAAAAAGCGCATCCAGACTTTGATAATTTGGCTTCCGCTCGTTAAAGTTGGTGAAATTCATTTGTTTGACGACCATCCTGAGGAAGCGGGCGGTTGACAAAGCCCGCCCAACGTATCGGCCCGCCCAGAACAGGTTTTCAGCTGTCAAACTGGGCAAATCTTTCAGACCGCTTTCATATGGCTGAACCGTCTTGTGCGTTGTTACGCGAGGCTTTCTTTTTTCTTCTTTCTCATCAACTACCCAAAAGTCTTTACTCAGGCCACCGGTTTGGTTGGTAATAGTTGTGTTTCCAACAATCGGAGCTACTCGAACCAGTCCACCAGGCATGATTTCGTACCCATTGTTGGCATAAACGCCAAAAGCACGAATTGCCATGTTGCGCGGTTCCAGCGTTTGGTTAATGAAGGTAGGAGTGCTCGAAAACCCGATGCGTTCCTGCGCTACAAACCGATAAGGACGGTCAGAAATTTGATGCCGAAGCATCTCCAAATCTTCAGTATTCATTTGGTAGCCAATGAAAACACTATCGCTGTGTGGGCGGTCAATTCGCCGGACAACCAATTCCGACAAATGATCCAGCACATATTGACGTTCGCGCGGTTGGCCGCACCACCAGGATGCAACCTGTGGCAGAATCAGATCTTCGTTTAAAAAGTATTTGGCAATTCCGGGAATAAAAGGGATCAGTCCCGGGTTTTCCAGCACCCTCGAGCCAATTGGGTTGATGATGCTCACATTCTTTTGGCGCACCACTTCCAGCAAACCGGGAACACCCAATTGCGAGTCTTCGCGCAATTCAAGCGGGTCGGCGTATAAATCGTCCACACGGCGAAGAACCACATCGATTTGCTTCAGTCCCTTTAGTGATTTCATCCACAAGTAACCGTCGCGGGCTACCAAATCGTTCCCCTGAACCAGTGGATAGCCAAGGTACGACGCCAGGTATGCGTGCTCAAAGTAGGTTTCATTTAAAGGCCCCGGCGTGAGCACCACGATATTGGGTGCGTCCGTTTTGCGGGGCGACGATTCAACCAGCAAATTGTTAAAGTGCTGAAAGAAACCCGAAAGCTTTTTCACGTTTAACCCCTTTGAAAGTTCGGGAAGAACACGGCCAATGGTTAGCCGGTTTTCGAGGGCGTACCCCATACCGGATGGTGCCTGGGTGCGGTCGCCCCAAATCCACATTTGGCCG
Organism: Mangrovibacterium diazotrophicum; assembly: GCF_003610535.1. Classification (NCBI taxonomy): domain Bacteria; kingdom Pseudomonadati; phylum Bacteroidota; class Bacteroidia; order Marinilabiliales; family Prolixibacteraceae; genus Mangrovibacterium; species Mangrovibacterium diazotrophicum. The sequence goes on along the minus strand of NZ_RAPN01000001.1, from coordinate 650,549 downwards.
TCGGGGCCGCGCGCGATGTCGGCCGCATAAACCAAAAGCTGTTTTTTCGTCAGGTAATCGATCTGATCACATTGCCTGATGAACCCGCGGTGGCTGTAAATAACCTCCTGGGGAACGATTCCATTGCTGATCAATTCGCGTTTCCCGTAGAGGTCTTTTAAGATAAGATTGAAGAGCTCGGCCCGCTGCTGAATTCCTTTTTCAATCACCTGCCACTCTTTGTAATTCATGAGGGTAGGGACCGTATTCAAATTCCACGGGCGGTTCAACCCTTGCGGATCGTTATAAACATTGTAGGTTACACCGTTCTCCGAGAGATACCAGTTCAGGTCGGATTGCCGGGAAGCCATTTCCTGGTAACCGATTTTCTCAATGTTATTGAAAAGAACATCCCAATGCGGTTTCAACTTCGAGTTGCGATCGACGATTTCGTCGTTCGAAGACTGCATCAGGTATTCGTTGAATGGTATGTCTTGAGTCTCGGGCATGCCTTAGTTAATTTTCCAGTTGTGTCGAAGGTCCAATGTGTGCGGGAATTCCAAACTTACAGGAATTTCTTTGTAATTGAACGTTTTAATCACTTTATGTGGCCGTATTTTTCGTCCCGGCGCCAGGTTCAGCGCCTGCGTTTCCGGATCGATAATTTCACCCTGGGTATGGCCAAAATCCCAGAAGCGGTTGATACGGCGCGATTCTGCTTCGTAGCTGTTTACCGGGTAGGTGTCGTACGATCGGCCCCCCGGGTGCGAAACAAAATAGGTACATCCGCCAATGGAGCGTTTGTTCCAGGTATCGACAATATCGAAAACCAGGGGCGTATCCACACCGATCGTCGGGTGAAGTGACGACCACGGCTGCCAAGCCTTGTAACGAATGCCGCAAACGTATTCACCTTTTTTACCGGTGTAGTTCAACGGAACCTTCAATCCGTTACAGGTGAGTACATAGCGCTCATCCACAAAATTGTTCAGTTTAATCTGAACGCGTTCGACCGATGAGTCCACGTAGCGGGAAGTTCCGCGGCCGGTCATTTCTTCGCCCAGTACGTGCCAGGGTTCAATGGCCATGCGCAAATCGATATCAATGCCTTCAATATTCAGCATACCGTAAAGCGGGAAGCGGAATTCGAAGAAGGGGTCGAACCAATCGAGTTTGAACGGATATCCGGCATTATTCAGCTGTTCAACCACATCTTTAATATCTTCTTTCACGTAGTGCTCCATCAGGAAGCGATCGTGCAGATCGGTACCCCAGCGCACCAATTTGTGTTTGTAGGGTTCGCGCCAGAACCAGGCTACAAGTGTCCGAACAAGCAACATTTGCATTAGGCTCATTTGAGCATGCGGCGGCATGTCGAAAGCCCGAAGTTCAAGGATTCCAAGGCGGCCGGAAGATGAATCAGGTGAATATAATTTATCGATACAAAATTCTGCACGGTGTGTGTTTCCGGTAATATCGGTCAGCATGTGGCGGAACAAGCGGTCAGTCAGCCAGTACGGAACTTCCTTTCCCTCCGGAATTTGCTCAAACGCAATTTCCAGTTCGTAGAGGTTTTCGTAACGACCTTCGTCGACACGCGGAGCCTGGCTGGTTGGCCCGATAAAGGCACCGGAGAAAAGGTATGACAAACCCGGGTGATGTTGCCAGAAAGTCAACAGGCTGCGCAGCAAATTCGGGTTTCGCAGCAGCGGACTGTCGGATGGCGTGCTTCCGCCAAGCGTTACGTGGTTACCACCACCGGTTCCGGTATGTTTGCCATCAAGCATAAACTTCTCAGTTCCAAGCCGTGCTTGACGGGCTTCTTCGTACAAGGCCAGGGTATTATCCGATAGTTCTTTCCAATTGTTTGCCGGGTGAATGTTGACTTCAATAACGCCCGGGTCGGGAGTCACTTTCATCTGTTCCATGCGGTTATCGCGTGGCGGCTCGTAGCCTTCTAAAATAATGGGAACTTTGAGTTCTGTCGCTGCTGCTTCCAATGCAGCGGCTAAGTCCAAAAATACTTCAGCACTGTCCAGCGGAGGAAGGAAAATGTACAACTTGTTTTCCCGAACCTCAGCACAAATAGCGGTGCGGATAAAAGGTTGTGGCAGATTTTCAACCGGAGGGCCGGCTTTCTTCCGATTCTGAGTCAGTTCGTGATATTCGCCAAGTGGGCCCACCGGCGAGTACAAATCGGGTTCGAAAATCGGTTCACTGTCCCAACTCGGACTTGCCAAAAGTGAACTTAGCGGAAGTCTCAACCCGACGGGTGATGTACCGGGGGTCAGGAACAAATATTTTTTGCGGAATTCCCACTGGCTGCTGACCCAACGTGTGCGGTAGCGGTTCAGCGGAAGTACAAAGCCAACCGGCGTATTCATGCCGGTTTTCAATATTTCGGACAACCGCTGGCGTTCCAGCGGATCTTTTAAATCACTTTTCAACGGGTCAACATCAACCGGCAGACGGCCTTCTTCCCATAAGAAATAGAAAACGTCTTCGTAGGCCGGAATGATAGTTTCATCAGTCATTCCCAAATATTGGGTGAGGGTTTTCAGGAAAAGCTCCGGTGTACCTGTATCAACCCGGTAATCGCGGGTAAAGGATGCCAGCAGCTCAGGATTCTTCCAAACAGGTAGCCCGTCTTTCCGCCAGAATAACCCAATTTGCCAGCGGGGCAGTGGCTCGCCGGGGTACCATTTGCCTTGCGCATGATGAAGCACACCGCCTTTACCAAATCGCTCGATCAGGCGCTTGGAAAGATCGGAGGCCAGATCACGCTTGTGCGGTCCGTCGGCAGCGGTGTTCCATTGTTCTGACTCCATGTCGTCGATGGAAACGAAAGTTGGTTCGCCACCCATGGTCAGCCGCACATCCTGGTCCTGCAGTTCTTGCTCAACTTCGAAACCAAGGTTATAAATTGCCTGCCATTGTTCTTCCGTATAAGGCTTCGTAACACGCGGCGATTCGAATATCCGGGTTACGGTATTGGAGTGAAAGAATTCGGTTTCGCAAACATCGGTGTAGCCGGTAACAGGGGCTGCACTTTGGTAGTTTGGCGTACAAGCCAGCGGGATGTGCCCTTCGCCCGCGAGCAGCCCGGAAGTGGCGTCGAAGCCAATCCATCCGGCACCGGGAACGTAAGCTTCGGCCCAGGCATGCAGGTCGGTGAAATCTTCTTCAGGACCCGATGGCCCGTCCAGCGATTTTTCGTCGGATTTGAGCTGCACCAAGTAGCCGGAAACAAATCGGGCTCCGATACCCAAATGGCGCATGGCCTGAACCATCACCCAGGCAAAATCGCGGCACGAACCGGATTTTCTCGTGAGTGTTTCTTCGCAGCTTTGAACACCGGGCTCCATGCGGATGGTGTAATTCAGATGCTTGTAAAGCTTCTGATTCAGATCGATCAAAAAGTCGATTGTTTTGCGTTCAGCCCGGTCAACCGTGCCCAGCCATTCGTTCAAAAGGGGGCCACTTTCGTTAATCTCGAGATAAGGCGCTAATTCTTTTTGAAGCGTTTCGTCATATTGAAACGGAAAGTCGACAGCGTACTCTTCCACGAAAAAGTCGAAGGGATTGATGGTCTTTAAATCAGCAATGATTTCGACCTCGATCGACAGTTCTTTTGTCTTTTCCGGAAAAACCAACCGAGCCTGGTAGTTTCCAAACGGATCCTGTTGCCAGTTGAAGAAATTATCTTCAGGCTTGATTTTGATGGAATAAGCCTCGATAGGCGTGCGGCTGTGTGGTGCCGGACGTAACCGAATGACATGCGGAGACAGGTTGATCATCCTGTCATATTTGTACGTTGTTTTATGTGAGATGACAACTTTTAAAGCCATAACCGATTTGTGAGTTGATGATTAGGTTTTTGAAATATTCACGTCTGTTGAGAAAAAGATATCAGCAATCGACTGGGACAGTTTGTTCAATTTGATTTGAATATTGTCGAGGTATTCGTGCATGCCGGTTTTAATAATGTCGTTGATATCCGCGTATTCCAGTTGCGCCGTCAACAAACCGGCCTCTTTTTCAGCCTGGTTGATGAAGCCGTTTGTATTTCCTGAAATCATCTTCAACGATATAATAGCATGTTCCAAACACAACAAAATCGACCGCGGGAATTCTTTGTCCAGAATCAGGAAGTTTGCAATTCCTGATGGTGTCAGTTTCCCGTTTAGTTTGCGGTACATGTCGTAGGCGCTCACTGATTTCAACAAAGCAGCCCATTGGATGATATCTATAGGACTACCAACGTATTCGGGCGAAGGCAGCAACAGATGGTATTTTACATCCAAAATTCGTGATGTTTTGTCGGCTCGTTCCAGCATTTTCCCGATACGGCCGAAGTGCCATCCTTCGGTTCTCGAGATCGTCGCGTCGACGATTCCCCATAAAAGCTGACAGCCCTTTTTGATTTCATCAAAGAATATACGCGGATCCTTTTTCATCCATATTTTCTTTGAAAGACCTTCTTTCACAAAATAATACAGGTGGTTGATCTGCTCCCAAAGTTCCTTGGTGATTTCCGGGCGAATTGAACGGGCATTCTCCCGGGCATTGATAATGCAGTTATAAATTGAATTTGGGTTCTTGGGATCGAACGCCAGAAAATAAATGACCTTTTGCTTGTTCACCGTTTTGTACATCAATTGATACAATTCCCAGTCGCCGGTGGTTACAATCAGAGGCTGCCATTGCTCGGAAACATGCGGAGGCAACTCCAGCGAAAGATTAAAACTCACATCCATAAAACGGGCATAATTTTCAGCCCTTTCGATGTACCGGTTCATCCAGTACATGGCATCTGCAACTCTACTCAGCATTTTTACCTCTTTTTAAATATTATCTACAACCCACGTATCTTTACTTCCACCGCCTTGTGATGAGTTCACCACCAGGGATCCTTTTTTAAGGGCAACCCGGGTTAAGGCTCCCGGAGTCACTTTAATTTCATTCCCGTAAAGAATGTAGGGACGTAAATCAACATGGCGACCTTCAATTCCTTCATCGGTTAGGGTCGGAACCCGCGATAAATTGATTGTCGGTTGAGCGATATAATTTCGGGGATTTTTTTTGATTTTCTTCACAAATTCTTCCTGTTCCTCTTTGGTCGACTTTGGACCAATCAGCATTCCGTAGCCACCCGAGGCATCCGTTTGTTTTACTACCAGGTCGGCAATGTTTTCAATCACATATTTTTGCTCGTCCGGGCGATCGCAGATGTACGTTTTCACGTTAGGAAGAATCATCTCTTCGCCCATATAATATTTAATAATGTCCGGTACATAGGCGTAAACAGCCTTGTCGTCGGCAACACCGGTTCCGGGGGCATTCACTAAAACAACATTTCCCTTCAAATAGGCTCTGAACAAACCGGGTGTTCCCAGCATCGAGTCGGGGCGGAATACTTCGGGATCGATAAAATCGTCGTCCACGCGGCGGTAGATCACATCCACACGTTTAAGCCCTTTGGTGGTAATTTTGTAAACAAAGTCGTCCTGCACCACCAAATCACGCCCTTCTACTAATTCGGCACCCATTTGCTGCGCCAGGTAAGCGTGCTCGAAATAAGCGGAATTGTAAATTCCGGGCGTTAACACCGCAATTGAAGCGGGTGAAACAGGGGAGAGCGATTCCAGCATGTCTCTTAAACTGTGGGTGTAATTGGCAACCGGCCGCACATTCAGTTTTTCAAATACTTCGGGGAAGGTGCGTTTCAGAATTTCCCGGTTTTCCAGCATGTACGAAACGCCCGACGGGCAGCGAAGATTATCTTCCAAAACATAGTAATTACCGTCGCCTCCGCGGATAATATCTGTCCCGGTAATGTGAACCCAAACACCTTTCGGCGGCTTCAACCCAATACATTGCTTCAGGTAAGTTGAACTAGATAGGATTAATTCTTTCGGGATAATCCCGTCCTTCAATATCTTTTGATCGTTGTAAATATCGTCAACAAAAAGATTTAAGGCATAAATTCGTTGTTTCAGCCCCTTTTCCAGGTAGTCCCACTCGGTCCCCGATACAATTCGGGGGATAATGTCCAGGTGCAAAATTCGTTCAATTCCCTGGTTGTCACTGTAAACATTGAATGTCATTCCCAGTGATAGCTGAACCCGGTCGGTGGAATGTTGCAATAAATTGAGCTTTTTAATGCCCATTTTTTGCAACCGGTCAGCAAACATGTGGTAGTGTGGCTTTACTGTCTTGTCCGCATTGAAAGTTTCGTCAAAGAATCCTTCCGTCTCATAACTCTGAATGTTGATTTTTGCCATATTGTGTTTGAGATGTGTTTGCCTAATAACAAATTATTAGGCAATTGGGTTTTTAGTTCTTCATTTTGTTTGTGTCTAAGGCTAAATATAATGAATTTGTACCTCGGAGACCTTGGATTGATGCAAATGTTCAAAAAGAATACTTGTTATTAAGTGATTGTTACGATTACCATGATTCTTAGCTGAACAAAACACTAGTATTGATTACAATTTTACACATGAAATGGCAATATTGTTCGGCTATTGCTGTGTTTTTTTCAGAAAACCTCTCCTAAATTTCAGATTGGCTTTTCGCAGAGTGAGTTGACTTTTAAAATTGATCAGCAACGAATCTTTTTGCGATAAGATAAGTTTAAATCCACTGAATGGACGCTTTGTTTTTAGGGGCTGAGAGTTCAAATTTCCTTTATTTCGCAGATCGATTAAACTAATTATGGAAACTGCCGCGATAAAACGAATTCAGGAATTAAGCAAGATATTACTCGAAGTAGGGGCCATGTTGATGGCGTCGGGCGCAAACTCCGCCCGGATCAGGACGACGATTCTGCGGATTGCCGAGGCTTACGGTTACAATGCCGAATTGTTGATTACCCACCGGGCCTTAATGCTTACCGTATTTGATGAGGAGATTGATTATTTCCACAGTAGCCTAAAACGGACTTCACCGCATGGTGCCAATTTTAAGGTGGTTAGTGGAATCAGCCGAATGAGCTGGAGGATCGTTGAGGAGAAATGGACATACGAACAAGTATGGACAGAACTCAACAGGCTGCGCTCGTTGCCACACTATCCACGCCTGGTGATTTTAGCAACAGTTGCCTTGGCCGGTGCTTCTTTTTGCCGTTTGTTCGGTGGTGGCCCTGTCGAAATGCTGGCGTGTTTTATCGCCACATTTGCCGGTTTGTTTGTGCGGCAGGAGGCCGTAAAAAAAGGATTCAACGCTTATTTGTGTATCTTTTTTGCAGCCTTTACTTCATGCCTGATTGCCGGCGCTTCGGTTAAATTTCACATTGGCGTGAATCCCGAACATGCTTTTGCAACTTCTGTCTTGTACCTCATTCCGGGTATTCCGCTTATCAACTCACTTTCCGATTTGCTCGATGGGAACATCATGAATGGATTGGTGAGGGGAATGAACGGGCTGATGATCGCATTTTCGATTGCCTTAGGTATGTTGTGCACAATTCTAATCTATAATCTGTAAGCGAATGGAATGGTTACTGTTTTTTGAGAAATGGATTTGGCTGGGTCTTGCAGCAGTGGGATTTGCCGTGTTGTTCAACGTTCCTGTTCGCACGCTGTGGGTGATCTTTACGCTCGGAGCACTTGGTGGAAGCTTAAAATTTCTGACTATAAAGCTTGGTGGCGGCATCATTTTAGGATCGTTTTTCGGAGCCATGCTCGTCGGATTTCTGAGTATTTACGCCGCTCACTTCCGACATGCGCCACCGTTCGTTTTTGCCATTCCTTCCGTAATCCCGATGGTTCCCGGGGCTTTTGCCTACCGGATGATGCTCGGAATTATCCGCCTTACCGGAGATGTTGATCCCAAAACGTTTATGGATTTGATGGATAGCACAGTTGACAACGGTTTGAAAGCTTTGTTTGTATTGATGGGGCTTTCGCTGGGGGTGTCGGCTCCGATGTTGCTAACTCGCCGCGAATCGGCCAAGCAAATTAAGATTCCGCTGAAAAAATAAGCAGACAGATACGAAGCGAACTTTCACTGTGCTCTTTCGAGCCTGAACTTGGTGATTCTGATTAATCAAAAGAATCCTTAATTTTGGTTTACCTGTTAACCTCAAAGTTAGATTGCCAATGATTAAATCGGTTTCCAAAGAATGGGTATTGATCGGACTGATTGCTTTTTTCAAGCTTGCCCTGCATCTCCTCACCTTTGCAAACTATGAACTGCATCGGGATGCGCTGCTCTATTTTTCATTGGGACAAGATCTGGAGTGGGGCTATGCTTCGGTTCCTCCCGGTATCGGGTTGATTGCCGCTTTAACTACGACTGTTTTCGGAAGTACAACCTTCGCGTTACGAGTGGTCCCCGCGCTTATTGGATCCTTCTCAGTTATCCTGATTGGTAAGATTGTGCTTGAATTGAAAGGCGGGACGCGTGCTATTTTGATTGCCTGCCTGGCATTTGTGCTGTCACCTGCTTTTTTGCGTTCAAACGCCTTGTTTCAACCCGTATCGTTTAACCAGTTTTTCTGGTTGTTGTCGGGGCTGTTGATCATCCGTTTGGTTCGAAGCGAAAATCCGCGCTACTGGTTGCTGATCTTCTTTGCGTGGGCACTGGCATTTCTGGTTAAATATTCCATCGCTTTTTTCATCGTTGCCAGCTTGTTGGCACTGGTGCTTAGTGAGAACCGACGCCTTCTGTTTTCGGGTTATTTTTTCATCGGTGGCTTTCTGGCAATTCTCTTAATCTCACCAAACCTGTATTGGCAATACCAGCACAATTGGCCGCTTGTTCACCATATGAGCGAACTGCAACGAACCCAGTTCGTGAATGTTTCGGTTACAGGATTTCTGATTGATCAGTTGCTGATGAACCTGCCTGGCGTTTTTATTTGGGTGATCGGGTTCGGTGTTTTCCTGTTGATCAGGAAGGAAAAGAAATATCGTTTTTTGGCTTTCACCTTTCTGCTGATCGTCATAATGCTCTTACTGCTCCACGGGAAGGCCTATTACACGCTTGGCTTTTATTCTATTTTGTTCGCGCTCGGTGGTGTGGCTCTCGAAAGATACTTCAAACCGGGTTGGCAGCTTTTCTGTCTCGCTTTTGCACTCGTGATTTTATTACCGCTCTTACCTTTTAGTTTGCCGATGCTAGGAATGGAGCGAATGGCGGCTTATTCAAAACCGACGGCTGAATTTACAAACCGCTGGGAGGATGGGAACGTTTATGCCTTGCCTCAGGATTATGCCGATATGACCGGTTGGAAGGAGTTGGGTGAATTGGTTGGCAAAAGTTGGGCGGCGCTACCTGATTCAGTGAAAACGAACACATTCATTTTTGCCCAAAACTACGGGCAAGCGGGGGCTGTTAACTTTTATGGGGCGAAGTATGGTTGCCCGCGCCCCATCTGTTTTAATGATGAGTTTTTGCTTTGGGCGCCCGATAGTGTCGGATCAAAATCGCTGTTGTACATCGACCAGGATCGGGGAGACATCGGCTTTCTTTATCAAAATATTCAATTGTTGGGTGAAGTGCAAAATCCCTATTTCCGTGAAAACGGCTTAAAACTCTACTTCTGCACTGATCCGGTTCCCGAGTTTCCTTCATTTTATGCTGAAAAAGTGAACAGGCTGAGAGCTGTTTACACCAGATCAAAGTAGTTCTTTCGGATTTTTGGTCGCAATTTCGACACCGGGTTCTCTGCAATACATGTTGTCTCGATACTATTGGATGAGGGCTAGTCTGTTAATTTTCATAGAGATAATTCAAATTTTATTTGCTAGCCTATTGAACTCAATTGAGGAATTTCGTATCTTAATCTCTATAGATATTACTGTGTAACACTTTTAATGCATTCGGTAATTAATCAGGTATTATTTTATGAGTCGTCCTGTGTGGTGAAAAGATTGGTGAAACCCGCATGAAGCGTGGGATTCGGTGACCGAATTGGTGAAAGTTCAAGATTGACAGGTCGTCTCTTTTTTGCATAAAACTAAACTCCGAAATAATGAAAAAGAACGATTCGAGGTACGAGTGGAAGGGAATAGACCTGGAACAACTACGCCATGAGATGGACGACCCCGCCGATGCGGCAGTTTTAGCAGTTTACAAAGATTCCTCTGATTTTACGGTGCTGGGGGACATTTTAAAGAAAATGGCCACCAATGATGGTTTTTCATCGTCGAAACTGCCGGATGAGATGCAACATTTCCTGGCAAAGGAAATCGATTATCCCTTCACGGAAGGTGACATTTCTTTATTTCAACAAACGCACGAGATTTGGAAGAAAAAGGGGATGTATTTCGTTTTCATCCTGTTTTTTAGAGCCCTGCCTTACACTTACATGGCTGAAAAGCCTGCCAATGTTTTACGCATTACCAAATTGCTGAGAGATCATACCGAACGCCGGGTATTCGAGACAGCCCAGTTTGTTTTCGATGTGATGGACGAAGAGTGGTGGATGCCCCAAAAACGAGGACTTCTCACCGCTCTGAAAATTCGCATCATGCACGCAGCGATGCGGCATATTATTCTGAAATCGGATATGATGGGTGAGGAATGGGACGCAAAATGGGGAATGCCGATCAGCCAGGAAGATTTGATTGCGACAAACCAGGTTTTCTCGCTGGAGTTCTTTAAAGGAATGGAAATGCTCGGCGAGCCGCTGACTGCTGATGAACAGCGTGCCTGGTTCCACACCTGGAAAACCATTGGTCGAATCATGGGGGTCAAAGAAGAACTGATCGCCGGAAATGTGGAAGAGGCCTGGAGCCTTCAGCATGCGGTTTACGCACATCTGTTTAAGGACAAAACTGAGGCTGGGATTCCGTTAGCAGAAGCTTTGGTCGAAACACTGGTACATTTTCACCTCTCCCATAAATTAACCTTGCTGATGATGCGCAAAATGCTTGCCGATGAGCAGTTCCCGGATTGCTTTCATCGCATGTTGGGCCCGTCTTTCGAAACAAAATACCCCGAGCTGTTTGAAGTGCACACCGATGAAGAAAAAAAGGAAGAGCACGAGGATCAACTGGACGACCACCTGCACGACGAACTGCACAACTATCATGAAGTTATCAAAAAGAAGAAATCTCAATACGAGACAGCGAAACCAAAAACCAGTTGGTTTGAGCGAATTGTTTTGCTGATTGCTTCGTTTTTAGGACGCGATATCAAACAGGATCAGATGATTGATTTGCATATTAAGGGTTTACACCTTGCCATTCATGTGCCGGGAACAGAACTTCCGATCGAGGAACTGGAGGAGGATGCGATTGATGATGCCATGAAATCTGTTGGAGGAATCATGATCGCGATACTGAATAAACACTTTCGGAAAGATAAAGAATCGGGCTTCCGGATTCCAAAGAATTTGTTGGACGATTGGGCATTGAAAGGTTAACCTAAAAGAGCACAAAAATGGATTTTGAATACAGAAAATCAATTGTCAGTTATTACGACAACACCCGCCTGGACTACCGCATTCTTTGGTTTCGTCAAAAAACCCGATCTGTTCATTTTGGCTTTCACGATGAGCAAGCAGAGAGCCACGGTACAGCACTGACCCGTTTAAACGAGGTAATGGCACAGGCCGTTAATATTGCTGATGGCGACCGAATTTTGGATGCAGGTTGCGGTCAGGGAGCCAGCTCGATTTGGTTAGCCGAACGATTCAATGTAGAGGTGAATGGAATAACGTTGGTTCCTCACCAGGTCGAGATTGCACAAAAAGAAGCTCGAAAAAGAAAGCTTTCTTCCCGGGTTAAATTCTCAGAGCAAGACTATCACCATACCAATTTTGAAGATGAGTCTTTTTCGGTGATTTGGGCGTGCGAGAGCATGTGCCACTCGGCTAACAAAGCAGACTTTTACAAGGAAGCATTCCGGCTGCTGAAACCCGGTGGTCGCTTGATCTGCGCCGACTATTTTCGAATAGCCCGTCCACTCGAACCTGCGGGCGAAGATTTGTTGCATGCCTGGTTAAACGGATGGTCGATCAAAGATATCGATACACAAGCCGAACATCAACAGAATGTTGAAGCTTGCGGTTTTACCGGGTTTCAGATGGAGGATATTACCCGGTACACAAGGCCTTCGCTGCGACATTTGCATTCCATGGCCAGCAAGTTGTGGACCTTTGGACAATTTTTGAAAGTTGTTGGTTTACGAAATCGTGTCAACCACGGGAACCATTTCGCGTCCATCCGACAGTACGAAGCATTGGAAAAAAACCTTTGGTTCTACGGTTTATTATCCATCCAAAAATTATAATATGAGTGTGGCCGAAACACGAATTATCGATCACGATTACCGGAAACTTCGCACCTTGTTTGCCAATGATCGAAATCAGATCATTTTGGCGACCAGGGAAGCTGACGGTGTGCAAGTTGTTTTGAAACAGTCGCAACTGCTTGATGGAAATATTCTGTTAGCGTCGAAATTGGCTCACGAGTACGAAATCCTTCGTCGTCTGGATCATCCTGCCGTTCCCAAAGTACACGAACTGTTGACAAGCGGAAACACGGTGACCCTCGTTCAGGAATACGTCGATGGCATTGATTTGCGCAAACGGGTTTTTGAGCGCAGAATGTCTATTGCGGAAGTTTTGGATATTGGAATTCAATTGGCCGAGGTGCTGCTTTACCTGCATCAAAATCAAGTCATCCACAAGGATATCAATCCAAGCAATGTGATGCTGGACAATTCCGGTCAGTTGAAACTGCTGGATTTTGGGATTTCCTCGAATCTGCAGTCTGAGACCAATGATTTGCTGAGCCTGGAGCAAATTGAGGGAACATTGGCTTATATTGCTCCCGAACAAACCGGCCGGACTTCATTTGCCATCACACAGAGTTGCGATTTTTATTCCTGTGGTATTTTATTGTACGAATTGCTTACCGGCAAACCTCCTTTCGATTCAATTGATCCCCTGGAGGTCATTCATTTTCATTTGTCTCGCAATCCACTTCCCATCAGTTCAGTTGTGCCGAATTTGCCAACCGGCTTGGAGCAGGTTATTTTCAAATTGCTCGATAAAAATCCGGATGAACGTTACCACAACGCAGCCTCGCTGAAAGCTGATTTGCAAACGATAAAAAAGCATTACCTAAATGGAAAACCTTTAGTTGAATTTACAGCGGGACAAAACGATTTTGTCGATCAGTATAAGCCCAGTCAGAAACTTTACGGGCGCGAGGTTGAATTGGCTGAGCTGGTGGAGTATTACGAAAGTTTAAATGAGCTGAAATCGATTTTAGTGCTGGTTGGCGGCTACTCCGGTGTGGGGAAATCGGCTTTGATTCGTCATATAAAATTTCCGATTATTCAGCGTCAGGGGACATTTGTCAGTGGTAAGTTTGATCAGTTCAAAAAAGACATTCCCTATTTTGCCTTTATTGAGGCGATCCGCGACTTTATTCGGAATCTGTTGTCGGAGCCGGAGAGTAAAATTGAATTTTGGAAAGAACGAATTAGCCAGGTTCTGGGTGAAAATGCGGCATTGATAACCGAAGTTGTTCCACTGCTTTCAAAAATTATTGACTACCAACCGCCGGTCGAGAAACTTCAACCGGCCGAGCAGGAGAATCGGTTCAACATGGTTTTGCTCGACTTTATTTATGCGTTCAGTACAACGGAGCATCCGCTGGTGATATTTTTAGACGACCTCCAGTGGGCTGATTTACCTTCGCTGAACCTGATGCGGCGCATTGTGCAGAATCCCCGACAAGACCAGATTTTAATCCTCGGCGCGTACCGGGACAACGAAGTCGACAAAGGACACCCGCTGATGATTACGCTCCGGCAGATGCAGGATTCTGCTTTGCGAATAAAAAAGATCAGTTTACAGCCTCTCAAGCTGGAAACAACATGTTTGATTATAGCCGATTCGTTTGGGATGAAGAAAGATCAGGCTCTGGAGCTTGGAAACCATGTCTACCAAAAAACGAAAGGAAATCCTTTCTTTATTCACAGCTTTTTGAAAACACTCTACGATAAAAAGCTGGTTCACAGGGATGAATCGAATAATTGGGTTTGGAGTCAGAAGAAAATTGATAAGCTGGGCTACACTGAAAATGTGGTTGATTTGATGACGGAGGGTTTTTCTACTTTACCCGATGAAACACGTGAAGTGTTGAAATATGCTGCCGTTTTGGGAAGTACGTTTCCGCTTTCGGAATTAGCTCGCAGTACCGAAAAATCAATATCTCTGGTGTACGGGGTTTTAACTCCTGCAGTGAAAGAGGGATTTCTAACGACAGGCAATAAACGGTTTCGGCTAATGGCTCTCAGTGCGCGACATTACACGCCGGAATTGGAAAAGGAACTGACTAGCCAAAATCTGAGCTTTTCGTTTAGTCACGATAAAGTACAACAAGCGGCCTATAACCTGATTGCAGCTGACGAAATGGCGGGCGTTCATTTGCGGATCGGCCGTCTGCTCTTGCAAAATAAATCGGATAGCGATATTGAAGAAAACATTTTCGAGCTACTCAACCATTTTGTGATCAGCAAGCACTTGCTGGAGGATGATGAGGAGAAAAAGCGAATAACGGAGTTGTGTTTGATTGCCGGTCGAAAAGCGAAAGATTCAACGTCCTATGGTTTGGCGGTAAACTTTTTGCGGGCCGGTCGAGGTATGTTGGGGAAATATAGCTGGGCGAATGATTATGAACTGACTTTTCAACTTCTGTTTGAATTGGGAACGTGCGAATACCTGAATGAAAATCCGGATGAAGCTGAAGAACTATTTAAAGAGATTTTGGGTTATGCCCGAACGAATTTTGAAAAGCTGAATGTGTACTACATGCATTCGTCACTTTACCTGAAAATGGGAAATACGCGCGAGTCGCTACGCCTCGGGCTGGAGGCTGCCCGTTTGTACGGGATTCGTTTTCCGCAAAGCGAGCTGGGCCGACAACTGGCTGCGATGTATACACTGCTGAAGTACATTTTCCTGATTCATACGAAATACCGGGATCGCGATCAACTAGCCAAACGGCCCGAAGCGACCGATGAGGAGATGATCGCATTGAATACCTTCATGATTGACCTGTCGACCAGCGCTTACCAGGAGAACCGATACCTGATGATGTTGTCGGTTTTCAAAGTAATTACACTTTACCTGAAGTACGGATTCTCCAATGCTTGCGGCTGGGGATTCTCTGGTTTTGCAGTGGTGGTACTGGAAGGTTTGAAACTCCAGAAACTTGGCTTTTCAATTTGGGAAATTACGCAGAAACTGAACAAACGCACGAAGCATCCGGTGGTAAAGTGGCGCTTATCCTACACCATTTATTGCTTTTACGCGCATTGGCGATATCCCCGCCGAGAGATGTTGCAGCACATTCCGGAGACCCTGAAGGGCTGTGTGATGAATGGCGACAACATTTTTACAGGTTACACGGTTGCGCTTATTTTTCGTTACCGGTTTGCACTGGGAGACGAGTTGAAAACCTTGTTGGAGGAGAGCCAGGATCATTTGGGACTGATTCGGAATGAACGGGGAGGAGGAGACTTCTTCTATCCGCTTTACCAGTTGGCAAAGGCCCTGGCCGGACAAACCAAAGAAGGTACCTGGGATGATGAAAATTTCAATGGGAAGGCATTCGAACAGGGCCTGTTAGACGAGGGAAATCGCACGAAGTTGGGATTTTATCAGTCTGCAAAATGCTTTTTGCTCTTTTATCAGGGACAAAATCAGGAGGCTTTAGCCCAAAGTCGCGTCGTGCTTGAATATGCTGAAAATAATATTGGCGATATTCTTATTGCGGAGAACAGTCTTTATATCGCGCTAATTATTTCGGCCTGTTATGCTGAACTGAGTGAAAGCGACAAAAAACACTATCGGAAGGAGTTTAATTCGCATCTCAATAACTTCAAATATTGGGTGGAAGGATGCCGGGAGAATTTTATTGCGCAGCAGCAGCTCTTGCAAGCCGAATGGTATGCTTTGAAAGGTGATGTTGGTACTGCACTGAAAGAATATGAGAAGGCTGTTGCAACGGCTAAAAAGCAGAATTTGAAACATGTAGTCGCATTGACTTATGAATGTGCAGCAAATATGTGCGCGACAGCAAGTCTCGTTGGTCAACAGAAAATGTATGTGCAAAAAGCCTGGCAGGCCTACTTGGAATGGGGAGCAGCTTTGAAGTGCCGCCAGTTGGAAGAACAGTTTCCCGATTGGTTTGTGAAATCGGTAACACCGGCGTCAACTTGGGGAGCAGCAACTTCAACTTTCACCGGAGGATCGACTAAGTCGGCACTCGATTTGGCGAGTGCTATCAAAGCTTCGCAGAGCATTGCCGAGGAAGTGAAGTATGATGGCCTGTTGAAAAAGCTCATGCATATTACCATTGAAAATGCGGGTGCCGAGCGCGGTTGCCTGTTGCTGGTGAAAGACAAAAAACTCTGTGTTGAGGCGGTCGGTATCTCCGGAAATGAAGGAATAGAGATTCTACCATCGTTGCCGGTTAGTCAGCAAAATTTTGTGCCGATAGCGGTCGTGAACTATTGCTGGCGTACCGAAGAAAGCGTGGTCATTCACGATGCACAGCAGGAGGATCGTTTCAAAAATGATCCTTACATCAAACAGCAAAAATCAGCATCAATTCTGTGTTTGCCCATTACGGCACTGGGGCAGTTAAGTGGTCTGCTGTACCTCGAAAACAGTTTGCTAAAAGGCGTTTTTGATGCCAACCGGATCGAACTCCTCCAAATGCTTTCCGGGCAAATCGGCATATCGATTGAGAATGCGCGGCTTTACGGAAACCTCGAAGAGAAAGTCAGGGAGCGCACCCGCGAGATTGAAATGACCATGGCCGAGTTAAAGGCCACTCAGTCGCAATTAATTCAATCCGAGAAAATGGCATCGCTGGGTGAATTGACTGCCGGAATTGCGCACGAGATTCAAAACCCGCTGAATTTTGTAAACAACTTCTCTGAGGTTAGCAACGAGTTGATGGAGGAACTGCATGAAGAACTTGAAAAAGGCGATCTGGACGAAGTAAAAGCAATTGCGACGGATATCCGCCAAAACCTCGAAAAAATAAACCACCATGGAACCCGTGCGGCCAGTATTGTACGCGGGATGCTGGAACATTCGCGCATGGGGGATCAGAAAAAGGAACTAACTGATATGGTCGCATTGGCAGATGAATATCTGCGTTTGTCTTACCATGGTCTGCGCGCAAAAGACAAAAACTTCAATGCCGAATTTAAACTGGAAGCGGCGGACGATATTCCGAAAATTGAAGTGGTACCCCAGGATTTGGGCAGGGTGCTGCTCAATTTGATGAATAATGCCTTTTATGCCGTCGCTGAAAAAGCCCGGCAAAGCCCGGAATTCAAACCGGCGGTAACTGTCAGTTTACGGATGGCGAACCATAATCTGGAAATTGAAGTACAAGACAACGGGAACGGAATCCCGGAATCCGTCAAGACGAAGATCTTTCAACCCTTTTTCACAACCAAACCAACCGGGCAGGGAACCGGCCTTGGATTGAGTTTGAGCTACGATATTGTGAAGGCGCATGGAGGGGAACTAAAAGTTGAAACCGAAGAGGGAGTGGGGACTAAGTTTTTCGTTCAATTACCTAAAAGCTGATTTGACCATGAATCCGACAAAAGCCAAGCAACTCCAGCAAGCATTCGACGATTACATCAATTTAATCGCCTATGATTTTCCCATCGAAAGAATGAGTGATTTTGTAGTTGAGGATTTGAAGGGATTTGGATCGACCCTGGATGAAAAGTTTTTGGATATTGGACGGTTTCGACAAATGGTTATTGATCAGCGGGAACAAGGTGCCGGCATTGAAATTGAATTTCTTCGAAAACCGATCCATCGGAGAATTAGCCCCGACGAAGATGCTGCGATTTATACCGACGAATTTGAAATATCGATGAATTTGGATGGCTCGAGGCAGGTCATCCCGCTTCGGCTTACCTCGGTATTTGAGTTTGACGGGAACACCTGGAAAGTTGCACATGTTCATGGATCGAAAGCCGTTGAAACGGAAGGCGATACCTGGCACAAGGACGAGTTGAAAAAGAAAAATGAGGAATTGCAGCGGTTAGTCGATGAAAAAACGGCTGAGCTACAACGGCAAAACCGGGAACTTGAGATTGAGGCGGCGCTGGAACGGGTGCGCGCCCGAACAATGGCGATGCAAAAAAGTGAGGAATTAAGTGATGCTGCTTTTTTGATGGCCAAACAAGTACGAGACTTGGGAATTAAAGCGTGGGGGTGCGCCTTTCATATTTATGCTGACGATGAAGAGGGCGATTACGAATGGTTCAGCAACGAAAAGGGATACCTGCCTTTCTATAAAACACCCCGTGAAAGTTTTTTTAAAGAGTATTTCGATCATCGCAACAGCGGAGAAAAGTTGTATGTAAAGGAATTCAACGGAGAAGAGTGTGCTGCGCATTACGAATACCTGTTATCTCTTCCGGCGTTGGGAGATGCGTTGCGTGATTTAAAAAAGGCGGGAATTTCTCTTCCTGATTCACAAATTGACCATGTAGCTTATTTCGAGATTGGCCATCTCCTGTTTATCACTTATGAGCATGATAAAAGCGCGCACGATATTTTCATACGTTTTGCCAAGGAGTTTAAACAAACCTACACCCGATTTCTTGATCTCCAAAGGGCAGAAAAACAGGCTCGGGAAGCTCAAATCGAAGCTTCGCTGGAACGGGTGCGTGCCAAAGCAATGGCGATGCGAAACAGCGAGGATATTTCGGATGCTACCGCCATTGTTTTTAACGAACTGGGCCGGCTGGGAATCAAAATGGAGAGGTGCGGAATCGCGACTCATGTTAAAGGATCAGTTTTTGATATTTGGTCAACACCACTGTCACCCGAAAGCCAACAAGTGTTGGACGTAATAAACGGTCAACTGGATTTTTCATTTCACCCAATGATTGCGGGCTCGATGGAAAGCTGGCAACAACAACAAGCTTTCTATTCCTATGAGATGGTGGGTAACGATCAAATTCGTAGTTACTACCATCTGCTCGAACAACAATCGGAGTATCGTTTCCCTTTGGTCGAAAACTATCCTGAGCGGCAGATAATTAATACGTTCAATTTCAGCGAAGGAATGTTGTTTGCTTACACTCTAAAACCGATTTCTCAGGAGGAACTGACTATTTTTCTTCGGTTTACGAAAGTATTCTCGCTCACCTTCCGCCGGTATCAGGATTTGATAAAAGCTGAAGCACAGACCCGTGAAGCGCAGATTGAAGCGGCATTGGAAAGAGTGCGTTCACGGACAATGTCTATGCGGAAAAGTAATGAATTGCAGGAAGTGGTAACGACCGTTGCCGATCGTTTAAACGATTTAGGGATTATAGTTGATGCGGGTGGTGTGATTATTTGTACCTATTTTCCAGACTCAAAAGATGTCAGGCACTGGATAGCAGCACCTGATTTTTCCTATTCCGGAAGTTACCTACTTCCATATTTCGATCATGTTATTTTTGAGGATTCCTGGAGTTCAAAGCTTAGAGGCGACGAATTTTTTAGTAAGGCTTATTCGGTCGCTGAAAAGAACAGCTTCTTTGAATACGCTTTTGAAAATTCCGATTACCGGTATTTCCCGGAAGAATTTAAGCAATGGATGTTTGTGCAAAAACACCATACACTGAGCTTTGCATGGTCGAAGAATTCAGCCTTGCTTATTCCTTCGCATACCGGATATGTTCCCACAGATAGTGAAAAAGAAGTTTTAAAACGGTTCGCCCAGGTGTTTGAGCAGGCTTATATTCGGTTTCTCGACATCCAAAAGGCGGAGATCCAAGCGAAAGAAGCCTTGAGACAAGCATCTCTGGATCGAATACGCGGAGAAATAGCCAGTATGAGAACTTCCGAAGACCTGAACCGAATTACGCCGGTAATCTGGCGTGAGTTGAAAGCGCTGGAAGTTCCGTTTATCCGTTGTGGTGTTTTTATCATTAATGAAAATAAGCAGAAACTTGAAGTGTATTTGTCGACCCCGGAAGGCAAGGCTCTCGCTGTTTTAAACCTTGCTTTTGATGCGAACGAATTAACCCGCAATACGCTTGAACACTGGCGTGATAAACTAATCTTCCATACCCATTGGAATCGCGAGCAATTCGTCGAGTGGACCCGATCGATGATGGAGATCGGACAAATTGAAACCGCTGAAAGCTACCAGGGTGCGGCTTCGGCACCTGAATCGCTAGACCTTCATTTTGTGCCGTTCAAACAAGGAATGTTGTACGTGGGTAACAGGGAACATTTATCAATCGAAAACATTGAATTGGTGAAAACCTTGTCCGAAGCTTTCTCTATCGCCTATGCCCGTTACGAAGATTTTAAGCAGCTGGAAGAAGCCAAAAATAAAATTGAAATTACGCTGAATGAATTAAAGGCGGCACAATCGCAATTAGTTCAATCCGAAAAAATGGCTTCGTTGGGAGAGTTAACTGCCGGTATTGCTCACGAGATTCAGAATCCGCTCAACTTCGTGAATAATTTTTCAGAGGTAAGTACTGAACTACTGGAGGAGTTGCAAGAGGAAATTGAAAATGGTGAAATGGAAGAAGTGAAAGCGATTATCGAAGACGTTGTAAAGAACCTTGAAAAAATAAATCACCACGGGAAGCGAGCCGAATCGATTGTAAAGGGAATGCTACAACACAGTCGTGCCGGATCAGGAAAAAAGGAACCCACCGACATCAATAAGCTGGCGGATGAATACCTGCGGCTTTCCTATCATGGGCTGCGTGCAAAGGACAAGTCGTTCAATGCTGAATTTGAGTTGGAGGCAGATAACAGTATTCCTAACATTGAGATCGTTCCTCAGGATATCGGACGCGTGTTGTTGAACCTGATCAACAATGCTTTTTATGCAGTTGCAGAAAAATCGAAACTTCACTTCGCGGACTACCAGCCGCAAGTTATTGTTCGTACAAAACATAAGGCTGACAAGATCGAAATCAGCGTGATGGATAATGGTCCAGGTATTCCGGAAATGGTCAAAGAAAAAATCTTTCACCCCTTCTTCACTACCAAGCCAACTGGGCAGGGAACCGGGCTTGGGTTGAGTCTAAGCTACGATATTGTAAAGGCACATGGCGGAGAGATAGAAGTCGAGTCAGTTGAGAGTGTCGGAACAACATTCAGAATAACCCTCAATACACCCGTTGCATGAGAGTAATTATAGCAATAAAAATGTTGTTTTCGATTGTGTTGATCGTATGTCTCAGTAACGCGGAACTGCTGGCTCAAGTGGCTGTGTTGACGCATTCCTACACGTTCGACGATGGTTCGGCGAACGATCAGGTAGGTAATGCCGACGGACAAATGCACGGCGGTAAAATTGAAAACGGGAAATACATCACCAGTGCGAATGGCCAGTATATTGAGCTTCCTGCTCAGTTAATCAAATTAAATACGTATTCATCACTGTCATTCGAGGCCTATATCGTTGCGGGAAAGGACAATAACATCAGCACGATGTTATCCTTTTTTGGTCGCTCGGATGGCCAACGGATAGCAAATTATTTTTTTCAATCGGTAAAAAGTCGGGGTTTTACACGGTCGGTTATTGCCTGTAAAAACTATTCGAACCCCTGGATGACTTCCACGTCAGTCAGATGCAATGCCTTGGATGACGGACAACCTCATCATGTTGTAACGACATTTGACGATCAGGTATTGAAACTTTATGTTGATGGGCTTTTAGTTGGCTCACAGTCAAACGAGCCATTTCCCGTCAACATTCTGTCAAATTTGGGAGAACAGGTCGCTTACTTGTGCAAAAGTGGTTATGACAGTAATCCAACCTGGCTTGGATCAATCGATGCCTTCAATATTTATGAAGGGATTTTGGATGCAGAGACCATCGAAAAATCGGCACAAGATTATCTCCCTGAGCGTGTTTATGCTGTTCGAAGTCAGTTGACAGACCTGATCCCGGCAGAAGGGATGATTTCGAATAACAGGCTTGATACTTTGAAATATGGAATTAGTTTGAGTGACAATTGGAGCTATCACGCAGGAGATGATTTGGCATGGGCGGCAAAAACCTTTGATGACGGTTCATGGCCTCTGGTGAGAAGTTTTTTTTACGCAGATAGTTTACAAGGAACACCATGGAAGGGAATTGGATGGTTTCGCCGGGAAATTAAGATCGATTCAACCTTGTATAGCAAAAGGGTGGGGTTTAGTTTGCGACAGACAGCCGCTTCGGAAATTTATCTGAATGGTAAACTGATTAAAAGCTATGGACAAATCGGTAATGATTCAATAAATGAAATGCTGTATAATCCCAATTTCGAACCCTTTTTTGGTGTTCTGGACACCTGCGCCACTCAAGTGATTGCTATTCGCTATTCCAATCAAAATGCCTTGAAGCATTTTAGAAGGTATGGCAATCCCGCAAAAAATATCGGCTTCAATTTTGCCATTGGCGGCGAAGAAAAACTTCGCGAATCAACGCGCGCTGACTTCATGGATAGTGCTGTTTTATTGACTTCGTTTCCGGTTTTCTTTCTGGCGTTCACCATTCTGAACCTCATGATGTTTTTCTTTTATTTTAAGGGAAAGGAAAACTTTTTCATCGCCTTGTACACCGGTTCGGCCACCATCATATTCGGGATAATAGCATATGCTTTTTTTACTCGTCAGATTTCGGAAATAACATACATCATGCAGCTCCTTATTGTTATGCTGGTTCCGCTACTCATGGCGAGTTATGTATTTTTCCTTTACACGGTTTTTTACAAAAAAATGCCCCGGCAGTTTTGGCCGATTGTCTTTTCAGGAACAATTATTTCAATCGTTAGTATTACACCACTAAGAGCGAAGTTTGATTTTACTTATCTGTTGGTACCGTTTATTTTGCTTCTACTGGTAGAAGGATTTAGGGTGGTCATTAAGTCGATTGTTCAGAAAAAACGCAACGCAATAGTCATTGGAACCGGTGTCTCAATTTTCTCTATATCGCTGCTATTGTTCGTAGCCGACGCTATTTTTTCTAATTCAATTTCAAAGTTTTTTGGAAACAGCGTGATTTTTTCCGGTGTCTTGAGTTTACCGCTTACCATGCTTATTTACCTCGCGCGCGAACGGGCCAGGACAAGGATTGATCTGGAAAACCGGATTATGGAAGTTGAACAGCTATCGGAGAAAGCCCTTGAACAGGAAAAACGGACAACCGAATTAAAGGTTGAAAATGCCCGAAAAGAAGTAGAACTTCAGAAAGCAGCCGAGTTGAAAACAGCCTACCTCGACTTGGAACGGGCGCACGAAAATCTTAAAGCCACTCAAAAGCAGCTGGTGCAGGCCGAAAAAATGGCTTCGCTGGGTGAGCTTACAGCCGGCATCGCGCATGAAATTCAGAATCCGCTCAACTTTGTCAATAACTTCTCGGAAGTGAACGGTGAACTGATTACCGAACTGGAAGAGGAAGTCGAAAAAGGAAACCTAGAAGAAATAAGTTCCATTATACAGGATCTGAAAGATAACGAGCTAAAAATCAATCATCACGGTAAGCGGGCTGAAGCGATTGTGAAGGGAATGCTCTTGCACAGTCGCAGCAGCAGTGGTCAAAAAGAACCAAGCGACATTAACAAACTGGCCGACGAGTACCTGCGTCTTTCCTATCACGGCTTGCGTGCCAAGGATAAATCGTTCAACGCCGATTATAAGTTAGAGGCTGATGAAAACCTTCCATTGGTGAATGTCGTTCCGCAGGATATTGGCCGGGTGTTGCTGAACCTCATCAACAATGCTTTTTACGCCGTGTCCGAAAAACGGAAAAATCACCCATACGATTACCAGCCCCGGGTGGTGGTCTCGACTGCTTTGCGTGGCGATAGGGTTGAAATCGGGGTCTCAGATAATGGTAGCGGTATTCCGAAGGACGTGCTCGATAAAATATATCAGCCGTTTTTCACCACGAAACCGGCAGGGCAGGGAACAGGCCTGGGCTTAAGTATGAGCTACGACATTATCACCAAGGGACATCGGGGCAGCTTAACAGTTGACTCGAAAGAAGGAATCGGAACAGAGTTTAAAATATTAATACCCATAGCATGATGACAAAGATACTGGTAGTTGACGATGAATTGGACGTTCAACCTTTGTTTCAACAACGGTTCAGACGGGAAATCAAAAGCGGGGAGATTGAGTTTGTGTTTGCCTATTCGGGCGAGGAAGCGTTAAAGTGTATGGAGTTGTACCAACATGAAGCCATTTTAATCCTTTCTGACATCAATATGCCCGGCATGAGCGGACTGCAATTGTTGGAACGTATAAAAAAACATCACCATACACCGCCACCTGTTGTCATGATGATTACTGCCTACGGAGATTCAGATAATTACAACAAAGCGATGCAGCTTGGTGCAGATGATTTTCTGACCAAACCGGTGGATTTTAATGAATTGAAGAACAAAATAAAAAGTTTGGAGACATGACAAAAATATTGGTAGTTGACGACGAAGCGGATCTGGAAGCTTTGGTAAAGCAAAAGTTCCGGAAGAAAATAAGGGAGCAGGAGTATGAGTTTATATTCGCCAATAATGGGGTGCATGCGCTCGAACAGCTACAGAAACATTCGGACGTGGATATTGTGCTAAGCGATATTAACATGCCCGAGATGGATGGACTGACGCTGTTGACAAAAATCAGTGAGCAGCATTCAATATTGAAGTCAGTCATTATTTCGGCATACGGAGACATGGAAAATATCCGAACGGCGATGAATCGCGGCGCATTTGACTTTATTACCAAACCGGTTGATTTTAACGACCTCGAACTGACTCTGGAGAAGACCATTTTGTTTGTTAAGCAAATGCGCGAAACGCTACGGGCCATCAAGGAAAACAATATTCTGAAGATGTATGTGGACGAGACAGTTCTCAATTTTATGGGATCCCGCGAGTTTGAATCGACCTTAATGGCAAACGAAACGGTTGAGGCTGCGGTGGCTTTCATTGATATTTGTTCGTTTACTGCAGTCAGCGAAACCGAAGCGCCCGACACGGTTGTGGAGCTGCTGAATAAATTTTTCGATTTGATGGTCAAAGAGATAATCGCACATGGGGGCTTTGTCGATAAGTTTATTGGCGATGCGGTTATGGCGGTTTTTAGGGGAGAATATCAACTTGATCGTGCCATTGACGCCTGTTTGGCTGTCCGTAACAAAATAGCGGCTTTGCCGGCTCTGAACGGGCAAATGAACTTCAAACCAAACGTGTCGATCGGAATTAATTTCGGGGAAATGGTGTCGGGAAATATTGGTTCATCCAGCTTACGGCGTCTCGACTATACCGTGATTGGCGATGCGGTGAATATCGCACAGCGCCTGCAAGCACTGGCCGGACCGGGGCAAATACTCATCACAGAACAGTCGTGGGAAAAGGTAAAGGAATTCTTTAAATGCACCGAGGTGGGTGAAATGAATTTGAAAAACAAGCTGGCGCCGGTAAATATTTATGAAGTTATAGAATGAGGTTGACTGTTTCAGCCTGAATATTGAGATATGGATATCAATCAATTGAAGAACTATATTCTGGAGAATTTCCAGCAATGTATTCCGGAGAATTTAAGCTATCATGGCATGCACCATACCCTGAACGTTTTGGAAGTTTGCGGGCAGTACATTGATCGAATGGGTGTCGGAGAGCCCGATGCTAATTTGCTGCGGACAGCTGCACTTTTTCACGATTTAGGGTTTACTCGTAGCTACAACAATCACGAGGAACACAGTGTGGATATTGCTCAGGAAACGTTGCCCGGTTTGGGTTATTCAGATGACGAGATCGCTGTGATTGCCGGAATAATCCGAGCGACGAAGATTCCCCAGCAGCCGACTACCGTTTTGGAAAAGATCATCGGTGACTCTGATTTGGATTACCTGGGAACAACCGCGTTTTATGAAACCGGAGAAACACTTTTTCATGAACTTGTGGCCAATGGCAAACTGTCGGATCGGGAAGAGTGGGACCGTCTTCAGGTGCAATTTCTGAAATCCCATCGGTACCACACAGCATTTGCACGGGAACACAGGGAGCCCGTTAAACAGTTGCACTTGCAGCAAATATTGGATAAATGGTCGTGGAACGACTAATTGTGAAACGAAAAGAAATTAGATATGCCAAAATCAAAAGGAATAGACTGGAGTTCCATTTTCTCACTTCCATCAATCGTTTTTACTTTGCTTGGCGACTTGATAGCCGTGATTGCGTTGAAGGGTTTTATGATTCCGAACAACTTTCTGGACGGCGGTGTTACAGCTGTGTCCATCCTTTTTAACAAGGTTTTTGAAATTCATATTTCAATCTTGCTCATCACCATTAACATTCCGTTTCTGATTATTGGCTACAAGAAAATTGGTAAAACTTTTGCCATGCAGTCGCTATTAGCCATTTTGGTAATGGCTCTTTTATTGCTGGTCATTAATATCCCCGCATTCACGAAAGACAAAGTGTTGATCGCTGTATTCGGTGGTTTCCTCATGGGGCTCGGTATTGGCTTGGTGATTCGTGGCGGTGGCGTAGTCGATGGCCTGGAAATCATCGCCCATTACACAACCCGGAAAGTTGGTTTCACGACAAGCGAAATCATCATGTTGTTCAACTCGCTGGTCATCCTGGGATTGGCTATAAAATTCGGCATCGAGCCAGCCATGTATTCAATCCTCGTTTATTACACGGCCATGAAAACATCGGATTACGTGGTCGATGGTTTTGAAGGATTTACAGCCATGAGTATCATTTCGAAGGAAGATCAGGCGATTAAATCACTCATTGTTAATGATTTTGGTAAGCCAATTTCGGTGTACAAGGGAGAACGAGGCTACCTGCCCGGTTCGTTTGATATTCATTATGATTGCGATATTGTGGTCACCGTTATTACCCGGCTCGAGATTCATCGGATTAAACAAGCCGTTACTAAAATCGATCCCAATGCCTTCTTTTTCATTCAAAACATCACCGAGGTAAAAGGGAGCTACGTTGAGAAGCTAAAAGGGAAGTAATGTGCGTTTTGTAGCCAATGCAAATTACTTCAAATTCAATTTTCGTTATCCGGCTCAGAGCAATTAGCCTTCCTTGAAATTTATTTTGAATAAATCTAAATAAGATGTAACTAATTCGATTGCTTTGTTCGTAGTAGCGAGTAATCACTCTTTCCCTGAAAAATTCCAGAAATCAAGCTGATACAGTTGAAATTAGTGTGGCTTTTAACTTCTTTATAATTGGGAATTTAATTGGCCATTCGGTTTATATATTCATTTAAAACCAAGAACTATGAAAAGAATCTATCGTTCAATTTCGATTGTCGTATTTATCGTGCTAATGGCAACTGTAACCAGCTTCGCGCAGCAATGGACTGCCGAGCAACAAGATGTTTGGGCTGGCGTGGAAAAATACTGGAAAGCATCGTCAAGCGGAGATGCACAGGCCTTTTTGGCTTATTTCGACGAAAGTTACATGGGCTGGGAATATCAGTCGAAAGTTCCTCAAAATAAAGCGAGCACCGGTAAGTGGATTGAATATGGTATGCAACGCGGTAAAGTTGTTTTTTACACGCTCTCACCCGTGGCGATCTGGGTGAAAGGTGACTTTGCTTTTGTTGACTATTTCTATGAGCAAGTGGTAACAGACAACGAAACAGGTAAGAACAAAGCACGCTCCGGCAAGTGGACCGATATTCTGATGAAGAAAGACGGCAAGTGGGTTTTGATTGGTGACCATGGCGGACAAACTTCTAAAAGTGAATAGATGCAGGTGTTGAAAGGCCTGCTGAAACTGTATCAAAGCACCCCGAAAAATTCAATTAAAAGAATGAAGCGATGAAAAATTTAGAAATTCTGAAGAAAGGATATCAAAACTTTGCAGAGGGGAATATTGAGGCCGTGTTGTCGACTTGGGCTGAAGATATTGTCTGGGAAGAATGCCCCGGAATGCCAATGGTTGAAGGTGATGGAAAAATTGTTGGCCGAAATGCAGTTCTTGAAAAGATACTCGCCAAAATTCCCGAATACATTGATGGTTTCAATTTAGAGATTCGAGAGTTCGTTGATGGCGGTGACAAAATTGTCATGGTTGGTTACTATAACGGAACCTACAAAGCCACCGGCAAGAAATTTCACGCGCAGGCCACCCATACCTGGACGATGAAGGACGGCAAATCTGTTCATTTCTATCAGGCTGTGGACACCGCAACAATTATAAATCCGTAGTACAGCCGGATCTTCTCTCTATTTCCACCCCAAACTTAAGTATGTGGTTAGCCTTTCGGCTAATGATTTAGGCTTCGATTTTGTATCGAGGCGGTTAATTGATCAATCCTAAAATTAGAATTATGAAGAAAATCTTGACCTTCGCACTTTTGGTATTGTGGGCATTTAGTGCAAGTGCTCAACAAAATGATGCCAAGGAGTATTTGTTATTTGAATTTATGAAAGTTCAGCCTGGACAATGGGGAGATTATTATGCCGTTGAGGATTTCTGGTCCGGCATTCACCAGCAACGTGTGGCTGATCAGTCGATTGTGGGCTGGGACATGTGGGCTTTGCTACCCTCAGGAACCAAACAGGGGCCCAACTATCTGACCGTAACCATCTTTAAAAGCCTCAAGGACATGCTCAATGCCGTTAATTCGTGGGATGTGATGGCTTACGCCAAGAAAGCCTATCCGGACAAAACCGACGAAGAACTGGCTGAAATGATGGATAAAACGGTTCAATCCCGGGAGCTGGTGTACCAGAATCTGCTCGTTGGTGTTGACCAGACAGATGATGATTTCAAAATGAAGGTTGGCATGGTTGTTACCCTGGATCTGATGAAGCAGACCAAGGATAACTATGAAAAAGCCGAGTCCGAAATCTTTAAACCGTGGCACCAACAGATTGTAAACGATGGTGGGAAAGGGCACTGGGGATTGATTAGAGAAATTCTTCCGGTTGGCAATGAAGCCTATTTCACTCATATTGCTTACAGCTTTTACACTGATATGAATCAGTTGGCAGATTTCATGAACGGTTCGGGAGGTGAGATGGATATGATGACGCAAATAGCTGTACATGAAGGATTGAAAACAAGAGAATGGAAAGAGTTGAAAATTGGACGGCTTGAAATGATGGTGCGGTAAATAGCAGCTGTGCTGCAAAAAAAAAACGATGGGGAGTGATAAATACAGCATTCATACATTCCCTATCGTTTTTCTTTTCATCTTAAAACAAATCCCATGAAAAAAGTGGTCATTGGACTATTAGCTATTTTATCTGTTACCGTTGGATCAAACGGACAATCCGTTAAGGATATTGGAGATCGGTTGACTACATTTCTGAATACCCTGAGCAACGAACAACGTCAGGAGATTAGTTATAGTTTCATCGATACCAGTCGAACTAAATGGACGAACCTTCCGGTTGGTATTGCTTCACGCCCTGGAATCCGGTATGGAGAATTGTCCGAGGTAAGCAAGCTGCAATTTCATCGCATCCTGACCACTTTACTAAGTTCCCAAGGGTATTTAAAGATCACGGGTATTATGCAGTTGGATGATATTTTGAATGTAATTTATGAATCAGCTTACCGAAACAAAGAAATTGATGAGGATGTAATCAACGAGATCAGAGACCTGAAGTGGGACTATACCAATTATTATGTGTCGGTTTGGGGGAAACCGGAGCATTCGGAGCCATGGGGATTTAAACTGGAGGGACATCATATTTCACTGAATTGTTCGGCCATTGACGGGCATTTCTCAGTCACGCCTTTCTTCCTTGGAACTGATCCTTCTGAAGTTCACACAACGAAATACGCTGGAATTAGGGTGTTAAGTAAAGAGGAAGATTATGGTTTTCGATTGATTAATTCGCTTTCAGAGCAGCAACAAGCTATTGCAACGTTAAGCAAAGATGTTCCCGGCGATATCATTACTAATCCGAAGAGTGAGCAAAGGATAACAACTTACGAGGGGATTAAAGCGAGTGATTTGAATCCGAGGCAGCAGGAGTTTCTGAAATACATCATTGAGGAATATATCGATAACCTGGAGCACGAGAAAGCTCACGAATATCTGGATAAGTTTTATGCTACAAGTTTGGATAGCGTCTATTTCGCGTGGATTGGCAGTTACGTGTCCCGGAAACCACATTACTATGTCATCAATACGCCCGATTTTCTAATTGAATACGACAACATGGGGTTTCAGAGAAATGGGAATCATATTCATTCCATATGGCGGGAGAAAGGAAACGACTTTGGGGAAGACATCCTGAAAGAGCATTATTTAGAGCATAAACACTAAAAATATCAGGCAGCAAATTTTACGTTTTGCTGCCTGATTTATTTTGAAGATTGTTGTTAGCTATTCTTTGTACACGCGGTTTTCCTGTTCTGCAACCCGAATAAAAGTCGTCCGCTTGGTCAGTTCTTTTAGAGTCGCTGCACCCACATAGGTACAGGTACTCCGGATTCCACCTAAAATATCCAAAACTGTTTCGCTGACAGGTCCGCGGTAGGGCACTTCAACGGTCTTTCCTTCACTGGCACGATAATCGGCCACACCGCCAACATGTTTCTGCATGGCAGTTGCCGAGCTCATGCCATAAAACTGCCGATACTTTTTTCCGCCTCGTTCAATGGTTTCGCCGCCACTTTCGTCGTGACCAGCCAGCATGCCACCCAACATCACAAAATCGGCTCCGGCACCAAAAGCTTTGGATACGTCCCCGGGAGTTGTGCAGCCTCCATCACTGATGATCTGGCCGCCGAGTCCGTGTGCTGCATCCGCGCATTCAATAATGGCAGAAAGTTGCGGGTAGCCAACACCCGTTTTCACGCGTGTTGTACACACCGAACCCGGTCCAATTCCAACTTTAATAATGTCGGCCCCAGCCAGCAACAGCTCTTCAACCATCTCGCCGGTAACAACGTTTCCTGCCATGATGATCTTGTCCGGGAACTTGTGTCTCATTTCGCTGACAAAGTGAACGAAATGCTCGGAATAGCCGTTTGCGACATCAATGCAAATAAATTTTAAGTGCGGGTTTTGTTTGAAAATTTCGGCGACCTTGTCCGCGTCAGTTGCTCCGGTTCCGGTACTCACCGCAATATAGTTTTCGATCCCGGTTGGCGCTTGTGCGAGGAACGAATTCCATTCCTCAATTGTGTAATGTTTATGCAGAGCTGTGAAAAGCTGTTTGTCCTGAAGGGCAAGAGCCATCTCAAAGGTACCGACAGTATCCATGTTGGCTGCCATAATAGGGATGCCTGTCCAAGTTGCGGAGCTGTGCATCAGTTTAAAGGTGCGCTCCAGACTAACCATCGAGCGACTTTTTAAGGTCGATCGTTTGGGGCGGAACATCACATCTTTAAACCCAAGTTTCACGTCATATTCTATTCTCATAGCTTTATCTTTTTAGTTTGCCTACAAGGTTAAAATGAATTCATTAAAAAAACAACCAGCGCGAGAGTTGGTTTGCAATGCTACTGTCGGATGTAATCGCGTGAATGATAATTTGATCTTCGTTGTTGTAAAGCATTGAAATACAAAACATAAAGTCAGAATTTAAATTAAGACTCTTTTGTGTTTTATTGATTATTGCGATAACTTTATAAGAAATACTCTCGAAACGCTTAAATAGGATTATTATGACAACAGTTAAAGCTTATGCAGCAAGTGAAGTTGGTGGAAAATTGAACCCATTCAGTTACGAGTTACCGAATATTGGTAGTGAAGAGGTCGATATTAAAGTGCATTATTGCGGCATTTGCCACTCTGATTTGAGTATGCTGAACAACGAGTGGGGCATGACTCAATATCCTTTGGTTCCCGGTCACGAAGTTATAGGGGAAGTTGTAGAGGTTGGTTCTCAGGTTAAAGGTCTAAAAGTTGGCGATTTCGTCGGTCTTGGTTGGGCATCTTCCTCCTGCATGCATTGCAAACAGTGTATGGATGGCAGCCACCACCTTTGTGGAAGTCTTGAAGGTACCATTGTTGGAAGGCATGGCGGTTTTGCCAATTTTGTCCGTTGTCACTGGTCCTGGGCTATTTCACTTCCTGAAGGAATTGATTTGCAAAAAGCCGGGCCGTTACTGTGTGGTGGTATCACTGTTTTCAATCCAATTATTATAGCTGGTATCAAGCCAACAGATAAAGTTGGAGTTATCGGCATTGGCGGGTTGGGACACATGGCACTGAAGTTTTTAAACAAGTGGGGGTGCGAAGTCATCGCTTTTAGTTCGAATCCAGACAAGAAAGAACAGATATTGGCGATGGGAGCCACCAAAGTCATTAACTCCCGCGACCCGAAAGAGCTGGAGAGTATTGCCGGAAGCTTGAATTTCATTTTGAATACGACGAACGTGAAGCTGGACTGGAATTCCTATTTGTCAACTCTGGCTCCAAAAGGAAAGCTTCACACGGTTGGAGCAGTGCTGGAACCGATGGAAATTCCTGCCTTTTCGCTCATCATGGGTGAGAAATCGGTTGGAGGTAGTCCAATCGGCAGCCCGGCTTTGACCAAAACGATGCTCGAGTTCTGTGTGCGTCACACTATTTACCCGATGGTTGAAGAGTTTCCGATCGAGAAGGTAAACGAAGCGATGGCTCACCTCGAAGCGGGCAAAGCCAGGTACCGTATTGTGCTCAAGGTCTAAGTCAATTCAGAATCAAACATTAGGATACACTACTTTTTGATAATTTAGAAAGCACATGTTCTCTGTTGAATAGTCCGCCTCTCTTTTAGAGTCTGCTTATTGTGACGAATGGCGCAATAAAAATGATACAACCCGTCAGTATTTGGATCATAAGTGTTTGTCATCGGTCTTGATCTTCATAATTCTGTGCCGCAATAGTTTTTATTTTGGGCTAAAAAGCTTGATTCATCTCAATTTTTATCTTCAGTAAAGTCTTTCCCTGTCTCTTTTATTTTTCCTATTTTTAAGCCCATTCAGAACAGCCTAACTACCGCATTTCGCTTGCTGTTTATGCGTTTGCGGAGATTTAAGCCTATTTAATTTGACAAATTATGAAGATACCTGTCGACCTGATTGAGAAATATAATGTTCCGGTGCCCCGGTATACCAGTTATCCGCCTGCTAACTTTTTTGAAGATTCTTTTGGCACAGCCGATTACCTGAAAGCGGTGGAGCAATCGAACGGGGAAAAACCGGAGAATATATCCATTTACATACACGTTCCGTTTTGCACCCAGCTTTGCCTGTATTGTGGCTGTAACACGCACATCACGCGCGATCGTGAGCTCATGCGTAGTTATGTTGATGCGTTGAAAAAAGAAATTCGCATGATTCGTCCACTGCTGGACAAAAGCCGGAAAGTTTCGCAGATTCATTGGGGCGGAGGAACGCCGAACGCGTTGCCGTCGTCACAAATCGGCGAAATCATGGACATTCTGACTTCTGAGTTCGAGTTTATCGACAAACCGGAAATTGCCATTGAATGCAACCCTGCTTCGCTGGATGAAATGTACATTGCCGATTTGGCTTCGTTCGGGTTTAACCGCATTAGTATGGGCGTGCAGGACTTTCGCGAGGATGTGCTGAATGCAGTGCATCGCGAAGTGCCCGTCATTCCAATTGAAGATCTTGTTAAGATGATCAAATCGCATCCGGGCATGTCTGTCAACCTCGACTTTATTTATGGTTTACCGTTTCAAACCGGTGAATCATTCTCTCAAACAATTGCCCGTGCGATTGAGATATCGCCGGATCGTTTGGTGACATTTTCCTACGCACACGTGCCTTGGGTGAAAAAAGCGCAGCAAAAGCTGGAAGAGTATGGTTTGCCTTCAGCTGATGAGAAAGTGAAAATGTTTGAAACTTCCTGGGCGCAGATGAAAGCCGCGGGCTATGTGCCGATCGGTTTGGATCACTATGCCCGTCCTGAGGATGATATGAGCAAAGCTCTGCAAACACGCACATTGCACCGAAATTTCCAAGGCTATTGTACCCGCGAAACGACCGGGCAGGTTTATGCTTTCGGCGTAACCGGAATTAGCCAGTTGGAGAACGTTTATGCACAAAATGCCCGCACTGTGAAAGAATACCTCGAATACATTGATAAAGGTGAATTCCTTGTGGTGAAAGGCTATTCGCTGACACCGACCGAGAAAGTTATTCGCCAGATCATCAACGAAATTATGTGTAATCAATATTTGTCGTGGACGAAGATTGGGGCCTATTTTAACCAGGATCCGAAAGAGATCAAAAAACTGCTGAATTTCAGTAATGAGAAACTCGATCCGTTTGTAGCTGACAATCTGCTCGAATACAACGACGACGAAATTATTATCTACGACCTGGGACGCTTCGTATTGCGGAACATTGCCGCCATTTTCGATATCCACGTTGGTGATCCGAATCGCAAATTTTCAAAATCAGTCTGATGAGTCAAAAAGTTGCTGTTATTGGAGCCGGACTTACGGGCTTAACCACGGCGTATTACTTGCGAAAACAAGGTGTTGATGTAACGGTTTTTGAAAAAGCTGATCGTGCAGGCGGAGTCATTCAGACCTGTCGCGAAGATGACTTTGTATATGAGAATGGCCCGAGTACCGGGGTTTTGGGATCGCCCGAAGCCGCGGAGTTGATTGAAGAATTGAGTGATCTTTGTCGGTTGGAAATTGCAGATGAAGATGCCAAATACCGCTGGATCTGGAAAGGAGGCCGCTGGGTGGCACTGCCTTCCGGCTTGATTGGTGGCGTAACGACACCGCTGTTTACCTTTGGCGACAAGCTTCGTCTATTGGGAGAGCCTTTCCGTAAACCGGGAACTGATCCCAACGAATCGCTGGCCGACCTTGTACGTCGCCGGATGGGAAAAAGCTTTCTGAAATATGCTGTTGATCCGTTCATCCTCGGAATTTATTCGGGCGACCCGGAAAAACTGGTTACCAAATACGCTTTGCCCAAACTTTACAATTTGGAGCAGAACTACGGCAGTTTTATTGGCGGCAGCATGAAGAAAGCCAAAGAACCCAAATCGGATCGTGATAAGAAAGCGACTCGCGAGGTGTTTTCCATGCAGGGTGGACTTTCAACATTGATTGATGCTTTGGTGCAGAAAATCGGAGCAGAGAACGTCATTCTAAACGCACATAATATTCAAATTAAACAAGCCAAATCGGGCTATTCGCTATCATACGGCAATCAGGTGGAGTTGCCGTTCGATCGGGTTATTTCAACAATTGGTGCCTGGGCCTTACCTGAAATATTTCCTTTTTTACCTGCACAAGATCTGGCTGATATCACCGAATTGCCTTATGCCAAGGTTGTACAGGTGTCGGTTGGATTTCGCCAATGGGAAGGAACGGAACTCAAGGCCTTTGGTGGATTGGTGCCGTTTTGCGAGAATCGCCGCGTGCTGGGTGCTTTGTTCCTGTCATCTTTTCTGAAAGGACGTGCCCCGGAGGGTGGGGCCCTGATTTCAACTTTCTTGGGAGGAGTACGTAAACCGGAGATGGTGAAATTAAGCGATGACGAGTTAAAGGCTGTTGTTGAGGCTGAACTAAAAGAAATGTTGGGGCTCACAAAATGGAATCCGGATTTGATCGTTATTAACCGATACCAGCATGCAATTCCGCAATACGGCGTTGAGTCGGAAGCCAAGTTGAAAGCGGTGGAAAAACTGGAGAATCAGTTCCCGGGGCTTTATTTGGCTGGCAATCTGCGTGATGGTATTGGAATGGCGGACCGGATTAAACAAGGTCGCGAAATGGCTGTTCTAGTCAGCAAAAAGGTGTAAACAGGACGATGAGAAAAGACAAAGTAGCAGCG
The DNA here is from genome assembly GCF_003610535.1 of Mangrovibacterium diazotrophicum. Taxonomy (NCBI): domain Bacteria; kingdom Pseudomonadati; phylum Bacteroidota; class Bacteroidia; order Marinilabiliales; family Prolixibacteraceae; genus Mangrovibacterium; species Mangrovibacterium diazotrophicum. The sequence goes on along the minus strand of NZ_RAPN01000001.1, from coordinate 614,810 downwards.
GATTACCGTGCTTTACAGCAAAAAATATGTAGTATTTTGGAGCAAGCAGATGGTGGCTCCAAATTTATGACCGACCATTGGACAAAGGAAATTGGCGAAGGTTTTACCATGGTTTTCGAGGACGGACACGCGATCGAAAAGGCAGCGGTGAACTTCTCTGCGGTGAATGGTCCGGTGAGCGAGAGCATGCGCAAGGCATTGAACATCGATGAGGGACAGGAATATTTTGCCAGTGGAATCTCGTCGATCATTCATCCCAGAAACCCGCATGCGCCAATCACTCACATGAATGTCCGTTATTTCGAACTCAGTTCGGGCGTTGCCTGGTTTGGTGGCGGTATCGATCTGACTCCTCATTATGTCGATAAAAAGGAAGCCACTTGGTTTCACCGCGAACTAAAAACAGTTTGCGATCGCTTCGACGCCGATTATTATCCGAATTTTAAGAAATGGGCCGACGACTATTTTTATTTGAAACATCGTGCTGAAACAAGAGGCGTTGGTGGTATCTTTTTTGATCATAAGCCGGCTGCAAGCGATTCGGATTTTGAGCAGTTGTTTGCTTATACCAAGGACTTAGCTTTAGCATATCCGCGTATTTACGTGCAGTTGCTGAACGCCAATCGCGATAAAGCGTTCACCGAGAGCGAAAAAAAGTGGCAGTACCTGCGAAGAGGCCGGTACGTCGAGTTCAACCTGTTGTACGATCGTGGTACCAAATTTGGGTTGGAATCGAACGGCCGAACAGAGTCGATTTTTCTGAGCATGCCGCCAATGGCATCGTGGACTTACGACTACAAGCCGGAAGCCGGTTCGCGTGAAGAAGAAACTTTGAATCTATTGAAGAAAGATATCGATTGGATCTCGTTTTAGTCCCTTCCCACGTGCTAAAACTACCGATCTGCAATCAATCGATGCCCCTGTCCGCGAGGATAGGGGTTTTTTTATACCCGCCACATTCCAATAAATGTTTTGTAACTGAACAACGAAAAGATTATTGAGACAAAAAGAACAATGGCTGATATAGTTCTCTGCGGAATTATTGTTTAAGAGCGGTAAATGGTTTATCTTTTTTTTGCGAGACTTAGTTACTGCGATCTTAAACCAAAGCGATTCGAAATTTACCATGTTTAAGCAAGAACAACCTGGTGTCCCCATTTCGTATGTTTTATTCAGAAAGATCCTGTCTTTTCTGAATGCCGGGCGGATGCTCCATCTCTTTTGCCTGATCAGTTTATTTTTGACCTCGGTCTTTTTGAAACGTTTGTTACAGGCAGAACATTGGTATTGGAGTTGGCATATTCTGCCGACCTTGCTTTTTGCAACTTTAGTCGTGACCACCCAACTGGACGCCTATAGTCGCTATCAAAACTACAAGCAAGTGAAAGATTTATTGTATCTGCACGGATTCCGAGCTTTACTGCTGGGGCCGTTTTCGCATTCGCGTTGCCAGCGCGATGCCGTTTGGGAAGCGGCGAAACAATTGAGTTACGCAGAGCAAACTCAAAAATATTTCAAAAAGCTGGGCTATCGTTGGTATCATATTCTACCGACACCGATTTTAAAAAAGCCCGGTTTGTTGCTGACCAAGGGGTATTGGGCAACCACGTTTTTCGTTCATTATTATCCAAGCAAATATTTTCACTGGTGACGACTATCAAAGCACAAAACATCAATTTACACTACGGACGACGAAAGATTCTGGATGGGGTTGAACTGCAACTGGAATCTGGGGAGATTACGGCCTTAATTGGACCAAATGGCGCTGGCAAAAGTTCTACTTTCCGAATTCTCTCCGGTTTGGTTCGGGCTGACCATGGACAGGTGTTTGTAGATGACCGAAAGCTGGCCAACTTTGCAGGCTTGCGGGATTATTGCAGTTATTTGCTCGAGTCACCCGATTTTTACGGCTACCTGAGCGGCCGGAAAAACCTGCAACTGCTGAATGGCTTAACCGGTGCAAAAGCGCATGTCGACGAATTGCTCGAACGGGTTGGCTTGAGCCGGGATGCCCATAAAAAAGTGCAACAGTACTCGCGGGGCATGAAACAGCGCTTGGGAATCGCCCAGATTTTGGCCGACGACCGTCCGTTTCTGATACTGGATGAACCCTTCAACGGCCTCGATCCGGAAGTAAAAGATCAGATGTTGGAACTTTTGTTGGACCTGAAAAAGGCGGGCAAAGGCATCGTTCTTTCTACGCACCTGCTGGCTGATATGGAGACCGTTGCTGATCGTTTTGTGCTGCTGAATAAAGGGAAAGTCCAGTTGTCAGGAACCATGGATGTGGTGAACAGCAATCGGCAGCATGTTCGGATGCATTTTCGGGAACTACCGCCTCAATTGCCGTCAGATTTTGGACAATTGGGACGGGTGGATAACAGATTGGAGCTTAATGCTACAATTGCCGAGACGGAGTCGTTGCTTCTTCAACTAACCGCTGCCGGATTGGTTCCTTTCAAAATTGAACGCTCAAGTATTCTTCACGATAAATACATGGAAATAGCCAATGATGCGACTGCTTAATTTTGAACTGCACAAATTGCTCTACAAACCTCGCACATACCTGAGCATGGCGCTGGTTGGCGTACTTGTTCTACTCATTTTTTGGGGACTAAAAAGCGAAGGCGAAGTTGCGATCGATTACCTTTTACAAGCGTTGAAAGCAAATTTCGTTCTCGAAGGTCGTTTGCTGAATGCCTGGCTGGTCATTTATTTTACGCTGAACACGCTTTGGATTCATGTGCCCATTTTAATAATTATCGTTACCGGCGATTTATTTAGTTCGGAACTGGAAAGCGGCACGATTCGGCTGATTATAACTCGTCCAATCCGGCGCTCGTCGCTCGTGCTGGCAAAACATCTTACCGCCATCGCTTTTGTGTTTTTGTTTGTGCTGTTTTGGTCGTTGCTTACTGTTCTGCCGAGCTTCTCGTTGTTTGGTGGTGGCGATCTTGTTGTGCTGTTTAATGGCCTGCAGATTTTGGAAGAATCGGTGTTGCCCTGGCGTTTTGTGGCTGCTTTTGCCTTCGGATTTCTGGGAATGAGCGCTTTGGCTGTTTTCTCAGTTACGGTTAGCTTTTTTACGCGGCGGTCGCTGGTTACCATCCTCATTACTTTGGGGGCGATCGTCATCAGCACCTTGTTGCAAACCCTGGCGTCCGGGCTGTTTCACGGCTGGGAGAATTTCCTGATTACTTATCAGCTGGCACAATGGCAACTGTTCTTTTACACCACGCCCGATTGGGCAAATATTGTATTCGCGGCGTCCTGGTTGGTCTTGTTTTCCCTGCTTTGTATCGTGGTTTCAATTTGGCGTTTTAACCGACTAAAAATTACCGAATGATCAAATATCTTCTATTTATATTTCTGCTTTTTAACTGCAGTTTAGCGGCCTTCGCACAACCGGATGTGTTGGAGCAGCTGAAGCAGCGTTATGCAATGCCCAATGGTTTTGAAGCAGTGGTGACGCTTCGAGTGGATGTTCCCGGAATAAAGGCTCCCGATAAAACCATCGAGATAAAAGGGGAGAACGGGAAAGCACCCAAGATAAAAGGGGAAGGACTCATTCTGTTACCAAAGAAAGGGCTGATGCGCCAGTTTAACGACTTGCTGAGCTTGGAAGTTCATTGGATTGACATGGGAGAAAGCGGCGAGGAGCATTTATACAAGTTGGTTTCGCTAGATGCTAAAAGCGATTGGGTAACGGCTGATTTGCAAATCAATAAAAACGAGCCGCGCATTGACCAGGTGGTGCTGACTACCCGCGATGCCGGCATTTTCACCTTAAATCACACTTATTTAGAAGATAAATTCCCTTCGGAGACAGAAGTCGCTTTCGAGACCAGTAAGTTTTCGGTGCCCCTGAAATTTCTGGGAAAGTCGGATCAGATTGAACGTGCAGACTCGACCAAACTGGTCACCGGTAAAATCTACATTCATTTTGATGAGTTAACAATCTTCTAGCGGTGTTTGGGGCGTTTTATGCCATTCCCTGACTTGTTTTTGGAAGAAGCTGCCAATTCAAATATTAAGCCTGTGTTTATTGGGCTAGTCATCGCTTCTGATGTATCTCTCGAACCTACGATTTTGCTAAATTTACGGTCGAACTGATTGAATCAGTCATCCAAACGACTTTCCTTGCACCGAACTTCTAATTTATAGGAATGGAGATCTTGATAATGAATAAACCAATTCAAAAAGTTTCGATTATTGGCTTAGGTGCTTTGGGTATCCTTTACGGCGAACATTTTTTACGGAAAATGCCGGCCGATGATTTGCGCATCATTGCAGATTCGGATCGTGTTGACCGCTACAAAAGCGAAGGCATTTTTTGTAATGGGAAAGCCTGCGATTTTAACTATGTAACACCGGAGGAAAAAGTTGAACCGGCTGACTTAATCATCTTCGCCGTGAAATATACTACGTTGCCGGAAGCCATCCGGATGGTCAAAGGCCATGTTGGTCCGGATACTATCATTCTTTCGGTGTTGAACGGAGTAGTCAGCGAGGAAGAGATCGGCGCGGTGTACGGTAAAGAGCATTTGCTTTACAGCGTGGCACAGGGAATGACAGCTGCCAAAGTGGGCAACCAAATGAGCTACAAAAGCAAAGGAATACTCTGTTTTGGCGAATTGAATGCGACCGAAAACTCAGTAAAGGTGGAGCGGGTCAAAAGCTTTTTCGATCAGGTGGACTTGCCTTACGAAATCAACAACCGGATGCACGATAAATTGTGGAGCAAGCTGATGATTAATGTCGGTGTTAACCAGACTGTCGGCTATTTCAATGCCACGAATAAGCTCATTCAGCAACCCGGAAAACCCCGCGAAATGATGCTTGCCGCCATGGAGGAAGTAATCGAAGTGGGACAGCGCGAAGGTGTAGGCATTTCCGGCGACGACATCGCCTATTGGTTGAAGATTATCGATTCACTGTCCCCGGACGAGAGCCCGTCGATGGCGCAGGATGTAAAAGCCGGACGCCCAACCGAGGTGGATTTGTTTGCCGGAACAATTGTGGCGCTGGGCAAAAAACACGGTTTGGCAGTTCCGGTAAACGAAATGTTTTTGGAGCATTTCACCAAGCCTGCTAGCGGCAATTGATGCTAACCGGTAGTTTCAGCATATCAAATTTGCAAGCGGATTTTTGAAAGGGTTTCTCCGGCTTCAAACTAAAAACGGCATTTCAATTAAATTATGTTGTTTTTTTTGAAAGCCGGTTCGGATTGAATTCCATACCTTTAAAGAAGCGATTCGAAAAGGCAGCGGTTTTTGGGGTCTCCATCCGTTGTCGGTTCATCCCAAAACCCAAAAATCCGCTTATGAAAAAACTACCGCTACTGGTACTTTTGCTGTTGGCAACCGCTGTTGCATGGGCGAAAGACAAGAACACCGAAAAAAAGAAAAAGGACAAGTCGGAAAAGAACCTTTCCATCATACCGCTACCGGCTATTGCCTATAATCCAACGAATGGCTGGCTGCTGGGAGTGGCTCCCGGTGCTAGCTGGTTTATGGGAAGTCCGGATAGCACCAGTATTTCGTCGGGTTTGGGAACGTTAATTTACACCACCAAACATCAGTTTCTGTTTACCGCAAAAACCAATGTTTTTCTGGATGGCGACCGCTGGAACCTGATGGGCGACTGGCGCTACTTTATTTCGTCGGCACCCACCTACGGACTGGGAACCGGGCCACAATCGGGCAAACCGGTTGGCACCGGAATTGAATACGCTGAAGGACAGTTTTCGAAAGCCATTCCCGATGCGCAGATGATGGACTTTCATTATTTGCGCTTCCACGAGACCGTGCTGAAACGGATTGAGGATACCCGCTACTTTCTGGGGTTGGGCTATCACCTCGACATTCATTCCCAAATAGAAGATAATTTGCTGGATTTGGACTCCGAAGAACCGACAGTCACCAGCCATTATGCCTATCAAACGAATAAGGGTTTCTCGGCCGAAAAATACACGGTGTCGGGGCTTTCTCTGAATGCGCTGTTGGATAGCCGCGATAATGCCGTGAATCCGTATAGCGGCCGCTACGCCTATGTCAATTTGAGGGTGAACCCGAAATTTTTCGGCAGCGACAAGAGCTCGACCATGCTTTGGCTCGAATACCGCGATTACCTCCACCTGGATGAACAGCGTCCGCGTCACCTGATTGGTTTCTGGACTTACGGCTGGTTTGTGACTTCGGGAGAAGTGCCGTACATGGATTTGCCGGCGCTGGGCTGGGATCAGTTTGGGCGGTCGGGAAGGGCATACACACAGGGGCGTTTTCGTGGGGAGGATCTGATGTACGGCGAGGTGGAGTACCGTTTCCCGCTTCAGAAAAATAAGGAAACATTTGGTGGCGTCGTCTTCCTGAATACCACAACCGCCAGTAACCGCGGCGCCGACATCAATCTTTTTAAATACCTGGATTATGCCTACGGAACGGGACTTCGCGTGATGATCAACAAGAAGTCGCGGGCGAATCTGGCGATCGACTACGCGTTTGGCAAATATGGTGCCGGTGGCTTCTATTTCGGTATCAATGAGGTGTTTTGAACAAACACCGGTTAGCAAGTATCGGCGGAGAGTGCTATTCCGGTAACTGCTTTTGTCATAACTTGTAGGAACGTTTGAACGAAAAAAATCGGCAGTATGGTGAAAATTAATTCTGCAAGGGTATTTCATCCGGTGAATCGGATCGTCCTTTTTCTACTCCTTTTGTTTTTTTCAACGTGTGTGTCGGCCCAGTATTCCAGCCTTCATAAAGGTGACACGATCCACACGGAGTATCCGTACCGATTCCCGCTTTTGGGCGATAAGGCCTACGATAAAGGATTTGATATGCCTTATCCCTGGGGCGGGATGTTCAATTTCTTCACCGCCAAGCAGGATATTGTTATTCCGGAGGTGGCTGTGGGCTTTTCCGAGGGAATGATACCCGACGTACCCGTCACTGATTTGACCGACCTCATTGAATTTGGAACCTTGAATGCAAAGGCCACGTCGATCAATGTTAGGCCCGATCTCTGGGTGTTGCCTTTTTTAGATGTTTATGGAATATTCGGGAAAGCCTATGCCGAAACCACAGTCGAGTTGACTTATCCTATCCAAATGAAAACGGTTGCTGAGCTGGAGGGAACCAGCCTTGGATTTGGTGTTACGGGAGCCGGTGGACTGGGGAAATACTTCATTGTGCTCGATGGCAACTGGGTGTGGACAAACATGAGCAATTTTAAGGAACCGGTGAAGACCGGAATATTTTCGATGCGGGTGGGACGTGCCTTCAAGGTGTCGCAGAAGCCCGGTTCGAACCTGGCCTGGTGGGTCGGTACCATGCGCGTAAATATGGGCGGAGTCACCGAAGGGAATATTCCTTTGGCCAGCGTGATCCCGACGGAAACCTGGGAGAAGCGCGATGAAATTGTAGATACCTATTGGAACTGGTACGATAATGAAGCCACCATTGCACAAAAACTGCTGGCTGATAAAACGCTGACCCCCATTGTGAATAAGTTGGAAGCTGCCGACGGTTCGGGGATGATTCACTACCGAATCCGAAAAAGTCCGAAGCAAAAGTGGAACATGATTGTCGGTGGTCAATACCAGCTAAACAAGCACCACCAGTTTCGCGGCGAAGTGGGCTTCATCGGCAATCGAAAGTCGTTGCTGCTTTCCTATAATTATCGTTTCGGATTTAAAATGAAAAATTCGCGATAACCAACAGAAAATAAGTATTTTATTCTTCTGGATTCAATTAAAACCTGAAATGGCTATGCCGTCTATACGGCTAAATAATCGTAAACAGAGAGTAAAAAATCGTTATTTAACGATATGTCCTGTAAAAAGAATGTTGTAAATTGATTAGCGAACAACGAACCTGTTGTTCCTAATTCCCGGGAAATATTGCTGCGCCCCGTTTTTCGAATTGGAAGTTAAGAGAGGAGAACATACTGCTTTGTACGTGGAACAAGGAAGAATTTGATTTTCACAAATTATAAACACAAAGTTATGAGTTACAGAAAACCTTTCTCGATTCTTTTTTTCGGGCTTTTGCTTGTAGCGTTCAGCTTAACCGGCTTTGCGCAAGACAAACCCAATATTTTGGTCATCATGGTTGATGACGTCGCCCCAAACTCGCTAGGTTGTTACAGTTTAGGCCTACAGTACCCAACACCAAATATCGACCGCATCGCTAAAGAGGGCGTCTTGTTTACGGACCACTATTCGCAGCCCAGTTGTACTGCTGGTCGTGCGGCCTTTATTACCGGCCAAAAACCGGTTCGTACGGGGCTAACAACCGTCGGCCAACCCGGTAACCCGCTTGGTTTGAAAAAAGAAGACCCAACGCTGGCCGAGTTGCTGAAGCCGATGGGCTACATGACCGGGCAGTTTGGTAAAAACCACCTGGGCGACCGCAACGAGCACTTGCCGACAGTTCATGGTTTCGACGAGTTCTACGGAAACCTGTATCACCTGAACGTGTCGGAAGAAGAAGAGCAAGCTGACTATCCGAAAACCAAAGAGTTCTACAACAAATACGGCCCTCGCGGGATTATCCAGTCTTTTGCATCTGATAAGTATGACTCAACAGAAGATCCACGCTTTGGCGTTGTAGGCAAACAAAAAGTGAAGGACCTTGGCCCGCTGACTTCGAAAATGATGGAAAGTTTCGACGATACTTTGGTTGCCAAAACCGAAGATTTTATCAAACGGGCACACGATGCTGGTAAACCGTTCTTTATCTGGCATGCTACCAGCCGCATGCACGTTTACACACACCTGAAAGAAGAACACCGCAATCTGGCCACACCAATTAGTACCGATATGGACTTGTTTGGTTCGGGGTTGATGGAGCATGACGGACAGGTTGGTGAAATTCTGGACTACCTGGACGAATTGGGAATCGCCGATAACACCATCGTGATTTACACAACGGATAACGGACCAGAGCAAAGTACCTGGCCCGATGCCGGTGTAACGATGTTCCGCGGTGAAAAAATGACCACTTATGAAGGTGGTGTTCGTGCACCATTCATGGTTCGGTGGCCGGGAAAAATACCTGCTGGTTTGATTCGCAATGGCATCTCGGCTCATGAAGATGTTTTGCCAACGGTGATGGCAGCAGTGGGCGATACCGATATTATCGAAGAACTGAAGGAGGGTAAGAAATTTGGGGATATGACTTATAAAGTACATATCGACGGTTTTAACAACCTGGATTACTGGGAAGGAAAAACCGACAAATCGGCCCGCAACTACTTCTTCTATTATTACGAATCCAGTCTGACAGCCATGCGTGTTGGCCCGTGGAAAATGCATTTTGCAACAAAGCAACGTTATTTCGATAACATGGTGCCGCGTACAATGCCACAACTTTTCAATCTACGAAAAGACCCTTTTGAAAAATATGACGACATCTACGCGTTCGAATTGATTATGCATAAATCCTGGGTGTTCCAGCCTGCGATTGGCGCGCTGACCGAGCACCTGGAAAGTTTCCAGGATTTCCCACCGCGACAAGCCTCAGCTTCGTTGGATATCAATAAAGCCATCGAGGCCATCCTGCAATCAGATACACGACAATAAATTATTCCAATCAATTGATAAAAGAAAGGCACTTAACAGGTGCCTTTCTTTTTATATTCCTGATTCATGTCTGATATTGAATGTTTTAATTTGTTGTAGCTATTTGTTCAATAGTATTGACACTATACCAAGGATGTCGTAACTTGACTACTCATTGACAAACCAGTCAAACAAATTTCCCTGGAATTTTGCTGTGCTTTTTTGGGAGAGGACGAGGCGAAGATAGCTTTACGTGGAATGGTTGAAAGTTTTACTGAAACAATCCTAAATACGAAGTTATGATGTCAAAAAAACCTTTCCTTGTTCAGTTAAATCAGAAATTGGTGAAACGATGGAGTTGTTTCCTCTTTTCTGTTCCGTTGCTTGCAGTGCTCTTGTTTGCCTGCCAGCCAGCCCCCAAAGAAGAAGCCAAGACAAGTTCGGCAGTTGGTGCCGATGGCTTCGACCGGACACATTTACCAATGACTCCGCCTGAGGTTCCTGTAATCACGGCACTGGATGCCCGTGATGCCACAGCACCCAAACCCTGGGCGGTGAAAGCTCCCGATGGAGCACCCAATGTTGTTATCGTTTTGATTGATGATATGGGCTTTGGCCAAAGTAGCTCATTTGGTGGAGCTATTCGCATGCCGGCAGCTGATAAGCTCGCTGACGAAGGGATTCGCTTTAATCGCTTCCACACCACCGCGCTTTGTTCGCCCACGCGTACGGCTTTGTTAAGTGGACGAAATCACCATTCTAACAACATGGGTGGGATTACCGAAGTTGCCACGGCCTTTGAAGGAAACACGGGGCTAACACCGCAAAGCTGCGCAACCGTTGCCGAAATCCTGAAACTAAATGGCTACAACACGGCTCACTTCGGAAAGAACCACGAAACAGCAGCCTGGGAAATCAGTCCATCGGGGCCGTTCACCCATTGGCCGGTATACAAAGGATTTGAAAAATTTTATGGTTTTATGGGCGGTGAAACCAACCAGTTCTACCCCGGAATCTACGACGGAACTACAAAAGTGGAAGTGGATTCAGAAGATCCAAACTACCACTTTACCGAGGATATGACTGATCATGCCATATCGTGGATGAAAGCTCAGAAATCATTAACTCCCGATAAACCTTTTTTTATGTATTTCGCACCAGGGGCTACGCATGCGCCTCACCAGCCGCCGGCATCGTACCTGGATAAATACAAAGGCGAGTTCGATGATGGTTGGGATGCCTACCGTCAGAAAACATTGGACCGTCAAATTAAAATGGGTATTGTGCCCGAAGGAACCAAACTGGCTCCCAAACCCGATTACATCAAAGATTGGGATAAACTGTCACCAACGGAGCAAAAAGTATTTGCCCGCCAAATGGAAATCTTTGCTGCCTTTGGTGAGCATGTTGACGACCAGGTTGGTCGGTTGTATCAGTCGATTGAGGATCTCGGGATAGCAGATAATACGCTTTTCATCTACATTTTAGGTGACAACGGGGCCAGTGCCGAAGGGATGGCCAATGGCCTGCTGAATGAAAATACCTACTTCAACGGTGTTGCGGAAGACATTGACATGATGGCTGCAAACCTGGATAAACTGGGTACCCGCGAATCGTATGGTCACTTTGCCGCCGGATGGGCTGTGGCCGGTAATACACCTTTTAAATGGACCAAACAGGTAGCCGGTAACTTTGGTGGAACCCGAAATGGTTTGATCATGGTATGGCCGGGAAAATTGAAACAGACCGACGTGGTTCGCGATCAGTTCTGTCATGCCATCGACATTGTGCCGACGATTCTGGAAGCCGCACATGTGCCGGAACCGGTTAGTGTAAACGGGGTAGAGCAGAAGCCGATTGAAGGTTTCAGTATGCTGAAGACTTTTGATGATCCGAAAACGCCTGAATTCCATAACACACAATATTTTGAGATCGTCGGTAACCGTGCGATCTACCAGGATGGCTGGGTGGCTTCGACTGTCCACAAAGCACCCTGGGAAGACGGTCCTCGCGGCAAATTGGTTGACGATAAATGGGAACTCTACAATGTCAATGAAGACTTCAGCGAGAGTACCGATTTAGCGGCTGACAACCCCGAAAAAGTGGAAGAGCTCAAGCAGGTGTTTATGGATGAAGCGGTAAAATACCACGTGCTACCAATCGACGACCGTACGATCGAGCGTTTCGACCCGGCAACTGCAGGGCGCCCCGACCTGATGAACGGACGGAAATCGTTGACTGTGTATGAAGGCATGAGCGGTATGCTCGAGAATGCATTCATCAACATTAAAAATACCAGCAGCAAATTCACGACCGAGGTGGAAGTGAAACCGGGAGCCAACGGTGTTATCCTGGCCATGGGCGGTTTGTTTGGCGGTTACAGTCTTTGGGTTGACAAAGGAAAGCCTGTTTTTACCTACAACTGGGTCGGTTTGAAACAGTACGATGTGAACAGTAGCAAAGCCCTTTCGGCTGGTAAGCACACCATTGAATTTGAATTTGCCTACGATGGTGGCGGAATGGGGAAAGGTGGAAACGGAACCCTCTTTATCGATGGCGAAAAAGTAGGAGAGGCCCGCATCGACAATACCAACGGTAACATGTTCTCGCTCGATGAAGGCGCCGACGTTGGTTTTGACGAAGCAACCAATGTGAGCCGCCGCTACAAGGTTGGCGAGAACAAGTTCAACGGAAAAATCAACTACGTAACGATAGCAGTTGAATAATGCTGTATTTTAAAAGGTGAATATGAAGGGCATCCGAGAGGGTGCCTTTTTTTTGTCAAATGACTACCGTAGAAACCAGCGTTGTAACTCTGTTTCAAATAAGCGAGTATATCCAATATTGCTTTTTGCGAAGAAGGCAGGACAAAAGCTCAGCTAAACACCAATCTGCAGGAAAGTACATGATCGAATTGCCCAACCCTCGAAATACAGGCCGAAGCGGTGCCAGCTTCAAGACGATAATGCTTGTTGCGCTCTTGTTGGTGGGCTATCCTTTGGCGGCACAAGATTCACGTCAACCCAATACAGAAACACCAAAAACAAAGCCCATGTATCAACCCATCGAATTTCAATCCGAAGGAGCTACTCTGAGAGGGAGACTCTATTTGCCCGAAAATGACGCCGGGAAATTGCCGGTTGTCGTCATGGCACACGGCTATTCGGCCACCATTGAAGGCATGGTTGCCGATCGCTTTGCAGAGGTATTCCGCGACGCTGGTTTTGCTGTTATTTTATACGATCATCGCAACCTGGGAATCAGCGATGGTGAGCCGCGGCTGGAAATCAACCGCTGGACGCAGGCTCGGGGTTTTCGCGATGCCATTGACTATGGTGTAAGCTTGCCGGAGCTCGATAGCGCCCGGATTGGGCTGTGGGGCGATAGCATGAGCGGCGATGTTGCGTTGTTTGTGGCGGCCATGGATCAACGGGTGAAGACAGTGGTTGTGCAGGTTCCTGCCTTAGGGCGCGAGTTGCCACCTCCTGATCCGGATGGAAGCCTGTTTCAACAGCTAAAAACAACCTTTTACGAAGGCGACATCAGCGTACCGGAAACCACGATTGGACCGATGCCGGTGGTGTCCTTCGATCAGCAAACCATTCCATCGCTGTTGAAACCTTTAACAGCTTATCGCTGGTTTATGGAATACGGCGCGCGGCACAATACCGGGTGGGTGAACCATGCCACCTATGTGGTGCCGATGGTTCCGGTCAAATTCAGCTCGGTTATTTGCGTGCCGCACCTTAAAGCGGCTGTGTTGATGCAGGTGGCTTACGACGACGAAATGCCGGGAGCCAACCCCGAGGTTGCCCGCTATGCCTATCAACAGACACCCGAGCCCAAGGAACTGCAGGAGATTGAAGGCGGTCATTTCGGATTGCTGTTTTACCCTAGCGAACTCTTCGACCAGGTAAGCCGGGCACAAGCAGGGTTTTTTATTCAGCATTTGAAATAGAAAAACAGCTTCTCTTGTTCTTGAAAAATTGACGGCGGATATTTCATTTGGGTTCAAAATAAAGTAACTTGTATAGGCCTTTGAAACCAGTGTTTTAAAGGCCTTTTTATTTCTAAAACCCAACAAAACCCCAAAACGATGAAATACCTTTTATTTGCCTTGTTCGCTGTTCTTGCCCGAAGCGTTTTTTCTCAACCAGCAGCAGCCTCAATTGAATTGGATGGGATTCCCTGCCCATTGGAGTGGGTGATCGAACCCGACAGTTTTGCAATTCACAACGAAACTATAGCCATCAGCGCTGCTCCCGGAACAAACATGTTTTATTCGCCGAGCGGCCACTTCCGGGTGAGTAACATGCCCAAACTGCTTTTCAGCCCCGATGACGATTTTACCTTCTCGGCTAAGTCATCTGCCGAACATCGCTCGAAATGGGACGCCGCCATGTTGGTTGTTTACATTGATGAAGCCTATTGGGCGAAGTTTTGTTTTGAAAATGAGTCGCCCACGAAAAACAGGATGGTAACCGTGGTAACCAATGAAATTTCGGACGATGCTTATTCGGATTATATTCCCGACAATTGGGTGTATATGCGGATAAGCAAGAAGGGAAAGCAAATCATCTTCTCGTATTCGCTGGATGAAGAGAATTGGGTGAATATCCGGTATTTTCGCCTGAATTCCGATCTGCCAATTCGCATCGGCCTGGCGTCGCAATCGCCCGTTGGCGAAGGTTTAACTTCAGTCTTTTCTGAAATACATTATCAGAAGTAGGTAACGGATTGAAATGTCAGCCTGTTTTATCACCGGTTCATGCACAAAAATCACCAAAAATTTATTGATAAATTAAAGCATTCTGTAGCTGCTAAATTCATTTAAATGGCTTAACTTGAATGGCGAAACAGAGCAGATAGACAAGGACTTGTGTCTTACCCGGACAAGCGTTCTGTTTCGCGTCTTTTAACCCGATTTCCTAACCGGAAGATTCCATCTAATGACACGTGTTGATCACCGTAAACACAGAACAAATGACCTTAAAAAATCAAATAAAATCATGAAAAAGAGATTACTTTTCTATGCCTCACTGCTAGCCTTGTTTGGTTGCAAATCGGCTCCTGAAAACCCGGCCGACACCATTTATTGGGGTGGAACCATTGTTACCATGGCGGGAGACTCGCCGCAGTATGCCGAAGCCGTGGCGGTAAAAGACGGCAAGATACTTTTTGTAGGTTCGCAGATCGACGCTCAAAAATATGAAGGTGATTCAACCGAAGTGAGAAACCTGGATGGCAAAACGCTCTTGCCCGGTTTTATCGATCCGCACAGCCATTTCATCAATGCCACGCAACTGGTGACTTGGGTGAACGCGTCGCCACGGCCCGTTGGGGAGGTTAACAGTGTTGCCGAACTAAAAACGACGATTGCTGATTTCATAAAAAAGAAACCGCTGAAAGAAGGCGAGTGGCTGGTGGGCTACGGATACGATCAAACGATGTTTGAAGATCGCGAAGCTACCTGTTTGGATCTGGATGAGGTGGTGCCCGATAATCCGGTGTTGATTATCCATGTTTCGGCGCATGGCGCGTTGCTCAACTCCAAGGCACTCGAAGCGGCCAACATCACAGCCGAGACCAAAGATCCGGATGGCGGCGTGATTTCGCGGATGCCCAACTCGCGGAAACCCTCGGGTTTGTTGATGGAGAACGCTTTTATGCCGGTTTTTGAAAGCATGCCGAAGCCAACAGCCGGGGAGCTGCTGAAGACCTTTGCCAAAGCGCAGGAAGAATATACGAAATGGGGATACACCACGGCGCAGGAGGGGGCTACTACTTTCGATGATTTGCAGCTGTTGAAGAAAGCGAGCGCCGACGGTTTGCTGGTTATCGATGTTATTTCGTACCCGCTGTTTATCGATATGGAAAAGATTGTCGGGAAAGACAGCTTTGGCAGCTACAGCAAGCACTTGAAGCTGGGAGGTATCAAAGTGCTTTTGGATGGTTCACCACAGGGTGGAACGGCCATGCAGCACTATTTGACGCCCGGTCCCAACGGCGAAGCCGATTGGCATGGTGTGTCGTTTGTGCCGAAAGACGTTTTCTTCAAGGTGATGCAAACTTGCTACGACAATAACCTGCAGTTGAATGTGCATACCAATGGCAGCGAAGCGATCCAGGAGATGATCGATGGTATGCAGCAAATTAATTACGACAAGAGCAAGGATCTGCGTTGGTGCTCCATTCATTGCCAGTTTGTGACCGATCCGCAATTGGATCAGATTGCCGCGCTGGGCCTGGTGCCTTCGTTCTTTACCAACCACGCCTTTTATTGGGGCGATGTGCACATTAAAAACTTCGGGCAGGAGGCTGCCGAGCATTTGTCGCCCATTGCAACGGCTTACGGCAAAGGTTTGCGCCCAACCAACCATACCGACTATTCGGTGACGCCGCTCGATCCGTTTATGACGATCTGGACCGCCGTGAAACGCGAAACCCGCAGTGGCCGCATTTTGGGGGCCGAAGAAAGGGCTACGGTTTACCAGGCGCTGCAGATGCTGACCTCGAATGTAGCCTACCAATATCATGAAGAAGCCAGTAAGGGGACGCTGGAAGCAGGCAAGCTGGCCGACCTGGTCATTCTGGATAAAAACCCACTTGACCTGGACGAAACCACGATCGACGAAGTGAAAAACACGAAGGTTTTGGAAACCATCAAAGAAGGAGTGACGGTTTACAAGGAATAAATCTTGTCGATTGACAAGGGAAGGGATGTCATTTTTTAGAGGTGGCATCCCTTTTTGTTTTTGAAAAACAGTACCGCAGAGATGCTGAAGAAGCCGGTCGTATGTTCAGCCTGAAGGGCAGTGAAGCAATAGCCCGGGGTAACGCCCCGGGTAAAAAGATGAGATTGGAATTTGTCCGCGTACCGGCTAGGGGAAGTGATTGGGTTGTTGTCGGACAATTTGTCAAATGTTTTTCGAAGCGGTGCGCAGGCCGTCAAAACGCCCGGGCGAGGGTTCGTTTTGACAAGATTTTTGGATACTTTTCATTGATTGGAAAAGTATCGGCCTGTCTGGCCTGAAGACAACAAAGAACATTAATATGGTATTTTTGCAAAGTTGGTAGTCTCATAGTTGCCCCATTTAAATGTCCTCCAGCCGGACGGGCTGTTCATTTTGTCTTAATACAAAACGAACCAAAAGATCAAGACTGCCCGAGGCAATTGCTACGCACCGTTCACTGTCAACACTCCATGCCTGACGCTTACGCGTCGCACTTCCGTGTTTTCGTTCATCCCGATTCATCGGGACTTCGTGCAGTCGTGCGCTTCGAGCGAGTTCATAGTCTTAATGCAGCAGATTCGCCTATACGCCTTTTCGTCCGCAAAATCATAATGCGATGTATTACACCGATCGCGGACGATCCTCTTTTTTCGATATTTCCACCCCGTGCGATGCACGGGGCTATTGCTTATGCCCCGTTGGGGCTTGCCAGTCTCGAGTTCAGCCTGAAGGGCTGTGAAGCAATAGCCCGGGGTAACGCCCCGGGTAAAAAGATGAGATTGGAATTTGTCCGCGCACCGGGCCAGGGAGGAGTGTTTCGATAGTCATCGGATCATGTTGAACTTTTGTTGATAAGTAAACATAGCCTTTTGTATATGTTTAGTTAGAATATGCTAAATTGAAAGTCGAAAAATAGAACGAATGGCCTTGGTTATCGTGCTCGCTGACCGGACAGAACGTTGCCACTAATCACGCCTTCACTAATGCAAATCGGATGCACAATAAAATTGAGTCAGAATATACCCGGGATTTAGCCTTGGTTAGAACGTATAATAAGAAGACCTATCTGAAGGCACTTGTATCGTGTGCCATTGCGGTTGCTGTTTATTGCCTTGTTGCATACCTGCGCTATGATTTTTCGTGGGCTATTTTGATCTGGATTGTTGTTATTCAAGCGTTAATGATATTCAGTTACGCCGACATCTATCAGCTCATTGATCTCGCGTGGGACGATAAGGAATCCTCCTTAACATTTACTTACTATAACCTGGTGGATAAAATTGTGACGGAGAAATTCGATAAGAAAGATATCGAAAAGCTGAAGATGCAGGAATGGCGCAAACAGCTTGTGATCGACTTTGTTGACAACCGGCGCATTCGCTTGAACTATTCAAAGAACCAGGAATTGATGCTTTTAAATCAACGGTTCGATATCAAGTTTAATAGTCGCTAAATAAATGATCATGTATACAGGTAAAGAAAATAGAGAAAGCGAACAGGAGATCCTGGAACCAGATGGATCAATAGCCGCCCTGATTGGCAAAATCTTGTTTTTCTCGCCCGGACTTTTAATCTTGATTGTAGCATTTTCTGCAAAATTGGGGCAAAGTAACCCATTTGTCATGCTAATCCTTTTTCTGCTTGGAGGAATTGTCGGACTAATTGGATTTATAGTATATCTGGTTGCAGCAAAAGGATTAAAAGGAAAGATACTGACAATCCTGACAGGAATTATTTTTTACGTGTCGGTGTTGCCGATTATCTGGGGCGTAAATGGACTGAGAGAAAGAATCTATGTCTATAACAATCGCGAGAAATTGGAGATTATCGCCAATAATTTGTTGACAGATCAGATCTCAGTTGATGAAGCAAACGAGATGCTAAAATCTGAAGGTTCAATTTTAACCGTTGTCTGTGTTCCCGAGGAACATAAGCATGTACTATTCCTTTTAGGTGGTATGATTGATAACTGCGCTGGTTTTTCTTACAGTTTAACCGATGACAAACCCTTGCAGAATTGTTGTGGAGACCTGGTATCCTGGAAGAAGATTCTAACGAATTGGTACAAATGGAGAACAACTTGAGGGTTTAAATGAAATACCAATACGGAAAAATTGTGTTGGCACACTAACCCTGTAAACGCGTAATTCCTTTCGCGTGGTATCGTGCATCGCCACATTATATGGTCGCGCGGTAGCGGAGGAATCGAGGAAAAATACCTTTACCTTTTCGTCCGCAATATCATAACGCGATGCAGAACACCGATCGCGAACGACCCTCGTTTTTCCGATATTCCTACCCCGTGCGATGCATGGGGCTGTTGCTCATGCCCCGTTGGGGCTTGCCAGTCGCGAGTTCAGCCTGAAGGGCTGTGAAGCAATAGCCCGGGGTAACGCCCCGGGTAAAAAGGATATGAATCGATTTTGTCCGCGTACCGGCTAGGGGAAGTGATTGGGTTGTTGTCGGACAATTTGTCAAATGTTTTTCGAAGCGGTGCGCAGGCCGTCAAAACGCCCCTGTCCGGCTAACGCAGCCAGACGGGCGGGCGAGGGTTCGTTTTGACAAGATTTTTGGATACTTTTCATTGATTGGAAAAGTATCGGCCTGTCTGGCCTGAAGACAACAAAAAACATTAATGTGGAATTTTTGCAAAGTTGGTAGTCTCATCGTTGCCCCTTTTAAATGTCCTCCAGCCGGACGGGCTGTTCATTTTGTCTTAATACAAAACGAACCAAAAGATCAAGACTGCCCGAGGCAATTGCTACGCACCGTTCACTATCAACACTCCATGCCTGACGCTTACGCGTCGCACTTCCGTGTTTTCGTTCATCCCGATTCATCGGGACTGCGTGCAGTCGTGCGCTTCGAGCGAGTTCATAGTCTTAATGCAGCAGATTCGCCTATACGCCTTTTCGTCCGCAATATCAAAATGCGATGTATTACACCGATCGCGGACGATCCTCGTTTTTCGATATTCCTACCCCGTGCGATGCACGGGGCTATTGCTTATGCCCCGTTGGGGCTGCCAGTCGCGAGTTCAGCCTGAAGGGCTGTGAAGCAATAGCCCGGGGTAACGCCCCGGGTAAAAAGGATATGAATCGATTTTGTCCGCGCAACGGCTTTGGTGGAGTATTTCGGTTGTCGTCGGACATTAGCGCTGGTAGTTGGCAAAACATCTTCACCTTTTCGTCGATGTATTAAAAAAACTGCAATCATACGATTCCTTTCTCGCGGTATTGTGTATCGGCACACGATATGATTGTGCGGTTGTGGAGACCACGCGCAGGGAGCGCGTAACAAAATAGTCACGGTATAAGCCAACTAATGGATTCGTGTGCACGAAAGAGGACTTTTAGACTGGCAGCCAGTTGGCTGTGTGCACAACGGTTGAACTTTTGTTAATAAATTCGTGGCTTGTTTTGTATATGTTTAGTTAGAATATGCTAAATTGAAAATCGAAAAAATAAAACAACAACCAAGCCCTGTTATCCCGATGAATCAATCCATTATTTGCAAGAGCGCGGCAATTGAAATGACCGAAAAAGCCGCTGAAACGCCCAATTGGCGTGGCTTTTGTACAGTGTCGCTATAAGCGATATATAATACAGGGGGATATATACAGACGTTGTGCAAAATTTAAAGAGAGCCTGCTAACATTCGAAAATGCAGATAGCAACAAAAAGCAAATGATAGAAATATGAAAAAAATATAAGAGCCTAAGTGAAAAAGTTGAATTTATGACCAGTTATCTTTTTGACCTAAGTAAGATTCTGTTCTTAACGATTGGAATTCTGATTGTTGAATTAATAAAATCTGAAATTATGGAAAAATTGAAAATGACTATTCGTGAAGCAACCCTCGTGTGAAGAATGGAGCCAAAGCTTCGGATTAGAATATAACTGGAATTAAACTGACTTTTTAGGATTGAGGGTTATGGGGGTTCGAGTCCCCCGCTTCACGCCAGAAAATAAAATGAAAATTAAATAAGTAAAACAGCAGAATGGAAAAACACGAAAAGATATTTGAAAAGATAAAAGAATTATTGATTCGACTTTTTCCAAATGAGCTGACTGAAATTGAGGAAGAAAACCATATTTCTATTGGTGACACTGGCATTTGGATTATGTCTGACAGTCGTGAATTGACAGTCGGATACGGATTGACCCATATTCATTGCGACCCAAAATATGATGATTTAAGCGAAGTTGTAGACCTTTTTTTCAACCTTTTGACGTGCAAGAAACAAATCACGAAATTTTACAAGGGAGATTTTTCATATAAACATCGGACAGACTTACTTCTTGCGGACAATGAAATTTATAACATCGGTACAGCAATGACTTGGTTATTTCCGTATTGGAAAAAGACGACAAGTAAAGTGCAGATTGAGGACGAAATCATTGAACTTGACAAGATAAAAAAGGACATTGATGAAATAAAAACTTTGCACAACAATGTATAAAAAACATAAGTGGCTCAGTAGTTTACGGGACTTTCGAGCATTTAATCAGCTCCGCCAAATCTGCGATTTGACGGGTTTATTAAATATTTTAAATTTGTGTCAAAACGCAAATTTGGCTCGGTGCAACTTGATAGGTAAGTACTTCGAAATCACTTACGTTTCTTATACTCAACGTTATCGGCAATTTAAAAATGAAAAACATAGTATACATATTAACCATATTTTGTTCTATCCAATTTAGTCCCATTTGGGCACAAATTGATTGGATAAAGCAAGCGGGAGATACCCAAAGAGGGGATAATGGATTTTCAGTTGCTATTGATAGCAAAGGAAATATTTACTCTACTGGTAATTTTTCAGGGACAGCTAATTTTGGGAAGGATATTGTTGTATCATCTTCCTTTGATAGTGATTGCTATTTAGCAAAATCAGATAAAGATGGTAATTTTCTTTGGGTTAAAACTATAGGAGGTAAATGGGGACAAACAGGAAACTGTGTAGTTGTCGATAATGAAGATAATATTGTTTTAACAGGAGGTGCTGGACTAACCACAATTATTGAAAATATTGAATATGAAAATAATCGAGGAGGTGGAATCTTTTTAGTTAAATATAATACAAATGGAGATTTATTATGGCACAAATTATATCAAGATAAAAGTTTTGCAGATAGCCAAACGTTAACAACTGATAAAGAAAATAATATTGTTTTTTCTGGGCGTTTTGAAAACATAGATTTCGATGATAATTTACTTACATCAAATGGACAGGTAGATATTTTCTTAACAAAACTTAATAAAGATGGAGATTTCCTCTGGACTAGAAATATTGGAGGAAATGATGATGATAGTCCTTCAGCTGTCTTGATAGATAGTAAGGGAGAAATAGTATTATCTGGAGAAATTCGAAATCAAATTACGATTGACGATAAAACTATTGTAGCAAATGAATATGATGATGTTTTCGTATCAAAATTCAGTAAAAGTGGTAAGTTAATTTGGATTAAATCTTTTGGAGGTGGACATTTTGATAGAGTGTGGGATATGGCAATTGATAATTTAGATAATATATATGTAACAGGAGATTTTATTGATTCAATATATGTGGAAGGGAAAATCATCTTACCTGAACCTAATTGCCATTCAAATGCATATTTGATAAAATATTCAAGTGACTCTAAATTGGTTTGGTTTAAAAAATTCAAATCAACAGGTAGTAATTTAGGTCAATCTGTAACAATAGACTCTAAAGGAAATTGTTACTTGGCAGGGTATTTTTACGATGATATTAAAATAGGAAAATACTTGCTTGAAAATACATTACAAGAGGGAAAAGGATTTATTGCTAAAATAAATAAAAGAGGGAAAATAAATAAAGCATTCATGTTGCCTGGTGAGGGAATGACAGAAATTTGGGAAATGAGATACTCTCAAATTGATAATAAACTTGTTGGTTTGGGGAGATTCTCAAAAAGGATAATTTTCTCATCAAATTTAGCACTTGAAACAGAAAATGACAACGATATTTTATTGTTGAAAATTAATACGAAGATGAAAAAAAGCCGATAACAATGTGTATAGTGCATAAGGGTTTCAGAGGTTTTCGAGCGGTATCACCCGCGTCAATTTTGGATGGTAACTTGATAGGTTTGAAGCCCGCAATCCCTTACGTCACCATACACGAGCCGTTGGCAAAAATTTAAAAATATGAAATATCCACTTTTATTTATTACTATACTTTTGTTTTGCACATCAACTTCAGTTGGGCAAACAAGAACCATTACTGGGAAAGTTATTGGTGCAGAGCCGTGTGATTGTAAAAGTAAATATGATGAGTTTTTTATTATTCGCGAAGCAAAAATTTTATCTACTGATTCAATCGAATTAGGAACAACAAATGAGAATGGAAAATTTGAAATTCAGGTTTCTAATGAAACCAATGAATTATTGATTGGGTGGATTGGAATGGAGTGGGAGAAAGTAAAAATCACAAAAGAATGTAATAATTACGAAGTTATTCTATTACCGTTCGTAATTTATGACTTTGTATCGACTAAAAAGGCAAACAGACTCAGAAAAAAAGACAGAGAAGTATTGCCTGAACTTTATCAAAGAGCATACAATGAAGAAATATTTGAAAATGAAAAACCATGTAGATAACACAGTACATATTGCAGGGCGGGGTTCTGTGGTACGCCAACTGTGCCTGCCTGGCTGCGCAGTCAGACAGGGATTCTCGCATCGCAGTTCCGTGTCCTTCGAACAGGAACGCTCTCCCCTGCCTGGCGGCAGACAGGGAAATCCGCCCCGACAACATGTACCAACCGTTAGTCAGAATTTTGAAGAACGAAATATGACAAGCATCAAACATGATATTTGGCAATATAGAGAAGGATTAACTTCTTTATGTTTCTCTGGAGATTTAGGAGAAGAATCAAGAAGTTTGTTAGAACCGGACTCTAAAATTATCCACTCTTTTTATGCTGATTCCCATTTCGACGCCATGACAAAATACTTTGTGTTTATGGGATGGGGAAAATATGAAACTGAATTCGATATTGACAAACAACCATACGGTCTCGAGAATCTTGAAAAAAGAGCAATGGAATGGAAAGAAAAAAAATAAAAAACGTGTGGTAATAATTAATCGTTCGAGCCGCTAGCACCAATGTGCATGCGAACTCCAACCAATTTGACACCATCAGAAACCAATTAACCCAAACGAGAATGAGAAAGATTTTAATTTTACTGGCAATCACCTTAACGATGGCTTCCTGTTCGACAACAAATAAATTGTCGAACAATGCACCTTCACCGGAGAATACGACAATATCGTCGGGAAGAGATGGATCTTCCTTTGAAAAAGCGATCGTGATTACTGAAAAGAGTGAATCAAAAGGAGTGGGTGCGGAATACGAATGGCTCCGGAAAAACTATCCCGGATACAAATCACAAGGCCAGTCACTCACTTATGACCAAAAGAAACCCTACGACATCATCGATATCATCACTTCCGATGGTGAAGCAAAGAGTATCTATTTTGATATTTCCAACTTTTTCGGAAAGTTCTGAAAAGGCCGGAGGCGTTAGCAAACGGTTGAACGGTGGTATGGTTGGGGGTGTGCGGTTCGACGCCCGGACTCTCGATCAAACGCGACAACTTGTAGGTAACCGTTTTAGTCAACTCTAAGCAAACACACTGTGATTAAAAAAGTATTGTTTTTAAGTTTCGTAATAGCCATTTCACTAGTCGGGAGTGCACAGGAAAACGAATGCCTAAACGATTTCGATTACCTCGTTGAAAAAATTAAAAATGACTATCCCGGATACAAGGATAAAGTAAATGATGAAACATTGGCAGATCTAAAAGCTTTGGAACATGATCTGAGAAATCGAATTATTCAATATCCGGATTCCTGCGGAAAATGTTTGGGGCTCTATACTTTTTGGTTTAAAGACAATCATTTGAGAGTTAAAAGACGCAGTATAAGTCGAAGTACAGTTGAACAAGCAAAAACACAGGCACAATATTATGATATCACGATTGACAGTATTTCAAATTCCGGTCAATCGATAGAAGGAATCTGGATTGGCTTTAGAGGTAAAATAGCTGTAACAAAAGAAAATGATGGAAGCTATGTCGGAATTGCTATTCGATATCCAAATTTTGAAGGTAATCAGGTGATGTTTGAATTTTCAGAATTGGGAAATAATGAGTTTTGCGTAACTTCTGTGAATCCTGCATATTCTTACAATCACAAAGGCAAAGCGGCGCTCTATATTGACAATAAAATATTGGAAATAAATGGAGATACATGGTTTGTCCGACAATCATCAAACGAAACATTAAACAAAGCTTTTCTATATTCTTATACCCCGAAAAATCCGAACGGAACAAACACCTATCCGGTAGCAACATCTTTGAGTGACAGTACATACTATCTGCGCATTACTGATTTTGAATCAGATTACTCTAATAGCATTGTAACCCAGCACTGGCAAGAAATAATGTCCCGGCCTAACTTAATTATTGACCTAAGGAATAACGGTGGAGGACAGGACAATTATTTTCAAAAGCTGGCCGAGCTTATTTATACAAACCCGTATGAAACGAAGGGAGTTGAATGGTACGCAAGTAAAGGAAACATAGAGTTCTTTGAAGAAGCTTTAAAAGCTGGCGAAATTATAGACGGTGAGGAGGGCATTCGATGGACTGAATCATTGTTGGATGCTATGAAAAAGAATGTAGGTGGTTTTGTGACTGTATCGATGTTTGACGATGATAAAGTAGACCAAACAAAACGTGTTTATTTAAATCCGAAAAAGGTTGGGATCATAATCAATGAAAGGAATGCTTCATCGGCAGAACAATTTTTGCTGGCTGCAAAAAATAGCCAAAAAGTTACCCTGTTTGGGAACCACAACACAGCTGGTGTACTTGATTATTCAAATGCTGTTTCACAAAAATTCCCTTCAGGGAACTTTGATTTGATATTTCCAATGACGCGATCGCAAAGGTTACCCGAGCATCCTTTTGATAACATTGGAATTGCCCCTGATATATTAATACCGTTTCCTTCGACTGATCAACTTTATGACAGGTTGGATGATTGGGCTTATTTTGTGAAAAACTATCTGGAATTAATGAAATAAAACAACAACTAACAACCAAAATATGAAAACCGCGCTTAGAGTTTTTTTTGTCGTTTTAGTGGCGTTTGCGTTTAATGCCTGCGCCTTACAACCGATCACTTCAAGCTACGATTATCAGGAAAATAAAACGGAGACGGTGGACCTTGATCAATTAGGAAATGGAAGGATCTTGATCTACAACGGAGCAGATATCCTGCATAAGGTTGACAATACCGCGAGGCTAAATCTGTGGATTGATGAAAAGCCGATGGGGCAGGTTGGTGCCAGTGAATATGCCATTATGGAACTGGGTAGCGGGACCTATGATTTCAAACTACTGCATGTAGACATGTTTAAGTTCAAAAGTTCCCATCGGATCGAGATCGACGAAAAAACAAAAGTGATACGAATTGAGCCGACCATTACATCCAATGATCTGACAATTACGAACCAGCTACCATCGAAATTTAATAAATTCAGTTACGTTGAGAGCAGGTAAAAGCTGCTTCCTGCTCAATTTATTATGAAGTTGTACTAGACGTGATTGATGATGGAAATACTGACCCGAAACCAAGTGAAACAAACACCCTGAAAACGATGAAAACAACGAAAATTATCCTGGCAATTTTGGCACTAATTTGTTTGCAAACAAGCCTGTTTGCCGACATTGCACCTAACCCCATTAAAGCAAAAAGCATCAGCCCGAAAGCTGCGACTTCGATTCGCATGGAATCGGAGAGAGTCGAGATTGACCTGTACAACGACAGTTCGGTTGTGACCTGTGTGTTTTACATGAGAAACCTCGGAGAACCGGAAAAACTTCAGATTGGTTTTCCCGACATGCGTTTCTACCATTTCAGCATGGAAAAGCATCAGAACGGAGACCGTTTTGCCGTAAAGGAAAATGGTAAAACCATCGCGTTTACTTCTGCCTCCGGAGGCGCTGAGGGGAGCGGATCTCCCGATGAAAAGGACTGGTATTTATGGAATAGTGAGTTTGAGAAGGGAGAATCGAAGACGATTGAGGTGCAGTATTCGTTGCCCTGTGGAATGCGTTACAAAAGCAATGAACGGTTTTTCACCTACCTGCTAAGTACCGGAGCCGGTTGGGAAGGGACAATCGGGAAAGCCGAGATTATTGTCAACCTGAAAGACATTGAGCAGGATTCTGTTTTGTCGCAAACACCGGCCAATTGTGAAATATCCGGCAAGCAATTCAGTTGGACGTTCACGGATTTTGAACCGACGGAAAACAACGATATCAAGATCAGTTATAACACGAACAAGAACGTTTATAAAGGCCCAAAGCCGATTAACCCCACGATTTTTATTGACGGCGTAAAGGCCGATAGTTTGGATCTCAATACTGTGCAGCCGAATGATATCGCCTGTATTCAAGTGTTCAAAACTACGGCGGAAAACAACTTGTTTCCCGAATCTCCCGGGGGAGTTGTTAAGATTTACAGCAAAGTGTATGTGTGGACAAAGCTGGATAAGATGGTGAAAGCAAAATCAAAGAAGAAAATCAACTTGCCGGACTACGATGCGCTTAAAGAGAACTACAGCTTATTCGTTGACGACAATGAAGTTGATTTTTCGGAAGTGATTGGCATTAAAGAAGAGTTTATCGCGAAACTGGAAGTCATTAAGTCCCGAAAGAGCAAACGCAAAATAATGATCGGGTTAAGATAGGAATCCTTTAAGCCATGTTTTTACGCTGGTAACTATTCAAAAGACTTAGCTTATGAAAGAAATCAAA
Organism: Mangrovibacterium diazotrophicum; assembly: GCF_003610535.1. Lineage (NCBI taxonomy): Bacteria > Pseudomonadati > Bacteroidota > Bacteroidia > Marinilabiliales > Prolixibacteraceae > Mangrovibacterium > Mangrovibacterium diazotrophicum. Next base: position 587,662 of record NZ_RAPN01000001.1, on the reverse strand, counting down.
ATGTTATTGCCATTCGTAGTGCTACTAATAATTACCGGTTCATGTCTTAACCGCCAATTTGTTGATGGATGGACAGAAGTTGGTACCAGTTCAGATACCACACTCCTCGATTCAACCCTGGTCTTTGGGCATATTTATCACGTCGATTGGCCTGGTGAAGAATATTATCGTGAAAATGAATTTACGGTTTGGGGCGAACACACGGATTTGCAAACAACCAACGATACAACCGGGTATTATTCGCTGAAAATGGCGCCGGGAACTTACACCATAAAATGTCAATATCAATATGAAGAGTGGGAGAGATTGATTGAAGAAGCGAAGGATATCAAGTTCGCGAAGAACACACAAACTGAAATCAATTTTTACATCGGTTATACCGTTGAGTAAAGCGATATTGATGCTTTGCAGCTGAGGAATTCAATCGGCCAACATTATCGTTTCTTTTTCCGTAGAAAATGGAATAGAAAACCATAAAATCAACTAGTTGTGAAAAATATCGTGGTGGTGCTTGTATGCTCGTTTTGTGTTATGGCTTGCGCAACAACTACTAAATTGGCAAATAAAGCCATCAGTAATGGCATTGTTGGGCAGAACGAGAGCACGATTAATTCGAGGCTTGGGTATCCGGTAAGAACGATCTCGAAACCAAATGGCGAAAAAACATTGGTGTACGAGTATTATAGCCGAAGTGGGTACAAAGCTCCCGCGAATGTCAAATCAAAAAGTTTCCGGGTAGATGAATTTGGACACCAAAGTGGTTTGGACATTGGCGATGTTATAAGCACGCTGACTTACGATTCAAGCAATGCCATATCCGGAAAATATACGACTTACCTGGAAGTGTACCTGGACAAACAGGGAAATTGCGTTGGGTTTGAACATAACCTAACCAAAGAACAATTGCAGTTACTTCGGGAGCAATTTAAACGCTATCAACCGACCAAATAGAGAGGTTATTTCAGAGCTATCTTTAGATTGAACAGGTTTCTGCTGTTAATTCCGGCCTTCCAACATTTTAGCTGTTTTTATCGTAAAAAACCGTTAGAAAACCATAAAATCAGCTAATTGTGAAGCCTGTCGCATTGCTGTTTATTTTGTCGTTTTGTTTCGTCTCCTGTTCATCCACGATCCGATTGGCCAACAAAGCCATCAAATCCGGCATTGTCGGGCAGGACGAGATTACGGTACAAGCTCGACTGGGAATTCCGGTAGAAGAGATTGTCTTTTCAGATGGCGGAAAAGTGTTCGTCTACGAATATTACAGCCGAGTGCGTGTACTTCCCGGCGATATCGAATCATCAAATTTTCTGTTGGATGAAAATAGCAAGGGAACAGAACTAGCCTCTTACCTTATTACGAGCGTGCTGACTTACCATCCCAACGGTGCCGATTATGAAATCCAGACGAACTACATGGACGTGTACCTGGATGCCGAAGGTTATTGTATCGGTTTCGACCACAACCTCACGAAAGAACAATTACAAATACTTCGCTTTCAGTTTGAACAATATCAAACAAAGACCCCGTGATTCATTAGCTGATTGATCTCCTGCTTCAGCAGAGTGATGAAGAATAACTACCACCGGCTAATCTCCTTATGAATATTAAATACGACGAATTGGCCTGCAGTTTCGGAAAGACTTGCCGGAAACCGGCTGTTACATCGCTTGTTTTGTTTAGACTGAAACTAAATTATAGTCAGTAGGAAGGGCGGAGTGTATTTTTTGTAAATTAGAACAGCGCAGCGCACTGGCAATAATTGCAGTTGGTGATGTTGGTTAGAGTGGGGAAAGTGAAGCGGGCGTGCAGGAGCTGGTGAAAATTACTTTCAATCAATATTTACTGAATAACCTAACAAAACGGAAACATGAAGAATTTCATCTTTTTATTTGTGCTTGCAGGCCTGCAAATGGGGGCTTTTGCGCAGGATTTTTCAAAATTGGCTGATATCAAATTAGTAAAAGCCGAAGACTATAAATCGGTAGAAGAGCAGGTTGGCAAATGCGCTGATTATATTTTGGGACAGGCCCTTGAGGCAAACGAATTAGGCAAGGTACAATGCCTTCAGTTTATCATGCGCTGGATGGAAGGAACCCCGGATTACACGTTTGGCATTGGTCCAGATTTTGTCGATTTCTGCGGGAAAGACCTTAATTTATCCGGTGTGTACATGGCTGCCCTTACAAGTGCTGCCGTTTCCGAAAAGTTTGAAGACAAATCCTCGGAACAGCTGAGCGCAAATGCGCGGGAAATATTCCTGGATTATTGTGCCGACCCCGCCCATGGCGTGAAGCCAAACAAGGCTGTTAAAAACGCATTGAAGAGCCGCAATAGCTAACACATTTGTTGTCGCGAAGAGAATTAATAAACCCCGACGGAATGAGTCAAGATAACTTCTACTATAAAATTTACAGTAAAAAGACGAGTGCTGAGTTGATGGCTGTTCTGGAACGGCCGGAACAGGACGACACGTTAAAGTTGATCGCGCTTGAAATATTGGAGGAAAGAGGTGAAGTGGCAGAAGAATATCGTCGGTTAAAGTCGACCCTGAAACAGGATATTAGCCGCATCGCTCCCTCCGAAATAGAGAATGATCGCTATCAAACTTTTTGGCGCCGGGCTGCTGCAAATTCGGTTGACGGTTTTCTGCTGAGAATGGCAGGAACACTTTTGGGGTACTTCGCGATAACAGAATCGGCGATAGGCAACAACATGTTCGCAGCAGTCGACTTGTTGTTGCCTTTTGCTTACAGCATCTTGCTGCACAGTATATCGGGGCAAACTATTGGTAAGATGCTACTTGGTGTCAAAGTATTCGACAAATCGGAAAAAACAGTTATTCGATTCCGTCAGGCATTTCTTCGCGATAGCGTACCGCTCACATTGAGTTTATTTCTCGGCTTATTTTTTGCTAACGGTTGGCTCGGCAGTGATGATCTTTTATCCACATCGGCAGCGTTCATGATCTGGATTGTTGTACTATGGTCATTTTTGGAAATTGTCACCATGCTCTTTAATAGCCGCCGGCGGGCTTTACACGACTTAATTGCCGGGACGGTTGTATTGCGAGTGAAAAACTAGATTTCGAACCTAACGGACTAGTCTTTCATGCTGAGGGGATTAGGCTGTAATGTTCTTCGAAACTCCTTCCAAGTCAAAAACAGGGCTTAAATTTAAATACCAATCCAGTTTCGTAAAAAGTGTTCTAGCATCCCTTTTTTGTGTTGAAATAGGTGGAGCCGATAGTCTACTTTTGTATTGTTGTGATAAAAAAAAACAGGAAAGCTATGAAACAAGTTGTATTGATTACAGGAGCAAGCTCGGGGATGGGAAAATCGGCCGCGCATATTCTCAACAAGCAAGGCTACAACGTTTATGCAGCTGCGCGGAGAACCGAAAAAATGGAAGATCTGAAGGAAAGTGGCATCAATGTCATTTCGCTGGATTTAACGAGCGAGCGTTCGATGGTTGAAGCTGTCAATGCCATTATAGATCAGGACGGTAAAATTGATATTCTCATCAACAATGCTGGATACGGATCGTATGGTGCGGTGGAGGATGTTCCCTTGAATGAGGCTCGCCGGCAATTCGAAGTCAATCTGTTTGGAATGGCTCGTTTAACCCAGCTGGTGTTGCCCAGTATGCGCATGAGTAACAGCGGGCGAATCGTCAACATCTCGTCGATGGGCGGAAAAATGTACACTCCAATGGGTGCCTGGTATCATGCAACTAAACATGCTGTTGAAGGCTGGAGCGATTGTCTTCGGCTGGAACTAAAAGCATTTGGTATCGATGTGGTGGTGGTGGAACCCGGAGGCATTAAAACACCTTGGGGAACGATTGCGGCCGATAACCTGAGAGAAACGTCGGGTAAAGGCGTTTATGCAGCTTTTGCCAACCAGGTGGCTGACAGCATGGAGATCAACTACACCGGAGATCGGCTGACCGATGTTGATGTGCTGGGAAAAACAATCGCGCAGGCAGCAACCGATCCAAAGCCGAAAACCCGTTATGTGAAAGGTTACATGGCTAAGCCGGCTTTGGCAATCCGGAAATGGTTTGGTGATCGCGTGTTCGACAAGATGATTATGAGCCAGTTTAAATAGAATTAAATCCTATCTTGAGCTGTAATTCATGATGGACGAAATCGTACATATCAAATCAGTGAGCCATTTGCACGAGTTGTGCGGATTTCATAAACCTACGCATCCGCTCATCAGCATTATCGATGTATCGGAGTGGGCGATTCCCGAGAGTTTGGTGGGAATGAGAACCTTAACCGATTTGTATTCGATTGGCTTAAAAGATAAAAGCTGTGGCCTGCAATACGGGCGAAATACTTATGATTTTGACGAAGGTGTTCTTTTCTTTACGGCTCCCAACCAGGTGCAATCGGTTTTGAGAGCGCAAAAGAAAGACGAAATCCAGGGATGGATGCTGTTCTTTCATCCCGACTTAATTCGAAATATGCCGCTTGGAAAGACCATCGACAGCTACAAATTCTTTTCGTACGACGTGCACGAGGCATTACATTTATCGCCGGCAGAGCAGAAAACAATTACGGACTGCATGAACTTTGTCCGGGGCGAAATCTCGGAAAGAATCGACAATCACAGCCAGACGGTTATTGCGTCTTCTCTGGAGCTTTTGCTGAACCTGGCTACACGGTATTACGAGCGTCAGTTCAACACCAGGTCGGCGCAGCATTCCGATGTGGTCAGCAGGTTTCAGATGTTGTTAGCCGATTATTATGAAAGTGGAAAACTGGCTGAAACAGGAATGCCCACCATTGAATATTTCGCACAGAGAGTGCACCTTTCTGCCAATTATTTGAGTGATTTGTTGAAAAAGGAAACCGGTTACAACGCCAAGGATCAGATCAACAACTACATCATCGACAAAGCCAAAACAATTTTGCTGAGTGAGTCTGAATCGGTTAGTGGGATTGCTTACCGTTTGGGGTTTAACTATCCGCACTATTTTAGCCGGCTGTTTAAGAATAAAACCGGAATGACGCCGCAGGAATACCGGCAACAAAACTGAAATCATTTTTCTTTCGGGGCAACAGCTGCGCTTTGCAAACGTATGCTAAAAGGGGAGGGCCGAATTGGAACGTTTTCAATTTTGGTGTCCTGCAAGTAAATAGCTGGCTATGGAAAACGTGCAGCGGAATGAACGAATTTTGGTGATCTCAGTTGGCTTGGTCGTGCTGTCAATTTTGCTGATGTTTCCCGTCATTCAGGGCATTCTCAAGGATACGACCCCTGGAGCAAATCCGACATCAGCAACAATTGGGATCTCACTCGCCATTGCGATACGGCTGGTATTTATTGCAGCCTACGTCAAAGTAATCCGGGCTAACAGGCGTAATAGCAAGAACAGGAAAGGCGAATATATCGGCATTGGCATTTTGCTGATCATTTTTGGATTGGTTTATATGGACGGCGCATTTGCTTTCCTGTCACACGATAACATGCTTTATGTGTCGGTTTTGATGTTTACCAGTATCGGCTGCGAGTTTGTAGCTGCCCTGATGATGATTACCCTCTTCTTTTTGAAGCCCCGTAAATAGCCGTAATTGAAGATTTTGGCTTTGATTCATTCGAATTTTTGCGACACCTTAAAGTGCAGCAGTTAGCGTTCCATTAAAAAATAATTGTATTCAGTTTGGTGTGCTGCTATTTTCATCATTTCTAATTATCTTTAATAGAAGAAACCCCGGGATACCCACCTAATGAGTTGTCCTTCTCTGGATTAAAATTAGAATATGAAACAGATTCTTAGCCTAACACTCCTGCTGTTATTGTCTATTTCAGTCGTGGCCCAAGAAGTTGTCGACGATGAAAAGCAAATCGTAAAAGAAAAGAAAGAACGACTGGATCATTCCGGTTATAACTTCAAATTTATACCCCTACCGTATGTAAATTATAATCGGTCAATAGGAATGATAACAGGTGTTGTTCCGATGATCCAGCTGAATCCACTAAGAAACGATACGCTATCACCGCTATCGACGATTGGTGCGCTTGGATTGTATTCAGCAAACGAAAGTTGGGGGGCAGGAGCGTTTGGTATGTTCTATCTGAAAGAAGATACCTGGCGGATTTCAACCGGGGTTGGAACGGGAACCTTAAACTTTCAGTTTTTCCTGAACCTGTTGAATTGGTGGATTCCGTACGATACCCGTGCCAATTTCTTCGTGTTCATTATTAACCGGAAAATAGTTGAGCATTTGTACGGGGGCTTGAGTTACACCTACGTTGATTTTCAAACAAATTTTGCGGATACGCCTGTCGATCTGGAAGCGGCATTACAGTCGGTTGGTGCTCAGCTGATACTGGATTCGAGGAATAACGTATATAATCCATTTAGCGGGTCCAATTCAAAGATTCAGTTCACCACTTTCCCGGAGTGGATGGGGAACGACTTTGTGTCGCGAAATATCGATCTGCAGTACAATCAATATTTTTCGGTTCGATCTTTTAACGACGTATTGGCTGTCCGCTTTTATGGTGGAGTAGGTATCGGCGACTTGTCGTTTAACCAGCAATTTGTAATTGGCGGAACCGATGTCCGCGGGTATACCCAGGGAAAATACAGGGGAAACAACCAATTGGCCTTGCAGGCTGAATACCGCTGGAATCCATTTAATAAAGTAGGTTTTGTTGGTTTTGGTGGAATTGCCTCGATTTTGGACAGCGTGAACGATGGTGACAACGGAAAGATTTTGCCGGGAGCAGGGCTGGGGTTCAGATATGTATTGTTGGAGAAAACCGGCATTCGGGTTGGGCTCGACCTGGCCAAAGGACAGGATGATTGGGGCGTTTATTTCAGGATCGGGGAAGCATTTTAAAGTACAAAGGGCTTTAATCTTTTTCTAATGCATGCCGGTAGTTGCCTTGATTGATTGTAACTTTAAAGAAATGATCGATTATGCGAAAGATAATTTGGGGCTTTATTGCTTTTTTCTGGACCGGCAATCTGTTTGCTTATAACTATTCCGAACACAAGGATATTGGCGATGTCGCTTTCTCCCGCTTGTTGGCAGATGTTTCGAACCAACGAAATACGGCGCTGTTTTTCCAATTTTTAAATATACAGGAAGACGAAGAAGCAGTCTGGTATTTCACCGATTTGTCGGTCAAAGGAGGCCAGCAAATTTCGTATGGTGTGTTAAACGGCCTGAGTGGTGACCATTGCTCCAATCCCTTATTGCTGGAAAAGCAACTGAGGCTAAAGAATTCGGTCATGCAACAGATTTTGTTGTTGCACAACCAGTACATGGATATGGGCTACACCTCCGCCCCCGACGGAAAGCTGACGCACACCGACTTTGCCTATGCGCTGCAGGCAGCCGTCAACTTAGGGCACTTTTACGAATACGATAAAACCTTCCAGCAGCAATTGCGGCATTTCAACAAGGAGTTTATCCGACAGTGTCAAAATCCGTCATTAGTGCGGTCGATCTTTAAAGAATTGAATGGAACCAACGCCATTAATATGTATGTATCTTTGCATGCGGTTGCCATTGATTTGGCAGAGCAAAGCGGCCGGTTAGCCAAAACCAATCCGGAAGAAGCGAAGGTTCTGCTGTTTTATGCATTTCTGTTCAATGGCTTTGCCGACCATTTTCTGGAAGATTGCTTCGCGGCAGGCCACCTCGTGGTGCGGCGTACCTCATTTGCCTCCATTACCAACAACAAGGCTTTGCACGATTTTTATAATGACGAAGGTTGCACGGTTGTTAACCGCGAGGCCGATATCTGGCGTGCTTATGGCGATAAAGCGTTCAATCACACGCACGATGCCTGGGAAAAGGACACCAGTTTATTGGCGATCAAACACCAGGAATATACTGATGAGGCCGACCGTATTATCAAGGCAGTGCACCTGTCGCTGTCGGATGTTTGGAATGCCTTTGAGCAAAGTTATTCGAATGAAAATCACATTCCTTTTTACAATCTTATTCCCGATGACAAAAAGCTTCAGCCGGATTTCCTGATTGCGGCTACTCCTGCATTGAAGTTGGTCCCGATTCCCTTTAATTCGGATTTGAATACCTTGTTTCCCGACAGTATTACCATTACCGATAGCATGCAGAAAGCCGGACAAACGCCGTATTACCGCAATTTTGTACGCAGTCGCATTGCCAATTCTTTTATCATCGGTTTCAACGGGCCTGCTTTTCATGGACGATACTACGAAGGGGTGGATTTCAGGGTGAATTTTGGTAATCCGGTGAGTATTTACACGCATAATGAGCGTGGCGGTAAAAGAGGAACCGTTGATTACTGGATGGGCTACACGCTGGCTTATAGCCTGGGGGATATAAAAGCATATAAAGACGACACTTTTTCGCCCTATTTTGCACAACAGGTGAAGGCGGGGCTTCGTAATAACCTCGATATTTGGGTAGGCGAAAAACGATTTTTGGGCTTGTCGAACTATACCGAAGCCGGTGTTCAATTTGTAGACGGGGCAACTGAATTTGTTTTTACGCCTTCAATTGGCGTTCAGTTTGGATCGCTGCTAAACATCAATTATTATAACTTGCCCACCTGGTTGCGGATTCCGCTGGAATATATTGTTCCCCTGAAACTGAAGTACGGAGTCGTCCTGTCTTCTCACTCTCCAACGGCTTATTTCAACGGTTTAGATATTGATATTGTATTTTAAGTGGGTAGGAAATTTGAAATGGAAACGACAATGAATAAAGAACAGTCGATAAAAGAACTAAAAACCATCCCCGGTGTCGGGAAATCAATTGCTGATGATCTTTGGAATATTGGGATTTTGAAGGTCGCGGATTTGGTGGGCAAAGATCCCGAAGTGCTTTATGATTTATCGAACCGCTATGCGGGTGTAGTTCAGGATCGCTGTCTGCTTTATGTCTTCCGTTGTGCCGTTTATTTTGCCGAAACACCAGGAAATGAGCAAGAGCCTGAAAAACTGAAATGGTGGTATTGGAAAGACCCAAGATGAGGCTTAGTTTTGATGGATGATTCACGAAACGAATGGAAATAAGATCCGATATGAAAAATATACTCTTACTACTAGCCGAGGGATTTGAAGTTTTTGAAGCCAGTGTGTTTATCGACGTGATGGGGTGGAACCTGGAAGAAGGTGACGGCACCACAAAATTGTATACGGGCGCTTTGCGAAAAGAGATTAAAAGTTCCTTTAGTCAGCGCTTTGGCGTCGATTATGTGATTGATGAAATTGATGTCTGCCAATTCGATGCGCTGGCTGTGCCCGGCGGATTTGAGGTTTACGGTTTTTACAACGATGCTTACGACGAGCGGTTTCTGGATTTGATCCGAAAGTTTGAGGCCGAGAATAAAATCATTGCCTCGATATGTGTTGGGGCGTTGCCTCTGGGTAAAAGTGGTGTGCTGGCTGGCAAAAAAGGAACGACCTACAACAACCCTGTTCGCAGGGAAGCTTTGAGCAGCTTTGGCGTCAATGTTCTTCATCAACCTATCGTCATGGACGATCAGCTGATCACTTCCTGGAATCCGTCGACAGCGATGAATGTTGCGTTGCTCTTACTCGAAAATCTGACCACCAGAGAAAATGCCGATTACGTGCGGCAGTTGATGGGATTTTAGTGTTGAAATAAATGGTGAAAATTACTCCGAAATAAATAGAAAGATGACCCTTGAAGATTTAGGATACACCAGCGACTTGGAGCATTACCGAACCGAACATGGTTTGGGTACTTTCACCATTGGACGGGTAATTGCCGAGCACAAGGAGCGCTATGTAGTGAAGACAGCTGAGACCGAATACGACGCTGAAATACTCGGTAATTTGCGCTTTTCGGCTCAAAGCCGGGCCGATTTTCCGGCTGTTGGCGATTGGGTGGCTGTATCGGAGTACGACGACGACAAAGCACTGATTCATGCTGTTTTGCCGCGAAAGTCGGTGATCGAGCGGCAGGCAGTCGGTAAAAAAGGGGAGAAGCAAATTATTGCAACCAATATTGACAAAGCTTTTATTGTGCTGGCTGTCGACCGTGATTTCAGCATTAATCGGATTGAACGTTATCTGGCGATTTGCCACAACTCAAATGTTGAGCCGATCGTCATCCTGGGCAAAATTGATTTGATTGAGGCCGCAGCTTCGGTAGAATTATTGGAAAGCGTTCGGAAAAGAGTTAAAGACGTTCCAATTTTAACAATCAGCAATGAATCGAAACAGGGGATTGATGAATTAAAGCAGATGCTGGACCAAGGGAAGACCTATTGTTTGTTGGGCTCTTCTGGCGTTGGAAAGTCCACACTTTTAAACACGTTGCTTGGTCAGCAACTGATGCAAACCGACGTGATCAGCGAGCATACGAACCGCGGGAAACACGTGACTACTCACCGCGAGTTAAAGGTTCTCGAAAGCGGCGGAATTATCATAGATAATCCGGGAATGCGCGAGGTGGGCATGGCGGATTCGGTTGGCGGAATTGAATTAACATTCGGAACAATTCTGGAGCTTTCCGAAGAATGCCGTTTTAAGGACTGCTCGCACACCACGGAGACCGGTTGTGCGGTATTGGCGGCTTTGGAAACTGGAGCGATTGATCAGGCTTCGTATGAAAATTACCTGAGAATGACGCGGGAACAGCAGCACTTTGAATCGACGGTGGCCGAAAAACGCAAAAAGGATAAGGATTTCGGGAAGCTGATGAAAAACTACAAAAAGGGGAATTATAAGAAGTAATAAAACCACGGTTTGGACAGAAACTGACGGAGGCAAAACAGAATTGTAGCGGTTTGTATTCTATAAGAAAACAAAACAAGATGAAAACATTCCAGACATCACGCGAGATTTCAGCGTCACCAGGGCAGGTCTTCGATGCGATAAGCGAACCTGATCGATTGGCTCGCTGGTGGGGGCCAGACGGCTTTTCGAACACGTTTAAGTTGTTTGAGTTTGAAGCCGGAGGACGGTGGTCGTTTATCATGCACGGGCCTGATGGAACTGACTATGCCAACGAATCCGAGTTTGTTGAAATTATTGGCAATGAAAAGGTGGTTATCCGGCACCTTTCGCAGCCACATTTCACTTTAACTATCCAACTAATCGATTCGAAGACAGGGACAGTCGTTGACTGGAATCAGGAGTTTGACAGCGAAGAGGTTGCCAATATTGTGGCGCCAGTTGTTATTCCTTCCAACGAGCAAAACCTGGATCGGCTAACAAAGGAAGTTTGTGGTAGTTAAAAAGCTCAGTTTAGCTCGTGCGTATTCCTAATTGATTGAATATTGAATTTCTACTGAAAAGCACTAACAAATAACACAATATTCAGAGCTGTAACGATTGCGCCCAGGGCATAAAGCATCCATTTTGATTTTATGGAGTTTTTATATTTCCCCATCACCTTTTCGGATGAGGTGAGATAAACCTGTGCAAAAATCGTCAACGGGAGCTGGATGCTCAAAACCATTTGTGAAATCAACAATCCCTGGAAAGGATTGGAAATAAAGAAAATGATGATGAGTGCCAATACCAGTGAGAGGATCACACCAAGTTTGGAGTGACTGTCCTTTATATCGTAGGGTTCCTTGTAAATTCCTGCAAAAATACTTCCTGCCGACATGCCTGAAGTAATGGTTGACGAGATGCCGGCAAACAGTAGCGCTACGGCAAACACGTTGGAGGCATGACTACCCAAAAGTGGCCCTAAGAGATGATTGGCTTGCTCCAGTTCATCAACCGGGGTTTTCGTTTTAAAAAAGGTTACAGCAGCCAGCAAAATCATGGCGCTGTTGATGGCCCAGCCAATAATCATACTGAACAGCGTATCGAAGAACTCGTACTTCAGTTGTTTTTTGATCACGGCATCGTCGGCCAGGTTCCATTGGCGGCTTTGAATGATTTCGGAATGCAGAAACAGGTTATGCGGCATCACAACAGCTCCAAGCACGCTCATGATCACCAGGATCGAATTCTCGGGGAAGGAGGGTGTTACCCAGCCTTTTACGGCTTGTCCCCATGCCACGTCAACCAGCGAAAGCTCGTACAGAAATGAAAGCCCGATGACAGAAACGAAGGCGATGATCCATTTTTCGATTACCCGGTAGTTTTTGGAAAACAACATGATGATGACAAAAACCGTGACAAGTACCGATCCGATTACGATAGGGATATCAAATAGCATTTTCAAGGCGATGGCTCCCCCAAGAATTTCAGCCAGCGAGGTTGAAACTGAAGCCATCATGGCCGAGATCAGCAATCCGCGCGAATAAAGCGGTTTTAAATGCTCGGTGGCAGCCTCTGAGAGACAAAGACCGGTTACGATTCCCAGGTGGGCAACATTGTGCTGAAGCACGATGAGCATAATCGTGGAGAGCGTGACCATCCACAACAGGGAGTATCCGAACTGGGCGCCCGCAGCCAGGTTCGAAGCCCAGTTTCCCGGGTCGATAAAGCCAACGGTGACCAGCAGTCCCGGACCAATAAATTTGAAGATTTCAGCCGCGCCAAGTCTGGGCTGATGGTTCTTGGTGTCGAATTTAAAGATACCCCACATAAGTTCAATTTGGTAAACAAAAATAAGCTTCGAATGAGTTATTCTGTTACTGTGCCATCTTTGTTTGCAGGTGATTTAACATTTCTTTCAAGCTTTTGGGGAGAAACGCACCTGAGTAAGAAATTAAATGCAACGTAAAATCGAAAGATCCAATGGGAAACTGCTTTAGTGCAGAATGATCGAAAGGTTACATGCAGGGAAGAGCTAAATCCCCTGTATTTTCAGGCAATACAGAATTATGTTCCTTAGTCGCGATTTATAAACCGGTTACATATTGGTTGAAATTTACTATAAACAGCCGATTGTTAACAAAATAGATAAAGCACAAATGTTTAGTTTGTAAAATATTTAGTTTATTGTTTGCGTTCAATAGAAGGAGTGGGACTCCAGGGGGAATAAGAGAAAAATAAAAGCAAACGCGCATGAATACAATTTATAATGGTATTCGGGCTGTTCTGGGTTTGGGGAAACCGCAGAGCGATTGCAGCCGGAAGTATGAGCTCGATAATCTGAAATGGGAAATATCGATCCCTGAAAATTTTCAAGAAGTAACAGCGGAACAGTGGTCATCGATAACTGAGAAGGGTGAACAGGCCATTGAGAAAAGCTCGGCTGAGCCGATTGGCAGTCGCCCCGAGATTTTGTTTGTTTACAAAGCCGACGATGCGAATTTCCTCGAAGCGAGCTGGCGACCGTACGATGTCGTGCTGGAAGGCAATTACAAAGATGCTTGTGCCCGGGAATGTCAAACGCTGTTGCAAGCTTTTAAAACTGAATTACCGCAAGCTAGGGTTGAATCGGCAGCGACTGAGGTAATGGTGTCCGGATTAGATTTTCAACTCTTCAACCTGAGTGCAATTTATCCGAATGGCATGACTGTCAACTCGCTCATGTATTACCGTTTATGTGGTGATTTCGAGCTACTCATCAACCTGATGTATGTGAATCCTGAATATGGCTGGCAAATGCTGCAAATGCTGAATGCTTCGGCTTTCGAGACAGTAGAAATGCTGGTATAGATCTGCAACCTGCTATGAAGGTGGGGATAACAACTGCATGGTTGTTATCCCTTTTTCATGTTAATGTGCGTGTGAATTTCTAGTTAGAACCCCGCCGCTTTGTCGTCGCCTCTGGGGTCAGCACCGCCTTCCAGCGATCCGTCGGGCAATAGCAAGACAGCGTCAACTTTCCCGATAATGGGGGAGTTGCTTTGATCGATGTTGTAGCCCAAGTCCCGCAATGGAGCAAATACCAGTGTGTCAAAACCCGGCTCGAAGCGAACATCGTCCGGCAGCCATTGGTGATGAAAACGAGGTTGTGAAACGGATTCCTGCATGCCCATATCGTAATCCAGTACGTTGAGAATGTTTTGGGCAACTGAAGTAATGATTGTCGATCCTCCCGGCGTTCCAACCACCATTTTCAGTTTTCCGCCTTGCTCTACAATTGTTGGCGTCATCGAACTCAACATGCGTTTCTCCGGGGCAATGGCATTCGCTTCGGCTCCAACCAGTCCAAACATATTCGGCGTTCCCGGTTTCGAGCTGAAATCGTCCATCTCGTTGTTCAGGAAGAAACCTGCTCCTGCCACGTAGACTTTCGATCCGTAGGCACCGTTCAACGTTGTGGTTACAGAAACCGCATTACCCATCGAATCGACGATGGAGTAGTGGGTTGTTTCGTTGCTTTCGTAAGCATTCAATTCACCATGAGAGATGTCCGTCGATCGGCTGGCTTTTTCCCAAGAGAAATCAGCCATGCGCTGGTTCAAATAAGCCGGGTCTATCAAACTGTCGGTAGGGATATCGACAAAATCCGGATCGCCCAAAAAATGTGCGCGATCAGCGTAAGCCCGTCTTTCAGCCTCGGTCAATAATTGAATATATTGAACCGAGTTTTGGCCGTATTGGCTGATGTTGAACGGCTCAATGCTTTTTAAAATCTGCGCCAGGCAAATACCTCCGCTGGATGGCGGTGGCATCGATATGATTTTGTTGCCGTTGTAGGTGAAGGTAATGGGTGTCCTCCATTTGGCTTCGTAAGCAGCCAAGTCGTCCATTGTTATAATTCCGCCTAACTGCTGCACGTAATCTACTAGCAATTGGGCGGTTTTTCCTTTATAGAATTCGTCTTTGCCATGGTCGCGGATGCGGGTCAATGTTTCGGCCAATTCCGGGTATCGAATGGTATCACCGGCAGTCCATTCTTTGTCGAGCAGAATGGTTCGCTTGTTGGCCTGGCTGAATAAATGCCGGTAATGGTTTAATCGATTGGCTTGTTTTTCGGTGACAACAACGCCGTTCGTCGCCAAGTCAATAGCCGGTTGAATGAGGTCTTTCATCGGCAGTGAGCCCAGCTTTTCGTGAACGGCAAACAGGCCGGCGATCGTTCCGGGAACGCCGATTGCCATCGCGCCTAAAGTACTTTTCCCGGGAATCACATTCCCTTGTTCATCCAGATACATGTCGTGTGATGCGGCAAAAGGCGCCTTTTCGCGATAGTCAATTGCCCCGCATTCACCATTGGCCAGCCGGTAAACCATGAAGCCTCCGCCACCGATGTTCCCGGCAAAGGGGAAGGAAACCAACAGCGACAAATCTGTTGCAACCATCGCATCGAAGGCATTGCCGCCTTTTTTCAGAATGGCCAGTCCAACTTCAGAAGCTTCTTCACGAGCCGACACAACCATAGCTGATTGTCCGATCAAACCACGCTCGGTTGTCTTTTCTTTATCTTGAGTACTTGGTTTACATTGAATGAGAATTGCTGCAATCAGCAAGAGAGGAATTATTTTGCTCATAAAAGGTGGTTTTCAGTTGTAGCGCTAAATGTATCCAACTTTTCAGAAGAAATGCCAAAGGGGGCTTTAATTCTGTGTGAAGTATGACCAAAACCGGATTTGCAGTAACAAAAAAAGCAATCCCGAAGGACTGCTTTTCAAAATTTATATCGGTTCGAAAAATTAAACTAGACCACTAAAACCCATAAAAGCCATTGCCAGGATACCGGCAACAATTAAGGCAATTGGGGTTCCTTTTAAACCTTTTGGTATTTCAATTAAATCCAGGTGTTCGCGGATACCGGCAAACAGCACCAAAGCCAAACCAAAGCCAATTGCGTTTGAAGCGGCAAAAACCACGCTCTCGATCAGGTTCAGGTCTTTCTGAATGGTCAGGATGGCAACCCCAAGGATCGCACAGTTGGTTGTAATCAGCGGCAGGAAAACACCCAATGCCTGGTATAACGACGGACTGACTTTTTTCAGAATAATTTCAACCAGCTGCACCAGCGATGCGATAATCAGGATGAATGAAATGGTTTGCAGGTAACCGATGTTGAAGGGATCCAAGACATTTTTCTGAATCAGGTAGGTTACAATGGTTGCCAAAACCAAAACGAAGGTTACAGCACCGGTCATCCCAACGGCTGTCGAAATACGTTTGGATACGCCCAAGAACGGACAAATTCCGAGGAACTGCGACAGTACAATGTTGTGTACAAATACAGCAGATATAATGATTAAGATATATTCCATTTGTCAGTCTCCTATGCTTTTCTGAGTTTATTGATAATGGCAATCAGGTAGCCCAGTGCGATGAACGCGCCTGGTGCCAAAACGAACAGCAGCATGCCGTAATCTTCGGGGTAAATTCTGATGCCGAACATCATGCCGCTACCCAGAAATTCGCGGATAGCTCCCAGCATGGTCAATGCCAGTGAGAACCCAAGTCCCATGCTGGCACCGTCGATTGCCGATGATACCACATTGTTTTTTGAGGCAAATGCTTCGGCACGTCCCAGTACGATACAGTTTACCACGATCAACGGGATGAACAGACCTAAGCTTTTGAATAAGGCTGGCAGGTAAGCCTGCATCAGCAACTCAACAACAGTTACGAAGGCTGCGATAATGACGATGAAGCTCGGGATCCTCACTTTGTCCGGAATCACGTTTTTCACCATCGAAACCGACATGTTTGCCATTACCAACACGAAGGTTGTTGCCAATCCCATCCCCAGTCCGTTGATGGCCGAAGAAGTTACCCCAAGCGTTGGGCACATCCCCAGCAGAAGAACAAAGATGGGGTTCTCTCTAAAAAATCCTTTTGTGAAGTTATTCATCTGATTCATGATTCACCTCCTTCTGTTACAGGTTCTGCTGTTGCTGCAGCAGTTTGCTCTGGTGTTGCCGAAGCGGGCGCTGCACTTTTAAATGTATCGTAAGCACGGCGAACAGCTTCCAGAAAAGCACGGGATGTAATGGTTGACGCGGTAATCGCATCCACATCGCCACCGTCTTTGCTTACATGCATATCCGTTGTGCCGGGGTTTTTACCAATAATGTTTTGCTTTGGCTTGGCTTCATTGCTAAACCAATCCTGTGCTTTCGATCCCAGCCCCGGTGTTTCTTTGGTTTCGAGTACCTGGTAGCCGGTAATGTCGCCTTCGGGTTTAAAACCGACCATAATTTCAATCAATCCGCTGAACCCGTTGTTCGTGTAACTTTTCACAGCTACGGCAACAAGTTGGTTCGATCCGTCATAGGCCGGGAAAAAGGTTAAACTGTCGGAAGCATCAGCAGGAAGCGCTTTCCAGCTTGCTCCCAGGTGATCGAATTCAGGCAGAATTGCTTTGATCGCATCATTCTGCGCTTTCAATTTCGATGCTTCAATAGCATCTTTGGTGAGGCTGTGCACAAAACCCAGAACGGTGGCCGAAATCAATGAAACCGTCAGCAGGGTCAGCACCATATTTTTAAAACTTGATTGAATAGCCATTACTTTTTCCCTCCAAAACGTTTTGGTTTCACGTAGGCGTTAATCAACGGGGTGAAGCCGTTCATAATCAGGATCGCGAATGAGATTCCTTCCGGATAAGCACCGAAGTTACGGATGAGCACCGTGATAACACCGATTCCAATACCGAAGATCAGCTGGCCTTTATGGGTCATTGGCGAGGTGACCATGTCGGTTGCCATGAAGATTGCTCCAAGCATCGCACCACCGGTCAATAGGTGGAACACAGGTTCAATAAATTTATCCGGGTTTGCCAGGAACAAGACGCCCTGGAAAACGAAAATGGTTCCCAAAACGAAAACGGGAATATGCCAGCTAATCACTTTTTTCCACAACATGTAGGCGAAACCAAGTAACAGCAACATCGCTGAAATTTCACCCATCGAACCGGCCATGTTACCATAAAGCAGGTCGATGCTGGAAGGAAGATTGTGCATCAGGTCGGCAACAGGCTGACCATTTTTAACGCCTTCTTTCAGGATTGCCAGCGGCGTAGCGGTCGTTACCGCGTCGGTTTGTGCATGAATGCCAATTGGCCAGCTGGTCATTTGAACCGGGAACGAAATTAGCAGGAACACGCGGCCAACCAATGCCGGGTTGAACGGGTTATTTCCCAGTCCGCCGAACGACAGTTTGCCGACACCAACAGCCACCAGCGCTCCAATAATAATAATCCAGCTGGGGATGGATGCGGGTACGTTAAATGCTAATAAAATACCGGTCAGCGCGGCTGATCCATCGGTTATTTTCGGCTCTTCCTTCATCAGGAAGCGCTGGATCAGGTATTCGAATCCCATGCAGGCAACAACGGCTAACAAAGTTACCCGAACCGCATCGAGACCAAACATGAATACCGACCAGACCAAAGCCGGAACCAGGGCCAGAATAACCCGGTACATGATCTTATTCACCGAGTCGCTGGTATGGACGTGCGGTGAAGGTGATATGGTAAGCAGTTTACTCATCTTTATTTATTCTGAATGATTTCGTTGATTTTTGTTTTGAGGTTTATTTTTTTCTGCTGCGGATGATTTGTCCGACTTTTCCTTTGCCTAAACGGATGTAGTCGAGCAACGGACGATCGGCGGGGCAGGTGAAGCTGCACGATCCGCATTCAATACAATCCATGATGCAGTCTTTTTCGGCTCTTTCCCAAATTTGTTTTTCGGAAACCGTCATCAGCAGGAATGGCTCCAGTCCCATTGGGCAAACGGTGACACAGCGACCGCAACGAATACAGTTTTGGCTGGTTTTGCGTTTGGCATCCGGATCGGGCATAATCAGGATTCCTGATGTTCCTTTGGTAACCGGAATATCCAATGATGCAACCGCTTTTCCCATCATCGGGCCACCGCTGATAATTTTACCGGTATCTTCAGGAAGACCGCCTGCTGCTTCAACCAACTCGTTGGCGGGAGTACCGATGCGAACCAGAAAGTTCGATGGTTTTGACAGGGATTTACCGGTAACGGTGACAACACGCTCGATGAGCGGCTTATTTTTTTGAACGGCTTCGTAAACAGCAAACGCAGTACCGACGTTGCTCACCACTGCTCCAACAGCGATTGGCAATGCTCCCGATGGAACTTCGCGACCGGTTACCGCTTTAATCAGCTGCTTTTCGCCTCCTTGCGGATATTTCACTTTCAACGGAACAACCTCAATCGATGCATCTGAAGCACAAAGTTTTTTCAGGCTTTCAATGGCGTCTTTCTTGTTGTTCTCGATGCCGATGTAGGCTTTATTGACACTCAATGCACACATCAGCAAACGGATTCCCACCAACAGTTCCGGACCTTTTTCAAGCATCAGGCGGTGGTCGGCAGTCAGGTAAGGCTCACATTCCACACCATTAATGATCAGCATTTCTGCTTTTGATCCCGGAGGTGGCATCAATTTGACGTGGGTAGGGAAGGTCGCACCTCCCAATCCTACGATACCTGCTTCATTAATTTTGTCGATGATTGTTTTGCTGTCAGCTTCAAATCTTTCGACCAGCGTTTCATCGGTAACGATACACTCTTCCCATTCATCACCGGCAACTTCAATGAAAATACCTTGTTTCGGATATCCGGAAGCATCGGTTGCTAAATCAACCTTTGTAACGGTTCCGGAAACAGATGAGTGGATGTTGGCAGAAACAAAACCGCCCGCTTTGGCGATCACTTGTCCAACTTTAACTTGATCTCCTTTTTTAACCAGCGCCTGCGCCGGTGCTCCAATATGTTGGGCTACGGGGATAAAAACACTTTTGGGTAAAGCCAGCTTTTCGATGGCTTTATCGGCCGAAAACTTATTTTCAGCCGGGTGGACCCCGCCTAACTTAAACGTTTTTAACACGATTGGCCTCCTTATTTAGTTTCGTTGTTCTTGGTTTCACTTTCGGGGGCAGCATCTTCTGAAACTGCCGGTTTTTCTGCCTTAGGTGCTGCAGGCTTGGCAGCTGGTTTGGGAGGCAGATCTTCGGTTTTTGGCTTGCGCGGCGGGAAGTTGAGTTCGACAATCGCATTTGTCGGACATTCCACAACGCATTTGCGGCAAAGTTTACATTTGTCGGAGTCGATGTAAGCCAGGTTATTACTCATGGTGATCGCATCGAACGGGCAAACTTTCGCACATTTGCTACAGCCGATACAGGCAACCGAGCAGGATTTTTTGGCCACGCCACCTTTTTCTTCATTGCGGCAGGAAACGTAGATCTTACGATCTTTCGGTCCTTTTTTACGCAATTCAATCAGGCTTTTCGGACAGGCATCCACACAGGCGCCGCAAGCCACACATTTGTCGTCGATCACTTCCGGTAAACCGGTTTCCGGGTTCATGCGGATGGCGTCGAATTCGCAGGCAGTAACACAGTCGCCATGGCTCAAACAGCCGTACTGACAGCCGGTATCGCCACTATAGAGCGAAGCCGCAACCGCGCAGGAAGAAGCGCCGTCGAACTGGTTTGTTTTCGGACGATGCTCACAGCTTCCGCTACAACGTACAACCGCAACTTTAGGTGTTTGTGCAACGGCTTCCATGCCTAAAATGTCGGCAACACCGGTCATGCAATCGTTACCGCCAACAGGGCAAAAAAGACCCGAGAGGTCTGAAGCTTTCACACAAGCTTCGGCAAAAGCGCGGCATCCGGCAAAACCACAACCGCCGCAGTTTGCACCGGGCAGGGATTTTTCTACATCGTCGATCCGTGGATCTTCATATACTTTAAATTTTTGAGCAACAAAGTACAGAATCACTGCCGCCAATGTTCCGATTGCACTCAAACTAATAATCGTATAAACAATTGTCATGTTCATGGGTACATTTATAAAGGCTTGATTTCAAATTCAAAAGATTTTTTCATTTTATTTCTGAACAGGTACAGAAACAGGTAATAGGGCACTAAAACAGCAATTGCTGACAGGCCACTTATTCCCTCGGAAAGGCCAATTGAGGTTGAAACAATAAGAATGGTTAGGACAAGTAAAAAAGGAAGTAAATATCCCCAGAAAAGTGCTTTAAAACCTTGCTCCGTTTTACCGATAATGGAGACGTGTTGTCCGACGGAATATTCGCCATCGAAATGATGAATTTCCACTTCTTTATCTTTCATATCGGCAGCGGTACAGGCTCCTTTCGCATGGCAGGATGCGCATGCTGATTCATTGATAATGCTGACAATCAACCCCTTTTCTGAAAGCTTTTTTACAATTCCCGTGTGTGTAATTTCACCTGACATCCTTCAATAACTTAATAACCCCTAAAGCTTTTCGCTGCAAAACTATACCTATTTGTATAACTTGCTTATGTTGTAAAATTATTTTTAAAACTTCTGTTCTTATTTATATTCTTTATAAATAATAGAGAATATTTATTGCAATTTTACAACTGACAATCAGGTTGATACAAGCTTTTGTGACAAAAATCATTGTTTTGCAAATGTGCTTGTACAATCGATTGCACGGCAAATGTAATTACTTTATTTTGAAATCAAAATTTTCCCCGGATTTTAGGTTTAGGAGATGATACTCCAGTCGAATTCGGTGTTCTTCATTCGCTGTAAATGATAAACCAGGAGCTGGTTTTCATGGCTTTGCAGATGCGGGTCGTTATCGAGTATGTTAGCGGCAGTGTCCCGCGCAATGCGTAATATTTCGCCGTCTTTACCCAAATTGGCAATGTTCAGGTTGAAACCAAGACCGCTTTGCTGCGTTCCCTCCAGATCGCCGGGGCCACGCAGTTGCAGATCGACTTCTGCTATTTCGAAACCATCATTTGTGCGAACCATGGTCTCGAGTCGTTTGCGGCTTTCATTGCTTATTTTGTATGACGACATGAGCAGACAATAGGATTGTTCGGCACCACGGCCAACCCGCCCGCGCAGCTGATGAAGTTGCGAGAGTCCGAACCGCTCAGCACTTTCGATCACCATTATTGAAGCATTGGGTACATCCACACCCACTTCAATTACGGTTGTTGCAACCATGATCTGTGTTTTGCCTTCTTTAAAGAGGTTCATTTCCGCATCCTTTTCTGCCGGTTTCAGCTTTCCGTGAACCATGCTAAGTTTATAACGCGGGAAGACTTTTTGAAGCAACTCGTAGCCGTTCTCCAGGTTTTTCAGATCCAGCTTTTCCGATTCGCTAATCAACGGATAAACGATGTATGCCTGGCGTCCTTTATCAACCTGATCGCGAATAAACTTGTAAACTTGTTCGCGTCGATTTTCAAGGTAGTGGCGAGTTTCAATTGGTTTTCTGCCCGGAGGCAGCTCGTCGATCACCGACACATCCAAATCGCCGTACAGTGTCATGGCCAGGGTGCGCGGAATTGGAGTGGCGGTCATCACCAAAACATGTGGCGGAATACCGGCATTTTTCTTCCACAACTTGGCCCGCTGTGCAACTCCGAAGCGGTGTTGTTCGTCAACAATGACCAGACCAAGTTTTATGAAATTTACGGTGTCTTCAATCAGGGCATGGGTGCCGATTAAAAATTGAATTTCGCCGCTTTCAATCCCCGCATAGATTCGTTCACGCTCCTTTTTCCGTGTCGAGCCAGTCAGCAGGGCAACCTGAATGCTAATGCCATTCAACATCCGGCTAATTGTGTTGTAGTGTTGTGTTGCCAGAATCTCTGTTGGCGCCATCAAACTGGCCTGGTAGCCATTGTCGAAGGCGATGAGCGCGACCATCAGGGCAACCAGCGTTTTGCCGCTGCCTACATCGCCCTGAACCAAGCGGTTCATTTGCCGGGCGCTCCCCAAGTCTTTCCGGATCTCGCGAATGACCTTCTTTTGGGCATTGGTCAGCTCAAACGGAAGGTTGTTTTGAAAGAAGGTGTTGAAATTGTAGCCCACATGCTCGAATACGAAGCCTTTGAAAACTTCCTCGCGGCGGTGCTTCAGGCTGAGTATTTTCAGCTGTATATAAAAGAGTTCTTCAAATTTTAGGCGGAAGGTCGCTTTTTGTAGCAGTTGCGTATTCTCCGGAAAGTGTATTTGCCGAAGTGCATCTTTCAGCGACATCAACCTCAGTGGCTCACGAACCGAAGGGGGGAGTGTTTCGTAAATTTTCCCTTCAATTGCCAAAGCCAGGTTATATTGAATTTTATTGATGGCCCGGGTATTCAGGAAACGTTTCTTCAACGTTTCAGAGGTATTGTAAAAACCCTGTAAAACACCGGTTGTTACCTGCTGAGCACTGGCCGTTTCGATTTCAGGATGAATAATATTTACACGCCCGTTAAAGACAGATGGCTTCCCAAAAACAACGTATTCCTGTCGGGGTTTCAGGTTCTCGCGGATGTATTTTATTCCGGCGAACCAGATCAAATCCATGCTTCCGGTTGAATCGTGAAAGGAGGCCAGCAAACGCTGTTTGCGGCCTTCGCCGATTAGCTCAAAATTACCGAGCGTTCCTTTTACCTGAATGTACGCCTGGTTGGCATCAAGCTCTGCTATTTTATAAAACTTGGTGCGATCGATGTATTTATATGGGAAATAGTAGAGCAGATCGCGGAAACTGGCAATGTTCAGTTCCTTCTTCAGTAATTCTGCTCGTTGGGGGCCGACGCCTGCCAAAAACTTGATATCTTGATCCAAAAAATCGGGCATGTAGCAAAGATAAAAATTAACCTGTTTCCGCTTCGACCTTCAAGTAAAATATCCGTAGATTTTACTTGTTTAAATATTTTTAGAATTAAATTACTACTTGGTGCAATCTGAAATTGCGCGCATATGATTATATTTACTTGGATTTTGAGATGGCCCGATTTGTGCGGAGAAACAACTAAAACCATGAAACATTTTAATTTATGAAAGAAGTCATTCGCCTAAAGGAGATCGTTAAAAATTATAAAGTAGGAACGCAAATTGTTAGGGCACTGCGCTCGGTCAACCTGGTTATCCATGAGGGTGAGTATGTTGCAATCATGGGAGCTTCCGGATCCGGTAAGTCGACCATGATGAACGTAATTGGCTGTTTGGATACACCAACAGCGGGCAACTATGTTCTGAACGGCAAAGATGTAAGTGACTTGTCGGATGATGAGTTGGCTGAGATCCGAAATTCAGAGATCGGTTTCATTTTCCAGACCTTTAACCTGATGCCACGGAATACGGCACTCGAGAACGTGATGTTACCACTGGTTTATGCCGGAGTTAGAAAGCAGGAGCGGGTTGAGCGTGCTGAAAAAATTCTGGTCAACGTCGGCCTGGAGGAACGGATGGAACACAAACCCAATGAGCTTTCCGGAGGTCAGCGACAACGGGTTGCTGTTGCCCGGGCTCTGGTTAACCGGCCGGCAATTTTGTTGGCTGACGAGCCCACCGGAAACCTGGACTCAACAACTTCGGAAGAAATTATGCAGTTGTTCTCCGAAATCCATAAACAAGGAAATACTTTGGTTGTTGTAACGCACGAAGAAGACATCGCACGCCACGCACACCGGATCATCCGGTTGAAAGACGGGCAAGTTGAATCGGATATTGTCAATCCAAATCCGGTTTATTGAATCAATTAAATCAACGATCGGCCAATGCCGGTTAGGAATGAAAGTTTTTTGAGATGGCAAAAGAAGTACAAATTTATACCAAGACCGGCGACGACGGAACTACCGGTTTGATCGGCGGTACCCGCGTAAAGAAATACGATATCCGTTTGGAAGCGTACGGAACAGTTGATGAATTGAACAGTCATGTTGGGCTGGTTTTATCCGCCACGAACGATCAGAACGTACGTGAAGTGCTGACCAATGTTCAATCAAAACTATTTGTGATCGGAGCTCACCTGGCAATGGACGACAATGCAGGGGCGTTGAAAGCGCAGTTACCGTGTACGGAGAAGGACATTGAGCTGCTGGAGCAGGAAATGGATCAAATGTTCGAAATTCTTCCGAAGTTGAATCACTTCATCTTGCCGACAGGTTGCCAGGCCGCTGCATTTGCACATGTTGCCCGCACTGTATGCCGCCGGGCCGAAAGACGAATCGTTGAGTTGGCT
Organism: Mangrovibacterium diazotrophicum; assembly: GCF_003610535.1. Lineage (NCBI taxonomy): Bacteria > Pseudomonadati > Bacteroidota > Bacteroidia > Marinilabiliales > Prolixibacteraceae > Mangrovibacterium > Mangrovibacterium diazotrophicum. The sequence continues at coordinate 562,853 of NZ_RAPN01000001.1, read as the reverse complement.
GACCAGGTTGATCTTGATCAGAATCTGGTGAAGTACATAAATCGCCTTTCAGACTACCTTTTCGTACTAAGCCGGAAGTTGAATTTTGATCAAAAAGTGACTGAAACTCCTTGGATTTCAGATAAAAGCTAAGAAATATTTTTTTTGTTGTACATGTTCTATTTTTTTCTATATTCGCAAAATCAATAAAAATAAAACTAAAAATACCGCTCTAATATGTACTGGACACTAGAACTAGCATCAAAATTGGAAGATGCGCCATGGCCTGCCTCTAAAGATGAGTTGATTGACTATGCAATTCGTTCAGGGGCTCCTCTTGAAGTAATTGAAAACTTACAAGAGATTGAAGAAGAAGGAGAAGTTTTTGAAAGTATCGAAGACATTTGGCCGGATTATCCGAGCAAAGACGACTTCTTCTTTAACGAAGATGAGTATTAATCGAGATTAACATATCTTCAACTGAATAGCAGGATTCGTCCTGCTATTTTTGTTTGATGAAGATGTCTTCCAGTTTTTTTGGACGCTGATCGTCCAACCAGTTGAAGCCTGGTAATTTCTTTTCAGGTTCGGTAACTTCAGGTATTGGCACTAACTGCCCGTCGGGCGTGGTAACAAAAGCAATGCGCGTGACTTTGCTGTCCTGCAGTCGAATTTCGATGGTGCTGCTCTGCGCTTTGTTCAAACCAATAACACCCGTGTCGTCGCTGGCGTAATAAAGGCTTTGGCCGTTACCATCAACATCAATTTTGTAAAGTTGGTTTCCCCGGATGTATCCTTTCATGTTCCGCCCTTTGATTTGGTTAAACATGGCCGAGTCTTGCTGTGCAACAATGAAAGAGTTTTGGGTCATGGTGAATTCCTGGTTGATCGAATCTTTGGCCACCATTTCCATGTAGTTCGCCGTTAACTGATTGGTCTCAGACCAGATAATCGGATCGTGATGCAGGCACAAGGTCGAGTCGCGGGTGAAGTAAACCAGCGAATCGCATTTTCCCTGCAGATCCTGACGGAAAAACTTGACGTTGAAATACCCTTTAACGATTTTCTCGTCCGGTATTGAGTCCGGGAGTGTCCGAAGCGTGTCAGCGTGCATAAAAAGGGTGTCCTTTTGCGTATAAAACAGCACCAATGCCGAGTCATTCACCAGGGACTCTTTCCGAATGTCGTTGTAGGTAATCCGGTTTCCCTTTACAATCACCCGGTTTTTGAAATCATGAATGCTGGCATCGCCAACAGCCAGACCGTCGCCGCTAATTTTATTGTAGAAAATTGATTCGGCGGTGATATCTTGCCCTTCAGTTTTTATGATCGGGTATTTGTGAAGCTCCGTTTCGCCGGTTTTCGTATTGTAGAATCCGGAAGAGGCGATAAGCGTGTCTTTTTCGTCAAAAATAGTTGTTGGCCCTACGATGGACGTGATGCCGGTTTTAGGCTCATAGACCAAGGTATCCGACAGCATTTTGTAGGTGTCGGTCGTCACGTCAACTTCTGTCTTAAAATAGGCTTTGTCGAGTTGTGTATAGTATTCGCCAATTTTACTGTAGAGCGTGTTCGCGCTATCCTGCACGGTGCCGTAATCGTCGTAGTAACCCACACCCTGGTTCATGTCGTAGTTAAGCGTGTCGGTTGTTAAGGTGACCTGCTTATTGATCAGCTTTACATTCCCCGATGCGAAAGCCCATTTGGTATCTCCGTTATAGCGGACATATCGCGCGTACATATTGAGGGTGTCTGATTTCAGGATATGCACGCGGCCAAAAGCATCAACAATGTTGGTGTCGGTGTACATGTAAGCGCTGTCGCACCACATGCGGATATCCTCATGGTCGATGATGACATCGCCTAACAGCCGGTTCGCGTTTTTTACAATCTTTTGGTTGTTCTTCCAGGTTTCAGCCTGTACAATCTTCACTTCAGCCTTGTTTTGCGCCATAAGGCCAAAAGGCAAAGCAAAAAGTAGTAACAGGAGAAATTGAAGTTTGTGACCAGAATGAGACATGAGTCGGTTTAATTACAACAATTTAGCGATGAGCTGGTCAACCGAGATTCCCTCAGCTTCAGCTTTGTAGTTTTTGATGATCCGGTGACGAAGGATGTTTTTGGCAACGACCTGCACATCTTCAATGTCGGGTGAATATTTTCCGGAGACAGCCGCATTAGTTTTGGCACCCAGAATCAGGTACTGGGATGCTCGTGGGCCTGCTCCCCATTTCAAATATTTGTCGGCCAGCGGATCTGCCAATTCTGTTCCGGGCCGGGTCTTCGCAGCTAAAGTAACCGCATAGCGAAGTACATTGTCATTCACCGGAATCTTCAGAATCAGGTCCTGGAAATAGCGGATTTCGTCGGCGGAAATGATGGCTCTCAAATCTGCTTTTTGCGCTGACGTCGTGTTTTTCACAATTGTCAGCTCGTCGTCAAACTTGGGATAATCCAGCCAGATTGAAAACATGAAACGGTCGAGTTGCGCTTCGGGCAGGGGATAGGTTCCTTCCTGCTCGATTGGGTTTTGTGTAGCCAACACAAAAAATGGCTTATCGAGATTGAATCGTTGCCCTGCCGCAGTTACCGCTCTTTCCTGCATCGCTTCGAGCAAGGCAGCCTGAGTTTTTGGAGGCGTACGGTTAATTTCGTCGGCCAGAATGATGTTCGCAAACAAAGGGCCCTGGATAAACTTGAAATTGCGTTCCTTGTCCAGAATTTCCGTTCCGATAATATCCGATGGCATTAAGTCCGGAGTGAACTGAATGCGGTTATATTTCAGGTTAAAAACTTCAGCAATGGTATTCACCAACAAGGTTTTTGCCAGCCCGGGAACCCCAACCAGCAAACAGTGACCACGACTGAACATGGAGATCAGAACCTGATCAACAATTTCGTCCTGTCCATAGATGCGTTTCTTGACCTCTTCGCGCAGACTTTTCATCTTGGCGCTCAGGGTGTCAACTGCTTCTACCTCGTTTTTGAATTCTACCATAAAATGGTTATTTAATCCAGTTCTTGAACTTGTAGTTACAATTTACATAGGAATCGTCAATGCGGATATAAGTTTTTGATTGTCTTTCAGCAATCCACTTATTCAAAGCCTCGTCTTGCTTTTCTTTTAAATACATGTCCGACAATAACTGGTAATCGTCTTGAAGATTAGCGCGGTGTTCTTTCGAACGGTTGATCAACTTCACGATTTTGAAAACAGTTCGTTGTTTGTCGTCAATCGTTTGGAATGGATCAGAAATCTCGTTTTCCTTCAGGTTGTCGAGTACTTTACTCACATCAGGATCAAGTTCCTGCTTTTTCCATTTTGAAGACATGGTATATGGGTTGATGGCAATACCACCTCCGTTTCTTGAGTTTTTATCAGCCGAGAAGCGCATGGCAGCATCTTCAAATGTAATCTTATCGCGACGAATCAATGACGCAAGACTGTCAAGACGAGCTGAAGCATCTTCCAACGCCTGAGTTGAAGGTTTCGGTTTCAAGATGATGTGACGAGTGTTGATTTGCTCACCACGACGATCAACCAATTGGATGATGTGGTATCCGAAATCACTTTTCACAACGTTCGACACACGGTCTCCACGAAGGTTGAAAGCTGCTGCTGCGTAAGCCGGATCGAGTTGAGCGCGTCCCATGTAGCCTAATTCACCGCCGTTTGGCGCCGAAGGGCCTTCAGAGTATAGTACAGCCAAGGTTGCAAAGTTTTCGCCGTCTTCGATACGCTTCTTGAATTCACGTAAACGAGCTTTGATCCGGTTTTCTTCTTCGATGGAGATTGGAGGGAACAGGCTGATTTGCGCGTATTCAACCTGTGGTTCAACCATCGGCAAGTCATTCGGGTTCGAGTTCCGCACTTTATAACGTACTTCAGCCGGAGTAATCGTTACTTCACCGGTGATTTTATTTTGCATTTGGCTTGTCAGCAGTTGGTTTTTGATAACTTCCTGCAAACTCGCTTTGATTTCGATAATTGGTTTCTTGAAATAAGCTTCAACTGCTTTTTCAGAACCCAGGTTCTTGATAAAGTATTGCATCCGCTGGTCCAGCTGTTGGTTGATCTGGCTGTCGGTCACCGTGATGTTGGTGTCCAGTTCAGCTTCGGCTAACAGCAATTTTTCCACCAGAAAATCTTCCAGAATCTCACATTTCATGTCACCGTCGGTGGTCACACCCTGTGCCTGGTTGTTCATATACATCTCTTCAATGTCAGATTTCATGATGATGTTGCTACCTACTACGGCAACAATCTGATCAACAATCTTGTCTTGAGCAAATACGGTATAACTGCTTGTCAGGCAGGAAATCATGGTAAAAGCAGTCAATACTTTTCGGAACATATCGATCTATTTTTTTATATTATAAATTTTAAATTTATTCGATGCTAAGCCTTCTTTGTAGATGTCATCGTCAATATTCTTCAGAAATTCAATTTTACGTTCGTTCAAAAGAATATTCCGGATTTCCTGGCTGACAAACTCAACGGGTGCGTTTTCGCCTTTCTGCCGAAAATCCAGGATACAAATAAAGTAATAATAATCTGTATCGCTACTTTCAATAAACTTGTTTCTTCTTAAAATTTGTTGATCTATGTTAATTTCTTCGGGAACTTGCACGGCTATTTTGTCCCAGCTTACCCACTTGTCGTCGAAACGATCGAACACTTTGGCGTACTGTATGCCGTATTCGCTTATTGGTGTTAAGTTGTCAGTATCAGCTTCTTTGCAGAGTGTTTTCAGAAGTTCGGCATTGGCAACTTCCAGCGGAATTTTCAAATAAACAGCTTTAACAATATCGTTAGTTAGTTTGTAGCGGTCGAGGTGAAGGCTGTAGTAGGCGTTCACATCCGAATCACTAATGATGGTGTCCATTTTCTGAGCCATCAATTCTTTTTTGTACCGGTAGGTGAGAAGCGAGTTGCGGTATTCTTTGAGCTCCTGGTCAACATTTTTCTGTTCGTCCGTCAGGTTTTGCTCAGCGTTCATAATGACGAGTTCGTTTTGTACCCATTTGCGCACAAAGTCGTCGACCCAGAGCGTACTGTCGCCGCCTTTCAGGTTTTTCGGAACCACTTTGGCTAAATCTTCCCAATACAGGTACGATTCTCCAACCTGTGCAACCGTTGTTTTTTCAATCTCTTTAGGCTGGCATGCTGTCATAACGACGCAGCAAATCAAAAAAAAGTAAATTCTGTTCCTCATTTTATGTTTTCAATCGATTTTAAAACTTTCTTGTTTACCCGGATTTTGTGAGCTCTTCGCAAGTCTGCAACCCATTCTTGCTCCAGTTCATCCTGGTAGGCCGAAAGGTATTGTCCCCGAGCTTCTTCAAGTGTTTTAGGTGATGGTGGTACAAGGTCGCCGCGCACGAAATAAAGGCCGTCTTTAAAGTTCTGCGGCTTGGTCCCGTCCCAAACGAGATAGTCGACCAAATCATTTGTTCCGCGTGCAAATATACCTTTTTGTACGAAAGCTTGATTCTGAAACCGGATATTCAGCAGATCCGTTAGTTCTTCTTTCGAAAGCTTATCATCCTCTTCAAATATATCATCAATGTAATCTCTGATTTCCTGGTTCTCGCAGCGAATGGCCCATCCTTCAAAGCGCTCATCCCATTTTACCAGATCATTGTGTTGCGCGTAGAACTGTTGCAGGCCCAAAGTATCCGTGGCCGCTTTCTCCCAGACTTTTTCCTCCGAAAGGTTGAACAGCAAAATGCCATCGTAATATTCCTGAACGAGGTAACGAAAGTCGGGATATTTCGACTCAAGTTGGTCGTTTTCGAACTGCAGCAGCGTTTCATTTACAAATTGAATGTAGTAGTGGTTGGCTTGCTGCCGGATGTCTTGAGTCGAATTGAAATTTTTTGTGTTTAGGTAATCGATAAAATTTTGTTGTGAGATTTGAACGCTGTCAAATTGAAACAGAAGCTCGTCTGTTCCGAGCGAAACAGACCCTTTGTTTTTATCAAATTCTTGCGGGAATATCTCTATTATCGCAACCTTCGCAGGAATATTCTCTTCAAACTGGTATTCATCTTTCAGGTGCTGGATAAATAACTCCTGGTTGTGTTCGGTGATGACGGGATTGTTACGAACTTTCTCGGTTAAGAGGGATTTTGATTCTTCAAATGTTGGAATGGGTTGCCGGTCGAGCAGTTTTATCAAGTGCAGGCCGTAGGGGGTACGAACCACCGGCGAAATATCACCATTATTCTTGAGCTTTAATGCCGCTTCGGCAAATTCGGGCACCATTTCAGTCGCAGTAAACCAAGGCAGTACGCCCCCGTTCATAGCGGTTTGTTTGTCGTCAGAATACCGTCGGGCCAATTCCGTGAATGAAGCTCCATTGTCCAGCAAAGTTTTGAGACTGTCCATTTCAGCCATTGCACGGGCAACCAAATCGTCAGGGGCAGCAGGTGAGAGGCGTTTCATAATGTGGGCAACCTGGAGCTTACCTGCAGCCGGCCGTTTGTCTTCGAGTCGGATCAGGTGAAAGCCAAATTTGGTTCGCACTGGCATCGAAAGTTCGCCTGTTTTTAAGCTGAACGCGGCGTCTTCAAATTCGGGTACCATTTGGAATCCGGTGAAATATCCCAGCAGACCATTGTTTTGGGCGGCCGATGGATCGTTCGAAAACTGGCGTGCCATTTCCCCGAAATCAGCACCATCCAGAATCTGTTGACGTATCTTCAGACATTTTTGGTAAGCGGCGTCCACATCGGCTGGCAGAGCATCGAGTGAAACGGCAATCAGGATGTGACTGGCTTTCACTTCGGTTGTCATACGGTCGTAGGCCTGATGCAGCGATTCATCATTGATATTGGAATAGCTCAAATAGGGTTTGGCTACCTGATTCCTGTATTGTTTGAATTCTTTTTGGAAAGAAGCCACGGTGTCCATTTTCAATTCTTTGGCTTCCATTACTTTCAGCTTGTAGTTTATGAACAACTCGAGGTACACTTCAGGGCTCTTCTTTAAACTGTCGTCCTGAAGATTTTTGTTGTTTTTCTGGTACAGCCGAACAAATTCATCCTTTGTAATCGGTGTGTCATCAATCGTCAGCAGAATCTCGTCGGATTGCTGTGCAAATAAAGTAAGTGGAGCCAGAAGTAACAGCAGGAGTGCTCCAACCAGGTATTTTCTTGTTTTCAACTCAGAGCGCTTAAAATTCATATCATTTTATAGGCGAGAACTGTAGTTTGGAGACTCGCGGGTAATGGTTACATCGTGCGGGTGACTTTCCTGCACACCGTTGTTGGTAATGCGCGTAAATTTAGCTTGTTTCAGTTCTTCAAGGTTTTTGGCCCCGCAGTAGCCCATGCCCGAGCGAAGTCCCCCGATTAATTGGTAAAGCACTTCGTAAAGCGATCCTTTAAAAGGTACACGGGCAGTAATTCCTTCGGGAACCAGTTTTTTTACGTCATCTTCCACATCCTGAAAATAACGGTCTTTCGAGCCGGCTTGCATTGCTTCAACAGAGCCCATGCCGCGATAGGTCTTAAATTTTCGACCCTGGAAAATGATGGTTTCACCGGGCGATTCTTCCACACCGGCAAACAACGAACCAGCCATGATGCAGCTAGCTCCGGCTGCCAATGCTTTTACAATATCACCCGAGTAACGGATGCCACCATCGGCAATAACCGGAATTTTGCTGTGCTTTAAAGCTTTTGCTACGCTGTAGATTGCTGAAAGCTGCGGAATTCCAACACCGGCAACCACGCGGGTTGTACAGATCGATCCAGGCCCGATTCCAACTTTCACAGCATCGGCACCCGCAAGTACCATGTCGGTAGCTGCTTCGGCTGTGGCAATATTCCCGGCAACAATATCGATTTCCGGATATTTTTGTTTGGCCTTTCTCAGCAAGTCGAGCACACCTTTCGAATGCCCGTGTGCGGTGTCGATAACAATGGCGTCCACCTGGGCTTTCACGAGCTCATCAATACGGTCGAAGGTATCGGAAGCCAGACCAACTCCTGCAGCGACACGCAGACGACCTTTCGCATCCTTGCATGCCAGTGGTTTGTCTTTTGCTTTTGTAATATCTTTATAGGTAACCAGCCCGATCAAGCGGTTCGACTTATCGACGACCGGTAGTTTTTCAATTTTGTGCTTTTGCAGTATTTCCGCCGCCCGCATCAAATCGGTCGACTCGGTTGTGTAAATCAAATTTTTCGAGGTCATCACTTCGGCCACCGGCTTTTGCAGGTCGGTTTCGAAGCGAAGATCCCGATTAGTCACGATTCCAACTAATTTTCGATCGCCATCAACCACGGGGATACCACCAATTTTATAGGTTCTCATCAGTTCCAGCGCGTCCAAAACCTTCTTTTCTTTTTCGATGGTTATGGGGTCGTAGATCATGCCGTTTTCAGCCCTTTTCACTGAAATAACCTGTCGGGCTTGCTCCTCAATCGACATATTTTTGTGAATTACCCCGATGCCACCTTCGCGCGCAATGGCAATGGCCATGGGGGCTTCGGTTACTGTATCCATCGCTGCAGTTACGATTGGCGTGTTTAATTGGATGGATTGTGAGAATTTGGAATTCAGATTGACATCGCGTGGTAGTACTTCAGAGTAGGCGGGAATCAGTAAAACATCATCGAATGTCAATCCCTCAGATATTACTTTGTCGGCAAAAAATGGCATTGTCATTATTGTTAGATGTGTATATGATCTCAAAACTACGAAAAATAAACGGATATTGTCTTTATTTGCAATTTGTAGCTGAAGGATAAAAAGCATAATTTTCATCCGAAATAGTATTAAAACAGAACTCCGAATTTAACGTGTCTATTTACAGAAGCATACTCCAAAAACACTGGGGATATCCCAATTTCAGACCTTTGCAGGAGGAGATTATCGAATCGGTTGCTGCCGGGAAGGACACGCTTGGCTTGATGCCAACCGGCGGCGGAAAATCGGTGACTTTCCAGGTTTATAGTTTGTCGAAACCCGGTATTTGTTTGGTGGTTACGCCGTTGATTTCGCTGATGAAAGACCAGGTGGAGAATCTCCAAAAGAAGGGAATCCGGGCACTGGCAATTCACTCCGGAATGAGTCAGCAGGAAGTAAAGCTGGCTTTTGACAGCGCTGCCTGGGGTGATTACAAGTTTCTTTATCTATCGCCCGAACGAGTCGGTACCGAACGTTTCAAAGAGCGGCTGCAACAAATGGAAGTGAACCTGATTGCAGTTGACGAAGCGCACTGTATTTCGCAGTGGGGCTATGATTTTCGGCCTTCGTACCGACGCATAAAAGAGCTGCGGGACTTGCTGCCCAAAGTGCCGATTTTGGCGCTTACAGCGACTGCGACGCCAGTCGTCGTAAAGGACATTCAGCAGCAATTGCAGTTTAAAAAGGAGAATGTGCTGCAAAAGAGCTTTTTCCGTGACAACCTGACTTATCTGGTTCGCGAGCGGGAAGACAAGATGCAGTATTTGCTGCAATCGGTTCAGCGAGCCAAAGGAACCGGCATCGTGTATGTCCGAAGCCGAAAGCTGACGCGGGAAATCTCGGACTACCTCCGGCAGAACAAAGTGTCGGCTGATTATTACCATGCCGGCTTATCGGGCGTTAGCCGGGCGCAGAAACAGGAGGACTGGAAGAGTGGCAAAACGCGGGTGATTGTGGCAACCAACGCGTTTGGGATGGGAATTGACAAATCGGATGTGCGCTTTGTGATTCATATGGGGCCGCCGGACTCGCCCGAAGCCTATTTTCAAGAGGCAGGTCGTGCCGGGCGGGACGAGAAGCGGGCTTTCGCTGTGCTAATTGCTGCCAAGTCGGATGAGCGTAGCTTGAAAGGGCAGGTTGAGAAGTCGTTTCCGCCGGTTGATGTCATTCGTCGGGTTTACCAGGCGTTGTGTAACTACTTTCAACTGGCAATTGGTTACGGTAAGGATCAGATACTGGCTTTCAAAATCGGGGATTTTGCCAGCCGTTACAATATGCAAATTCAGACGGTGCTGGCATGTCTGAAGATTTTACAGCGCGAGGGCTACCTGGAGCTGACGGAAGAGCTGGATAATCCGTCGCGAGTACATTTTACAGTAGGACGTGACGAGCTGTACAGGTTCCAGGTGGCAAATGCGAATTTCGATGGATTTCTGAAATTGCTGCTGCGGTCGTACTCGGCGCTTTTCACCAATTATGTGAACATTGACGAAGATATGCTGGCCAAACGGGCCAACATCACAACTGAAGCTGTCGGGCGTTTCCTCACGATGCTGAGTTCGCACCGGGTTATTCATTACATACCCCGCAAGAAAACGCCGTATGTCATTTTTAACAAAGAGCGGATTGAGCCCGAGCGGCTTAAAATATCGAAGGAAAACTACACCGACCGGAAAGACGACTACCAGCGACGAATTGATGCCATGTTGAACTATTCGTTTGGTCGGTTGAAATGCCGCAGCCAGATTTTGCTGGAATATTTTGGCGAGGAAAGCTCGGTGCGCTGCGGAAAATGCGATGTGTGCATGGAACAAAATCAATTGGGATTGAGCCAGCTTGAACTCGACCGGATTGGCGACCAACTGAAAGAACTGCTGGAGGAACCCTGCTTGTTTGAAGAGCTGATTTTCAAAATAGATAAAAACGAAGACGAGCTGATTAGCGTGATTCGTTGGATGATTGATAACGGCAAAATTGTGCACCGGATTGACAACAAGCTGGAGTGGGTGAAAACGGAATAGTCGCTTTTTTCGTTTGTATCAGGGAGCAAAATCGTTAATATTGCATTCCACAGCCTTACAATTCATCATAATTCAATCGAAAATCAGACTATTTTAATGCATATGAAACGATTAAACATTCTCGTTGCGCTTATATTTTTCACTCTCGCGGTTTCGGCGCAAAAAATTACCCAAAAAGAAGTTGACGATCAGTTAAAAGAATTGCCTTTTGAGTCCTTCAAAATAAAACTCCCGACTTTTCCCGACCGGACATTCAATATTGTGGAACAGGGAGCGGTTGGCTATGGTGTTTTCAAGAATACGCAGATCATAAACAGTGCGATTCAGGAATGCTCAAAAGCCGGTGGGGGAACTGTTGTTGTTCCTGCCGGGATTTTTGTGACCGGCCCTATTACGATGGCCAGCCATGTGAATTTGCATTTGGAAGCCGGGGCGGTGATCTTGTTCAGTGGCGATTCGGAAGACTATCCCCTGGATTTTTCTTCTAGTGGAAAAGCCAGTATGCCTTCTTTAATCAGTGGCTCTGATTTGGTCGATGTAGCCATTACCGGAGACGGCGTAATTAACGGAAATGGAGATAAATGGCGACCTGTAAAAAAGGAAAAGCGGACAGAAAAGCAATGGAAAGAGCTGGTGAAAAGTGGTGGTGAGTTGAGTGATGACGAAAAAATATGGTTTCCGCAGAAAGGAACGCAAGCAGCCATTGACCTGAAAAAGGGCATGAAAGAGTCGAAAATGACCAGGGAAGATTGGGAGAAAGTCCGTTTAACCCTGCGTTCGTACACGCTGAATGTGGAGGAAACGAAAAATATGCTTGTTGAAGGTATCACGCTGATGAATTCGCCACACATTACCAACATGCTGCGCAGTATTGATGGTTTGGTAATGCACGATGTGAAGGTGTTGAACGAATGGTGGTACCAGAATGCAGATGGTTTAGATATTTCACGTTGCCAAAATGTGCTGTTGTATAATTGCACGGTAAATACGGGTGACGACGGCATTTGTATGAAATCCAGCGGTAAAAAAGAAGGCGAATTCCGACTCGAGAATATCGTTATCAAAGACTGCAAGGTTTTTCACGGTCATGGTGGTTTTGTGATCGGAAGTAACACGGATGGAGGCATGAACAACATCTACGTCAAAAACCTGAGCTGCAGCATGACTGACATTGGCCTGCGTTTTAAATCGGACGTGACGCGCGGCGGAAAAGTTACCAATGTTTACATTGAGGATGTGTACATGACCAACCTGATCGGTGAGGCGATTTCGTTCAACCTGGATTATAAAGACAATGCTGCAATACCCGTGAATATTGATGCTTCGAAGTTTTTGGCTCCAGATTTTGACGGTTTGCATTTCAAAAATATTTATTGCTACGGGGCAGAGAAGGCTGCTGTGCTTGGCGGCGTAAATGCCGATTTGAATGTGAAGAATGTGACCTTTGAAAATATGTTGCTGCAAACACGTGAAGGTTTTGAAGCCATCCGAAGTGAAGGAATCAGCTTGAAAAATGTGACCGTGGAGCCTGAAAGAGGCCCAGCTTTTCTGCTCGAAGATGTTAGCAATTTTTCATTTGAAAACATGCATGCTTCAACCGAAAAACTGGTGCAAGTGAAAGGGGCAGAAACATCAGCGCTCAAAATCAAATCATCCGGATTGACGGCTGAAAACATTGAATTCGCCGACGGAGCTGATCCAAAGGTTTTGGATGTGAAATAGGAAATCCATATAAAAGATAAACGCAGGCTGTCGGAATCACCGATGGCCTGTTTTGTTTTGAAATGGCCAAGTTGTTTTGTTTCATGCTTTGTTAGCATCTATTAACGAGATGTTCTAAACCTTTTTAAACCTTTGGAAGTTTCTAATGTCATACATTCAATTAAATCACTTCAATAACAATTTATTATGAAGAAATTAAGCCTGCTTTTTGCGTTTGTAGCCGTTGCTATTGCCAGTCAGGCTGGCGGTAACAATGATGAAGAAAGTAAAATCACATACCCGATGCCTCAAAAGGTAAAAGCGGTAATGGAAAGTAAATGTTTTGAATGCCACAATGATGCCGGCCGTAGCGACAAGGCAAAAAAGGGCTTAAACTTCAGTACGTTGGACGGTTTTACAAACATCGAGAAAATAGCGACCCTGAGCGAAGTTAAAAAAGAAGTGAGCGAGGGTGAAATGCCACCTCAAAAATTCCTGGAGAAACACCCGGAAGCTGCATTGACTCCGGATGAGACCAAACTTTTGGTTGATTGGGTGCAAAAAGAATCGAAGGCTTTATTGAAGAAAAAATAGCTTTCTTTGCAGCGCATTCCTTCACGCGTGAAATTTTGATGAAATGAAAAAGATTATTCGGATTTTATTTTTGGTACTGGTTGTTGGCATTATCGTGATTCAGTTTTTCCAACCTGAAAAGAATTTGGGAAAGATGACAACAGATCACATGTTTTTGCAAACCAAGGTGCCGGAATCGGTGCAGTTGACGCTGAAAAAGGCGTGTTTGGATTGTCATTCAAACCAGACACACTACCAGTGGTATCACAAATTTGCCCCGGTTTCGTGGTTCATTTCAAACCACATCCAGGAAGGAAAACATGAGTTGAATCTGTCGGAATGGCGACCAATTTCAACGATGGACAAAATCGGGAAACTGGAAGACATGAAAAAAGAAGTACAGGAAGGCAAAATGCCGCTGAAGTCATACACGCTGATTCATGCGGATGCGCGCCTCTCGGAGGTTGAAAAGCAATCATTGATTCAATGGATTGAATCGTACCAGGAAGACTTGGTGCTGGAAGCGACGGAATAGTCAATATAAATTGAGATAATGAGCAGGGCTCCAAAATGATGTGGTCCTGCTTTTTTATGTGCCGCATTGAAATTTTTTTCAAGCAACTTGATCATGAAGTTTCGGTCAGAACGAGGAAACTTATCTTAGCTCAGTTTTAAATTCGTTGTTCTTTCGAAATGATATTGCAACAGCTTCGAATTTAATTCGCTCTCTTAATTTAAATCTTATTATTTTTGCGGGATATATTGCATTTCATTCTATGTCAGAAGATCAGTTTAATCAGTTGGTTTATTCCAAACAAGTCATCGAATTTGTGACTGTTGCCAACGAGTATTGTAAGTTTGTAGAGTCGGCCGGTGCGATGGGCGCCAAAGACATGCTTTCGAAAATCCAGAAAATTCTCCCCTTAGTTTATTTGAAGGCGACGCTTTTGCCCGATTTCGAAAGTTCGGAAGAGTTGGCCCTGGAGAAGTTTGTATCGGAGGTGGACTACAATTACCTGCAACAACGAATTATGAATCTGTTGGGCGCGCACGACGATTACTACGAAGTGTTTGATCAGGATATGCAATTTAGTGAGACACCGTTAACTGCAAGTATTTCTGAAAATCTCACGGACGTGTACCAGGATTTGAAGGATTTTGTGCTTTCGTACCGAACCGGCGATGAGTTGGTGATGCAGGAAGCCTTGTGGGAATGCGTGGATAATTTTAAAAATTACTGGGGGCAAAAGCTGGTGAATAGCCTTCGCGCTGTGCATACTTTGGTTTACAGCGATGTCGATTTCGAAGAGGATATTAAAATTCCTTCGGACGATGAAGAAGAAACCAGCAAACCGGCATGGTTGAAAAATTTGTTTAACGATCCGATGGATTAGCACGAACAAACGACTACACGACCAGGCGCCGTATTTATGAATCTAAAAGACGAGTGACAATAGATGTTTCAGGAGAGTATTACGAAAGAAGAATTGGACGACCTTCCTCAAAAAGCGTTTGATGGAGAGATAACTGTTGTGGATAATTTCGCGCAGCTGAAGGAAGCTGTGTCTTATTTGTCGCAATCGGAAGTTTTGGGATTCGATACGGAAACCAAACCATCATTTAAGCGGGGACAGGTGAATAAAGTAGCTTTGCTGCAGTTATCGAACTCTGAGCGGGCATTTCTATTTCAACTGCACAAAGTGGGTCTTCCGGACGATTTGAAGACGCTGCTCTCTGATTCAAATATTTTAAAAGTCGGCGTGGCAATACGCGATGACGTAAAGGCGCTGCAACGGCTCAGCCATTTCAAGGCGGCTGGTTTTGTTGAACTGCAGGAAAAAGTAAAAGGTTTCGGTATTCAGGATTTCAGCCTGAAGAAAATAGCCGGAATTGTCCTTGGAGTTCGTATTTCCAAATCGCAACGTTTAACCAATTGGGAGGCCGATAATTTATCTGAAGGCCAGCAAACTTACGCCGCAACTGACGCTTGGGTTGCGCACGAAATTTTTTATTCATTAACAGAAGCTCAATCATGACAAATATTCGCGCTACCGTTGTTCTTAGCAAAGGAAAAGAACAATCACTGAAGCGTTTTCACCCCTGGGTTTTTTCAGGGGCGATCAAAAAAATCAGTTCAGAAGTTCAGGAAGGGGACTTGGTTCGTGTTGTGTCCAATTCCAACGAATTCCTGGGAATTGGCCATTACCAGATCGGCTCCATTGCCGTGCGTATTTTGAGCTTCAAAGACGTTGAAATCGATCGCAGTTTTTGGAAGCAACTACTGGGCGAGGCTGTAAATCTGCGGGCTTCGCTGGGGCTGCTCGACAATCAATCAACAAACGTTTTTCGCCTGGTTCATGGCGAAGGCGATGGTTTGCCCGGCCTAATCATCGATTTTTATAACGGAACAGCCGTTTACCAGGCACACTCGGTGGGCATGTACCACATTCGCGTCGAGTTAGCGGATATTCTGAAGGAATTGTTGGGCGACAAGCTCATTGCTGTGTACGATAAAAGTGATAAAACTTTGCCGTTCAAAGCCGACATTCAACCTGAAAATGGTTACCTGCTGGGTACTTCGGAGCCGACGATCGTAAAAGAATACGACAACCAGTTCCGCGTTGACTGGGTTGAAGGGCAGAAGACCGGTTTCTTTGTCGACCAGCGGGAGAACCGTCGCTTGGTGCGCGAATTCTCGGAAAACCGCGATGTGCTGAACATGTTCTGTTACAGCGGAGGCTTTTCGTTTTATGCCATGCAGGGGAATGCAAGATTGGTGCATTCTGTTGACGCTTCGGCCAAAGCAATTGACCTTACCCGCCAGAACGTTGGTCTGAACTTCCCGGATGATGCCCGTCACGAAGCATACGTGGCCGACGCCTTCGAATTCATGCGCGATATCAAAGATAAATACGACCTGATTATTCTTGATCCGCCGGCATTTGCCAAACATCGCAATGCCTTGCACCAGGCCCTTCAGGCTTACAAGCGTTTAAATGCGAGAGCGTTCGAACAGATTCGTCCGGGCGGAATTGTGTTCACTTTTAGCTGTTCACAGGTGGTTACAAAGGATAAATTTCGGGAAGCAGTCTTCTCCGGAGCCGCTATTTCGGGCCGAAAAGTAAGAATATTACATCAATTAACTCAGCCGGCCGATCATCCCGTAAATATCTATCATCCTGAGGGTGAGTACTTAAAGGGGCTTGTTCTTTATGTCGATTAAACATTGGAGGCAATAAAATTTAATTCCTGTCAATAATTCATAAAAAATATCGGACTTGCGCTTGCGGATTCAAAACTATCTTTAAATTTGTATTCAGCTATGGTGTAATGACTTGTAATAAATGAACAGGAAAGTAACCTGCCTTCCGGTACAAAAATTACCTTCATGACCAGATTCTTTGAACAATTGTATTTTTATTAAGGTAGGGTCAATGCTTTTTGGTTCAGGTGATTTTATAAAATTGAAATAATTTCTCTCCGTTTCTCAAATTCCTTGATTTTACCTCATGTGTTTTTATTTTTTAATTTTTATTTTTTCCAAATTATGAACATTTACGTAGGTAATTTAAACTACACACTTAAAGAAGAAGATGTTGCAGAATTGTTTGCAGCATACGGAGAAGTTGTTTCTGTAAAACTTGTAAAAGATCGTGAAACCGGTCGTGCTAAAGGATTCGGTTTCGTTGAAATGGCCGATGATGAAGAAGGTGCAGCTGCAATCGCTAAATTAGACGGTGCAGATGTTCAAGGTCGTAACATCAAAGTAAATGAGGCTAAGCCGAGAGAAAACACCGGTGGTGGTGGTTTCAACAGCAGACCTCGTCGTGAAGGTGGTTTCCAACGTCAAGGCGGTGGCGGCTTCAACAGAGGCGGCGGTGGTTATGACAGAGACAGAGGACACGGTGGCGGTGATCGCTTTAACAGAAATAGCGATGGTGGCCGTCCTCAAAGACGTGAACGCTACTAAGAAGCCATTAGGCTGTGAAGATATAATCGCCGGGATGATCCCGGCGATTTTTTTTGCTTAAAATTTGTCGTTGATCAATTGGCAAATTTCTTCCAGGAAAGTCTGGTCGTCTTTTGTAAACGGGGCAGGTGAGTGGCTGTCGATATCGAGTTCGGCAACAAAACGCCCGTTTCTCATTACCGGTACAACAATCTCCGATTGGACATCGAGCCCACAGGAGATGTAGTTTTCAACCTGGGTGACATCCTGTACAATCATGGTCTCTTCGCGTTCGGCTACCTGTCCGCAAATGCCTTTTCCAATGGCAATATGTGTATGTTCAGTTGGCTTTCCAACGTAAGGGCCCAATACCAATCCTCCGTTTTCGAGCACATAAAAGCCAACCCAATCGTAATGGTACACTTGCTCTTTTAATGTTTGGCAAATTTGGAACAACAGGTCGTTGGGATTTTCATCAACTAACTTCTTGATTGTGTCCAAACAAGCTTTGAATTCTGTCTTCATTCGTTCTATTTAATAACCATTTGATGTTCGTGGGTAATCTTCTCGCAGTATTTACATTTTAAAGCCAGCGGACTCTTCTGTACCACTTTGAACGAGGTCAGCACTTCCTCGTTGTTGGTGATGCATTTGGGGTTGAAGCATTTAACGATGCCAATAACCTGGTCCGGCACTTCGACTACCTTTTTCTCCACAACCTCGTAATCGCGGATAATGTTCAGCTTGGCGTTCGGCGCAATCAAGGCAATCCGGTTAATGTCGTCGTTGGCAAAAAACTGGTTCGAAACCTTGATGATCGCTTTGCGACCTTGTTTCTCACTGTCGAGATTCGCCCCGAAAGTAATCATGTTGGTCGTTTTGTCGAGTTCCAGGATGGAGATCACCTCGAACAACACCTCAGAAGGAATGTGATCGATCACAGTGCCCTCGCTGATGGCACTCACTTTCAGTTTTAGTTTCTTTTTTATTTTGTCGCTCATGGCTGCTTATTTAAGATTTAACGTGTGAGCAATAATTGCTTCGCGGGCAAAAACACCATTCAATGCCTGGTCGAAGTAATATGCTTTTTCGTTTTTATCAACGTCGGTATGAATTTCGTTGACACGTGGTAGCGGGTGCAAAATACGCATGTTCGGCTTGGTATTTTTGAGCATGCTGTTCCGGAGGATGTAAACGTTTTTCACCTGTTCGTATTCAATCGGATCCGAGAAACGTTCCTTTTGTACGCGGGTCATGTAAACAATGTCGGCTTCCGAGATGATGTCGGTAAATTCCCGGTGCTCAAAATAGCGGATTCCTTTTTCGCGCAGGTAGAGTTTGTATTCTTCCGGCATCTGCAGTTCTTCGGGCGCTATAAAGTTGAAGATCGGGTTTTCAAACTGCGACAGGGCCATCAGCAACGAGTGTACGGTGCGTCCGTATTTCAAGTCACCAACCATGAAGATATTAATGTTATCGAGGCGCCCCTGTGTTTTAATGATCGAATACATGTCGAGCAGGGTTTGTGTTGGGTGTTGGTTAGCTCCGTCGCCTGCATTGATAATTGGCACCGAAGAAACTTCGGCCGCATACCGGGCGCTGCCTTCCAACGGGTGACGCATCACAATAAGATCGGCATAGTTGGAAACCATGCGAATGGTGTCGTGTAGCGTTTCGCCTTTGGTAACACTCGACGAGTTAGAATCGGAAAAACCGATGATTCGTCCACCCAAACGGTTGATTGCAGTTTCAAAACTCAAGCGGGTTCGGGTTGACGGTTCAAAGAAGAGCGAAGCGACTACCTTGCCTTCCAGCAGTCGTTGGTTGGGATTTCGTTCAAAATCCGCAGCCAATTCCATAATCCGAAGGTATTCTTCCTTCGAATAATCCATGATGGAAATTAAATCTTTCTTCATTTATGGTGTTTGTTTTTTAGTTTGAAACGCAGACATAAAAAAACCAACAGTGTTTTTCACAACTGCTGGCTCTTTTAAAGTCTTTGAAATTTCTGAAATATGAAATTGCTTAAAATGACCGCCTAATCGAATCAAATCATAAAAGAAATTTGGGAAAAGAATAAAGGAATGGTCGCTGCCATCCAGCTGAAAATGATATCGATTATGCAAGCCTTTCATTAAAATGTAAAGTTATAGAGCTATCGTTTATTATAGCATGATTTTGAGCAGTATTTATTAATGACTTACTAACAATATTGTCATTGTTTACAGTTGGTTTATTCGTACTCCCTCGATGTTTAAAAGCAAGGCAAACAGGCGTTCCGACTCGCTTTCACGGATAGATGAACGGATTCTGCAGCGCAGGTCGAAATCGGTTTTCTTTTGCGGCAGGTTTTCGTCTTTGAATACCTTCATCACACTATTCATATTTAAATAGTCGAACTCGACCCAAAATGCTATTTCGACCAGCTGTTCTACAATTTCAGCTTGCTCTAGGGCATCTGCTGCGGCAGCTCTGTATGCGTTGATCAGGCCGCTTACGCCAAGCAAAGTACCTCCGAAGTACCGAACTACAACTACGAGTATATTCGTTAAATCAAGACGCTGAATTTGTCCAAGTATTGGTTTCCCGGCAGTAGACGAAGGTTCACCATCGTCATTGGCGCGAAATTGGGTTTTGTCGGCTCCCAGGCGCCAGGCATAACAATGGTGGCGGGCCGAGTAATGTTCTTTCTTGAGGTTCTGAATGTGCTCTTTTATCTCGTCCTCCGTTTCAACAGGGTAGGCATAAGCCAAAAACTTACTGCCTTTGTCTTTGAAAAGGCCTTCGCAGGCTTGGGCTATTGTCAAATAAGAATCACTCATTGGCGGATAAAAAAAAGGCAGATCACAATGATCTGCCGGGCATATTTACATTTTCAATTTCTTTTCTATTTCGTCGACAAAATTCCTGAAATTCTTGTCGGTCTCTATCAGGTTATTCACCGTTTTGCAGGCATGAAGCACCGTTGCGTGGTCCTTATTCCCAATTTGCGAACCGATGGATGCCAGAGACGATTTGGTCATACTTTTCGAGAAATACATAGCCAGCTGGCGAGCCTGTACAATTTCGCGTTTGCGGGTTTTGGTCTGCAGGTTATCAACCGGCAAGTTGAAGTAGTCGCAAACAACTTTCGAAATGTAATCGATCGATAATTCGCGTTTCGAACTTTTTACCAGTTTATTAACCATGTCGCTCGCAAGCTCAATCGTCACTTCTTTCTTATTCAGCGTTGACTGAGCCAACAGCGAAACCAAAGCACCTTCCAGCTCACGCACATTGTTGGTAATGTGAGAAGCGATGTATTCCAACACTTCGTCGCTGATTTCAATTCCGTCTTTGTACGTTTTGCGCTTCAAAATCTCCATGCGGGTTTCGAAATCCGGAACCAACAACTCGGCTGTCAATCCCCATTTGAAACGGGATAGCAAGCGTTGTTCCATTCCTTTCAATTCGATTGGAGGCTTGTCTGAAGTCAAAATTAATTGTTTGCCACTTTGGTGTAAGTGGTTGAAAATATGGAAGAATGTTTCCTGCGTCTTTTCTTTTCCTGCAAATTCCTGTACATCATCCAAAATCAGCACATCAATCATTTGATAGAAGTGCAAGAAGTCGTTCCGGTTGTTGTTGCGGGTAGCCTCGGTAAATTGCGTTTGAAATTTATTGGCATTCACATACAACACCACTTTGTCCGGAAATTGTTCTTTTACCTGAATTCCGATCGCATGGGCAAGGTGTGTTTTTCCCAATCCGGAATTTCCGAATATCATCAACGGGTTGAAAGCAGTACCCCCCGGATTTTGTGCTACAGCATAGCCGGCAGCACGCGCCAGGCTGTTGCATTCGCCTTCCACAAAATTATCAAACGTATTGTCCGGTTTCAGTTGTGGATCAACGTGCAATTTTTGGATTCCCGGTATGATAAACGGGTTTTTAATAGACGGTTTCCCCTCAGTTTTCAGAGGAACGTTTAGTGGCTTGTTTTGAATCTTCGGATTGTTGTTGGTCGGATACTTTACTGTATATGGTTGTGAGTTTGCTTGATTCCCCATTACAACCACGTACTCCAGTTTTGCGTCTTGTCCAACTTCTTTTCTCAACGTTTTGCGCAACAAGTCAATGTATTGTTCTTCCAGGTACTCGTAAAAGAACGGACTAGGTACCTGAATCGTCAGAACCTGATTGTCTATTCGAAGCGGTACAATCGGTTCAAACCAAGTTTTAAAGCTAATTGTCGGAACATTATCACGTATCACACCTAGACAACGCTCCCATACACCAAGATGAGTATTAGTCATTTTGAACAGCAGGATTAATTGAGTTCGACAAAAATTTTCCCTTTATTTTTTTCCCGAGAACAAAAGTGTTCAAAAAAAAAGTATAAAAAAAATGAAATTGCCCTTGACTTTTTATGAATAATTATAAAGGCTTTATAACTCAATTACTTAAAAATTTGAAAAAATTTTATGCTGTATAACAATCTGATAATCAGGTTTTTGACATAGGTGTTTTCTGTAACTGTTGAGAATAAAGGGCATTACGGATGACGTCCTAAATAAACATTATGAAAAATTTTATTGTCCAATTTTCCGCAAAGCTTTATCCAGCTTGACTTGACGGCCATTTTTGAAGGCAATGATCGAAGCATCCGGAAAAACCTTCTTCGCTTTCTCTAAAAGCGGATACATTTCCTGAATGTCAGAAGAATTTCCAATCGAGTAATTATAGATACCCGCAATTTCGGTTTCTTCAACTTTGGTAAATCCTTCGAAGATCGGGTTGTTCAAATTCAGCCTTTCGGGGCTCGACAGCAAGTGCACTTTAAAAGTGTAGTCCGAATTGGAAGCCGACGAGTTTTGCTCAGGATTTATATAAATACTCTTTCCCAGATCCAGGGCCGAGAAATGCACATACCGCTTCGGATTGTTGCGGAAGTCTTTGAGCAGGTAATCCATACTCAAGCTAAGTTGTGTCAGGTTCTGGTACAATTCCGGATCGTTGATCAACAAACCGGCTGATCCCTCTTTTGAATTAACCTTCGCTATAATGTCGTTGATACCGACGGTGCTTTCCGACAGGCTTTCCATCATTTCTTTAAGGTTGACTGCCGATATACTGTCGGTAATATTCGCAAGATTGTCGGCAATAGCCGAGAAATCCTCGGAGCTTGACGCCAGCGTAGAGGTCAGTTGATTCATGTTTTCCATGACTCCCTGGATGTTGCCTCTTTCGTTGCGCAACAGTAAATCCAATTCAGCCGAAGCACTTTCAAGGTTAATGATTGTTTGGTTGATATGTGCAAAACTTTCCGACAGGTTTTTTCGGGCCTCCGGGTTAAACACATAAGTAATAACAGTAATAGCCGAGTCAAGAGATGCCAATAGCTGCTCCGCTTTGTTCTTTAGCGGTAAAACCTGCATGCTGACCTGTTCTTTCAGGTCGCCCTCGATACTTGCCGGTATTGTGTCGTAAGCAGCGTAGAACTGGTTATTCGGATTTATCAACAATTTGATGGAACGGGTTCCCATAATGTCGCTGGAGATAATCCGCGCTTCAGTTCCAATCGGCAACTTAAATTTACCTTCGATGGAGAATGTTACAATCAGGCTTCCGTCGTTTTTGTCCGAAAAGCTGATGTCCTTTACTTGACCAACCTGGTATCCGTTAATATCAACAGCACTTGATTTCATCAAACCGTCAACACGGTCGTAAACGGCGTAGTATGTTGTATTGGTATTGAAATAGTCGATTCCTTTCAGATAATTAAGACCCCAGATCAGTATGGCAACACTAGAGATAATCAATAAACCTAACTTGGTGTATTTCGAGATTTTCATGTTGATTTTTTTAAGGGTTTTCCGATGTTGTGACCTAAAATTTGTAAGAATTAGTTCGGATTGGTTTTCTACAACAACTTGATTATGCAATAATACTAAGCATTGGAGTAGAAAACAAGCTTATGTGAATAACTACCGTTGTTGCAGGGCGCGGGCTTCGTCAACCGAAATCTGTTTCCCTTCGCAGAAAGCGGCAATAAAAGCGTCATTATAATGTTGTTTTGCTTCTTCTTTTCGTTTCAGAATAGCTTCGAAGCTTTGCTCTCTGGCGTAGTAATATTTATAAACACCGTTGTTTTCGATCATGTAAACAGAATCCAAACCACGGAAATTGTAGGGTTTTAGCTCCAGTTTAGTATGTGTTACTGCCAGTTGAATGCTGTAATAAACTTCCTTCGGCCGGGCTTTCTCTACAATCGGTGCGGTTTTCTGAAGTTCCGTTTTTATCTCAGGCTTGGAAGTTTCGGCAGGCGGAGCGTGCTGTCCTTCGTTCGACCGGTCTTCTTTCGTTTCTTCATTGACGATACTTTTCAGCTCGAAGTCGTTTTTTGTTTCGTAACTCGTCTTGTAGGATTTCACGGCATCGCAAATCGATTTTGCCAGTTCGGTCTGTCCCTTTTCCGAGTTTAAGTATTGCGCTTCGGCCTCATTGCTTAAATAACCTGCTTCAACCAAAATGCTGGGCATGCTGGTTTGACGAAGTACAAGGAAGCCGGCTTGCTTGACGCCCCGGTCATTTCGTTTTGCGTGGTTCTTGAAATTGTTTTGCACCAAAGCAGCCATGGTCACGCTTTGATCAAAATATTCTTCCTGTACGAGGTCGAACATGATGTATGATTCTGACGAATTCGGGTCGAAACCTTCGTAACGGGTCGAGTAATCGTCTTCGATTAAAATTACCGAGTTTTCCTTTTTGGCAACGTCGAGGTTTTCTTCTGTTTTGTGCATCCCCAAAACGAAAGTTTCGGTACCGCTAACCGAAGGAGTAGGGCACGAGTTGGCGTGAAGCGACAGAAACAGGTCGGCCTTGCTGGCAATGGCTTTTTCGGCACGTTCGTGAAGCGGAATGAAAACATCGGTTTTCCGGGTGAAGACAATTTTTACATCGGGCATTTCCTGGTTGATGTATCTTCCCAAGCGGATTGCCAGATTCAGGACAACATCTTTTTCTCTAATTTTCTGATAAATAGCTCCCGGATCATGACCGCCGTGCCCGGGGTCGATGACAATTGTGAAGCTTTTATTGCTTATCTTTTTTGCGTAGACGTGCGAGTTCGCACTGTAGAGTACAACTAGAGAAATGAGAAGTAAATACCGGATAACCACCATGTACAATCAAACTTTGCTCGGGTAAAAATAGAAATATTAATATTATTTTTCAGCTGTTAACCACTTAGTCGCCGATGAATTTATATTTTTGCACACCAACCAGCCAACGAAGGCAATTTTTATGGGCATTTTGAAACGAAAACTAGTAATATACCTTTTTCTCCTGATTGGTCTGTGTGCTAATGCACAAGAGACACCTAAGCTCGTGATTGAAGAGCTGGACTTTCCTGATTCATTAATAAGTATTGCGCCCGATTCGTTGGCTATGCCTGCAATACCCGACAGTTTGGCACTGCCTGCCGATTCACTTCTAACGGATACACTTCAGACAGAAGCCAAGGAAAAGAAGCCGGTGCTGGATGCAACCATCAACTATAATGCACAAGACTCCATAATTGTTGCGCTCGACGGCAAAAAAGTGTACATGTATAAAGGTGGCGTTGTTACCTACGAAAATATTGAGCTGACAGCTGATTACATCATTCTCGATTTAAATACAAAAGAGGTTTACGCTGAAGGATTGCCGGATTCGACCGGTGTGATGCAGGGCAACCCGATTTTTAAGGATGGAACCGATGAGTTTGAATGTAAGACACTTCGCTATAATTTCAAGTCGCAGAAAGGGATCATTCAGGATGTGAAAACCGAACAGGGAGAGGGCTACGTTCATAGCGAACGGACCAAAAAAGTCAGCAAGGATGCATTCATTCTGAAGAATGGTAAATACACAACCTGTGATGCTGATCACCCGCACTTTTACCTGAAAATGACAAAGGCCAAAGTCATTTCTAACAAAAAGATTATTACCGGGCCGGCCTATATGGTTTTGGAAGATTTTCCGATCTATTTTCCCATTTTGCCATTTGGCTTTTTCCCGAATTCACCCAGTTATTCGTCGGGGATCATTATCCCGTCGTACGGAGAGGAAAACAGTCGTGGTTTCTTCCTGCGTGAAGGAGGATACTATTGGGCTGCAAGCGAGTATTTTGATGTGACCTTGAAAGGGGATATTTATTCCAAAGGATCTTGGGGTACTTACTTTAGTTCAAATTACCGAAAGCGATACAAGTTCAACGGGAGTGTGAACATCAAGTATAATGTGAATAAGTACAGTGAAGAAGGGTTGCCCGATTATAGCAGGAGTCCCGGTTTTAGCATTCAGTGGACACATTCGCAGGACAGCAAAGCGAATCCGTATCAAACGTTTTCGGCCAGTGTAAACATGTCAACCTCCAGTTACGACAAACAAAACTCGTATAACGTATACAGCTATTTGAACTCCCAGAAGTCTTCGAGTATCAGCTACTCTAAAAAATGGGAAAATTCGCCGTTCAATATGTCGGTTAACTTCCGGCACTCGCAGAATTCTTCGGATTCAACAATGACGATTAGCTTCCCGGAGATGACCTTCAGTATGTCTAAGATCTATCCGTTTAAAAGTAAGAACCACGTCGGAAAAACGAGATTTTGGGAGAAAATCAGCATTGGTTACACCGGTAATATCAAAAACTCAATCACCGCGCGCGAGGATTCTATTCTACAGATGTCGTTGGTTAAGGATTGGCAGAACGGTTGGCAGCACAGTATTCCGATTACTTTGCCAAGCTTCAACTTGCTGAAGTACATCAATATGAGCCCGTCATTTACTTACAAAGAACGATGGTACACCAACGAGGTGCAGTCGAAATATATCTTCAACCATGTGACCGGTGAAGAGATGATTCTGAAAGACACCATTTACGGCTTCAAACGGAACTACGAATATTCATATTCATTGAGTGCATCGACGAATATTTACGGGATGTATTTGATTAAAAACCCGAACTCGCGCATTAAAGCGATTCGTCATAAAATGACGCCCACCATGAGTTTCAGTTACCGCCCCGACTTCGGCGATCCGAAATACGGATTCTGGGACAGTTATGTTGATGCCAAGGGTAAAATCAAATATTTTAACCGTTTCCAGAACGGAGTGTTCGGTTCAACGTCCCGAGGTGAGAGTGGGGCCATCTCCTTTGGTTTGTCAAACAACATCGAAGCCAAAATGGCAGCGAGGACAGATACAATTAGCAGCACCAATACGGAGGGGGGAGAAAAAAGCGATGACAAGTACACGAAAGTCAAGATCTTGGAAAACCTGAGTTTCAGTGGCTCATACAACCTGGTGGCCGACTCGTTGAACCTGAGTAATATCGCCATACGCGGCCGTACAACCATCAAGGGGATCAGTATTAACTTTGGAGGTACTTTAAACCCGTATTTGACAGATACAACCGGTGATGTCACGATTAACCAGTATGCCTGGAATCACCGGTCGGGATTGGCAAAGTTAGGGCGGCTTACCAATGCGAACCTCTCCTTTGGCTTGTCGTTTAAGTCGAAGGACAAAAAAGGAGGCAACAAAGGCGGAACTGGCGGGGGACAACCCGGGCAAGGGCCACAAAGTAGTGGACAGCCCGATACCGGTTTTGATGAATTCGGACAGCCGCTGCCGGTACTGATGATGACCGGACCTCAATATTACGACTTTAGTATTCCCTGGGAGTTCCGAATGGACTACACCATGAGTTATTCAAAATCGAATCCATTCGAATCAGCTACTATAAATCAGAGTGTTAATTTCAATGGGCGACTGAGTTTGACCGATAAGTGGAATATGACAATGACGACAAACTTTGATATTCAAGCCAAAGAATTTTCGTTTACAACGTTTAATATTTCGCGTTCGTTACACTGCTGGAGTATGAGTTTCAACTTCGTACCGTTTGGTGATCGTAAAAGTTACAGCTTCTCTCTGAATGCTTCTTCTTCGATGTTGAAAGACCTTAAGATCGACAAAAACAAGAGCTGGTACGATAATTAATCCGGAGCCATTGAAACTTGGTGCGATATTTGATCAATCGGACTTGCCGAATTCGAAGGCGTAGCGAAGAGCGGGGCACCAAGAGTAACGGATGAAGGAGTTGAACAGATATTTTTCGTATTCACAAACTCTTTTGCGCTTCAATCGTTATTATAGCCTTAGATAAATCTTTGTTAACACTGAGAGACATCGATCCGGCAAATAAACTAATGTTGGTTTATGATGTTATCTTTAAATAAAATAAATAGGAATAGAGTGTCTTTTTTTAATGGCATGATTTTTATTTCTTTGCAGTTTAATTATTAAAAATCAATCTAAATAATTTGATATGGCGATTTCAAAAAACAAAATGGTTTCTCTGACCTACGATCTGAGAATCGGTGGTGCAGAGGGTGAATTGATCGAACAGGCAACAGCTGAGA
This sequence comes from Mangrovibacterium diazotrophicum, assembly GCF_003610535.1. Classification (NCBI taxonomy): domain Bacteria; kingdom Pseudomonadati; phylum Bacteroidota; class Bacteroidia; order Marinilabiliales; family Prolixibacteraceae; genus Mangrovibacterium; species Mangrovibacterium diazotrophicum. The sequence goes on along the minus strand of NZ_RAPN01000001.1, from coordinate 535,484 downwards.
GACCATTGAGCTTTGTATACGGAGCCGGAACTATGCTCCCTAAATTCGAAGCTTTACTGGAAGGTATGGAACAAGGCAAAACATTCGAAATAGATTTGAATTGTGCAGATGCTTACGGAGAGATTGATGAGAATGCAATTGTTGATCTTCCTAAATCTATTTTCATCATGGACGGTAAGTTCGATGATGACATCATCAAAATTGGCAACACTGTTCCAATGATGAGCACAAGCGGCCAACGCATGAATGGTTTGGTTTTGGAAATTACAGAGGAAGCTGTAAAAATGGACTTTAACCACCCATTGGCTGGTGAGGACCTGCATTTTACAGGCGATATTCTGGAAGTACGCGAAGCTACCGACGAAGAAATCGCAGCAACAATTCACGGTGGTTGCGGAAGCGGCTGTGGTTGCGGAAGTGACTCAAGTTGCGGAAGCGGTGGCTGTGGTTGCGATGACGAATCTTGCTCTACTGAAAGCGCAAGTGGTGGCTGCGGTTGCGGTTGCTAATCTTTCTTGACAGACTTTTTTATTCTCTCATACCTTGCCACTCACTGGGTGGCAAGGCTACAAAATTTTACAATGAATAGCTTCGGACAAATCTTCAGACTTACTTCCTTTGGAGAATCACATGGCCGCGGAATTGGCGGTGTTATCGACGGTTGCCCAGCCGGGTTGGAAATTGATATGGAATTCATTCAGAATGAATTAAATCGAAGAAAACCAGGCCAATCAAAAATTACAACTCAAAGGAACGAAGCTGACAGGGTCGAATTTTTATCCGGTATTTTTGAAGGTAAAACGCAAGGTACGCCAATCGGTTTTATGGTTTGGAATCAGGATCAGCATTCCAACGATTATAACAACCTGAAAGACGTTTACCGTCCGTCGCATGCCGATTACACGTATATTCAGAAGTATGGTAGCCGCGATCATCGTGGAGGCGGCCGTTCATCGGCTCGCGAAACAATTGCCCGTGTTGTGGCTGGTGCCATTGCCAAACTTCTGCTGCAAAAGCAGGGTATTCGTATTGATGCTTTCGTGAAGCGTGTTGGCGAAATCGAACTTCAGAAAAGTTACAAGGATATAGACCTGAGCCAGATTGATTCAAACATCGTTCGTTGTCCCGACGCTGAAGTTGCCGAGAAAATGATTGCCCGAATTGAAGAGGCAGGAAGAGATCGCGACACAGTGGGCGGAGTAATTCAAGCGGTTATTCAAGGGGTGCCGACAGGTTTCGGCGAGCCGGTTTTTAACAAACTGCATGCCGACTTAGGTCACGCCATGCTGGGAATTAACGCCGTGAAAGGTTTCGAGTATGGTTCCGGCTTTGAAGGGACCAAATTATCGGGATCGGAGCACAACGATATTTTTATCAAGACAGAGAGCGGTATTCGTACCAAAACCAACAATTCCGGAGGTATTCAGGGAGGTATCAGCAACGGAGAAGACATTTATTTCAATGTTGCTTTTAAACCCATCGCAACGCTGTTGAAAGAACAGCACACCGTCGATAAAGAAGAAAACGAAACGGTCATCAATCCGAAAGGACGACATGATCCGTGTGTTCTCCCAAGAGCCGTTCCGATTGTGGAAGCAATGGCTGCTCTTGTTATAGCCGATCATTATTTGTTGAATAAAATAAATCAGATTTAATGCCACGGAAAAAAAGAGACCGCCGACTGTTGGCTCCTCCCGCAATTAAAGGATTGTCTGTGTACGGCCCCAAGAACAGGTCGGAGCAGGTTGTTCTTTATTTCGAGGAGTATGAAGCCATCAAGCTATTGGACTACGAGAACATGACGCAGGAAGAAGCAGCTGTTTGCATGGATGTATCGCGTCCTACCCTGACACGAATCTACGAATCGGCTCGAAACAAAGTCGCTCAATCAATGGTGGAAGGAAAGGACCTGATTATTCGTGGTGGTAACTTCCAGTTCGACGACAACTGGTTTTACTGCAACAACTGCCAGGCTAAATTTAACCGGTTAGTCGAAACCGATAAAACCTGCCCGGTATGTAACTCGTTGGAGATTATTACACTGAATGAATATTATTCAGAAGAAGATTAGATTTTTGAAACGCCCCTATGAAATTCCCAACTTTGAGTAGCTTTCGCTATTGGAGTTGGGAATTTTTTTTGAAAATCTTAGGACAAATCTACTCACGGGATGACATCGGAAGCGCCTGAACGCAGGAAGGAGAAGTTGAAGGCACAATTGTTTTCAACCGCCTCCAACACTTCCGGCAACCTTCGGTTATTTTCACGTCGGCAGCCGCATGCCGAATCAATTTAATCATGCTTACACGAGCGTTTTCTCGCCTTCACTTTTGGCGATGATCACCGCACCACAGCTGTCGCTCCATACATTTACAGATGTACGGTACATATCCAGGATACGATCGACTGCCAAAATCAACCCAACACCTTCCAGCGGCAAGTTTACGGCCGATAGAATTATCGTAATCATCACAAGTCCGGCCATCGGAATTCCTGCAGCTCCGATTGAGGCTAAAAGAGCTGTCACAACCACCAGCATCTGTTGGCCGAAGCCCAATTCAATTCCGTAAACCTGCGCGATAAACATAGCTGCCACGCACTCGTAAAGCGCGGTGCCGTCCATATTGATGGTTGCACCCAGAGGAAGAGTAAAACTTGTGATTTTATTTGATACGCCACTTTCTTTCTCAACGGCTTCAATTGTCAGTGGTAGAGTTGCACTTGATGACGAGGTAGAAAATGCCGTTAAGAGCGGGGATAGCATGTTTTTTAAGTGGCGGTAGGGATGTGCCTTGCCAACCAGTTTTACAATCACAGGCAGCGTTATAAATGCGTGAATCGATAGCGCCAGAATAACGGTGAGCATATAGATGGCCATGCTACCTGCGATGGATGAAAGTTGCTCGGCGTTGCGGGCGACTTCCTTGGCAACAATGCCCAAAATACCAAGCGGTGTAAACCGAATAATGAACATGGTGAGCTGCATCATCACATCGAATACCGCATCGAAAAAGTTGGTCAGCGTTTGCTGGTATTTCGTTTTCGATGCATTTATAAAGAAGCCAAACAGGATGGCAAAGAAGATGATTGATAAAATGTCGCCGTTGTAAAGCGATTGAAAGATGTTCTCCGGAATCATCCGGAAGAAGATATCCGAAATTTTCGATTCGTGCGCTTCAAATTGAGGAGCATTGGAATGTAATCCTAAGTCGACACCAACTCCGGGGCGGATCAGATTCACCATGACCAAACCAGTCAGGATGGCAAAAAGCGAGGTGAACAAGTAGTAGGAGAGTGTCTTCAATCCCAACCGACCAAGATTTTTGCCGCTTCCCATGCTGGTAACACCGCTGATAATAGAACTGAAAATAAGCGGAATAATAATCATTTTCAGTAAGCGTAGGAAAATGTCGCCCATCCAGGAGATGTATTGAACCTGGTTAGCAAAGAAGTAACCAAATAGAACGGCGATGACCAACGCGATCAGAATTTGCCAGTGAAGCTTCATTTTTAATAGAAACATATCAGAGTTTTAAGAGGTTGAAATATTGAGCGTTAAGGCAGGTCATTAGAGTCGTTAGTTCAGGTTACAATCAGCTGGTATAACTGACTGATAGTTACAAATCTACTAATAAAAAATGTTTATCAACATAAATGAGGCTAAAAGAAAATATTATAAATTGCAGCACAGTACAGCACAATACAATAACCTAATAAAACACAATATTGCTATGTCAAACCGATTAATCGGACGTTTGCCTAAAGTTGGTATTCGTCCTGTCATTGATGGACGTGAACGCGGCGTCCGCGAATCCCTTGAAGTACAAACCATGAATATGGCCAAAGCTGCTGCTGCTTTGATCGAAGAGAACCTGCGTTTTCCGTCAGGAGAAAAGGTAGAATGTGTTATTGCCGACACCACGATTGGCGGTGTGGCAGATGCAGCAAACTGCGCCGATAAATTCAAGCGCGAAGGGGTTGAAGTTTCGTTGACGGTAACTCCTTGCTGGTGTTACGGAACCGAGGTGATGGATGCCGATCCGCTGATTTCAAAAGCTGTTTGGGGATTTAACGGAACGGAACGTCCGGGGGCAGTTTACCTGGCAGCTGCCTTGGCTGGCTACACACAGAAAGGTCTGCCTGCATTCGGGATTTATGGCCGCGATGTGCAGGATGCCGGAGACACAACGATCCCCAATGATGTAAAAGAAAAAATACTGCGATTTGCGAAGGCAGCGCTGGCTGCCGCTCAAATGAAAGGGAAATCGTATTTGTCGATTGGCTACACATCGATGGGGATTGCCGGCTCAATGGTTAACCCCGATTTTTTCCAGGATTATTTGGGCATGCGCACCGAATTTGTTGATTCGGTTGAAGTCAAACGACGGATTGATCAGGAAATTTACGATAAAGAAGAATTTGAGAAGGCGCTGGCCTGGGTAAAAGCGAATTGCCAAGAAGGCGAAGACCGCAACGATGCTGCAAAACAAACGGATCGTGAACGAAAAGATTGGGAGTGGGAGATTGTCGTAAAAATGACGTTGATCTGCCGCGACCTGATGATTGGTAATCCGAAATTGGCTGAACTTGGATTTGGCGAGGAGTCAAAAGGTCATAACGCGATTACCGGAGGTTTCCAGGGGCAACGCCAATGGACCGATTACTATCCAAACGCGGACTTCACAGAAGCGATTTTAAACTCCTCATTCGATTGGAATGGCATCCGTGAGGCGTTTGTGTTTGCCACAGAAAATGACAGCTTAAATGCCGTACCAATGCTGTTTGGCCACTTGTTAACCAATACAGCTCAGATTTTCTCGGATGTTCGCACGTTCTGGAGCCCTGAATCCGTGAAACGTGTTACAGGTAAAGAGCTAACCGGCTTGGCAAAAGACGGCATTATCCACCTAATCAATTCCGGCTCAACAACGCTGGATGCAACAGCACAACAGAAAGATGCTGATGGAAATTCGGTGATGAAACCTTATTGGGAAATTACGGAGGCAGATGTTTCAGCCTGTCTTGAGAATACAGTCTGGAGTCCGGCTGACCTGGGGTATTTTAGGGGCGGTGGCTATTCATCACAATTTAAAACAGCCGGGCAGATGCCGGTTACCATGTCGCGTGTGAATTGGGTAAAGGGCTTGGGGCCTGTGATTCAAATAGCGGAGGGCTGGACCGTTGAGCTACCGGATGACGTTCACAGCATTTTGGACGAACGTACCAACCCAACATGGCCAACAACCTGGTTCGTGCCTCGTTTAACCGGGAACGGAGCTTTTAAAGATGTTTACAGCGTAATGGCCAATTGGGGAGCGAACCATGGAGCCATTTCATTCGGACATATTGGAGCCGATTTAATCACTTTAGCTTCCATTCTTCGAATTCCGGTTTGTATGCACAACGTCGGGGAAGGATCTATTTTCAGACCGAGTGCCTGGGCATCTTTCGGCATGGATAAAGAGGCTGCGGACTATAAAGCTTGCGAAACTTACGGGCCGATGTTTGCCTGATTTTAGATAGGAATTTTATCTTTAGCAGAAATTTCGGTGGTTTCAGCCGCTTCTCGGTTGAAACCACCACCTTTTTAACGCTGAAAGTAAATCAAATACATGTCATTTAAGAAAGGACAATACGGATACGACCTGGAATGTCTTCAAAAATACCAAACAGCCGTGGAGCTGGTTGGCGGAGAGTCCCGTGTTTTAGTGGCGCCCGATTTGCAGGGACGGGTCATGACGAGCACAACGTCGGGCAAGCAGGGCTATTCATTCGGATGGGTAAACCACGAACTGTTTGAAGCGGAAAAACGTTCCGAACAATTCAATGCTTATGGCGGCGAAGAGCGCTTCTGGTTTGGTCCCGAGGGTGGTCAGTTCTCCTTTTATTTCGAAAAGGGAAAGACCATGGAAATCAATAATTGGAAGGTTCCTTCAGTTATTGATGTAATGCCCTGGGAGGTGAAGGAAGTGATGCCGGAAATGGTCACGGTTAATCAAGTATTTAAATTGAAAAACTATTCCGGAACCGAGTTCGAGATGGAGGTCACCCGTCGGGTGGGGATCATCCTGTCCGATGAGATTGTTTTCAGTTTGAATTGTCAACCCGGCCCGTCTGTCAAATCAGTGGCTTACGAGTCGTTAAATCAGCTAAAAAACATTGGAGCGAACACATGGATCAAGGCGGGAGGTTTGCCTTCCATTTGGATGCTTTCCATGTATAATCCGTCGCCGGACGTCATCATTATTGTCCCGTTTAATGCTGAAGAGGAAGGACCAATTCTGAAAGCGGATTACTTTGGAGAGATCCCGGAAGATCGGATCAAAATTAAAGCGGACCATGTTTTGTTGAAAGCGGATGGTCAGTACCGAAGTAAGTTGGGAATCCCTCCCGTTCGAGCTAAGCGTTTTTTAGGAAGCTATGATTTGGCAAATCAGCGGTTGACAATTCTGGAGACAACTATCAATCCGTATGCGACGGACTATGTCAATTCTGCCTGGGATGAAGTCCAGAAAGAACCGTTTAAAGGAGATTTGATTAATGTTTACAATGACGGACCGCTTGCGAATGGTGCACAACTTGGACCATTTTACGAGTTGGAGTCATCATCGGAAGCGCTTCAGCTTGAATCCGGTCAAAGTCATATTCATATCCAGCGGACTTATCATTTTGAAGGTAGTTTGCAAGACTTGAATGCCATTGCGGAAAATGTTCTCGGCGTGACCTTGCTGAAATTAGAAGATTCATTCAACTAAAAAATTACTCAAACAATAACTAAACAAACCAAGCGTGAAAACCAAAGAAAAAGTAGTTCCAACGGAATACATAGTTCCGTTTATACTAATTACCAGTTGTTTTGCATTGTGGGGCTTCGCCAATGATATTACCAACCCGATGGTCGAAGCTTTTTCCCGTATTTTTAACATGGGGGTCGGTGGCGGTACCTGGGTGCAGGTCGTTTTCTATGGAGGATACGGCGCAATGGCCTTTCCTGCTGCCTTCTACATTCGAAAATATTCATATAAATCCGGGATTTTAATGGGCTTAGGCCTCTACGCTACCGGAGCATTGTTGTTTATCCCGGCTAACTCTATCGGGATGTATTACCCGTTTCTGATCGCCTATTTCGTAATGACTTGCGGGCTTTCGTTTTTGGAAACGAGTGCCAACCCTTACATCTTGTTTATGGGGCCCGACAGTACCGCAACCCGTCGGTTGAACCTGGCGCAGGCTTTTAACCCGATGGGTTCGTTGACAGGGATGTTCATTGCTAAAACATTTATTCAGGCTCGTCTTGATCCGCGTGGAGCTGATGAGAGAGCACTGTTGTCGCCGGAAGAGTTCAACCAGCTAAAAGTCCATGATCTGGATATTTTGAGTTCGCCCTATATTGCCATTGGCGGGGTGATTATCGCTGTATTTCTGATTATTCTTTTTGCGAAGATGCCAAAGAACGAAGAGTCTTCGCACGATTTGAATTTTTTCGGTGCACTGAAAAACCTCATGAAAGTTCCCCGTTACTACGAAGGCGTGGTGGCGCAGTTGTTCTACGTTGGGGCGCAAATTATGTGCTGGACGTTTATCGTCCAATATGGGCAACGTATTTTCATGGAACAGTTCGGTCTAACGGCGGGGGATGCGGCTCAGAAAGCACAGTTGTACAATATTTTCGCCATGGGAAGCTTTCTGGTTTCGCGGTTCATTTGCACCTTCCTGCTAAAATATATCCGCCCCGGACGATTGCTGATGATCCTTTCGGTTGGAGCAATCTTTTTGTCGGCCGGTACGATCTTATTCCAGGACATTTGGGGGCTATACTGTCTTGTTGGAATTTCTGCCTGTATGTCGCTCATGTTCCCAACAATCTACGGCATTGCGCTTCGCGGAATGGGTGAGGATGCCAAGTTCGGTGCTGCCGGACTGATCATGTCGATTGTTGGTGGTACTTTCCTACCCAAAATTCAGGCCTGGGTTATCGATCAGGGAAGCCTTTTCAGTCTGCCCGCGGTAAATGTGTCGTTTGCAATCCCATTGTTTTGTTTCGTTATTATCGGGATCTATGGGTATCGCACATTTACGATTCACTATTATGCTGACTAAAGAATAATTCTGTAAGGATAACCAAATGAAAGGAGGGTGTTTTTTGACAAAAGCTTTGTTTTATATTGCTGGTTATTCGGGCAGAAATACTATTTTTGAGTTGAATATAAAGGCCACGCAATGTGGCTTTATGAAAACTTCTGTTAGTATCCGCTCTTGGATAGTAACGTTTTTCTACTATATTCAGATAAGTTGTTGGGTTTATAGGCCTGAATTGCAGTGGCAGTTCAGGCTTTTTCGTTCACTAAATTAAGCTTATGGGCTTTCAGTTTTCCATAGACGAGGGATCTGCACAAACTAAAATACAGCAGCTGCTGCATGCCGTAAACGAGGCTATTAGCAACGGTGTGCTTAGAGAAGGTGATTTTCTGCCCTCGGTCAATCAATTGAGCAAATCCAGCGGCTTATCCCGCGACACCATCTTCAAAGCCTACCGGATTTTAAAGCAGCGCAGCATCATCTCATCAACGCCGACGAAGGGCTATTTTGTAAATTCTGCCTCGTTTAAAGTGATGATGTTGCTGGACGACTTCAGCGCGTTTAAAGAACAGCTTTACGGTAGTTTCAGGGCTAATTTACCGGATAACTATGTGGTCGATTTACTTTTCCATCATTACAATCCGGATGTGTTTGAACAGCTGATTCAAAACAGCTTGGGGCGCTACAGTATGTATGTGGTGATGAATATCAAACATCATCGGATGGAGAAGGTGGTTCGCAAAATTGATCCCAACAAACTGCTGATTCTGGATATGGGAACACCCGACAACCCGGATATTGCCTATTTGAATCAGGACTTCGCAAATGGCGCTGTCAACTGTTTGGAGCAGGTTAAAGATCGTTTGACTTGCTATCGTAAATTCAACCTGGTATTTCCCAAAACAACGCCGCATCCGTCTGAATTTGTAAATTCATTTATTTCATTTTGTAATGATAATGATATTGTTTGCAATGTAATAGAGAAGTTAACGGAACAGTCGGTTCAATCAGGCGAAGCTTATTTTGTAATTAAGGAAGAAGATTTGGTTTACATTGTTAAAAGTGCCAAGAAACAACAGCTGATACTCGGGAAAGATATTGGAATGATTGCATACAACGATAGTCCGCTGAAGGAACTTGTTGGCGACGGTATCACAGTTATTTCAGTGGATTTTGCGGAAATGGGTAAAAAAGCGGCACACTTTGTCGAATCAAAGGAAAAACTTTTCGAAACGCTTCCTCCAAAGCTGATTTTGAGAGGATCTCTCTAGATTGAGCTCTAATAAAGTCTTCTACTGAATTTACGGATTTATTTTTCAATTCATCTATCTCCGCCCGTAGACAAAAAAATATCCTATTCGCCTGTTTCCGAAATTTCTTGTCAACGGAGATTTCCATCCGAATGATAACCAATTTTAATTGAAAGCGGTATATGGTTATACCGTCTGTCTGATTGTTTCGCGGCAGATGGCTTAACTAACGACTAAAAACGAAGACTATGCCTATCTACATGGATCGACACGATGTTTCGGAAAAGGTAACCGCTGAGATTGTTGCCCAGCTTCACCAACAGGATCTGAAGATTCAGCATAACTTTCAATGCCGGGGATTGACTTATTGGTTCGACGATCGCCGGAAAACAGCTTTTTGCCTGATTGAGGCCCCGAATAAGGAGGCTATTGAGCAGATGCATGGTTCTGCACATGGCGAAGTTCCGAATGAGATTATTGAAGTAGACCCGCTTGTGGTTGAGTCGTTTTTGGGACGTATAAGCGACCCCAAACAAATAGGCGAAGGGCCACTGAATGTCATTAGCGAGTCGGCACTTCGAACTCTGATGATGGTGGGGTTTGATGATTGGGCTTCTCTACATGCGGAGAAAACAGGAGAAGATGTCAATATTCCGGCCTGTATGAATTTACTGATACCGATTTTTCAGAAGTTCGGCGGGCGGGTCGTAAAGACTTTCCGAACCTCTTACCTGGTTTCATTCCAGTCGGTTACCCAGACTATTTTGTGTGCCTTAGAGCTGTATTCCGGAATTGTGGAATGGGGGAAAAAGGCCAATTGTGCTCCGATCAGATTGAAGACAGGCATCAGCGCGGGAGTGCCGGTTTCCGGTAACCGGGAATTGTTTGAAGAGGCTGAAAAAGAAGCACGAATGCTCCACGATATCTCCGAAAACAATATCGTGGTTTCCGCAGATGTGAAAAGCCTGTATGAAGAAGAAAATCCGGATGCTTATTTGGAACACGAGCTCTTTGTGTCGCTCAGCCCAACGGACCAGAAATTTCTTTATCCACTGATGGATTATATTGCTGAGACCTGGCAAAATCCTTATTTGAAAGTAGAAGATTTGGGAAAGAACCTTGGATATAGTAAATCTCAGTTTTATCGTAAAATGGTTTCGCTGGTTGGCGAGACACCCAATAATTTCATCAAAAACTATCGCTTGCGGAAAGCTGCAAAACGCATCAGGCGCCAAAGTGGAAACATTGCGGAAATAGCTTACGAAACAGGATTTAACAGCCCTTCTTATTTCTCGAAATGCTTTTTGCGGAAGTACGGTATTTTACCATCGGAGTATTTGCAACAGGCTTTGGTCTAGTTTGTAAACGACCGAAACGTATTAGTATTTGGTTTAAAATTGCTAGTTGTTGCAGGATCTAACGCTGTAACTTTGCTTGAATTAGTAGTCTGTAAAAAATAAAAATCATTAATCGACGATCTGCCGGAATTAGGTGAATATTAGTATTAACCCTAAATAGAAAGTCAGATGAGTCAGAGTTTGTTTGAACGATTAGGTGGCACTGAAGGAATTATTGCAATTGTTGATGATGCCGTAGATGCCCACATGAAGAATCCCCATGTTAGTGCGCGTTTTGTACCGTATTTGGATACCCCCGAAAAGCTGGCATTGGTGAAACAGCATTCCGTCGAGTTTTTCAGTGAGGGAAGTGGTGGACCGGCCAAGTATTCGGGCAAGGATATGGTTAATGCCCACAAAGGGATGAACATCAGTCGCGATGAATACACCCATGTTGTAGACGATGTGATGATCACCTTGGTCAATCACAAAATTGATGAAGTGACGCAAAAGGATGTTTTGTTTATACTATGGTCCCTCAAAGAGATGATTATCGGACAATAAAACACATCGCAGTCACGCAGGGAAGATGATTGATCTTCCCTTTCATCCGTTCGTATCCTATTGCCTTAGTAGCTATACTGCTTTCTCCGCGGCTTCGCGCAGCGCTTTTGTAAACTGGCGTGCGAAGAACTGTACATTACGATCCAGCAACCGATATCCGAAGGATGAAAATTCAAAAATCGCCGGGTAGTGTTTCAACAGAAGGTTATTCAATTCATGCTTGACAAACTCGATTTCCTTCGTTTGATATTCAGAAATGTTTTGTTTTTCCAAAAGTGAATTGAATGTCTTCAACTCCATTACCTGACGATACTCCGGATAAGTGCGGTCCTTCTCAATCACATCACTGGCAACTCTCAGAGCTTCCTCTGCCATTATATCAAGGTATTCAACCAAATCGTCGGTTTCGGAAACAGGATATAATTTTGCGACGGCCAACCGGAATGTTTCAAAAAAGTCGTTTTTGAAACGGGTACGAAAGGCATCCATCTTATTAAATTCCTCGAATATTCCGCGCATCAGTCTTTCTGTATTTAGTTCCATATCTTTTAACTTTTTTAAGTTATAACATTTTCGAGCCGAAAAAGATTAATCGGGGATATTCTAAAACAGCAGTTATTATGCCATAAAACAAGGAAATTTGCTTGACAGTGACTAAAAGTGACGATTTAGAACAAAAAAAGAGGCCAAACGGGGCCTCTTTGTGTATTTGATGGATTGTTTTGCTTATTTGACGAGCAACCAAACGACTTTACCTTCTTGTTGTGCCTTGCTTAGATCTGCGTAAGCGTCTCCTTTCTCGTGGTATCCGTACATAGCCACCCGAAAGTATTCGCTGTTCGGCCCCCACGAGCGTTGTACAACTTGTGCCGGGTACCCTTGGGTTTCAAGCTCTGACTTATAAGTTTCAGCTTGTTCTTCTTTCAAAAAACTTCCGGAGATCAGAAAGTATTTGTCCGCTGGCTTTTCGATTGGTTGTGGTGCCAACACTTGCTTTTGAATCGTATCTTTTTTTACTTCCTCGACTTTGGGTACAACCTTTTCAACCTGTAATTTTTTAGGTTTATCTTTGCACGAAGCGAAAAATAATAGCGCAATAACAGCAGTAAATGCCAGTTTCTTCATGAATTTTGGATTAAGAGGCAATTGATTCTGATTGGATCAAACTCTTTTTGCCGGTTTAATTATCATTCCAGACTAATTCGGTCTGTTCCGAATAGCTTTCGGAGCACAAACGGCTAAAAGTAATAATTATTATAGCTTAATCCAATCGCGCTAGATCTGTTTTCCGTCCAGAATCTTGTTTAGCACATAGCCCAATCTGTACCCCGCTTTTTGGATTTGTTTCAAAACGACTGGGCTAAACATGTAGTAATATTCGTAACTGAAATGTTTGTTACCAAGGTTGTCGTAGATTGTTTGAGTGATCTGGTGGGTTTCATCAACCCAGGCGATCAAACCGCCCTTTTCAAGTTGTTGAAGTTCTTTTTCTGACGGTTGGCCGGCAAATCGAGCCAGTTCTGTATAACTCAACCGACTGTTATCGATAATATCTTCGTCCCAAACTTTGTGCAGGTTAGAATCTTCGTTAAACCATTTAACACTTATTGTATTGCCACCTAGATCTTCTGCCAGCCCAATGTGCATCGGTTGGTGCAGATCTCCAATGAGGTGAATAATAATTTTTAAAGCAACAGCCTTTTCTTCAGTTGTCGACTTTGGATTATGAAACTGATCCAACATCCCGTTCAGGATGGTGACTAAATCACCTTTTTCGTTTTTTTGCGAATCTTCATAGTTCTGGCCAAGTGGCATATTCACATAGTGAGGGATGGTGCCGAGCGGATAATCTTTCTCCGAACGAATGTCATCGGCCCAGGTTGCAAACAGGGGCAAATAGCTGTCGCCCAATATGGCTTCAATTTTTGATTTGTTCTTGTCGCTTAGCTGTTGCCAGGCAATTTGAGCGATTGCCCGGTGTCCGGTACTGCCCCAGGCTGATGCCGATAATGTGAATAATGTGGAAAATACAATAATTAAAAGCCCGGATAAAATTCGATGCGATGTTTTCATTCTTGGTTTTGTTTTCTACGTCTTGTTTAAATGCTTGTCAAGTGTAAACAATTTATTAGGGAAAGAGATCAAAAAATCGCCAAATTCCCCGGAAATTTCGACCAATTGTTTATTCGTCGTGCCAAACTCAATAAATCAGTTTTGCCATAAAGTACCAACACATCATTCCTGAGACCACAAGTTTGAGAATGGTGCCAGCGAGAAAACCCAGCAATGCACCAGTTCCCGCTCTTAATGCTTGAGAAGAGCGCTTTCCTGCAATCAATTCACCAGCGACAGCACCCAAAAACGGACCGATAATAATCCCCGGAGGTCCCAGAAAGATCATTCCGATCAGCAATCCGATCACGCTGCCCCAAACTCCCTGTTTGCTGCCTCCGAATTTCTTTGTACCCCATACCGGAATTAGCTGATCAAGCAGAACTGTAGCTACAGAAATGGCAGCCCAGATAATCAGAAATTTTGTGCTGAACTGGTATTTATCGGTAAAGTGCATCAAAAGTAACCCCAGGTAGCTAATTGGAGGGCCTGGCAAAACAGGCAATACTGAACCCGCGATCCCGATCAAAATGCAACAGGCTCCGAGAATAATGAGGAGGTAATCCATCATGCTACGACTTTCTTGCGTTTAAATGCGGCAAAAAGTCCGATTAGCACCAAGCTGAGTGCAGCAACGAGGTAACTGATGTGCAGTTGCTCGTTTCGTTTTAGTAGAAAGAAAGAGAATTCAGATATTTCACGATTATACTCGATGCTGAGCAGTACGAGCAGGTTGTTAATGGCGTGTCCCAGGATGCAGGCGAAAATATTCCGGGTAATGATCATGATCCATCCCAGCAGGCATCCCAGCATAAAAGTAGCGGGAAACTGCCAGGGATTCAGGTGGAAGAGAGCAAACAATAAGCCCGAGAAGAAGATTGCAATCAGTTGCGGGTAGTTACGCATGAACCCGTGCATGATAATTCCCCTGAAAATCAATTCTTCAATTATCGGCGCAATGATCACGACTTTCAGGAAAGCTCCCCAAATGCCCAGATCATTATCGAATATTTTGTCGAAAAGTTCCCAAAACCAAGGTGGAGCAGGCAGCCAGCTGTCCACCCACAGATTAACTTCCGTTAAAAATATTTGGGCGCTCATTAAAAAGAGTGTGACGGGGAGCAGAATAAGCGGGTTGAATAATTTCACTGGGAAAAGCTTGTCGATTGACGTTTTCGCCTTTCGGTACCCGAAATAAAGGATGAATACGATTGAGCCTACGCCAAGTATAATTTTCTTTGCCGGGTTGTACAAATATTCTGTTCCGTGGTAATAATCCCAAATGGCCAGCGGAAAATCCACAATGGTTTGGATAAAAATGTAGAGAATCACCAAATGTGCCGCACCGAGAAAGGTGGGGTAGAAGCGCTGTTGCTCTGTATTCATGCGTTGTGTATTACTACTCCGAAGATAATTCGTTTCTGATAAATATGAAAAAGGAGACGAGTGAAAACTGTCTCCTTTTAGAATCATTAAGAATTATATGTTACAAATCTTTTTTAGCCAGATAGAAATCCATCATTTCGTAATCAGATTTTTCGCGCTCAATCATGGCGTCAACTGTTTTGGGAGGTGGAACGATCACTTTTTCGCCCGGAACCCAGTTCAGTGGTAGTGCTACTCCATGCTTGTCTGATGTTTGCAACGCTTTAAGTGCCCGAACAATTTCGTCCATATTACGACCAACGTTCAATGGATAATACATCATCAGGCGCACTTTGCCTGTCGGATCAATAATGAACACCGCCCGTACCGCGGCAGTTTGGCTTTCGTTGGGCTGAAGCATTCCGTACAATTTGGAAACCTTCATGTCGATATCGGCAATGATCGGGAAATTAAAAAGTACGCCGGAATTCTTTTTCACATTGTTTACCCAAGCTACGTGAGCATGAATACTATCGATGCTGAGACCAATCAGCTTCGTGTTTAAAGCTTTAAATTCGTCGCTTCGCAGGGCGAAACCACTCATCTCGGTAGTGCAAACAGGTGTAAAATCTGCCGGGTGTGAAAACAAAATAACCCAGCTACCGTTGTTGTATTCTGAAAATTTCAAAGGACCGTAGGTGGTATCTGCCTGAAAATCGGGAGCCATGTCGCCTATGCGCGGCATTTGATTTACTTGTTCTTCCATAGTTGTAATGATTTTATCGGTTTATACGAGGAATTTACCTTCGGTTATACAAATAACTGATTCTTTTTGAATAAATTCAAGTGTTTTTAGGAAATATGAAAATAGAACATATGTTCCTTATTTGATTTGATTTGTCTTGATTTTATACGTTTATTTGGGGTTGAAATTGAAAGAATTGAAAAACTTTTTGATTTTTAAACATTTAGTTGTTGAAAAAAGTCGAAAAAACTTTCTTTACGATTTGATTATTTCAGGAAAAAGCACTTATTTTGCGAACTGTTTGAAAAACGTGTGTGATACTGTAAAAAATAAAGACAATGTCAAGAATTTGTCAAATAACCGGAAAAAAAGCAATGGTGGGAAATAATGTTTCTCACTCGAATAAAAAGACTAAACGTCGGTTTAGTCCGAACCTGTTCAATAAAAAATTCTATCTTCCAGAAGAAGATCGTTGGATTACATTGACTGTATCGGCTGCCGGATTGCGTACCATTAACAAAAATGGATTAAGTGCGGCATTAAAAGGTGCCAAAGAACAAGGTTTGATTAAAACTGTTTAAAACCGAAAGAAATGGCTAAAAAAGGAAATAGAGTTCAGGTTATTATGGAATGTACCGAACAAAAGGAAACGAACGTTCCCGGAACTTCACGGTACATTACTACAAAAAACCGCAAGAACACATCAGAACGTTTGGAGTTGAAAAAATACAACCCGAACTTGAAAAAAGTAACTGTACACCGCGAAATTAAATAATTTGAGATATGGCAAAGAAAGCAGTAGCATCATTGCAAAAAGGTGCCGGTAAAGGTTATGCGAAAGTAATCAAAATGGTGAAATCAGATAAAACCGGTTCATATACATTTCAAGAAGGTGTAGTTCCTAACGAAATGGTTAAAGATTATTTCAAAAAGTAAGATATACTTTGTGTAAAAGAAAGCTCTCACATTTGTGGGAGCTTTTTTTATGCCTGATTTTTCTCTGGAAGAAATTTCCAGTATCTCCGAGGCATGTGTTGCCGTTGAAGTTTCGCATTCTTCCGCTCTTCTATATTGACGTGATTGAAGTAATTTTTCCACAAAGTTTGGTAAAGCAATTCGTCTTCCATCACAATGTTTTCAGCAAGTTTCCCATCGTGTGTCGAGAATGATTTTTCGTTCAGGTTGATTTCCTGCACTTCTTGAAGGTCGTAGAAGAATCCATAGTCTCGTTTCAAATCATAGATGATCCATTGTTGATCAGCAAAACGCTTTCGAAAATGATCGATGGTGAAGGGAAGAACGTCGTACTGGGGCTCGACGGCAGCGAAGTAAATGTTGTCGATTGTTTGCTGAAAGCGCAGAAACTCCAGTATTCGCATAGATTCGCGCATCACCTGTCGCTCAATTTTTTTTAACGCCAGCACATCTGAATCTGCAAAATCGGTATCGATGCGCTTATTGGAGTCAAAGGTCCGACGCATAAAACGATACAGGCGCATTTCTATCCCTTTCTCTTCTGATAAAAAAGTTCGAAAAGGCAGTTCCCTGTTGCGAGGGTGAAGCTTTTGCTGAAAGCCTTTCCACACACGATGCGCTTTTTTTTCATCGGTTTCGATACGGATGCTTTCGCCAAACAAGCTTTCCTGAAAGGCCGTTTCTTTACAAATATCGGCAGGGTTTAGCTTTCGTGCGTAACACTCGAAAACTACTGTAAGAAAACCTGCGAATGTGCCGTCGTATCTGATAATTGCCATGCTTTATTGTTTGAAGTGAACAGTCAATTCCGGTTGCTTTTTAGGTGGTTGAAAATGAAATAAACTTAGCTGCGTATCGCCTGCTTTGCATCGTTTTGTAGTGCTTTCATGAATGATGTGACTTCGCAAAACATCTGGATCCCAGTCGCCCCGACGGGCCGGGAGTTCATTACAGGTAATGAAGTATTGGGCTCGTTTCATCACTACGCCGATTTGTTTGAGGTGATAACTGTTCAGCCTCCGGAACCGACGGGCATCCACGATCATTTTGGCTGATTGCACGCCAATGCCCGGAACCCGAAGAATCATCTCATAGTCGGCGCGATTGATATCCACAGGGAATAGATGAAGATTTCGGATGGCGTAAGCCAGCTTGGGGTCAATCTCAAGATCCAGGAATGGTTGATCAGAACTCAATATTTCATCGGCTTGAAAATGGTAAAAACGCATCAGCCAGTCGCTTTGGTAAAGGCGATTTTCGCGAACCAATGGTGGTGATTGCAGCGCAGGCAGACGCTTGTCATAGTCGTTCACGGGTAAATATCCCGAGTAATAAACACGCTTTAGACTTTGGTGCTGGTACAGGCCCGAGGCTAAAGCCAGAATTTGACGATCGCTTTCCGGTGTGGCACCAACGATCAGCTGTGTGCTTTGGCCGGCAGGTGTGAAAGGATCCACGAAGCGATACTTTCGCCGGTCTTCCTTGTAGAGCTGTATCCCGGTTTTAATCTGTTCCATCGGTTGAATTACCGATGAAAATGTTTTCTCTGGTGCCAAACGTTGAAGCTGCTGTTCTGTCGGGATTTCAATATTTACACTCAGACGATCGGCGAATAGCCCGGCCTGTCTGATTAATTCTGGGCTTGATCCCGGAATGGCTTTCAAATGAATGTAGCCATGATAGCGCTCTTCTTGTCTCAGCTTTCGCGCTACGAGCATCAGGCGTTCCATGGTGAAATCTGCGTTTTTAATGATCCCAGAACTCAGAAAAAGTCCTTCGATGTAATTTCTGCGGTAAAAGTTGATCGTCAGGTCAACCACCTCCTGAACGGACATCGTTGCTCGCGGGCGGTCGTTCGTTCGTCGGTTAATGCAATAAGCGCAATCGTAAATGCAGTGGTTTGTCATCAACATTTTCAGAAGGCTGACGCACCTTCCGTCATCAGTAAAACTATGGCAAATCCCACAAGCCACCGCGTTTCCAATACCACCTTTGTTACTCCTGTTATTGCCGCTCGATGCACACGAAACGTCATATTTGGCGGCATCTGCTAATATTTTTAGTTTTTCGAGTACATTTTCTTTCATGATAGCCTATATTTAGCGTCTTGTTGCATAGTCGACTGTTCAAAAATACTAATAAAATTAGTTTTAGCTAAAAGTATTAGTTAATTTTAAAGTGATGACTAAAAATATTAGCGAATGAATTTTTTGTCCGATAACTTGAAATATTTGCGTCAGCAATCACGATTGACGCAGCAGGATTTAGCCGATAAATTAGGGTTGAAACGCTCACATATTGGTGCGTATGAAGAGGGAAGGGCAACGCCAAAAATCGCCACGCTTGTTCAAATTGCATTGAATTTTGATTTGAGTTTAGATCAACTTATTCGGAATGATTTAAGTAAGGAAAAATATGCGAATGTGCCGTCAATCGGAGGTTTGAAGATTCTGCCGATTGTCGTTAATGCAGAAAATGAAGAGTTGATTCCGATTGTTCCGGTCAAGGCTTCCGCCGGTTATTTGAATGGTTTTGCTGATCCGGAATACATCGGGCAGTTGCCCGCATTCAATATGCCGGTTCCCGAATTATCGCCGGGAAAAACGTATCGTGTCTTCCAGCTAAAAGGCGACAGTATGTTGCCGGTGCAGCCTGGAGCTTATATGTTTTGCCAGTTTGTTGAATCGTTGGATGATTTGAGAGACGGCCAAACCTATGTGTTGATTACGAAAGATGCAGGTTTGGTTTACAAGCGGGTTTATCGTCAGGGTGATAGCCGTTTTTTACTGAAATCAGATAATCCTGAATATGAGCCTTATGCTGTTGACGCAGAGGATGTGCTTGAAATCTGGAAAGCTGAGGGTGTTTTAAGTTTCAACTTACCACAGCCCAATCATTTAGAAGTGAGCCGCCTGTCGGATATTCTGTCGGAGATGAAAGAGGAAATTCGGCAGTTACGCAACCGTTGAACGATTTTAGTTTCGAAAACTTAGCTAATCTGCTAAAACAATAGCTGTTATTCGGCATAATTTTGTAAATTGGCGCACTCAAAATTTCAAGTTATATGGGTCTTTTCGGATTATTTTCCAAAGCTAAAAAAGAGAGTCTTGATCAAGGTTTGGCGAAAACCAAAGAAAATGTTTTCCAGAAGCTAAGCCGCGCCGTTGCCGGTAAATCGAAGGTCGATGACGAGGTACTCGATAACCTTGAAGAAGTGCTGATTACTTCGGATGTAGGTGTCGATACAACCCTGAAAATAATCCGACGGATTGAGGAACGTGTCGAACGAGACAAGTACCTCGGCGTTGAAGAACTGAACCGAATTCTGAAAGAAGAAATCGCTGCTCTGCTCGAAGAAAACAACTCGGGCGACGTGGACGATTTTGAGCTTCCTGCCGGCGAAGACCCCTATGTTATTATGGTTGTAGGCGTGAACGGCGTTGGTAAAACCACAACAATCGGCAAGCTGGCTTATAATTTTAAGCAAGCTGGTAAGAAAGTTGTTTTGGGTGCAGCCGATACCTTCCGTGCCGCGGCAATCGACCAGCTTGAAGTTTGGGCAAAACGAGTGGACGTGCCGATCGTTCGCCAGGATATGGGCTCGGATCCGGCTTCTGTTGCTTTCGATACCTTGAAATCGGCCAAAGCTTCCGGCGCTGATGTTGTAATTATCGACACGGCTGGCCGTTTGCACAACAAGATTAACCTGATGAACGAGCTTTCGAAGATCAAGAAAGTGATGGAGAAGATTGTTCCGGGTGCACCAAACGAAGTGTTGCTGGTACTGGACGGATCGACCGGCCAAAATGCTTTTGAGCAAGCCAAACAATTCACCAAAGCAACCGAAGTGACTGCCCTGGCGCTGACCAAACTCGACGGAACCGCGAAAGGCGGTGTTGTGATCGGTATCAGCGATCAATTTAAAATTCCGGTGAAATACATCGGTATTGGCGAAAAGATGGAAGATTTACAGATTTTCCGTCGCGGCGAATTTGTAGACTCGCTTTTCTCCTAAAATACCCAAATCAACCAACCGAAAATCACCTCGTAAACTAAACGTTGTACAGGCTGAGCGTCTGTGCGAAATACTGAAATGTTTTTCAGCTTACAAACCGTAGCTGTATTTGATTGTTGTAGAGGACGAAAATTGACATTAAAATATGAAGAGAGGTAAAGTTAATATCATGACGCTGGGCTGTTCGAAGAACCTGGTCGATTCGGAAATGTTGCTGAATCAGTTGGACCTGAACGGCTTTAAAGTGGTGCATGATTCGGAAGACGACGATGCAAATATTGTAATTCTAAATACCTGTGGTTTTATTGCCGATGCCAAAGAAGAATCGGTCAATACGATCCTGAATTTTGCTGATGCCCGCAAGTCCGGCAAGTTGGATAAACTGTTGGTGATGGGCTGTTTGTCGGCTCGCTACAAGGAAGATCTGACCAAAGAGATTCCGGAGGTTGATAAATTCTACGGGAAGTTTGATTTCAAAGAGGTCGTGAAAGACTTAAACGCGACGTTCTACGAGCAAAAAATGTATCACCGGGTGAAAACCACGCTGGGCCATTTCGCCTACCTGAAAATCAGTGAAGGATGTAACCGCCATTGTTCGTTTTGTGCAATCCCGCAATTTACGGGCAACCACAAATCGCGCGATATGGAGAGCTTGATTGAAGAAGCTACCCGTTTAGCCCAAGACGGTGTGAAAGAGTTGCTGGTGATTGCCCAGGATTTGTCTTACTACGGAATTGACCGTTACGGCGAAAGCAAATTGGCTGAATTGATCAATCGTTTGGCTGATATCGAAGGTTTGGAATGGATTCGCTTGCATTACGCTTACCCGTCGAAATTCCCGATGGATGTTTTGACAGTGATGCGCGAACGTAAAAATGTGGCAAACTACCTCGACATTCCGCTTCAACATATTACTGATCGTATGTTGGGTACCATGCGCCGGAAAATCACGAAAGACGAAACAATTCAATTGATTCAGAAGATTCGTGAAGAAGTTCCGGGTATTGCTCTTCGTACGACTTTCCTTGTTGGTCACCCTGGTGAGACTGAGGAAGATTTTGAAGAGTTGAAAGCATTCATCCAGGAATATCCGTTTGAACGGATGGGAGTTTTTGCCTACTCGAGCGAAGATGATACTTATGCTTACAAAATGTATAAGGACGATATCCCGCAAGAAGTGAAAGAAGCTCGCGCAGACGAGTTGATGCAAATGCAACAGGATATTTCGGCTCGTTTCAGCCAGCAGCAGATTGGTAAAAAGCTGCGTGTTTTGGTTGATCGGGAAGAAGAGGAGTATTTTGTGGCTCGCACGGAATACGATTCGCCCGAAGTGGATTGTGAAGTGCTGATTGACAAAGCGGATGGTATTAAAGTTGGCGATATGGTCGAAGTTACCATTAACGACGCAACTGAATTCGATTTGTTCGCTTCTGTAAATTAGATAAATAAGATTATTACTGAGGGTTTCACTTGGAGTGAAGCCCTCAGTAATTTTTCATCTTATAGCGCTCCTTGGTGTTCTTTGTTGAGCAAATCAAGGACTGTTTTAACCGGGTTGAATGTCGTCATCGGAACTTCAACAAAAGCGGTGTTCCAATCACTCATGGCACCGTTCCACAGACCAGGTAGTTCCATTGCTTTAAGTACTTTTCCGCCCTGCGACTTTTCAGCAATGAACCCGGTATCCGGATCCCTGAATTTCATCAAATCAAATTTATTTCCTTCAAAATCCCGAACTCCGCATACCAAGTCGGTAATGTTGGCATATTCCGACGATTTCAAAATCGTTGTTTGTGCGGGGGTTTGCAGGTTTACCTGGGCGGTTTCTACCAGTTGCAAACTCAATGCACCATCCGGATGCTTCACCCAAAACGGACCGCCGCCGGTGTTGCTGCTTTGCACCACGCCGCAAATGCGCATTGGCCGGTTCAATTTGTTGAAAAGGAAAGCTACCTTTTGCGGCTCGGCTAGTTCGTTGTATGAATTGGGAGCTTTGTACCCCAATTTCATACCCAGAAACTCCAAAATCTCTTCCTCTAACTTTGCATCGATCGAGTCCGAATTCTGTAGTTTTTGGCAGTAATCGAATATCTTATTTTGTGTTTCGAGCAACACGCCTCCGAGTGCTTTTTTGTAGTCGATTGTATCCTGAATCAGCCATTGTGCGGCAACATTGTCGATATTCTTGATGAAAATAATATCGGCATCAATTGCGTCCAAATTTTTCAGTAAAGCTCCGTGTCCTCCCGGACGAAACAACAATTCTCCGTTCTCTTTCCGAATCGGTTGATTGTCCAAATCAACAGCTACGGTATCGGTCGCTTTGTCCTGAACGGAAAAAGTAATGATATACTGTTTGTCAAATTTCTTTTCGAATATCGGTAGTATCTTCTCCAGGTGGGATTTGATCAGAGACATGTGCTCTTCTGAAACCGTGAAATGTATTGCAACTTTGTCGTTGGAACCAGCGCAGTACAAAGCTCCTTCAACTAAATGTTCATCGATCGCTTTTGTAACGCTGTCGTCTTTGTATTTATGGAATGTCAGCAACGCTTTTGGCAGGTTTCCGTAATTAAGTCCAGTTTCTGACAGCAAAAGTTCGACGACTTTCTTGCTTTTATTTTTCAGTAGTTCCTCTTTTTCATTCCCCAAAAGAGCGGCCAATTCATCAGAAAAAGCAAAGTTGTCGAAATCATTGAAAAAGGTCTGAACGCCTTCGTCTTGCTCGTCAGTCTGACCATCGAGGAAGTTATAAAGTGCTTTAAACATTCGACTTGCGGCCCCTGATGCCGGTACAAATTTGCATAGTTGTTTGGCCGCGCTTCCTTTTTCGTACCGGGTAATGCATTGCTTCAATTCTTCTTTTGATAATATCGTAAGTCCATTTCCTTTTGAAACAGTGCTATACAATTCAATATCGGGAAACCCGTTAACGAAACGGTCCAGTTGTGACTGAACTTCTTCAGGCTGTTTTCCAATCGCTTTTATTTGAGCTAAATCCTGAGACGTGAATTTCATCAGATCGTAATTAAGGTGAATAGTTTTAGTAGTTGTTTGTTTTGAAATACCCAAGGTAGGCAAGGGATACAAAAAGGGAAGATAGTCAAATGTTTGAAAATATCAGTCTCTTTGACCAACGAAAACCAGCTGAAACTTATTCCGGTTTTATCTTTAGTAGATCTTCGCCAAACCCGATAGCGGCTTCTTCAACTTCCTTTTGTGCCTTCGAGAACATGCCGCTTCCAATGACATGAACGCCCGCATCAAAAGCCTGTTTCTCTTTCAAACTGTCAGCTGTACCCAACTCATCAAACATATTCAAGGCTGCTTCAACCCGAACCACATCGTCCTGATGTTCCTCGTCCTTGTAATAATAACCCAAAAATACCGGCGTGTTTACCCGATGAAATGTACGCGGATCCATCGTGGCATCAACCAACTGTTGCAGATAAACAATGGCCTCCAGTCTATAGAAACAGTTCCAGTAAGCACATTCTTCATCATGCAGGTTTTCGTTGGTATAGCGATAGTTACCGTCGTAAACTTTGCGGGCAATTTGCAAGCCCCAGGGCCCTGAGAGCAGGAAAGCAGCCGAATTGTTAATGGCGACATTCGGTGATAGTAAAATCAGTCCATCGACAAGTTCCGGGAATTCTGCAGCTAGCTTCAGCGAAAGCGTACCGCCGGTTGATGTACTCATAATGACGACTTTTTTGCCAATCAGGTGTGCGATTTGCAGTGCTTCTTTTGCTGTTTCGTAAAGTCGATCAGGTGTCATGTCCAGCAGCGGATCCGGAACGTCCAAGCCGTGTGATGCCAAGCGTGGTAAATAAGCGTTCATACCAAAGTGGCTGGCAAAATTCACATGCGTTGGAAAACCTTCCATTCGCGACGCCGAAAAACCGTGCAGGTAGAGCAAACACCAATCTGTTTGTTGTTTGAGGCTGTCGTTTGCCCAAACCACGATACTTTGGTTATCCGACTTTACAGGCAATTTACTTTCCCTATCAGCCAGAAAACGATCCAGTCGGTTTAATTGAACCTCAATTTTTGGTAATTCACTACTCAGTTTCGGAGCAGGAAACTTGGGGCCAACGACATATAAAAAGATCAGGAAGAGTATGAGTGCGAGAAGAATCCGGAGCAAACGATTCATACGTGTAGTTTTTCTAACGAATTTAGCACATTCGTTTTTTGAAGCAATCTTTTTTTGAAAATATAAATTTTATCCAATCGTCAATATATTGCCTGAAACCGAGACATTATAGGCGGCCAGGTTTCGAGTTGCCGGTCCGTTGAGTACCACGCCAGCGATCGTAAACATGGATCCATGCAGATTGCATTTAATCTGGTTACTCGAATGCAGGTATTCCACCCAATCACCCTGGTGTGTACAGAACTTGGACAGAACGTGATATGCAGACTCGCCCGAGCGAATAATGATATATTTATCGTAATAGACGTATCCTCCAACTGTATTTAAATCAGAAAATTCCGATTTAGACAAGTCTATATTGATGGGATCTGTATTACCTGTGTCCGGTGAGTCAGTTGCGGAGTCGCCTCCTTTACTGCAGGAGTTTAGGTAGAAGGGGGAGACAAACAAAATGCTTCCACCAACAGCTACTTTCGATACAAATTCGCGACGTTTCATAAGGGGTAAATTAATTAGGTTGATGTTTAAAAGCTTAAAAATACCGGGTGTTGCGCTTCAAATTTTAGATTTATTTTGAAGCTTTCTAAATAAACGGTGGGTGGTCTTTAAAAGTTTAAATTCGTAATAGAATTCAAGACATTTGTTAAACTTTAAAATCAACCATTTGTTAAAGTTTGAAACTTTTTAAAACATAAGGTCGGAATTATCTAACTCTACAAAATGGATAAATATTCTCAAGTTGGAAATCAAGAAATTGCCGCAGTTGATGAGCTTTACCAGGATTATCTGAGAGATCCTGCAAGTGTAGACGAGAGTTGGCAGAATTTCTTCAGAGGCTTTGAATTAGCACGTACAAATTATCAAAGCAAATCGGAATTCTCAGGAAGTAATATCGATAAAGAATTCGCGATTCTGAACCTCATCCACGGTTACCGCCAACGCGGACACCTGTTTACCAAAACAAACCCGGTACGCGCCCGTCGCAAGTATCGTCCAACCCTGGATATTGAGAACTTCGGACTCGAAAAGAATGATCTGGAAAAAGTATTCCAGGCAGGTAACAGCATTGGAATTGGCCCGGCCAAATTAAAAGATATCATCGCGCATCTGGAAGCAACCTATTGCGACTCTATTGGTGTTGAATATCAATATATTCGTCACCCGGAGATTGTGGAGTGGATGCAGACAAAAATGGAGAGTTCGAAAAACTCGCAATCATTTACCGACGAAAAAAGAAAACACATTTTCTACCATCTCAAAGTGGCTGTCGGCTTCGAAAGTTACATTCATAAGAAATTTGTTGGTCAGAAGCGCTTTTCGCTCGAAGGAGCTGAAAGTTTGATCCCGGCACTGGACGCTGTCATTGAGCACGGAGCAGAGCTCGGCATCAACGAATTTATTATCGGTATGGCTCACCGCGGGCGATTGAACGTGTTGAGTAATATTATGAAGAAGCCTTATCAGAATATCTTTAAGGAATTCTATGGTACTGAATACGAGGAAGATATTTCGATGGGTGACGTGAAATATCACCTGGGCTTTGAAAACACGATTAAATCGGATGCAGGGAAGGACGTCAAACTGAGTCTTGTACCAAACCCTTCGCACCTGGAAACAGTAGCCGGATTGGTGCAGGGGATGGCGCGCTCACGCATTGATTCGCTTTACAACCGCGATTACAATAAATTAGCGCCAATCGTTATTCACGGCGATGCTGCAATTGCAGCGCAAGGGATCGTTTATGAGATCATCCAGATGTCGCAGCTGAAAGGCTACAAGACTGGTGGTACAATTCACCTGGTTATCAATAACCAGGTTGGTTTCACCACAAACTATCTGGATGCTCGTTCAAGTACCTATTGCACCGACGTTGCAAAAGTGACTCGCTGCCCCGTTTTCCACGTAAACGGCGACGATGTTGAAGCATTGATTTATACGATAAAACTGGCAATGGAGTATCGTCAAAAATTCCACTCGGACGTTTTCGTTGATATTCTTTGCTACCGAAAATACGGACACAACGAGGGGGATGAACCACGTTTCACACAACCATTGTTGTACAAAGCTATCGCGAAGCACAAAAACCCACGAGATATTTATGCTGAAAAGTTGTCATCTCTGAATATTATGAGTTCGGAGGAAATCAACCAGGAAGTTGTGAATTTCGACAATTACCTGGACGAGATGTTCCATGAGTCGGAGAAAATAGACAAGCTGAAAATCAAACAGTTTTTGGTTCAGGAGTACGAAAACTTTGTGAAACCGGGTAAAACTGACTTCACGGATCGTATCGATACGACTGTGTCGAAAGAAAAGCTGCTGCATTTGGGTGAGAAACTGACCACATTGCCTCAGGATAAAGTCTTCTTTAACAAGGTGAACCGTATTATTTCGGACCGAAAAATGATGCTTTCAGATAACAAGCTGGACTGGGCAATGGCAGAATTGCTGGCTTACGCGAGTTTGTTGGATGAAGGTTACCCGGTTCGTCTAAGTGGTCAGGACTGTGAGCGCGGGACCTTCGCGCACCGTCACGCTGCTTTTGTGGTGGAAGATATGGATGAGAAATACTTTCCGTTGAAAAACATTTCGCCTAGCCAGGGTCCATTCCATGTTTACAACTCTCACCTGTCAGAGTATGGTGTCATGGGATTTGAATACGGTTACGCGATGGCTCAGCCAAATGCTTTAACAATTTGGGAAGCTCAGTTTGGAGACTTTTCAAACGTGGCTCAGGTAATCATTGACCAATACATTACGTCAGCAGAAGAGAAGTGGGGCTTGATGAATAACCTGGCGTTGTTCCTGCCACACGGATACGAAGGGCAGGGGCCCGAGCACTCAAGCGGACGAATTGAGCGTTTCCTGACCTTGGCAGCCAACAACAATATGCAGGTCATCGTGCCTTCAACTCCGGATAACCTTTTCCACTTGTTGCGTCGTCAACTGTTGTGGGGAACACGTATGCCGCTGATTGTGTTTACACCGAAAAGCTTGTTACGTCACCCGTTGGTTAGCTGTACGCTCGACGAGTTGTCGCATGGTGGATTCAAAGAGGTGATCGACGATCATATCGCAAAACCAACCCAGGTAAAACAAATTGTCTTCAGTAGCGGCCGTCTCTATTACGATCTTTTAAAAGCCCGTGTGGATCGGGGAGATGAGTCAACAGCTATTGTTAGAATTGAGCAGTTGTACCCATTGCCAACCGACCAAATAGAAGCGGTATTGGCAAAATACAAAAAGGCAAAACGTGTTATCTGGGCTCAGGACGAACCGGAGAATATGGGGGCATGGCCTTTCTTACAACGCAAATTAAAACACCTGAATTTAGAATTAGCAGCGAGACCGGAAAGTGGTACTCCAGCCGGAGGATTAATGAAACAACATAATCTGCGCCTCGAAAAAATTATGAATACAATATTTAGCGAAGCAATTTTCGCTTGAAAAAATAAAAAATCATGATTATTGAGATTAAAATACCTACGCCCGGTGAGTCGATAACTGAGGTGGAGTTAGGTAAATGGCTTGTTGAAGATGGTAGTGTCGTTTCAAAAAATGAAGAAGTTGCTGAAATTGAGTCCGATAAGGCAACGCTGACACTCGTCGCTGAAGAATCGGGCAAAATTAGTTTTAAAGTTCAGGAAGGCGATACGGTTGCTGTTGGCGAATTAGCCTGCACGATTGATACAGATGCGGCGGGAGAACCGACAGCGAGTGCACCTCCTGCAAAAGAAGAACCCAAAAAAGAAGCAGCTCCTGCGGCCAAAGAAGAGCCGAAAAAGGAAGTTGGTGCTTCGAAAGATCAGCCCAAAATTAAGACAACAGCGGTTGCCCGGGAGATGATGGAAGAGCATCATTTATCGGTGGATGATATCATTCACGGACTGCAACGAATTGGTAAGAAGGAGGTTGAAGCAGTTGTAAGTCAACCGGCGGCAGCACAGCCAGTGGTTGAAAGTGCCCCGAAAAATCTATTCTCGCGCGAAGAAAGTCGTGAAAAGATGAGCATGCTTCGCCGTAAACTTAGCCAGCGTTTGGTGGCAGTGAAAAACGAAACGGCAATGTTGACCACTTTCAACGAAGTGGATATGAGCCCGATTATGGAGCTTCGTAAAAAACACCAACCAAAATTCGTTGAAAAACATGGATTCAAACTTGGTTTCATGTCGTTCTTCACCAAAGCGGTTGCAACAGCCATGCAGTTTCACCCGGCAGTCAATTCAATGATCGATGGCGAAGAGATTTTGACGCCTGCTTTTGTTGATGTCGGCATCGCAGTTTCAACACCGAAAGGATTGATGGTACCGATCGTTCGCAATGCAGAGAGTAAAAGTATTCCGGCGATCGAACTGGAGATTAAGGAGCTGGCAGAAAAGGCCCGTACCAAGAAGATTTCCATTGAAGAGTTGACCGGCGGTACATTTACCATCACCAATGGCGGAACATTTGGTTCCTTGCTTTCAACCCCGATCATTAATCCTCCTCAGTCGGCCATTTTGGGCATGCATAACATCGTCGATCGTCCGATGGCAGTAAACGGTCAGGTTGTTATTCGTCCGATGATGTACATCGCGCTTTCCTACGATCACCGCATTATCGATGGCAAGGATTCAGTTGGATTTCTGGTTAAAGTGAAAAACTTGCTGGAGAACCCGCAGTTATTGCTTACTGATGGTAAAGATCCGGAAGAGCTTTTGCTTCAAATCTGATATTAGAAGGTAATAATACCATACAAGGCAGGCTATGATTTCATATCCTGCTTTTTTTTGCTATCGCTTTATTAATTCAAAGAAGACAGGCCGTGAAATCTTTGAATCGCGTATTATTTCAATTTGTTTTATGATTATTTTATGACACTTTTGTAAAACTGGACAACAAGTCATAATTTATCCGGTGAAAAGAAACGCTTTACAAATGAATAAACGCACGCAATACAATTCATTTATCGTTCTTCTGAATATTGTGATTTGGGGACTTATTGCGTTTGTTCTTCACTATTTGACGGTGGAGGAAGAGGGGATAGAAGATGATCTCCGATTGTTGAAAACGATGGTTATTATTGTCAGCGTTTTCTATCTCAACTATTTTGTTCTGATACCCTATTTCCTATCCAAACGGAAGTTCAAGTATTACGGCTTTTCGATTCTCGCGGTAATGCTTTTCATTTTTGCTATTAGTTATTACACCGAGTTGCCGTTCGAAAATACAGCGATGGGCCGTATTCCCGGGCCGCCAGACTTTCCTGCAATCAAGAGAATTCATCCTCCAAAATCAATTGCGATAAGTTTGGGGATTTTGGTGCTTAGTACTGTCTCAATCGCTGTCAGCACTGGTGTGAGGGGGACAAAAGAGTGGTTCAAAAACGAAAATCAGCTAAAAGAAATCGAAAATAAGAAGCTGTCAGCAGAATTATCGTATCTAAAAGCACAAATAAATCCACATTTTTTCTTCAATACTTTGAACGGAATTTATGCTTTGGCAATGAAGAAATCGGACAAAACGCCGGAAGTAATTATGATGCTTTCGGTGTTGATGCGCTACATTATTTATGATGCAAAAGCACCAAAAGTTCTTCTGAAGAAAGAGTTGTCACACATCTCAAATTTTATTGATTTGCAGAAGATTCGTCTTTCTGAAATGGTCAAAATCGATTACAGGATCACCGGTAGCCCCAAAGATATTATGATTGAACCTCTGCTATTCTCTGTGTTGGTGGAGAATGCGTTTAAACACGGTATCGACTACTCGAAACGAACAACAATTAAGATCCACCTGGACATAGAAGACAACCTTCTGCATTTTATTGTTTCCAATCCAGTTGTCGTACCAAAAAAGAAAATGAGTAAGTTTGGGGACGATGAAGCAGGAATAGGCTTGGATAACATCAAAAAGCGATTGGAACTACTATATCCAAATCGTCACGAATTGACTATTTTTGAAGATTCATCGTTATATACAGTTGAACTAAGATTAATACTTGAAGATAAAAAACCATGAAGTGTATCATAATCGACGACGAACCGTTGGCACAACAAATATTGGAAGATTACATCTCGCATATCCCGTTTTTGAAACTGGAAAAAAAATGCAGCTCGGTTTTCGAAGCGTTAGAGATCCTTCAGAAAACAAGTATTGATCTGATTTTTTTGGATATTCATTTGCCCAACGTGTCAGGAGTCGAATTTATCAGCAGCCTCGACACAAAGCCGATGTTTATATTCACAACTGCTTATTCAGAATACGCCCTGGAAGCGTTCGAATTGAATGCGGTTGATTATCTTCTTAAGCCAATACCATTTAAACGCTTTCTGAGGTCTGCAAATAAGGCCTATCAGCTGTTTGCGTCCAACCGGAAAGTTAAGCGGGAAGAGATCAGCGAGAATTCGGATGCTGAACAGGATTTCATCATGGTGAAATCGGACTACAAATCTGTCAAAATTCAGCTCAATCAGGTACTTTATATTGAAGGATTGAAGGACTACGTGAAGATTTATATTCAGAATGAAGACAAGCCGATTATTACGCTTAATTCCCTGAAAAAAATGGCCGACAGTTTACCGTCAAGCCATTTTTTAAGAGTTCATAAATCTTTTATTGTGAATACCAACAAGATTAAGTCAGTTACGAAAAACCGGATTATTATCCACGATCGCTGGATCCCGGTAGGCGATAACTACAAAAGCGATTTCCAAAGCTCGGTTATCAACCGTTTTACACTTTAAACTGCGGGTTCAACTTATTAGTTGAACTTCCGCATCTGGAACCAAAGGTCTTGCATTGAGAAGCCAAGGCGCATCCGCACAAAGTTCTCTTGAATTAACCGACTGGCAGTCGTTCCTTTTGTACCAACTTCAACACTCACGTCTACACGCGATTTGCCGTTGCGGATTGGTAAACCCAAACCAAACGAACCGTTGTATTCGTCGAGTTGAACTCCTCTCAAATCCAGGTACGATTTCGCAAATTGGAACCCAACGCGGTAATTCACCCGTTTGAAGAAGCTGGCCAGGAAATTAGTGCTGGGTGTATATTGCAACCCTGTTCTTACGTAAGGATTGTTTTTCAATTTAACGCCGCTTAGCTTATAGTCGTAATCAGACCATTTTTGCATACCGGCGTCCAAAGCATAAAGCCAGTTTTTGTTATTGTCGACCGCAATACCAATACCAAACTCAGATGGAATGGAGAAGTCGTTGTTGTCTTGAGAATCTTCATCCAGGATAGTACCTGCTGAGTTGTAAATTTGGTAGTCTTCTTTTGTTACCAGGCGTTGTCCCGGGTTGTAAATCGCACCGACGCTAACATTGTAGTTCTTTACTTTGAAAGCGTACTGAGCACCAAATTCAAAGTAGAAGTTGTGAAAATAATTCGTCGTTTCGTAATAAATCGAATTACTTCCAATGGTCGATAAATTGTGATATTGCGTTTGCGAGAGTGATCCGAACAAAAAGGATGTTTTAAAGCCCAGTGATAAATTATCGAGCAAGGAATAAGATACAGCTGCATATGCACGGCTGATGTCTCCTGAACCGATAATATTCATTGCATAGTCACTTTCATACACACCTTCAATTTCAGATGTTGTATTGATTTCGTATCCAG
Organism: Mangrovibacterium diazotrophicum; assembly: GCF_003610535.1. Taxonomy (NCBI): domain Bacteria; kingdom Pseudomonadati; phylum Bacteroidota; class Bacteroidia; order Marinilabiliales; family Prolixibacteraceae; genus Mangrovibacterium; species Mangrovibacterium diazotrophicum. The sequence goes on along the minus strand of NZ_RAPN01000001.1, from coordinate 503,281 downwards.
TCGAGCTGAAAGGATTCAACCCGAATCCAGCAGCAAACTTGTTGCTTACTCTCCAGCCAATAGCCAGGTAGCTGAAATTCGCGTCCTTCAAACTTGCAGTTTCGCCCTGCGATTTAAATGTCGAATATTTACCGTCTACTCCGGTATCGAAAATGAACGATAAGCTGTCGATTCCCGCATAAGAAGCAGGGTTCAGTGTATTGACAAAATTAGAGGAAGTCATCCCGTAACCAGCTCCTCCCATGGCCGAGTTGACCGGGTTTAGCTGCGATTTTAACTCTCCTAAACCGTACATCGAGTACGGTGAATTTGTATTGTTTTGTGCCTTCCCTGCAATTGGTTGCATGAAAAGAAAGCCCAAGGTGAGGGCAAATAGGCTAACAGGGATGGTTCTCTTACTCATTTTTTAGAAAATAAAGGTTCAACTTCGGAGATAATTGGCTGACTTTGCTGTCACTGAAAAGCAACAGTTGTGATTTGTTGTACCAATCGGTACTCGGGAACATCACCAACAAACCGATATTTGTATCGTAATAATAATCTGATAATTCTGTTAAGAAATAGGTTGACAGGTCGGCTACGTAGTAGAACGTTCCGGTAAGGTAATTGGAAACCAAAGTCGCAGTCACCGCTGTTTCTGTACCCGACGACGATGTGACAGTCAGGTTGTCTCCAAGCTTGTTGGTCTTGTTGGATGTGTAGAAGATCAACGAAGAAGGTAGATCACGGTAATTATTCTCCGCAGCCGGGATAAGTATCAACTCCGCTTTTATTAAAATGTGATCTTCTAATGTAAATACTTCGTTTATGGTTGGGAAATCGAGTCGGCAAGCAACCCCGGTACTCCCTTGCGTGTATGCCAGACCATCGGCGTCAGTCGACGACACTGCGGTGGTTCGTTCTACCAGATTCTCAAATAAAGACCCGGTTCGGTCGGCGATTGACTGGTTGAAGTTTGTATTTTCAGTCGTCAGATCAAAGTCATATTCGTTTTCAGTAACGTCTGCCGCTACAATGTGGGTATACATAACCATTTGAATACCTTCATCGGTGTCGAAACCTAGCACAGCATTGGCTTCGGGAGCAACCAAAACAAAACCTCTTAAATAAGAGTTAAAATATTCATTCGACGATACCGAGTCTGCCGAATTGACGAATTGCTCGAATAGCGTTTCCGCGAAGGTGTCGTCAATCCTAAACTCGACACTGTCATCAATGTTCGGGTACGGAGTGAAGCTGTAGGTTGCTAAAGGAGTCTCGTCGTAAGGAAATGAACTAATATTGAAAAGGTAGTCGGTTGTAGAACCCACATCCTGAAGTTCCAGTTCTTTTGCAAGACGGTGCAATTCGATGGTAAATGTTTGTGTTGTGTCACCGATATTAAATCCTGTGTATTTCAACTTTAAGGTTAAAGAATCGAGAATCTCAATTTTAGTACCGGTATTATCTAATATAGAGGAAATATCACTAGATCTGTCAAAATTGAAATAGTGCTTCAATTCTGTTGTTCCTATCTGATCGTTTTCGTATTTTCCGACCAAAGCTACCGTAGGGTCCGAGGTTGCAATGGAGTCCATGACCACTGTGGAAAATTTTACAGAGAAACTGTCGGTCATTAAAATAGTAGATTGCTTGTCGACAAGGTCTTCACCAATCTGAAAATTTCCAACATCGGTACTGCATGAAGCTAGTAGAACGGCCCAAACGAATACCAAAAGACGATTTTTAATCATATAAAAGTAGAATGATTGTTTGTATACAAGAGTTAAAGAAAAGATCCCTTCGGCTGCAAAGCAAGCCTATTGTTGGTGTTCCCAAAAGAAATATAGACTAAATATTTTTTAATGTCTATGAAACGACAAAAAGTATCGACGAAAGGCCAATTAATAGTGTTTATCGCTTAAGTATTGTTAAAATTTGAAAATTATTTTAACTAATTCTTGAATTTTATCTATAAACGGGGCAATTATATGGACATATTTGAATTTTCTATAAAAAAATAGCCTGTTCGTCTATCATTTTTTTTTAGATATCGTTAACCACTTATGTTTGCGGCCAAACTGAATAATGATTAAGCAAATGATTCTAAAAAATTTCTTTGTGCATACACGTTCGGTTCGGTTTATAAAAATCGGGCTTGTACTCTCAATTATATTACCATTAGTTTCGTGTAGTGGTGATGATGATGACGATTTAGTTGGAAACTGGGTTAAGCTTTCGGACTTCAACGGAGTACCTAGAACCAGTGCTACCGGAGTTGCTGTTGGAACCTTGGGCTACATGGGAACTGGATTGGATTCAAACGATGATCGTTTAACAGACTTCTGGACATATGACGCCGACAGAGATCAGTGGTCGCAAATTGCTGACTTCCCTGGAGCTGCCAGAACAAATGCCGTTTCATTTGCTGCAGATGATAAATTATACGTTGGTACAGGTTTCGACGGAACTGTAAAAGTTCGTTTGAAAGACTTCTACGAATATGATCCAAGTTCAAATGCTTGGACTCAGATTGCAGACTTGCAGAGCGACAACGTAAACAGTCCTGATGTTGTAGGGCGTGAAGGAGCAGTTGCTTTCACTTTGAACGATGTTGGTTACGTTGGTTGTGGTACTGATGGTGACGGTAACATTTTGAAAGATTTCTATGCTTACGATCCTTCAACTCAAGCTTGGGCTGAAAAGACTGCGATTGGTGGTTCTAAACGTACAGATGCTGTTGCTTTTGTGATCAGTGACGAAGCATATGTAGCTACCGGTATTAACAACGGTACTTATGTAAGTGACTTCTGGAAATACAACGCAACTGATGATTCTTGGACAAAATTAAGATCAATCACTGATGCGACTGATGATGATTTCGATGACGATTATGATGATATCGTTAGAAACAACGGTGTAGCATTTACAAGCGGTGGTAAAGGATACGTTGCAACCGGTGGTAAAAACTCTTCAGGTGCTGTCGTTTGGGAATATAACCCATCAACAGACTTGTGGGTTGAGAAAACAGGTTTCGAAGGTTCATCTCGTTACAATGCAGTAGCATTCACAATCAACGATATGGGATATGTGACTACAGGTCAAAACAGTAGTTACTACTTCGATGATATCTGGCGATTTGATCCGAACGCTGAACAAGACGATGACGACAACGGAAATTAAAAGATACCTCAAAATACTCCTGATTTTTTCAGGAGTATTTTTTTGCTCATGCCAGCCGAAAATAAAGGTTGGAGTTCAGAGCACACAGCAGGCAGATGGTGGATGGGGATACCAGATTTTGAAAGACACTTCCGTCTACATCAATCAACCTTATATCCCGGCTGTATCCGGACATCAAACCTTCAAAAGTGAAGAGGATGCCATGAAAGCGGGGAGGTTGGTTCTGAAGAAAATAGTGAAAAGGCAAAATCCCGCCATAACGATACACGAACTTGACAGTTTAGATATTCAATACACGAAATAACCTTTCGTGTATTTTTGTTTAAATTCGCTCCACTTCTAAATAAATGCACGAATGAAAATTGTTGTTTTAGACGGTTACACACTCAATCCCGGAGATCTCAGTTGGGATGCAATTGAAAAGCTTGGGGATTTGCAGGTTTACGAAAGAACGAGTAACGTGGAATTGTTGGAACGAGCGAAAGGAGCTACGGCTTTATTTACTAATAAAGTTATTCTGAGTAGGGAAGTCATCAACAAATTGCCCGAATTGAGATACATTGGAGTTATGGCGACCGGGTATAACGTTGTGGATTTAGAAGCTGCGAATAGCGCAGCGATCACGGTAACCAATATTCCTGCCTACAGCGCAGATTCAGTTGCGCAACTTGTGTTTTCTTTCATTCTGAATATTTCCAATCAATTGGCTTTGCATGCCGCTAGTGTAAGAGAGGGCGCGTGGACCAAAAGTGTTGACTTCTCATTTACGTTGAGCCCGCAGATGGAATTAGCCGGAAAAACCATCGGCATTGTTGGATTTGGAAAGATTGGGAAGAAAGTTGCTGAAATTGCCAGTGCTTTTGGAATGAAGGTGATTTTTCAGAATCGCTCGCTCAAAAAAGACGTGCCGGATGCTTATCGCCAGGTAGAATTGGAAGAGTTGATTCGGACTGCGGATTTTATTAGTTTGAATTGCCCGTTGATGGAAGAGAACCGGGAATTTATGAATCGGGACAAATTTAACCAAATGAAAAAGGGTGCCGTGCTAATCAATACGGGCAGAGGACCATTGATTAACGAACAGGATTTGGCAGACGCACTGAATAGCGAAAAGTTGGCAGCAGCTGGTCTGGATGTTCTCTCGACAGAACCACCTTTAAAAAGTAATCCGTTATTGACAGCTAAGAACTGCTATATAACGCCGCATATAGCATGGTCAACAGTTGAAGCCCGCAAGAGATTGATGGAAATTCTTGCAGCTAATTTTGAGGCTTATCAGGCGAATAATCCTCAAAATGTAGTTAATAGTCCAAATTAGCTAGACCGTGATTAGAAAATGACAGGAACTAATCCTCGTCATCTTCTTCGTCTTCAAAATCATCGTCGTCGCGCTTATAATTCATCATATCCAGATCTTCTTCATCAAATTCGTCATAGATCGATAAGCGCTTTTTGCCACTCCTGTCTTTTTTTGCACCTTTACTGTGTTGGCTGCCGATGTCATTTCTCTCATTATCAGAAGTTTTGAAGTTCTTTTTTGAGTTCTTGTTCGATTTCATTTTTTAAGCTATTAACTTAGGATTACAAAGTTTAAACAACAATTAGAGAATTAAATTTCGTTAGTTCCAAACTACTAGAATTTTTTTTTATTTTCCAATACCTGCGTGGATATTTTTAAAAATGAGCTACAAATTTGACACTTATTTAAGCTTTTTAGTTAATATTTATGTCATTTTGGGATGATTATCATTCGAATTCATTCTTTTTTCCAAGAAATATGGCTTTCGTTTTTTGTCGAAACTATTCCGGTTTTAATGTTGTTATAATCGAAAAAAGAAAGCTATGAGTTTTACATTAGAAATCGGGAAACAGGCCATCCCTTTTAATTTGCCTGCAACAGACGGAAAAAATTACCAATTGGAAGATTTCCGGGATAGTCCCTATTTAGTTATTTTCTTCACTTGTAACCATTGTCCGTATGTAATTGGAAGCGACGAGGTAACTCGAGAAACAGTTCTGAAATTCAAAGATAAAGGAGTGCGTTTTGTCGCCATCAACTCGAATAGTAAGAATACCTATGCCGACGATGATTTTCCACACATGGTAAAACGGATGGAAGAGTTTAACTTCCCCTGGACCTATTTGTATGATGAGAGTCAGGATATTGCGTTGGCGTACGGAGCTTTACGCACACCCCATTTTTATGTTTTCGATTCGGATCGGAAGTTGGTTTACACCGGGCGGGCTGTAGACAGCCCTAGAGATACGTCGAAGATGACTGTGAATGACCTGGAACGTACCTTAGAGGAATTGACCAGTGGAAAAGAAATATCGGTTCCGGTAACTAACCCAATTGGCTGCAATGTGAAGTGGGATGGGAAAGACAGGCACTGGATGCCTGCAGATGCTTGTGATCTGGTTTGGAATCAATAGTTCTTGTTTTTACATTTGGAGAACTGGTTGTTTGAAAGTCTTTCTTATACAAACTTTAAATAACCGGTTTTTCAACTCGAGTCAACATAAAACTGTGAAAAAAACTAATCGAATGAAAAAGCTATTCTTACTTGGTGTACTTCTTGGAGTTATCAATACTTCCTTTGCCGGATCGCCGATTAATTTAGGACTGAAGGCAGGTTATTCGTCTTCCATGTTAACAACAGATTTGGATCAGTTTAACGATGGTTCTGTCAGTAACTTTTTGGTTGGGGCCTTTTTGCGGGTCAATTTGAAGAAATGGTATCTTCAACCTGAAGGCTATTTCACCTCGAAAGGAGGAAATCTGAACGATGTAACGACAGAATCGTTTGATTTGAACACTGTAGATGTGCCGTTGTTGCTCGGTTACAAGTTGATTGATGTGGCCAAGGTCAATGTTCGGTTAAATGCAGGGCCGGTTTTCTCGTTTATTACAAAGAAAGACGGCGATACCAGCGGCTCTGAATTCGATTACAATAATGTGAAAGACAACTATGTCGGCATTCAGTACGGTGCAGGAGTTGATTTCTTGTTTTTGACGCTTGATGCTCGCATGGAAAACAGTTTGGGCGATGTTCACACCGGCGGTGGCGACGAGAAAATAAAACTTTTTATGGTGACTTTAGGTATAAAGTTTCTTTAACTGTTCGCAGGATTTAGTTTACCATTTTTCATTTTAATTTTACAGGATGAAAAAATTGGTTGTATTGATCGTGATCACATTTTACAGCCTGGCAGCGAAGGCCCAGGCTGATTCAATCTTACTGAAGCCCGATCCGGTTGAATATGAGTTTCTTTATCGGGAATTATTCAATTTCAGTACGGAATCAACTTTTGGACCAGTGGTTCCCGATCGTCCGGCATTCAATTTTAAACTAAACTGGGCTAATCCTTTTGAAACTCAAACAACATACAATTTCTCCAACTTTTACCAAAGCAGATTTAATGGGGCCTGGTATCCTAATCCGTTTGTCTCGGCTTATTTCGTGAATTCGTCGGCAGAGTACCGCTTAAGCGAACGATGGAAAATGGGAGGAAACAGTTTTTCAGCCAATTCTATTTACGATCCGGTACCGCTAAATTTTGATCCTTCAAAGATGAACATCCGTGGAATCAACTTCTACATGGAATACAAAGTATCGGATAAATTTCGGATAGGAGGCGGTGTTCAAATCAACCAGGGCTATTGACGGAATGCTTCAAATTAGAGGTTTCTCATCTTGTTTGAGCAGCGAAAGTTCCGTATTTTCGCCAGCAAACCGAAAGTCAGCATGACAGCCTCCAGAGTTAAAGAAATTAAACCGTTTATCGTGATGGAAGTGCTTGAAAAAGCACATGCCATGGAACAAGAAGGCAAGCACATCATCCATTTGGAAGTGGGCGAGCCTGATTTCGATATTCCGCAATGCGTGAATGAGGCTATTTGTCAAGCGTTGACAGAAGGACGAACACATTATACGCATAGTTTGGGCGATCCGGAGTTGCGAAAAGCCATTGCGCGGCAATATTTGGATGAATACGGTGTCGTGGTCGATCCTGACCAAATCGTTGTCACATCGGGCTCTTCGCCGGCAATATTGATGGCTTTGTCGGTGCTTTGTGAAGCTGGCGACGAAGTGTTGATTTCGGATCCCGCTTACGCTTGCTACGACAATTTCATACATTACATAGGCGCTACAACAGTCCGGATACCGGTTTCACCACAGGATGGATTCCAGTTTCATGCCGAGGATGTCATCCAAAAAATTGGTCCGAAAACGCGCGCAATTATCATCAACAGTCCTATGAATCCCACGGGGAATTTGTTGACAGAAGAGTCTCTCCGGATGATGGCCTCTCTGGACGTTCCGATTATTTCGGATGAGATTTACCACGGTTTGGTTTATCAGCAAAAAGCACATACCATACTCGAATACACCGATCAGGCATTCGTACTTAATGGTTTTTCGAAGCGGTATGCCATGACCGGTCTGCGTCTGGGCTACCTGATTGCGCCCCAAAAGTATATTCGGGTATTGCAAAAGATGCAGCAAAACCTGTTCATTTGTGCAAGCTCCACGGCTCAGCGGGGCGGAATTGCAGCCCTGGAGCTGGGAACAGAAGCTGTTTCAAAAATGCTTACCGTTTACGACGAGCGTAGAAAATACATGATCAGTCGCCTGAAAGAGCTCGGATTTAGTATACCCGTAGAGCCAACAGGGGCATTTTATGTATTTGTTGACGCTTCACATCTTTCAGGAGATTCCTATCAATTAGCTTTCGATATTCTTGAAAAAGCACATGTTGGCGTAACGCCGGGTATTGATTTTGGCCCGGGAGGTGAGGGATACCTGCGTTTTTCCTATGCCAATTCATTGGAAAACATTAAAGAGGGGCTCGATCGTTTGGAAAAGTATATTCAGAATCGATAATCCCGATTTTCCTGTTTTCACCATTTATCCTGCCTTTTATTGACAGACTATTCAGTCGCGTTCACCGTCGTTTTGGCATCGTTTATCGAAAGCGGAGCCGAAGACTGTAATGATTTGATTTTTCGGCCGTCTATTAGATTGTAACAAGCAGAAAGAAACATTTTAGTAGAAAACAATTGCCAGAAAATTAAACATTTAAATCAAACAGTCATGAAAAACAGAATCTTCCAATTAGTAATCGTCGCTGTACTCGTTACAGTAGGTCTATCAGTAAGTGCAGCAGGCGGTAATCGCATGTTTGACGATTATACGATCAAAGAAATGCAGCATGCAGATCTTTTTACCGGTGTTGATGCCGCGTGGACTTTAACCTATGACAACCAGGATTGTCCGATTTTGATCTCGTTCACGAAAAACAAAGATTGTAAAACTTATGTTGTCCGGGGCGACCATTTTGAGGTGGTATACGAATGTACCAAGGACGGTTTTGGAGCACGCATGGTTAAGAAATCCGAAAGCATGTTCCCACGTCAATTGAATACCGCGGTCTTAAATTCGGAAGAGTTGGCGAAACAAAGAATCCTCACCCCAAATCGCGTAACAGACGAACGGGCTTTGGCGTTGATTGCTGCTTTTTTGCCCGATTTAGTAAATCCCAGCTATCAACATTTGTTGAACTAGCGAATTTTAATAATTAGATTTCATCAATTCTCAAGCCGCCTTCTTCCCCCGAGGGCGGCTTCTTCATTCTAAATGCAACCGCAAACAAAGCCGTCTGCCATTCCTTCCAGTAATTCATTCACGGCTCTCTGTTCATTTTCGGTTCCGCGGCATTTTTCGCAGACAGGTAGATTAATGGACGGATTGCGCAAACAATCTTTTGCGACAGGCTCTTCGCATACAAAACAGGTAGTTGAGAAGTCGTTATTCATCTAATTTCAAGGTTTTCTCGCTGTAAAATTAGTGTATTCATTATCATTCGCAAAACACTGCTAACACTGCTTTTCTGTCATAAAAAAATAACAAAAGTGCTATTCTGTCGCTATTTTTGTCTGATTCGGAAGTGGCACGATTATTATTGAAAAAATTAGTCCTGCATTAAGTATGATAATTCATTATAATTACATTTGTGGGCAGTAAAGCAGAATTATATAAAAAATTAAAATAGAATGGCTTTTATTAGTAAAATCCTGGGAGCATTTCTGGGGAACAAATCAGACCGGGATATTAAAGAGGTCACGCCAATTCTTGAAAACATCAGGAATGAATACGCCCGGATCACTCAACTATCCAACGACGAACTCAGAGCAGAATCTGAAAAATTAAAGCAAATCATAAAAGACCGGATTAAACCGGAAGAAGACTCTATTGCTTCCTTAAAAGCCAAAGCTGAAGAAGCTGATATTCAGGAAAGCGAACAAATCTATCAAGAGGTTGATAAGCTGGAAGAGCAAATCGACGTTAAGATCGAAGAGGTGCTGAGTGAGATCCTTCCGGCGGCATTCGCACTGGTGAAAGAAACAGCCAAACGATTTACCGATAACGAAAAAATAATTGTCAAAGCCAGCGATTTCGACCGCAATTTGGCTGCTTTCAAAGACAACGTACAGATTGACGGTGAAGAAGCTACCTGGTTCAACTCATGGATGGCCGGAGGTAACGAAATTACCTGGCAAATGATCCACTACGATGTGCAGTTGATTGGTGGTATCGTTCTGCACTCGGGTAAAATTGCCGAGATGGCAACCGGTGAAGGTAAAACGTTGGTAGCAACATTGCCTGTATTCCTAAATGCATTGGCTGGACGTGGTGTTCACGTTGTTACCGTGAACGATTACCTGGCCAAACGTGACTCGGAATGGATGGGGCCGATTTTCGAGTTCCACGGTTTGAGTGTCGACTGTATCGACAAACACCAACCGAACTCTGATGCCCGCCGCAAAGCATACAACGCCGACATTACTTATGGTACGAACAACGAATTTGGTTTCGACTACCTGCGTGACAATATGGCGATCAATCCGCGCGACCTGGTACAACGCAAACACCATTATGCGATTGTCGATGAGGTTGACTCGGTTTTAATTGACGATGCGCGTACGCCGTTGATTATTTCCGGACCAGTTCCAAAAGGTGACAATCAGAAATTCGAGGAATTGATGCCGCGAGTTGAACGCTTGGTTTCTGCACAACGGAACTACACCATGCAATGCTTGACCGACGCGAAACGTCTGTTGGGTAAAGCTGATGCCACGAAAGACGAAAAAGAAGAAGGCGCAATGCAATTGCTTCGTGCTCACAAAGGGATGCCAAAGACAAAAGCGTTGATCAAATTTTTGAGCGAAGAGGGCGTCAAAGCTACGATGCAGAAGACAGAGAATTACTATATGCAGGACAACAGCAAGAACATGCATATTGTAACCGATCCGCTTTTCTTCGTTATTGATGAGAAATTGAATTCAGTTGAGTTGACAGATAAAGGGATCGATTTGATCTCGTCGGATGTTGATGATCCTGAATTTTTCATCCTGCCGGACGTTGGTTCTTCAGTTGCTGAAATCGAAAACAGCACCGAGCTAAGTGCCCAGGATAAAATTGAGCAGAAAGATGTTCTGCTTCAAAATTATGCGGTAAAATCGGAACGTGTTCACACCATCAACCAGTTGTTGAAAGCTTATGCCATGTTTGAAAAAGACGTGGAATATGTGGTAATCGACAACAAAGTGAAGATTGTTGATGAACAAACCGGCCGTATCATGGAAGGCCGTCGTTATTCTGATGGTCTGCACCAGGCAATTGAAGCGAAGGAACGCGTAAAAGTTGAAGCGGCTACGCAAACTTTTGCAACTGTGACCCTGCAGAACTATTTCCGGATGTACCACAAACTGTCCGGTATGACTGGTACTGCAGAGACGGAAGCAGGTGAATTCTGGGACATCTACAAATTGGATGTAGTGGTTATCCCGACTAACCGTCCGATTGTTCGTAACGACTGGAACGACAAGGTTTATAAAACCAAACGTGAAAAATATAATGCCGTAATTCAGGAGATTGTTGAACTGAACGAAGCCGGTCGCCCGGTCTTGGTTGGTACAACTTCGGTAGAAATCTCTGAATTATTGAGCCGTATGTTGAAGATTCGCGGTATTAAACACAACGTGTTAAACGCGAAACTCCACGCTCGCGAGGCTGACATCGTAGCCGATGCGGGTAAAAAAGGAATGGTGACCATCGCAACAAACATGGCCGGTCGTGGTACCGACATTAAGTTGAGTCCGGAAGTGAAACAAGCCGGTGGTTTGGCCATCATTGGTACCGAGCGTCACGACTCTCGACGGGTTGACCGCCAGCTGCGTGGTCGTTCCGGACGTCAGGGTGACCCGGGCTCTTCGCAGTTCTTCGTGTCTTTGGAAGACGATTTGATGCGCCTGTTCAACTCTGATCGTATTACCGGAATTATGGACCGATTGGGTCTGGAGGAAGGCGAAGTTATTCAGCACTCCATGATCACCAAATCGATTGAACGTGCACAGAAAAAAGTTGAAGAAAATAACTTCGGTATTCGTAAACGTTTGCTGGAATACGATGATGTGATGAACTCGCAACGTGAGGTAATCTACAAAAAACGTCGTCACGCACTTTATGGCGAACGTTTGGAAGTGGACTTGCTGAACATGATGTACGACTCGCTGGAAGCACTTGTGAACGAGTATTACGGTGGCGATTTCGAAGATTTCAACCTGGAACTGATGCGACTGATGTCGATTGAATCTCCGGTAAGCGAAGAGAAATTCAAACAAATGAAACCGGAAGACATTATCGAGAGCATCTATTCTGCGATGATCAATTCGTACACCAGAAAGGTTGAAACAATTTCGAAACAAGCCTTTCCGGTTATCAAAGATGTTTACGAGAACAAGTCGCACATGTACCAAAATATTGTTGTTCCTATTTCCGATGGTAAACGTATCTTCCAGATTGTTACCAACTTGGAAAAAGCATACAACAACAAAGGTAAAGAGCTTGTTAAGTCGTACCAAAAGCAGATTGTGCTGGCTACCATCGACGAAAGCTGGAAAGAACAGCTGCGTGAAATGGACGATTTGAAACAGTCGGTGCAAAACGCGGCTTACGAACAAAAAGATCCGTTGTTGATCTACAAGTTTGAATCATTCAACCTGTTCAAGCAAATGATTCAAAAGGTGAATAAAGACATTGTTTCCACGTTGATGAAGGGACATATCCCGATTTCGGACCCGAACCAGGTTCGCGAAGCAGAAGTTGCCCGTAGAACTGATATGAGTAAATATTCAACTCAAAAATCGGAAGTTCCGGAATTAGGGTCAGGCAGAAGCCAGGAACAACGCGAACCGCAAAAAGCTCAGCCAGTTAGGGTAGAGAAGAAGGTCGGTCGTAACGATCCGTGTCCTTGCGGAAGTGGTAAAAAATATAAAAGTTGTCACGGTAAAGGACTTGTAGAATAAGTAGCTTCGGCTACTTATTCTTTTTTTTGCTCCTCAAAATTTCACGAATAAACACACGAAGTGTCTTAAAATAAATGTCATGCAGTTAATACTGAATTTCATCCATTGGAATGTTAGTCCCGAGATTTTTCATATTGGTTCTCTTTCTGTGCGTTGGTACGGATTGCTTTTCGCAGTCGGTTTTCTGGTTGGTTACAACATTGGCGAGCGTATGTTTAAATTCGACGGTACCGACTTGAAATGGCTGGAGAGCCTGTTCATTTATCTCTTGGTATCAACTGTAATCGGGGCGCGTTTAGGACATGTGTTGTTTTATGGCTGGGATTACTACTCGCAGCATCCAGCAGAGATTATCAAGGTTTGGCACGGTGGTTTGGCCAGTCACGGAGGCGCAATCGGTATTTTTATTGCACTGATTATTTGGAGTCGCAAGGTTTCAAAACGCTCTGTTTTATGGGTTTTGGACCGTGTGGTTGTGCCAACAGCTCTTGTTGCAGCAATGATTCGTTTCGGGAACCTGATGAACTCTGAGATTTACGGGATTCAAACGAATATGCCTTGGGGTTTCATTTTTGAACGCAACGGCGAAACAGTTGCCAAACATCCAACTCAGATTTACGAGTCGCTTTCGTACCTGGTGACTTTCGGCTTGCTGATGTTCCTTTATTTCAAAACCAACCTTCGGAAAAAAGAAGGTTTTATCGTTGGCTTATTCTTCGTGATGGTTTTCTTATCCCGTTTCCTGATCGAATTCATCAAAGAAGACCAGGAAGCTTTTGAAGCCGGTATGGCACTGAATATGGGACAAATACTTAGTATTCCGTTTGTGTTAGGCGGCTTGTTCTTAATTTTCAGGGCATTAAAAAAGCCGGATGTCAATTATCCGGCTGCGAAAAAATAAATATCGTTTTTCTTATTTAGTTCTGAAACTGCTTCAAAATCTCCTTGCGCTTCTTCAGCGTAATCAGGTAATTTTGGGTTTGCTGCATGTATTTAGTGTAGTATGATTTGTTTGCCCATTCGATTGCCTGATCCAGATTGCCCAACATTTCTGAACACAAAGCGAGGTTGAATTCAGCCTTACTTTTTACCGACGCTTTTTCTGAATTGGCATAACCAAGCCAGTAATCGTAAGCTTCCTGCCATTTATGATCGTTGGCAAAATTGGTCATTCTGGTTATATCATTCTGATTGATAACGAAATAAATCCGACTTTCTTTGACCCACTTCGGAGATAACCGCTCATCAATGTCCAATGCAATTTGGATTCCTGTCTGAATCAGGCACTCTTTAATCGTGGGCATACGACTAAAAATGGCTTTCGTTGAAGTGTCTCCATCTTGCCAGGAAATGGTATCGTCGACAGCGAATTGACGGATGATCTTCTGCCTGCTAGGATCGTAGATCTTCACGACGGCATCGTATTTCGAATCGATTTGCGCTTTCGCGTACTGTGGCTCGCCGCTGGGCGTGGCAAAAACTGAATAATTGGTCAGGATTTTATTGTAATAGCGCTCAATAACCAGCAGGGCATCTGTATTGAAGGTATTACATAAGGAAGAGACTTCGTCCCAGTCCAGGCTTTCGGGCATAAGATAGAACGCTTTGTTGCGGTCAATGTAGCGTTCTTCCGGAATCACAACATCGTAACGTCCTGATTCAAACAAAAGTTCTCCCAAAGCTTTCAAGGTTGTATCTGCAGCAAGACTATCCAAAACGACTGAGTCGTAATCAAACCCTCTTGTAAAAAAATACTGCTGAAGACTGTCTTCATTGAAATTTTGAAAATCTCCGGTTATTCCTCTGTTTACCAGGGTTAGACTGCTAATTTCCTCCGGCAAAAGCTGCACTGATGGCCGAGGCGTTTCTATCAACAGCGTTTTATATGAAGAGGAACACGATGAAAAAAGAAACAACAATAATAGCAGGCTCATCAACTGCTTGTTAACTCTCTTTTTATTCATAAATCTATATATTGATTCGGAAACAGAAAACTTTGAAAGTTAAAAAAATCTTTCTGTGATCGTTAGTAGGAACCCCAAAATTTTCTCAAAAACCATTCCACACTTACTAAAAATAGAATCAAAAATGCAAGCCATTTCATTGCGATAAACTCTTTGAAAACAAGTTGCTTCACTCTATTCTCGTTTAACTCGGATTGCCGTTTCAATAGCTTTAGTAGTTCTTCGAACTTCTCAGGCCGAATAAATTCACCACCAGTATTGGCTGCGATCTGGTAGAGTAAATTGAAATCAGCCTGTAAATTAAGCTGTTCCAACTGCAATTTATCAATCCGGAACGAGCCTTCTTCAGTAAATTTGCGATCGCCAAGCTGAGTTGCCGCCTGGAAAGAATAGGTGCCAACGGGTAAATTGCCGGTATTCAACTCATAATGATTATCGGCCTTGTCGAACACATAATCATAAGTCAAGCCGGATTCCGCTTTGATTTGAATCGAAACTTCCGGATCAGTCACCGGCTCGAAACTTTCATTCAACAACTCTGCTTCCAGCGTTACGTCCTGATCCTCCATATAATTAGTTTGATAAAAGAGGTTGAAGTTATCTTCGTTAGGTTTTAGAATCAGGTAATTGATGATTTTCAAGAACAGATCATCGAAAATGGCGGATGATTGGTTTTGTGCTAGATCATTGATTCGCCAGCGCCAAATACCCTCACCGGCAATGAGTCCTGTTTTCACGCCACTGTACCGTCCCAAACTAATCAAGGGCCTCTGCATATCGACCTGCTGAATTGTTTGGAATGCGAGCGTCTGCCAGTCGCCGGACAAAGTCACATCTGCAAATGGCACATAAAGCGGCGGCCAGGTTTTCATTTGGTTAACCTGAAGTTCGTTTGTCTGAAAGAAGTTAAACTGCGGATTGACAGAACCTGTGCCATATTCGTAGCCTCGCGGGTTTTCGAACGTGAATCCAAGTTGCAAACTATTCAGGCGATCAATGCTTGTTTCGGTACCAAAAATCCATAAAATAGGAAGTCTGGAATTCAATAATTGCTGTAATATCGGGCTATTCGCGCTATTGGCATCCGGCAATTGGTGCATGATGACTAGGTTGTATTTTGAAAGATTGAAATCTCCTGAAGCATCGTTTCTGAGATCGTATTCAATATTAACCTGTGGATCTAGTACCCTTGTTATTGCCGCAATATCCGGATGTGCCCCATGTTCCAAAATCAAGACTTTTTGTTTTTGATCGAGCACTCGGATCGAGAATTCATAAGAATTGTTGGTGGCGTTCTTTTCTGAGTCAAACAAAGTTGTTTCAATCCTGTAGTTGACGATTCCGCTTTTCTCTGCTTTCAGGTGAACCAGCTGCTGTTGAAAGAAGTCGTTGTTTCGGATCGTCAAATTCGTTTCATAAACCAGTTGGCGATCTTGCCAAATAGTTAGTTTTGAATCCTTTCCGGCGAGCTGTTGGAAAGACAGATTGATTTCGACCGGAAACAAGTCATCGAGGAATGCAGTTGGATTGGACACGACCTTGAGAATTGCCGCGTCAACTTGTTTGGTTGTATCGCCGACGCCGACTGTATAAATTGGGAAATTGATATTTTGGCTTGAAAACACAGGGTCGGTGCCCGTGTTGAAAATTCCGTCGCCGATCAAAATCATGGACGAAACACTCGAGGGCAGGTAGCTATTTTCGACTTCCCCGAACAAGTCACTGTAATTCGATCGGGCATCCAAAAACGAAATATTCGGTTCTTTATTTGCTTTTTCACCAAAAATCCAAAAGTCAGTTTTCACTCCTTTTAGCTCTTGCTTCGCTTTGTTGACGAGCCCTTCGCTTTCCTGGGCGGAGTTTTTCATCGAGCTGGAATTGTCAATTGCGACAATTATAGTTGGTTCCAAACGATGATACTGGTACCACTGAACTACAGGTGCAAGGAGTAATAAAATCAGAAAGAATACCGACAGGAAGCGCAGGCTGCTTAGTAGAATGATTTGGGGTTTTGAGTAAAACTCAGCTTGCGATTTCGACTTGTAAGTTATGAATACGACGACACCCGCCAGGACGAGTGCTGGCAAAAGAAAAAGGAGATAATTCGTTTGTTCGAAGAATATTTTCAACTGCTTTTGATAATTGAATTAGTATAGCCGAAGTTGCTAGTCAAATTTAGCATACTTCCGGTAAACTCAAGCATTCAAGGCGATCTTTGGCGAAGTTGAGACTAAGATTTTAGTGAACTTCGAACCAGGTTTGTTAGTTGAACCCGGTTAGCAACTCCTGTTTTCAGATAGATCCGCGAGGCATGGTCTTTCACTGTCTGAAGGGTGATGAATAAGGAATCTGCAATTTCCTTGTTGGGTTTTCCTTTGCAGATCTGTTCAATGATCTCGGCTTCGCGTTTGGAGATTTCAAAGTGTCTGCAAAAGTCATCGAAGCTATTATTGGTCTCTTTTCGGAGCTGAAAGTCACCAATTTTGAAATATATAATTGATGGCAGAAAAGCCGGAGTTAAAAAATAGCAAAAGATAAAAATCTGGGCACAAAGCCAATGCGAAGATTGGGATTCGTAAAACGCGATTAATAAAATCGCAGGCATCAAGATGCTGATCGATAATAAAATAGGAGAGAGTTGACTTTCCTTTGAAACTGACCGAGAAATCAGCAGAACTGTGACCGCCAGTACGACTGCTAAGTGCATGAAAAGTACAACTTGATACATTTTGTTGATGTTAAAGTCCTGAACCGGAAGTTTTATTTTGATCAGGTAGAGAAAGACAGCTAGCAATGGAACTGAAATCGCAAAATAGAGAACGGTCAGCAATCGTGGAAAATTTCGTTTGGTGTATTCGAAGGAGAAACGAATCAACAAAAACCAGGAAACGAGCAACAAGGGAGAACCGAAAGCAGGCAAAACGCTAATCAGATTTCGGGCAAAGTCGGATATGACAATCGGAGGAGTTACCAAATACTTGAAGAAAACCATTCCCCAAATTCCGTAGTAACCAAAGGAGACCATGAAGAAGCTCCAGTAGAATAAGGATGATGCGAAAGTGAGTTGTGGGCTTTTTTTGAGACGGTACGACGTGATGATCCCTAAAGCGGAAAGTCCAAGTGTCAGAAAAAGAAGCACAACGTAAAGTACAAATTCCACATCAACGGGTTTTAAAGTTAGTTATCGAGTGTAATGAAGTTTAAAAGTATGAAAAAGATCGCTCAGGCTGACCCTACCAAAGTCGTAATTTCGATTGATTTTCGACCCGTTTAGTCCTACTTAAGTTGCTCAGATCAAATCACTACTTAAGTAGCTAAAAGAATTCACGGTGATGTGATAAGTTTGAATTGAATTTCAAAACCGAATCAAAATGGAACTCATCAATTACAGTCGTTTAACACCAACCTTCGGCGGAAGCTTGAGTAATGGTTGGGACGTCATGAAGAAATATTTCCTGTATTTGTTGCTCGTGGTTATCATTGTTGGTATTTTCAATGGACCGAGCGGCGGCGTGAAATATTCATCGGACGACATGAACTGGCATTTGCTGCCTTTCGTTCTTTTCTTCGTTTTTGTGGGCGTGGCATATGCATTCCTCGTCTTGCCAGTAATAACCTACGGATCGAAAATGATTTACCTGGATGCCGTTCGCGACAAGGAAGTTGACCTTAAAAAGCTCTTCGACGGATTCCGGAATTATTTGAATATCATTCTTGCCAATCTTTTACACATGGTACTGATATTTGTAGGCATCCTGTTCCTGATTATTCCCGGAATTATTGTTGCTTGCCGGTTGGCGTTTGTCCCGTACCTGGTAATGGACGAAAAATTAGATGGCGTGCAGGCGGTAGAACGCAGCTGGAAACTTACACGAGGGAAAGGCTGGACCATCTTTTTCATGGCCATTGCATCGTTTTTTATTGCCATTGGTGGGTTAATCTGCTTCATCATCGGCATCTTTCCGGCACTCATTTGGATACACAGTTCTTTTGCCAGTTTGTATCAAGCGGCACTGAACCAGGAAAACGGAACGATAGATTATTAGTGAAAATAAAATTATTAATAGCGGACCGGGCCTCGAATCCCGGTCTTTTTTTTATTTTCAAGCTTCATTCAAGCAACGACTGGCCATGATTAAAAATAAAATCTCGTTAATTCTTTTTTTGTCTGTCGGTTTATGGTTTTCGGCAGCTGCACAGTACTTTTCAACGGGCTCGGATCCGGGAAGTATCAAGTGGCGGCAAATTGTCACACCTAATTTTCAAATCATTTTTCCGGAGGAATATGAAAATAAGGCAGAAGAGCTGGCCGGGATTTTTGATAAGGTTTATGAATTTGGCTACAAAAGCCTGGGAACACCACCGCGCAAAATTTCGGTGATTCTTCATACGCAAACGGTTTACTCGAACGGGATGGTTGCCTGGTCGCCCAAACGAATGGAATTGTACGCAACACCCCATCAACGAATTTATGCGCAGGATTGGTTGGAGCAGCTGGCGATTCACGAGTTTCGGCATGTGGTGCAGATGGACAAAATACAGCAGGAGATGCCTGCAATTCTGAAGGTGATTTTCGGCGAACAGGCCGCCGCTGCTGTCGTTGGAGTGTATGTGCCGCTTTGGTTTATGGAAGGAGATGCAGTGATGACTGAGACTGCTTTGACGGAAACCGGGCGAGGGCGAAACCCAAGTTTTCTGATGGAGAACAAAGCGCAAGTGCTCCAGAAAGGAAAATTTTCGTACGACAAAGCCAGCCTTGGATCGTACAACGATTATGTGCCCGACCGCTACAAATTTGGCTGGTGGTTCGCGGGCGGTGTTCGCGAAAAGTACGGTTCTGAAATTTGGTCGGATGTTCTGAACCGGGTTGCCAATAGACCGTATTCAATTAATCCGGTAAACGCTGTCTTGAAAAAGGAAACCGGCAAAAACAAAGAACAACTTTACAAAGAACTCTTCTCTGATTATAAAACCAATTGGCAGAATGAGTTAGATACTCTGAAATTGACGAAGCACCATCCGCTCACGATTGACAATGGTGAGTACAATAGTTATTCCTACACGACGAAACTGGACAATGGTCAGGTAGTTGCGTACAAGCAGAGCCGAACAGATATTGGTCGGATTGTCACAGTGGATAATGGTACCGAACAAATACTCTACACTCCCGGCACAATTTTGTCCGAATCATTTTCAGCAAAAGGAACAACATTGATCTGGTCGGAACGGAGGCCGGATATTCGTTGGACGCATGCCGATTATGCAGTCGTGGTGGTGTTTGATTTGAAAACAGGTGAGAAGCGTGAATTCAAATCGGAAACCAATTTGTTTAGCCCGGTTATTTCTCCCGACAATTCATCGTTTGTCGCTGTTTCGGTTGACAACCGGAATCAATATTTGTTGTCGATTAATGATCTGGATGACAGTCATCAGGTTCACAAATTTCAAACAGCCAATAACGATTTTTTGATGAGTCCGTGTTGGAGCGAGGATGGCGAAGAGCTTTATTTTATTGGTCTCAACGCAAAAGGCAAGTACATTGGCAAACTGAATTTAAGCGATTCGTCGTTTGAAAAATTGACTGAGCCGGCTTTTTACGATATCCGCAATTTGACTTGTAATGGCAGTAAATTGTATTACACTTCAGCAGAGTCTGGAATCGATAATATTTATCAGTTCGACCTTGGCGATCATTCGGTGACGCAATTGACGAGTGTGGCTTTTGGTGCGGACTATGGTAATTTCGATGGAACGACCCTTGTTTTCAGCGATTATTCGGCCGACGGTTACCGATTGGCTGAGTTAAATAAGTCTGATTTTCTGAACAAACCTGGCGGACAAAAGAGGTCAATCTCCAACTCATTGGCTGATGCACTGGCTAACCAGGAATCCGGCAAACCCGATTTGTCCGATTCTAAACTGGCCTCTTATCAATCTGTACCTTACCGGAAGTTCGAACATCTTTTCAACTTTCACAGTTGGGCGCCGGCATACATCAACGTAAACGACTATGAAGTTCGCCCGGGAGTTTCTTTGTTTTCTCAAAACAAGTTGGGAACGGCCACTGCCAATATTGGTTACGACTATGATATGACTGAGCGTGCCGGTAAGGTTAAAGCCAATTTTGAGTACACCGGCCTGTTCCCGGTGTTGAGTGGCGAAATAAATTACGGGAAACGCAAATCTCAATATCGGCTCATTCAACAAAAAGGGGATACGACTTTGGTACCGTTCTCGTGGAACGAACTAAGTTATGAGTTGGGAACACGTGTTCCGTTGAGTTTTCGCCAAGGCAAATATTCACAATTAATTCAGCCGTCGGTTCAGTATTCGTACACCCGGATCTCGCATGATGAATCTACACCGGATCAGTTTTACAGTGGATTCTACAATTCGTTGGAGTATCGTCTGTATTTCCAAAACGTTTTGCGAAGTGCTGAATTGGATTTGGTTCCCCGTTTTGGGCAGGTCGTGGATTTTGCGTTGAAACACAGTCCCGGCAAAGGAACTAAAATCGGAACTTTAAAAGCGGCACAAAGCTATTTGTATTTTCCCGGATTGTTCAGAAATCAGGGTATTCGCATTTATAATGGCTATCAGTTGAAGGAAACAAACTTCGATATTTCATTCTCTGATGTTGTGCGGTTTCCCCGGGGTATTCAAAAGATCAGTAACACACATCTATACACATTTGCGGCCGATTACTACATGCCTTTGTGGTACCCGGACTTAAGCGTGGGCAAACTCTATTACTTTAAAAGACTTAGGGCTGACTTGTTCTACGATTTTTCAAGCCTGGAAGGGAACAATTACAACGATGACGGATCGATTTACAGCATCTACAAAAAATACCTGACTTCGATTGGAACTGAAATAACAGCTGACGGACATTTTTTGCGATTGCCAGCTCCGGTATCACTTGGTCTCCGGTCGATGTACTTGACTGACTTTAAAGAATTCCGCTTCGAATTTTTACTGTCCATCAGTTTCGACTCGATTTGAGTGCAGCGTTAACAGTGTAATTTCCGGATTCATATCAATACGTCCCGGAAATCCGACGCAACCATAGCCTTGATTTACGTACAAATATTGATTTTCGTGGTGGTACAATCCGGCCCACAATGTTTGCACAAAATACATCGGGCTGAAGGTAATCCCTGCGATTTTTACACCTAGTTGTCCTCCGTGCGTGTGGCCGGAAAGTGATAGCGGAATATTGGTTTTCCGGATAACCTCATCCTTCCAGTGTGCGGGATCGTGGGTTAACAGGATTTGAAATGAATTTTGCGGAACGTTTTCCATCGCTGTATCCAATTCAGCATACTGAGGGAAAGGCTTGTGTCCCCAGTTTTCCACGCCAATCATGTACAAGCTGGTATCGCGCATGTTTATTTTTGCATGTTGGTTCCGCAAGAGATCGAAACCTGCAGCTCGTATTTTTCGAATGATCTCGGCATGGTTTGCGACTTTTGCTTCCGGCATTTTCCAGTTTGAATAGTCGCCATAGTCGTGATTCCCAAAGATGGCAAATTTGCCATAGGGTGCGTTCATCGCGAGCAAGGCTTCCTCAAATCCGTTCATTTCCTGGTAGTAATTGTTCACCATATCGCCTGTAAAAACAATAATATCAGGTTGTAAGCGGTTGATCTCCTCCGAAGTTTTTACCAGGAAATCGTCATTACTAAAACTACCGAGGTGAAAATCCGAAATCTGAACAAGTTTTAAACCATCTAATTCTGCGGGAAGCGAGTCAAAGTGTAAATCTACTTGATTGGTTTGCAGCGTTTCCTTTCCTAAGCTAATTCCGTAACCAATACTCAGCAACAATCCGAAACTTAGCAATAGTCCCGATAGCATGATCGTATTTGCAATTACTTTTTTTCGGAACATCCGGAATGGAAATGAAATCAAAGCACTGACAGCGCTGAGTCCTTTAGGGACAAGATTGAGAATTGTAATGGAGATGACAAAATAAAAAAAGGAGTAGTCAGTCGTTTCCCGAATCTTGTCCGGATTTAGAAAAGCGGTTAGCCAAATACCTAAAAAGGAAATGGTCACAGCCCAATAGATGATTGAAAAAAATCGTCGCTGCCTTTTTCCGGAAACCAATTGAATGATGCCAAGGTAAGCGAATAGCTCGACGACTAAAATCGCAACGAAAAAAAGAATCACTGCAGATCCGGGAATTCCACGCATAAACTAAAGAATTGATGAATGACTAACCAAAAATAAGAATCTACGAGAGTGAAAGCATCAAATTTGGCTGACTTTCTGGAATTTTCGCTGGAATCGTTTTTTAAGATAGTCCGTTGATTGTGACGTAACTTGTTCTTTTAAGATAACTTATGGTACATTTTTGAGAAAATAAACTGCCTGAGATTTTCATGGAATTCGATTCTCGGTCGGAACTACGCAAAGATTGCAAAGAAATAGGGAATCGAGATTTCCTAGGTTGATATTCAGAATTTACACTCACAATAAAAGAAGGATAAGTCAAAATGTCCGTATAGAATTCTAAATTCTAAAATGTAAATAGTTATTTGGTGCAGTGAATTTAACATGATTCACAAAAGTATACGGATTGATTTTAGCAAATTCATCAAAATTTTGCAATTCTAAATAGGAGCGGGGAGTGGATTATTCAATTCCGTAAACAACTCAAACAGGGCATAAAATATTCTCTAAATACAGTCAGTAAATACTTAAAATCAGTTGTTTATATCGTTTATATGCAGCTGTTGTTTATTGTATTTGCCTGAATGCGCCAAATTTCAGTCATTTAAAGTATGTTTTAATTTATAACAATCATTAAATCAATATTTTAATAAATTCATCTAAATCTGTTTATAGTTATATCGGGAGGAATAACAAAGATATACTACTATTGGGTTAATTTGTGAATTACAAATGTCACTCACGCAGTTTACTTTTGTTGTTTGCAAAAATGAAATTTGATTTTTAGTTTTGTGAAATCAAGGATTGACATTTATGAACAACCGGATTAAGCAAATAATGGACTACAAACAGATTAGTCCTTCTGAGTTAGCAGACGCTATTGGCGTTCAGCGTTCGAATGTTACTCACGTTTTGCAGGGACGAAACAAGCCCGGTTTTCAGTTTATCAGTAAGCTGCTTGAAACTTTCCCCGAACTCAATGCCAAATGGCTTATCACAGGGCAAGGCGACATGTTGGTAGGCTCCAACGGACATCCGACAGGCCTTTTTGACACTCCTAAACCACCCAAAGAGGAGCAGCCGGTTATTTCAAACCCACCTGCGGAGGAAAAAGAACCCGAAAAGGAAGCTGAAATTATTAACACCAATAAAACAGTTCCGGAGAGTGTGAAAAGTCTGATCCCGCCCACGACTAAAGAGATAGAGCGAATCGTGGTCTTCTACACCGACCAAACTTTTAAACAATACCTACCGTCAAACTAATTTTTCTCCTATATTTGCCGGCAAATTGAACTTGGAATGAGAAAAACTATCCAGGAGCTTTTGCTCGTTGAGAATACGCAATTAAATCACGATAATTTTCGCTTGGTTTTGCAATCCGAGAGTGAATTACCAGAGATCTTCCCCGGTCAATTTGTAAATGTTGAAATCAAGCAAGCTACAGAGATATTCCTAAGGCGGCCTTTTTCGATCCTGGATGTTGATCGGGAGAAAAAGCAGTTCTCGCTATTGGTGAAGATCCTGGGACGCGGCTCAAAGGTTTTAACCACTTACAAAGCCGGCGAAAAGATCAGTGTAATTTATCCGCTTGGTAATGGTTTTACAATCCCTGAAAAGGACGATAAAATATTGCTGATAGGCGGAGGTAGCGGTGTTGCTCCGATGTTGTTTTTATCGAAAGTTTGCGGACTCGATCCGAAACAAGTACACATCTTGCTTGGAGCACGCAGCAATCGAGATCACATCGACATTAGCGACTACAAACAAAACGGCAACTTTTACTTCACAACTGAAGACGGAAGCCTTGGTGAGAAAGGTTTTGTAACCAACCACCCGGTATACAAAAGTGAATTGTCGGGTTTTGACAAAATTTACACTTGTGGCCCTAATCCAATGATGAAAGCAGTGGCCGCAGATGCCGCTAAATCCGGGGCTTTCTGCGAGGTTTCGCTTGAAAATATGATGGCTTGCGGCTTCGGTGTTTGTTTGTGTTGCGTAGAGAAAACCACTTCAGGGCATAAGTGTGTATGTACCGACGGCCCCGTGTTTAACATTAAAGATTTGACATGGCAGATTTAGGCGTAAATATAAAAGACCTTTATTTCAAAAATCCGGTATTAACCGCTTCCGGTACCTGCGGATTTGGGCAGGAAATCGCCGATTTCGTGGATTTGGAGAAGCTGGGAGGTGTGGTTATGAAAGGAACCACGCTTAAGCACCGTGAAGGAAATAATTACCCGCGCATGGCCGAAACGCCGTCAGGGATGTTAAATGCCGTTGGTTTGCAAAATAAAGGCGTCGATAATTTCGTTAAAAATATCTATCCGACCATTAAAGACGTTAACTCGAATTTCATTGTTAACGTGAATGGTTCGACGATTGAAGAATACGTTGAGCTGACTGAGCGGATTAATGAACTGGACAAAATTCCGGCAATTGAGTTGAATATCAGCTGCCCGAATGTGAAAGAAGGAGGAATGGCATTTGGTGTTAGTTGCCCGTCGGCAGAAGCTGTTGTGAAAGCTGTTCGCGCGGTTTACCACAAGCCACTGATCGTGAAACTATCGCCCAATGTAACCAATATCGCAGAAATAGCCCGTGCTGTGGAAGGCCAGGGAGCCGACAGCGTGTCGCTGGTAAACACCTTTTTAGGGATGGCGATCAACGCTGAGACGCGCAAACCGGTTTTATCAACCATCACCGGTGGTTTATCCGGTCCGGCGATCAAACCGATTGCTTTACGCATGGTTTGGCAGGTGGCACAGGCTGTAAAAGTTCCCGTAATCGGAATGGGCGGTATCATGAACGCTACCGATGCGATCGAATTTATGCTGGCTGGTGCAACTGCGGTTCAGGTTGGAACGGCGATTTTTATCGACCCAACTATCCCGGTGCAAATCGTAGATGGAATTAATGAGTATTTAGAGCGTCACCAGTTTAGTTCTGTGAAAGAGATTATTGGCGCAATGCAAGTGTAAATTGAATTAACAATTGTAACGTGAGGTATATCAAGTATCTATTTATTGCCATGGTTTTGGTATTTAGCTACAGTTCGAAGAGCTACCATACCCATAAACAGATACCTCCATACTACCAACTGGAAGTTCAGGGGCTGAACAAGCGGATTACCAACGAACTTTCAGACTTCTCCAGCTCGCCCTATATCGAAAAGCAGATTGCCCGGTTTAATCGCCAATGGGGATTGAAAGGCGCATCTCTGGCTGTTGTCAAAGACGATAAGCTGGTTTATGCCCAGGGATTTGGTTTTGCAAACGACCAAAATGACGTTGTACAGCCCGGAAATCTGTTTCGGGTAGCCAGTGTTTCCAAACTGTTGACAGGAGTGGCAATCATGAAATTGGTTGAAGAGAAAAAGCTTAATCTCGACCAACAGGTTTTTGGCCCGACTGGAATCATTAAAGACACCATTTTCAACAAAGTTCGCGATAAACGGCTTTATAAAATCACTGTTCGTCAGCTTTTGGCTCACTCCGGAGGCTGGTCGCAGCGCTATGGTGATCCGGCTTTCAATTCACTTACTATTGCCGAGAAAGTTGGAGATCAAGCTCCGGCGACAATTCATTCCTACTACAAGTACATTGCAACCCGCAGACTGTCGTTCTACCCGGGAACTCAAACATCTTACTCCAACATGGGATACATGTTCTTGGGAGAAATAATTGCAACGGTTAGCGGCAAAACCTACGAAAGTTTTATTCAGGATAATATCCTCGTTCCGAATGGGATTGTTGATATGCACATTGCGAATAGCTACGCAGCCAACAGGTTCGAAAACGAAGTGAGTTATTACGAATCGGAAGGCAGCGCCTTGGTTCCCGAATACAATGGTTCGGGGAAAATGGTTGCCAAATCGAACGGAGGAAACCCGATTGAACTTTTGGGAGCAGCTGGTGGCTGGACCTGCTCAGCCATTGAATTGGCTCGCTTGGTTACCTACATCGATGGAGAACCAGGTGTGAAAGACATACTGAAAGCTTCGTCGATTGCAGAAATGACAGACAACACCTACGCGAAGGGGCCGCTTGGCTGGAAAACTTCGTTCAACAACGGCACCTGGATCCGGACCGGAAGTATGGCCGGTACATCTGCAATGATTAAGCGCATGGACGATGGATTAACCTGGGTTTTCATTTCGAATACCAGCAGTTGGAAAGGATCTTTGCTGGCTAACGACATCAACTCGCTGATGTATAAAATTTGTTACAAAGTCAAAGAATGGCCTGATCAGGATTTGTTCAACTACTACCCGATACACACACTTCCCCTGGCTAAAGCAAATTAGCACGTTTAATATTTTTTAACGATTTTAAATTCTCAACTTTCCCTAATCTTTCTATTTTTAGGAGGAAAAATCGGGGGAATATGAAGTTTTTGTTGATTGTATTATTTGCTACATGTGCCGCGCTTTGCGTGAAAGCGCAGGATCAGTATGTGTTTAAGGCTGATCCGCAAATACAGGTTCCAAAAATTGAAGAATGCCCTTCCAATCCATATTTGAGTGATGACGTGCGAATCAAACTGGCACAGTTCAACGAAGTGTACTCCAAAAAAATCAATATGGGAGCACCCGATTTTCAAACTTCAATCGAGATTTTAAAGCCCGACGTTTATTATTCTGTTCAGAAGTTATCGAAATACTTCTGCAAATGCATGAAAAAAGGTACCATCGGGAAAGAAACCGCCGAAGGCGAATTTCGAAAAATTCTCGAAAAATGTATTTTAATCGTTAGAGAAGATACCTCGCCATTGGAGGCTGAATTGAGAGCGACTAGTAATCCGGTCGAATTAGTTGGAATTTTCGATAAAATCGTAATCAAAAACTAGTTTGAACTTATAATTTTCAGCCCGCATTTTTTTTCACCTTTTTACTTCTGAAATTCTTG
The DNA here is from genome assembly GCF_003610535.1 of Mangrovibacterium diazotrophicum. Classification (NCBI taxonomy): domain Bacteria; kingdom Pseudomonadati; phylum Bacteroidota; class Bacteroidia; order Marinilabiliales; family Prolixibacteraceae; genus Mangrovibacterium; species Mangrovibacterium diazotrophicum. The sequence continues at coordinate 475,706 of NZ_RAPN01000001.1, read as the reverse complement.
TTTTATCAGGCTTCTTCAAAGTTCTGGAAAGTCTAATTTTGCTTGAACATTTCGAAAACCTGTGTGTTTAATGTGGTGAAAATTCCAGATAATAATGTGTTAAATAAATAAATTGGAAAATGTCAGAATTTAAAATCCAAATGCCCAAGATGGGCGAAAGTGTTCAGGAAGCGACTATTACGAAGTGGTTTGTGAAAGAAGGAGACAAAATTGAAGAGGATGATATGCTTTTCGAAATCGCGACGGAAAAAGTTGACTCTGAAATTCCATCACCTGTTGACGGTGTAATTAAAAAAATTCTGTTTGAAGTAGATTCAATCGTTCCTGTAGGAGAAATTGTTGCCATCATCCAAACTGACGAGGACGGTGATGACGATGATTCATCAAGCGACGAAGCAAGCGCAGCAACTGATAAAGAGGAAGTAGCAAGCACAGCATCAGAAGAAAAAGCACCTGCTGATTTTAAAGAATCAACACGTTTTTATTCACCGCTTGTGCGATCGATTGCTAAAGAAGAAAACATCTCACTGGAAGTGCTGGAAACCATTGAAGGAAGTGGTGCCGGTGGTCGTGTTCAAAAGCAAGATGTATTGGATTATCTGGCAGGAAAAGGCGCAAAACCAGCAGCTCCGGCAGCACCTAAAGCTGAAGCTCCGGCGGCAAGCGCTCCAAAAGAAAAACCAGCAGCTCCGAAACCTAGCATTCCGGTCGGTGCTGATGACAAAGTGATTGAGATGGACCGTATTCGGAAAATCATTTCTGAGCGTATGGTTCAATCGGTATCTACTGCGCCTCACGTAACATCGGTGGTTGAAACTGACGTGACCAACGTTGTTTTGTGGAGAAACAAAGTAAAAGACGAATTCCAGGCTAAATTCGGTCAAAAACTGACCTTTATGCCTGTATTTATCGAAGCAGCAGCAACCGCTCTGCGCGAATTCCCAATGTTGAATGCATCTGTTGACGGTGATAAAATCATTCTTCGCGGTAAAGTAAATATTGGTGTTGCCGTAGCTAAGCCTGATGGTAACCTGATCGTTCCGGTTATTAAAGATGCTGACCAAAAGAACCTGGTTGGATTGACATCATCAATGAACGACTTGGCTAACCGTGCCCGTATCAACAAACTGACTCCGGACGAAATTTCAGGAGGTACTTTCAGTATCAGTAACTTCGGTACGTTCAAAAACGATATCGGTACACCAATCATCAACCAACCTGAAGTAGCAATTCTGGCTACCGGTAACATCGTTAAAAAGCCGGCTGTTCTCGAAACACCTGCTGGTGACGTGATTGCCATCCGCCACAAAATGTTCTTGTCTGTATCGTACGACCACCGTATTATCGATGGTGCTTTAGGCGGTGCTTTCCTAAGACGAATTGCTGAGCTTCTCGAAGAATTTGACGTAAACAGAAAAATCTAATCCCAATGAGTAGTATTTATCCCAAAATTTATACGATAAAGAGCGTAGAAAAGGACGTGCTTCACCAATGGCTGAAAACCCTAGTGGTTGGCCGTAAACTGGATGAAAGAGCTCCTAACTACCTGAAACAGGCCATTGGCTGGTCGTACCACGCCCCATACGCCGGACACGATGGTATTCAGTTTGCAATCGGTCAGGTTTTTGATCGCCATACCGATCACCTGTTCCCGTATTACCGTGATATGATGACTTGTTTCTCGGCTGGATTGACAGCTGAAGAAATCATCCTGAACGGTATCTCAAAAGGAACAGACGTTGCCGGTGGTGGTCGTCACATGTCGAACCACTTTGCAAAACCGGAATGGAATATCCATAACGTATCAAGCTGTACAGGTAACCACGACTTGCACGCCGTAGGTGTGGCCCGTGCCATGAAATATTACGGACACAAAGGTGTTTCAATTACATCACACGGTGAATCTTCGACTTCAGAAGGTTACGTGTACGAAGCCATCAACGGTGCTTCTCGTGAGAAACTTCCGGTGATCTTCGTGTTGCAGGACAATGGTTACGGTATTTCCGTTCCGAAAAACATGCAAACAGCAAACCGTAAAGCAGCCAACAACTTCTCTGGTTTCAAAAACCTGCGTATTATTCACTGTAACGGTAAAGATATTTTCGACTCGATGAATGCGATGGCAGAGGCGAAAAAACACGTTTTGGAAGTTGGAGAGCCGGTTATCGTGCAGGCGAACTGTGTGCGCATGGAGTCACACTCGAACTCAGACCGTCACGAATTGTACCGCAGCGAAAACGAGCGTAATTACGTTCGTGTTTACGACCCGATGGCGAAATTTGTCCGCATGTTGCTGCGTTACAACCGTTTCACGCAGGAAGAAATTCAGGCGATCGAAGAAGAAGCTAAAGCGATTGTAAAAGATGCGCACAAAAAAGCAATGAAAGCTCCGGATCCGGATCCTTCAACAATCTTCGATTTTGTAATGCCAGAACCTTATCCGGCTGATAAATACCCGGCAGGTACACACAACCACGATGGTGAAAAAATCAAGTTGGTTGATGCAATCAATAAAACGCTGAAAGAAGAATTCCGCGAAAACCCGGATACCTTTATTTGGGGACAGGACGTTGCCAACAAAGAAAAAGGCGGTGCCTTCAACGTAACCAAAGGTATGCAACAGGAATTCGGTGATCAACGTGTATTTAGTGCTCCAATTGCTGAAGATTTCATCGTGGGTACTGCAAACGGTATGAGCCGTTTCAACGATAAAATCCGTCTGGTTATTGAAGGTGCTGAATTTGCTGACTACTTCTGGCCGGCAATGGAACAATACGTTGATTCAAGCCACGACTACTGGCGTTCAAACGGTCAGTTTGTACCGAATATGACCATTCGTTTGGCTTCAGGTGGCTACATTGGTGGTGGTTTGTACCACTCGCAAAACCTGGAAGGTGCTTTGGCAACAATCCCGGGTGTACGTATTGTTTACCCATGTTTTGCTGACGATGCTGCCGGTTTGTTGCGTACTGCAATGCGTTCGAAAGGGATGACCGTATTTATGGAGCCAAAGGCTTTATATAACGCTCCCCAAGCTGCCGCTTCAATTCCTGACGATTTCGAAGTGCCATTCGGAAAAGCCCGCGTTCGTCGCGAAGGAAAAGATGTGACTTTGGTTACTTACGGAAATACGTTGATTCACAGTTTGGATGCTGCTAAGGCCTTGGAAGAAGAAGGAATCGATGTTGAAGTGATTGACCTTCGTTCAATTGTTCCGTTGGATAAAGAAACGATCCTTGAATCGATTAAAAAGACCAGTAAAGTCATGGTCGTACACGAAGACAAGGTATTCGCAGGCTTCGGCTCTGAAGTAACTTCGATGATCATGGAAGAAGCTTTCGAAGACCTGGATGCACCGGTTAAACGTGTTGGTTCTCCGTATACACCGGTTGGTTTCAACCGTATTCTGGAGAAAGCAATCCTACCGAATACTGAACGGATCGTTGCAGCAGCTAAAGAATTAATGGCATATTAAAAGGAAAATCATGAGTAAAACAGCTATATTTTACAGTTTTCACACAAACAAAACTTCTAAAGTAAGCGAGAAAATTATCGAGGTTTTCGGGAAAGACAATCTTGATATTCTCAACGCAGAGGAAGTAAATGAAGAAAGCTTCCTGAAATACGACAACTACGTTATTGGTGTTGCAACCTGGTGGGACGGCGAATTACCAAATTACTGGGACGAGTTTGTTCCGGCAATTGACGACATGGATTTGTCGGGTAAGAAATTCGCAATCTATGGTTTGGGTGACCAAAAAGGGTATCCTGAAAACTTCAACGATGGTGTTGGTATCTTCGCCGATCTGATCGAGTCAAAAGGAGGTAAACTGGTTGGTTTCACTTCGAAAGAAGGTTACGAATACGAAGCAAGCCGTGCCGAACGTGGCGACCAGCTTTGTGGTTTGTGTATTGACCAGGAGAATCAACCTCGACTGACAAAAGGACGGGTTGAAAAATGGGTTGAACAGCTCCAAAAAGAGTTCAAATAGAAAATCCTACAATAATTCTATTTAGCAAGAGTGCGGTAAAAATTACCGCGCTCTTTTTTTTGCTTGATACAATTCGGGGGACAGTGATTTCTTTTTCATTCCTCATGAAGATCCTCCATGGAATAAAGCATCTTTTATTGCTATTTTTCCGTTAACGAACGACACGGTAGAATAACAAACCGGTAAGAATTTGAATATTGAGCTATTTTTGTGGCGAACAAAATCAGAAAAGAGTAATGAAAAAGAAGAAAACAATTGCCCTCGTTGCCCACGATAACCGCAAAAAGGATATGATGGAATGGGTGGCGTACAACTGGAAGGAATTACTTCCTCACAGTTTGGTTTGTACCGGAACAACAGGAAAATTGATCCAGGAAACAATCGAAAAACAGTGCAAAGTCCATGATGCGATCCCTCCGGAAGTCACACGCTTAAAATCAGGCCCTTTGGGGGGCGACCAGCAGTTAGGTGCGCTTATTTGTGAAGGTCAGGTCGATATGATGATTTTCTTTTGGGATCCAATGCAACCGCAACCGCACGATGTTGACGTTAAAGCGCTTCTTCGGATTGCAACACTTTACAATATCCCAACAGCGCCAAACCGGTCTACAGCCGATTTTATCATCTCGTCCAATTTGTTCCACCAGAAATACAGCCCAATATTGAAGGATTATTCAGCGTATATCAAGCGCGAAGTCGATTTGTAATACAAGTCATTTACATTTTCTTAAGAATGACATAATTTAACGGTAAAGGATTGATTCAAGCGAAGGTGGTAAATTTGTGAAAAACCAATTCGCCATGGAACAAGAAAGATTAAGAAAGATGATTAAAGCCATGTACTTATTAAAAGATATCATGGCAAAGAAAAGTGACGATGATCGAGCCTTTAAGCTGAAGCCAAAGTCTAAAGTAATTGGCGACATACAGGCTATAATCAATTTAGGGCTTGAAGAATTCTACACTTTACGGACTAACTGAGAGATCTCTAGTTAGTCATTTTTTACGACACAAATGTAATAACATATGCCTGAGTATTTCGATACTTGGGCTTTTTTGTGCCTTGAGATTACTGGAGATGTCCTAGTAAGTCTCACTAAATAAATGAAATACATAAATGTAAATAATTTACAAAAGTGATTTATTGCGGATTATTAATCAGAAATGATTCAGTCAAGTTACACGAATAGACAATTCAGTTTTGAAGCTTATAGTGTCCGGGCACTTTGATTGGTGTTTCGGGTTATAACAACATAAAGATCCTAACTAATTCCGATTGACTGTATAAATTAAAATTTTCAAGCGATTATCGTGTCCAGTTTCCTCCAAGCTGCCTTTTTCGTCAATTTTCTAATTTTGGCTTTTTGCGGACAACTAATCGGATGCATTTGAATACTGAAAGGAATTTGAGTTAATTATGTTATTATTTTAGATTGAAATTTGAGAAACGTCAATAGCTATGTTGAGAGTTCCCTAGATGCTTAAAGAATTGAATAAGGGATTTGTGAAGTGATCTTGTAGTTTCTTAGATAGATTTTTCTGTAGGAAGCCTTATGCATTTGAGTTAATAGAAATAGGTGGAGTTTAAAACAGGATCTAATAATAGTTAAATCTTCCTCTGTAGAATCCTTTGATTTGATACCAGAGTGATGGTATGATTTGACAAGTCTAAAGCTGAATCCAGGACGAAAACAATATTTACTGTTTGTCTTATAGTTGATATTATGTTATTTTTATAGATGCAAAAAAAGGAGAGAAAATTCCCTCCTTTCAATATTACTTAAGATCTTCCAGTTTCTTATTTACTTCATCAAACTTGTCCATCATTTTCAAACGATAGTACAATTGTTTCAATGATTCCAACGAATAAGTATCTTCCGGATTTACTTCTGAAGCTTTTTCCATATAAGGAATTGCTTTCTCGAATTCTTTATCCGCTTTTGTTTTTTCTTCTTCGTATTTGTCTGGTTGGTTTGTAGGAACAGCATTCGCTACATCCAATTGTTTTACACCTTTGTTGTAGTAAATAGCACCCAGGTTGTAGTAAGCATCAAAGTAGTCATCTTTCAACTCCAGAGCTTTTTCGTATGAAGTAACTGCGTCGTCTGTGTTACCCAACTTATCATTCAACGCACCTTTAGCAAAGTAGAATGAAGCGTTTTCAGGATCTTGCTCGATAGCCAGTTCCAGGTATTTCATCGCATCATCAGTTTTGTTTGCGTTCATATAGATGTTGATCATTTGCACCAGCAAAGAACTACTTTCAGGATATTTCTCAAAACCTTCCTGCAACGCAGCCAATGCATTTACTGTGTCTTGTTGGTTTGTGTAACTGGCAGCGATCAACTCATAAGTACGTGCTTCGTTGTAGTTGTATTTAGCAGCTTCTTTGTAATATTTAATCGCTTTATCGTAGTTTTCAGCATTGTAAGCAGCCAAACCTGCGTTGAAAATGATCACAGTGTCAACTGTCGGAGGATCTTCTTGCATCAAAGGCATGCTTTGAATATCCAAAATCTGTTCAAAAGATTTCAGTGCTAATTCGTAGTCATTTTCGTTGAAACCTTTAACTGCTTGATCGGTAAAATCGTTGATCAAAAGTGTCAGGTTGATTTTAACACCGTTGCTTCCTGTTCCTTTTGTATCTAACTCAATCGCTTTTTTGAAAGATTCCAGAGAAGTAGCCAACGGATCAGTCGCTAACTTCTTGTAGTTTTCATCTTTCGATTTGTAAATGTCGTGATAGATTTCACCACGAACTTCCCAAGTTCTTGGCCAAGGAATTGATTTTTCAGCTTTTTCGTTATTTGGATCAATAGCCTCATTGATCGCTTCCAACGCCTTATCCAGCTTACCACTGTCTTTCAATGTTTGAGCGCTGGAAACTTTGCCCTTTTGTGCATAAGAGCCAGCCACAGCGGTAACAAGTATGGCCAACAATAGAATTGTTTTCTTCATCATCATAGTTAATTTAAGATACTTTTTTTGCTACAAATTTAATCTTTAATGTCATGCACGCAAATGCATTGTTATTCTTTAATCTTCATTTTCAGAAGCTTCTGAATTCTCCTGGTTCTCGATTTCCTCACCATTGTCTTCGAATTCAACACGTGCTACCGATGCAATGGCATCTTCGCCGCGCAGGTTAATTAATCGAACCCCCTGCGTTGCACGGCCCATTACCCGAACTTCGGAAATCGGCAGACGAATGGTGATTCCATTCTGAGTAATAATCATCAGGTCGTTGTTATCAGAAACGCTCTTCAGTGCTATCAATTCGCCCGTTTTTTCGGTCACATTGATTGTTTTAACACCTTTACCACCGCGGTTCGTTACGCGATAATCTTCAATGGTCGAGCGCTTTCCGTAACCTTTTTCTGAAACAACCAATACATCTTCCGACTGGTTTTCAACAGATATCATGCCAATGACCTGATCGCTCTCGCTGCCCAGTGTGATACCACGTACTCCGGAAGCTGTCCGGCCGATAGCGCGAACAATGCTTTCGTGGAAACGAATAGCCTTACCAGACTTCACTGCAATCATGATCTCGTGATTACCGTTGGTCAGGCGCGCTTCCAGCAAATGGTCTTCTTCGCGAACGGTAATCGCGTTGATACCATTCTGACGAGGACGTGAATAAGCTTCGAGCGACGTCTTCTTAATAATACCTTTCTGAGTACATAGAATAATGAAGTTATTGTTGATGTATTCTTCGTCGCTCAGTGTTTTTACATTGATGTATGCCAGTACTTTATCGTCCTGTTCAATATTCAGAAGGTTCTGAATAGCGCGGCCTTTGCTCGTTTTTGTTCCTTCTGGTATTTCATAAACTTTCAACCAGAAACACTTACCTTTTTCGGTGAACAGTAACAAGGTGTTGTGCATGGTGGCAACAAACAGGTGCTCCAGGAAGTCTTCATCACGAGTGTTGCTTCCTTTGGAACCAACTCCACCCCTTCCCTGTGTTTTGAATTCAGTCAGCGGTGTACGCTTGATATAACCCAAGTGTGAAATGGTGATTACCATCTCTTCATCTGCATAAAAATCTTCCGGGTTGAATTCTTCCGCATTCGGAACAATCTCGGTTTTGCGCTCGTCACCATACTGTTCTTTAATGGCGATCAGCTCATCCTTGATGATTTGCATCCGCAAATCCTCGTTTGCGAGTATCTCGCGGCAACGTTCAATAAACTTAACAATATCTTCATATTCTTGGTGAAGCTTATCTTGCTCCAGACCAGTCAACTGACGAAGACGCATTTCAACAATTGCACGAGCCTGAATTTCAGACAGGTTGAAACGAGCAATCAAACTTTCACGAGCTTCATCCGGCGTTTTCGAGCCGCGGATGATCGCGATTACTTCATCGATATTATCTGATGCAATAATCAGACCTTCCAGGATGTGTGCTCTTTTTTCAGCTTGTTCCAATTCATACTGTGTACGGCGAACCACAACATCGTGGCGATGCTCTACAAAATAGTGAATCAGATCCTTCAGGTTAAGCAGACGAGGACGTCCCTTCACCAAGGCAATGTTGTTTACGCTGAACGATGTCTGTAACTGCGTGTATTTGTACAATTTATTAAGAACGACATTCGAAATTTCGTCTTTCTTAACGTCGATAACGATACGCATACCTTCGCGGTCTGACTCATCGTTAACGTTTGAAATACCTTCAATTTTTTTCTCGTTAACCAACTCCGCAATTTTCATGATCAACTCTGCTTTGTTGACCATGTAAGGAATTTCAGTTACCACAATGCGCTCGCGTCCGGCACCATGTGTTTCGATATGCGCTTTACCGCGAATAACGATACGGCCACGGCCTGTTTCAAAGGCCTCTTCCACTCCTTTATAACCGTAGATGATACCACCGGTCGGGAAATCGGGTGCTTTAATGATCGGTATAAGCTCGGTAATCTCAATCTCCTTATTGTCAATGTATGCCGTAATGGCATCAATTGTATCGGACAAGTTATGAGGCGGCATGTTTGTCGCCATACCTACCGCAATACCTGATGCTCCGTTCACCAACAAGTTTGGAATACGAGTTGGTAAAACTGTTGGCTCACTTAACGATTCGTCGAAGTTCGGCTGAAAATCAACGGTATTCTTTTCAATATCACTTAATGTTTCTTCTGCGATTTTTGCCATCCGGGCCTCGGTGTAACGCATCGCTGCAGGACTGTCACCGTCGATCGACCCGTAGTTTCCTTGCCCGTCTACCAGGGGGTAGCGCAGCGACCATTCCTGCGCCATACGCACCATGGTCATGTATACTGAAGAATCGCCATGCGGGTGATACTTACCTAAAACCTCACCAACAATCCTGGCTGATTTTTTATACGGTCTATTGGATAGAATGCCTAACTCACTCATTCCGAATAAAACACGGCGGTGGACAGGTTTTAATCCATCGCGTACATCAGGCAGAGCTCTGGAAACAATTACCGACATCGAATAATCGATGTAGGCAGTTTTCATCTGCTCTTCGATATTAATCTTAATAATTCTTTCGCCTTCAGTCATTTAATGCTCCTTTCAAAGATTTTTACTTGTAAAAAAAACGACTTACAAAAATAAAAAAATACTGTTAATACTGCCGGCATTCACCGCTTTTTAATAGCTTAATGCGAATTAAATTTCAACAACACGATGTTTAAAAAATCAATAAGTCCGAAAGCCGCGTGTCATGCCTTTTGTGTAAATTTAAAGCTATAAATGCTATTTTTACAGAAAGATTCGAAACAACCTTTTCGGATTGATTTTTGTTACAGAAAAACCATAACAAGATAACTTTAATGCATATGGATTCTCAATTCTCTCCAAGAATAAAAGATGTACTTTCCTACAGTCGCGAAGAGGCGATTCGTTTGGGAAATGAGCAAATTGGATTGGAGCATATATTTCTGGGAATTTTGAGAGATGGTGAAGGAATTGCGATTGACATTTTGACTGGTTTAGGAATTAATTTGTCTGAAATTAAAATTGCAGTTGAAAACGAACTTCGGACCGATAAAGAAATCGATCCGCAAGCTTCGGTACAACTCTTAAAGTCGGCAGAGAAAGCTCTGAAACTGGTTTATTTGGAAGCTCGTGCGCTTAACAGCCAAACCATCAGCACAGGACATCTGTTACTGGCGATCCTTAAGGATAAGGATAGTCAGATTTCAACGATCTTAAACGAGTACCACATCAATTACTATATTTTAAAGTCCCGGTTGGAAGACTATAAACAACCGGAGGCGAAATCGGAATATGGTGGTGAGGAAGACGAAGAAGCTGATGATCCGTTCTCAAAATCTCCGACTTCCGGTTCTCAAAAGAAACCGGGCTCCACAAAGTCTGAAACTCCCGTGCTGGATAATTTTGGTGTTGACATCACAAAGGCAGCCGAAGAAAACAGTTTAGATCCGATTGTTGGACGCGAAAAAGAAATTGAACGTTTAGCTCAGATTCTGTCGCGACGTAAAAAGAACAACCCGATCCTGATCGGTGAACCAGGTGTTGGTAAGTCTGCAATTGCCGAAGGGCTTGCTCTTCGCATCATCCAGAAAAAAGTTTCTCGCGTGCTTTTTGATAAGCGCGTGGTGAGCCTGGATATTGCTTCGATTGTAGCCGGAACAAAATACCGCGGTCAGTTTGAAGAAAGAATGAAAGCTATTTTGAATGAGCTTTCAAAAGTAAATAACGTGATCTTGTTTATCGACGAGATTCACACCATTGTAGGTGCCGGTGGTGCTACTGGTTCGCTGGATGCGGCCAACATGCTAAAACCTGCCCTCGCCCGTGGCGAAATTCAATGTATTGGTGCAACTACCCTGGACGAATACCGCCAACAAATCGAGAAAGATGGTGCGTTGGAAAGACGTTTCCAGAAAGTGATGGTTGAGCCGACTTCGGACGACGAAACTGTTCAGATTCTGAATAACATCAAAGAACGTTACGAAGATCACCACAACGTAATTTATACGCCTGAAGCAATTGAAGCGTGTGTGAAGTTGACGACTCGTTACATCACCGATCGTTTCTTGCCGGATAAAGCGATTGACGCGTTGGATGAAGCAGGCTCCCGCGTTCATATCTCGAATATTAATGTTCCGGATCGCATTGTGAAACTGGAACAAAAAATTGAGACAACCCGCGAAGAAAAAATCAAAGCTGTAAAAAGCCAGAATTTCGAACTTGCTGCTGGTTTCCGGGATAAGGAAAAGAACTTGTTGCAATTGCTTGACCAGGAAAAAGAAGCTTGGGAAAAAGAGTTGCTGAGCCACCGCGAAGTGGTAACCGAAGACAAAGTGGCCGAAGTTGTTGCCATGATGTCAGGTGTACCGGTTCAACGGATTGCTCAAGCTGAAGGCAAGCGCCTGATGAACATGGGCGAAAAACTAAAAGGTTCTGTTGTTGGTCAGGATGACGCAATTCAGAAAATTGTGAAAGCCATCCAACGTAACCGAGCCGGCTTAAAAGATCCGAACAAACCAATTGGTACGTTCATCTTCCTTGGACCAACCGGTGTTGGTAAAACGCAGTTAGCGAAAGTAATCGCGAAATATTTGTTCGACAGTGTTGATTCGTTGATCCGGATTGACATGAGCGAATACATGGAGAAATTCTCCGTTTCGAGATTGGTTGGAGCGCCTCCGGGATACATTGGTTACGAAGAAGGTGGCCAGTTGACTGAAAAAGTTCGTCGTAAACCTTACTCAGTGGTTCTGTTGGATGAAATTGAAAAAGCACACCCTGATGTGTTCCACCTGATGTTGCAGGTGTTGGACGAAGGTCGTTTGACCGACAGCTTGGGACGTAATATCGATTTTAAAAACACGATCATCATCATGACTTCGAATATTGGCTCACGCCAATTGAAGGAGTTCGGTAGTGGTATTGGTTTCACAGCTCCAAAAACAGCAGCGGAAGAAACTGACCATGCGAAATACGTGATTGAAAAAGCGTTAAAGCGTGCGTTTGCTCCTGAGTTCCTGAACCGGATCGATGATGTGATCATGTTCAACACACTTTCGAAAGAAGATATCTTCAAAATTATCGATATCGAATTGCGTGGATTGTACGACCGTGTTGCTTCTTTGAATTACAAGTTGAAAATTTCGAGAGCAGCCAAAGAGTTTATCGCCGAAAAAGGATACGACTCTCAGTACGGTGCACGTCCGTTGAAACGCGCTATTCAGAAATACCTGGAAGACGAGATGGCGGAAGTCATCATCCGGGCTTCATTAACTGAAGGCGACACCGTTTCGATCGGATTCGATAAGAAAAACGAAAAGATAAAAGTCAAGATCTTAGGTACTGCCGAAAAGGCATAACAGAATAAGAAAAGCCGGTTTTTAAACTGGCTTTTTATTTTTTGCATCTATTGGGTCGGGTAACACAACTCGGGTTCGTGGCAAATGCTGTGGGTATTTCTCCTGAACAAATTTGATTAATTCTTCCCGCACTTTTACGCGAAGATCCCACGATGCCGGAGAATTTGCGGCACTCACCAATGCGCGAATTTCCATGGTCAGTTCCTTGGCGTCGGTTACCTGCAACACATTCACCTGTCCATCCCATTCTTTTGCATTCTCCAGGATTCGGGTGAGTTCTTCACGCATCGCATCAACCGGGAACCCATAATCAACATAAATGAAAACCGTTCCCAAAATTTCAGAGGTTGTTCGGGTCCAGTTTTGAAACGGGCGGTCGATGAAATAAGTGATTGGAACGATTAGTCTTCTCTTGTCCCAAATTCTAACCACAACATAGGTTAGTGTAATTTCTTCAATCCACCCCCACTCACCTTCAACAATCACCACATCATCCAAACGAATTGGTTGGGTAAATGCAATTTGAAAACCGGCAAGGAACAGGGCAATACTTCGTTGCGCTGCAAAACCGATGATTATACCGGCAATACCCGCACTGGCTAATAAACTCATCCCCACCTGCCTGATTTTCGGAAAACTTAGCAGCGAGACCGCAAAAGCGAACAGCAACACCATGACAATTAAAATCCTTTCAATTACAACCATTTGTGTTTGAATTTTCCGAGCTTTCAGGTTGTTTTCGGATTTGATATCGTATTTGGCCAAAACAATCAGGCGCATACTTTTAATTGCGGCAATCAAAAGCCAGCAAATAAGGATGTTGAAAATGATGGACTGAATAATATGGGCGTTGATGGGCAGATCGTCAAAAAAGCCGGAAGGAATTGCGACCGAAACCACACTTAGAATGATGATGAAACTCATTGGTAGACTCAACCTTCGCAGAATTTTCTTCCAAATAACTTCCTGAGTTTCGTTTCTGATCATCTTCAATAACTGTCGAATTACCAAGCTCGCTAAAATGATTCCGATAAGAATACTGGCTAGGCCTATTAATACACTTTGATATTCATCCATGTTTTACTCTTCCTTTCTTTAATGAGTTAATACACAAAAGTCGGGTATAGATTTAGTAAGCTTGCGAGAAATCAGTTTTTGGCCATCGAACATCTATCCTTTGTAGCGGATAACCATCAAACTAATGTCGTCTGATTGGTCAGCTTCTCCCCTGAATTCTTTTAAACGATCGAAAATGTAAAGTGTTGATTCCTTCGCCGAGAAATCAGGTATTGTCTTGATCGTTTGGGCTAAATTGCTGTTTCCAAAGAACTCGCCACTTTCGTCACGGCAGTCAGTCACTCCATCGGTATACAGAACGATACGATCGCCAGCCTTCAGATAGCCGGTATCCCCGGCGTATGCTTTCGATGAATAAACCCCAACCGGAAGGCCGTGAGTTTTATCCAATGTGCGCACTTCGCCCGAAGCTGTTAAAATGTATGGGTAATTATGAGCAGCATTGCAGTAACTAAACTCGCCGGTCTCTATATCCAGGATTCCGAGGAAAAGAGTTAAAAAGTTCTGATTCGCATTCTGTAAGCTAAGTTCGTTGTTCACATGCTCCACAATTTCGTGTGCTGACAAACTGGTCGATTTACCCTTGATAAGGGTGCTGGCAACGGCCATAAACAGGGCAGCGGGAATTCCTTTACCTGATACGTCTCCCATGGTAAACAGCAGGTGGGTTGAGTCGACAAAGAAATAGTCATAAAGGTCGCCTCCAATGGTTTCCGCTGGATCCAGCAGGGCATACAAGTCTATCACAGCCATCTTTCGGCCCGGATTAAATTCAGCAGGGATGATCGCCGTTTGAATTTCTTTAGCTGATTTCAGATCTTTCTCAATCTTCCGGCGGTCTTTTTTACTTTGATTTTGTTCGTTTACATATTTCGTGTATCGGGCCTGCAATTCGTTTAAGCTCGACGAAAGCATTTGTATTTCGTTCCTCTGGTCGCCGACGCGAATATCGCCAGTACTTAAACGTTTGATTGACTTCGCAATTGTTGACAAGGGAGAAAGCATCTTCCGCATAATGTAAACAATGATTAGAAGTACAGCGATTAAACCCAAGGTAGACAGCAGTATGACATTTCGAAGTAAACTATCCAACTCCAGGAAGAGTTTGTTTGCCGGAACAATAATAACAACGGTCCAATAAGTGTAAGGAACAGGTGAAAAATGAAACCAGGCTTTTTCGTACCCGAAGAATTCAGGGAACGCGAAACCAGACCCTTCCTGGTGCGATCGCATCATGCCTTCATATTCTGCTCGTTTTTTTGGGAAGATTTTTTCAGGAATATCATAGATATTTTTTTTCATCACCCATGTTGGATTCGGGTGTGTCAGGAATGTTCCGTCTTTACTTAAAATGAAGGAAAGCCCACCTTTTTCGATATCGATACCGGCAACGAGTTTGGCGAGGAAGTTCAGGTTGATTTGTCCCGATAAATATCCGACCACAGTTCCGTCGGAATTCCGAACAGCTTCAGTGAAACTCGTGACAAGAAGGCTGGTATCCAGCGGACAATAAAAAGGATCGGACCAAAGTCCTTCGGTCTGCTTGGCTACAATGCTTTTGATTTCGACGAAATTTGGAAATTGACAGTACTTTTCATCATGCAAAACCAAAAACTCCTTCTCACTTTTGGCAAAAATAGCAATGTACCGTTTTCCGTCATCTCCTTTCAATTCCAGCCGAAATCCGGAAAGTATCCGGTTCATTTTGAGAACATTGGTCAAAAACTCTTCCAGTTTCCCATTCTCGTCATAATAAGGAAGCTGAGCGCTGACATTCCGGGTCACTTCTTGTGCCGTAACAACGTAGTGCGCTATCTTATTGGTGACTTTATCGGACTGATAAATCGCATTCTCTTCAATTTTCTGCATCAGAATTCGCCTGCTGAAATTATAGTTCAGGTAAACCCCAATAGCAACTGTAACAGTTACAGTAACCAAAATGTAGAAACTCAATTGGAAGATGATACTTCTGTTATTCATTTCACAAGGTTAAGTCAACACAAATTATGAAAAAATATTTAAACGAACTCACTTTGAATGAGTTCACTAAAACATGTCCTGGTGCCTTTATAGCTGCAGGTTGCCGATGCAAATTCACTTGAAGCCCGCAAGCTTGCTTCAAAATCAAGTCCTTTGTGCCAGTAGTAGCAAAAGGCTCCGTGCAGGAAATCTCCAGCTCCGAGAGAATCTATAACCAATCGTTTACCGACGGGAATCTCTTTGATATCGCCCTCTTCGCTAAATAAAATCGAATGTTCACCTCTGCTGATGGCTATTCGTTTTATACCATGAGCTTGGAAAAAATCAATTACTTCGGAATGAGTAGAGCATCCCGGGGGCATAAAATCAGCCGAACAAATTACGATATCCAGCAATGGAATCAGCTCATCCAGATGCGTTTTCCAACTCCCTCCGTCAAAAACAACGGTCACCTCTCGCCTTTTGGCTTCCTGGCAAAGCTCCAGCGTCATCGTAGGATAAAATCCATCAATCATTATAATTGAGGGATTAAGTTGCTCCAGAAAGTTTCCGAAGTCGATCGACCGAGCCGAATGATCGTCCGGATGATGAGATACAATAGCTCTGTCTCCGTTCGAACTGGTGATAACAGTTGCCAAAACAGCTTCTTGTTCCTCATCTTCAATGAAATCGATTGCACCAATGTTCAAAGATCCGAAGTCCTTCAGAATTGTTTTTCGAAAGGGATTTCTTCCAATTGCTGTAAGAATAGTAGCGTTGCCCTTTAAGAAAGCATAAGCTGCAGCTGCATTTGCAGCAGGGCCTCCAACTAAGATTGCCGGAGATGCAGATTTTATTTTCTGATTTGATCCCGGAAATTGATCGACAAAATATTGAATATCGATTGTCGTCAAACCGGCAAAAAGAACGTCGGGCATGGTTCTTTGCTTTGTTTGTTTGGTTTAACGTTAAATATAAAAGAAAAAGCCGGGATGAAATTCATCCCGGCTTTTTTTATGCTGTATGCTAACAATTCATTAAGTATTCATTGCGCCGCAAACGTTGATCGTTTGTCCGCTTACATACGATGAAAGATCAGATGCAAGGAACAAAGCAACTTTAGCAACTTCTTCCGGCGTGCCACCGCGTTTCATCGGGATGTTTGCTTCCCATGCTTTACGAGCGTCTTCCGGAATAGCACCTGTCATTTCGGTGATGATGAAACCAGGAGCGATCGCGTTACTGCGAATGCCGCGAGAACCAAGCTCTTTAGCGATTGATTTGGTGAAACCAAGGATACCCGCTTTTGAAGCTGAGTAGTTTGATTGGCCGGCATTACCGCTAACACCAACAACAGAACTCAGGTTGATGATTGAACCACTGCGTTGTTTCAACATCACTTTTTGAGCTGCTTTTGTAAAGTTGAAAACTGATTTCAGGTTCACGTTGATAACAGCGTCCCATTGGTCTTCTGTCATACGCATCAACAGCGTATCTTTTGTGATACCGGCGTTGTTCACCAATGCATCGATACGACCGAAATCTTCTACGATTTTATTAACTACTTCGTCCGTTTCAGCAAAATTTGCAGCGTTTGAAGCATAACCTTTAGCTTTTACACCTAAAGCAGCCAGTTCGGCTTCTGTTGCTTTCATAGCCTCGTTTTCAAACAAGTCAGTGAACGCGATATTACAGCCTTCTTCGGCAAATTTCATAGCAATAGCTTTACCGATACCTCTTGACGCACCGGTTACGATAGCTGTTTTACCTTCAAGTAATTTCATCTTTTGTAACTGTTTATTTATTGGTTTAAAAATTTTGCTCGCCGGTTTGACTTCACGCTCCGGCTGCATCTGCCCCAATATTAATTTAGCGGAACAAATATAGTGCTTTGCCGATAGCTTGATATAAAACTCTGCGACTTTTTGAAAAGCTTGCGGCAAAGACGTTCAGGTTTGTAGAATCTTTGACTAAAAAGTTTTAATCATTTACAGCTCTGAGCTGTTTTTACAGTTTCTAAGTCAGACTTGGGTGTTCTTTAAAGATTTCAATACTTTTGCAGAAAATAAGAAATATGCTGGATCAAGCTACTATTTGTGCTATTGCAACTTCTCCCGGCATGGGAGCCATCGCAACCATTCGATTGTCGGGTGAGAAGGCTATTGACATAGCTGAGGCGGTTTTCCAATCAACCAACAGGTCGAAGAAGCTAGCCAACCAAAAGGCGAACACGTTACACTACGGAACGATCAGCGAAGGTGCCGAGATTATTGATGAAGTTGTGATGTCGTTGTTCCGCGCGCCGCATTCGTTTACAGGTGAAGATATCATTGAAATTGGCTGCCACGGTTCGGTTTACATTCAACAGCGATTGTTGCAAGTGTTGATCAAGCACGGCGCGCGAATGGCTCGTCCCGGCGAATTTACCCAACGTGCTTTTTTGAATGGCAAAATGGACCTTTCGCAGGCTGAAGCGGTAGCAGACCTGATTTTCTCCAGCAACGCTTCCAACCATAAAATGGCACTGAAACAGATGCGCGGCGGTTTCTCGAAGGAAATCAGCAAGTTGCGTGGCCAGCTTTTGCATTTCATTGCGATGGTTGAACTGGAGCTTGACTTCAGCGAGGAAGATGTGGAGTTTGCCGATCGCAAGGAATTGGTTCGGTTAACCACAGAAATTGAAGAATTGTTAGCCAAGTTGGCTAATTCATTCAAACTGGGTAATGTCTTGAAAAATGGTGTTCCGGTTGCCATTGTTGGCGAGACCAATGTTGGCAAGTCTACCTTACTTAATGCGTTGTTGAAGGAAGAGAAAGCGATTGTTTCGGATATTCACGGTACCACCCGCGACGTTATTGAAGACGTGATTAATATTGATGGAACAGCCTTCCGTTTCTTCGATACGGCCGGTATTCGCGAAACAACCGACCAGATTGAAAACCTTGGGATCGAACGCAGTTACAGCAAGTTGGAGCAGGCTGAGATTGTATTGTTAGTTACTGATTTGACGAATCCGATGGACTTGATCCAACAACGGATTGAGAAGATTCGCGAGCGCGTCAACGATCAGGAGTTGATTATCGTTGGTAATAAAGCCGATTTGGCTGGGCGCGATAAAATCGGGGAAATGCTCTCTGAAATTGATCTTGCCGACAACGAAAATGTCGTATTCATTTCGGCGAAGCAGCAGCAAAACCTGGATAGTCTGATCGATCTGCTGAAAGAAAGCGCCAACCTGCAACAAGCCGAAGGTGCTGATGTCATCGTTTCAAATATTCGCCATTTCGAAGCGCTGACAAATGCTCACGAGGCAGTTGTTCGCGTTATTGACGGGTTGAATAACGGCATTAGCGGCGACTTCCTGGCTCAGGATATCCGCGAGTGTCTGCACTATCTCGGTGAAATAACCGGTGAAATATCCAATGACGAAGTATTGGGACATATCTTTAAGAATTTCTGTATCGGAAAGTAACTGCAACAAAATAAGCAAATACAAAAACATTATATAACTCACTAAAAGCCCTAATTTAAAGGGCTTTTTTTGTTGAATTTTATTTTGTGGTTTTTTGTAATGTTATTAGTTTATTTTGTGCCGATTTGTACCTTTGTTGTACCTAGAAGGCTGAGGTACAAAATCAGCCTTGTTTTAGGGGAAATTATGGCACTTAATTACACTTATTTCGCTTTAATAACATTAAAGGCTATCTAATGACATCAAAAATTCAAGTACAACGGATTTGTCAGCATTGCGGAAAGGAATTTACCGCCCGGACAACAGTCACAAAATGTTGTTCTGACCATTGCTCAAAAATGTTTTACAAAGCCCGACAACGTGCGGAAAAGATTAAGCAGTCAAACACTGAAACCCAACAGATAATAAACCGACCGATTGAAGAATTGAAAGCGAAAGACTTTTTAAGCGTTAAAGAAGTGTCTGATCTATTAGGCTGTTCTGTTCGTACCGTTTATCGCTTAGTGGAGACTGGACAGATAAAAGCTACCAACCTCGGGGAACGATTGACACGGATAAAAAGAACTGACATCGATAGCTTATTGACTTGATAGAAGGCCTTTTTTTTAAAGATCACGTTCTTAATATTTTAAAAGCAAAGGATATGACAGGAATCAAAGTCTCATTACGGCAAAAGAATATTTCTGACGGGCGTAAAAGCCTTTATCTAGACTTTTATCCGGCTATTGTTCGGAATGGGAAAGCAACCCGGAGGCAGTTTTTAAACATGTATATTTTAACTGATAAGGCTGAAGTTAAAAGGGAGATCGACAAAAGGAAAACGGAAGGTAAAGATACCATACAATTAATTAAGCTTTACAAAAGTCTGAAAACCTTGACACCGCTTGATAGAGTCGGAAATACTGACACCCTAAAATTGGCTGAAGCAATACGTCAAAAGCGGGAGAACGAGTTAAATAAACCCGAGATATACAATGACTACGAACGGGAGCAACTAAGGAAGAAGGATCTAGGCGAAAGATGTTTTGTAGCGTACTTTCGGGCCATGGCAGAAAGACGAAACAATTCAAATTATGATAGTTGGATGTCCGCCCTTAAATATTTAGAAAGCTACACTAATGGAAGTATAAAATTTGCTGACTTATCGGAGCAGTTTTTTGAAGGGCTGAAAGACCACTTACTAACATCCAAAAGTAGCAGGAGCGATAAATCGACCCTATCACAAAACTCCGCTGCAGCATATTTCAACAAAATAAAAGCAGGAATTCGTCAAGCCTTCAAAGATGGCATTATACAAACAGACTTCAACGGAAAAATAAGTAGCATAAAAGAAAGGGATACAAGGCGAGAGTACCTATCAATTGAGGAATTAAATAAGCTCGTTAAAACACCTTGCAATAACGAATTATTGAAACGCGCTGCCTTGTTCTCTGCTCTTACTGGATTACGTTTTTCAGATATTCAAAAGCTTACCTGGGGTGAAGTTGAGAAATATGAAGGTCGTTATATTTTGAAGTTTACCCAGAAGAAAACTAAAGGCAGCGAAGTTTTGCCTATATCGGAACAAGCAGTTTCGTTTATGGGTGAACCGAGTGATCCGGGAATAAAAGTATTCGATGGACTAACTTATTCGGCCTATCAAAACAAACACCTGTTTCAATGGATTGGAGCCGCCGGTATCACTAAGGACATTACTTTCCATTGCTTTCGCCATACATACGCGACCCTCCAGCTAAGCAAAGGAACTGATATTTATACTGTTTCTAAAATGTTAGGGCACAAGAACCTTAAAACGACACAGGTTTACGCGAAAATTATGGACGAGGCAAAGCAGCAGGCAGCAGATAAAATCAAACTGGATCTATAGAACATTCAAACCATTCACATGAAACCATTGGAATACATTCTTTTCACGGAAGAGGATATTAGAATTAACTGTATCGATGATTATGGTTTTTCCGAACAACAGACAGATACAATTTTGACTGTAATAAAAGATTACATCAACAAGTTTTCTGCAATTCGAAGTTCAAAAAGGAAAACCGAAAGTTTAGTAATAGTCTTTGAGAAAACATATTCTTGCACAACAGTTAGTGGACTTTATGGTGCTAGCGATTACGAGCTTATACTACATTGGTTATTGAAAGCGCTATGGAGTTGTGATGATCGTTCTTACTTTTTTTCAATGAAATATCTAGGACAGTTATTTAATATAACACATAAAAAATCAAATAATTATGAGATTGAAAAAAAAGATATTGACACTGACGAACTAAATAAATTACTTAAATCTGAAGAGTCTGGAATATCGGCCGAGACCTTCGGAATTAGTGCATCTCCTGTGTCTGAAAATAAGATTAATACTCCATCTTCGATTTCAAAAGGACACCAAAAAAATACATCAATAAAACAGATCGTATTCCCAGATGATGAATTTAATAGTCGTATCTACGATGAGTTAAAAGGATTCTTCCCTAATCACCATAAAGAACTACAATCCGCTTTAAATGGAAATATATTGGCTTCTCCTATCTTATTTCCATCCAACCAGAACAAGTTTGTTGAACTATTCAAGCGGGCCAAATACAATGGATTTCTGATTGGTAATTTTACTGAAATAAATAAATGGCTTTGTTCTAATTTCACCTATTTGTACAAGAAAGGTGATAAAAAAGAAATCCGACCATTCAATAAGTCAAGTGTTCATGACTGCTTGACGAAAAGCAAGGGAGAACCTCCAAAGGATGAAAGACTCTGTAGCTGGCTACGACACAAAGGAAATTACAGCAGGTATTAAAAAAATAAAGCGTTTCAAAATAAACAAACCCCCTAGTAACCCCCTAAGGTTACTAGGGGGTTGATTGTGGTATTAACCATTCAATATCATTGTCGAAGTATTAAATTAAAATATACTTCACAATGAAAAAATCATTCTCTTCACTACCCCAACCGCAAATTGGATCTCCAGAAGAACGACAACACAGAAGTCTTTTTTATCTTCAACAGGAGAGTCAATTCAACACACCGAGACTGGGCATTTCTCACGATAATCTTCCCAGTGCTGTAGAATTGATACTTTATAAAGCTCAAGAAAATGAGAAACGACTGAACTTAGTTCTAGAACTACTGCAACAGACGCAGGATACCCTACCCGATGAATTACTTGATACCGACCAAGCATCCGAATTTTTAAAGATTACTAAGCCCACGTTGTATTCTAAAGTAAGCCGGGGCGAATTGCCTCACATGAAGCGATCAAAGCGGCTATACTTTTCGAAACAAGAGTTAAAAGAATATTTGAAGGCCGGGAAGAGACTTTCAAACGCTGAAATCGATGCGAAGGCTACGGCATACTTACAAGCTAAGCAAGAGGACTAATCATGAGTGTAAAAAACGAAAGGCGGACCTCTAGCAAGTATTGTCTTTGTTTCAATTTGGATACTGGCTTGGCATACAAAGAGTCAATGGATGTAAAGCCAGCAGAAAAAGTGGCAGTTGGTAACTACTGTTCATCTGTTATTGGAACTGAAGCTTATATAGAAGGACTTATCAAAAAAATAACTCGTCGCCCATATCTGATTGAGAAATATATCAAAATCTATTAAAATGGCGGGGTGGATAAGTCTATATCGAGAAATTCAGAATCACTGGATCTTCAAGGATGATAAACAGTTTAAATGGTGGGTAATAATACTCCTTAATGTAAATCACTCTGCCTCGAAATTCACGGTAGGACTTGAATTACACATATGCAATCCCGGTCAATCATTCAGATCCATAGAACAGTGGACTTCACTATTTGGATGCTCAAAAAAGACTACTGTAAAATTCTTTGAATTACTAGAAACTGAAGGTATGATAGTACGAGAAATATTGGGCAGTGGAAACCGAAGGAAACACCTACTAACAGTGAGGAATTGGCGCAAATACCAGGAATCGGAAACTGAAACAGTACCGGAAACTCCACCGAAAGGGTACCCGAATATAACCTCTAACAAGAAGGACAAGAATGAAAAAAATAAAAGAGAGGGAAAAACTATCTGTTTTTCACCGCCCTCACTTCTGGAAATTCAAAAATGTTTTGCTACAAAGATTGAAGAAAAGGGATTTACGTTAAACGCATCGCAAGAAGCAGAAAAATTTGAAGCCTTCTATTCGTCTAAAAACTGGATGGTTGGCAAAAATAAGATGACCAGATGGGAAAAGGCCGTTTCTGGATGGATAGCCAGAATGAGGCCAGAAAAAACTAATCCCAAATGCCAAACGCCCAACTATCAGGAACCAAGACTAAAACTTGACGCCATATGAAACCTCGAAGTACTATAGAAGAGATTAATGAAGTCTTTGGAAAGATTCCGCCTCAAGCTGTTGAAGTAGAAGAAGCCGTATTGGGTGCATTAATGCTTGAACAGGACGCCTACATCAGCATAGCCGAAATCATTGATACAAGAAGCTTTTATAAATTGCAGCATCAACAAATTTTCGAAATAATCAAAAGTCTTTCGCAAAGCAATAAACCAATCGATTTGTTGATGGTGACTCAGGAGCTTCGAAATCGTGGTTTACTTGACGAGATTGGAGGTCCCTTGGTGATTACTAAGCTTACTTCTAAAGTTGTATCAGCTGCACACATTGAATTTCATGCCCGGATTATCGCCCAAAAGTTTATACAACGTGAGATGATCCGGATTTCGTCGGAAATACAAATAAAGGCATATGATGACACGCTTGATGTAGATGACCTTGTAAACGAAACTGTAAGTGAATTGGTTGTAATTCAGGAAACAGGTAAAAGCAACGAAACAACGATCTCAGAGGGAGTTGACGGTCTTGAAAAACGAATTACCTGGAATCAAGCGAACACCGGTTTGTCGGGTATCGGTACTGGATTCTATAAGTTCGATAAGTTTTCCGGTGGTTTACAAAAGACTGATCTCTTAGTCATCGCGGGGGAAAGTTCACAAGGTAAAACATCGCTCGCGCTTACAATTACTAAAAACGCAGTCATGAACTACAAGGCCAGAGCTGCAATTTATTCCTTGGAGATGGATAAAATTCAGTTGGTGGCACGGTTAGTAGCCCAGGAGACCGGAATTTCGTCAAAAAGGATTCTGACTCAAAAGTTATCGCCATCTGAAATTAATAGGGTTTCCATAACGACGCGAATTATAAAAACATTGCCAGTTTTCTTTGATGAAAGCAGTACTTCAAGCATCGACCAGATTTGCACCTCTATGAGACGGTTAAAGATGAAATACGGGATTAACCTTGCAGTTGTTGATTACTTGCAATTGGTCGGGTCTGGACTAAAAAATAAGAGTGATGAAGCTCAGATTGCGGAGATAGCCCGCAGACTCAAAAATGCAGCAAAGGATTTAGGAATATCTGTTATTGCGATATCTCAGCTGAGCAGAACAACTAACGGGAATCACAGGCCAACCAAAAGCCGCTTGAGAGGTTCTGGTCAGATTGAAGAAGCTGCGGATGTTGTAATGACCGTTTGGAGGCCTGAAACATACGAAATAAACGAATTTGATGAACCACACAAAGGTATTCTAACTTTCGGGTTAGCGGAATGCCTTATCGAGAAAGGGCGCAATATTGGAACTGGCTCTTTTCTTCTGAAGTTTAACAAGGAAACTACTTCTTTCTATGACTACTTGCCAGATTATGAATTACCAGCGCAAAAGAAAGATTTAGAGTTTTAATTAACCTAACTAACCATTTAAAAAATTTATAGGTGCTTACACATTGAGGATAAATACATGTAGAATTCTTGTCTTAGACAAAGTTTACTCGAGTAAAATGATTTGTATTGCCGTAAAATCACTTATTCGTCAGCATTAATGTACTGTAATTTCAAAAACAAAAAATCGTCAATTATTGACGCAAATAGCACTTAACGAGGTTTATATGGCATTTATTTGCTGTTTAAAATGGTAGTACTCGGAGGCCAATGTTGGTCACAAAGTGATTATACAAGATTTATAGCACTATATTTTTAGAATTTGAATGAAATAGTGAAATATTGCGCTCTCTTGCAAGTGTCTCACATTCAATGTTTTGCTGTTTTTGGCTATGTGTCGTTTTTGAGTTGGTGTTTGAAATATTTTGGTTCCTTCTTCTTGATTTTGGACAGTTTTGTGGTCACTGACCGCGAAGTGTAGAATTTGCGTTGTAATGTGTTCTTTTACATGTAGTGATTTGAAATATAGATAGTTGCATATTTGCATTTGGCCTGTTATTGCGTTAAATATTGACGTATTTAATCAGTTCGTTGTCAGTAGTGCATCCTCCTGTGAACATGAATCCCCAAAAGACTCTGAACCGGATTTTTGTGGGTGAAAATGAAATATAGCTGAGGGACCAAAAGAACAAGTTGCGCACAAATCCAGCGAAAAATGAAATGAACCAGGTAGCAACAGGCTAAGTAAAAGATCGTCACCTACCCCTAGATCAATTTCATCCTTGACTTTTATTCATTCATGGTCCAGCAGGCAAAGTTCAATACCCCTCCATATTCGGCGATCCAGCTTGCATCATAGGTACAACTTGATGCGAATTACCAAAGGTTCTCTTCCGCCCATAGGTTGGATAAGTAGACGGTGTTGATTTGGCTATCGGTTACCATCTCATGCGGCTTTCAAAAGTGGCAACATAATGGTTTGATAGTTGGGCATTGGTATTGCGTTGTTATTTGGACTTTCGAATTTAACACCATTTCTGTTAAATTCAAGCCTATTTTATTTTCTGACCTTTAAGCGTTATTATCGATACTGATGCTTATACAACCTGACAACTAACAAAAAATGATTATGAACCTATAAGTGTTCAAAGAATCGGGTTCGAAAAAAAAAATGAATCTTCTTGATCTTTTTACACCTCAAATCATCAGTCAATTAACGTGTTGCTCACATTATTGGAACACCTTAAATCAACGAGTTTGTCTTTCAGTAAACGCCACAATCTTTGTTGTAGCATATTCAATTGGCATACAATAAGTATTCATTTGTTGGTCCCATTCAAAACCGGGCTTTTCTAACATTAGTTTTGAAGGATAACGATTACGTAGACGAGTAAAACCAATATTGCTGCTAAAAATAAAGTCTCCCAATCCCACATCATTTTTATCCGTAAACAGCTGATCTCGGTTCGAGTCATACTTTGCACGCCACTGCATGTAGGCTGGTACATATTCATTCAACATCCTTGTCAATTGACTTTTAAGCTTTTTACCCATATACCTTGGGTTATCGTAAAACGAATGAATATCCTGAAAAAGATCGATCATGTTATCCGCGGTTATTGCTTCTGGGTACACAAAATGAAGTAAATCCAGGACAAGAATTTGCAGCAAATGTTCGTCCTTTTGCCTCCAACTAACATTGCCTAACAAGAAAATCGCTTTTTCACAAATGTCCTTTCTAAATCTATTCATTCGCTCGTTAGCCAAATCGTAGGAGTACTTTTTAAACCCCGCTCTCGAATTTGAATGCAGGATAAAGTGTGCAAGGGTATCGACTATATAGTATTTTAAACCCCAAGAATCATCCCCCGAAAGGACGCCCTCTTCAATATAAAATACTTTGTCGGATGAGGTTGCATATTCTTCGTCATGAATAAACAGATCAGCATCTACATCATTAAGCGCTTTCAGAACTTTTGGAAATAGATCCGAGTCTACCTTGTAAAATTTGACATTGATATCGTCTCTGTCTAGCTGCTCCGTGGAAACCAGGCCGTACTGACTTTCAATCGCCTTTATTTGTTCTGCAAACTCTCGTTTGAACCGTATCTTAAAGATCGTATTAGTTGTTTCGTAATATTTATTGTAGCACAAATACAAAAGATCGATAAATGTTGAAACATTGGATAATACCTTATGATTTACCGGATCTTCGGGCGTATCTTTATAAATACCTGTTTTGTAAAAGCGTTTAAGCCCATTTTCGAAGAGCTTATCAATTTTATCCAGATGTCGATAGATAGCCCTGCATTCTTTTTCATGTTGTGCACGATCGTCGATTCTTCTGTCTAATTCAATTTCTACACCATCCTGCTCGTCTATATCGATATTTGCCAACATTTCTTCAGCACTATCGTGCACCTTGACCTCTTTATTAATCAACCCCCGCGATACCAGATTCAGAACTTCTGCAATTTGTACTGAAGGACTATTTAAAATCTCGGCATGCCGCGCCTGCAACGACTCCAACTGATTAAATTCATCCTCGGTAATAGGCGCGTATACCTTTTCTCTTTCAACTACAATCTTTGCGTTTGAACTCCCACGCGAAATGCTTGTCCCCTCGTATCCATCACCGTCAATCCACTGATAATCGGCATGACTTAATAAGTCAGCAAGCAATGCCTCGTCAGAATCATTTAGTATCCCGGCTACTATCTCATTCAGTTTGGCCTGACTGGGATCGGGGTTACATTTGGCTTGTAAAACAACGTTGTGCAACAACGCGTAATTTGAGACCCTTTTATCATCGAGCGTCAGGTATACCCGCCTGGCCTTGCAGTCTGTTTTCAATTCAATCTTGTACTCTAGACTTCCGGCATCAAGTGTAAAGCTCTCCTTTACCTCAAACAAATTGTCTTCAACACATAAATTGAACTGCTGCTTGGAAACTTGTTTCAGGTATAAATGAATTTTGCTTCCATTTATTTCGGCGTATACTATTCTGTTATCAAATGACAGAGCTTCCAGCGCATCACCTTCCCCTCTATGGACGCCCTTTGTTGTTGGTATCACGATTTTAGCATTGTTCGTGAGTTGAATCCCGAGTTCTGACAAATAGCTTTTCCCATTTTCCCGTTTAATCAATACCCCAGCTTCTGCATTTGCGGCTTTGTTTGATTGATATCCGAACCCAGCGAGTGTTGCATTCGCACTGCCTAAATACATGTATTCCAAACCGTCTGCATACTGAAAATGAATTATCTTGGCATGCAATCGGTTCACAGTATCGTCAAAGTCCTTGATTAATTTGGTCCAATCATAAAATACTAGTCTTTCCCGCAACTTTTCCGACATTCGATAAGGTAGAATACCTGCCGATGGGTCGGTCAAACAGTTGAATGTTTTTATTTCAAAGCGACTATCGAGCTGTTCCAGCAATTGCCCTTTTTCATCGAAATATGGGGATACGACTGTTAATCTTTCTATCGTTTGACTAGGCAAGCTTTGTTGTAGCTCGGTATAGCTGTTAGCTGATCCCTGATTGGCTACAAACTTAACTGATTGATTGTTGTCAATAGGAACAAAGTCATTTGTCACCGGAGATTTAATTTCTTCCAACCAAGGCGACCACTTCTTTATCCAATCTATTTTTTGCTGGTTAAAGCCTTTCGCCTGAGCTAAATAAGATTGAAGGTAATACCAAACATTTGCAAAAATCGAAGCATTAGGACCTAACGGTGAGTCCAGATGAAAAGCTCCCCAAATCTCATCATTAGTGCTTAACCCCGATGTTGTGAGATTGCCGGAGCCAATGACTAACAGTCCATGCTTGGGACCTGTTAGCATCATAATCTTCGGATGAAACACTCCGGTTTCATAAATTGGGTTAATACTGTATGTACGATGGTTGCTAAACTCATAGCCTGCTGTCATTTCCTGTGTCTGTTCCAGAAATTTACCATCAATAAATACGTTCACATTCTTTATGTTCGCTGTCCGAAGTATAGTCATTACCCTTTCTTCAAAAAAGGTGAAGTCAAATGAAAAACAGGTGATAACACAAGAAGTGTAGCGATTCGCATAGCGTCCTATCAGGTCAAGGATATTTTGTCTGTCTATCATAGTGCTTCCAATTTTTCAAGCAGGGATATCCCGCGAGGTGTTACTTCATTTGCATGATTTAAAAAATCAAGGTCTGTCAGGAAATTTATTAAGCTACCGATCCGCGGGCTTGTATTGATTGGACTGAAATTGTCAATTAAACGAATATGGTTGTTTTCGAGGATAAATTTTTGTGTCGATTGATTTCCACTACCCATTTTCCTGAAGGCAACAAAATGATGTCGATAGATCACTTTGACCAACAGAAATTCTTCAATGAAATGCCCCAGCGGATAGTCGAGGAATTTTTTAAACCTAAGGAAGTAACTTAAAACATCTTCTCCGTCGACAAAATGACCGTCTCTGGTAAACTCCATCAAACGGTCTAACTGCAATCTATTCGTTTGGTATAGCTTCCAGACCAGAATAAACGAATAAGCAATCCTGCCAATCGATTTTTCCCGTATCAAAAGTTGCTGAAGATTAGCTTCGCCTTCCTCTATATTACTGATCATATCTGATACGGTTTGCTCCTTATTCTCTGCTAGTTTTAAATTAACAAGTAACTTCAAAACCGCTTCGCCCGTTTTCTTTATAAAATCGGGAAGAGCCATCCAGCCTGGTCCGACATTTTCCTCCAAATAATTGAGACCGCCGTTAAGAATTGCAGTACATGCTATTTGCCAATATTCGTTCAATGCATAATAGTACCAACCAGTCATGCAAAGATCAACTGTTCCTTTTCGGTATCCTTGCTTCCGGTAGGCAAAGTTTGTAAAATCTTGTACCAAACGCTCTGGCTTATTTTCCAAAACGAAACGAAGAAATCGCTTGATCGTGTCGCGACGCATACTACGTGAATCTTCGCCCTCTACCAGAGGCTTGTCGGAAGATTCAAGAAGCATTGTTAAAAGACGCCATTCTTCCGTTGTTGGATCGATTAATAACATATTGAAGTCGGGTAAAAGCATATCCAACTGCTGTTGAGATACACTTCCTTCATTGATACAATTCAGGAAAAGAGCATGTGTTTCAGGTCGAATATTTTCACCGAATGCGTTTCCCAACTCTTCCCCCGAAATGCCTGCTTGCTTATCTTGCAGTGTCCGCCGATAAATTCCGATAAACACGCCGTTTTCGTCAGTCGGTTCATCAATTAATCCCATCTGACGCAACGAGCCCACATAATACTGACCGAAGATACCGAATGAATATTTCCAGTAGGTTTTGTCCGTCGATCCGTCCTTATTGTACGTTCCGGTTTTCAAGTCGAAAACACCTGGATTTTCTAACATCCGTTGATATGAATAACTGCTTCCAGGAATCCCTTGCATTTCGGCTTTTACCGCAGTAAGGGCAACGAGAAATTCAGCGCGCCGAATAAATTGCTTTTGCTCAGCGGGATTTTTACTGCGAATAGTTCTGGCAAACTCTCCCAACAGCCAGCAGTAAAAACTGTAATACCGAATCCGATTGGTAACATTGTTTAAGCCCGGCAGCATATTACCGTACAACTGGACTGATGGATTCTGCAAACCCAACGGATCAAGCCCGTGAATAAAACTCAATCTGTCGCCAAGGAAGGGTACTCGGCTCTGGTTTTTTTCTAAGATTTTTGTAGGCATGACGATTCAGATAGATTAGTTTTTGCCACTCAGAGGTATTGTTTTAGTCTCAACCAGCTATCGCGTTTTTCTTCCCAAGGAATACTTGCATTAGCTGGGCTACTAGAAGGAAGAGCGAAAAGCTTAATACCTTGAATTGATCCAATATATTTCCCAAAGAGTTGAGCAGCTTTTTTGCCGTTCAATCCAATTGTTGTAACATTAGGGTAATTGACAATAAAGTTTGCTATATCATTAGGCAATTCGTCTGAGATATCTGTGTCAAGGCTTCCCTGTCGTTCGCATGAATGACAAACATCCCACAAAGCGATTCCATGATGCAATAAAAAGCTTTTCTTTTCTTCGTAATCACCTGGTAAACTTTCGCCAATGACGGCTTCAATTAATTTCCAAAATAAGTTGCGCGGATGTGCGTAGTAGGCCTGTTGACGCAGCGATTCTTCACCTGGCATAGTCCCCAGAATCAGGATCTTCGATTTGTCATCGACAACAGGATCTAGGCTATAAACAATGCCCTCGGTCGGAACTTTCATTTTCCTGTTTATTGCGTCCAAATCAACCAGTAATTTGTCAACACTCTGTTTCTGCCTTGTGTTCTGTTCTTCTTTATAGGGCTGAGCACCACTCCAACTGATGTCAATCCGTGGTCCATAATCAGTAACCCGGAAACTGATGCTGTTCCGATAGGCAACATCCTTGCCATGAAACCAGTAGCTTTTCAAAAAAGAGTCAGATTCATGGTCGATGTTTACCCTTAGAGTATCAATTGCGCCAACAACTTTGGTGTCGATTTTATAGTTTTTTGAGCTTTCCAATCGCGATGATGGTCGAATGGTCCGGTTTCTTATAATGGTTCCCATAAGTTTTCGATTTTAGGTTTACAGTTTATGATTCTTTTTCATTTCTGCATACATCATCCGGTTCAGTTGCTTTTTCATGTCTCTCGTGTAAAAGCCCTGCTCCCGATATTCGTAATGCTGACGCAAACTGTCCCCCGACTTGGCCTCGATACGTTTGCGATTGATATACTTGAACCAGGCCTTTTCTTCAACACTTATTGCCTTTTGCTCACCGCGACAGACCGCGATAAAGTTTCTCTGCAACTCGGTGAACGGCTCTAAAGTACCGTCCTGCAACCCTTGAAACCAATGTCCCCACTGATGAAGTAGTTCCAGCTCATCAGTGCCGAAAATAACGGCTGAACAATCGAGTTTAAACGGTCCTCTTTCCCGTACAAATGCCAGATGTTGTTGCTTTGTTTCCATAAGTCCATCTTTAGGGATGGCACAGCGTCTCAGCTCCGCAACCTAACTAACACACGCCTACCTGCCAAGTTTTTATTCGAACGGCTTAATTAATGTTTCTAATTCCTTCATCTTAGCCCTTGTTAATACGACAGAGTTATATGCCAAGCCCTTAAGTGCGATCTATAAGGCAGTAAAAATCCTGTGAAAAGCGTTTTGTTTTTCTAAAACTCTTCGTTTGAATCAAAAACAATGGGTGCCGACTCAGAAAGAACTTAAACCAGTTTTCTACTTTTCCCAAGATAGTTGAAATGCAAATTAATCTATTTTTATGATTAATGGAATACAAGTGCTCTTATTTGGAACGTTTCTAATATTAAAATCGACCCAAGTGAATATCCTATCTTATTTGTGGCAATACTTATCAAAAACACATGTTCTATGACAATTTTGAAAATAACTATTGGACTAGGATTCTCCCCCATTTTAGGTTCTTGGGCCAGGAGACATTATGACATTAAATAACCAAAACCAAGTTATTCTCGGGGAATATTGGATAGCGCCGATACCTTTCAATACGAATGGTAATCATCATTTTTTACTCTTAATGCGGATAAAGTCTAAGAAAGAACTGGTCTACAATTTTTTTAGCGGTTTCCTACGGTTGCAAGTCCTTGTAGTCTTGTAAAATACATTTTTGATAAGATTAGAATTTACCCAACATTAATTTAAGTCTATCTTAAATATACTAGTTGCCAACCGAGATATTGACGAGTATCTAAATTGGTGCGATTTTTTCTCGAATTGTCAATACAAAACAAAATCTCGCTCTGAAAGTAAACTAGTCTAATTATTACCTTCTTAATTATATGTGGGCAACAAATAGAGCTTTTAAAAGAATATGGCTATTAGCACCAAGAAGGAATATAATTTACAAAATAAATTAGTTGGATAGAAACCTCAGAACCCCATATTTACGCAAAAAAATCTAGGATAGTTATGGCATCAATTGATCATAGTTTCGAAATATTTTTTTTAAATTACACATTAAACACAGCTATACTAATAAAATCACAAGCCTAAACCTTCTGCCATGGACTATTTGGAACGCATATTCCCTTTTCCATATGTCAATCAACAATCATTTGATGAAAATCGCCTTACTGGATATTGGGTCCTATTTACGATTTTGATCACTCTCTTATCGCTGATTTATATTTTGGGACGTGGCTATGTAATTAAGAGAGCATTGGCATTCAATTCCCTCTCAAAAAGCAAGTCCTTAAAAGCAACTTGGAGGGCTTATCAAAAATCTTTTTCCAGCTATGGCGCTGAATTTAAAACCCCTGTTCACGCGGAAGAATATATTAACGAAAACAACATCTTTTTTAATTTTTTAAATTTTAGACTTGTCAATAATATGTCGAGTATAATTGTCGGCATCGGAATTTTGGGAACCTTTGTTGGCCTTGCTTTTGGAATTGCCGGAATAAAAACCACCGAAGGGACAGAACAACTTGCTCAAAGTATTGATAGTCTAATGGCTGGAATGAGTACTGCATTTGTTACTTCGATTTGGGGCATGGGATTATCCCTATTATTCACTGGTGTGTTTAAGTTCTGGCAAACACGAGTATCAAGAGTTATTCAGTCAACTTGTTTCGAACTGGATGCAAAATATATGGTCTCCGAAGATGAAGTTCAAAAACAACGAGAGCAGAAACAACGGGAAATAATAGGCGAATTATTTAATGAATATCTCGTCGCAGAAACCAGTGAAGGGAAACAATTACCAAAAAATGTGTTCCGAAGGATTTTAGAGGAGTCAGAGAAACAAACAGCCTCTTTACAGTCATTCTCTGATGATTTAGCCGATAGTATCACGGCCGCAATGGAATTGTTGGTTTCAGAAAACAATACCCAAATAAGTAAGCTTATCGAGGAAAAACTAGTTCCTGTCCTAAATGATCTGAAAGCCATTAAACAGGACTCTGGCACTCAGATAATCGAGAGCGCTATCGACCGTTTAGCTAAATCAATGAAGGAAATGCTAGACGAGTTTAAAAGGTCGATTGCCGGAGACACAAAGAATGAATTGGAGGGATTGACGAAACAACTTGCTGAGGTAGCCACATCCATAACTAATGTCCCTGGCACCATGGCAGAAATATCGGGAACAGTCAAAGAAATGATCGAGACATTAAAAGAAACGGTAATTGAAAATATAAAAAATACGAAAGCAGAAGCAGCTGTTCAGAGCGAGGAAACAAGGAAAGCTTTCATCGCAGCTAAAGAAGAATATACCACTTCTATCGGAGATATTCAAGCACACATGGAGCTCATGTTAGCGAGCCAAAAGGACAACATTAAACAAATCGCAGACTTGACAAAAACCATAAACGAAACACTAACAACGAATAGTCATGTAAATAAGCAATTTGAAAATTTAGTATTTAAAACGAAGGAGATTTCTCGGACATTTGAACGTATCACTTCAACATTGAGCGATAACTCGAAGCAGATTTCGGCCTCATCTGATGATCTGCATAAATCAACTCATGAATTTAAATCTAGTATAGAAAACTATATTAAGAAAAATCATGAATTGCTCGGAACCCATCAAGAAACTTTAGGTAAAGCGGTCGAAGCTTCTGATCAATACATTAAAAAGTTCAATGTTATTGAGTCCGGGCTAACTGGAATCTTCGGGCAGGTTCAAACTGGACTACAAGACTACCAAACAGTCACAGCCCAGAATCTAAACCACTATCTGCGTGAATTTACAACACAGCTGACTAATGCTCAAAAAGGGCTAGAAAGTAATATCGCAAATCTATCTGAAATAGCGGAAGATCTAA
Source organism: Mangrovibacterium diazotrophicum (assembly GCF_003610535.1). Classification (NCBI taxonomy): domain Bacteria; kingdom Pseudomonadati; phylum Bacteroidota; class Bacteroidia; order Marinilabiliales; family Prolixibacteraceae; genus Mangrovibacterium; species Mangrovibacterium diazotrophicum. The sequence continues at coordinate 441,359 of NZ_RAPN01000001.1, read as the reverse complement.
CAGAACAAATTGAAAAATATAACGGTAGACGATGAGCCAAAAATTTCTGGATATTAAAGATGATAATCAATTTGCTCTATCGACTGGGGACTTGATGGCTGCCCTGCTACTCATTTTTGCGCTATTGCTTGTCGGTACGATGCTCAAACTTCAAGAAGAATTTGATAGTAAAAGCGATGTTGCTGAACGATACAAAGAATTACAGATCGAGTTATATAACGATCTATACGATGAATTTAAGATGGATCTACCGGAATGGCATGCTGAACTTGATTCAACATTGACTATCCGATTCAAAGAACCAAACGTTATGTTCGATGGAGGAAGTTCAATAGTAAAAGAGGAATTTAAAAGGAGATTAACATCGTTCTTTCCGCGTTATATTAAAGTTTTAATGCGGAATAAATATAAAGAGCATATTGAGGAAATAAGAATCGAAGGGCACACATCCTATGAAGGACGAGTTGGGATGAGCCCGGAGGGCGCCTATTTTTACAATATGCAGCTTTCTCAGGATAGAACCAGGTCCGTTTTAAGATTTTGCCTTAAACTACTTGAGCAAAATGTTTACGAATGGACCAGAGATCGTTCAACGGCTAACGGTTTGTCATCGGTAAAACCCTTAGCCAGCAATGAAACAGAGGACGGTAGAATCCAAAACAGACGAGTTGAGTTTAGGATCAAAACAGACGCAGAAGCTCAAATAAGGGAGATGCTACGTTATGCCACTAAATGAACGGGAAATATTGAATTGGTACTTTAATCCGTCAAATATGAAATCATTTGGCGGGCGCATATTCGAAGATAGCACAAAGCGAAGTCTAGATGCATCAAAAAAAGAACTGATGGAACTTTCGGATAAAACACTGGGCAACGGGAAAATACCCACCAGCAAGAAGATGGAAGAAATCTACTGGAAGTTTCAAGGATTCAAACATCTACCGATAAGTGAATGTGCTCGGCGATTTACAAGAAGAGAAGTTCGTTTATTGATTTGGGCATTCGACTATGCGCCTGCTGCGACCGACAATATTATCCTTTTTTCGAATGATTTAGATACGGTTATCCCTTTAGTTAAATCACACTGGAAGGATTCCTTCTTGATCACTCTTTGGAAGCTTCTGGCAAGAAACTGGACCCAGCTCATCACGTATCCTCGTAATTTTAAGTTGCTGACAGAGCTGATCGCAAAAAGCGCCTACGAATACAATGGAAATCGAACTGACATAGAGAAAATAGTTCTCTCGACTGGATATTTTGAAAACACACAATCGGTTCAGCATTTTATTAGAGACCTATTTCGAAAAAGTATTCCTATTGATAAAGCCCATGAACTTGTCGGCCAAAAGGAAGAGATATTAACGTATAGCTACTTTTCAGTTCTTATGCGATCGTACATTACCAGAATTAACGGACAGACTAATTCCATTAATAAAACAGTACTCGAATCGATTTATAGATTTCTTTTAATCCATAAAAATAATGACACAACACTAATTACCTGTGCATCCATCATTAATAGTACATATTCCCATCAATACCAGGATTTAATAAAAGCTGAAACAATCACATTGATAGGCGATCCGAATAGTAAGCATAAGTGGCAATCAAGCGGCTTATCAAAGTTTGAGTTGGATGCAACAGAGCGAGCAAGAAAAAAGATTAATTCTTGGCTCAATAAAGTATTGATCGATGTTTTCTTTGAGAAGCTAGTACAAGACAAAAGGCGCAAAATTTATTGGACTAAGTACATCGAGAAGATTGACGATATTATCTTTTGCGGCAACAGATACAACTACTACTATCTTAAAAACATACAGAGAATCTCGAAACAAGTTGAATCAAGATACAAATGTACCAGCCGGAATCAAAGTACTTGTGCCATTATCATTTTTCTAAGAGAATATGTATTTGTTGAGTTCACAGATGTTGGTGCTCTGTATATCTACTTAAAAAACACCTTTGAAACAATTTTTAAGCAATTTAATGAGATCGACGACCTAAAAAAATGGAAACCAAACCATTACGCTTGCAGAAACCATCCAGCAGATCCGAATTACATATTAACAAACAAAGAAGGACGGATTACGCACCAAGGCAACTGGGAAAATCGTATAGAATCGTGGATGAATAGATACAATGATTAGAAAGACATACACAGAATCAGGCATTGAATTTGGATGCTTTAATGAACTTGAGCAAATCGTTGAATTTGACAATTGGCTCAAATCAACACCTCCAGTTCTGTTTAATACGCTAAATGATCTACGTGTTAATGGGCAACTATTCAGCATTGATAATGAAAGGCTTTTTCTTCCGTACGAAGAATTATCAAACCTGGACGATTATGAAATCGAAATATTAGAGCTCCCCCCCTATTATCCTTTCGACATTTTTATTGATATCAAAGGAACCGGGCTGAAGGATACATCCTTAAAAATCAACTGTACATTTCAAGATTTTGCCCACGGGAATGGTACTGGAAATGTGTTGGTTTTTGACCGCAAAGGGGCTTATTTAAATGGAATTATCGAATACGTACTTAATTCGGAGCAATACTTATTATTCAAGCAAATTGATAAAATTAATTCAACACATTTCCAGCATTCAAATCACGTGCTAGTGGAAATTGGTGAACTGCAACAAAAGGCAGCAGCTGCCAACGCTATCCTGTCTAAAATACTGACAGATACGTCAATTATCCCACTGGCAAAGGTTCAGTTAGATATCGAAAAAATAGATGACGATAAATACCGGTTAAAACCTGTCATTAATAATGAAGAATCATCAAAATTTCAGGAAAAATTTAATCTATTCCCCTCAATAAAACCGGAATATCACTTTAGAGATAACAATAGTAAATTTCACGTTGTATTGAAGGATGATGATGGATCAAATAGCTTGAAAAACGAACTCTCCAAACTAAAGGTTAAACAAATATATACGCAGGAGGACTTAATTGAAAACTACAATTCACCGTCCAAATTCTGGGATCAGGATCTTATTGATTTAGACCTGTTCAGCAAACGCGTAGTTGAATTAGGCATTTACAAACCCAAATTTTATCCATTCATCAGCCCCTATAAATCGGAGTGGATCCCTGGAATTGCAATCGAAGATCGGATTTCGGGCACCAGATTGGTTAATATTAAAAATGAGTCAGAGCTATTGGAATTAAAAGAGAAGCTGGCAGAAGCCAGTTCAAGAGGGTCTAAGACTTTTCAGTTCAAAGGCGAGGAATTAGAAACCAAGGAAGTTGAGTCATTCATTCCTACTTTTGAAGACCAGCTTAGAAATCCGTCGTCCCCAATCACCAAAGACCAGTCCGATGAAAGGACAGAGCTAAATCAGCCCAAAGTGCTTATTATAAAAGAGAACACAGAGCTTCTTGAATATGATGAATCATTGAATGTATGTGAGATTGATAAATTTAACTTTGAATGTATTGACAACCTAAGTAAGGACATCCAACTAAAAGATCATCAGATAGAGGGTATTGCTTGGCTTCAAACATTGTACCTCCCACCCAACTCGTTTCCAGGTGTATTATTGGCTGATGACATGGGGTTGGGGAAAACACTGCAAGTATTGTACTTCATAGAATGGTACATGCAAAAGCAGAAGCAAAATCCGATTCTAGTTGTTGCTCCGGTCTCTTTACTGGAGAACTGGCAAAACGAATATTCCAAATTCTTTCCTTCGCCGAGCATGGAAATTATTACTCTTTGGGGTAGCCGACTCAGACAGTATGTTGATATTAACGATTGGGAATCAACCAGAAGCAAACTAAGCGTAAATGCTATATTCCTAACAACGTACGAGACTGTCCGCAAACAACAGGTGTTATTGGGAATGATTGATTGGGGTGTCATCATTTTGGACGAAGTGCAGAAGATAAAAACACCAGGGACCCTTGTCACCAATGCAGCCAAAGCATTAAAATCAGATTTCAGGATTGCAATGACCGGAACTCCCGTAGAAAATAGTTTAATGGATCTGTGGTGTATTATCGATTTTTGTTGCCCCGGCTTACTCTCTAATGCCTCTGATTTTGCGAAGAAGTATCATACCCCTCAGAAACAGCAAAATACGCGCTCTGTGGAATTATCAAACCAGCTTCGGACTGAAATCGGAAACGCATTATTAAGGAGAATGAAAAATGATGTCTTAAAAGACTTACCCTCAATTAACTTCTATATCCAAAAGGAAACCATGCCCAGGGTGCAGTATAACGCCTATTTAAACGAATTGCAGTCTGTTAAAGAAAATTCAACCGGCGGAAACGATATACTCCGAGTCTTGCTAAATCTTAGGACAATTTCAGATCATCCTCTGTTAAAACATTATCAGCTTGAAAATTTGCCAACAGATGAGTTGATTGAAACATCTGCGAAATTGAGAAAAGTCATTTCGCTACTTGCCGAAATCAAAAGTAAAGAAGAAAAAGTCATTTTATTTACTGAAAATAGATCGATGCAACGGGTACTTAGAAAGGTACTACACGATAAATACAATCTCTCTGCATCAATCATAAATGGAGAAACACCAAGCAGCGTTACAGACAAAAAAAGAGGTAGATTATCACGACAACAAGAGGTGGATAAATTTCAAGCTGAAGTAGGCTTCAATGCAATAATCATGTCTCCCCTAGCGGCTGGGTTTGGCTTGAATATAACCGAAGCGAACCACGTCATACATTACTCAAGACATTGGAACCCAGCCAAAGAACAACAAGCAACTGATCGGGTATTCAGGATTGGTCAAAAAAAAGAAGTCCACGTCTACTACCCGATGGCAGTTGCTCCTGATGACGAAATCAAAACCTTTGACATTATACTCAACAATTTGCTGTCCCGGAAAACTGATCTTGCTCAGATAACACTTTTCCCGACCGAACAAATTGAAATTAGTCGAGAAGAAATTTGGGATTCAATGGGATTTGATGGCTCAAAGGCAAAAGAAAAAAGAATTAAGACAATTTCAGAATTAGATCGGCTACAACCATTGGCGTTTGAAGCAGTTATTGCCGTGCTAATTGAGAAGATAAAAGGAGGAAAGACCTACCTCACTTCAAAGTCAAACGATAAAGGGGTCGATGTAATTCACTTCTGTGACAGTATGAATTATTTAATCCAGGTAAAGCACAGCATTAATAATCAAGGGATAACTCCAGGTCAAGAGGTTTACTATGCTTTGGGGAAGTTTAAAGAAAAATTCAACAAAGAGTTTAATTTGCAAGCTATCACGAATAGGTATTTTACACCAAATGCCATAGAATTTGGCCGATTGAATAATGTAGAACTATTAGACCGCGATACGATCAAAACCTGGTTAATGCAGGTTTCGGTAACTACTAATGAAATTGATGGAAAGATGAATGAAAGGATTTAGCAAGTGCATAACTCAATCGTGTATATCTTAATAACCTAATGGAACCCCCACAAAGTAAAAACCTTCTGAATGGCTAAGCAAGACAATTATTATTATATAAGTTCCGAGATGGATCGATATAAAACCAGCTTTTTCAAATGGAATGAAAGATACAGTTCTGAAGTGGTCGAAAACTATGAGTTAGTTCAAGCTATTGATATCTGTCTTATTAAATTGGGCGAGAAACTAGATAAACCGAAAAATGAAAGTTTCAGAAAAGTAAAGCCAGTACTAAAAGAAATATTCAACGACCATTATGCTGGAGCGCTAAGTATTGTTGCTAAAAAGGTGGTTACGGATTGGGAGTTCTACCTCACTCACAATAAGGTAAATTGGATTAAAGTGGAGGCTTATAGTTCACTAGGGGCTCAAGTGAAAGGATGTATTCAATTTGAATTGGTAAATTCAGGTGAACAACTAGAAGTTTCTTTGTTTTCATCAAAGCAATTAAGGGGCAGACCTATGGCGAGAAAGAAAGGATCCCCTATCAGCCACGAGTTATTCATGCAATTTCTTAATCCGTTACTGAAATTTCTGTCTGACCACAACAGTATTTTGATTTACTATGAAGAGTTGTGTGATAAATTCCTGTATTTAGCTGGGAAAAGGGAAAATTCAGCTAATCTCTTTGATGTTTCGCCTGAAAAATCTTTTGATCAAATCATTTCACAGCTAATGCAGCGAAAAGAGGTAATTGAAAAAAGACTTATTGAGAATGACGATGACACCAAAGACGAAAGACTACATCTTCGTGGAGAATTAGCTGGAATTGAGTATTCACTTAGAACAATCAATATATACCAATAGCCTCTATCGATAACTAATGAGGGGTACATAAGACAGGTTTTTCTTTGCATGACTGGAAATTTGCTTTTCCTACATTTCCTACAAATCCCCTCTCCTATGTTGATAATTATCCTGTTTTTTGTTTTTTATGTTTATCTTTTCTTTAGTAAATTGCCATACTTAGCCTTGTCATCGACTGTATTAAATATGTTTTTGGCAAAACGAATTAAAGAATTAAGAGAAGGAAAGGACTGATTTAATGCTAACTGATTGCTGAATTGGATATTAAGACGCTATGTTTCGGGAAATTGAAAGAGGTAATCTCTGAGTAAAGAGAAAGCAAATTGTTAAATAGATAGATTTTATCAGATAATTGAAAGCAAACTACTGATGCTATCGCCGACAGAGCAGGTTTATGAACCGAATAAAAATGAAGAAAGAGCAATTCGTAGAGCAAAATCGAATTAATAAAACTAAGAAAACGTGTCAACCAACAAAAACGCGACTATACGATACCAGGCTTTGGATAGATGTTTTCGGAATCCGGGTAGAAAATATTACATCGAGGATTTAATTGACGCATGTAATGACGCTTTATTGGATGTTGACCCAAAATCTTCAGGGGTAAAACGACGTCAAGTATACGAAGACATAAAATTCATGCAGGATTCAAAAGGTTTTGATGCACCAATCGAATCCTTTAAAGATGGTCGAAAAGCATTTTACCGTTATACCGACTTGAGCTTTTCGATTAACAGCCAACCTTTAAACGAGCAAGAAGCGCAACAATTAAAGGAGTCCTTATTAACGCTTTCCCGTTTTAAAGGGATGCCTCAGTTTGACTGGGTGGAGGAACTAACAGCCCGCTTGGAGCAAACTTTTAATCTCAAAACTGATGATAACATACTGAGTTTTGAAGAAAACCCATTTTTAACCGGGCGCGAGTACATTGGTGATATTTATAACGCCATTGTCAGCAAAAAGGTGCTGCTAATAACTTACAAACCATTTAAAACAGAAAGAGAGTTATTATTTGAAATTCATCCCTACCACCTGAAACAGTATAACAACCGCTGGTTTTTATTTGGGTTGAATAACGAATATGGAAGCATCACGAACCTGGCGCTTGACCGCATTCAGGAAATCAACGAAAGCAAAACAAAATACATCGCAAATACAAAAATTGACTTCTCTGACTATTTCGACGACGTTATTGGAGTATCAGTAGATGATGCGCAGGAACCCCAAAAGGTAGTTTTAAAGGCCGATGATGACCTGTTACCTTACATCACGTCTAAACCCATTCATGGTTCACAGAAAATAAAAAAGGATGAAGACGGAACCCGGATTGAATTAAAACTTCAACTGAATTACGAATTGGAATCAACGATTTTTTCTTTCGGTGAGAAAATTGAAGTATTGGAGCCAGAGGCTCTCCGAGCAGCTATTACAAACAGAATTAAAGTATTAAATCAAAAATATTCGACCTGTGTATAATCACTGCACAAGTCATTATTAACCTTGCAAGATGAAAAAAATAGGATTCAAAAATTTTAGACGATTCGTCAAACTTGAACCTTTAGAATTAGGTGAAATAACCCTCATGGTTGGTAAAAACAATTCGGGGAAATCAACTATAGTGAAAGCACTCTTGTTGGTTCTCGATTACCTTCGAAATCAGCAAAAAGACACATTTTCATTTGCGAGTGAGGTATTGAACGACGCAAATATTGTAACCTACGAAAGAGCACTGTGTCAAAATTCTGAGTCAGGTTTCATTGATTTCCATTTTGAAATTGAGGATTATAGTGTTGAAATCTCGTTGTGGCCGGAAGAAGATGCAGATTATACGTTTGCAAATGTCCACACCGTAAAAATTACAGATGAAAAAAATAAAATTGATTTTCTATTTGACCATGTGTCCGAGTTTGTTAGAATTTCAAAACAAGTATCCTACGCTGTAGGTGAGATGGCTATCGAGATTGTAATAGACAATATTCGAGAGAGTGTAATAAAATATAAAAAGGAATTAGAAGGAGTAAGCAAAACGTCAAGAGAAGGACTAAACCTTATCAACCAAATCAATTTATTAAACATGAGACTCGATGAACTCGAATCGAGACCGAGAAGAACAAATGACACAGAAATCAAATACAACTTAGACTATCCGTTGAAGGATTTTACTATCGCATCAACCGAAGAAAGTCCCCTGGAAGAAATGGTAAGTGACTTTCTTTCCCGTAATCACGACCTGCGTGTTTTTTATATCGGAAAAAGAGAAGATTCTTCAGTATTAGTGAATGAAGAAAACGAACAATTTGAGCAAATTAATGCTATCGACGCGGATAGACATAACATTAAGAACTCAATTTCAAAATTCGTCAATCTATTGAATACCAAAAAAGTATTCTACTTAGGGGCAAATCCATCAAAACAGTCAGCACTTTTCTACTTGCGTGATAAGCAGAATGCTTTAGGGCAGGCAATACACCAATTTTACCAGTTAAAAATTCAGAAAGGTCAACCGGAATATATATTCGTCGAAAAATGGATGAAACGCTTTGAAATCGGCGACACATTCGACATTAATTTCATTTCAGGAGAAGCATACGAGTGCTTCATAAAAAATGGCGATGTTGAAACACATTTGGCAGATATGGGCATGGGCTCACTTCAATTAATGCAGCTGTTTTTCAAAATAGCAACCATGCTCCGTCACTTCAAAGCAGAAACCAAAGGCATTAACCTGATAGTCGAAGAACCCGAGTTAAACCTGCATCCTGCTCTACAAAGCGAACTTGCAGATTTCTTTTTTGAGATTAATGATGAATTTGGTATAAAATTCATTGTAGAAACGCATTCTGAATACATTATACGACGCACCCAGGTTCTTGGGCTAAAAAATGGCTTATTTACCACCCAGGAAACAAACCCCAATCCTTTTACAGTTTACTACTTCCATCTTACCGAAGGCCCTTATCAAATGAATTATACGGCTGAGGGTAAATTCGATAGAAGTTTTGATGGTGGATTTACAAATGTTGCGACCAACTCTACTAAGGAAATGTTGAAATTAAACAGGCATGTAAGATGATTAATATATTTTCAGAGGTTTCAGCAATCGAAGAAATCTTTGATTCTGGCGAGTACCCAAATTGGAAAAAAATAATTGGAACCCAAGCGAACATTTATTTAAATATCGATCAGGCTACTTTGGACAGAGAACTAGAAGGTGATGATAACGAGGAAAGCTTTTTGTTTCTCTTGTATCACGAAAATGATGCGATTAAGAGACCGTCTGCTTTCGGTGACCAATTTCAGTTCGCGGATAATACAGCAACAATGGTTGATCACCCCTTTGGAATATTTATTTTGGATATCGATGAAGACAAGGCAAATGAATTAGGTTCTCAATATGGCATTCAAATCTATTCCTCCCGTAAACTATCAGATATTCAGGATTTTGAAATCGACTTTGATTTTGAAAAAGATGAGCTAATTCAGTGTAAAGACGGTGTTCTAAAAGGGTATGGATTTGTTTTAAATAGTTTTAAATCAGAGAGGTCAAACAGTACTGTAATTGTAGACAGAAATCTATTTTCCAATGAGGAGCGCACGGAAAATGTAGGAGTTGCTAACATGGTCAGATATTTTGACTGCATTTTACCGGATGTGCTCCTAGCATCCTTTGATATTCTATTTGTCTTAGAAAGCTCCAGAAAGTTTGAAAATGAAACATTCAGATTACGGATAGTAAAGAATATTACTGATAGTATTCAAAAATTAAGAGGTTATTCAATCAATGTAGAGATCTTATTAGTGCACCGTTCTACTGTAATCTTTGAACATACTCACCAAAGAAGAATATTAAAAAACTATCATTTTGGAAATTCAGAACATGGGTTTGCTATTTTTTCGGTTTCCAATCAAAAAAAGATTAGAAATGATAATGATTTTAATTTACAAGCGCAGTACCACTCTCTGCTAAATACGATGCCGAGAATCACATCTGATAAAAAACATAGTAAATTAATTAAGAGGTTGACAGAGATCAGAATAGAAGCAGAAAGGCAATTAGATAAGCAAGGGCAAAATGACAGGTATTACAGGCTATATTTAAATGGAACTGAATCGGCTTTAATTGTAAACCGACTTTTAAATTAACCTATGCACTTCCACCGCACACATTAAAACTATCTTTGCAGTGTCAATAAAAGAGAAAATAAAAGCATACTATGAGCAACGAAATAAATAACAATAATAAAGTCGAAGTAGGATTCATCTGGAGAATTACAGATGATGTTTTGCGTGATGCTTTCAAGAAAAATGAAATCGGCGACGTACTCCTCCCCTTTGTGGTGATTCGCCGACTCGATTGCATCCTGGAACCCGTGAACCAAAAGGTTCGCGATGCCTACAACAACTTTCACGATAAAGTAGCAGAGGATAAACTCGACCCCATTTTGCGTAAAGCTGCCGGAGGTTTGAAGTTTTACAATACTTCGAAACATACCCTCAATTCGTTGAAAGACGACCCGCGCAACATCGAGATTAACTTCAATAACTACCTGAATGGTTTTAACCCTGATGTACGTGACATCCTCGACAACTTCCAGTTCGATAAAATCGTTGCCCGCCTGATTAAAAACAAGCTGCTTTATGAAATGATTGATGCGATCTGTCGGGTAAACCTAAATACCGACAAGATTGACAATCACGGCATGGGTTATGTGTTTGAAGAACTCATCCGTATATCGAACGAACAAAGCAACGAAACTGCCGGGGAACACTTTACCCCACGCGATGTAATTGCCTTGATGAACGCCATCATTTTTGCGCCAGAAATTGCCGAACTCAGCCAGCCCGGAATCATTCGTACCATTTACGACCCCGCTTGTGGTACTGGTGGTATGGTAAACTTGGGTAAAAAGTACATCGAAGACGCCCTGTTCGGTAGCAGCGACCATAAACCGGTGATTAAAACCTACGGGCAGGAAATTAACGAACAATCATTTGCCATTGCTAAATCAGAAGCCTTAATTACCGGTGAAGATGCCAACAACATCAAACACGGCAACTCCTTTTCCGAAGACCAGTTTGTGGGAAAACACTTCCACTACATGATGGCGAACCCGCCTTATGGCGTAACCTGGAAGAAGGACGAGAAATTTATCCGAAATGAAGCCTTAAACCCTGCCGGGCGTTTCTATGCCGGACTGCCGCGCACCAGCGACGGCCAGCTCTTATTCCTGCAACACATGATTTCCAAAATGGAACGCGAAGGCAGCCGCATTGGGGTTGTTACCAACGGTTCGCCCCTGTTTACTGGCGATGCCGGAAGCGGCGAAAGTGAAATTCGTAAGTGGATTATCGAGAACGACTGGCTCGATTGTATTGTGGCGCTGCCCAAAGACCTTTTCTACAACACCGGCATTAACACCTACATTTGGTTTATTACCAATAAAAAGGAGGCCAGACGCAAAGGAAAGGTGCAGTTGATTAATGCAGCGGCCAACATCGAAAAAGGTACCAACGGGAGTAAAAAGGTGGAGTACCTATTTGCCAATCCTATGAAAAAGAGTTTGGGCAACAAGCGAAACCAAATCGACGACCAGTATATTGCACAAATTACCGAACTGTACGAGCAGTTTGAAGAAGGCGAATACTGCAAAATATTCGATAACGACCACTTTGGTTACTACCAGTTAACCATTGAACAACCGCTGCGCGACAAAAAAGGCCGCGTGCAAACCGATAAAAGCGGTAACCCAAAACCCGACAGCAAAAAACGCGACAAGGAAAACGTGCCTTTAACGGCCGATATTGACGACTACTTTAATGCAGAAGTACTGCCCCATGTACCCGATGCGTGGATTGACATAGACAAAACCAGGATTGGTTACGAAATCAACTTCACCAAGTATTTCTACCAGTACAAAGGATTGGAAAGCTCCGAAACCATTGCCGAAGACATTAAAATCCTTGAATATGGTAACCCGGAAAGCGGTGAAAAAGGAATTGTTGACCTTTTAAAAGACTTACTGGCGTAATGAAACGATACGAGAAATATAAGGATAGTGGAATTGAATGGTTGGGCGAAATTCCTGAAAATTGGAAGGTGGTAAAAATTAAACATGTCCTTGATAATCTGAACCATCGTAGGATTCCTTTAAGCTCTGTGGAAAGAGGAGATATGACAGAACACATTTATGACTATTATGGAGCGTCTGGGGTAATTGATAAAGTCGATAATTTTCTCTTTGATGAAGAGACAATTCTTATCGGTGAAGATGGTGCAAATCTATTGTCAAGAAGTAAACGCTTAGCGTTTATTGCATCAGGGAAGTATTGGGTAAATAACCATGCTCATATTCTAAAACCAAAAGATGGAAGTATTATTTATTTTTCAGAATTGCTTGAAACGATTGACTACACCCCTTTAATTGTAGGTGCCGCGCAACCTAAGCTTACCCAAGAATCACTTATGAATATTGAGGTAATAGAACCGCCTAAAGACGAGCAAACCGCCATAGCCTCCTACCTCGATCACAAAACCGCTCAAATAGATGCATTAATTGAGAAAAAAGAGCAACTCATTGAAAAGCTCAAAGAGCAACGCCAGGCCATTATTAACGAAGCCGTAACCAAAGGCTTAAATCCCAAAGCTCCATTGAAAGACAGTGGCATTGAGTGGCTGCGTGAAATACCTGAGCATTGGGAAACAACTAAATTAAAATATATTGGAGAGTCTATAACTGGTATTACATATTCTCCTGATGATGTTGTTGATTCGGGAGAGTACCATAAATTGGTTTTAAGGTCTTCAAATATACAAGACGGCAAGCTAGAGCTAACCAATAATGTATATGTCAATAAAGAAATTAATCCTAAATATTACACCCAAAATGGAGACATCCTTATTTGTTCTAGAAATGGTAGTAGGGATTTAATAGGTAAGAATATCAAAATTGACGAAAGGGTTAGTGGAGAAACATGGGGGGCTTTTATGACTGTATTCCGTTCAGAATTTAACGATTTTGTCTATTACTTCTTTAATTCACAAATTTTCAAAGCCTTATCAAGTTTGTTTCTTTCATCAACAATCAATCAACTAACGATAGGTGTTTTAAATGAATTTGTTATTGCTCTTCCCAAAGACAAAGAAGAACAAAAAAAAATAGTTAAATATTTAAATGAGAAAACATCTAGTTTAGATGATACAATTTTCAAGGTTCAAATATCGATAGAAAAATTCAAACTTTACCGTCAATCCCTAATTTCAGAAGCCGTTACCGGCAAAATTGATGTGCGGGATTGGGAGACAATAACAACAAACTAAGACTTATGACAGCAAAACAATTCGGAGAAATATTAGCCGACATGTATCACAACGCCCCCGGTAAAGAACAGGTAACCATGATACATTTATTCGGGATTAAATATGCCAGCCAAATCGATTCCGCTGGATTTACAGCCGCCCAAATCATCGAGGCATCAGGCATCAATAAATCATACGCAACCGAACTCAGCAAGGGCAAAAAGCTGGCGAAATATGTAAAAACAATCATTTAATACAACAATACTTCGAAACCTTTAGCGTGTAATAAAACAATTCGTGCTTGCCGTTCACAAAGGTTGCGACCGGCAAATTGATTTGAGAAAAACCAAAAAACAACCCCAATACACCCTCACAAACATGACCAATTTCAAAACTAAGCCCGTTTGGGAACTTGAAGATTATCACTTCTTTATTGACGACTACCAACGGGGCTATAAATGGACGTCGGTGCAAGTGCTCGACTTGCTTAACGACCTGGCAGCATACGATAGAGCTCGGGAGAACTTTTACAGCTTACAACCGCTGGCTGTAAAAACAATGGATGTAAAAACAATGGATGACAAGATAGGTGATAAACAGTTTGAAACAGGCACTGTAAAATGTTTCGAAGTGATCGATGGTCAACAGAGGTTGACAACCATTTTTCTGATATTGAAGGCACTAAGCAAAGATAAAGATCTATACCAGATAAGTTATCAAACGCGTGAAAGCAGTGCTGACTTCCTAAACACTATTCGCGAAAAGGTTGGCGAACTCCCCTTTTCATTCAGTTTTGCTGGTAAAAAATACGAACAAGCTATCAGTGAATTGAATAAAGCACTACTTAGTCAATGGAATATTCAGTTTGACGGAGGTACGTTCGATAATATAGACAACTATCATTTTTTCGCAGCCTACCTGGCTATCAAATCATGGTTAGCAGAAAAGGATGATAATTTCAAGAATGTGTTTATCGACAAGTTATTGAACGATACTCATTTTATTTGGTACCTCGACGAAAGCAAAGCGGATGCAAAGAAAGTTTTCCGTAACCTGAACAGTGGTAAAATCGGGTTGACAAATGCAGAATTGATCAAAGCCCTCTTCATAAACAACCTTCAAAACCCGAATAAAGAAATACAAGAGTTACAGCAGAATAGCTTTGCAAACGAATGGGACGAAATTGAGCAAACGTTACACAATGACGACTTTTGGTTTTTCATAAACAACAGTACCGATGCCGGTAAATACCAGACTCGCATCGACTTTTTGTTTGATATTGTCATAGAAAAACCTTCCGGAGAGAAAGATAAGCTGTACACATACCGGTGGTATGCGAATGATGAAAGTCGTTTGGATTGGAAACGGGTAAAAAATCACTTTTTAAAACTACGAGAGTGGTATAACAACCGAAAATGGTATCACCTTGTCGGCTATATCATAGATCGAAAGTTTGCAACAACAAAGCAACTCATCGATTTAAGCCATGTGAATAGTGATGGTAAGGGAATTTCGAAATCGGATTTTGAAGAAAAGCTATACGAAATAATTCGAGAGAGATTCAATAGAGTTAAGGATGATCGGGCAAGTCACGATCTCGAACAAATTACTTTCGAAAATGATTATGACGAAGTAAAGAATGTGTTGTTATTATTCAACATCGAACAGTATCAACGCAATGTCCCGGGATTTCGGTTCCCATTCAAAGCCTTTAAAAACACCCCCTGGACAATTGAACACATTCATGCCCAAAATGCCGATGATATTGAAACGATCGGTGAATTGAGTTCATGGATTAGTGATGTAAAAGAAATAAAACAAGAAATAGTTACACAGAAAGTTAAGCTAGAAAAGCAGGTCAATTTAAATCACCCCCAGCAGGATGAGATAGAGATGCTATCCGATAAGCTCAAGAACTTTAATGAAAACATAGGAAAACGAATAGAAGAGTTGGCTATAGACATAGAGCAGGCTGAAGCCTCCGAAAGTTTCAGTGATGAAAAGCGAACTCAACTAAAAGCTGCGATGGAGGATGTCAAGGAATTTCTGGATGTTCATAAACTAGGTAATTTAGCACTTTTAGATGGACCTACGAATAGTGGCTTAGGTAAAAAACCGTTTGCACAAAAGCGAGACTATATACTCGAAAAAGATGAACAACCATGGGTTCGAGCAAATGGTGACAAAGCCTCACCCTCAAAAGTGTTCATCCCCCCGGCGACTGTTCAGGTATTTTTAAAATACTATACACGAGAAGTCACCCAATACGATTTGTGGGGCTATAAGGATAGAACCAATTATTTGAGCGAGATAAAAAATACATTGAAACCATATTTTGAGAAAGCGGAGGTAAAGCATGTCTAGTAACTATACATTTTGGGATCTAATCAAAGAGCATCGCATTGAAATTCCAATTATACAACGTGACTATGCGCAGGGACGCAAAAATACACAGTCGACTGAGATCCGTAAAAATTTCACACAACAAATTAAGGAAGTACTGGATAACAAGCAAGCTACCTTGCACCTCAATTTTGTTTATGGCAAGTTAAACGGTAAACAAAACGCGGTTAAGCTTGCTGAAAACAAGGAAGCAGTGAAAAGCATGCTTGAAGCCGTGAGAACCTATTCGAGAAACCTGGAATTAGACATTTTGTGCGAGGTCAAAGAACCACAAGCGATCCGAAATGGTAATTTTCAATCTTCGTTTGTCCCATTAGACGGACAACAACGACTAACGACTCTTTTTCTGTTGCACTGGTACTTGATGCCGCAAAGTGAAGAAAACTCAACTATCCTGAAGAAATTTAGTTATCGGATTCGCCCCACGTCAAAAGATTTTTGCGAAGCTCTTATCGAAAACAAAGTCGAGTTAACCCAACTAAAAGGAGCAACCATTTCCATGAAAATAAAAAATGAAGCTTCCTGGTTTTACGACTACTGGAAAAATGACCCCACAGTAAGAGGGATGCTTCGTATGTTGGATCAAATCGATGAGACTTTTGGTGGCGAAAATCAGGAAGTATATTGGAGCCGTCTGGTGAATGACCGGGCAATAACGTTTGAATTTCTTGATCTGGACAATCTAAAGTTGACCGACGAGTTGTATGTTAGAATGAATGCTCGTGGTGTTGCATTAACACCCTTTGAGAACTTTAAAGCCTGGCTCATTGAATATTTGCAGGAAAATCAAATACAGGTTGCCAAATTCGGACAGAAAAATTGGGTGGAGCTGATGGATACAACCTGGACTGACCTTTTTTGGGCTAATAAGGACGACGATAATATGCTGATTGATGAAGAGGTAATGCGTTACTTCAGAAACATGATGCAAATTTTCCTGGTTCAACAAGACAACTTTAACCCCGAGGCTGATAATAAGAGGGATACGCCTGAGAAAATTAAAAATGCCCAAAAACAACGCGATACTGCAGCTTTGTTAGCTACTCAAATCGATAAAGAGACAAACGAGTATAAGTATATTCCAAACTCGTTTTATTTGGAGCATAATCTCCTAACCATAGAAAACTTAAATGAGCTATTTTCATCTATCCAGAATTTGTCGAAACAGTCATTTGATATGGCGAAACTTGATCAAAAGATTCAAGCAGAGGATAGATCTATTTCACTAATAGGAAAGGATCGCGGATCGATCTTCAGACGATTCATTGATAAGGAGACTAGCTATTCAGATAAGGTCTTATTTTACGCTTTGCATGTATTTCTACAAAAAACAAGTCAATCTAATGGAGAACTCGAAACCGATGCTTTGAGAAGTTGGTTGCGGGTTATTCGAAATCTGGTAGAAAACACAACAATCGATAGTGTGCCTCTTTTCAAAAGATCGATAAGCACAATTAAGAGTCTGGAAGATCAGACATATCATATTTATGAGTACTTAAATGAGGATAAAGTAACCCTTGTCGGTTTTGACGGTTATCAAAGGGCCGAAGAAATTCTTAAGGCAAAGTATATTTTGATGGATCAGAGTTGGGAAAATGTATTCCTAAAGTATGAAAATCACCCCTATTTTAAGGGACAAATAAAATTTTTGATCGAGTTAGCTGAATTGGAAGTGACTCCGATGAGTATTGTGGTTTTCGAAAAATATGCAGAAAAGATGGCTGCTATTTTCGACCTAAAATTGGACAAACCCAATACCACAAAATTTGAGCGCGCCCTGTTGACAGAGAATGTAGACAATAGTAATACCGGTTATCTCTTTGGGGTGAATAGTAATCAATCCTTCGGGACAATGAACGATGCCAAAACTTCGTGGAAGAATAAGGTATTCCGAAGTCCTGAGCGACTCAAGGCAATAAAAAGTTTGCTTGATAAAATAGGAGTAAATAATATTGAAGCGGATATGCAAAAAATATGCGATAGCTATGATATGCCGGGATGGAAATGTCAGGTAGTCCATACACCGGAGGCCGTAACGGCTTGCGGCCAGCGGATGATTCGGTATTGGGGCGAAAATAATATACGCTTGTTGGGCAGTTCGGCTACAAGTCACTACCACTCGGAACTCTTCTCGTATTGTTTAGACCAAAAAATCCGAAAGTTACTTCATTCCAAAAACTTGGACATTTCTCCGTTTAGAATAGGTAATTATGAATATGTGAGAAGTGCCAGCCACCATGCCTATGCCAGATTGGAGGCCAATATCAATTCTTCAAAATATGAATTGCATCTGCATTTTGATCACAACAATCTGTTGCCTGGCGATACTTTTATGCCCTTTCCTTATGAAATCGCTTTTATCAATACCGATAAGATGAAGCGGGAAAAACAGTACTATCCACCTGTTATCAGGGAGGCATTGGAAAGAAATGGATTTATATGGAAGGACAACCAAGACGTGCAGGGGTACTGGATATCGGCATCAACAGATGAGGAAATCCTCACTAAGCTTAATGTACTCACAAACGAACTAAGCCAAGTCGAATGCGAACCCGAACTGATAAAATAGTACAAAATGGCAACCGGAACAAAAGAAATAGACTTTGAAGCACATATCGAGAATTACCTGGTAAACGCAGTAAAGGAATATCAGCCCCTCTCTCCTGCTGAATACAACAAGGAATTGTGCGTTATTCCCGGTGAAATTATTGCTTTCATTAAGGAAACCCAGCCCGAAAAATACAAAGCACTCGAAGAACAGTACGGCACAAACGTCGATAACCAGATTGTGAGTAATGTCGCCCGTAATTTGAGCATGCATAAAACCTTGCATGCGCTGCACCACAAAATCAAAGACCGTGGGCAGGCGCTGGATTTAGTCTATTTTCAACCGGCCAACAACAAAACGCCCGAACACGAGGAGTGGTACAAAAAGAACCGGCTGGCTATCGTCCGTCAATTACAATACTCCAACAGAAATACCAACGAAATTGATATAGTGCTTTTCATCAATGGTATTCCTGTCGTTACCATGGAGCTGAAGAATGCTTTAACGGGGCAAAACCATCACAATGCCATCAAACAATACATGAAAGACCGGAATCCTAAGGGAGAAGCATTCCTGGAGTTTCAGCGTTGCTTGGTACATTTTGCAGTGGGCACCGAAAAGGTATTCATGACAACACAGTTAAAAGGTGAATCGACTTTCTTCCTTCCCTTTAACCAGGGCTTGGAAAACAAAAACGAAAATGGTTTTGCCACCGCCTATTTATGGGAAGATGTATTACGAAAAGATTCCCTGTTGGATTTGATTCAGAACTTTATCAGTCTGCAAACCGATAAGGAAACATACTTTGACGATAAAACGGGCTCTTTAAAAGAAAAATCTTCTACCAAGTTACTGTTTCCACGTTTCCACCAGAGGCGCATTGTTAACCGCATGCTGGATGCTGTTCGTTTGGAGGGGATCGGTGGCCGCTATCTGGGGCAACATTCTGCAGGTTCAGGGAAATCAAACAGTATTACATGGCTGGCTTATCGGTTGTCTGGCTTTTATCAAAACTATACCGACGATAAAGCGCTATTCGACTCCACAATTGTTGTAACCGACCGCCGGGTATTGGACAAACAAATTCAGGAAAACATCCGTCAGTTGGACGATACTCCCGGAGTCGTTGCATATATAGATGAACGTAAAACGAGTCAGGACCTCAAACAGGCTATTCTCGATGGGAAACGTATTATCGTAACAACACTTCAGAAATTTCCGGTAATTTCCGAGACAATAGCCAAACTACCGAATCGAAATTACGCCGTAATTATCGATGAGGCACACAGTTCACAATCAGGTGATGCAGCCGGACACATGCGAAAAGCGCTGTCGCTTGAAGTGGCCGAAAAGATTGAAAGCGAAGAAAAATCACTTTCTGATATTATTGAAGAAGAAATTAGAAGCAAAGGAGTTCAAAAAAACATTTCCTTTTTTGCCTTCACAGCTACACCCAAACCAAAAACCATTGAGCTA
The DNA here is from genome assembly GCF_003610535.1 of Mangrovibacterium diazotrophicum. NCBI lineage: Bacteria > Pseudomonadati > Bacteroidota > Bacteroidia > Marinilabiliales > Prolixibacteraceae > Mangrovibacterium > Mangrovibacterium diazotrophicum. The sequence continues at coordinate 421,398 of NZ_RAPN01000001.1, read as the reverse complement.
TTTGGAACGGTGAAAGAAGATGGAACGAAAGAACCTTTCGACATCTACTCGATGGAACAAGCCATTAAGGAAGGCTTTATCCTCGATGTTCTAAAAAACTACACTTCATTTAAACGTTACTACAAAATTGTAAAGCGTAGCGAAATACCGGACAAGGAATACGAGAAGAAAAAAACAGTCCGTTTACTGGGTTCCTATGTCGATTTGCAAGACCATGCTATCGAAAAAAAAGCCCGGATTATGATTGAGCATTTTGTTTCTCAAACACAAAACGAAATTCAGGGAAAAGCAAGGGCAATGCTGGTCACACGCTCCCGCCTCCACGCAGTTCGGTTTAAGCGCAAATTCGACGACATCATGCGTGAAATGAAATTGCCCTATGGTGCTCTCGTAGCGTTCTCTGGTACTGTTCGCGACGATGAAACAGGCATGGATTATACCGAGGCTAACATGAATAACCTTCAGGGAAAAATAAGCATCCCTGAAGCGCTTAAACTACCCAAATACCGCATTCTGATTGTAGCGAACAAATACCAGACAGGCTTCGATGAGCCACTATTGCACACAATGTTTGTAGATAAACAATTGGGCGGGACAAGTACAGTTCAAACCCTAAGCCGTTTAAACAGGACTACACGGGGGAAAGACTCAACCATGGTGCTCGATTTTGTGAATGACCCCGAACTGGTGCAGGAAGATTTCCAGCAGTTCTATGGAAAAAACTACATGGAAGAAGAACATCAAACCGATCCCAACGCGCTTTATGATGTCCAAAATAAAATAGACGGATATAATTTACTGTATCAAAATGAGATAGATGTCTTTGCAAATATCTTCTTCCGAAAAGGCGATAATTATGAGAAACTTCAGCCCATTCTTAATGAAGTATGCCGGAGGTATGAAGAGCAATTAGACGAAGACCAACAAAACGGATTCAAAGGCGATGCTAAGTCTTTCGTCAAGCTATACCGTTTTTTACGAGGCATCATAACCTTTACAGATATTGAACTGGAAAAGTATTACGTGTTCCTGACGGCTTTAATAAAGAAACTTCCTTACATCAAATCGAGCTTGCCATTGGACGTTTTGGGCGAAGTGGAGCTTCACAGCTATAAAATCCAGCATAAATACACCACTGACCTTGAACTAACATCAGCCGACGGAAGCATGGAGGGAATGAAACCAGGCAACGGAGGTAAGTCCCCTGTCGAAGAACTGGATTTTCTGACAAACATTATAAAGGTTTTGAACGAAACTTTTGGACTCGACCTCACAGAGGAAGACCGGGTGGATTTCGAGCGGATGAAAGAAAATATCTATTCAAACGAAGAGTTAATGAGTTTCTTTAATCAACATAACTCGAAGGACAATATTCAGGAAAAATTCAATGAAGAAATCGACAGTGAGCTGCTGAATTTCATCAATACCAAACTTGAATTTTACAACAAACTTTCTGAGGACAGAGCAAACACCATGTTTAAACGACTTTGGTTTAATGAATTGTATGATAGAAAAGTGAGAGGTGTAAGGCTTTAATTAAAAGGAACTAGTATGGCACTAAGAATAATTTTAGACAATTTCTCAAAGGTAACAGTGGGTTCTATATGGGCAGCACCTAATTATATATGGAACAACGGTTTTGCAAGAAATTTGCATGGTCTGGGATATCATCCCGCCATTGTTGAGAAAGTAAAAAAAGATGGTATTTCAGTTCAGCTAACACCGGGCACGTCAAAAACCTACAAAATAGGGAGCTGTGTTTTTGTTGTTAAACTTGCACGTTTTAGTAGAAAATCAAATTTTCTACTAAAACTTTCAATGCCCTATCTGATCGAGGATCTTGAAGCACTTTCAACCGGCTGGGATAATGTGCAGTGTTTGTCTGAAAACCAGCTACATGACTTTCAAACACAAATTGCCTTTTGCAAAGGCCATACAAGATAATAAAACAAATTTCTTTAAGACTAATATAGATATGCACTGTGCCCACATAAAAAAGAATGATATCTGGAGGTGTAAAAACACATACAAAGATTCGCTTGGAATGATCTTGAAAAGTGAAGTTGACTCAATTGTTGTAGTCGTTATGGGGCCGGAAAGATTAAATGATGACGATTTTATTCGTGTTCAACCAATCTCATTTCAAGTTAATCATAGAACCTCAGAGGACATTTTTATTGACGACCTATCAGTTTTGGGAAATCCTTTTATCATTGAAACGTGGAATGAACAACCAATACTAACAAGCTTACTTGATGAGAAACTAGGTGAAATCAACACAGAAAAGTCATCTTCTACGTTAAAAGAACCTGATATTTACTCGACAGAGCAAGTTGAATTTAGAAAGAGCGAAATCAAAAAAACTGCATTTCTACGTCAATCTGTATTGTCAGCTTTCGCAAAATACGATCAAAAAACAAATGATCGTTCAAAAGTCATCAAACTCACTAAGTTTTTGTCATATGCAGCAGTAGTAAGCGGAATAGCTCTTATCATCTGGCAGCCCCAAAAGTTGCAGCCTGATGCATATTTCGAAAAATATAAGATTGCGAATAACTATCAACTTAATATGACTTACGGAGAAGCATTGAGAGGAAGCAATGTGATAATTGAACCTTTTAATCCTTTTGAAAGTGAAATTATTGAAACTGCGATAGCTCGGTATAAAAGTGGCGATTACAAGGCTGCAAACAGCCTTTTTAGTAAAGTGCCGAATTTGGCTCGAAATGAGAGCGTATTTCTTTACTCTGCTATTAGTCAAATATTTGTTTCCGACTATTCATCTGGTATAGAAAAGCTTGAATTGTTGAAGAAAAAAAACAATCCCGATTTAATAAAAGATGTTCTTTACTACCTGGTGATTTCATATGCAGCAAATGGAAAAGAAAGCTTAGCCAGGGAAACGCTTAAAGAATTAGAGAAGATGGATCCTGAACTACATAGGCGAGACCCTGATATGCTTAAGGATTTGAGATGGTTCTAATTCCCCAAACTCGAACGTTGTCTAATTTCAATTCAATATCATTAGTTTTGTTCAAGTTCGCCTTTGTAGATTGTTGGGTGTAATATTATATTTGATATAACAAATTACAACTTTTAGAAAAAAGCCCATGTATGTTATAATCTGTCTTATTCTATTTTTTTGTTTCAAATATTTTCGATCTAAGTATCAACTGAACTCACTAAAGGAGCAAGCGGAATACGAGATTGTTAAAATTACCGAAAAGTTGGAGGAGAGTCAAAGTAATCCTATGTACCAATTACGGTTGGCTTCTATTTATATGAATATCTGCGATCTAGTCAAGGCAAGGCAATATTTTATTAGTGCTCTGTCACTTATTAATAATGGTCACAAACTATACCTTGATGGTACTCTTGGATACAATCAAAGTGAAAATAAAATATACCTAAGTAACAGGGACGAGATTATAGGGCAAGTCAAGCTTTCGATATCATATACGGAAAAGCCATTACCTTGGTCTCGAAACACCCCTAAAGACTATAGTAGTAGTCCATTGTTTTTTCTGTTGGTAAAAGGATTTGGAGGACAAAGACATACATTTTAATTTACTATGACAATAATGTGGATTGTAATTATAGCTTTCCCGATACTGACTGTTGGCTGGTTTTTATTTGATAAATGGAAAATGGAAACCGAAATTCAGAGTCAAGGAGGAATGGCTATTGTTCATAAAGAACTGATTAATATCTTGATAGATTCAACCCCCTATTGTAAGATTCTCCAAGAAGGTCGTTCTTATATCTACATCGGAAGGTCAGATCTACATTACGAAATTGTTTCTCATTTTAGTGATATATCTGTTATCTTCCGCCTAGAAAATGCCTTTGTGGGAAAACACATGTTGAAGTGGAGTTTTAGCAAAACTGACGCACCAGATTATATTTACTTCCGAATAGAGAAAGATATTGAATCATACTTTAATAAGAAATTTTCAAAAATAACTTACAAGTAAACCTGATTTAAATTCATGAAATACATTAATGCCAAGCAACTGATTTTACTTCTATTTGGCATTTACCTTTATTTGAATCTCGCCACATTACTCTGGGCAATTATTTCACCTGTTGGATTTGTTTCATTGATTTGGTATGTAACATTACTCCACACAATAGTTGTATCGATATTTGTGGTTTGGGATTTCATTGACAGCCTTTTCATGGCCAACAGAATCGGAAGAAGTTTTAGTCTCCCAATTAGCTTGATTCTGACTATTTTATTCGCAAGTATAGTTTATGTTGGCCCTTTTCTTCTGTTCTCCTGGAAAATGCAAGACAGGTATACCTTGATCAAACGATCTGAAAAGCTTTTTAAAAAAGGAGAACATTCGAAGTCTATTGATTTGGCACAAAGAGACTATGATAAATGTTTGTCGATAAGTTACAATATTAGTCCATTCTTTTATTTTGCATATCGCTTTGAAAATTCTGAATTAAATGACTATCGAAAAAATAACGCGCTCTATCAAGCAACCGTTAACCTCGCGCTATGTCTACAAGCGAAAGGTCTTGAATTAGATCGTGCCGCTCAACTTTTTAATGAAGCAATAGAACTGTCCCACTCGAAATTCAATAACGAAAAAGAGTATTTGGTTTTCCCATTAATTGGTCGTTTTAACATATTCATGGCACAAGGTAAATCCAATGAAGTTGAAAAATGCTATTCTAAAGTGTCAAATATTTTTAGCGATTTAGATGAAAATGATATTTTTTATAAAACTCAGGCACTTATTCTCTATGCTAAGTTTTTAGGTAATCGAGGCGACATCGCCAAAGCAATGCTGATTCGTAAAGAAGCTTTAGAAACCTATGAAAAACAACCCCGAAGCTCAAGTGAACATGCTTTACTATTGATGAATTTCGCGAAGGACCTAATCAGTATTAATCAGTTAGACGAAGCAGAGTCGAAACTGAACGCCTGTGAAGAATTGCTAGATGGAAAAGAGAATCAAATAATTTACTACAATTTCCTCACAACAAAAGCCATTCTTTTTGAATCAAAAGGGCAAGAACATGCAGCAAAGGAAATACTGCTTAAAGTATATAGTTCATTAAGGGATATTCCTGGTGTGTCAGATCTTAACTTGATATCAGCAAGCGAACAACTGGCAAGGTATTATTTAAAGAGTAGAGAATTTAACAAGGCTAGCAGTATTTACAATGATTTACTAAAGCAAAGTGAGAAGATGGAGATCACGCCTAACGAATATACTCAAATCGTTTTTCGTGCAGCTCTTGCAGATTACCAAGCTGGTGATAAATTGAATGCAGAAAGAAAAGCTGAAAATATCTTAAGTCTATTTGATAAATTCTATTTCGACGAGTTTCTATTACTTCCGGCAAATGAAAAAGAAAACCTGATTGCTTTTTGGGAGAATAAACTTGAGTTTATGAATTTTATGCTTGTTAATGACCCTTCTCCAAAATCCATTGAGAGGTTATACGATAATGTATTAAAAACTAAATCATTAGCGCTTGAGTCCAATAGATCAATGCTTAGATATATTTCGGACCACCCTAGCCTAAGAGAAAAATACAATTCATTAGTAAAAGCGAAGGCTGAAATTGATCAATTCAATTTTTCTCCGACAACCTTACATATGCGAGACTTTGCCAAAATAGACTCCATTCGAGGTGTTGAATCAATTCTTATAAATGAGATTGTAAGTTCTCAAGATTTCAAAGAGCATAAAAGAGCTGTAAAGTGGACTGACATAAGAAATATGCTTTCGCAAGGCCAAGTTGCAATCGAATTTATCAATCTACCAGCAGATCTCACGTCGAGGGATGACCGACAGTATTCAGCGCTCATAATAGGCGCTGGATTTGACAGTCCGAAGATAATCCCACTCACTTCTGAATCCGAGATATTAAAATGTCTAGTACCTTCAAATAATGAATATCCTTCAGCCGAAGAAAGAGTCGATGCGGCATATTCTATGAATAAAGAAAGATTATGCAATCTTATATGGAATCCGATCCGTAATTATACCAACAAATGCGACACCGTTTATATCTCGTTGAGTGGTATATTACATCAAATATCTTTTGCTGCACTTACCCTAGATGAAACAAATTCTATTCAGATTTTAACCAGTACTAGAAACATTGCCAGTAAAATAGATGCAAAGCCAAATGACATAACTAGGAAAACGGCTGTTATCTATGGTAATATAGATTACGATTCACTATCACACCCTCCAGATTTCGTAAACAATAAAACTAGATATAGTAGAATAATTGGTGATTTAAATCCGCTACCCGGAACAAAAGTGGAAATAGACAAGGTTGATTCAATTTTGAATAAGAACGGTTATAATACTGTTTGTTTGGAGCGTTCCGATGCAACAGAAGAGTCTTTTAGAACAATCAATAAAAAAGCGCCTAAGATCCTACATATCGCTACTCACGGATATTATCAATCTCAGGAACATCTAAATTGGCAGTATGAAAATTCAGACGATAGGTTTGTTGATCTTGCGGAGAATCCTCTATTTCGATCTGGACTTTTCTTTGCTGGTGCGAATAGAAGTGCCTCATATTCACCGGAACATGATGGTTTTATAGATGCATATGATATTTCATTGCTTGATTTAAGTGGCATGGATTTATTGGTCCTATCGGCCTGTGAATCCGGACTTGGAGACATCAAAGGCGGAGAAGGAGTTTTTGGACTACAACGTGCTTTTAAACTTGCTGGTGTTAACGATATATTAGTTAGCCTTTGGCAAGTACCAGATAAAGAAACTGCTATTTTAATGAATCTATTCTATAGATATCATTTTCAGGAACATCTGTCGAAAAGTTTAGCATTAAAAAAGGCACAACGCTACCTGAGAGATAATATTAACGAGAAGCCTTTTTATTGGGGTGCTTTTCAGCTAATTGAATAGTCGCTGCGGATGATGATAATATAAGTACAATATCATTGTATGTTCCTGCCAGAGAAAATCACAGAAGAAATCATTTTAGACTAAGATTTCTTCTGTGATTTTGAACCTTGAATATGTTTACTTCGTTATTGCATTCCTTTATCAATGGGAACAACGACCTGAGGAATATAAAACTGTATTTTACATACCAAATTCTCTCATAAGAAATTCAGTTTTTTTGATGATCATTTCATATTCATATTCAGAAATTCCAATAGAATTTGCAATAGCTAATGCAACAGCAATCTCGGCATCTTCAATCTTGCCATCTGCGAAGATCATACCGTGTATTGATACTATTAACCATTCTTTTTGGCTTCTATCTAGCGTGTTCAATATTTTGATTACTTCTCTCTCTCCTTTTCCTATTACTCTTTCAAAACATTTGCTATCAATGTTGAACTCGAGTAGTTTTGCAGCCATGGTTACATTATCGACTTCCCTCGGATGAATACTGCCATCGGCATTAGCCATCATAAACAGGCTACCAATTATAGCAGACTTTTGCTCTTCAGAAAAACCGTTTGCGAAACCATTGACGTGACGGTGGAAAGAATTTTCTTTTTTCTTGTTTAGAAATTTCAACATAAGTTTAAAGTTTAGATTGAAAAAATATAGCACATTGACGACTAAATGAATGCTCTTTTCTCATTGTATTTTTTGAAAACGACATAGGAGCCTTTTAAGCGTTACTTATTCCAATAATAGGAATTATCCAATAATTTTTATTGTTGCAGTAAGTTTTTTCTTTAACTAAATCTTTGGACCGGTATAAAATTAGTTATTACATTTCGACTATCAGCTATTCAACCAAACGTTCTAAAACAATCTCTTTTGAATGTATTGTTGATGTGTATATCGAGAGTTATAGTCTAATATTTTTTTGATATCTGAGATGATGTTACTTGGTTCAATAACGTAAATATCTTTTTGTTCTTCCATCAATTGTCTATTTAACTCAAACTGAGGATTGTTCTCATCAATAGTCGCGTTGTATATGACAGCTCGTGGTATCGCATATTTCTTTGCGTATTCCATGGCATGTCTAGAGCCACTATCGTTACCAAGATTGTTCTTCGTATAACTTGCTGTCAAAATAATACTATCGCTATAAAGGGCTTGAAGTCTATCTCTTTCCTGATATCTGCCTCCCAACTCCATCTTTGATTTTGCTTCGTTGGAATATTCTGATATCAACAGGCCCGCAAACCTTACGATATCATTAGCCAGTTCTTTATTTGATGCAGGCATGATGTTGTTTAATGGACCAGGTAGAATTGCGATTGTCTTTCCATTCGACCGAACAGCTTGTTCATGGGCTATTGTATCGCATCCTAGTGCTAAACCGCTTACAATAGTTGCACCTTTAGCTACCAGTTTTGCGACTACTTCCTGCTCTATTCCTTTAATATTACCGTCTGGATTTAACAATCCGATAACCGCTATATTTTTGTTGTCTGGCTTTAGAAGAGATAAATCCCCGCGGTAGAACAATAGAATTGGTTGTTCACTAAACTTTACGTTTCCTCTATGAGGTGGGAACTCCGAGTCTCCGAGTGCAACGAGTCCATCAGCAAACCCGTCAAGCTTAAGAACGGTTGTTTTAATTTGTTCTCTTTTACGCTCAAAATAACTCACTGTGATTTCGTGATTTTCTTTAGAACAGTTATTCAATAATGAAACTAGTACCTCTACTCTTTCATTTCCCTTTATATTTTTTATGATCCAAGCACGCCCTACTCCTTTAAAGGATTTTAACGTTAAAATATTTAGTGCATTTTCCGTAAAAGTCATATCTAACTATTTTATTTAATCATTTAATATTTGCTAACCGTATAGGCAATAGCATAGAAAGTAACTGAATGCGCACCTGCATTTAGCAACGCTTGAATCGCGTCTTCATCAATATTTATCGTTTTGGTGTAAATATCGTCAATAAGGAGGATATCTTTCCCCAAAACGCTATTGGAAATTGAACACGTGTCGTGTGTAATCCCAGGATAAGGGAGTGCACCATCATTAGTCATACCTTTGACAGGCAGTCGTAGATGAGTCGTTTTTGTATTTTTATTCCTGTGGATGAAATTTGTTCCATCCTCGAAGCCGATCAAATTCTTAATAACATTTTGGACAGCGGCCCTAAACAAAAGTTGATCTGGCCGATAGGAATTTTCTGTTTTTGCTCGAGGAACGACACATACAGTGATTAAGCTCCGTCCCAAACTATTTAGCATTACTGGTAAATCAACCGTTAAAATTGCTTCTAGTTGCCGCTTTGCTGATGCAACTTGAACCTGAGACCAATTGTGGTGAGGATCATTCTTCAATTTATAAAGGAAATTAGGATTATCTGGATGCTTGCAGCCGTAAAAATTGGCATGATGAAACCCATCAACAGATTGATTTAAGTAGCGATTAGGTTCAATGGAGAAATGCTTCATGAGTATTTATTTAAATCTTTTGGTGATAAAATATTCGAATACGGTATACCAGCTGCTTTTGCATTCTCCATCTCTGAACGCTCATTCTCAAAAACGATAATTTTTCCAGGAGTAATTTTCAAATTATTTATTGCATACACATATTTATTTTTTGTAGGATTACTGTGCCCTAGAGAAATCAGCTTATCAAAATATTTTTCTAACCCATGGTATTTGAGAGTCAAATTGGTTCTGTTCCCACAGCTTTTAGTTACCAATACCACTTTGTGAGTTTGATAATACTTTTTAAGAAGATCAACAACCTCTAAAATAAGCGTCGTGTGCGATAAATAGTGTCTGTAATAGAATTCTTTCATGGCAATAATCTGTTGTAGTTCAGAATGATTTAAATACGGTATTAGTTCTGCTACCACGGTTCTTGTTAACCTCTGAGTTGGTTCCACCGTGATTATATCGTTCCTGCCTAATACTGCCTGAATTGCGTCTGAATAAGCCATATTGTTTGAATAATCAGTATCAACCAATGTTCCGTCCATATCAAAAAAGAAAACAGTATCCTTTCTAATAGAGCAATCAAGCCTTATTATTCCAGTTTTTATGGTTGTCATTCCAGATAAGATTATTTATATGTTAGTAGTATTTGAAATAATAATACTCAGAGTCGATCTACCGTATCTTTCAGAAAACTGTAGATAATTTCATCTAGGTGAAAATCAGCTGGCATTAATCTTTTTTTTAAGGGAACCTTTTTCAAAAGATTTCCCTTGAAATAGTAATTAATGGCAATCACCTGCCGCTCCTCATTTATGATTAATCGATATTCAAATCCTGAAACAGGACTGATTTTTGTCGCAATCTTCATCATATATTCCTCTTTTTATATTATTCCTATTGATTCAGCCCAAATCAGAATAGATTTTCGGCTTTGTTCGAAATAGCAATTGTCCAACAGCGTATTGATTTTCTCCAAAGCAGCTTCGCGGTCTATGCAATACTGACCTTTTGCAGCCGCGTTCACCAACGACTCAACCAATTCCTTCGAAACAAGATCAACACATTTTTGGCGGGAATAATGCACATTCCTTGGGACGTTAATTTCTGCCACTAGGGTTTTATCGGCTTTATTCAAAATGCGGATCCCGCATAGGTAAGTACAGCCAACTCCTTCGGCTACTGCTTCAACAATTATAAGTCCGTCTAGCTCCCGAACTCCTGCTTGATAATTAAATCCAGACGGAGCCAAGTAGGAAGCTTGTAGCTCAAGTCCGTAGTTACCGCAGAGGTCAGAATTAGAATGGTTTATTGCTGGTAGATTATTATTCATGCTGTTAGGCTTTTAAGAATTTTTGAGTGTTATAGTTGAGCACATACCGTTGATCCTGGGCAAAGCCATCAACAATAATCGAACGCACTTTTTGCTCTACATGAAGTGGATTTACAGGTAAGCCACCTTTGGCTGCAGATTCCAAAATAAGACATGTGACTTTTTCAACAACCGTAGAAATCACAGCATGCTTGCTGTAATAACGGCAATGGTAGGTAGAGTCAAAGACGAGCTGTTTATCCTGTATATTGACAATCTTAAGCCCGTTCAGAAAGGTCCAAGTATGACCAATACCAATGTCGGCTAGGACAGCAAGTCCTTCAACAAACCAGATCGAGTTAAAGTAAGTATTGCCAGCTAGGGAAGTATATCCGGGACTGTTGAATGAATTGGCGATTTCTGAATATTTATAGTTTCCGGTTGTCGCGATGCCTACTTGTTGAAAAAGTTGAAGCTCATTATTCTGCATGTCATCGTGTATTTTGATTACAGTACAAAGATTCAAAGAATGTGTGCAGTCTACTTGCACACGTGAAAGAATATTTGATCTACTATTGAAACTATCATTTTCAAGCAACAGACGTTTAATAGAGCTTCATATTCAATTTCAACATAAATGAAAAAGTACGTCACTGCAATGTTTATGCAGTAATAAAATTCAGAAGTATTAGGAAGTTGGGAGATAATACAACATGACTATTTTTGAGAGTAAATCATGGATTTTTGTTTTATCTACGGCGTGAGATGGAAAAAATCGGGAACAATAAATAAAAAACATCTTCGGACATGTTATGACAGGGGACCTTATTAAATTTGATTCTCAATTTATCGATGATTTTTAATTAAAAACTATATATCACCAACGAAAGAACCAATGTCCGACCGCAAAACAGTACTCCGTTATTTTCACGTCCTAAACAGACTCCGCAAATCACCGGCCTCGTTCAAGGAAATTGATGCATATCTGAACCAGCAATCTGAATGGCAGGATGAAAACTTTCAGGTATCCAAACGCCAATTTGGCCGGATTTTGAAAGATATCAAATCCATCTTCGAGCTGGACATCGATTATGATGTCAGCCGCGATGTTTATTTCATTGATGAAGAGAGCGAGTCTGATATCACCAACCGGCGCTTGGAGGCCTTGGATACTTTTCAAGCTTTAAAAGTCGGTACGGACATTTCGAAAATTATCCATTTTGAACAACGTCATCCGCAAGGCTCCGAATATCTGATGCCTTTAATTCAGGCCATCAAAAAAGAAGTTCGAGTGCAGTTCGCTTACCAAAAGTTTTGGGATAACTTTTTAACCACAAGGATGGTTGAACCTTATGCCCTCAAAGAATTTAAAAATCGGTGGTACTTGGTGGCCAAAGACAAAAAGGACGATAAGATCAAAACCTTCGGCCTGGATCGTCTTTCCAATCTGATCCTGTCGAATACGAAATTCGCTGTCCCGGAGACTTTCAGTGTCGATAAGTATTTTCATCACTGTTTTGGGATCATTACACCTGATGAAGGAGAACCAGAAGAGATTGTTATTTGCTTCCCTCCTCACCAAGGCAAGTACGTAAAAACAATGCCTTTGCACGGATCGCAAGAAGTCTTGACTGACGACGAAACGGAACTGAGAATCCGTTTAAAAATTCACCGAACCTATGACTTCCTGTTGGAGATACTATCCCATGGTGACGATATTAAAGTAATCAGTCCGCCGGAGTTGGTACTGCAAGTCACAGATAAGTATAAAAACGCTCTAAACCAGTACCCCAATGAAAAGACTAATTGAAATTGCTGACAAACTAAATGAACTACTCAATGTAGCAGAATTGGACATGTCCAAACTTCAGTCTTTAGCATACGAACTAAATGAAATTCCTGATCTACGGATCAAGCTAATAGATTTCGAACAATACAACGAGGAGAACCTGTCAAAGCTCACCGAAGAAAAGCTCAAGTATATCAAGGAGCAGAATTTCGAAAAGGCCGCCAACGTCCGCGAGGAGGAAAAAGAATGCTTCAAATACGCCAACTTCCAACAGTACTTCAACCTCAAGCATTCGTTCTTTTATCCTGAAGAGGGAAAGCTGTTTTATTTTCATTTGGGTACGGAGAGAAACGATAGGCCAGTAAAATACTATCTTTTTGGTGAATGATCAACTCGCCTAGCAATAACTACCTGACAGACTGACGCATATGCACTTCGTATTAATTGTTGCGAATAAGTTTTGCTTCGAATAACTACTAGCTTTTCCAGTTGAATCCAACACTTGAGTCAGCCGATACTATCTAGCGATAATCTTTATTAAAGACCATGTTACAACGAAATTCACGGGTTTTTGCAACTACGATAGAACCCAAAATTTCTTATTTGGGCTGATAACATGAACGAAAGGGTAAAGCAGATTCAGACTCCTATTTTTAAGTGATTTCAATTAAAGCATCGATTGTTCGCCTTAAGCATTTAATGTGTATGGTGATCTTGTTCGTTCCGTTTGGGTAAATCACTCTGCTTTGAGGGGAAAAGGTGTTGTAAAATTTGATGGTTAGTATAATCTATCAGATGATTGCAATTTAATTGTTTTGAGTATCAAATCACTCCGCTCGCCGTACTCCCGATCCTAGAAATCTAACAACTTCTAGTCCTATTCGATAAGATAATCACTTTTTGTATAGATCTTGTTATCTTCTGCAGCTATTAAGCCTATATATTGTCATTTATTCATTAAATTGTAACGAAAGTAAAAATATGCTTGGCCGTGGATTAAAGTCTCCAGAAAACCTGCTTAGTCCACAAACGAACTAGATGTAATGCAAACATATGGCACACTTAAACTATCAAGGAATTGAAAATTTCAGACTCTTCAAAGGATTAAATAATTTTGATTTTGCTCCAATATCAATATTTACGGGTGTTAATAATTCAGGGAAAAGCTCTGTTTTAAAGTCTATTCTGTTATTTAGAGAAAGTGTGTTAAAATCAAGAAAGTTAGAGAAGCTATTATTCTCTGAAAGCTCTCAACGACTTGGTACATTTTCAGATTGCTTTAATGATTCTTTATTAGGTGAAAAGGCAATATCATATACATACAAACTCCCAATCCCACAATTTGATGATGAAATAAAAATTAAATTCGAATTTATCCCAGAAGAATCATTCCCGGAGAATGGAATTTTAAAAAGCTTTTCAATCCTCAAAAATGGAGAATCAATTTTGCATTTTGCAAATATTGTAAAAGTACAAGAAACTCCTTTCTATAATAAAAAAGTAGCTTTTGATTTAGACGGTTCAATAAGAAAATCTTTAACAATAGATCTGCCCTATTTTATAGACAAATGTGTGAAAATGATTATTGCAAGGAAGGAAGGAGCCGCTGGGCGAGCTGAACTTTCCCAAAGCATTCAAGAGGCTATCCTAGATGGAGCTCTTTCTGAAGATTCGCAATTGGAGGCAATGATGGGCTATGCAAGCTCTATTGAACATGGAAATTCTGTTTTCAATAGTTTCTATTCCCAAAAATCAATTATCCAAGTAGACCCGGATTGTGAAAAAATAGATACAAGTCAACCACTGTTTTTTTTAAGAAATGGTCTTACTGATGAAATAATAGATGATGAAAAATTCCAGGAAAAGATTGAAGCTCGAATAAATACAATAGCCAATAATACAACATTCGTTTCATATGATAATCATGATGTTTCAGGATTTCCTCAAAGTCCCTTAGAATGGTTTTTAGAATACGACATTACAAGTTTTATAATCTCTCAACGTGAAATTGAAGGTAGAAATGAAATAATTTTGTCAGAGTTTGGAGACTATCTCTTCAATACGTTTATCAAGGATTTCATTTCTAATAGCTTTAAATACGTATTGAATTTTTTTGCAGGCGTTAACTCACTTACTTCAATAAGGGCCAATACCGAAAGACTTTATCGAAACTCATCTGACATAGTTGACATAAATAGTTTAATAATAAATTTTATAGAATCAAATATTAATGGAGATCCGCGGATAAAAAAATTTATTAATCAATCTCTTCAGCTATTTAATATTGGAGATGGAATTTCGGTTGAAAGACATCAGGGAACGGCTTCTGAAATATTTATTCACAAAGGGGATGCTAAAAGATTACTGGCAGACCTAGGGTTTGGTTACTCTCAGCTGATACCAATAATCATGAAGATAGCCTTAATCGCGAAAAGAAACTTGATTGAGGAAGATTCGAATATATATAAATTTTTACCCTCTGTACTAATTCTTGAAGAACCAGAGAGTAATCTTCATCCTTCATACCAATCCAAATTAATGGACTTAATAATTAATGCAGCAAAAACTTTTAATATTCAATTTTTCATCGAGACTCATAGTGAATACTTGATACGGAAGCTCCAGTATTTTATTGCTAAAAAGGAACTTACGCCGAATGACGTTAAACTTTATTATTTTCATGATCAAGAAGACAGTGCTGAGAAAAAGAAGCAATTTGAAAGAATTGAAATAAGGCCAGATGGAATATTAAAACAAGATTTTGGTGAAGGCTTTTACGATGAATCGATCCGATTAACCATGGATTTATTGAAAATTCAAAACGTTAATTGATGAATACCTACCTTGATAGTGCAATATTAGTGCAGTTCTGGAATAGCTTTCCCACACAATTTCCTGATGGAAATGAATGTGAAATTGAAAAATGGAATACGTTTTGGACTTTTATAAAAAAAGAGACCAATCTGTTTATTTCAAGTTCTGAAGAATTAAATAGCATTTTTGTCACTAAACTATCCTCTGGAAGGGGGGATTATAAAATTGAATTTCACAATGGGAAGTCAAACAAATATTTTAGAAACAAGGTAAATAATAAATCACCTCATTCCTTTTATTGTCTAAGCGAAACTAATTTGGATGAAAAGAATAAGTATATCAAGAAAAATGGATATTTAATTGGATTCCAAGATGATTTTCTTGAGAAGTGGAAAGACCTAAAATTACTTGAAAGACCGAAGATATTGCCCGTCCGTGAAGGATGTAGAGTCCCATATTTTAGCAGTTGGCAAAAACTGGATGAATATCTAACTCCATTTACAGATTTAGTTTTGGTCGATAATTATATTTTCTCCGATGAAAGTATGATAACATCGAACTTTGAACAAATAATAACTCAATTCGACAAATCAACTCCAGTAAAATATAATTTAACGATTATAACTTTCGAAGGAGGAAGGTTTAAATTGAATGGCCAAAAATTGTATGATGATATATTGGAACTAAAAATGATGAATAATTGGAAATGTAAAATTGGACTTGTTCTTAGTACTCAAAACGTAAAAGAGCACGACAGAGGAATTTTTACAAATTACATTAGGATAGTCACGGGTGATTCATTCAATTATTTTGATTCTATGAATAAAATAAGGACACACACTGATATAACATTTCGTTCATTAGCTAATCCTGATGAATCAAACTCAGCGATCGAAGCATTGTCGTCAATTGGCAAAATCATAAAATACATGGTAAAACATTTTGAAAAGACTCACGTCTTCGGAGATATCAAAAATGATCTAATTGATCAATTGTAATTATTGAAGTTTTTTATGGGATATCCTTATTTTATGATATAAAGTCTATGAAGAGAAAAAAAATTGAGCTAATTCACAAAGAACAAAACGAAGACTGCTTTGAAATTTTAAAGAGTACTATTATCGAGGATAAAGAATTAAAAGAATACAGGATTGATAAGGACACTTTATTGCATGAATTACCAGAAACGATTGTAAATGCATTTCTGGACTTTCTTGGCACTGAAAAACGACACAGAGATTTGATGTTATACTTAATTAAAAAAGGGTCTTTAGTGATACACTGCTGGGACGATGACGAAGAGATGGTAAGATTTAATTCAAGTAGTAGAAATAGAGACCTACGATCATTCAACAGAAAGGAAAAATCGAAATGGTCTTCGGATTATCCAGTTGATCCCGATATTCCATTTTGATATATTGTTGTTCAATGTTGGAGTCCATATTCAGATATTTATTTTCTTTGTCGGGAAGTATTCATTTTCCGGGTTGGAAAGTAAAGTAACACCCCACCCGACTTTGAAGTATTTAAACTTTTGATATGATTTTGGCTCCTATTTGTACCTTTAACCCTACAACCACTACAAACATTGGATCCTTACTTTCTGTATCGGAAAGTAACCACATAAAGCGCCCGGCAAAGGGCACAATTCATTTTACAAACTGTTTTTATGAAACTGAAAAAATTTATTCCAGGCTTAGTTGAAATGATCAAGGAATCGGGATTTGATCAAACACCTCTTGAGGTTCAGGATTTAACCATTCCCAAGATCATGTCTGGAGCTGATTTAATTGTGAATGCTCCGGCTGGCAGTGGAAAAACAACGGCTTTGGTAATCAGCGTTATTCAGCAGCTAAAATCTGCTTTTGAAGAAGCACCTCGGGCCGTCATTGTTGTCCCGACTAAGGAGAAAGCGTTTGAACTGGAAGAACAGTTTCAGAAATTCGGAAAAAAAACGGATCTGCGCACCTTCGTGGTTTTCGACAAAGGGATTCTCCAATATCAAAAAGATATGATTTACGAAGGGCTTGATATTCTGATTGGAACACCACTTCGGATTGATGAATTGCTCAGTGCAACCGGAATCCCGACCGTGAAATTGAAAATACTGGCGTTTGATGATGCAGAGCAAATTTTGACACCAAGGTATCAGAGTATTGTTTATCGCCTGGCTTATGGCCTGCCGAAAGTTCAGAAAGTCTTGTTGGCGAACGAATGGACCAATCGCTTCGATGAGTTGGAAGAGCGTGCTTTGACCAATCCGATCATCATCGACGCATCAGAAGAAGGTGACGAAGAAGAATAAGCCGTTCAGTACAAAAACAATAAAGGGGAGGCTGCACCTCCCCTAACTCAATTATTGCATCAGCAACTTTTATTAAACACTAAATGATTTATGAGCAAGGTTCGATTAACGGTTAACCATGCTCTGTGATGATTCCGGGTAACGGGCTCCGTGAACTGTTATTTTTGAAGCGGTTTCTTCGATAGCTTTCAAATCGTCCGATGTTAATTCCAGTTTAGCTGCGCCAATATTTTCCTGCAGACGGTGTAATTTGGTCGTTCCCGGAATGGGCACAATCCAGGGCTTTTGAGCCAGCAACCAAGCCAGCGCAACCTGTGCCGGGGTGGCGTCTTTAGCGGCTGCAATCACTTTCAGTTGATCAACCAGAGCCAGGTTTGCCTTACGGTTTTCGTCGGAAAAGCGCGGAACGATTGATCTAAAATCTGTGCTGTCAAATTTGGTGTTTTCGTTGATTGTTCCCGTCAGAAAGCCTCTTCCCAGCGGACTAAATGGCACAAAGCCAATTCCTAGCTCTTCTAAAGTATCAAAGATTTCGTTTTCCGGTTCACGCCACCACAATGAGTATTCACTTTGCAAAGCAGTTAGTGGTTGAACTGCATGTGCTTTGCGAATATTCCGGGCGCCCGCTTCCGACATTCCAAAATGTCGCACTTTTCCTTCCTGTATTAATTCTTTCACAGTACCGGCAACATCCTCGATCGGGATATTCGGATCGACACGGTGTTGGTAGAACAAATCGATATAGTCGGTTTTTAAACGTTTTAAAGAGGCTTCTGCTACGGCCCGGATATTTTCAGGGCGGCTGTCCATACCATTATTTGTCAGAGCGTCTTTGAAGCCGAATTTGGTTGCGATCACAACTTGGTCACGGAATGGCGCTACTGCTTCACCCACCAATTCTTCATTGGTAAATGGCCCATACACTTCGGCTGTGTCAAAAAGAGTAACTCCCGACTCGTAAGCCGAACGAATCAATTTGATGGCTTCTGCTTTGTCAGTAGCAGGGCCGTAGCCAAAACTTAGCCCCATACATCCTAAACCTAAGGTTGAAACTTGCAATCCACTTTTTCCTAATTCTCTTGTTTTCATGTTTTATACTTTAATTGTTTGATATTTCTTAAGAAGATCCTGTGTTGCGAACAGGACTACAATGCAAATATCCGGCGAAAATGCAGGGTGGTCTGTATACAGATTACGGATAGTTGTACCATTATTACTGATTTGAGCTAAATGCCTGAGAAACCTGGAATCAGACGCATATATTTGTCGTATAATTTTCAAAAACAATGCATCATGAGTGATATTATCCGATTAGATAGCGTTTCTCAGTTTAATGATCTAAAAGGAATTGAAACCCGGCATCCGAAGGTTAGTGTGTTCGACTATGTTGATGCAAAAACGAAGTTTTTGCCGGATGGCCGGTATAGCTGCGGATTTTATTCTGTTTTCCTCAAGGAAGCTGTCTGTGGAGAATTGCAATATGGACGAAACACCTACGATTACGATTTGGGGACGCTCGTGTTTGTTGGTCCAGGCCAGGTGCTTGGCATTAAAAATAAAACAGACTACGAGCCACAAGGAAAAACGTTGTTGATTCACCCTGATTTTATAAACGGTACCTCGCTTGCAAAAAAAATGAGTTCGTATTCCTTCTTTTCCTATGAACAGAATGAAGCGCTACACTTGTCGGAACGGGAGCATCAGATTATTGTCGATTTGTTTCAGAAAATAGATTACGAACTGGATCAGCCATTCGATAAGCACAGCCGAACGTTGATTTCCAATAATATTGAAACATTGTTGAACTACTGTTTACGGTTCTACGACCGGCAATTTATTACCCGTGAAGACCTGAATAAAGGGATGTTGGTACATTTCGAAAACCTCCTGAGTGACTATTATGATTCGGATAAAGCGCAGACGCTGGGCCTCCCCACTGTCGGTTATTTTGCCGAAAAGCTAAATCTGTCGGCCAATTATTTCGGCGATCTCATGAAAAAGGAAACCGGAAAGTCGGCACAGGAACACTTGCACCTGAAATTGATTGACAAGGCAAAAGAAAAGATTTTCGATACCGAAAAGACCATTAGCCAGATTGCTTATGAACTGGGATTTCAATACCCGCAACATTTCAGTCGGTTGTTTAAAAACGAAACGGGTTACTCCCCTAATGAATACCGATCGATGAACTGATGAGAAGTGCAATGCCCTAAAAGTTGCACTTTGCGTTACATCGACAATCTATGCTCCCAAATGCTTTCCGGGAAAAAAAATTAATTCTACTTTAGTGAGCAATTCAAATTGACTAGCTTTTTAGGTCAAAAAGAAATCAATTTGATGAACCTAAATCACAAAAAAATGCACTCTAACCGGAGTGAATGTATGAAGGAGCTGAGATTGTATGATTGAGAAGTATTTACCCCAAACGACTTTTACCGATTTTGAAGATTTTAAAGCAAACTATCAATTGAATATCCCGGTGGATTTCAATTTTGCTTACGATGTTGTGGATGGTTGGGCAGAAAAAGAGCCCAATAAAAGAGCCTTACTTTGGACAAACGACCAGGGAGAAAGCCGAACATATACGTTTGGCGACTTGAAAGAAATTACTGACCGCACAGCCGGTTACTTTTCATCTTTGGGAATCCAAAAAGGCGATATGGTTATGGCGATTCTGAAACGACGTGCCGAGTTTTGGTTCACCATCATTGCTTTACACAAAATCGGTGCGGTTATTATTCCCGCCACTCACCTACTCACTTCAAAAGATATTATTTACCGAGCCAACGCGGCCTCCATTAAAGCAATCATTTGCGATGGCGACGACGTAATCCTGCATCATGTCAATAGTGCGATGCCTGAATCGCCAACGGTTGAAAAGCTGATTTCGATTGGCCCCAATATCCCTGCGCGATGGGAAGACTTTCAGTCTGGTATTAAAAAAGCGCAACCGTTTGAGCGGCCGGAAGAACCAACTAAAAATGAAGATCCGATCATTGTGAGTTTTACCTCGGGAACAACTGGTGATCCGAAAATGGTCACACTCGACAGTGTTTACCCGCTGGCACACATTGTTACCGCAAAATACTGGCAAAACCTGCACGAAGACAGCCTTCACCTAACCATTGCCGACACCGGTTGGCTTAAAGCTGTTTGGGGAAAATTGTACGGACAATGGCTGGTTGGTGCTTCTGTTTTCGTCTACGATCACGAGAAGTTCACCCCTTCTGCAATATTGGAAGTTCTCTCGAAATACCAGGTTACTTCGCTTTGCGCACCGCCAACTATATTCCGCTTCCTGATTCGCGAAGACCTCTCCAAATACGATTTATCAGCTCTGGAATGGTGTACCATTGCCGGTGAAGCGCTGAATCCGGAAGTCTATGACAAGTTCCTTGCCCTGACCGGTATTAAACTGCGTGAAGGCTATGGCCAAAGTGAAACCACATTAACGATCTTTACTTCCCCTTGGGTGAAACCGAAACCCGGTTCGATGGGCTTGCCTAATCCGCACTACGATATCGACCTGTTGACCGCAGAGGGGCATCGTGCTCAAGCTGGAGAACAAGGCCAGATCGTGATCCGCTATGGCGATAAATACCCGTCCGGACTGTTTAATGGTTATTATCGCAACAAAAGATTAACCAACGAGGTGATGGTGGACGGAATTTACTTCACCGGCGATTTAGCATGGAGAGATGAAGATGGTTATTTCTGGTTTGTCGGAAGAGCCGACGACGTGATTAAAAGTTCCGGATACCGCATTGGGCCATTCGAAGTTGAAAGTGCATTAATGACACATCCGGATGTGGTAGAGTGTGCTATTACTGGTGTTCCTGATGAGATTCGCGGACAGATTGTGAAAGCGACCGTCGTATTGGCTGCTGATTGTAAGCACAAAGCCGGGCCTGAATTGGCAAAAGAACTTCAGGATCATGTAAAACAAGTAACTGCACCCTATAAATATCCACGGATCATCGAATTTGTGGATGAACTACCAAAGACGATCAGTGGTAAAATTCGCCGTGTGGAAATCAGAGCGAAAGACTTCATTTAATTGATGTCTTTCAGGTTTGTGATCCCTCAAAATTGAATTTCAGAGAGAGAACCAGCGTTTGAATATTCGATCTAATCCCGCTCAATCAATCCCAGGAAGGTTGGCAGTGCAATCAAAAGTACGGGTAAGGCAAACACCAATCCTCCGATAACTGAGATCGCCAACGATTGGTGCATTTGCGCCCCCGAACCAATTCCCAAAGCAAGTGGTAACAGGGCCATAATCGCACTGAGAGCTGTCATTAGTTTAGGGCGCAAACGGATTGAAATCGAATAAACGATCGAATCTCTAACGCTTTCTCCTTTTTGACGCTCTTCCATGTATTGCAGGTAGGTAAAAATAGAAGCCTCCCCTACGATCCCGATAATCATGATGATTCCCACATAACTGCCGACATTCAACGGCACATTCAGCAGAAAAAGTAACAGGCCGCTTCCGGCGGGAGCCAGCATGACCAGGAAGATAAGTAGCAGCGCGACTTTTATTCTTCGGAACAAAAAAAGGATGATTGTAAAAACAAGCACGCTGGCCAGAATAAGGATAAGCATCAGCTCTTGAAAGGCCTGTTGCTGTTCTTTGTAGGCGCCACCATATTCTAGATTCATTCCCGGTGGCAGGTTTATTTTCGTGCGTATTTCTTTCTGAATATCAGCGAGGGTGCTTCCCAGGTCCCGGTTATTCAGCCGAGCGGTAATGTAATCCACACTTTTCAGGTTTTCGCGGTTCATTTCGGCCACCCCCTGAGATAAACTGACGTCAGCAACCCGTTTCATTGGCACCAGTTGCCCATCGGGTAGGAAAATCTGAGATTCCTTTAGTGCATCTACTGTAGTGCCTAAACGATTGGGGTAAATCATTCGCACATCGCACATTTGCAACGGCTCCTGAATATTGCCGACCACAATTCCCCCCAACTGCGTTTGCAACTGGTACTGAAAGTTGTCTGGTGTCAGGTTAAAACGATTCAGTTTGGCCTCGTCCGGTTCCACAACAACCGAAGGCCCGGCAATGGTAATCCCGTCGAAAACATCGGCCGTTCCCGACACTTGATCAACCACATCGGCGATCTTTTGGCTGTATTCCTCCAATTGCCTGGTGTCGTTGCCAAACAGTTTGATTTCAATGGGCTGGGTTGAACTCATCAAGTCGCCAAGCATATCCCCAATCACTTGCCCGAAGTCGACAGTTAAAGCTGGAATCTGAGCCTCGATTCGGGTACGGATGTCGTCAATAACTTCTTCCGTTGTTCGTTCCCGTTTGGTTTTCAACTTGATCAGGTAATCACCGCGATTCGGTTCTGTAATGAAAAAGCCCATTTGGGTACCGGCACGCCGGGAATAGCTTTCCACTTCAGGCATGCTCGTAACGATCTGATCTGCTTTCTGCAGCATCAGGTCTGTTTCGTCGAGCGATGTTCCTGGTGGACTATTGAAATCAAGCACAATGGAACCTTCATCCATTTCAGGTAGAAAACCGGACGGCAAAGCCGGATAAATCAAGAAAATTCCTGCGATCATGACAGCGACTAACGCAATGGCAATGTATGGCCTTTTGAGGAAAAACAGCACCCAATTTTGCTTCCGCACTTCAGCCGTCTTTAAATGTTTTTCGCGGGTGTTCCCGAAGAAAATTAAGTAGAGCACCGGCAGCAGTAGCCAAGTGACCAGGAAAGATGCCGTCAGCGTAATAATCATGGTTTGCGTCATGATATTGAAGTAGGCACCGGCAACGCCCGTCATCAGCCCAAAGGGTAAAAAGATGACAATGGTGCTGAGCGACGAGCCAACCATGGCGGGCAACAGGTATTTAATGGCTTTCGGAACCACCGTCCGATAGTTTTCCTCTGGGTGTTCTTCGTGCGTTCGGTGAATTTGCTCCACCACCACAACCGCATCATCTATCACCAAGCCGATAGCGGCGGCAATGGCACCAAGCGTCATAATATTCAGGTTGAAACCGAATGCTTTCATCGCGATAATCGTCAGCAGCAACGAAACCGGCACGGTAATCAGGATGACGATACTGCTTTTAAAAGAGCGCAGAAAGAGAATCGTGACAATGATGGCAAGCAGGATACCCACCCAAAGCACGTCGCGAATACTCTTGATGGCTGTGTCTACAAAATCAGCCTGGTTGTAATAGGGAACCATTTTAACCCCCTTGGGCAATAAATGGCTGTTCAATTCATTCACGCGTTGCTTCATTTGTGCGTCCATATCCGACAAGTTCGCTTCAGGCTGCTTCATCACCGCGATCAACGGAACATCTTTTCCATTCGCCTTAATCTTGAGGTACTCAATTTGTCCGTCTATTTTTACGTCTGCTACATCCTTCAAAAGAACAGTGCTGTTTCCGGTACTTCTGACGACCGTTCTTTCCAATTGCCCGAGATCTTTAACCGCGGCATCGGTCAGAGAAAGGTAAAGTCGGTGATTGTCGTTCAGGTAGCCGTTGGAGCGGATGAAGTTTGTCTGGCTAAGTGCCTTACCAATTCCTTCAGGTGTTATGCCCAATGCACTCATTTTTTCGGGGTTCAGCACTAACTGATATTCTTTATTTCGGCCACCGGTAACGGCAACTTCCCGAATTCCATCGATTTGCTCTAGATAGGGCTTCACCGTATATTGGGCGATCTTCTTCAACGCAACCGGACTAAGATCACCTTCCAGCGAATATCCGGCAGCAGCCAAAATGGAAGGGTTCATCTTCTCAATCACCACTTTCAGGTCTGCAGGCAAATCCGTTCGGCTTTCGCTGATCCGGGCGTCGATTTGCTGCCGAGCCAGGTCAATATCGGTGTTCCAATTGAAAAACGCTGAAATCTCGCAGGTTCCACGCGACGTGGTTGATTGAATCATCTGCAGGTTTTCACTCTTTTTGATTGCCTCTTCCAGTGGGCGCGTAACCGTGATCAGCATTTTGTCAACCGGTTGCTCGCCATTATCTGCAATGATTTTCACCTTTGGAAATGTAACGTTAGGCAGCAGTTCCACCTTCATTTGGCTGTACGAATAGAGCCCCACAGCGATAATGATCAGGAAAATAATTCCCAGCGGACTCTTGAACTTTTGATAGAAACTTTCTTTCAATTGCATGATAAATGGCTAAAAAATGAGGTTTGAACAGCGTTCCCGGAGGTTCTCATTCTAATTCTTGATGATTCGCACGATAGCGGTGTCCGGCAGACCGTATCCTCCTTCGGATACCAACCGATCCGCATTAGTTATTGGAGAATCCAGAAGCTGAACAAGACTATCGGTCTCCTGCCCCTTCGTTACCGGAATCTTTATGCAAGTGGTATCGTTAACCAGCTTCATTACCCAAAACTCCGTTTGCAGCTCGTTGCCTTGCAAAGCACTTTTCGGAATCCACAAAGCATCCGGTAATTTGCCTGTTTCAAATTGAACCGAAAGACTAATATTTTCAGCCAGGCTGAACGCATTCGTCGGTTTGATAATAAAAGGTTGAGTTTGGTTTTGCACGGTAGCCGAGGGCCACTGTCCAATCACCTTACCTGCCGCCGTCTCCCCATCCGGCAAAAGAATCGTGCAGTTCGTGCCTGTTCGAACTTTTCCCAATTGCTCTGCAGGAACATCAATGACAATACGCATGGAGTTTGTCCGAATGCAGGTAGCCAGCACATCGCCGGCTTGCACAAAATCACCGACCTGCACATTCAGGCTCGACACGGTTCCATTCAGATTTGAAAAGGTAGTGTCCTGAAACGCATTGAAATCTTCGTCGTTAAAGCCTGATTTCTGAAGCGCAGCTGCTTCCATGGGCTGAACGATAAACAACGGTTGCCCATCTGAAACAGTTCCGGCGACCTGGCACCCGACACTTTTGAGAATACCACTGACCTGAGCCCGAAAAGTATTGGTTTGCAAATAGCGGGTGGTCCCTTTAAAAGTTGAAGTTTGCTCAATCGTAGCAATCACAGGTTGGGTAACTTTCACATCACTTTTGATCTCTGTCTCCGCCTTCTGCTCCGAAGTCGCTGATGTACATGCTGTCATCGCGATCACGAGTAGTACCAATCCGTACGACGCACGCCAAAAGGCGTTAGTGGTTCCAGTAATTGTATTCATTGATCAATTTCTTTAGCGTAATTTCTTTTTGAACGACGGCCTGATTCACATCGCTGTATTTTTTCAGGTAGGCCACAAAATCAATCACACTGATTTGGGCACGCTGCAGTTCATCACGGTATAAATTCAGTAAGGCGTCGTATTGCTGTTGTATTTGTTTTTGCTGATCCAACTCATCCTTCGTTTTTTCGATGGTCTGTAAGTAGGCATTTGCCTGGCTTCGAACTTCTTTTTGTTTCAATTCCTTTTGGGTCGCAGCTTCGTCAATAGCCAGCATCTGCTGCTGCTCATTGATCTTTTTCTGATGCCCGTCAAAAAGCGTGTACGACAAATGCACACCGGCACTCAGTCCCACATGGCGCTCAATAGACGGGATAGAGGTTGAATTCAAACCGGAATTGGCAAACAGGTTGATTTGCGGTCGATACTGGTCGTTGAAAATATCCGTTTGATTGGCTGCTGCCAGGCTGTCTTGCTCGTAGCTTTGGGTGAATATCGAGTTCCCGGTTACCGGAACAATCATTTCCATCGTCGGGTTTGTCAAAAACCCGGCTTCCGTATTCTGAATGCCACAGGCAGCTTTCAGTTGTCGAACTGCCAGTTCCAGATCATTAACCGAGCTTTTCAGCAGAACAGAATCAGACTGCAGCTCTAGCTCCAGTAACTTATAATCCGAAATCCGGTACATTCCTTTGCGGGTCAATAATTTGACAAGCTGAATCTCTTCGTTTAAAAGCGCTGTGTTCTTTTGGTTATTTGCGACCGCAGCTTGTTTGCTAAGAGCGTCAAAGTAAAGTGTACCTACAGATTGCTGCAGTTCCGCCCTAATTGTTTCAAGCCGAATGGTCAGCTTCTTCTTCGCAAACTCATTCTGTAGCTGACGGTGGTTGACTTCCGCACCTTTCAAAACAGGAATGTCAATATTAAACAACGCTGAATACAAGCCACCATTAGTAATCCCAACATCGTAGCCAATAGCCTGGTCGGAAGGTGCTATGTCTACCAGTTTACCGTTGTTGTTAAAATAAGGAGCAAACAAAACATCGCTGGTCAAGTACATTTTCGGCGACTGCAATACCGCCGAAATCATCTGATTTTCGAGATCATATTGTCTCGACTGGGTTTTTATGGAAATGGCTTCCGGATTATTTGTCATCGCACTGTCTACAAAGGCCGAAAAAGTGTTCTGCGCCCGTACACCCGATGACCAAAGAAACAATAGGAATAGACCAAAGCCACGTATCCAGTAGAATTTATTGTTGAAAGATCTTATCATCATTCTTTAGCGATAAAGATTGAATTTGAAATCGGCAGTCGAATTTTAAACATTGAACTTCGGAATTTTTACGACAATAGCCAACCAAAACGCAAAGCATGTTTCCTGTTTTTTGTAAATTTAATGGAAACTGATTCCGGTTGACTTAAATCCTGAAAATCAATACCAAATCAATATGGCAGTTTACAATTTAACAATCAACAAAAAGAAGTACCAGGTGGATGTTGATCCCTCCACTCCGATGCTTTGGGTTCTTCGTGATCATTTGCACTTACTGGGAACCAAATTTGGCTGCGGCATGGCTCAATGTGGCGCCTGCACCATTCACCTCGACGGAAAAGCGGTGCGTTCGTGCATTACTTTCGTCGACTCCGTCGGCGATCATGAAATCACCACCATCGAAGGTCTTTCC
Source organism: Mangrovibacterium diazotrophicum (assembly GCF_003610535.1). Lineage (NCBI taxonomy): Bacteria > Pseudomonadati > Bacteroidota > Bacteroidia > Marinilabiliales > Prolixibacteraceae > Mangrovibacterium > Mangrovibacterium diazotrophicum. The sequence continues at coordinate 393,963 of NZ_RAPN01000001.1, read as the reverse complement.
GAGAATGGAGACCACCCGGTTCAAAAGGCCTGGCTGGAGCACGATGTGGCGCAATGTGGCTACTGTCAGCCTGGCCAGATTATGCAGGCAACTGCTTTGCTGAACGAGAATCCGCATCCGACCGATGAGGAAATTGAAAATGCCATGCACGGGAACATTTGCCGCTGCGGAACCTACACCCGGATTAAAGCTGCTATCAAAACAGCTTCGAAATCCTGATTTCAAAGGCTCTGATTAATCTAATATCACGAAACATGACACTTGTAAAAACGAAATACAACCGGCGTTCTTTTCTGAAAAGCTCGCTGGCTGCCGGTGGCGGACTTCTGATTGGTTTCAATTGGATGGCTTCAGCCTGCACGGCCGATGCACCCAAAGGATTGGTAATTCCGGATGAATGGTTCGAAATCAATGCCTATCTGAAGATAGGCGAAAATGGTGTTGTCACCATCCTGTCGCCTAATCCTGAAATTGGCCAAAATGTAAAAACCTCGATGCCCATGATTGTGGCCGAGGAGTTGGATGTGGACTGGAAAAATGTGCTGGTTGAACAGGCGCCGCTGAATACAAAAAAATACACCCGCCAGTTGGCCGGCGGAAGTGATTCCATTCGAACTTCATGGTCATCGCTCCGGATGGCGGGGGCTTCGGCTTGTTATATGTTGAAGAAAGCAGCAGCCAATGCCTGGGATGTTCCGGTTGAAGAAGTGACGACCGAGATTGGAACTATTCATCACAAAAACAGTGGCAAGAAGGCGGGCTATGGTGAATTTGCTTCGGCTGCTGTATCGATCCCCGTTCCGGAAGAGGTTGAGTTGAAAGATTTAAAAGATTTCCGCATCGTCGGTAATTCTCAAAAGAATGTCGACGGGCTCGGAATTGTAACCGGAAAGCCCTTATTTGGACTCGATTACCGCGTTGACGGGATGCTAACGGCCATGATTGTACATCCTCCTGCATTCGGTATGACGCTGAAATCGTTTGATGCTTCGGATGCAAAAGCAATGCCCGGGATTAAAGATGTTTTTGCTATAAAACTTTATAACGACGACTATGAACAGCAGTGGTCGGATACCACTTCATTTCCAGATTTAGTAGCAATTGTTGGCGACTCAACATGGGAAGTTTGGACGGCCAAGCAGATGTTGACTATTGAATGGGAACCGACAAGTGAGCTCGAGAGCACAGCAGATCACCGTAAAAAAATGGCTTCCGAAGCAGCTAAACCGGGTCGCGTTGTTCGTAAAGATGGAGAGCCGGAAGAAGCCTTTAAGAAAGCGGCAAAGGTACTCGAACGCATCTACACGGCTCCGTTCCTGGCGCACAGCCCGATGGAACCGATGAACTTCTTTGCCGACGTGAAAGAAGATAGCGCTGTTTTGGTTGGCCCGATCCAGTCGCCTGAATATATGGAGAAGACGATTGCCGCCCGGCTGGGACTTCCTCTGGACAAGGTTGAAGTACAAATGACCCGCATGGGTGGTGGTTTTGGCCGTCGTTTGTATGGTCATTTTATGGTAGAAGTCGCCTTGATTTCTCAAAAAATGAAAGCACCGGTGAAACTGGTGTACACCCGCGAAGACGAAATGACTGCCGGCATCTATCGACCGATGTACCACGCCGTTTATCGTGCTGCACTGGACGCCGATAAAAAACTCGCCGCGTTTCATGTTAAAATGGGCGGAATCCCCGAAGATGCCTTGCACGCCAATCGTTTCCCTGCCGGAGCGGTAGATAATTACCTGGCCGAGAGTTGGTCGATTGATTCCAATATTAGTGTTGGGGCCATGCGGGCACCCGGCTCCAATTTTAATGCCGCAGCCGAGCAATCGTTCCTGGATGAGCTGGCCGAAGAAATGGGTGTCGATCCAATTCAGTTTCGCCTCGACCTCTTGAAACGAGCTCAGGAAAACCCGGTGGGTGAACGGAACGATTATGACGCCGCACGCTATGCCGGAGTGCTCGAGTTGGTGCGCGATAAATCGGGATGGGATACCGATTCTGCAGGCAAAAACCGTGGTGTGGCGGCTTATTTCTGCCATCGAAGTTACGTGGCCCAAGTGCTTGATATTAGCATGGTCGATGGCGAACCCAAAGTAGATCACGTTTACAATGCAATTGATTGCGGGATTGTAGTTAACCCCGATGCTGCCGTCAACATGACTGAAGGATCGGTCGTTGATGGTATCGGCACGGCGATGTTTGGTGAAATTACCTTCAACAATGGCGAACCCAACCAAAGTAATTTCGACGGATACCGGCTCATTCGCCATGCCGAGGCTCCTAAAAAGATCGATGTTCATTTTATCGAAAATACCATCCATCCGACGGGGTTGGGAGAACCGCCCTATCCGCCGGTAATGGCAGCACTCGCAAATGCTTTGTACAAAGCCACGGGCACCCGCTATTATCATCAGCCATTCATCAAAAACACATTTGAAGTCTAACGTCAAAAGAAGCAAGCATGACACATGAGATCAGGCTGTTATTTCAAACACTCCAAAGGTGGCAAACCGAGGGTAAGAAAGCTGTTTTTGTTTCGGTAGTCGCACTGAACGGAACTTCCTATCGACGCCCCGGCGTGCGAATGATCATTGGTGAGGATGGTGAAATGGTCGGAGCAGTTAGCGGTGGTTGTGTAGAAAATGAAATCCGGCGGCAGGCGCAGAGTGTCTTTCAAAGCTGGAAAGCCAAAGTGATTACTTACGATGGTCGTCTTCGAATTGGCTGCGAAGGAATCATCCATCTACTGATTGAACCTGTTGTTTTATCCGATGAACTAATCGCGAATTTTGAGCAGCAATTGATCGGCCGTCAGCCCTTCAGTATGACAACGAGCTTTCGGCAGGAAGTTGGGGAATACGATGACTTGGGATCAGCGATCAACATAAATGGAAAGAACTATCCGTTTCGGCCTGGTTATGAGATGAACGGCTCAGACAATAAAGAAATCTTTCACCAAGCATTTGAGCCGCTGTTTAAGCTCTACATTTTCGGTGCTGAGCACGATGCTGCGCAATTGAGTCAGGCAGCCAAGCTACTGGGCTGGGACGTAATTATTGTAGCTAGTGCAGACGAATCGAAGTCCTGCGACTACTTCCCGGGAGCCAACGAATTAATTACCCCGGCTTACGACGAAATCAGCTCGCTGGCAATCGACAGGCAAACCGCAGTCGTGCTGATGACGCACAGTTTCAATAAAGATGTTCGGTATTTAATGGCGCTAAATGATTTCCGCCCTGCTTATATCGGACTACTGGGCTCCGTTAGCCGGCGCGAACGGGTCCTCTCGATGGTGCTTGACTATCAGCCGGATGTCCCGGTTGATTTTCTGGAGCAGATTCATGGCCCGGCTGGCATCAGTATTGGGGCTGAAAGTGCATCGGAAATAGCCGTTTCAATTTTAGCTGAAATATTGAGTGTAACACGTCGGCAGGAACCCGTTCCCTTGCGCGATAAAATCGGCTCTATTCATGGATAAAATTCCGGTGATATTGTTGGCGGCAGGTTGTTCGTCGCGCATGGGACAAGCCAAGCAGTTGCTTCCCTGGGGCAACACAAGCTTGATTCAGCATCAGATTGCAATGTTAAATGCGGTTGCCGATCCTTTGATTGTCGTTCTTGGTTCTCGTGCGGATGAAATCAAACCCATCATCGCAAATGAGTCCGTCACTCTTGTTATCAATGAAAACTGGGAAGCCGGGATGGGCACATCGGTTGCTGCTGGTGTAAAGCAGTTAAATCTCTTCCCGAATGCTGTTGGTGTGCTCTTCGCATTAATCGATCAGCCATTGGTAAATACGGAGCATTACTTCAAGCTAATTCATACATTTCGCCCCGGAAAAAAGCAGATTGTCGCCTCTCGACCTTCAGCCGGATGGCTGGGAGTCCCTGCCCTTTTTGATTCGGTATACTTCGACGAATTAAGCCAGCTGGATGGAAAACAGGGTGCTAAAACAATCATCGAGAAATATGCAAATCAGGTCGTCAGTATAGATGCCGGTGAACAATTGGCCGACATAGATACACCTGAAGCCTACAAAAAGCTTCAACTTAAACGGATTTAATCCTCGTTTGTCAGATTTTGCTTTTTCATTGAGGCGTACAAAAACAAATCACACATGATGGTTGCATGTGCGTGTTTCGTGAAAACGAGAATATTTTACGATTTACGGCTACAGCTGTTCGATCATGGATTCAAACTCTCTCCGGCTCATTCCCAATTCTCCGGCAATCATTCTGTAAAATTCGATTTTCGTTCCGTGTCGCCAAGCCAAATCTGCTGTTGTTAGTTGTGGATAAACCTGTCTTAACTTCAATGAAATTTCGCCCCACTTGTGTAAATCAATTTCAGTATTCATGTTTTATTTTTTAAGATTCATTCAAAATTTCAAGCCGGCTCTTCGAATTCCGAAGGTTCATTTCACCCTTACCGTAATCCGAAAGATCAAGTATGATATCATTTTGCTACAAATTCTTAATGGAATTTCTTAAATATACTTAATATCCGCTTGCCTGACGAACATATTTCACGAAAAGAAATCAACAAGTTATCACAAGTGAGTATTAACACGCTTGATTGAACCTTAGAAAAAGGTACTCTAATTTTGCTACACTGCCCGTAAAATCAGGAATTCTACGGATTGAACGGAACACGCATTTTCACGATTTTGAAGGGTTAAATCCAAAAACCAAAATCATGAAGAAAATCACTTTACTTATTCTCAGTCTGTTTTTAGTGGCAGTGGCTTGTAACGAAGCTGATGATTTTGTGAACGATTCATCAACACAAGCGCAGGAAAAATCGGCTTACACCAAGACCTACCAATGGAAAACCGGCGAAGGTTATTTTATTCCGCTGATGTGCGATGGTGAAACCGTTGATGTTCTTAATGGATCGCTGATGGCTCATTATCGCTGGCATGTGATGAACGGCCAGACTCAGATGGTATTGGTTCGTTTCAGCGGCGAGTTGACCAGCGAAGCTACGGGAGAAACATTTGTTATTAATGAGTCGGACAAAATCCGCTACGAAGAAGGTGCTATGATGCACTACAGTTTTAGCTGGAATGTTCGGGGAAACTGGGGAAGCCACTACATTGGTTCAGGCTACCTCGATCTGAACACATGGGAAGTCGTCCCGGAAAAAACGGTCTGTCCACCATCCAATAATTAAATAGCGTCAGGGGAAGGTTGCGAGAGCATCTTCTCCTTTTCTTTTAAAATGAAATATCCCACTGGAGGCGGAATCGAAACTCGTCCCCACTTGCGTTATTGGCTAATTCGTAGCGAAACTGGCTGAATTCCATCGTCAGTTTGTTCTTGTGCTCGCGGAAAAACCAATTAAAGGCCAATGATTTTTCACTTTCAAATGTATGATCCAGATCTGTGTCGGGGGTGTAGCGGGCATAGCGCGCTGCAATTTCCAGGGGCTCGGGCCACCAATCCAAAGCAGCAGCGGCCAAATAACCGGCCTGTACATAGAATCCCCGCAAAGATGTTGAAGCGTCGTTGTTACGCTTATCGGTGATATCTTTCAAATGGTATTCCGACTGCCAGGCAAAACCGTTGTAGGCGAAAGCGGTTTCAAAATTAACTTGTTTGACTCGGTATTGCCCGTTTTCTTCTTCATCAAAGCCTTCCAGTGATCCTCCTCCGGAAGATGAAAAGCGGGTGTAGGGACTTCGGTTGGTGACGCCTGCGACAGCAATAATTGCTGCAGGTTTCTGCCGAAAATCCAGATCGCTGCTTTCAAAACCAATGTCTTCACCCAATAAATTCCATTGCACTCGTCCAAAGTACATCAGGTGCCGATCGTCATTGGCCGTATTGCCTCGTCCGGTTCCGGTCAAGGCAGCCAGCCAGTAGTTAAAATCGACGGCTCCGTGATCCCGAAGCCTCCCGTAAATTTCGACTCCCTGCTGACGGTCTACCGTAAATGCCTGGTTGATGATCGACCGATCCATCAATTGCTGATCGCCACTGCTAATGTGTCGTTCGCGCGAGTATTCGACTTTCCACTGCCCCACTTTCAGCTTCAGTCCTTCCCATGGTTCCACCATAACACGGTAATCCAGCAGGTACGATTTTCCCAGGTCGTATTCCCAGTAAAACTTTAGCCAGGGTTTGTAGGCATTACCGCCAACTTTCAGGCGGGCGCGGTTGAGTTTAAACACCGGATTGCTGTCTGCATTAAAGTCTTCAATGGCAACCGGGTCACTGTCGTACGGATAGGCAAAGCGAAACTGGAAACGACTCTGAAACTGGAGTTTGTAATTCCCATCGGTGGATTTGATTTCGAAGCCTTTGCTTCCGTAATTCAGCTTCCAGTTTTTGACGGGCTCACTTTCCTGAGCCAGTGCAAGATTCAAGGCGAGAATAGAAAGGACAAGCCCGTGGACCAGGTGTGTGGCAATTGCTTTCATGGACGGAGTGGTTTGTTTGTCCTTTCAATTTACGAACAATTTGGCAACCAATCAGCCCGTTATCCGGTAGATTTTAGATTTGGTAAATTCAAAGATTTACCAAAACGCACAGCTATTTTAGTATCGAGACTATTTAAACAGCTCCAGAATTTCGTCAACGGTCACATTCCCGAAATAATCGGTGAGCTTCACCGACGAAAGCACTTGCCGGATATGCTCGGTTTCGTGTAGTTGTCCGTTCAGCTTTTCTTCGAGTTCTTCAATAGCTCTTGATGCAAAGAAATCACCAAAGATCTTCGTTTGCTGAATGACTCCTTTCTTCACATCCAGGTGCAATTCAATGAACCCTGCCGGTACCTTAATGGCTTTGTTGAAGTTGTAAGCTGGTGAACCACCGAAGTTCCAGTCCCAGGTGCTGTACTTTTCGGCAGCCAGTGCTTCAATTTTAGCGACCTCTACCGGGTTGAGCTGGTGGATGATGGTATTTGTTTCGTTCTCCTGCAATATCTGATTGATCAACAGCTGTTTGAATTCCTCAACAGTCATCCCGCCCGGGAAATAATCGATCAGGTTGGTCACTCGGGCGCGAGCTGATTTTACCGCTTTATCACGAAACTTCAACGGGTTAATTTTCAGCGCTTCGCTCAACACACTCATCTCCGAATCCAGCAAAATGGTTCCGTGCTGAATCATTTTTCCGTTACGGGCCAGCTTAGCGTTGCCGCTGAATTTCTTGCCATCCACCAGCAAATCATTTCGCCCTTCCAGTCGTGCCGGAACATCCAGCCCGTTCAGTAAATCGACAACCGGCTGGGTAAACTTCGAGAAGTCCGAGAAATCGTCGTCACCAGCCAGCGGCGTGTGAAACGAGAAGTTCAGGTTTCCCAAATCGTGGTATACCGCTCCCCCGCCCGACATGCGCCGAACCACCTTGATCTGGTTCTGGGTCACATAGTCGAGGTTAATCTCTGCCAGGGTATTCTGAAACCGCCCGACGATAATCGACGGCGCATTCACATACAGCAGGAAGATTTCCTCGTTGGGATACTGCTTCAGCAAATATTCTTCGGAAGCAATATTGAAATAGGCGTTGTTGGATGGAGAATCAATAATCAGCATAAAATCAGATTTTGCGCAAAAGTAGGAAGTTTTGGCCGATTTTACTGTAAATTTGCGTCCCTGAACACAATCAATCACGGGCAACTCCGGCTGGTGATGACTGTTTCACAAAGCGCAAACCACCACAAAACCACAACGAATCGAGCCCATTCGAAAGAATAAAGGAATGAGTTTAACCCAATGGTAGCAGGAATTCGCAACATTTTCAGAGCACTTCAGCACCGGAACTACCGGATTTTTATTGCCGGTCACGGCATTTCGCGTATTGGTACGTGGATGGAGCGCACGGCTGTCTATTGGGTGGTTTACGAGATGACCAACTCGACCTTTATGCTGGGGCTGACGGTCTTTGCAGCCCAGTTTCCATCGTTCCTGTTTTCGCTGTACGGCGGGGTGATTTCTGATCGGCATAGCCGACTGAAGATTGTTTTGACCACCCAGATTTTATCCCTCATTCAGGCTGCGATATTGACCGCGATTGTATTTGCAGGACATGCACAGGTTTGGCAAATCCTCACCTTGGTGACCATTTTGGGGACCATCAATGCCTTCGATATTCCGGCTCGGCAGTCGCTGGTACACCAGTTGGTGGATAATCCGGCAGATGTGCCCAATGCCGTAGCGCTGAACTCGTCGATTGTGAACCTGGCACGTTTGCTGGGGCCTGCACTTTCCGGCTTAATTTTGAGCAAATTTGGCGCGGGTGTTTGTTTCTCGATCAACACAGCAAGCTACCTGGCCGTCATTGTTTCGCTTTTGTTTTTGCGGGTGAAGCCGCAGGAAATAAAACCTAAGGAACGCAGCAACTTCCAGGAACTCATTGAAAGTTTTCGTTACCTGAAGAACGATCGGCGTTTGGGCACGGTGATGCTGTATATGGCTGTTGTCAGTTTCCTGATTCTCCCCTACGATACCTTGCTGCCCGATTTTGCCAAGGAAGTTTTCAATGGTGATGCTCAGACTTATGGAACTATCGCCAGCTGCATTGGTATCGGTGCGTTGATTGGCGCATTTACGCTGGCGTCACTGCGGGGAACCGAAAAGTACCTGCGCATTCTGCAGTTCAATATGCTTTTGCTAGGGATTAGCCTCATTGCTTTCTCGCACCTGAACAACCTGTATGTGGCTTTTGCTATCGCCGTAGTGGCTGGATTCAGCGCACTCACCCAATCGACTATTTGCCTGACCGTCATTCAAACGCAGTCGGCGCCCGAAGTGCGCGGCCGAATGATCAGCCTGTTTGCTATGGCCATGTTTGGTATGCTGCCCCTTGGTGGTTTGCTGGTGGGTACCGTGTCGCACCAAATTGGCAGCCCGGCAACCATGCTCATACAGGGATGCCTCGCCCTGGTTATCGCTATCCTTTCGTACCGGCTGATTAAGCGGCGCAGGTAGCTAAAGACTGACTAACACGAATGCTGCAATTACAACGATGAAAACGACCCAGGCGGCCGGATTTCCAAAGTTGACGGTATAGCCCATCCAGTTATTGAACTTGTGCACAAACACACGCGGATCTTTGCTGTTCACGTAAAATGGTCCGTACCAGTTGGCCAGATCCTTGTTCATGACATCCAGTTGCATTTGGTCGAAATTTGTCTTTTTCATTGGTTTTGGTTTTTGGTTTTTGTCTCTACGGACAAAGTTAAATATTATTAGGTTCCCTTTTCCCCACGGCGTTGTCGCGCGCTATTGCTATAAGCCCCTTGGGCTTTTGTTTCTCTTCTTTGTGTTGCGTTAATCACTATTGTCCGTTTCTGCCCCGCACCAAAGGTGCATAAGCATCAGGGCAGGGCAACGCCCTGTTACCGGGACATTCGCGATTCCCAAAGCCCTGAAGGGGCGTGAGCAATTCGTTAATCCCATATATATCGTTCGTCATATTCGACCTTGTATTTCTTCAGAAAGGCCAGGTATTCCTCCTGAAATGTTTTATGTCGGTGATGTTCTTTTTGATTGTTGATGTATTCCACAACGATTTCTGTTTCCGTAGGATTGACAGAAAATGCCCCATAGCCATGTTGCCAATAAAAATGAAGATACTTCTCTCCTTGTGCCTTCATCCATTTCGAAGATTCTTTCTTGATTTCCTCGACTAATTTGGATTGACTGATTTTGCGGGATAACAAGCACAAAATGTGAATGTGATCGGCGACACCTCCAATTCGAACCGGATAACACTCCAATCCCTTGCAGATTCCTCCCAGGTAATCGAATAGCCTCGATTGGATATTTTCATCGATTAAGGCCTCTCGGTTTAGCGTGCTAAAGGTGAGGTGAAGGTAGACTCTTGATAGGGATTGCGGCATTGTTTGGTTCGTTTTAGTTCTTTATTGGCTCTTGCCCCTTCAGGGCAATGAAACCTTCCTTGTTTCGTATTCCCACGGCGTTGCCGCGGGCTATTGCTGTAAGGCCGTTGGCCTATTTCGTTTTTATTTATCTCCATTTTGTAACTCAAATTCACGTCTGCCCCGCACCAAAGGTGCAAAAGCATCAGGGCAGGGCAACGCCCTGTTTCCGGGACATTCGCGGTTTTCCGAAGCCCTGAAGGGGCGTAAGCGTCATGTCATTCGTAATCATTTAATGGTAACTCCTTGTTGTTTAAGTTTTGAGTTCAATTCAGTTTCTTTTTCTAAATTCAAAAATTGAAAAACAACGTGTTTATTGAATTCACGAGAAAGATTTCTCTCTGCGATTTCGATACAGGATTCAAAATACGCCTCAGGAACTTCAATCCCTATTGTTTGTATCGGTGTTTCACCTTCGGCTGTATTGATGTAAACACCTACTACGACCGATTTCACATGCTCTTGTTTTAATATTGGAGATAAACAACTTCTATAAGCTTTCAAATTCCATTTATCGGGACTGCAAAATATTTGGCTGGTCACTTTTAGTTCAACTTCTTTATTAACCAAACTTGATTCGTTAATATTTAAAAGAATGTCTTCAGTTATGTCAATACCACCAATTCTATTCAAACGTAAACTACGAACCGTGTAAATGGGGCCCCAGGGTATTCCCCACCAACCGAAAAAAACTGACATCAAATTGTATTTACGGCGAATTGAGTCAATACGATCATCTTGTTGCACCAATATGGCTGGAGAGTATCTTCTGAGGGTTACTGCGAAAAGTATGGAGATGCAATACTGAAAACATATAAATCGAGCCCCTTGCTCAACTTGATTTGTGAGTTCTTGTAGATCGTTGGGACCATCGGAATTTAGCTTTAGCTTGACAATCGGATTCATGAATATCCATTTTACATACCACAATTTAGCAACCGCTTTCAACGGTACATTTTTAACCTATAAAATGTATCGAAACAAAGCAAAGTTAAACTTACCAAAATCTCCCCAATATAACTTCTGTTAAGCAGCTTTTAGGGTTGAAACTTATCAACATAAGTTTATTACTCGGGTGCCAGTATTCCAAGGGGTTTAAAATCGGTGGTATGCTAACAGGAAACAAGATTTTGCTGCAGAGAATGATCGCTCGGCACAAAGGAATAGCTCTTCTGCCACGTGGAATCATAGATATTCCAAAGGGCAGCAGGTGTATTCCATAGAGAATAACTATCATTCCAAAGGGAATCATCGTTCAGCACAAGGGAATAGTCCTTCTGCCACGTGGAATCATCGATATTCTCGAAGGCAGTAACACTATTCCATAGAGAATTACTATGGTTCCAAAAGGAATCATCTTTCAGCGCTACAAAATTGTACCGCTGCACAGTGGAATAATCAGTATTCAAGGAGACAATATCGAGCGCTTATTCGTCCTCCTCGTTCATTTCAATAATCAGGTTGGCAATTAGCGAGGTCCATCCTGTTTGGTGCGAAGCCCCCAGCCCCTCGCCGGTATCGCCGTTGAAATATTCGAAAAACTGGTGGAAGTTGAACGAACCGTTTCCCGCATTATAAACCGGATGATTGGCAAAATAATGGTAGGTCGGGTCACCGTTCTTTTCGAAGATTCGCAACAAACGTTGGGTGAGCTCCATGGCAATTTCTTTCAGGTTGAGCTGCTTGCCCGAGCCTTTCGGAAACTCATAGGTGACCGTTGGCCCGTAGAACTTGTAGTATTTTTTCAGCGAAATGACAATGAGGTAATTCAGGGGAAACCAGATGGGCCCGCGCCAGTTGGAGTTGCCGCCAAACATGGGCGACGAGCTTTCGCCCGGCACATATTCGATGGTATGCCGCCCCCCCTCGTACTCGAACGCATAAGGGTTTTGCTCGTAGTGTTTCGACAGCGAGCGGATGCCGTAGTCGGACAGGAACTCGGCCTCGTCGAGCAGGCGTTCCAGGATCTTCTCGAGCCGGTTGTTGCGCATAATGGCAAACAGATACTCGCCGCGGCTATTAGCCACTTCAATGTCGGAAATCAGCGAGGCCAGGTCGGGCCGCGACTTGATAATTTCGACCGCCCGACGCTTGAAACGCCGCAAGTTCTTAAAGGTACTTTCGTGGATCACCTCTACCGCAAACAGCGGGATAATGCCCACCAACGAACGCACGCGGAGCTTTTCATTGCGGCCGTCCTCGAAGCGGACCACATCGTAGAAAAAGTTATCCTCGTCGTCCCACAGCGGAATTTCCTTGAAGCCGATGTTGTTCATGGCCCAGGCAATGTTCAGGAAATGACGGAAGAATTTGGCGGCCGATTCTTCGTACACCAGGTTGTATTGCGCCAGTTCGAGGGAGATCTGAAGCATGTTCAGCGAAAACATCGCCATCCAGCTGGTGGCATCGGCCTGTTGCAGGTCTTTGATGCCATGAGGCATGTTGTTGCGGTCGAAAACACCAATGTTATCGAGGCCGAGGAAGCCGCCCTCAAACACATCGGTTCCGTCGGCATCCTTCCGGTTCACCCACCAGGTAAAATTGAGCAGGAGTTTTTGGAATGACTTCTCCAGGAAAACGTAGTCGCTTTTCCCGGTCTTTTTCCGGTCGGTGATGTAAACCTGCCAAACCGCCATGGCGTGCACCGGCGGGTTCACATCGCTGAAATTCCATTCGTAGGCAGGAATCTGGCCGTTGGGATGCATGTAATATTCCTTGAGCATGAGCAGCAACTGGCGCTTGGCAAAGCCAATATCGATGTAAGCAAACGAGGTGCAGTGGAAAGCCAGGTCCCAGGCCGCATACCAGGGATATTCCCACTTATCGGGCATTGAAATAATGTTGCGGTTGGTAAGATGCTGCCAGTCGTAATTGCGCACGATATCGCGCACAGGCGGCGTCTTTCCTTTCTCGCCGTTCAGCCATTTGTACACATCGAAATAGTAATATTGCTTGGTCCACAGCAAGGCACCCATGGCACTTTTAGCGAGGAACTTTTGTTCGTCGCTGGTATTTTTAGTCAGCAAGCTGGCGTAAAATTCGTCGCTGTCGGCTTTACAACGAGCCATCAATTCATCGAAATTGGCCAGCGGATCCGTCATCTTGTGCTTGCTCAAGCGCACGCAGAAGGTCTGCGAAGCGCCCGCCGGAATTGTTTTCGAGTACCAAATGGCGAATTTCGTTCCGGTCTTCTCCGGGTTGATCGTTGGCAGTCCTCCCACCACATAATTGTTGATGCCATCCTTGACATAGGCGAAGTCGTTTTCGAGGTTGTAGATCACCTGGTTGTTGGTTTCGTTCTCGCAAAACAACTGCTCTCCGCCGTCGTGATAAAAATAATAGCTGCCGTTTCGCCGGCTATTGGTGTGAATCGTGCTTGCACCAATTGACTTGATGACAGGTCGCTCGAAATCGTCGTTGTGTTTCCAAAAATTACGGAACCACAGGTGTGGGAGCACATGAATCAAGGCTTCTTCCGGCCCGCAATTCTGCACCGTTATTTTCATCAAAATATCGTTGACGGCGGCTTTGCCATACTCGATGAAAATGTCGAAATAGCGATTTTCATCGAAGATACCGGTATCGGTAATTTCGAACTCACGCTCGTTGCGGTCTCTCCCCTTGTTTTGCTCCACAAGATCCTCGTACGGAAAGCGTTGCTGCGGGTATTTGTACAGGTACTTGCAATAGGAATGTGTAGGCGACGACTCGAGGTGATAGTAGATTTCTTTCACATCCTCGCCGTGGTTTCCCTGCCAGTTGGTCAGTCCGAACAAACGTTCTTTCAGAAAGGGATCCTGCCCGTTCCAGAACGCCGGGGCCAGGCAGAGAATTTGCTGGCTGTCGCAAAATCCGGCAATAGCATCTTCCCCCCAGCGATACGCATTGCTGCGCGCCTGGTCGTGGGAAATCGCATCCCAGGTCTGGCCATCTTTCGAGTAATCTTCACGAATTGTTCCCCACTGGCGTTCGGATATATAAGGCCCCCACTTCCGCCAGGTTCTGTTGTCAGACGATCGTTGCAGACGTCTCGTTTCTTCACCTGTATTGTCCATCGCTATGCCTGTTAAAAAGTACGTGTCTTGAAAATTAAGATCGGTATTCCGACTTGAAAACGATCTGTTTTATCAATGAATTTCGAGTCGCTATTTTGAACTATGGTATAAGTTACGACATTGAAAGGATTGATAGCGATATAAACACGCAGCCTGTCGGTTTGTTAATGGTGGCTGCTAAAAATTAACATCAAAATCACACAGAATGCGTCTCAAATGATATTCTGAAAGTCATAATGCTGTAGTTTGAATCAGGACCCTGTCATGATGATATCCGCATGAGCTAATGATTATCCGAAATTTTCGAATTCAACTATTCGTATTAACTCGAGGTTTAAAAAGAAAGGAAAAAGACGCTGATCAGAATAGCAATCCAATGACCACAACGATAGCTATTCCGGAAACGATCAACCAGGCAAGCGGGTTTCCAAAGTTGAGCGTCCAGCCCTTCGATCGGTTGAATTTGTGAACCCGAAGACGGGGATCCCGGGGGTTCACATAAAAGGGGCCCCACCAGAAAGCGGGGTTTCCCTGCATGGCGTTTAAAAAATCGGGGTCATATTTCTTCTTCATGGTCGTCGTTTTGGGTGTTTGCCTGTTTGGTGTAAATGTTTGAGAAGCCGTTTTAGATATCCATTGTTTGCCTTCTTTTCTGTGTTCTTGTTGAAAGCTTAATTTTCAGAAACTATTTCCGTCTTGCTGTTTGATCAATAAAGTTAGGGAACTCGCATTAGATCGTTAGAACTTAGAAGGAAACTTTATATTAAATAATTATTACTGAGAATTTCTCTTAGATCAGGCTATCCATCGGACTTTCCCAAAAACGACTTCGGAGAGAAGCTGAAGAAACGCAGCCCAATTCCCAGTATACCACTAACGGCTAAAAGAATGGATTGAACCTTGGTCAGGAACTCTTGATTGATAATTACCAGGAACACTAATACCGCGCCGATCAGAATTTTTATTGGCAAGCTGTACATGCTCCAGCTAATGCGACTGTTTTCCAGGAGTTCCTGGTTAATCTCGAACACTTCTCTCTCCCTCATGCGGACAAAATGAGTAAAGCTGAGATTAAATAATTCGAGGTATTGCCCATGACGTACAACTCCTTTTTTAATCAACACCTCGGTAACTTCGTCTTTATGCATGTTAATAATATGGTCCTCTGCGATATCAAACAAAAGGGATTTTTCTTCCGGGGTAAAGCCCTCCCATAATTTTTGATAATAGGTATTATTCAACTGGTAGCACTTGGCTACAAAATCGTCGAGCGGAAGCAATTTTTTGATGCCACCTTCACCATTAACGTTTAGATAGAAACTACTATTCGCAAACATTCCAATACAATTAGCGACATGTTCCCTATAATAGTTGCCTTTAAATGCTGCGTTTTTGAGTTCTTCAGTCAATACTTCTTCTTTCAAATTATTGATTTTAATTGGAATAAACTGTACCTGAAAATGGCTCAATGCATTTGAAAGTCGGCTCATCAATGCATCAAGTTGAATTTGGGTCTCGTGATTCTTATCTATCTTACGTTCTAGTGATACTTTTATTTGTTGCTTTAATATTGACGGTTTATAGCAGGATTCAAGTTGGATATTCGATTTTTCAGTGACGGCCATCTCTAACAATTCAACAAAGTCCTCTAGTTCAATAACGTTTTTAAAATTGAAGTGATCTAAAGTGATAATTATATGCCTTTTACACACCCGTCTTAGCTCATCTTTAGCCTCTTGGTAATCGGCTTTTTGACCAATCCGAATCAACTTATCCGCGGGTTCATATTGTGCAGCAGTTGGCTCAACTGACACGCAATACACATTATGAGTTCCTCTAGGCGGAAGCGATTTGAATTTTTTCATAGGGTCTTCTTTGAATCGATAGTACGGGAATATATATCGTCCAATAATCGGGAAAGTAGCTGCAAAAAGGGTAAAAACAAAAAACAACCCGATCAGAAATCCCCAATAGCGAACAGGCATGACGATTAGATTAGATCGATCTAGGGAAATAGATAAACTCTCCGGGTATTGATATGTACCGCCTCCTTTATTGACGGTTAAAAGCAAGCTTTTTCCTAGACTATAATGATGATAAATTCTATCGGTGGATTCATAATAACTCGCTTTGGCCATGTTTCCACGATCTTCCAGCAAATTATTCAAATAAAAAATAGCTGATCGCGTAGGACCAAAGGTTTGCAGATAGTCCGTTACACATAAATCCTTTATTTCTAAAGAATCTTTATTATCATTCAATGAAAAAGGGAAAACAGTACAGGAATCATTGGAACAACTGGAGATAGCCATATCATGCAATGAGCCGAAGTAATTTCCTTTATTCTTTAATTCTGCTAAAACATCATGCTTGGGGAAATCCTCTTCTAATACATTGTATTTCTCCATATATCGATCAGCAACATATCGAAGTTGATCATTCCGGTACAGTGTTGTTTCGTGGTAAAATACATCGATGTACAATACCCATAGCGGGACAAAGACCACCCCCAAAATCAAAGAACCAACATAAAATGAATAGATATTCTTTTTGTATGCATTTATAAACAGCTCTTTAAATTTTGTGGAAACAGTTAAATCTGACGTCTGAGGCTCAGTGGGGATACGACGATACAGTACAAACACGCTAACCACTGATAACAATGCTATTAAAAAGGTTGATTTATTGAAAGAGTGATTAAAAAAAAGAGCTTGATAATCATGCAGTGGCATTTGGCCCACTATTTTTTCGAACAAAAATGTGCAGATGATAGCTAAAACCAAAATCGTAATTGATTTTCTAGCAACAAAAGTATTCCAATTCATCTGTTCTTTTATTCGTAAGATTTTTGCATTCCAGAACAGAATAAAGATGCCAACAAATAGTAGTATGCGGATCCAGTGGTAAATGTATATTTCCCTGTAAAATAAAACAATGGATAATAACACGAAGACCGACATCAATCCATTATACAGTATAAGCCGGGAGTACTTCTGTTGTTTTAAGGGATTTGGATAGAAATCGAGTAATAGATCGGACTGGTATTCTGACTTTAATTTGACTCGCGCATACCACCGGTAGCAGCAAGCCACTATCAGCCACATTGACATGAGGCTTAAAAAAGTTGCCATTAAAATATACGATGCCTGGTTCACAACCTGTTGGGTTTCGTTTTTGGTATGCATGCACACCAGCGTTAAGCCAAACTCCGGCAAAATCGGCTGCACATACATGCGGGTTGGCCGAAGCTTGTACATGCAATCAAATTTCTTGGCCCGCCGTTCTTTTAGGGCAATCTGTAAAGAAGGATCCTCGTCAATTTCCTGAAGTAAATTTTCTCTTTTGTTATTTTCACTTTCGTGGTGAAACCATACCTCTCCCTGATTGTCCACTACACAAAAGGAATATCCCTCCGGCAAAATGGTATTATTGACGGAATACAAATCAGAAGCCAGACATATAACAAAGTTTTCTATGAGAGTTGTATCTCCCTTATCATCAACAATAGTATCTTGCAAATACGGCATTGACAAAACGCCTTCGGGTTTCAGGGTCGTTAACGAATTAACCGATTCAAAGCCAATAGACTTTCCATTTCGAAGATACAGTTCAGGATCAGTTACGTAATTTCGTTTACTTAAATCGGCCCCCCAGATTCGCTCTTTCTCCCGGTAGCGCTTTGGATTCCGGGTGTCAAAAATGATTTGATTTTTACTATCTCCGAGCCTTCTGTCGACTATAAAGGCATTCTTCCAATAGGGGTATTTGCTGTCAAAGCTATCGAAAATAGCATCAACAGCATCTCTTGCAATATTTAGTTTTATGTATATCAGGTTGTCCAGTTCCCGTGAAGCTCCTAACTGAGCCATGGAATTTAGGTCTTCCTTTTTCGGATAATTCGTCTGAGCAAAATTGACTAAGTTTTCTTGCATTGAATCCAATTCTGCCTTTAAGGAGTTTTTGATTGTATCTGATAAATCGACAAGACGCACATCAATATTCTTTCGGATTCCATACTGACTGGCGTAATAAATGGAACCGTAGGCGATAAAGAAAAACAGCAAGGCACTACAAACAACCAAAGACATGAGGTTCCTAATCCGAAAGTTTTCGCCCTGTGATACAAAGAGCAAGCGCAAAAAGGGAAGCGAGAGCATAAAAAACACAATGAAAATCAATGTCCAGGAAACCAGGCGACGATCTACAGGGCGTGTGTAAGCACTAAATTTACTATTGGGGATTAAACCCACCAGGTATTTTAATTTCACTCCCTGAACAGGCACGATAAAAGCCTGGTATTTCTCCCCTTGTACTTCAATTTCCAGCTGTTTTTCATCCGGGTTACTCAGTTTCCGCTCCCCGATGGAAAGCATTTCGGTGAGATAGGTTTGTTTTTTATCTGCATCAGCATAAACATATTTCAACGAATCAAGATGAAAGCCTTTGAGCTTCCCCTGCTTTAGTTCTAATTCTAGAATTGAATTGGTCGAATGAATTAAAGTGGATTCATCAAAAACCAAAAAATCGGAGAACAAACGACTTTTAAAACGACCTTTATCAAATAACTTTTCTTTTCGGACCAAAATCGGGAATATTTCTAAAGGAGTATCACCGAGTAAAAGCTTGAACAATATAGCTGAATAAGACCGGTCAATCTTATTCAAATACTCGCCTACTCGAAGGGAGCTTTCGTAATATTTTTCGTACAGTTCGGAATAGGTTGTCAAATCACGATCCAACTCCGGGCGTATTGAACCAGTATTTTCCTCAAGAAGTTTGCCCCCGGGGTCAGTTATAATCGTCGAATAAAAGACATCGATATCTTCCTTTTCAAACCCATCTTTGCCTAAATTTATTCTGAGCTCTGCAGTATCCGAGGCTTCACAGCTCCCCATAACCTCCTTAAGAAGAAGATAATAGTCTAAATCTTCTTCCGTGCATTTATATCGCGTAGTTAGTGTGTCTAAGAATTTGTAATAGGCTTTCGAGTTGCTATTCTTTATTGAATCCTTTTTTTCCAATTCTGTGTCGTCCATATCATTAAAAGCTAAATATGCTTTTGTATCATAACGTAAGAATTTCTGGCTTTTTGAGTCAAAGTCACGAAGATCTATTAGGTTCAATAAAAATGGGTTAGTATCCAATTGGTCCTCTAGTACATATAATCTCCGCCAGTAGCTTTCTGAATCCCACAAACCATCAATTACCGACTCTTTAACATAGTCCTGAAACGGTTTTGAAGCATAAGAAATTACCAACCCTTTTTCCAAATCCTTCAAATTCTGAGCTTTCCGATACATGATCTTAAAGGCTTCCTTCTTCACCCGGGTTTCTTTTACCCGATCCGTGTAGAAATAATACAAGAACATCGCAACGACAACAACGATGGTACTGGTAGACAGGATGCCTAAGCGTTTGGCTGCTATCTTTTTCATTTCGAACAAGGGTTACGACAAAGAAGCACGACTCTATTGCTCCAACATGGTAGTTAAGTCAGAACAGAAAATACTAGTATTGATTAATTAACTAGCAGTGCTTGAAAACTTATGGTAATCGTCATTCAGAAAGAATGGACACAGAGAGTTGATCTTTAAACAGATGAGGTCGCAATTTCTATTTAGCAAATTACAATAATATTTTAAGACAAGCAAGTATTTTATTTTCATCTTCTATCTACTTGTTTCCTTTCAAGCATTCCGGTTGATATTTTGTAAATTAGCGGCTCAATAGAAATCCTCGAAAGCGCTCGAAAATACAAGTACATGGAAACCAACAAAGAACTGGAACTAGCCTGGAACTTCGTCAACTTGACCGACCGGAACATCTTTCTGACCGGGAAGGCGGGAACGGGAAAAACAACCTTCCTGAAACGTCTGAAATCACTGGGTTGGAAACGTTCGGTTGTTGTGGCTCCAACGGGTGTGGCCGCAATCAATGCCGGCGGGGTGACCATTCACTCCTTTTTCCAGCTGGCTTTTGGGCCCATTTTACCGGTTCCGGAAGGCGCTGAAGAAGGGAAAGAACACAACAGTCACAAGTTTACCAAGCGCAAAATTGATATCATCCGCTCACTCGACCTGCTGATCATTGACGAAATCAGTATGGTGCGTGCCGATTTGTTGGACGGCATCGACCGAGTGCTGCGGAAATACCGCAACCGATTTCAGCCTTTTGGAGGCGTGCAACTCCTCATGATTGGCGACCTGCAGCAGCTGGCTCCGGTTGTCCGCAACGATGAGTGGAGCCTGTTGCGATCACACTACAACAGCCTGTTCTTCTTTGGCAGCAAAGCCTTTCAGCAGGCGCAGGTTATCAGCATCGAGTTAAAGAAAATCTTCAGGCAGTCGGATGATGCCTTTATTCAAATTCTGAATGAGATTCGCGAAGATAAGCTTACATCGCAATCGCTCGAAATTCTGAACAGGCGCTACCAGCCCGGCTTCAGCCCGAAAAAGGAAGAAGGTTATATTCACCTCACGACCCACAATTCTGTTGCCGACGAGGTCAATGGCCGCGAAATGGACAAGCTGACTGCTTCGCCACACGAATTTAAGGCCGAAGTTGAAGGTGTTTTTCCGGAGCATGCCTACCCGACTGCTGAAAAGCTGGTGCTGAAAGAAGGTGCACAGGTGATGTTCGTGAAAAACGACAGCTCGCAGGACAAGCTTTATTTCAACGGCAAAATCGGCACGGTGGAAGCTTTTGAGGAAGATCTGATCATTGTGCGTTGTCCGGGTGATTTTGCGGCCATTCCGGTGGATAAGGAGCTTTGGAACAATGTGAAATATGTGCTGAATGAAGATACGAAAGAGCTGGAGGAAAAAATTGAAGGCTCTTTTCTGCAATACCCGCTGAGACCTGCCTGGGCCATTACCATCCACAAAAGCCAGGGATTGACATTTGAGCGGGCTATTATTGATGCACAAGCTGCTTTTGCGCACGGACAAACCTATGTCGCCCTGAGTCGCTGCAAAAGCATGGAGGGGCTGGTATTGAGCAGTCCACTATCAGATAAGGCCGTGATTTGCGACCGCGAAGTGAATGGTTTCAATAGCCGCATGGCCGACAATCAGCCCGAACAAAAAGACCTGCAACAATCGCAAAAGGCCTATCAGCTTGCTTTGCTGGAAGAATTGTTCAACTTTAAAACCTATGAATACCAGGTTCGGCAAGCAGTGAAGATTTTCAGTGAGAATGCGGGATCGGTGCTTGGAACAATTGGCGAAAAGCTGACAGCAATCTCGTCGCAGTGTACGAATGAGTTGATTCCGCTGTCGGCCAAGTTCATGCGTCAGGTGCACAGTCTGGCATCGCGAGCTGACGATGTGGAGCATAATACGGAACTGCAGGAACGCCTCAAAAAGGCCAGCCATTATTTCTATGACAAGCTCAAAAAAGAATGGCAGCAAGCGCTTGACGAGGCTTCGTTTGAAACCGACAACCATGCCCTAAAAAAAGACATCCGGGAACGGCTGAACAAGATGAATGAAATTCTGTATGTCAAACTGGCTTGCTGGCAATTGTGCCAGAACGGTTTGAATGTGCAGGAATACCTGCCAGCCCGTGCGAAGGCCTTGCTGAGTGTGCCAAAGCAGGAACGGGAAGCTACAGCGAGTCAAGGCGGAGTCGGTAGCAGGCATCCCGAACTGTACCGGAGACTTTCGGTTTGGCGGCGTGAGATGGCCGAAGAGCGGGATTTGCTCGTTTACCAGGTTCTCACGACCAAAGCGTTGGTTTCGATTGTAAACGAATTACCGATCACACCCAAAGGATTATTGGAAATTAAGGGGGTCGGTAAGAAAACCGTGAAACAATATGGCAGCGATATTCTGAAACTTATTGCCGATTATGCCCGCGACAGCAAACTCAATATTGAGGTTCAGACGCAACTGGAAACAGAAACGCAAAAGCCGAAGCAGCCGTCGCACGAAATAAGCTACCAGCTTTTCCTCGAAGGACAAAGCGTTGACCGCATTGCCACCGAGCGCAATATGGCCGTTAGTACCATCGAGGGACATCTCGCTCACTACATCGAAACCGGAGAGCTGGAACTGAGTCGATTGATCGATCCCCAAAAGATTGACAAAATTGAAAACTATATGCTCGAACATCCCGATAGCAGCCTGACCGAAGCCAGAACCGCGCTGGACAATGAATTCAGCTTTGGGGAACTGCGCATGGTTCAGGCCTGGCTAAAACATTCAGAGAAATAATTAGATGATTTTAGAACGGATCAAATCAATGCTGGTTGTGAAATAGCAAACGCGTTGTAAACCAGATTGGTATTGCAAAAAAGACGGACGGCAAACAAAAACAAAAGGCGCAGTCGTAACCGCGCCTCTAAGTATCTTTCTCTTTAATTATCAGATTAAATCTGTTTGTTGACTGTTATTGCAATTGTAGTCGAACAGCTTGTTTTCTTGGATGTGAGAATAAACCTTTTCCGGCAGCAAGCTTTTTAACCGGGGATCGCCGTTTCGAATCAAATCACGAAGTTGTTCTGTTGTTTGCTTGATCAGATCTTCCGATTTGAGTTCAAGCATCAATATTTTTTTGGTTTCATTCAGGTACTGCCAAAGTAGTTTTTTGGATCCTTCAAAGTGATCGGTATCCGGAGAAATGACCCGCCCGCTTTTGGTATCGATGTAGGGGAATAAGTACAGTTTTACGTTGTTGTGGAACAGTTTACCGACCGATTCCAGCAAGCCTCCCCGCAAATCGGGATAGAGTGATTCATCCAGAATCAGGTCGAAGGTTGGCATCCCCATGATCACACGCAATTTGATCATTTTAAACTGCCCGAAATAATTCACCAATTCGAAATAGCGGCTGAAATTCGAAACCATTACACTTTGTCCGACCATGTTCAGCAGATCGACGCGGTGCAGAAAATCCGATTCGTCAACTTTACGGTCGTGCATCAGGTTGTTGAGCGATATTTCGCAGAATGCGATGGTGTTATCGGGTTTGTAATCCTCGTCGCGCTTAAATACTTCCAGACTATTCTCCAGGAATTCGATCACCAGGTTGTTTACCGGCCGGAAATAGCCGCGCATTAGCAGCACATTCTTCTTGTAGAGCATATCGCCGGGTTGCTGCACGTTTCCCTGCGGATCGAACATGATCGCCGGTGTCATATTGTTGCTGACCAACATCAGGTTCAGAATGCGGTTATCGACCCAGGTTAAATCCGGACCTTCTACGTAAATGTAGTCAACCTCTACCCTTTCGGCATCCAGGTTATCAAGCAATTGCAGTAGGATTTTTCGGGGATCTTCCCATTGAAACAGCGCACCGTAAATCAGGTTAATCCCCAGGTCTCCCAGAGAATATTGCTGTAACAAAGTGTCGCGTTCATGCAGTTTAACGTGAATGAATATTTTATTGGGATTGTATCGATCAGTTCCTTCAAGTGCAATTCCCAACCAGCCACTTCCCTGATTTGTCTTCGTGTAATTAAGGGTTTCAACGGTATTGGCGAAAGCGAAGAATTTCTGGTTGATCTTTTCATCCAGAATTTTCAGCAATTCCATATACTCGTATTCCACCATCTTTTTCACACGATCCTCGGCCACGTAACGGGATGGCTGACCATTGTTATAAAAATGGTCGCTAAAGCTTTTATCGTAAGCGGAAATGGTTTTGGCAACCGTATTTGATGCCCCACCAGCCTGAAAAAGGTGTCGGGCTGTTTCCTGTCCGCCCCCGATTTCAGCGATTGAGCCATAATAATTTGATTCAATATTAATGTGTACTGATTTTTCTTTCGTACTAAGCATTTTGGCGTATTTTGATTGAATATATTGTCCTGCTCTTTGTTACTCGGCAGTCAGCAGTTTTTGCGTTCACCTTACAAAATTTCACTTTTTGAACGTTCTCGAATGCCTTTTGTTTACTGAAAAGGCCCAAGATTCATCATTTTTTATTGAACGCTTTCTCTGACAACAAGATGTGAAATGAAGATAAAATGCACTTGCTTTCCATGTATCCGGTCGACTGCTGGCAAAACATATCCATAAATTGTTCTCTTGTTTTTTGAGCCGAAAATGGAATTCGCATCAATCAATTCTTCTTAAAAAAATGAGAATTCAGTTCCGCACAAATAACAGAACAGTTTTGCCCGTAGTGAAATTTATCCTGAGCCACCCCTTTGCAACAGCTATGGTATTGCAAAAAAATCTACATTTTTCGAGAATGCCGCAATTTCTCTATAAACGGGTAAACGACTGAGTATTGGATTGATTTTTCATTGCGGCTTATTCGAATCTTCATGTTAACTTTACTTAAAAGCAATCGATTGCATAAACTCTCTGGCTTCTGCTCTGTTTATATGATCGAACTTAAAAATTATACGATTATGAGTTTGCTTGATCAATTAAAAACAATGACTGTAGTAGTTGCCGATACTGGCGATTTTGAATCGATGAAAAAATTTACTCCGCGCGATGCCACGACAAACCCTTCGCTGATTTTTGCGGCAACCGGAGACGCCAAATACCAACACCTGATTGATCAGGCGGTGGCATATGCCAAGGCCAAAGGAGGCTCGAAGGAAGAGCAGCTGAGCCTTTGCATGGACAAATTATCTGTGAATTTTGGTACCGAAATATTGAAAATTGTTCCGCTACGTGTTTCGACAGAGGTGGATGCCCGTCTGTCGTTCGATACGGAAGCAACCGTGAACAAAGCACACCAATTGATCAAATTATATGCAGACGAAGGTATCCCAAAGGAGAAAATCCTGATTAAGATCGCTTCGACCTGGGAAGGTATTAAAGCAGCTGAAATCCTCGAAAAAGAAGGCATTCACTGTAACCTGACTTTGTTATTCAGCATGGCTCAAGCCATTGCCTGTGCCGAAGCAAAAGTACAGCTGATCTCTCCTTTCGTTGGACGTATTTACGACTGGTATAAAAAAGATCGTGGTGTTGATGATATTCCTGTCAGTGAAGATCCGGGCGTGGAATCGGTGACCGAAATTTATAAATACTACAAAAAATACGGCTATAAAACTGAAGTGATGGGTGCCAGCTTCCGTAAAGCGGGCGAAATCACGGAGCTTGCCGGTTGCGATTTGCTGACCATTTCGCCGAATCTGTTGAAAGAATTGGCTGAAATGGATGGTACATTGGAGCAAAAACTGAACGCTGATGATTTGGGTGGTTACGATCAACCGAAGATTTCGCTGGACGAAAAGGCATTCCGCTGGATGATGAATGAAGATGCTATGGCTACCGAAAAACTGGCCGAAGGTATTCGGAAATTTGCGGCTGACATTATTAAACTGGAAGAAAAAATCAGCCAGAAACTCTAACGTTACATCAATCTATATTTTGAAAGCAGGTCAAATTTGATCTGCTTTTTTCGTTTCTAGAAGTGCTCACCGGAGTGATAAACCCACTTCCCGTTTTCGCGTTTGAAAAGCGATTTTTCATGAATCTCGTGCAGGACACCTTGCTCCAGGTAAAGTGCCCGGAATTCGACATAGCCAGTATTGTCGGGGGCTTCGCCTGCTTTTGTACCGAGAATCACCAGCCCCATCCACTCCACCGAACGAGCCCAGTTTTCGATGTTCTTCCGGTCTTTTACCGGCCGTGTTGCACTGTGATGACTGCGCATCAGGTAAGCTCCATCGGCTCTCGTAAAGGCCGTGTAGCGCGAACGCATCAGCTGCAGGGCTGTTTCGGCATCTCTTTTCCCGTAAATAATTGGCAAACAACATTGTTCAGCCTCTTTTTGAGAGCCGCACGGGCATAAATTACTCATTAAAGTGTCGTTTTTATCGGTGGTTGATTATTCAAAGTAGCTGACTTTTCTTTTGTTTGTTTTCGAAGAGCCGATCGTAAAGGACAGTTTTCGGCAAGTGCCATTCCTTTCCGGTAAGCTTTCAAAAGTTCTACAGACTGTTTCGCCAAATCTCTGCGAACAGCCCGTCGTTCGCCTTTTATGCGGGCGATTTTCATGTTATCGTAGGCTGTTGTTTGGTGGCGCATCCAGGCAATCACGGCTTTGGCAGCACGTTCCTCCAACGGAATCATTTGTGTGCGGGCAACGGTGCCGCTGCCCACTGGCGTGGCATGTTCGGTAATCGCCAAAGCCATCAACCGTTCCGCTTCTTTATACTCGGGGTGAAAATTGAGGTACTGCTCCACAGCCGACAGGAATTCGCCCTCGTACACTTGCTGCTTTTTTTCGCGACGTTGCAAATCTGCGACCCGTTTCTTTTGGTATGTTTCAGTTTGGCGTGTAGCTACTACATCCTGTTGCGCCATCGAAATGGTTTCTGCCGGAGCCCAAACACCTTTCGAGATTGTTTTCCGTCCCTTTTTGTATTGCACACGCCAATATTTTCCCTGCGCCGTTACTTTGCGGGTAACACTTGCGTCACCTGCCGGTAGAAAATTCCAGCCTGCAGGCGGCTTGACAGGCATGCCGTATTCATTTAGTAATTGCCCGTTGGGGCCAGGGCTCACAATTTGGATTTGCTTCTCTTTACTAATCATTCTGCTGTTTGTTGCGCATCGTTGTACGATGCGTCCACACCGTTTTGAGCGGCTAAAGTAAAAAAACAATCGGATAGTCGGAAGTTGAAATGCCTACTCTTGTTTGCCAATCGGGATGTTAATACCAAAATAGAACTCTCCGTTCTGTGGCCCACTCGAGAGCATATTACTAAGTACATTCCGGGAGCCCATGAAAAAGAATTTCCAGCGAAATGCTGCGCCCAAATCAGTGCTAAGCGAAGTGTGAAAGAAGGGCAAATACACACCCCAGTTTAGATTTTCGAAACGAGGTGTCACTGCGAATGTCCAAATCCGGCTGCGGATAATATCGCTTACCCGGCGGTAATAGCCCGGCTGATAGGAAATTAAACCTTCAACATACCAGTTGCGGCTGAAACAATAATCTCCGGTCAAGGTGAAGGTTTTCGGCAAATCCATCTTGTATGAATTCTGATTGACAACGACAAAATCAACTGAATTCTTCAGCGAATCGATTAATGCCCGCATCGATTCAACTTGGCTAAACCATGAAAAGGAAATATTCTGGATGTCGACCTGAAAGCTGGAACGATCAACTTCTTTACGGTGTTTTACATAGCCCACATCGCTAATGCTGAATCCAACTTTGTACTTGTAGGGAATTGCATCGTTACCGGTAGGTTTGTAGGAATAGCTTAGCCCAAAATCAAGACCAACTCCCCGGTCACCAAACAAGTCAATCTTACCCTGGCTAATTGTATTACTCAGGTTTTTGTTGTAGGCATAGGACACCTGTACATCGAAATGATCGATATCAGAGCTGCTGTAATCCACGTTAATGCCATCCATATTGAGATAGCCGGAACCACCGCCGACCAAATATTTCAGGTTTAAGCCGCCGGTAAGCAGATGGCCTTCGTTTTCCCATAAAACACCGGACCAACTGGCCGAATATTCCATCCATTGATTCACAAGCGATTTGAAGTATTCGTTGGAAAGATTTTGCAGGCCTTCGGGATTGTCAATTCCTGTGAATAGCTTTAAAAGATCACTGTTCGACGATTTGTAAATCCCGTTAACACGCAAACGCATTGTTAAGGCGACGGCGTTTCGATGATTGATTTTATACGAAACAGATGGAAGCATCACATTTCCCACGGCGACCAAGGCCGATTCTTCTGTTGCGAAAAAGTATTTCAGATCACCAAATCCAACTTTACCTACTAAATCCCAGTAATCGGATTCGTTGAAAACAAAGTTCTCCTTGAGGGCAATATTGGTTGACAGAAAGTTGACATTCCAGCGGGAGTCAGACCGGACCAAATCGGCAGGCTGGCTGTAAATATTTTGTAGCGGGAAAAAACGGCTCGTATGAATCCCCTGAAATCTCTGAGCATGTAACGATATGCTCAACAATAATGCAATAAGTAAGGCAATTGTCTTCATATCGACTGTTTGAATCAACAAGTTAGCCGATCCCAAGCAATAAATCTCAGCTTTACCCCACTTTTTCGCTCGCTACAGATGAAATTATTTGCTGCTTAATTGTCGTTTTTCCGTCTTTTGACTCCACGAACAGCTTCTTCCGTCCATGGATCATCGGGCCATGCATGTTTCGGATAGCGCCGTTTCAATTCCTTTTTCACCTCGAAATAGGTGTTGTTCCAAAAACTGCGAAGATCCGATGTTACCTGCACTGGCTTAAATCCGGGCGACAGCAAATGCATCAATACTCCGAGTTTGCCACCATTCACTTTTGGAGTATCTGCCAACCCGAAAACTTCTTGTAACCGCACCGCCAAAACCGGAGCCGCACCATTGGGTTGGTATTGCAGTTTGATGGCCGATCCGCTTGGAACGTTCAGACGCGCGGGAGCCAATTCGTTCAATTTTGTTTGAAGTTCTGTCTCCAAACTATATTGAAGGACATTCAACAGATCGATTTTTTTCAGGTCATCGGCTTTCCGAATGTTTTGCAAATACGGCGAAAGCCATTCCTGGTTCGAGTGAAGTAAAACCGCAGTGGAAACATCGGGCCAGTTTTGCTCGGGGTTCCATTTGCGCAGACTCAAAATACGGTTTTGCCATTGCACCACTTCTTCCGAAAAATTCAGCAAGTGTTCGCCGTCTTTTTTGATCGCATCGGTAATGGCTTGCTGCAGCAAGCTGGGATCCGGATTGGGCAACGGTTTCGACTGCAACACAATACTACCGATCCGCAACTCGCTGACGGCATTCAGCGTTCCCTTTTTGCTGTCCCAGTTGATGACTTCCCGGGTTTTCACCAAGGGAGCCAAATCGGTTGGATTTAAGGGCGATGCCAAAAAAATTGTTCCCATTCCCTCTCGGGCATTCAGGTGCGCAACGGCCAGCCACGATTCGTGCGCCAGATCGTCGCGATGGCCAGCCATGGCAATACTGCCATTTGCTAGCTGAAACTGTGCGTTGTTACCCACCCGAGCGCATGCAATCCGCTCGGGGTAAGCGTAAACCAGCAGCAAGCCTGTTTCATAAGGATTCACAGCTTCGTTGCTGATTTTACAATTGATAATCTGGCGATAGGATTCGGCAACTTTCTCAATTCGGTTCAGCTTTTTCGACAACCGATTTTCCGCCCGTTGTTTCCGCAACGCTTCAATCCGAAGATTGATGTCAATTCCGGCCTCTTTACCCAACGGATCTCGTTCTTCCAAAACAGCTGCCAAATCGGTAGCCAAAGCTACATTGCCTTCTTTTTGAGCCATAATCAGCATGTGGGCAATCCGCGGATGACAAGGCAGTCGGTGCAACTCCTTTCCTAGCGGTGTAATTTTGCTTCCTTCTAGGGCATCCAAGTTGTGAAGTAATTCGGAAGCCTGCAGCACAGCCCCTTTGGGCGGCGGGCTCAACCAAGACAACTGATTGGGATCGGTGATTCCCCATTGGGCTAAATCAAGCACCAAATCGGCCAAATCGGCTTCAATAATCTCTGGTGTGCGGTGCTCTGCCAGCTGTTCCTGTGTTGCGCGCGACCACATGCGGTAACACACACCGGGGCCCAAGCGACCGGCCCGACCGGCTCGCTGATCAGCGGAATCTTTGGAAATTTGTACCGTCTCCAAACGCGACAAGCCTGAGCGCGGGTCAAAACGGGAAGTTCTGGCATACCCGCAATCGACCACCACTTTCACGCCTTCAATTGTCAAGCTGGTCTCGGCGATCGACGTGGCTAAAATGATTTTTCGTTTTCCCTGCTTGCTCTGGAAAATCGCCGCCAGCTGTTTGTTTTTGGGTAACATCCCGTAAAGCGGATGAATTTCAACAGGCAGCCGCTCGTCTTGCAATATTTTCTCACATTTTCGAATCTCACCCTCGCCCGGAAGGAAAGTCAAAATATCTCCCTCCTGTTCGCGAATGGCCCGGATGACGGTCTGTGCAGCCAATTCAGGCAGCATTCGGACGTCGTTTTCGCCGGTATAACTGATCTCAACGGGGAACTGCCGCCCCTGGCTTTGAACAACCGGCGCTTGTAGTATTTCCGACAGTTGTGGTAAATTAAGCGTGGCCGACATGACGACAATACGTAAATCGGGGCGCAAAATCTGCTGCGCCTCGCGGCAAAGCGCCAGGGCAACATCAGCAAAAATGCTTCGCTCGTGAAATTCGTCGAAAATGACAGCTCCGACACCTTCCAAGGAATTATCGGCATGGAGCATTCTTGTGAGGATTCCTTCCGTAACGACTTCGATGCGGGTCTTTTTACCAATCCGGTTTTCAAAGCGAATCCGATAGCCAACCGTCTCTCCCACTTCCTCGCCTAGCAGCGAAGCCATGCGCTCGGCAATTGTTCTCGCGGCCAAACGACGCGGTTCCAGCATGATGATTTTTTGGCCGTTCAATTCTTGTAAATTGAGCAAGTCCAAGGGTACAATCGTGCTCTTTCCCGCTCCCGGCGGAGCATTCACGATTAGGGTGTTTTGTTTTTGCAACTTTTCGCGAATATCATCGAGAATCGTCACAACCGGCAAATCGATTTCTTTTGAATGAAATGTCAAACTAAATTGGTATTAAATGAGTCGATGTTCACGAGCTTTGCCCGCATTCAGCCTGCAAAAATAGGAAAAGCAACCGAAGGTTAGACCGAAACGATCAGGCGACGCACAAACATTGTGTTGAAATGCAAGAGTCTGTCTTGATATCTGCCGGAATCGGACAGGAACTATTGTCTTCATGACATCTTCACCTAAAAAATTACTCTTTCAAGACAAACTTTAAAAATACGATAAACTGAAAGCTAACAATACTGAAATTCAATGAACTGTTGCTTTTAAAACTTAAATCAGAGGAATTTGATTTTTGTTAATAATTCTAAAAGCCGCGTCATCCGCTGAACACAGCAACTTCTTTCACGTTATTTCCCCGTAGCAAACAAACAACCGAAATATCAAAACAGGGAAGCAACATAAACGAAGATTGCAAGCAGGAATTAAAGCCGCGTGCTGCTTGTTTGTGTTTTTACTGTTCGTTGCGACTCTCGCCTACGTCCAATATCAAAATCCCTCATTGTTGATACAAATGGCTTCGCTGGCTGAAGAAAAACAAGAGGAATACGGCGAACTATCATTCAAAAAAGATTTCAAAGACGCTCCGCAACTCGTAGTGGCAGATTTTGTTCGACAAATGCTAAAACTGAAAGAGCGTCATCTCGAGCAACATTATAATTTTCAATTTACCCTGGACGTTTTCAGACCTCCGCAATTCGTATAGGTTGCATATGTTTCCAATTCTAATCAAACCATAAGCATCTTTTGGAATCATACGAATTGTTAAAACGAAACCATGAATATTTTTAAGAACCTTAAAAGCGATATTCCAGCAGGAGTAATCGTATTTTTTGTCGCACTGCCTTTGTGTTTAGGGATTGCTTTGGCAAGTGGTGCTCCCCCCTTTTCCGGAATTATTGCCGGTATTATCGGTGGGATTGTCGTCGGGAGCATCAGCGGGTCAGCTCTTGGTGTTAGCGGGCCGGCAGCCGGATTGGCAGCGATTGTGTTAATTGCCATCAGCAGTTTAGGCGGCTATCAGAATTTTCTGTTGGCGGTCGTGCTTGCAGGTTTAATTCAAATCGCACTGGGTATCGCCAAGGCTGGTGTTATCGGTAATTATTTCCCGTCATCGGTTATTAAAGGAATGTTGACAGGGATCGGGATTATTATTATTATGAAGCAGATTCCACATTTCTTTGGTTACGACGGTAGCCCGGAAAGTGACTGGGGACTGTTTGATATGAGCAATACAGATGTCTTCAAAGAAATGGCGCAAGGTGTTAGCCAAATTTCATTGGGATCGACACTTGTTGCCATCGTCTCGCTGGGAATTCTCATCCTTTGGGATCAGGTTTTGGTCAAGAAAGCCAGGATCTTCCAGTTGATCCAGGGACCGTTGGTTGCGGTTGTTGTGGGAATTCTATACCAAAGTTTTCTTGGAAACCACCCGGTTTGGGGCATTCAGGCTGCGCATTTGGTAAATGTGCCGGTACCGGAAGATTTTGACTCCTTTATCGGCCAGTTCAGTGTTCCGAACTTCAGCGCAATAACCAATCCTGATGTCTACCTGGTGGCTGCTACAATTGCCTTGGTTGCGAGCATTGAAACACTGTTGAGTGTTGAAGCAACGGACAAAATTGATCCGAAAAAACGAA
This sequence comes from Mangrovibacterium diazotrophicum, assembly GCF_003610535.1. Lineage (NCBI taxonomy): Bacteria > Pseudomonadati > Bacteroidota > Bacteroidia > Marinilabiliales > Prolixibacteraceae > Mangrovibacterium > Mangrovibacterium diazotrophicum. Next base: position 361,854 of record NZ_RAPN01000001.1, on the reverse strand, counting down.
ATACACCAGCCAACCGCGAGCTGATCGCGCAAGGAGCAGGTAACTTATTTTCTGGATTAATCGGTGGCCTTCCTGTAACGCAGGTAATTGTTCGCAGTTCGGCCAACATCCAGTCGAATGCGCAGTCGAAAATGTCGACTATTTTCCACGGATTTTTGCTGTTGACATCGGTGATTCTAATTCCGCGCGTTTTAAACTTGCTCCCCCTGTCGGTTTTGGCAGCCGTGCTATTCATCGTTGGATACAAGTTAGCTAAGCCGAAGTTGTTCATTAGCATGTACCAAGCAGGATGGAAGCAATTTGTGCCGTTCGCCCTGACGGTGATCTTCATTATCGTGAAAGATTTACTTTGGGGAATCGGAATCGGCCTGGCCTTCGGGGTTGCTATCGTGCTTTTCAAAAGTTATCAGAATTCCCACCTGGTACACAAAGTAGGCGAAGAGGAAGAAGAAGGTAAAAAACGGATGAAAATAACGCTGGCAGAAGAAGTCACTTTTTTCAATAAAGCATCGATCTTAAAAGAGTTGAATTCGATTCCGGAAAACACTATCTTAGAGATTGATATCAGCAAAAACAGGTATTTGGATCACGACATTCTTGAAATTCTTTATGAATTTTCAGCCAAAGCCAAAAACAAAAACATCTCGATCTTACTTATTAGCAAGAACGGAAAATCAAAAGAAGAAGAGCACTTAGGCTCAATCTTCAAAGTACAAGCATCATAAACGTATTAAATTCAATTTATAAATGCCACACAAATTATATAAACAACTTTTAGAGAATAATAAGAAATGGGTTGCTGAGAAATTAAGTGATGACCCTGAATATTTTACACGATTGGCGAATGGACAAAAGCCACCGCTTTTGTGGATTGGCTGTGCCGACAGTCGCGTTCCGGCAAACCAAATTGTAGGTGCCGAGCCCGGTGAAGTTTTCGTTCACCGAAATATTGCCAACATGGTCATCCACTCGGACATGAATATGCTCAGCGTTTTGGATTATGCCGTAAACGTGTTGAAAATTCAGCACATCATAGTGTGCGGTCATTATGGATGCGGCGGTATCCAGGCGGCTATGGGAAATTCGTCATTCGGCATCATCGACAATTGGATCAGTCACATTAAAGATGTTTACCGATTTCACCGTTCTGAGTTAGATGCAATAGAAGACGAGAAAGAGCGCTTTGATAAGTTTGTGGAATACAACGTCAAAGAACAGGTTTTCGGACTGGCACGCACCTCTATTGTGCAAAACGCCTGGAAAAACAACCAGGATTTGATCGTTCACGGCTGGGTTTACTCGGTTGGCAACGGGGTTGTGAAAGATATGGAAGTGAATATCAGCAGCAACGAGCAGCTGGAAGAAACGTTTCAATTGAATCTCTAATTGAAAAATAATATGGTCCTCCGGATCCCAAAGCCGGGGGACTTTCTTTGCTTTTCTGCTTTCCTTTTTACGGATTACAATTCAACTCCGATGTGAGAATAACGTTCGAAGATGGTCGTCGTATAAATCACAAAAAAACATCTCGACTAATTTCTCTTACAATTAATAAGAAGAGGCCGAGGCGTCGTTGCCAAAGCTTGTGAAAGTTGAATATTTAATTCTACCACCGATGAAAAACATTGTCATTTTTAAAGGAAGCATGCGGCCCCACAACTACACGTCAATGGCCGTCAACATTTTGATCGACGAAATCAACAAGAACCACACCTGCTCCTATCAAATAATCGATCCGAATGATTTTAAACTACCATTTCCCGGGCAAAATGAGGATTCTGTCGATGTTATTCGTTTGATTGCCATCGTGAAAACAGCAACCGGGATTATTTTCGCGACACCGGAATACCACGGATCATTCAGTAGCATCACCAAGCTTTTCATCGAAAACCTCGGTTATCCTTCAGCATTGGCAGGAAAACCAATCTCGCTGCTCGGTGTAGCCTCCGGCGATATCGGAGCCATAAAATCGCTCGAAAGTTTGCGCAGTGTTTGTTCCCATGTTGGTGGAATCGTGTTGCCGGGGCCAGTCTCAGTTCCGCATGTTCGTGATGTTTTTGACGAAAACGGGAAATGTTTGAATCCGAAAATGGAACAGCGAATTCGTTCCCTCTTCCTGAATATGATTGATTATATTGACCAATACCTTTGCCCATCGGTCAACCTGGAAGATTTTGTTCGCAATTAAAATGGTGTGGTGTTTGATTATTTTTTCTGAAATTAGAATAAAAATAAAATGAACGACTTAAAAGAACAACGCTGCTCAGCCTGCCATGCAGGGGCTCCGCAGGTGACCGCAGAAGAGATCCAATTGTTGAATTCGCAGATACCCGATTGGAAAATTGTAACGGAAGACAACATTCGGAAGCTCCGACGCGAGTACCGCTTCAACAATTTTCTGGATGCCTTGAATTTTACCAATCGTGTTGCGCTTCAGGCAGAACGAGAAGATCATCATCCCAGTATTACGACTGAATGGGGAAAAGTAACGGTCACTTGGTGGACCCATAAAATCAAGGGCTTGCACCGCAACGATTTTATCATGGCTGCCAAAACGGATGCGCTGTTTCACTAAACGATGGATGTGAGTTTAAAAATCCACAGGTGTATCCAATTGCAAACAAAATCGACTAAATGCTTTCGAGTAAATTTGAACTGATACAAACCATTTTTTATAGACAACATGAAATATTATATTGAAAAAATTACCAATTATTCCTTCGACGACGCTGTAGCAAAAGCCACAGAAGAACTCCAAAAAGAAGGGTTTGGCGTGCTTAGCGAAATCAATATCGACGAGAAGTTAAAAGCCAAATTGGGAGTCGACTTTAACCGCTATCGCATTTTGGGAGCCTGTAATCCACCCAATGCCTACAAAGCATTACAATCAGAGATTCATATTGGGGTGATGCTTCCCTGCAATGTCATTGTTCGCGAATTGGACGATAAAAAAGTAGAAGTAGCAGCTGTTGATCCGGTTGCTTCCATGATGGCAATTCAGAATGAAGAACTGGCTCCGATTGCCGGTGAAATAAAAGCTCGATTGGAGCGCGTGATTCAAGCATTATAAGATTCTAAATATTCTCAGAAACAAATGGCGGCAGCGGTTAATAAAATTCTCTGTCGCCATTTTCTTTCCCCAAAATCAGTTCACACAAGCAAGCCTTCGAACTTCCAAATTATATTGCCTGAACGATATTTCCACATTCTCCCGAAAGCAACTTCTTGTGGCAGAAGCTTCCTAAGTAATGATGTTAAGTTTTGTGAATTTGAGCTAAAAATCCTTTTCAACCCCAATATAGAATCAATCTAAATAGACACTTATGATAATAAGACATAAACTAGTTAAATATTCTAAATAACTTAACCCCAGTTGACTATTAACATTAGGTAAATCAGACCAAAAACTCCTTTTCTAAACTTCAGCCGCGTGTTAATTTTTCATTAGGAATTATTTAAGAAATTCTCTCTTGCTAATATGCTTTTTCGTTTATTTTTGACTCCCCAAACCAGGAAACAGGCCTAAATACGCGCATTAAACCTCGCTAATTTAGGAACCATGAAAACAGAAGAGAGATGAGAGAAGAGGGATTAATTTCGTTTACTGGTGTCGTACACGGAAACACCGTGTTCGCAAACGGATGTGAATATTCGGCTGCACCTGACCAGAATCACTTACAATTTTCAAAAATTGAAACGCTTCGTTTCGGCAATTACTCGGAAAAATATTTTTTTATCCGTAATTCCGTTAACGCCGACGGCTACACTGTCTTCCCTTTCTTCTTAAGACTACAGAAAAAGACTCTTCCCGCTACAACAAAAAGTGCTATTTCCCAACCTTTTGTTTCCGAGAAAAATTAACCTCTGAATGTCTAAATCATGAAAGCAAACATAATTTCAAGCCTAGTCGTTTTCTTTATTGTAATTAATACAAATTACACCATGGCTCAAAATACGCCTGCTTTTCCAGGTGCTGAAGGAGGTGGTATGTACACAAATGGCGGACGTGGTGGAAAGGTTTTGCATGTGACTAACCTGAGTGACGACGGCGAAAAAGGATCTCTCAGATGGGCGGTGACTCGCAAATATCCCAGAACGGTTGTATTTCAGGTTTCGGGAACAATTGAATTGACAAAAAAACTTCTCATCAGAAGCGACAGCCTCACGATTGCTGGTCAAACAGCCCCAGGTGAAGGCATTACATTGAAGGGCTACCCAACAAAGCTTGATGCCGACAACATCATCATCCGCTACATTCGCTTTCGGATGGGCGATGAAAATGGCCAGCAAGCGGATGCTTTAGAGGGGCAGTTCCACAAAAAAATTATCATCGACCATTGCAGTGTAAGCTGGAGCACGGATGAGAGTGCTTCTTTCTATGGTAACGAAAACTTTACAATGCAATGGTGCATTCTTTCCGAGAGTTTGAACCATTCTGTACATAAAAAAGGTGACCACGGGTACGGTGCAATTTGGGGTGGCAAAAATGCTTCGTTTCACCACAATTTGCTGGCCCACCACAATAGCCGCAATCCCCGTTTCGACCATCCCGGTGTGTACGACTCAGCCGAACAAATGCAGGAGTACCGGGGCAATGTCGAGTTTGTCAACAATGTCATCTACAACTGGCACAACCATACAAGCTACGGCGGGGAGACCGGGCATTTCAATGTGGTCAACAACTACTACAAACCCGGGCCACAATCGAAACGCACAGAACAATTCCTGCAGCCTTACGCCGAAGATCGGGGCTATGGCTCTTTTTTCGTTTCAGGCAACATCCTCGAAGGACAAACTCAGATTAGCAAAGACAACAGCCTTGGGATCGATATGAATGACGGTGGTGAGTTCGCTACCATCCAGTCTGCATCCCCTTTTGAAGTGTTGGGTGATTTGAAAATTGAGAAAGCAAAAAAAGCCTATAAATCTGTCCTGGCTTCGGCTGGAGCATCTTTTCGCAGAGATGCCGTTGATCAGCGCATTATCCGCGAAACATCAAGCGGGACAACCACTTTTAGCGGAGGCGAAGAAAAAATTGCCGGCATCATCGACAGTCAAACAGATGTTGGTGGATGGCCTGAGCTAAAAACCGGTGAAGCACCTTTAGATACCGATCTTGACGGAATTCCTGATTACTGGGAGCTAAAACACAAACTCAATCCCAATGATCCGACCGACAGTCAGCAAATAACAAAGTCGGGCTATACGATATTAGAAACTTATTTAAATCAAATTATCAACCAAAATAAACACTGAAATATGAAATAGAAACGGTAAAAAGGTAGAGAAAAGAAAAAGGAAAAATCAATTATTAATTAAAAACAATCAATTACAAACTAATCAGTTGAATCATTTTAGTTAGATCAGAAAATAGTGGTTCAGACTGTTTCTAAAAATTATCCTATGAATAAAAAGCTATTTAGTTTTTTACTGATGTGCTTGGTTTCGTTGAGTGTTTTTGCACAGACGACCCAAGTCACCGGGGTTGTTTACGACGACCAGGGAGAGACCTTGCCCGGAGCATCAGTTATTGTTAAAGGCACCACAATTGGTGTTTCGACCGACTTTGACGGGAACTTCACCTTGAACGTTCCGGACGTTAAAAGTCAAACATTACAAATCAGTAGTATTGGTTTTGAGCCACAGGAAGTTTCATTGGCAAACCAAACTACCGGTATAAAAGTGTCTTTGCAGGCATCAGTTCAAATGGTAGAAGAAATTGTTGCAGTAGGTTACGGTACAATGAAGAAGAAAGACCTGACGGGGTCTGTCGCTCAAGTTGGATCGGATGCCCTTCGCGACATTCCTGTTAGTTCTGCTTCAGAGGCCATCACCGGTCGTATGGCTGGTGTTCAGGTTGTAACAACTGAAGGTTCTCCGGATGCAGAAGTGAAAATCCGTGTACGTGGTGGTGGTTCTATTTCACAGGACAACTCACCGCTTTACATTGTTGACGGCTTCCCGGTAAGCTCAATCAGCAACATCCCTCCTACTGATATTCAAGATATCACTGTATTGAAAGACGCATCATCTACTGCTATTTATGGTGCTCGTGGTGCAAACGGTGTAATCCTGATTACAACAAAAAGTGGAAAAGAAGGACGTATCAACGTTAGCTTCAACTCGTACTTTGGTGTTCGTCAACGTATCAAGTCGCTGCCTGTTTTGAGCCCTTACGAATACGTGATGTACCAATACGAATTGGATCAATCTTCAACTTTTCAAGGCTACTATGGTGTTTACGACGATTTGGATATTTACAAATCAGTGAAAGGTACCGACTGGCAAGACAAAGTATTCGGCCGCACGGCTACTCAGCAATACTACAACTTAGGTATCAGCGGAGGTGCGAAAAACACAACTTTCAACTTAAGTTTGACCCGCTCTGACGAAGAAGCGATCATGTTGACCTCAGGGTTCCAACGCAATAACCTGAACTTCAAATTAAAAACAGAGATTTCTGATAATGTAAGTCTGGACTTCAACACCCGCATGTCTCACAGCGTTGTTGACGGAGCAGGAACTTCATCTGACAAATCAGGCGCGAATACAAAACTGCGTAACGCGGTAAAATATGCACCAACAACCGGTTTGCGCGAATTCTCTCAAGGTGATGTTGCCAACGACGACATCAACAGCCCCGAAGCGACTAGTTTGCTGTATGACCCGGTTGAGTCAGTACTTGACGAATACAAAAAACAGTTCCGTCTGAACATGAACTTCAACGCGGCGTTGAACTGGAAAATCGCGAAACCATTGACATTCCGGACAGAATGGGGTTACGCGTTCACTCAAAACCGCACCGACTATGTTTGGGGTGAAGCAACAAGTACCGCAAAAAACTACGCCGGCCAACCGGTTGGACGTATCTACAACTATGACGGTGAAAACTGGCGTTTTGCCAACACCTTGACTTTTGACAAAAATGACATTCTTCCAAACCAAGACTTGACTGTTCTGTTGGGACAGGAAATGTCTTCAAGCTGGGGAAAATCAGTAACCAATGAATCTCGCTTCTTCCCTGCCGGCATGTCTGCAGAAGACGTATTGGCGATGTTCAACCTGGGAACAGCAATTCCTACAGTTACCAGCATCGGCGCTAAAGACAACTTGTCTTCATTCTTTACGCGTGTAAATTACTCAATCGACGATAAATACCTGATCACAGCGACAATGCGTGCTGACGGCTCAAGTAAATTTGCTGAAGGGAACCGTTGGGGTTACTTCCCATCGTTGGCTTTTGGATGGAGAATGAGCGAAGAAGGGTTCATGGAAAGTTCGCACAACTGGTTGTACAACCTGAAATTACGCGCCAGCTACGGTAGCTCGGGTAACAACCGTATCGACAGCGGTTTGTGGAGAACAAGCTATACGACAGATAACGACAACAAACCATACTATCCAAATGAAAGCGAAGCTTCTCAGTTGATTCCAAGTACGGCTTTGGCCAACAAAGACTTGAGATGGGAAACCACGCACACCGCTAACCTTGGTTTCGATTACGGTTTATTCGAAGGACGCGTAAACGGATCTCTTGACTTCTATTACAACCGCACTGTTGACCTGTTGATTGACCAGCCGGTTCCTGAAAGTACCGGTTATTCAACCCAAATGATGAACGTTGGTCAAACCTCAAACCGCGGTATCGAGTTCGTTGTGGACGCTGTTTTGGTTGACAAAAGAGATTTCACCCTGAATGCTTCATTCAACATTACTTTCAACAGAAACCGTGTTGACAAATTCAGCAACGGCGAATACAACTACAAAACCTACTCTTCAGGCTGGAACGGTTCTGCAGCTCCTACTTCTGACTACATCATCCGCGAAGGTGAAGAAGTTGGTCAAATGTACGGCTACGTAACTGACGGCATGTATTCGTTCGACGATTTCACCTTCGACAACACGTCAAACTCTTGGAAATTGAATGAATTCTATGCTGATGGTGTTACGCCAATCGCTGATAACAGCAGCCTGACCTCAGCCGGAGCTTATTTCGGTCCTGGTGCTTTAAAACTGAAAGACCTGAACGGTGACGGTGTTATCGACGAAAATGACAAAACTGTTTTAGGTTCAGCTCAGCCAATCCACACCGGTGGTTTCAACCTGACTGCGAAATACAAAAACTGGGACGCTTCTGCCTTCATGAACTGGTCTTACGGAAACGAAGTTTACAACGCCAACAAATTGGATTATTCAAGCCAATTGTTGTCTCGTAAATATCAGAACCTGATTACCGATATGGACATGGCTCACCGTTTTACAACAATTGATCCGTCAACTGGTCTGAACATCTACAGCGGTAACGACGCTAACCCAGCCCTGTTGCAAGAGATCAACCAAGGTAAGAGCATGTGGATGCCATTGCACACAACCACAGTTCTCCACTCATACGCTGTTGAAGATGGTTCATTCCTGCGTTTGAACAACGTGACAGTAGGTTACACGATGCCTTTCGACTGGAAAAAAGGTGAAAACAAAGGTACCCTGCGTATGTACTTTACAGGTTACAACCTGGCCATCCTGACTAACTACAGCGGTTTCGACCCTGAAGTAGATACCAGAAGAAGTACACCTCTGACTCCGGGTGTTGACTATTCGGCTTACCCGCGTAGCCGCCAGTATGTTGTTGGTCTGAACTTAACATTCTAATTTTTCGAGCAATGATTAAAAATAAAATATTACCTGCATTATTAATTCTTCTGACGCTGGGCTTTGCATCGTGTAGCGATGATTTCCTGGATCAGACATCAGATTCGGAATATACCAGTGACGTGGTATTTTCGACTCCAGCCTACACCAACTCTGCCATCATGGGGATCTACAATATTATGACCTATGATGAAATGTATTCTTCGCGTTTGTCGCTGATGTACTCAACCAACTCGGATATTGAAGTTGTTGGTGCCGACCAGAACTCCTACAACCAGCAAGGTAACCGTGGTATCAGTAACTACTATGCTACACCAAGCTGGTCGGGTCACCTGGACCGGACATGGAAAGCCTTGTACAAAGGGATTGAACGTGCCAACCTGGCGATTACTGAAATCCCGAACAGCCCGGCATTCAGCAATTCGGATACACAAAGCGACATGCAAAACTATTACGGCGAAGCCTTGACTTTGCGTGCGTTGTACTATTTCGAGCTGGTTCGTAACTGGGGAGATGTTCCTTTCAAACTGGATCCAACTCAATCGGATGGTGAAAACTTCTACCCTGCTGTTGCCGACCGCGACACGATTTTGGACCACATGATTGATGACCTGACAACTGCTGCCAACCTGATGGACTGGGGATCAACTCCGGAACGTGTGAGCAAAGGTTTTGCATTGGGTCTTCAGGCTCGTATTGCTTTGTGGAGAGGTGGTTATTCAATCCGAAACAAGAGCGGGTTCCCAACTGAACGCAGTGCCGATTACCTGGACTATTACCAAATTGCACGCGATGCTTGCTACAAAGTGATGACTGAAGGTCCTCACAGTTTGACAAGCAGTTATTCGAAAATTTGGCAAGACCTGTGTAGCCTGACTTTGAATACTTCTTCATACGAAAACATGTTTGAAGTAGCGATGGGCTTGACTCGAAGTAGTGAAATTGGTTATTCAATTGGCGTTCGCTTCCGTACCAACACCAAATACGGTTACGGTAACAACGCAAACGTTTATTCAACTACTCCGTACTATTTCTATCAATTCGATTCAGAAGATGTTCGTCGCGATATTTCGGTAGCTTGTTACGAATATCGTCCAAACACCACAGCTGCTAACGCTCCGATGGAGATGTTTGTGAGCAACCCGTTCTCATGGACAATCGGTAAATACGACCAACGCTGGATGAGCGATGAATTCATGAATATCAACATCAGCGCAACCTCGAAAATTGGGTCTGGTATCAACTGGGTAATCATGCGTTATTCGGATGTTCTTTTGATGTTTGCTGAAGCTGAAAACGAATTGAACGGCGGGCCTACTCAAGAAGCGATGGACGCTTTGAAACAAGTTCGTAGCCGTGCATTCAGCGAAACTGACCAGGCAACTAAAGTTGATGCGTATATTGCTGCTCACAACGATCACGATTCATTCTTTGAAGCAGTAGCCAACGAACGTATGTTTGAGTTTGGTGGCGAAGGTGTCCGTAAATACGATTTGATCCGTTGGAACATGTTGAGCTCTAAAATTGAAGAACAACGTGATGCCTTGAAACAAATGTACTCAACCGGTGAATTTGTAAACCAATCAGGAGTAACAGTTGATGTACCACCTGCAATCTACATCAAATACAATGATGACGAAGAAACCATCAATTTCTCAGAAGTTAACTTCTATGAAAATAAAGGAACTGATTTGATCGATGGTTATGAAGAACCCGTAAAATGGTTGTGGGGTCTGGATGATGAAAGCACTTCCAAACAAAACCAACTGCTGATCATCGATCGTTATAGCTCTGGTCTTGACGCAGAAGTTCCGAATCGTCACTTCTTCCCGATTTACCAGGAGATTGTAAACCAGTCAAACGGAACGATTTCAAACTCATACGGATTTAATTAATTAATCATTGACGGAGTTTCTGCCAAGCGGAAATTCCTTACTAAACGATTTTAAGAATGAATATCATTAAAAAAATAAATATTCAAATCCTTTTTGCCTTCGTTGCAGGTTTGTTGGTATTCAACGCCTGTGTCGACAAAAATGATTGGGATGTGGATAAATCGCACGATCGTTTATTCCGTCCGACGAACCTTGCTGTTACCAGTATTACAGCAACTACCGGAGACCTTAGCTTTGTTTCGATCCCGGGAACCGAATATTATCAATTCGAACTTAGCGCAGACAGCCTGTTGTTCGAGAATATTGTATCAACTTTCGACACAACAGCGAATGCCTTTACATTGACTGGTCTGGATGGAAATACACAGTACTCTTTACGAGTAAAAGCAATTCCAACCGAAGCTTCAAAAGGTGAATCAGAATGGGCCAGCATTTACTTCAAAACCCGCGCAGAGCAAATTATGGAAACAGTTGCTGCCGGAGATGTTGCCAGCCGCACAGTTACTCTTCGTTGGGAAGCAGGTGCTACAGTTACCAATATTGTACTAAACGATGCTGATGGCAAGGAAGTACAAAATGTCACCATTACGGCAGAGCAAATGGCTGCTGGTGAACTTGAAGTTACCGGCCTTTCTCCGGAAACTTCGTACGAAGCCTTGTTGATGAACGGAACAAAACAACGCGGTTCTGCCAGCTTCACAACTTACCCTGATGTGCCGGATGCTGAATATTACATCCGTCTACAAGCTGGCGATGTGCTGACCCAGGAAATGTTTGACGAAATCACAGCTTCAACTGTTACGGTAACATTCCCTGCAGGTGGGTTCTTCACTTTTGCCGAAACATTAACCTTACCAGCTGGTGTTTCATTTAACTTCTTCGGATTACCGGGAGACTCAAAAGCAATTCTGAACCTGACTCAATTGGAATTGGGTGCGACTCACGACTACGTGAAATTCACAAACCTTGATATTTCCGGCTTGGTTTACGATGCTACCGGCACGCCAACAGGTGGTTCGAACAGCTATTTCATCAATCAAAGTGGTGAAACGAATACAGCAACCTTGGAATTCTCGAACTGTCTGTTGCACGACTTCAACAATACACCACTGCGTTTGAAGGATTCAGCTGATAAATACTTCGGGAACCTGAATATTGACAATTGCCTTGTATACAATATTCCTGACAGTTATTACGTGATCAACGTGTCTGCTTCGAACCATGTAATCGACAATATCAGCATTACAAATTCGACCTTCTACAACATCGGCCGTTTGTTCCTGCACAACAAAGCCAACAACAACAGTGTATTGATTGCTGACTGTACTTTTGATGACATTGTTGCTGCCGGAAGATATTTCTTCGATTACAGCTCGTCATACGGTCCGACAAGCGGCTTCACAATGCGTAACTGTATTCTTGGATCAACCCAGGATGACACCGCAAAAGGTATCCGCTTCAACGGAAGCCCGACTGTAACCAATTCTTACGCAACAAGCGATTTTGTATTGGGTGGCGCAACAATTGGCGGTTTGAACAGCTATTCAGGTGCTTCAACCGACTTGTTTGCCGATCCTGCCAATGGCGACTTCTCAATCGCCGACGAATTGTTCGACGGGAAAACATCGGCTGGAGACCCACGCTGGTATTTCCAATAGCCCATTTCTTCAACAACCAATAGTTCAAAGAGCTGTTCCTTTGGGGCAGCTCTTTTTTCATGGTTAAAAGTCCGTTATTGTTGGGGAATCCGCGTGTTCCGCTAAACAAAGCCGGTTGTGGTCTGTTTTTGGTGTTGAAATAAAACAGAAAACAATGCGTACAATTAAAGCAATTCACAAGCCGGTGTACGATCCTATTGCCGACTTGGTCACTTACCGGGTTATTCCAACCCATTCGATTGAATACCTCGATCCGTTTTTATTTTTGAATCATCACGGGCCACAAATTTACCCGCCCCGCAATAATGGATTGCCATTTGGGCCTCACCCGCACCGGGGCATGGAAACCGTCACTTTTATATTGGATGGAGACATTGCTCACTACGACAGCGACGGAAACAAGAGTGTGATTGAAGCCGGCGGCGTACAATGGATGACAGCAGGCCGCGGCTTGATTCACTCAGAAGTTTCATCCGAAGAATTTAAGCGCGATGGTGGTCCGCTCGAAATCCTTCAGCTTTGGGTCAATTTGCCAGCTAGAAGTAAAATGGTGGAACCGTATTATGAAGGTTTGCAAAAAGAGAGTATCCCGCAAATCGTATCCGAGGACGGATTAACAGCAGTAAACCTGGTTTCGGGAGAATACAAAGGTGTAAAAGGAGCTTTCGAATCCGGCATCGGACTGCACATGACAACAATTGAAATGAAGAAAAACGCCGATTTCTCACTGGAAATTCCGGCTGATCACAATATTTTTTTCTACATCATTCGCGGAAAAATGAACGTGAACGAACGCGAAATTGAAAACAAAAGTCTGGTTGAATTCGCCAACGAACCTGAAGCCATAAAATTACATGCGATGGAAGATGCTGTTCTCTTGGTTGGACATGCTCAACCACTGAACGAGCCTGTTGTTTCGCAAGGGCCGTTTGTGATGAATACCCGTCAGGAAATTGTTCAGGCTTACGAGGATTACCGCTTGGGCAAATTCGGAACCTGGCAGCATTAATATTATCAGTTCTTTTGGTGAAGCCCTGCCCGACTATTCGTTGCGCAGGGCTTCACTTGCTTTACCCCTCATCGCCAGCCGATGGCCGATAAAAGTCCAAAACCAGGCACTAAACAGAACTGAGCCGAAAACGAGAAGACTCCAGAAAATCAGGTTTCCATAATTTCCGGATAGAATTGCTGGCAAACCGGCGAAGAGCGAGGGAATAAAGCCGATAAGCAATGCCTGAAATACCAGGAATAAATGACCTTTCAGACTCGTGTTCCGTATTTTTTGCCGGGTGAATCCGACGGCTTCCAGTAAGGCAAAAGTGCTTCGTTGTTCCATCAGGCTTCGGAAGATGACAATGGCCAAACCGATGGTTCCAATCAAAAGTCCCAAAGCGCCCAGCATCAAAAAAATATTGAGATAAGTGTTTTCAATCTGGTAAAACAACAGCAAGCGGTCGGTTGTGGTCGAAAGATCCATTCCATAATTACGGAAGGCTGATTTTAAATCGGCTTCTTCATCTGCGGGTGCATCAATCAGAAACACCGATGACCCGCTCACTGACGGGAAATTAGCCCGAAACAAACTATCCCCGATTAAGATATTCCCCTGAAAAACCGAATTGGCCAATCCGCCAACTAATTGTAATGTGATCGACTGTCCTGATTCATTTTGATACACCAGGGTGTCTCCCACTGCTTTTCCCAAGCTCCATTGAATAACTGAAGCATCGGCAATTGCAGGGATCGCACCGTTCTTCAACTTGTGTTTCAAGGTCAGCCAGGGATGCGATCCGTCTAATTCTTCTGATGTTGATGCAAACGTGAAAGCGTTTCGTTCATTAAACTCTGCCGGATCAAAACCGAGCACCCGCGGGCGATGAACGCGGTTCAGATTCAAACAACTGGCATCTGTCCCATCGAGCGATTGAAACTGCACAAAGTGGGTTTGAACCTCTTCCAATCCCAATTCAAACCGGCCTTCTTTGGTATTCAAATCGAACAGAACCGGAAAGCTCGTTTCTGCAAAATACGGATAGCCTCCTGTCCCGGAAGAAGCTTTGTCGGCGTTGCTCGTCAAATCCTGCCGAAATAAGCCGGTCGACAAAACAAGGAAAATTCCGATCGACAGGAAACTTATCGTCAGGTTGTTTCGGCGGCGATCGCCAAAGGTCAGCGTTTTTGAAAAATGCCCGAAGGATAAGCCATTCGCTTCTTTCAATACTAGCCGTAACAGGAAAAAATCAGCCAGAAAAAGAAGTCCCGGCAACAACAGAAAGCCGGTGGTAAAGAATATTTCGGGTTGAATTTCCTTGCCAATTCCCTGCGCAAGCATTAAGGCGAATGCCAAAATATTCAAGCCCAGACCAATCCATAGATTTCTTTTTTTCAGACTTACGATTGCAACTTGTTCGCGCTGGGATCCGACAACCGATTGCTTAGCAACCCGGCGCAGGATGAACCAGACACTCCCCATACAAATCAAAAGGATACTTGTAATGCTTACCAGGATCGATTGCAAGCTTAGATGTGGCTCAACCACCGAAGTCCGCACAATATCCCGCCATATCGAATTAATGGCGTCTAAAATCAGACTATTGTACAGGATGCCGAGCGGAATTCCCAGTGCAATCCCCGGAACAACAATCGCCAGCGCTTCATCGAAAAACAACCGACGTATTAACGAAGCACGAAAGCCGATCGCATGCAAGGTTCCGATTTCCGACGTTCGGAAATTCAGGTATAGTTTGAACATGAGCCAGGCCAGCAACAAAGCAGCAAAAAGCACAAAGAAACTGAGCCCGATAAACAAGCCTCCAAAATCGACGCCCTGGCTCGCAGCCTTCAGTCCATCTTCTCGAACCGGATTGATTTGGAAGCCCAAATCAGCAGGCGAAACAGAACTCAAAATCTCCTTTTCGACTTGCTCTGCTGACTTGTTCCCGAAATAAACAGCTGTTGCCTCGCCATAGCTGTTTCCCCATAGTTTTTGGGCCGTCTCAAGGCGCACAAAAGCTTTTGGTGTTCCTTTCCATGTATTCCAGTAATTCTCATCTTTCGGGCGAATCAGCGACAAATCAACAGGCACCCCGGTTTCCCAATCACTGCAATGGCCGGCATCCGAGAGACCGGGTATCTGCGGCATCAACTGCTGATCAGCCCACTTGCCGGATAGCGGCACAATACCTGCCACCCGAAGTGACGTTTGCTTTTCGATCAACTGACGCAATGGGCCAACCTCAAAATAGTGAAGTTCGATTGAATCTCCTTTTTTAACGTTTAAGTCTTCGGCCAACCAATCATTAACCAGCATTTCATTTTCTGATATTTCCAATTGGTTGCTCGGAATTCCGGACACGAACGAATAAGGTGTTATCTGGCCTTCATGCTCAAACTGATTGACGAAGTAGGTCAAAACCGGATAAGTCAAAGAATCACTACTCAAAATCTTTTTAACCGGCTCCTGATCCAGAAAAACGCGCTCGGAACGGAGTCCAACCGTTTTGTTTGCCGAATCTTCGAAAAGCTGCAGATTCATATCGTCGAGTGTCCAATGCTTACTTAGCAAATCTTCAAACTCTTGCTCATTGATTACCGCGTTCGAGCCAAGAATCAGGTTGGCTTTCCCTCGCAGTTTCATTTGGCGGTTCAACCAATCGAGCGACACGAAAACATTGCCCGGTGCGGACTGGATCGGCTGCAGGTTGAAATTACCGCATTGCTCCGCGAAAACAATGGCTTTCACTATCACCCGAAATGCAACCGTGTTTTCGTCAGCCGAAACAAAAGGTGTATTTGCCGGATACTCACTCAATCGGTTCACGCGAAGCATAAGCTCTTCGCCCACTTTTATGCCCAGAATATTCGCGAGCTGTTCGTTCAAAACAGCCTCGTTATTGGAGAGTGTATAAACATCTGTTGTACCCGCAATCCGGTTAAATCCGCTGTCGATTCCCCAAACCTGGATGTGGTTAGCCCGGGCCTGCCCGCCTCCAACAACGGCCATTCCCCGCGTAAACAATGCAGGTGAGCAATTCAGCGAGTCCATTTCGGTGACCAAACTTGACCGAAACAAGCGTTCACCACCCGACACAGTCCATTGTGTGTATCCCAACCGTTGTAAGCTGATTTTTTTTAGGTTCCAGGAAACCGTGTCGCCAACCATCAACGCTCCCAGCAAAATAGCAGTGCTCAAGGCCACTCCGACTAAAATGGTCAGGTTAAGTTTCCAAAAGCGAATCAGTGAATTGAAGACGTACCGGAAAATGCTCATTGTTGCTGAAGTTTTCCGTTTGTCAAACGATAGATTTTATCCATTCGCGAAGCCAGTTTCATCGAATGCGTGACAACGATCAGGCTCACTTCTTCCTCCTTGTTTAGTTGCAAAAGAAGTTCTGTTAGCTGCTCAGAAGATGCTTCATCCAGTGCTCCGGTTGGCTCATCGGCCAATAATATTTTGGGTGAATTAATTAACGCCCGAGCCACTGCTGTGCGTTGGCACTCGCCTCCCGAAAGCTGCGAAGGGCGCTGTTTATGCAGATTCTCAATTCCGAGTCTTTCCATCAGATAGTCGGCTCTTTGCAAAAGTTGTGCATCAACCCGCTGCTCGCGAGCCAAGATTGGCAGTAAAATATTCTCTTTCACCGTCAGCTGGGACAAGAGGTGATGAAACTGAAAAACGAAGCCAATTTCTCGATTTCTGTATGAAGCCAATTCTTTATCGAACTGCTTTAAAACGGATTGATTTTCCAGTAAAATATCGCCTGAATCCGGTTTGTCTAATGCGCCGATCAGATTCAGTAAAGTGCTTTTTCCCGATCCTGAGGGGCCGACAATAGCCAAACGTTCACTCGATTCAACCGTTAAATCCAAATTATCCAATATGACTCTTCTTTCACCCAAACCGGACTGAAAGCTTTTGCAGAGTTGTTTGATTTCAAGCATGAGTAGATAAATTCCAATGTTTAAATTCCAAATCTCAAAATGAGTTATTTGGCTCACCTGACCTTTTGAAATTCGAATTCCGTTGTTCTTTTTATTAGTTTATTTTTTCATAAATCGCCACTAACTTTTTGGCCTGTTCGTGGATGTCGAAATGCTTTTTCACACCAGCTAATCCTTTAGTGCTAAGATCTTCCAACCATCCCTTATCCAGAATCAGACTCTTCCAGGCTTTGGCTAATTTCTTCGGACTATTGGGATGATAAATTATTCCACCTTCGGACAAATTCACAACTTCGGGAAAAGCACCCAATTCGGGTTGAACCAGCGGAATTCCGGAAGCCAAAGCTTCGAGCTGATAAAGACCAAACGCTTCTCCGTTTAACACGGGTACTGAGAGCACCGAAATTGTGTCAAAGAACTGATGACGAGCATTCCCCTCAAATTCGTCAACCCAATGCACAGCGTCACTCAATCCAGCCTGTTCAATGAGCGTTTTCTGCTCCTGTATAAACTTGTTATCATCGTTGGTCTTGCCGCCTGTAATTCTCAATTCCACATCTGCAAAAGACGGATCTTCTTTCAACAGCAGAAAAGCATCTACCAGAATATCCAGTCCATTGTCTTCACACATGCGTGAAATAAAGCCAATTACAGGCTTTTTATCGCCAATCGGTTTAGCTACGTAGTCATTCGCATCAACGCCGATGTGGTTAACGAACAGCTGCTTGTCGCTCAAATGCAGGCGCTGTTTCATCTCATCGGCGTAAAACTGGCTAACGGCAATGAAAGCATCCACATCTTTGGCTCGTCGTTTCATGATTTCCCAACACTCGTCCCTGTTGCGATCACTCATGACGTCGACCCAAACATCTTCATCCTGCAACGAACAAACAACCGGAATCTTCAACTTCTGCTTGATTCTTCGGGCCAATCCCAGCAGCAAAGCATTTGACAGGTGCACAATATCCGGTTTCGTTTCCTCCTTCAGCCATTCAACCAGCCTTTCCAGCTCATCGTGCTGCAAGCCATCTTCGCCTTTCAACATCGAGATTGTCATTTCTTCCAAGCCTTTTGCCCGTGTTGAGCCCGCATTTTTAGCTGCCAGATTCAACACGGCCTTCGAATTCAGCATCTTATCAACCATCGGCGGCATGTAACGAAAAATAGGAAAGCGTTGCTTTAGGTAAGTATCCACAGCACCATAAAAGACAGGCACTTCTGTCAGGTCATGCGCATCTTCAAAAAGTGGCAGGTACATCGGAATCTTGATAACCTGCTGCCCCAAATCCTGTAAAGCTTTCATATATTTTGCGTCGCGAAGGCAGTTCCCGCAATAAAAGCTTCCACCAGAGCCCGGAATGATATGCGCAATTTTCATAAACTTTCGGTTTTAATCTTTTCCAAAGATGTAGATACGGCCGTCGTTCGCACCAACTACCAGTTTTCCATCGCAAATAGCCGGCGAGCCAGCAATCTGACTACCAATATCATAAGTCCATAATTGCTCTCCGGTTGCCAGATCGTGGCGGTAAAGCATTCCGTCCATTGTGGCGGTAAAGACCGATTTACCGGCAATCACACTCGAAGAATCAATTCGGTTGCTCAGACGTTTTGACCAAACTAATTTACCATCTTTTCGGCTAATCGCATAAAGTTGACGGTCCTCATTTCCAAGGACAATCAAGTCACCACTAATGGCCGGGGAAGCGATAAAAGGAAGATCCTTGTCCGGATTATCGTAGGTCCACATCACCTTGCCAGCTTCCAGATCAACAGCAAAGAAACGGCCGTCGTAATCGCCAACGTAAGCAATGTTGCCCACGATTGCCGGTGACGAAGCAACATAAGTTGACAATTCAATGGTTCGAACAGCCTCACCCGTTTTCAGGCTAACAATGTGCAGAAAACCGTCGCATCCGCCGAAAACAACCGCGTCTTTGGATAACGCGGGAGCACCGTTGATGAAATTATTCGATTCATATTTCCACAGTCCCACGCCATCCGACAGGTTGACGCCGTGCAGAAAGTAGTCGTAACTGCCCACAGCCAAAACGATTTTACCTCCAACGTTTTTCCAGTTCGCAGAACCTGTAATCTGGTTTTCGGTTTTGTATTTCCAAATCAGCGAACCGTCGTTTTCATTCAGACAAATAAACTCGCCGTCCAAACAACCAAAAACGACTTTGCCGTCCAATAAAACGGCAGGCGCCTCGATCCCATTTTCAGTTTTGTATTTCCATTTTAATTCGCCATTTAAGTTGAACGCGTAGAAATAGCCATCAGTAGATCCGCAATAGACGATGCCATTTTTCACCACCGGCGAAGCTTTAACTTCATCGTCAGTTTGAAAGGACGCCAGTAAATCCAACTTGGCCGGCAGATCCGTAGGCAATGAAGCCGTCAGCTCTCGATTGCCACGGAAAATGGGCCATTCGCTCTGAGCGAACAACAAATTCGGTAGCGATAGAAACAAGAATATTGTAATTAGTCCGATCTTCATTTTTAGTCTATTTGTTCTTCAGAATCGATTAACGCCAGAGCACCCGTTGGGCATTTTGTGGCAACCAAGACTGCCGTTTTCGCCAAGGCTTTACCAACAGATTTTGAAAATGGAACACCAATGCGAACGTCAAAGCCGCGCCCGATAAAACTAAATCCAAACTCTTCCTGGTGCTGTTTGGTCAGGCGCACACAAATGCCGCACTTAATACATTTGCCCGGCTCGAAAACGACTGTTCCGGCAGCAAATTCTTTTTGTATCTGGATGCGTTGGTCGTACTGGAATCGTTTTTGCTCGGCCCCGAATTGATTGGCCAAATCCCGCAACTTGCAACTTTCCGGGTTTCTGCAATCGCAATGCAAACAGCGCGAAGCCTCAGTCTCCGCTTCTTCAGCGGTAAAACCGATTGCTTTTCCCCTGCCTGCAATTTGTCGGGCTTTGTGGTTCGATTCTTTCAGATAACTGTCATATTCAGTCTCAAGCAATTTGCCAAATTTGGAATTGAAACGTTCCGGCAAGGCATGCAACTCACCGGTTTCAAACCAGTTATTCAGGATGAAAGCTAAGTCCTTCCCTTGCCCAACAGATCGCACAGCCAGCTTTGAAGGCCGTAGCGCATTTCCAATCGCAAATACCTTGGACAAAGATGTCTGGTATGTCTTTTTATCAACTTCAATACCTGATTTTGAAAGCTTCAGTTCCCAATCTTTGAAATCGTCTTTCAGCGCTCCGGTAGCCAAAATAGCGGCATCAAAGTCCTGCTGCAGCTGGATAAACCGTTCGGCACTGATTTCAACGTTGAATTCTGCGTGAATTTTGGAGTTCAACAAGGAGTTAATTTCTTTTTCCCGTACTTCTTTTGGTAGAACTGAATCTGCAATCTCTAATAAAGCCCCGCCAGCCAAAGCGTTTTTCTCGAAGAGGGTAACCGCATGCCCGGCTTTGCTCAAGTAGAAAGCAGCAGCTAAACCGGCAGGTCCGGCACCAACGATTGCTACTTTTCGTCCGGAGTCGGCTGGCAATGGAATTTCCTTTTGAATTTCATGATCCGCCACAAATCCTTTCAGCAGGCATATTGAAACAGCCTCGTCGATTGGTTTGCGACGGCAACCTGCTTCACAAGGTGCCGGGCAAATGCGTCCCAAAATTGCCGGTAGAGCGATGTCACGTTTTACCACTTCGATCGCTTTCTGATGCTTTCCGGCTGCAATCAGACGATTCATCAAAGGAATATTCATATGCGCCGGACAAACCGACTGGCAGGGCGCTTCGCAATCGCCGACATGCTCACTCAGCAGCAGCTCCAGCGACATTTTTCGCGATTCCCGGCACTCGTCGTCATCGGTGATAATTTCCATTCCCTCCATCGCCGGCATAGAGCACGAAGCCACCAAACGACCGTGTCGGGCATCTTTCACCAAACACACCATGCAGGATGTAAAATGCTCGGTGCCCTCCAAATGACACATCGTCGGGATTTCAATTCCCAACTTTCGTGCTGCCTCCAGCAGGGTGGTTCCTTCCGGAACTTCAATGGCTTGGTTATTTATCTTCAAATGAATCATCTGTTCTGTTTCGAGTTTCGGGTTATGAGTTGCGAGTTGCGAGTTTGCATTCGAAACTCAATTTATCTTCACAGCATCCACCGGACAAACCGGGCGGCACGCATCACATTTGATGCATAGCTCGGTGTTGATGGAATGTTTTTGATGCGCTTCAAACTTGATTGCGTTTACCGGGCATTTCTGCGCACATTTGGTACACCCAATACAGTCGTCGGTAATCGAATAAGTAATCATATCCGCACATTTTCCAGCCGGGCAACGCCCTTGGATGTGTGCTTCATACTCATCGTAGAAATAAGTCAAAGTCGTTAAAATCGGGTTTGGAGCCGATTTTCCCAGATTACACAAACTGCCTTTTTTCGTCCAGTCCGCCAGGTATTTCAGTTCATCCAGATCTTTGTATTCGCCCTTTCCGGAGCAAATTTTATTCAGAATGTCCAACATTCGTTTGGTGCCCACCCGGCAAAAAGTACATTTCCCGCAGGATTCATTTTGAGTGAACGAGAGGAAATAGCGGGCAATGTCAACCATGCAATCGTCTTCATCTAACACCACCAGGCCACCGGATCCCATCATTGCCCCCACTGCCGTCAGCGACTGGTAGTCGACACGCGTTTCCCACAAACTGGCGGGTATACACCCCCCGGATGGCCCGCCAACCTGTACAGCCTTGAATTTTTTACCGTTTTGCACACCTCCGCCGACTTCCTCGACAATCTCCCGAATCGTGATTCCCATCGGCACTTCGATCAATCCACCTCGGTTAATTTTACCGGCCAGCGAGAACACTTTGGTGCCTTTCGAGTTATCGGTGCCAACCGAGCTGTACGATTCTTTTCCGTTCCGAATGATATAGGAGATCTGTGCGAAGGTCTCGGTATTGTTGATGAGTGTCGGAAATCCCCATAAACCTTTTTGCGCCGGGAAAGGCGGCCGAATGGTCGGAAACCCGCGATTTCCTTCAATGGAAGTCATCAATGCTGTCTCCTCTCCGCACACAAAAGCACCCGCTCCCTCATAAATCTGCATGTCGAAATTGAAGTTGGAACCGAGAATGTTTGCTCCCAACAAACCGTTCTCGCGGCAATTGGCTAGTGCCTGCCGAATACGGATCACCGCCAACGGGTATTCTGCCCGAATGTAAAAATAGCCTTCTGTGGCCTGAACGGCATAAGCTGCAATCAACATCCCTTCGATAACCCGATATGGGTACGATTCCAGGATCATTCGATCCATAAATGCTCCGGGATCGCCTTCATCTCCGTTACAAATCAAATATTTGTGTTCGCCAGACTCTTTGGCAACCAATTCCCATTTCAGTCCGGTCAAAAATCCCGCGCCGCCACGGCCCCGTAAGCCGCTTTCTTTAACTGTTTGGATGACTTCCTCACG
The DNA here is from genome assembly GCF_003610535.1 of Mangrovibacterium diazotrophicum. Classification (NCBI taxonomy): domain Bacteria; kingdom Pseudomonadati; phylum Bacteroidota; class Bacteroidia; order Marinilabiliales; family Prolixibacteraceae; genus Mangrovibacterium; species Mangrovibacterium diazotrophicum. The sequence continues at coordinate 339,254 of NZ_RAPN01000001.1, read as the reverse complement.
ATCCATCGTTAAAACCTTTTTCAAGGCCTGAAAACCGCCGTGATTCCGATATTCATCGATGTCCAGCGGATTGATGACACCCCTGTGTTCCGTTGCGATTGGCAATTGTCGGTCCAGAAATCCGGAAACCATATCTTCCCGAACATCCAGGGCATAGCGTTCAACACCTTCCCAAGATTCATCGGTTTGCATCTTTTCCAGGAAATTGTAGGTTTTTGCCTTCAATTTGCCGAAGAAACTTTTCGGTTTGAAATGAGATTGAATAATATCTGAAACCTCGTTGGGTTTCACCCGGGCATATAGTTTGTGATTTTGCTTTTCGTCAATGATCTCCAAAAGCGGCACCTGGTGGCACATGCCAACACAGCCCACGTTTTTGAGCTGCAGATTAATACCGGTACCAACGATTGTATTTTCAACTTCTTTTTTAACCTCTTCGCTACCACTGGCCACACAGCAGGATCCTAATCCAAGGCGAACTTCGCCCTGAAACTCGCCTCCATCAGCATTACGAAACTGCTTGCGCTCTCCTCGTTTGCCGACCTGGCTCTCGAAATCAGCAACGACAGAAGCCACTTTGTCAGAGGTGACATGCCCGTATGTTACATCATCAACCTGAACCACAGGCGCCAGGGTACAGCATCCCAAACAGGCTACTTTTTCCAGCGTGTATGTTCCGGTTGCGTCGGTTAAATCATGCGTTAAATTGAAATGGCGCTTGAATGAGTCGAACACCTGCATGGCCCCTTTCACGTGACAGGCGGTGCCCACACAAACTTTGATCATGTGCTTTCCGGCTGGTCTCAACCGGAACTGGGAATAAAAAGTAGCCACACCTGTAATATTCTCCGGCGTGATGTCGGTAATCTCAACCAAGTATTTCAAAGCATCTTCCGGCAGGTAATTGAAGTAATGCTGAATATCCTGCAAAATCGGAATTAGTGCACTTTTTTGCCGTCCTCGCCTGCTGACTATCTCGTCGATTACACTATTTGTATGTTGAAGATTTTCTTCCATTACAATTCGCTCCTATGCAATACAGATTTTCAACACCCCTGAGATACATTTTTCCATTTGAGAACACCGGTGTTCCGAAGGCCTTTTCTCCCAGTTTCGATTCTGAGACTATCTCGAATTCTTTGCCTGCTTTTATCACGCTCAAATTCCCATTCATGTCGATCGCGTAGATATTTCCATCGGCATAAACAGGCGACGAATAAAAGCCGGAAGACGCTTCGTGCTCCCAATATTTTTCGCCGGTCTGCGCATCGTAGGCTGCAATTACGCCATAGCTGGTTGCCACCACCGCCAGTCCATTTGTCGCGAGAATACTGGATACCTCGGGCAAATACTCCTGTTGTTCCCAAATGATTTCGGGGGTATCGCCGAGCTTGATAGCCGCCATTGTTGCGTACTCATTCGCAGCGTACACCACACCGTTCGCATAGCCCACCGATGGTCCAACTTCGCCCATCATGCAGCTTACATTCCACAGCTCTTTCCCTGTCTCGGGGTCATAGCCGGCAACCAGCGGATCGGCAGTCAGAATAAGCTCTTCGCGTTTGCCTGTGTTGACTAAAACCGGAGATGCCCAGCTGATTTTCACATCGCGGACAGTCTCCCATTTCTGAGAGCCGTCGGCAGTTGAAAGTGCGATCAGTTTTCCGCCCCGATTGGTATCGTATTGAATCAACAACTTGTCTTTGTAGATAATCAGAGAGGACGAATGCCCGTAGTGATTATCCGGCACTCCCAGGTTTTTGGCCCATATTCGATTGCCAGTTAAATCCAGTGCAATCAAATCGCCGGTGGCAAACAGAGCAAATACGGAATTGCCGTTTGTTGCCATCGTCGACGCGGCCAAGCCTGTGTCTTCCGTTACTTTGGGCATGGTTGCCGGCGAACCAGGAATGTTGTCTGCAGCAGCTTCCCAAAGAAGTTTACCGGTGTTTTTATCGTAGCAATAGACCACGCGAGCCGAATTGTCAGCTCCCGTCAGGAATAGCTTGTTGTCCCAAATGATTGGCGAATTGTAACCATGCTTGGGAACCGAAACTTTCCACAAAACATTTTCGCCCGATGCTCCATCGAACGACTTGGCAAAACCTTTCTGATAAGTTACGCCATCGCCATCTGGTCCGCGAAAGAACGGCACCTGTTTCCGCATCTCCGCTTGAGAAGGCCATGAAGCAGTCGCTTGTTTCGGTTCGGATACTTTTTCAGGCTTAGGATTATCTTCTTTAACTATCTCTTTTACTTCCGATTGCACCTCTTCTTCGAAAGTCGATTCAAGCTGTGCTTCTACTTCTTTCGGTTCTGAATTTGGTACATCAACAGCCTCCGCTTCCTGTGCCATCACAATCTCTACCGCCGGAGTTTCAGGGGTGGTCGCTGTCAATTCCGATGCGTCGTAATCGCTCAAAAGGTTGGACGAAAAGAAGCCCGACAGCAGCGCTAGTGCAAATATTCCGACTCCTGCATAAATGACTCCGAGTCGAGCCTGACGCTTATCCAGAAACGGATTTTTATTGATCGACTCCAGTTCCTCCAGTTCATTGCGAAGCGACTTGCCCCAACGCAGCGCCAGAATCAGCACCAATACGCCCAGAATCAGCATCAACGTTCCCGTTTTGATTTGCCATTGGCTGGTAAAGTAGGCCTTACGAATCATGAAATCGAGCGCACGAATGTTTTCCTTCAATACTTCATCGTTTGGATTTTGATGCAATTGTTCTACCAGCGCTTTCAATGCGGGACTTTCCAGCGGATCGACTGATTTTAGCTGCAGATAGTTAACAATCAGCATCACGCTTACCACGAGGCTGAAAACCGCTCCCGTCCATGCTAATCCGCGTGCCAGTTTCTTTTTATCGTCTAAAGTCATTTTCATGTTCTGTTTCTTGTTTTACCGGGCAATAATCCATGCATCGCCCGCAACTCAAACAATTCGTTTTATCGGGTTCATAGTCGTTTCTGCGTCTGTATGAAGACAAATTCACCAAAACCAAACCGATTACCAAGCCCATAAATGCCCCGGCAATCCAGCCGCCCCAATAAAACTGGCTTTTTATTTTTTGTGCATCAGCCACCAGCTGATCCATCGTTTTGCCCGCCTGCATAAATGTGCGCGCGTCAATATTCTCCTGATCGTAGCGAACATCGGGGTTCTCCACAATCATTTCGGCCAGATAAACGGTCTTATTGAATTTTGAAAGTGTTCCGTGCAGCATCGATCCCGCCAGCCCACCGATCAGCATCCAGGCAGGAATCAGGATCAAATATTTCAGCAGACGGTTGACATTGGGACGACGCTTTCCTTCTTCCAGATCCGGCTCTTCGATCGCGCCAAACGGACAAGAATTGGCGCACAACTTGCACTGAATACAAGCTGTTGGGGTGATTGTTAAATGCTTTTTCGAGAAAGATGACATCCAGCCCAGCAACACACCGTACGGACAGAAAAAACGACAATACGGGCGTGCAACAAATACCCCGACGATCAAAAAGAGTCCGCCGAGCAGAAGCATTTGAAACGTCCCGTCGAAACGGAAAAAACCGACAAAGGGATCGTAACGGCAGATTAAAAATTCGGATTTGGTTGCGGCGTACAGCACCGCCAGCGACAAATAGAGGTAAGGAATCAGGCCTAAAACCTTCTGCAACCAGCGTGGCAATTCAATAGGTCGAAACGCCACCAAATCCTGAATGGCTCCAAGCGGACAGACGCCTGCACAGAATGTTCGCCCTGCGAATAGCGCAGTAATCAACGGAATAAGGAAGAACAGCAAGGCTGTTAGCGGCAAAACATAGGTTGGATCGAAAGTGGCCAAAGCCACATTTTGGATTGATCCAATGGCGCAAATGCAGCCTTCCCGGTAAAAACCGAAATACAGCAGCGAAAAAACGGAGGTCCACAGCACTCCCTGTCGTGATCTCTTCTTTAAAACAAACCAACTGACCAGCAGCAGTGCACCAATTAGCACAGCGACATCCAGATACTCGAGGAAAATTGCGCGTGGCAAAGGTTGCTGCGTTGGCGGTTGTGAATAGCCCGTTTCAAATTCCGGTTTTGGAAAGCGCTGTTGCTGGGCAAAACCGGACAGGGTCAAGCAAAACATCACCCCAGCTAAAAGCATTTTTATGATTCGTTGACTCATGGCTATTCCGTTGGAGGTTGTTTTTTATTCTTCGAATCTTTGGTCCACTCACCCTTTATCAGATAAGGGCTCGATGCCGGAACGCGCTGAAATGCGTCGGCCGGGCAAACCCGGGCGATGGAGCATTCGTTGCAATTCACACACAAATTATGGCGCACCTGCAAGTGCAGCGAACCATTGCCAAAAGCCGTGCAGCCTTTAACGCAAACGCCGCATCCAATGCACAAATCCTCTTCTATTTCGTATTCAAAATAAGGCTCCTCCACAAACTTGCGACGAATGGCTGAGGTTGGGCAAAGCTGATTTTCGGCTGCTGTAGAACGAGCATTCGAGTTCGGTTTCAGATAGCCGCCGCACAAGTCGCAATAGCCACACAAATCGAAAGCATGCACACACTTCACAGCCGAGGGTGTCATGACACAATAATCGGCACATCGCCCGCAAGCAACGCATTTAAACGGATCGAGCTGCCAAACCGAATCTTCAGCATGAACACGAAAAGCCGCCAACCCTCCAACGGCGGTCAGGCCCACTCCCAAACCAATGCGCATGCTTTTCTGAATAAACTCGCGCCGGCTGGTTCGCTTATTTTCTTGCTTCTCGTTGCTCATTTGTTCTGCTTTGTTTCGCTTGTTCCAAATCGCAGGACGCATACTCTACGCATCCTCTACAACTTAAATTTTCGTCGCATTTCCAATCGATTTGCTTTTGATTGGCCAAAAGCAAAACCCCTCCGCCCATCGCTGCCAGTATTCCGATTCGTCCGGATTTTCTGAAAAAATCTCTTCTGTTCATTACTCTTCTTTTTTAAGTTGAAAAAAGCGAATCTGTTTTCTACTGAAGTCCAACAAGAGCACTCGGCCTTCGCTATCCACACAAATGTCGGGGGCTTCGCTATATTCGTCGAACTGATTGGGAGCTGCCACAACACCTAAATATTTTCCGTGCTGGTCGTAAATTTTTACGCGGACGATTCCCTTTTCGCTGGTCACAAAACGGTCGCCCTCCATCAGACACATGTGGGCAGGATTGCAACAGCCACTGAATCCTTCGGTGTTGGCCGACGAATGTTGCCAGGAAGTGCGCAAACTACCGTCTACGTTAAAATTAATAAGGCTGTGACGCCCCGGATCAACTGCCCACAGGTAGCCCTCTTCGCTAATCGCCACATCAAAATACGGGCTGGGAACGGTGAAACCCTCCAAGCCTTTTTCTTCATTACGCTCTCCCAGCATTTGTGATAATGCACCACTTTTCGTGTAATCCAACACGACCCGGTTTCCGGCGTCAGCCACGTAAAGATGATCCGAATCCACTGCGAGAGATGTTATCACAGAGCGCGGTCCCATGTCGGGCCAATCAGCTAAAACATCGCCGGTTTTAGTCAATTTTATAATCCTGTTTTTTAAAGCCACCAAAACGGCATCATCCACAGCCAAAGCAGTTGCCTTCGTGGGAATTGCTATTTTTTTCAGAATGAGTCCGTCAGTATTGAGCAACAATATCGTACTATCGGCTGCCACATAAATGGTATCGTTAAAAATTGAAATTGCGTCGACTTCCTTCGCATTAAGCTGGATGGCTTTTACCTCTTTGTAAAGAATCTCGCTGGAATCTACTTTTGCAAATTGGCTTAAATCCAATTCGTAGGGATTTTTAACCGACTTGCCCGCACGGTTCGAAATAAAGTCGCGGCCAATAATGACAGCGATCGCAACAGCGACGACAATCAGAATGATATTGATGAGTTTCCGTGTCTTCATTCCAAATTCATTTAATTACTGATGTTTACACAATACATCGTTTTCGAATCGCGCAAAAGCAACAGCCCATCGACAATTGCCAGAGGAGCCCAGGCATCGTGCCCGTCAAACAGTTTTTTTTGCGCCAGCTGCACGTACTTATTCGGATCTGGTTTCACCATTGTAAGTGTACCATCGTCGCCCAGAATGTACATTTTATCGTCGGCAATCAGGTAAGGGCCCAAACCAAAGCGGCTCACTTTTCCCGAAGTCCACCGAAACTGCTGTACATTATCGGGCGTTGTACAAACAAGCTGGTTGCGGTAAGCACCGCCATCCTTCGGCATAATGCCATACAAATAGCCTTTGTAGTAAACCGGGGTTTGCTGCTCGCAGGCCAGCCCGTCTTTGGGTTGATATTGGGCTAAAACTTTCGTTTCAAATGAATTTCCATTCGGTATAACTTGTATCATCATTCCGCCGGCACCGTACCCTGCAGTCAGGAAGATTTTGCCGTCGGGAAAAATGACCGGTGATGGAGCAACCACCGAGAACCGCCACTCGTTGCAATACCACACAAGCTGGCCTTCGTCGTCCCCCTCTGCCGAAATGCCGCAAATACCGCCATCAGCGCTGTACACATACATGTGTTTCCCGTTTAAGGTCATCGGCATAATCGACGAGTGTGACATCTTATATTGAATGTCATTGGGGCATTCCCATAATTTTTCGCCGGTCTTTATATCGACGGCGATCATGAGCTTGCTGCCGGCCGGCGCTAAAATCACTTTGTCGCCATCAATCATCGGGCACTGCGCCGTGTACCAATGCGGAATCTCGGAACCGTATTCCTCTACCAGATCGATTCCCCATAGAAAATCGCCGCTTTTTCGGTCAACACACATGACTTGGCAACGCGGGCCAATCGTGACCACATAATACTCGGTAACGGCAGGGACAGTTCTTGACATCCCGTGATTTCGTTTGACATGAATACCGTAAGAACGTCGCCAAATTTCGTGACCGTCTGCCAACGAGAAACAGCGTAAAGCATCCTCGCGCGCTTCTTCGTCATAGTCCATCACGTACACCATTCCCTTGTAAACTGCTGGGCCGGCGTGCCCTTCGCCCAATTCAAGCGACCACAAGATCTCAGGCTCGTCGTCGCTCCAGCTGTCCTTGAGATCCTGTTTTTCACTGACAATATTATCGTAGTTTTGCCCCCTGAAATGAGGCCAGGTGCCTGTGTAATTGTTTGATTTTGACTCGCCAAACAGCTGAAACTTCTCACCTATCTTGACGATTTCTTTAACCAGGCTTCCTTTCTCCCGGTTATCGGCTCCCGGCTGACTGATATCCATCGATTTCATCGGATCGACCGCCAACCAAAAAACAAAGGCAGAAATACCCGCGAAAGCAGCAAGGCCAATGATGATATTTACAGGATTCCGCTTCACTTATTCTCTCAGATTATAGACTTGCAGAACGTCTCCATGGCGAAGGAAAAGCTTCCCGTCGTTGATGAATGGATGTGCCCAATGAGGACCGGCTCCTTTTTCAAACCGAAATGTGCTCACAACATCGAATTTCTCCGGATTCGGTTTTACCAGTGCAACCGTTCCGCGTTGCTCTTCATAAACGTACAGCATGCTGTCAGCATAAATCAGAGCTCCTTTGGTGTTCCACTGCTCGTTGTAGGTGATTTCGCCGGTCTTCCAGTTCTTACAAAGCCAGTTTCCTTTGCGGTTATTTTCCCAGTTAGAGCCATAGATGTAGCCATCCAACTCGATCAATCCATGATGGTGGTTATCGAAAATGGTATCTGTATAAAGCTCTTCAAAGCCCGTCCTATCAGCATTTACTTTGATCATTTTAGCGGGATAGTCATACCCCATCGACAGAAATATCTCATCGCCCTTGATTAGTGGAATATTCGTCCAGATCAATCCCGGCTGATCAGACCACTTGTCGTGATTGTAGTACTGATAAGTCATTTTAACGGAACCGTTTGCCGGATCGATCACCATCAGGTTCGTTGCGGTCTCGGCCAGAATGTATTGCTTTCCATCCAAGTCAAACGTTGTTGCAGATGCGTAAGCCCGCTGGCCGCCGACACTTGCTGTTTCCCATTTCAATTCACCAGAGAACTTATCGAATGCAACCACTGATGTTTTTGTTCCACCTGGCGTGCAGATTGCGAGATCACCAACAATTAGCGGTGATTCTGAGACTCCCCAGATATGCCAGTCCGCTTCAAAATCGCGATCGACATTCTGTTTCCAAATAATCGAGCCGTCCGTTTTATTCAGGCAAACTAACTCACCAATTCCACTGACAATGTAGATGCGATCATCCTCAATTGTTGGCGTACTACGCGTATCCGGGAATGATTTTTTCCACGATTCGCCATAAGGCACCTGCCATCTTTTTATTCCCGAGAAATCGATACAAGTGAGGTAATCCATTGTGTCTTTCATGCCCGACACATAAATAAATTCTCCGTCAGAAATAACCGAGGAATAACCTTTGCCAATGCTATCAATTTCCAGCAGCAGCTCCGGCCCCTCAGCGGGCCAAGCTTTCAATAAGCCGACTTCCTCAAACTTTCCGTCGCGGGCAGGACCCCGAAACTGAAAAATCTGAGCATGAGTAGAGAAAAAAAGCAGTGAGCCAATTAGCCCAGCAAGTATCTTTTTCATGTGAAAGGAATTAGTTTAGGTTTTCTGAAGAATCTGTCAGGCTGATATTTTGTAGGCAATCAGCGATTTGCCATGACGAACGTACAAAACACCATTGGCAACCACCGGGTGTGCCCAGTGTTGTGCTGTGCCAAGTTCAACTTTGGCTTTGGAAATGATCTCAAAACTCTCCGGATTCGGATTTACCAAAGCCAATTCTCCCCTTTCGGAATACAGAATGAATTTGTCGCCAGCCATGATGATTACACCATTTCCCATTTCGGCCGAAGCCCACTTGACCTCGCCGGTTTTCCAATCCAAACAGTACCAGCCGCGGCTTTTGTGTCCGGAACCGTAAATTTGGCCATTCACGATTTCGGCGGCTCCCATTTGGTTATCCATCTTTTCAGTGCTCCAAACCTTTGTGACAGAAGACCCATCAAGGCTCAATTTCAAACGTACACCGCCCTGACCGTAGCCGCTAAAACAAAGCAAATCTCCATCCTGAAAAATTGGTGTGTTGGGGTGAATATTGTATTGATTCGGATGCGGGTATGTCCACAATACTTTTCCGTCTTTCGTGTCTACTGCAACAATGTCGTCGGCCATATGAGTCACCAGAATCTGGCGGCCTTGCATTTGCAATAATTTCGGAGTGCAATAAGCTGAAAGTTTACCGTTCCCGTTGCTTTTCCAGATTAGTTCACCATTCATCCGATTCAGCGCAACGATATTAAAATCAGCTCCACCGGGGGTAAAATAAAGTTCATCGCCATCGACTACAATTGACTCGGTAAAACCAAAACGAAGGTTCTCTGCACCAAAGTCAGTTTCGAGACTTTTACTCCAAACTCGCTTGGCCGTCTCCAAATCAAGGCAAATCAGCTCGCCATATCCAGTCGAGATATAAGCCATATCCCCTACAATAGTTGGCGTTGCCCGGGACCCCGGATAGTTGACTTCGAATTCTTTTCCGTATTCAATCTTTTGCTCAAGCGTTCCGGAAGTATTCAGAATAAAAATGTAGCCCACATTGTTATCCATTCCCCCCACATAGATTTTTCCGTTGGCAAATACAGGCGAGGAAAAACCATCGCCCAATTCATCGAAATGCCAAATGACATCGGGTCCGGCTTCAGGCCAGCTGTTCAACAAATTGGGTGCTGCGTATTTTGCTTCTGAATTTTTTCCGCGCCATTGTGTAGCTTCTTGTGCCGAAAGTTGAAGGGTTGTAATTAAGCAGATTAGTAACAGGCTAGTAATTGTTTTCATTGAGTCAAATTGATTTTTGGTACTCAAATTTATCAATCCTCTGCCACAATCAGGAATCCGAAGCTTAATTTGTTAAGTTTCTAAATAATTAGATTTATTAACAACTTCAGAGTTGACATTAATCAATTATTGGATAGTGTTTTAAATCGATTAAAACTATTCTGAAAGGCCATGACTTATTTAGAAACATCGATAATTTTAAACTCTGTTCTTCGATTTTGTGACCGCCCTTCGTCGGTGTCGTTCGATACAACCGGCTGATCAAAACCGTACCCTTTGTAGGTTAGGCGATCTACTCCCAGCCCTTCGTTCAGCAGGTATTGGTAAACTGCTTTGGCTCTGTTTTCTGATAGTGCCAAATTGTATTCTGCCGAACCTACATTATCAGTATGGCCACCAATTTCAATGGCAACACCAGCGTTTTGAGTCATAAACTGAACCAATTTATCGAGCTCCGCCTTCGACTGAGGCAGTAGTTCGTAGGAATCTGTATCGAAGAAGACATTTCTTAGGATGGTCGAATTGCCAACTTTCACTGGCTCCAAACCAATTTCAACGCTAAAAGGATTTGTCAGCTCCCGAACCTGGGTCAACGCGTAGTTTTCAGAGAAAAACAGGTAGCCTTTTTTCGAAATATTGAAAGCATATTCTTTCCCGAGCGGCAGACACATCACAAATTCGCCCTTATCTGGTGATGATTCCGAACGGGCAACCAACTGATCCTGATCAACATCAAACAATTCAATTTCTGCATGTAAAGGCGTACCATCGGTTCGATCGTAAACGATTCCTTTCACATAAGAAACGGGTATCGGGCGGGTATTTTCATTCAACTCAAAACGGTAAATATCAGTTCCATCCGAACCTGTTCGATCCGACGAATAATAAGCGTTCTGTCCCGAAGCATCAACAATCATCCCTTGCTCATCTTTGTAGGAGTTGATTGGATATCCCAAATTCAGTGGACGAGACCAAACCGTGTCATTCGTGAGTCGGCTTATAAATAAGTCGTTTCCGCCAAGCCCCGGCCAGCTGTCCGATGAAAAATAGAGCGTAACGCCATCCGCATGAATAAAGGGCGAGCTTTCGTTTCCCGGTGTATTGACCGATTCACCTAGATTTTCCAAGTTGCCCCAATCGGGTTTGCCACTCATGCTGAAACCTTTCAGCCGGCAACGCCAGATGTCCATTCCACCACGACCACCTTTCCGGTTACTCACAAAATACAAATACTCACCATTTGCCGAGATCGACGGTTGAGACTCCCATGCGGTGCTGCAAACGGGACTTCCAGCATTCTCGGGTTTTGTCCACTCCCCGCCGATCATTCGGGTAAAATAGATGTCGCAACTTCCGTAGCCTCCCGGCTGATTGCAAGCGGTAAAGAAGATGAGTTTTCCATCCGCTGAAACACTTTGTGCACCCTCGTTTTCCTTCGTATTGATTGAATTTAAAGGTTCACAATCACACCAGTTTCCATCGACCAATTGCGCCTGATAAAAGTCTTCCTGGAACCGGGGCATCAATTCGTTAACCTGATTGCCAGTTGAAACCAATCGCGTAAAAATCATGGTTTTGCCGTCAATCGTCAGCGAAGGCCAGTATTCATCTCCCTCAGAATTGATACAGCCTTCTAAAATCTCCGGTTCAAACGGTACGCCATTTTGAACCAGTTCCGACGCTGCCTCGCAGGCGGCAATTTGTTTTTGGGTTTTTTCTTCCAGTTTTCCGGCTGTACCGGTTTTTAAAAACTGAAGGTAAGCTTTCTGAGCTCCTCTGTAATCTCCAATGCGATAACAGGCGTTACCGAGCACATAGTATGCTTTGGGGAACTTCGCCTGATCGATAGAAATAGCTTGCTTCAAAGTTGCAATTTGCAGCTCGGTCGAGTCCATTTCATTGTAAACATCAGCCAGCAGAATGTATGCATCTACAAATTCCGAATCGCGATGAATAACTTCTTTTAACTTCGCTAAAGCCTCCTCTTCGTCATGATTCTGATAGTCCGTCTGCGCTTCGGAAAAAAGCTTCAAGGCCTTTTTGTCCTGCGCAGTAGCCGGCAATGTTGTTATTGCCAATAAAAGAAGAACTACAACCAATTCACAAATTCGCATAATACCATTCATTTTCAAGCTGCTTTAACTACGATTTCGATTTGGATAAACTTTTCGATAGACGACCACTTACAAAAATAATGATCCACTCTCATCGAATATATAAATCCTTTTATTGAATAACTAAAAATGCAGGGATTTGGTATTTTTACCGCAAAAAGTGATTTCACAACCAACAAGAATATTTCATTTTAATCCGACTTGCGAAATTGCCATTGCGAATGGTTCGCCTTACTTTGTCCCTACAGCATTACTTTGTGAGTTCGAGGCTGATTTGGCAACAGTGATGTCTGTTCTGGCATCGCAAAATGATCTCGTTGTTTGTCGTGAAATCCCGTCATCGAGGACCATTGAAGAATGGAAAAAATGGAATTTGATGAACGGCAAATTTGTCACACTTGAAAGTTTGACAGAACATACGACAGCGCACAACTCAGGCTCATTCGACCTTCAATCGTGGGGGAAAAGCCCTGCTGAAGCAAATCTGTTCAAATTTCTCAACAGCTCTCATTGGGATGACAATCTAAAGCAACTTTTTGAACGAAAGACATCCACTGACTTTTTAAATTGTTTTCTGGAACGGGACGACTTACCCGCGGAGATTGATCGAAGTTTAAATCAATTAGTTATTTGCAAAGAAGCTGAAATAGAACACCTTTTAAAACGGCAATCTCCGATTGTGTTGAAAGCCCCTCTGAGTTCCAGCGGGCGTGGCTTACTCGTTCTTCGCAAAAACGAATTAAACAATGCCAACCGACAATGGATCAAGGGAAACCTCGATCAACAGGGGTACCTGGTTGCTTCTTCGTGGCTCAATAAAAAACTGGATCTTTCTTTTCAATTTGAGAGCGACGGGAACGGAGGTATTTCTTATTTGGGGCACAGCGTTTTCATGACAAATTCGAATGGTCAATATGCCGGTCATTACCTTAATTTCAAACTTCGAAATAAGTTGCCTATTGACGAAAAAGTGCTAACCCTCATTAGTGAAAAACTGGGCGAAGAGCTTACACAATCGACCTATTCAACTATTTACAAGGGTATTATTGGTATCGATACGTTGGTCTATTTGGACGAAGACAATAAGTTAAAGATTCATGCATGTATTGAAATTAACCCGAGGTACACCATGGGCTTTTTAAGTCAACAAATCGAGCAAAAAATTCATCCGGAAAGCTATGGACATTACAAAATTTTCTTTGACCCCAAAGGCGGTTTTCAAGCTTTTGCAGAGGCCGAGAAAAAAATAAATCCACCAACTTTCGCTGACGGATTTATTCGTAAAGGTTTTTTCAACTTAACTCCTGCTGACAAAAATTGTAAGTTTGGAGCCTATGTTGAGTTATTTTAAATGCTTTTGAATCGCATTCATCAAAGTTCGAAGACGAACCGGTTTGGCAATAAAATCGTCGCAACCTGCTTCATAACTTTTGGATTCTTCTCCTGATAAAATAAAGGCACTTTGTACAATAATCGGGATCGATGGGTTCATGATTTTAATTTGCCGTGTGGCTTCGAAACCATCCATTTCCGGCATATTTAAATCCATCAATATCAGCTCAATGCCAGGCTCTGACTTAAAAACCGATACCGCTTCCACCCCGTTTTTAGCCCAAAGACTTGTTGCATTGCACTGCCCAAGTGCTGTTTGATAATAATACCTACTAGTGTCATTATCCTCTACGATCAGAATTTTTTTCCCAGTAAGGTCTAATTCAGTAGTTACCATGCGCTAAATAAGATAAGTATAATATAGTCAAACTTCTCTAACGTTAAGATTTCTCTTTATAACAACATCCAATTCTGTTGGTTTAAAGGGCTTACCCAAATGATCATTCATCCCGCTTTTCAAAAACAACCGAATATCGTCACTGTATTTGTTTGCTGTCATAGCGATAATCGGTATCCCTTTTTCGACGCCCGATGTCTTTTCAATCCTCCTGATCTCTTGAGTCGCTTCAACACCATCCATCCCCGGCATCTGTACGTCCATCAAAACGATATCAAACTCATTATCATGAAACAATTCCAAAGCTTCAATGCCATTTCGAGCAAGCATGACTTTATGGCCTAGCTTGCGAATACAAAGCATCGAAACTTTCGCATTGATCTCGTTGTCCTCCGCCAACAAAATACGCAACGGCCCATCACCTGAAATGACAAACGCGTTCGGATTTTCTGGTCGCTTACCGGAAACCACAGGTTCGAAAACGGATGTAAACCAAAACAAAGAGCCCTTACCAAGTTCACTTTCAACGCCAATTTCACCCTTCATCATGTGGGTAAGACGTTTGCAAATGGCCAATCCCAACCCAGTTCCGCCAAAGCGGCGTGTTGTTGAAGTGTCGGCTTGCGTGAAAGATTTAAACAATTTACTTTGATTTTCATTAGAAATACCAATTCCTGAGTCTTCAATCTCAAAACGTAACTTATAATTATTATTGGTAATTCCTTCCAGGCTTACATTGAGCTTCACGAAGCCTTTTTCGGTAAATTTGAACGCGTTGTTAAGCAGGTTTATCAGGATTTGTTTCAGGCGAAGCGGATCCCCGGTGATTAAAACAGGAACCGAGTCACTCACCGTTATCGAAAAATCGAGTTTGCTTTGCTGTATTTTGTATGCCAGTAATTTCCGCACGTTTTCAATCTCGTTACGGATATTAAATGCAATTTTTTCAAATGATATTTGTCCCGCCTCAATTTTCGAGAAATCCAGAATGTCGTTGATGATCATCAGCAAGGTCTCTCCTGAAATTTCAATGATATCGAGGTATTCGCGCTGTTCTTTATCGAGGTTGGTTTGCCTCATAATGTCCACCATCCCAACAATACCATTTAACGGTGTTCGGATTTCATGGGACATATTTGCGAGGAACAATGACTTTGCATTGGCGGCTTTCTCGGCAACGTCTCTCGATTTTTTCAGTTCTTCCTGCACCTTTCTGAGTGTCATATGAAGCTCAATTCGAATAATCAATTCTTCATATTTGAAAGGTTTCTGAACGTAATCGAACTCGCCGGGCTTGAACATTTTCAACAGGCGATCTTCTTCTTCCACTGGTGTAATGAAAATCAAGGGAACTCCAGGAGTTTGAACTTCCTTTTGAATTTTCCGGCTGATCTCAATCCCGTTCTTATCCGAGATTTCAACATCCAAAATGATCAAATCAAACTTCTCGCGTGTAGCTTTCAATACAGCAGCCTGCCCACTATTCATCCATACCGGCAAGTACCCGCGACCTATCAACACCGATCTCAACTGGTCGGTATTTTCCATGGTATCAGATACAATTAATATTGTGGGAGAATGCTTTTGATCTGCCATTCCTAATGGGGTAAATTTAGCTTTATTGTATACAATTTTCACGTGCTACTACAGTGTCGAAACTGCCAAAACTGATGATACAAGTTAACTTTTTTTTAATTTTAAAAAACAAAATCCTTCTAATTTTTTTCAAGAACATATCAACGGTTTTCCGGCACTAAAGCGGCAAGGTCGCGCAGTATAGTTCGACCTCAAAATTGAAATATGTATTAGAAATTCGAATTGCGTTACTCGTCAAATTTAGTCAATTCAACCCAAATTATGGTTGCCTCAAACTTCGAAATTAAGATGTTGTGTTTATTGTTTAATATAGTTTAACATTCTATCAAACGAAGAAAGCAAGCTCGGTCAATTTTACGCAAAACCAGAACTTGCTTTCTTTAATCAGCTAAAGCATTAAAGGCAAAAGCGTTAATCGACCTTTCTTTTGATGCTGCAGCCAGTAGGCTTGGTCTCGGCAACTGCAATTTTTTCACCTTTTGCCAAACTACTGATGGCATCTTTCAGATAGTTTTCTTTTACGGCAGATGCGTCTTTAAAATTGTCGTCAATTGCCCCTTTGTAAACTAAATTAAAGTCTTTGTCAAAAAGGAAAACATGTGGTGTTGTTTGTCCGCCATAAGCGTTTGCCAACAAACTTTCCTTATCAATCAAATACGGGAAATTATAACCTTTTTCAGCTGCGTGCTCCTTCATTGCTTCCAATGAATCGTCTCCGGAACGCTTTTGGTAGTTAGAATTCAACATGGCCATTCCGACATTATTAGCTTTAGCCCAACTGAAAATGTCGTTATATCGATTTTCCCATGCTAATACGAAAGGACATGTGTTGCAGGAAAATATGACCACAATTCCGTTTTCCATTTTCAGGTCTGCCAACGAAACATCCTCACCCGCAATTCCGGTCATCTTCACATCGGTGTGACTTGCTTTTTCACCGAGCGTCAACTGGTTGCCACCTGCCATTGCAAGGACCCCCACCAATAAAAAACAAGCTGTCAATAAA
This sequence comes from Mangrovibacterium diazotrophicum, assembly GCF_003610535.1. Classification (NCBI taxonomy): domain Bacteria; kingdom Pseudomonadati; phylum Bacteroidota; class Bacteroidia; order Marinilabiliales; family Prolixibacteraceae; genus Mangrovibacterium; species Mangrovibacterium diazotrophicum. The sequence goes on along the minus strand of NZ_RAPN01000001.1, from coordinate 322,960 downwards.
CCTTTCATAATCTTAATTGTATTGGTTATGAATTGTGAAACAACGCGATTTCTGGCATTGTTTAGTTCACAAAAAAGGAAATTCTAAATAATTTGTTAATGCTACGCGATATTAGGAAAAACTACGAGCAGGCCAGCTTGGATGAGAATGAGTTGGGAAACGATCCGATGATTTTATTTGAGATCTGGCTGAAGGAAGCTATCGAGAAAAATGAGGAAGAACCGACTGCAATGACACTATCAACTGCGGTTGACGGAATACCGGACTCGAGGATTGTCCTGTTAAAAGGAATCGAACAATCCGGATTCGTGTTTTACACCAATTATCTGAGTGTTAAAGGGAGACAAATATCGGCGAATAATTCGGTGGCGCTAAACTTTTTCTGGCCAAAACTCGAACGCCAGGTTCGGGTAAAAGGGAAAATTGAAAAACTCCCTGAGGATTTGTCGGCTGATTATTTCAAGTCACGTCCCCGCGACAGTCAGATTGGAGCATGGGCATCGCCTCAGAGCCGGGAAATACAGTCACGATCAGAACTTGATGAAAACTTTCAATTTTACACGGAAAAATTCAAGGACGAGCCAATCACCAAACCAACAAATTGGGGTGGTTACCGGGTAAATGCGTTCGAGATTGAGTTTTGGCAAGGAAGACCTAACCGGCTTCACGATCGCATCCGCTACTTCTTGAAAAGCGAAAATGTATGGGAAATAAAAAGGTTGGCTCCGTAAAGCCAACCTTTTCTATTTTATAAATCAATCAGATCATTTTTGAGGGCGTAAATAATAACCTCTACAATGTTTTTCGACCCCGTCTTTTCCATCAAGCTGGCTCGGTGCTTTTCCACCGTCCGGTCAGAAATCGATAATTCGTCGGCGATAATTTTGATAGGCAATCCTTTGCAGGATAATTTCAAAACTTCCTGTTCACGTTTTGAAAACAGGCTCTCCGGCATCGCTTTTTGCGAGCTAATGTGCCTAACTGCCGGAAAATCAAATGCCTTCTGCAATTTAACGGCTAGTTCGCCGGTTACATCAACCTTTTCTTCCGAAAGAATCGTTACCAAGCGGTCGTACTCGAATTGCTCATTCGATTTCGTCATTTCAATCGGAGCCAGCAAACCAATCAGAAACGTAAATCCTTTGTACTTTTGGCTGGTTGTGACATATAATTTGAATTTGTCTGAAGAACGATTCGGCGTTTTCACCTCAATCACTTCATCGAAATTCTTGAGAAGCCCAGCTGAGCATTTAAATACTTTCGATTGAATTACTGAATAGGTGCTCTCAGATACAACATCTTTCAAGGTCATCCGCTTCAGGTCGTCCGGCTGAACACCAACCATTTCCGAAAATGCCTTGTTGATTTCGTAAATCGTATCGCCATCGAAAAGGAAAATGCCGTTTGGTGACAGCTCTACCAGAGCCTGGTAATCACTTTTCCCGGCGTTCATTAGCTTTTCATATTTTGCCAAGCGTACTTTTATCGACTTCAACATTTCTTCGTTGCTGAATGGCTTGACAATGTAATCGTCGACTCCCAACTCCATCCCCAAACGGATGTCTTCGAGGTCTGACTTTCCAGAAATGTAAATAAATGGGATTTTATTTGTGATTGAGCTATCATTCAGGATATTATATACCTGATAGCCATCAATCGGAGACATATTAATATCGCACAGTATCAAATCCGGACTGTATTCATAGGCTTTTTGAATCCCTTCCGCCCCTGAATTAGCCAGTTGTGAATCATAGCCGCTAACGCTCAAGACGTTTTTCAACGTCATTGACAACGCTTGATCATCCTCTATGATTAAAATCTTTTTAGCACTCATGGTTACTAATCTTAATGATGAACTCTGTTCCTTGATTGACTTTACTTGTAAAATCAATCCTACCTTTTAATAAATCCACACACATCTTAACAATCGGCAAACCGATACCGCAGCCTGAAATCATTCGCACATTACTGCAGCGTTTAAACGGTTCGAAAACCAAATCCAGTTCATCCTCCGGAATTCCGATTCCGTGATCTGCGATTGTTATTACCAGTTCATTTTTACCAGACAAAACCTCCATCTGAACATCTTCCGACGAGAAATTCAAAGCATTTGTCAGAAGGCTGTCCAAGCAGCGTTTTAGTAAAACTTTGTCCGTAAAAAAAGGCTCACTCAATATCTCTTTCTTAACACAAATCCGACTCTGATTAAATTCACTATTTGCAACCTGGCGAACAACATCGTCGATAAACGAATTCAGATCTACCGGACTACAATGAACCCGAACGTCACCTTTGAAGGCTGAATTCAGGAAGTAAATATTCTCAATAAATTTTGTCAACGAACTGATGGCTTCTTCACACAAAGTAAATGTGTCTTTCACCATTTTGTCGTCCAAGTTAAAACTGAACGATTTTAAGAGCTGCACATTGGAACTGATAATTGAAAGCGGAGTTCTCATTTCATGAGAGATCAAACTAATAACTTGCTTTCCCGAATCGAATTCAGCCTGACGAATCAAAGACTGAATTTCACCATCTTCTATGTCTTTCAAATTAAAAGTCATCTCCTGTGCTTTTACAAATTTACCACCTGTCTATTAATTAAACCTGAAGAAACCATCACTAATTGACGAACAGTGCATTTTTGACGGTTTACTCCCCTTTTTTCTTCAGGAAGCGGTAGAATTTAGACCACAATGCTTTATTATTTCTCACTAAAGTAAACCGAATTTACTTTTTTTAGTTTATCACTCCTAAAAATTTTACTAAATATTTACAATGTGTTAACGCGTCAGAGGTGTACATTAATGCGCACAAATACACCTAAAACCAGTCCTGTTAGAGATACATGATTTTGTAAACTTGAAGCTTGGGATGATTATTGTATATTCGCGTAAATAAAAAACGAAATGATTCCAAAATTAAGATTTCAAGGAGAAAATTTCCTTTTACTGGCTGGTCCATGCGTTATCGAAGGCGAAGAAATGGCTTTTGAAATTGCAGAAAAGATTTTATCGATTACCGAGAAACTTCATATTCCTTTTGTCTTTAAAGGATCATACCGAAAAGCAAATCGAAGCCGGATTGACTCGTTTCAGGGAATTGGAGACGAAAAAGCGTTGAGCATATTGAAAGCTGTTGGCGAGAAATTCAATATCCCGACGGTTACCGACATTCATTCGGCTGCAGAAGCAGCACTTGCAGCGCAATATGTCGATGTGCTTCAGATCCCCGCATTTTTATGTCGTCAAACCGATTTGCTGATAGCTGCTGCTGAAACGGGAAAAGTTGTCAATATCAAAAAAGGACAGTTTTTATCGGCTGAAGCAATGCAATTTGCGGTAAACAAGGTGAAAGATTGTGGTAATGAGAAAGTCATGCTGACCGAGCGCGGAACGACTTTCGGCTACCAGGATCTGGTAGTTGACTATCGCGGAATTCCGGTTATGAAAGCAAACAACTGCCCAGTAATTATGGATATTACCCACTCGTTGCAACAGCCCAACCAAAGCAGCGGCGTTACCGGAGGAAAGCCAGAATTGATTGAGACAATTGCCCGAGCAGCGATTGCTGTTGGAGCCGATGGTATTTTCATCGAGACACATCCAAATCCGGCAGTTGCCAAATCAGATGGTGCCAACATGCTGCAATTAGACTTGCTGGAAGGATTATTAACCAAGCTGGTTAAATTGAAACAAACAGTCGATTCGCTTTAGAACTTAAAGCCGACTGATGAAATAAAAAGGGTAAGAAGATCTGCTTCCTACCCTTTTCTATTTTTATATAATTTCTTTCTCAATGGAAGAAAAGATAGGCCATTGTAATTGCGGCAATAACACCAACCAAGTCGGCAAACAAACCGCAAACCAGCGCATGTCGCGTTTTCTTGATGCCCACTGATCCAAAATAAACTGCTAGAATATAAAAAGTAGTGTCGGTAGCACCTTGTACGGTACTGGCAACACGACCGATAAACGAATCAGCTCCGTAAGTTTTCATCGCATCCACCATCATACCACGTGCCCCGCTCCCACTCAAGGGTTTCATCAACGCCGTTGGCAATGCCTGTACAAAATCAGTATTTAAGCCAATTTGCGTCAAAATCCAGGCAACTCCCTCTATAAACCAATCCATTGCCCCGGAAGTACGGAAAACGCCAATAGCGACCAAAATAGCCACCAAATACGGGATGATCTTGATTGCCACTTTAAAGCCATCTTTGGCTCCATCAATAAAGGATTCGTAGACATTTATTTTTGCCCGGAGTCCAAGCAAAATAAAGCCGATGATAACAGAAAAAAGTATGAGGTTACTGGCGACACTTGAGACTAGCGTTATTTGATCCTGAGGGATGGATGAAAAGTACCAGATGATTGCCCCGATTATCGCGGTCAATCCTCCCAAGTAGGCTAAAATAACTTTATCCAGCAAATTGATTTTTTGATAATAGGCAACTGCCAGCAAACCGGCCAGGGTTGAAAAAAAGGTCGCCAGCATGATCGGGATGAAAATATCGCTGGGGTTAACCGCGCCGAGTTGTGCCCGGTAAACCATAATACTGATTGGCAGAAGAGTCAAACCGGACGTGTTCAGCACCAGAAACATAATTTGCGCATTCGATGCGGTATCTTTATTCGGGTTGGTCTCCTGCATTTCCTGCATGGCCTTCAAACCCATTGGTGTTGCAGCGTTATCCAGGTTCAGCATGTTCGCGGCAATGTTCATCATGATCGAGGCATTGGCCGGGTGATTTTCATCCAGTTCGGGAAAGAGCTTGCGAAAAAACGGGCCGATTACCTTCGAGAAAACCCGCACAACGCCGCCGTCTTCACCAATTTTCATAATCCCCATCCACAATGTTAAAACGCCGGTTAAACCGAGTGAAATCTCAAAACCGGTTTTTGCCATCTCCATGGTCGAGTTCATCATGTCGGTGAAGATTCCGGTGTCGCCCAAAAATATGAGTTTAACCAAACCGACCACAAAGGCAATGAGAAAGAAGAAAATCCAAATGTAGTTTAAAGCCATAATGGGGTTGTAAGGGGTTACGAGGTTGTGAATCTACAAAAAATGGAACAAACTAGAACAGCCCGAAAACAAGAAAGGCTACCACAAGGGTAACCTTTCCGTTTTTCAAGAAAAAAGTAATTATTGAATCGTAACAACAATGGGATTACTCAACTATCGTCCAATAATTAAATATCGTTTTCGCCTTTTACGTAGCCGAAGTTTGCCAAAATACCACCGTCAACATAAAGGATGTGACCATTCACGAAGTCAGCAGCCTTCGATGCCAGGAACAACGCAGCATTACCGATATCTTCAGGTTCTCCCCAACGACCGGCAGGCGTACGCATCATTACCAGGTCGTTAAATGGGTGACCACCTTCGCGAATCGGAGCCGTTTGCGAAGTCGCAATGTAACCAGGTCCGATACCGTTAATCTGAACGTTATATTTTGCCCACTCGCAGCACATGTTTGCGGTCAACAATTTCAAACCACCTTTAGCAGATGCATAAGCAGAAACTGAATTACGACCGTAAACGCTCATCATTGAACACATGTTTATAATTTTACCGAAACGTTTTTCAATCATTTTCGGAGCAACACGTTTTGCAACGATCAACGGAGCAACCAAGTCAACATCGATTACTTGTTTGTAGTCGGCAACAGGCATATCCAGAATTGGAATACGCTTGATGATACCGGCGTTGTTTACCAAAATATCGATCGGGCCAACGGCGTTTTCGATTTCAGTAATACCGCGATCAACGTCTTCTTCGCTGGTTACATTGAATTTAACGGTGAACACGTCGATTCCGGCCGCTTTATATTCTTCTTTGCATTGCTCCAATTTTTCGTCTGAAAGGTCGTTCACGCAAATTTTAGCTCCGGCAGCACCCAAAGTCTTACCGATAGCCATACCAATACCGTGAGTACCGCCAGTAACCAAAGCTACCTTGCCTGACAAATCAAATAACTCGTTCATTTTAAATGTTTTTAGTGATATAGATAGATTAGATTATCTCAATTCTGTGGGTTTAATAACATCCATGTCGGTGTAATCCAGGTTTTCACCAGCCATACCCCAAATGAAGATATAGTTGCTTGTTCCGGCAGCCGAGTGGATTGACCAGCTTGGTGAAATAACCGCTTGTTCGTTGTGCATCCAAAGGTGACGTGTTTCTGACGGTTGTCCCATGAAGTGACAAACAGCCTGACCTTCCGGTACATTGAAATAGAAATACACTTCGTTACGACGGCTGTGCGTATGTGCCGGCATGGTGTTCCAAACACTACCCGGTTTCAATTCAGTCATCCCCATTTGCAACTGGCAGGTTTCAACCACTGTGTTGATCAACAACTGGTTGATATTCCGTTCGTTTGAAGTTTCCAACGCGCCCAAATGAAGCACATTCGCATCACCCATAGTCACGTGTTTTGTTGGATATTCTTTGTGTGCCGGAGCCGAGTTGAAATAGAAACGAGCCGGAGCAGAAGCATCTTTCGAACTGAAAACCACCTCTTTTGCGCCACGACCGATGTAAAGTGCATCTTTAAATTCCAATACATATTCGGTACCGTCAACAGTCACCGAACCGGTATTACCTACGTTGATAATACCTACTTCGCGACGTTTACAGAAATATTCTGATTTTAATGCGTCAACTGTATCCAGTTTCAATGGCTCTGCACCGGGTACTGCACCACCGGTAATATAACGTTCGATATGAGAGTATACCATGTGAATATTACCCTCTTCCATCAATTTCTCAACCAAAAATTCTTTACGAATTCGTTCTGTATCATAAGTTTTGAAATCCTGAGGATTATAAGCATAACGCTCTTCGAAAATGATAGCCATAATGTCCTATTTTTATTGATTTATAATATAATCCGATCGATAATAATACGCGACCTTTCTTTTACAAACAAGAATCGGGCAAATGGTTCATCCAAATGTGGAATTTCCCGCATATTAATTCAGGGCAAATATAAAATTAAAATCAGAAATATGCAATCGATTGCGCAAAAAGTTGTATTTTAGCTTGATTTTCAAAAATATTAGCATCTTTGCATTGAAACCCACGGTATGGATACAAAAGCATCAATAACAATACACGATATTGCAAGAGAATTAAACATCTCTGCATCAACTGTTTCAAGAGCGCTAAACAATAATCCAAGGATTAGCAAAGAAACGAAGGACAGAATTAAGGCAAAGGCGCTGGAGATGGGCTACCAACCCAATACGATTGCATCGAACCTCCGAAACCAAAAAACCAATACCATTGGAATAGTTGTTCCGCTGATTAATCGACATTTCTTTTCGGCCTTTATTAGCGGTGTTGAAGAAGTTGCTTTTGCAAAGGGTTACAACGTAATTATCTCACAATCGAACGATTTGCTGGAAAAAGAAAAGCAAATTGTGCACTCGTTGTTCTCAAACCGTGTCGATGGGCTGATTGCATCCCTGAGTATGCAGACAAATGAATTTGACCATTACCAGCTGTTCTCCAAAAAGAAAATTCCAATCGTATTCTTCGACCGTGTGGTTCCGGAACTGGAGGCTCACAAAATAGTTGTCGACGATTTTGGAGTCGGATTTAAAGCCACCGAACACCTCATTGAGCAGGGCTACAAACGGATTGCACACCTGGCTGGACCAACTGTGCTGCACACCTACCGCGACCGGATGAATGGTTACCGTGCCGCATTGGAAAAATACAATTTCGAAATCGACGAAAACCTGATTATTCATAACCGGTTGACTCGGATTGATGGGCAGGATGCGATTAAACAACTATTGGCACTCCCCCAACCTCCCGACGCAGTTTTCTGCGGTAACGACACGTCAGCCTTGAGTATGATCGTTTACCTGAAGAAAATCGGCGTGCGTATTCCGGAAGACTTCGGAATCATCGGCTTCAGTGACGAACCTTTCTCGGAAGTCGTTACGCCTTCTATTTCAACATTGAAACAACCTGCCTTCGATATGGGGGTAAAAGCCGGTGAATTGCTGATCCAGGAAATTGAATCGAAAACGCGTCTGAAAGAACACGTTACGTACACTGTTCCAACTGAACTGATTCAGCGGGAATCGTCTTCGAGAAAGAAATAATAGTATTTTTTACAGTCCCCTTTTCAACTTTTAAGATAAGCCATTTGACACTTTATCTAAAGTGTCTTCTGTTTGTATTTGTCATTATTCTTCAATGATGACCGATCATTTATTATTTGTTTTCATCCTACTAGAAACCAACCCATTAACTACAAATCCTATCCATTCATGAAAAATTTAACAGGCCCTGCTGGTTCTTGCAATGATATCTTCTTTATATTTGCAAATGAACATTTGTTCTTTACTGATGAAATTATACTAATCATTTTCAATTCAATCAAAAACACAAAGCAAATGAAAATAGCAATAACAGCAACTGGCCAAACCATTAAATCGAAAATGGATAATCGATTTGGAAGATGCTCTTTCTTTGCCATTTACGACACAGAACTGAAACAAACAGAGTTCCTTTCTAACCCAGGGCAAGCCAGCAACGAAGGAGCCGGCCCTGCATCCGTTCAATTTATTGCATCACAGGGTGTGCACCGGATAATTTCGGGCGAATTCGGTGGCAAAGTGAAGGATATACTTAGTGGATTAAATATCCAGATGATTATTCACGGTAAAAACGACATTACCATCGAAGAAATAGTGAATCAAATTAGTCGAAATTAAAAACAGAAGCCATGCCAGGATTTAACAGAAAAGGCCCCAAAGGCGAAGGACCGATGACAGGTCGTTCGATGGGAAAATGCGGAAACAAACCAAACCGGATTTTTGGAGAAGAGAACACTGTGACACCAACAGAAAACAATCTGGAACAAATGGAAATGAGACCAATGTTTAGGAACAGAGGCCGCGGAAAACAACGCTTTCAATCTAACGGAGGTGAATTCGGAGGTGGAAGAAGAAGAGGCAGATAAATAAATAACTAAAAATGAGAAAAATAGCTATCCCAACCGAAGGCGGTATTTTGAGTACTCATTTCGGACATTGCAAACACTTTACTTTAATTGAAGTAAAGAATGATTCTATCGGCAACGAAATCGTTGTTGAAGCACCACCTCATGAACCCGGCTTACTGCCCAAGTGGTTGGCAGAAAGAGGTGTTACAGAAATTATATCTGGCGGCATCGGCCAAAAAGCAATTAACCTGTTCAAATCCAACAATATCATCATTCATGCCGGAGCACCCAATAAACCGGCTATTGAGTTGGTTCGTGATTTAATTGACAAAAGGCTGATGACAGGAACTAACGCTTGTGATCATTAAATTCACGCTTTGTAGAGATCTTACCATAACTGAAGCAAAATCGGCAGGAGGAAGGGCTTATTCCGCACAAATCAAACGGGTGAAGCTCCTTCTACCCTGCCCGATTTGTATTGCTAAGAAATTGATCAGGTTGCTACATGAAGTTTGTATTTCTCCAAAGCACCGGGCAAACACCCGTTGTTCGAAAAATGACAATCCTATAAATCAATGAAAATAGCTATTGCCAGCGGCAAAGGCGGGACCGGCAAGACGCTGGTTTCGACAAACCTCTTCAATGTGATTAGCCGGCAAGGACAAAAAGTAAGTCTAATCGATTGCGACGCCGAGGAACCCAATGTTTGTGAATTTATTCGGGGAAATGTTGAAGAGGAAACGCTCACAATGACGCACATTCCACTCATTGACTCACACAAATGCGCTTTTTGCGGCAAGTGCCAGGAGCATTGCAGTTATAATGCCATCATCATGCTTCCTACAATCAAAACAATCCGGGTGATTGAGGATTCGTGCCACGACTGCGGGGCTTGTGTTTACGCCTGCCAGTACGACGCCATTACCGAAAAAGAAAAAGTTACCGGTAGTATTACGCAATATTCCATCAGCGCCAATGCAGATGTGCTCGAAAGTCAGACGGAAATCGGCATTTACTCGCCAGTCTCGATTATCGGGCAAACGATTAACATGGCCGAAGCAGATACATTGACCTTGTTGGATTCACCTCCGGGAACATCGTGTCCGTTTATTGCAACTGTTGAACGGGCGGATTACGTTGTCCTGGTGACCGAACCAACTCCATTTGGTTTAAACGACTTAAAGCTGTCGGTTGAAACACTTCGCAAACTGAAAATAGAATTTGGCGTCGTGATTAACCGGTTCGGTATTGGAAAAGAACTGATTGAAGACTATTTAAACAAGGAAGAAATCGCCGTTTTAGGTCATATTCCATTCGACAAGCGAATCGCAGAGACTTATGCTAAAGGCGACCTGATTACAGATAAAATCCCGCAGTACAGGGAATTGTTCGAGAAGTTGCATCAGAATATTACGAAACAACTACAGAGATGACAGAAATCGCAATTTTAAGCGGGAAAGGAGGCACCGGAAAATCCGGGATCAGCGCAGCTTTGGCCACTTTAGCTCCCAAAGTAGTTGTTGCCGACTGCGACGTTGATGCCGCGAACTTACACCTCATTCTGGAACCACGCAACTACCTCGAAAAGGTTTATACCTCCGGGCAAAAGGCTCATGTCGCCGTCGAAAAATGCGTGAGCTGCGGCAAATGCATGGACTACTGCCGTTTTGATGCCATCAAATTAGCAAACGGGGAATATTCGGTTGTCGAAACAGCTTGTGATGGTTGCAAATTATGCGCGCGCGTTTGCCCAACTGGCGCCATCACGATGATTGATCAAAACGAAAGCCGATGGTTTGCCGGTGATATTCGGAACGGAAAAATGGTGCACGCTCGTTTGGCACCAGGCGAAGATAATTCGGGAAAGTTAGTCAATCTCGTTCGCGACCATGCGCGCAAAGAAGCGCACAATCTTCAGTCTGACCTCATTTTAATCGACGGTCCCCCGGGAATTGGCTGCCCGGTAATTTCAACCTTGAGTGGAATCAACAAAGTGCTGTTGGTAACAGAACCGACTGTATCAGGTATGCACGATCTGAAACGCATCACCGAGTTGGTCAGTCAATACAAACTGGAAGTATTCCTGGTGATCAACAAATGCGACATCAACCCGGAAATGACGGAGGAAATCGAAAAATGGGCTATTGGAAAGCAAATTCCGGTAATCAGTAAAATCCCTTTCTCTCAGGTTTGGGTAGAAGCCATGATCAACTGTAAAAGCATTGTCGACTGGGCACCTGAATCAGAATTAAGTGATCAAATCAGAGCTATTTGGAAAAAATTAATTGATAATGAATAAGCAAGCAACAATCGAAAAAATAAAACTTCCCGGTGTAAAAAATATCATCGTTGTAGCATCCGGGAAAGGCGGCGTCGGCAAATCAACTGTGGCTGCCAATCTCGCGGTCGCATTGGCGTCTGAAGGCTACAAAACAGCGCTGTTCGACGCCGATCTGTATGGACCTTCAAGCCCGATTCTTTTTGATGTTCAGGATGAAAAGCCACAGGTTTTTAAATATCCGGAAGGTGAAAAATATATCCCTGTACAAAAATATGGCGTCAAACTCATGTCCGTTGGGTTCTTCGTTACGAAGAAAAAATCATTGATCTGGCGCGGACCAGCTGCATCCGGCGTACTGACGCAACTATTATCGTCGACCGAGTGGGGCGAAACAGATTTCTTGATCCTGGATTTTCCTCCGGGGACAGGCGACATTCAGCTAACCGCCATCCAGAAACTAACGATTTCAGGAGCACTAATCGTGACCACACCACAGCAATTGTCGCTGGCAGATGCGGAGAAAGCAGCTGATATGTTCGAAAATGAGCACCTCCATGTGCCACTTTTGGGTGTGGTCGAAAACATGGCCTATTTTACACCGGCACAACACCCCGACGAGCGCTATTTTGTATTCGGGAACGGGGGCGGCCAGCTACTGGCGAACCAACTCAATGTTCCATTATTGGCTCAACTGCCGCTAATTTGTGAAAATGAAGTGAATTCGCCTGAAACCTTCAAAATAAGCAAGAACCCGATTATTGTTGAAAAATTCAGAGCCTTGGCCGAATCGATTCAAAAATCGGTGTCGGATAAAGCCTGGGGCTTCAGATACATCAAACAAAATTGAATTGGAAGGAATGATTAAAGGAGAAATAACCCTGCGCCCTCGTTACGGCGAAGTCGACCAAATGGGCTACGTGTACCATGGGAACTACGTCAATTACTTTCACCAGGCTCGTACCGAATTGATGCGCGAATTGGGAATTGAAGACAGTAAACTGGAGGCACAACAAGTTATGATGCCGGTCATCAGTATGAATTTGCAATATCATCGACCTGCCGGTTACGACGAACTGCTGACAATTCACACCATTATTGCTGAAGAGCCCATCACTCGGTTGAATTTTCAGTTTGAAGCACGGAACGAGCAAAACCAGTTGGTGTGTTCGGCTGACTCAACCGTTGTTTTTGTTGACAGTAAGACCCGGAAGCCCATGCGAATTCCGGAATTTGTAAAAGAAAAATTCGATCAACTCTTTGCTGTAAAAATGGCATGAAACTAACGGTATTAACTGAAAACGTTGCCGGAGGCAGCTTTTGTGCGGAACACGGACTGTCGTACCTGATTGAGCATGATGAAAAAACCATCCTATTGGATACCGGACACAGTGATGTGTTCCTGAAAAATGCCAGTCGTTTGGGCTTCAATTTGAATGAGCAAGTTGATCAGATCGTTCTCAGCCATGGTCATTGGGATCACGGGGACGGCTTGAGATACATTCAAAATAAGCCGTTGCTGACGCATCCAAAATCGTTTATGAAGCGTTTTCGGAAACACGATCACACAAATTTAGGCTTGCGCATGAGCCGCCAGGAAGTTGAAAAACAGTTTGATCTGCAGGTTTCAGCCACTCCTGTTCAAATTTCCAAACACATCTTTTTCCTGGCTGAGATTCCAAGAGTAAACAATTTCGAAGCGCAAATGACTGCTTTTGTTGACGAAAACGGGAACGAAGATTTTGTTCCCGATGATTCGGCACTGGCTTTCATCGAAAACGAGGCCTTGATCATCGTGACCGGTTGCAGCCATTCCGGCATCTGCAACATCTGCGAATACGCCAAAAAGATTAGCGGAGTCAATCACATCAAAACCGTGATTGGCGGCTTCCATCTGAAACAAAATAACCTTCAAACGAAGGAAACCATCAACTATTTCATGCGGGAAAAAGTTGAAACGATACTCCCTTCACATTGCACTGACTTACCGGCATTGGCTGCCTTTCAAAACCAATTTTCGAACCCGTTCGTCAAGACCGGGCAAACACATCAATTCTAACCTTAAATCGAATTTGAAATGACTACAAGCAAGAAAATAATCGTTATTGGCGGCTCAGCTGCAGGTCCGAAAGCTGCTGCCCGCGCACGACGCATGGACGAATTTGCCGAAATAACCATGTTTCAGAAAGGCCCCGACCTGTCGATGGCTTCCTGTGGCTTTCCGTATTACGTGGGCGGATTTTTTGACGACCGCAACAAATTGCTTTGTACTCCGACCGGCGTGGTTCGCGACCCTAATTTTTACTGGAATGCCAAGGGAATTGTTTGCAAGATTAACACCGAGGTAACGAAAATAGATCGGGCTAAAAAGCAGATTGAATACAAAGATTTGCTGACCGGTGAAACCGGCACGCAGGGATACGACAAGCTGGTTATTGCGACCGGAGCAACAGCGAATATGCCGCCAATTCCGGGAATCAACCTTGATGGCATCACGACACTGCAATCGATGCAGGATGCCGACTACCTGCGTAAAATCAGGGACGAAAAGAAAATACAAAAAGCAGTTGTGATCGGTGGCGGCTTAATCGGCATCGAAACCCTGGAAGCCCTTCACCTGGCCGGGATTGAACTGACAATGATTGAACTTCTGCCGCAACTCCTCACCTTCCTCGACTGGAAAATGGCGAAGCTGGTTGAAAATTACCTGAAATCGAAAGCCAATGTGGTGACTAAAAATGGTGTTTCTGAATTCATTGGAGAGCATGGAAAACTGACCGGTGTTAAACTCCAGAATGGCACAGAAATACCTTGCAAACTGGCGGTTGTAGCCATCGGCGTACGTCCCCGTGTTGATTTAGCGAAAGCCGCCGGGCTGGAAATTGGCAAGCTTGGAGGCATCATTGTCAACGAGTACATGCAAACCAGCGACCCTGATATTTACGCTGCCGGCGACTGCTGCGAAATTCCCAACCTGATTACCGGCAAAAATGTTTTAGCCCCTTACGGCGACCTGGCGAACCTGGAAGGTCGTGCAGCCGGCGAAAACATCATCAAAGGAAACGTAGCGACTTTTCCGGGAACGATCCAGACCGGAGTTTGTAAGATATTTGATTACGGCGTAGGAATCACCGGCTTATCGGAAGCCAAAGCGATTGATGCTGACATTGACTATGTAAAAGCGGTCAATGCCAGCCCCGACAAACCGGGCTTTATGGATGGTAAACTGCTGTTCACCAAGCTGGTTGCAGAACAGAAAACCGGGCGAATTCTGGGTGCGCAATGCCTTGGTCCGGGCGATGTGAGCAAACAACTAGCCATTTGGGCAACAGCAATCAAAGGAAAATTAACGGTTGACGACATGGTGAATGCCGATCTGCCGTACGCACCACCCTTTTCACTGGCAATCGACCACAGTATCGCAACGGCTCATATCCTTCAAAACAAGATGCACGGTCTGTTTGATGGCATCTCGGCGCTCGATCTGAAAACAATGCTCGATAGCGGCGAAGACCTCTATATTCTCGATGTTCGGGGAGCCGACGAATACGAACAAACCCGTCTTGGCGTTGGTGAAACACTGATTCCACTGGGCGTTCTCAGGAAACGCATCAACGAACTTCCCGCCGACAAAAACAAAACGATCGTTACCTATTGTAAAATATCCCTGCGCGGCTACGAAGCAGCGATGCTAATAAAGGCACATGGCTACACCAACGTGAAAGTGATGGAAGGTGGAATTGCCGGCTGGCCGTTCGAAAAAGAAAAATAGTCAACAAATGATTATTGGGGAGAAACTCCGGCAATCTCAAATTCATTTTTATAAATTTGAAGGCTGCCGGATTTAATTTTCAAATGCTATGGAATCAATAAACAGCATCTACTTTTCGCCAACTCACACCACAAAAACGATAGCAAACACGCTGGCTAACGATCTCTGTTCAAACCTTGTCAATCAGATTAACTTGACGAAGTCGGATTTTGAGATCAACACCGATCAATTTAACGCAGATTCGATCTCGATTATAGGCATGCCCGTCTATTCGGGGCGCTTGCCGCTCGATGCGGTCGTTCGTTTTCTGAATATCGATGGAAAAAGCTCAAAAGCAATCGTGCTTGTTGTTTACGGGAACCGGGAGTTCGACGACGCGTTGCTTGAGCTGGCTGAGCTTGCGCAAAAAGCAAATTTTCAGGTTATTGCTGCGGCTGCTTTTATCGGAGAACATTCGTACTCTACTGCTCAAAAGCCGATTGCAGCCAATCGGCCTGATGCTAATGATCTGCTGCAAATTCACGCATTCTCGAGCCAGATCAAAGTAAAAATGGAAACCGCTAATCGTGATCACCTATTCGCACTCAAGCAGCTACCAGGTAATCGACCTTTTGTAGAGCGCAAACAACGACCAGCCCTTGCACCCGAAACCAATAGCTCCAACTGCACCTTATGCGGAGCCTGCGCCGAATGTTGCCCGACAGGTGCCATAACGGTGAACAGGAACGTTTTTACCGATGCTGAGAAATGCATTTGGTGCTGTGCCTGCGTTAAGCAATGTCCGGAACAAGCGCGCACGTTCGATGTGGAAATTATTCAAACAATTCGCGAACGACTCTTTAAGAATTGCGCGCAAAGAAAAGAGCCGCAGTTTTTTCTTTGAGGATAAATATTTCCATTAAGTGAAGCTTTCTTCCAAATCACCCAGTTGTGATCTCACCTGGGAAGTCTTTTGTTATGTTTGCTTTTCTTAAGCAATTCAAATGACTCCATACAAAAGTTATCGGGAAAACCCGATGTACAAATACTTGATCCTGCTGGTTGTTGCCTCTGCATTGGGCTTCCAGGGCTGGCGAACACTTTTCAATAATTTTGCGGTCGATGTGGTTGGCGTCAATTCCGTTCAAATCGGTATCATCCAATCTGTCCGCGAAATTCCCGGTTTCCTGACCTTCTTTGTGGTTTACTTGCTGCTTATTTTTGTCGAACACCGGTTTGCCGCGCTGTCTGTCATGCTTTTGGGAGTTGGCGTATTTCTGACCGGAATGTTCCCTAGTTTTGGTGGCTTGCTGATGACGATTGTGATCATGTCGGTTGGCTTTCACTTTTTCGAAACCTGCAACCAATCACTAAGTTTGCAGTATTTCCAGGGCGATCGCGTGCCTCAGGTACTGGCCAAACTGAAAAGTTTTGGAGCATTAACAAATGTCTGCGTTGGCGCTTTTATCTGGATTATTTCGAAGCAACTGGAGCTACATTCAATCTTCTATATCATCGGAGCTATTGTGGTCGTGTTGGGCGCCTATGCACTTACCCGCAATCCGGTTGACGAAACTCTCCCACCGCAACACAAGAAATTAATTCTGAAGAAAAAATACTGGTTGTTCTATACACTGAACTTTCTAAGTGGTGCACGCCGGCAGATTTTCGTTGTTTTTGCCGTGTTTATCCTGGTTGAAAAATACCATTTCTCAGTTGGGCACATCACAACGCTGTTTGTCGCCAACAATATCATCACTTATTTTCTAAGTCCCTATGTTGGCAAAGCCATTAACAAATTTGGAGAACGCACCATGCTGAGCATCGAGTACGGAAGTTTGTTGCTCGTGTTTCTGGGCTATGCGCTTGTGGAAAACCGGAACTTTGCAACCGGTCTGTACCTTGTTGACAACCTGTTTTTCAGCTTTTCAATCGCAATCAACAGCTTCTTCCGAAAATACGCCGAACCGAAGGACATCGCTCCTTCCATGGCTGTAGGCTTCACCATCAATCACATCTCGGCCGTCGTTTTGCCGGCTATTGGCGGTATATTGTGGACAATCGACTGGCGGATCCCGTTTCTGGCAGGAGCTTTCATCGTTAGCCTGTCGCTGTTTTTCACCCAATATATCCGAAAGTACGAGGCTCGATTAGTTAAGGCATAAAAAAAAGCAAGCCGACAAAACGCCGACCTGCTTCATAATTAATCTAACCCTGTATTTACTAAGCTTACTAGCTTAAGAATTTCTTGCGAAGGTCTTCAACTTGTTCGTCGTTAATTGGAACAAGTTTACCCAATGAAGCACCCATCACCAGTGATTTCGCGCTAAATTCGGCTACTTCCAATTTATCGAAAGTTCCCAGCAACTTGTCGCCGGTAACGATTACTGAATCGTTGTTTACCAACACAGCCGGAGTGTCTTTTGAAATGGTATTCAAAATACCTTCCTCGCCTGCGAAGTGAGAACCAAACGGCATGTTTGGAATATCTTGCAGGAAGATCCAGCTTTCCGGAATTGTACGAACATCCAACTTTTCATTGGTAACACTGTACGCCATCAAATAAGGTGTCTGTGTCAAAATAATTGAGTTGATGTGCGGGTTGCGCTTGTAGATTTCCTGGTGCAACCAGGTTGAACGGCTTGGAACTTTTCCCGGCTCGCGTTTTCCACCTTTAATTTGTACAATGTCTTCGTGTTGGATATCCCAACGAGAAACTTGCGGAGGAGTGATCAGGAAGTCGTCGCCTCTCCAGCGCACAGAAACTGTTCCGTATGAGCTGATCATCAAACCTTGATCGCAGGCACGGTGAACGATTTTACAGATGTCTTCGCGAATTGCACGTTCGTCAGAAGGATGCTCTACAGCGTCCATTTCAGGCAACAAACGAGGAATTTGAGATTCAAACTCTTCAATTTGCTCGTCTGACAAATAGTTTGGCGTACCAATTTGGCTACCGTAGATGATGGTGCGACAGCAGAACTCCAGCGTTTCGAAACGTTGGTAAGCGTCAACCATGTCGGTACCACCAACTACAGTTCCGTGGTTTTCCATGATTACACCGTTGAATCCTTTTTCAAATTCTTTGGCAATCACATCACCCAACTCATCACTACCCGGCAAGGCGTAATCAGCATAACCGATATCGCCACAGATGTATTTGGCTTGCGGGATGATGTTGGTGTTTGGAATTTGACGCACGATACTGAGGGATACCAGTGCCGGCGGGTGAGCGTGAATAACCGCTTTAATTTCAGGGCGGCATTCATAAATCGCTTTATGGAAAGGGAATTCAGAAGACGGTTTGTGACGACCATCAATCGTACCATCTTTACGTACACATACGATATCAGATGCACGCAAAGTTCCCTTGTCAATTGCAGAAGGAGTAACCCAGATGTCTCCGTTTTCATCGATAATTGAAATGTTACCCCCAGAAGTAGTTGTCAAACCACTGCGGTAAATCTTATCAATGATCATCGTGATCTGATCACGCGGATGCATCAATTTGGTGTCTAATTTTCTCATTTCTAACTAAATTTATATGGAATATTAATAAGCTGCTTCGTAAATTTTCACAGTTTCTTCCAAATTCACCGAGCGGGGATTTCCGCCGGTACAAACGTCAGCCAATGCCTTTTTCGCCATTGTTTCGAAATCTTCAGGTTTAGCACCCAATTCTTTCAAACCTGTTGGAATACCAACATGAGCAGATAATTTTTTGATGGCACCAATCGCTGCGTTATTGGCTTCTTCAGTCGACATACCTGTTGTGTCAACACCTAAAGCTTCAGCAACATCGCGGAATTTATCGCCGCAAACCGGAGCATTAAACTCTTCAACGTAAGGAAGAAGAACTGCGTTACAAACACCGTGAGGTAAATCGTAAACAGCGCCCAGCTGGTGAGCCATGGAGTGTACGTAACCTAAACCACAGTTTGAAAAAGCTTGTCCGGCGATGAATTGGCCCCAGGCCATTTTGTTGCGGGCTTCCATGTTTTGCCCGTCGGCAACAGCGTCACGCAAACTTTCACCAATCAATTTGATTGCTTTTAAAGCCAGGGTATCCGACCAATCGTAAGCACCGGCAGTTACATAAGCTTCAACAGCGTGAGTCAATGCATCCATACCGGTTGCAGCGGTCAAGCCTTTCGGCATGTTCACCATCAAAACTGGGTCGTTAACAGCGATGTCAACCAAACAGTTTTTGTCAACCATCACCATTTTCACTTTCCGTTTTTCGTCAGTAATTACGTAGTTGATGGTGATTTCGCTGGCTGTTCCGGCCGTTGTGTTAATTGCGATCAACGGAGCCGATTTTTTAGCTGATTTGTGAATACCTTCATAAGATTCGATGTCGCCACCGTTTGTTGCCAGAATAGCAATTGCTTTACCGCAGTCCTGAGGTGAACCACCCCCCAAAGTTACGATAGCGTCGCAATTGTTATCTTGATAAACCTTTAAGCCTTCGTTAACATTCGAGACAGTCGGGTTTTGTTTTACCTGGTCGAAAATCAAGTATTTCAAACCTGCTTCTTTCAGGATTTCTTCAACTTTTGCTGCCAAGCCAATTTGCACCAACATCGGGTCGGTTACAAATAAAACTTGTTTGTATGAACTCGTTTTAAGATCCTCTTTCAGTTCTTGCAAGGCATTCGGGCCAACCAAGCTCAAAGGAGGTAAATAAATGCGTTTTGCAGTTTCCATTTGTTTTTAATTTGTTGATTTTATAGTGTGTTAATCTAAAGCCAATTTAATTTCCGGCTTGAATCCAACCACATCGGCCACCACCAAGGCGGCACCCAATGCACTGGCATTGTCAATCTCGGATGTAATAATTTCTTTTTGAGTGAAATATTCTTTCAATAAGTGAATGTAGATCGGGTTACGGGCGAAACCACCGGAGATATACAGTTTGCTGGTTGAATCGTTTTCGGGGATAACCAGGTTAATTGCAGTAATACAAAGGTTTGTTAAGTCGATCATCAGTTTCGTGTAAGCCTCTTCGTAGCTGGCGAAAATGCTCAGATCAACCGACTTCAAGCCATCTTCGAAGCTTTCTTTCCCGGCTGGGAAGAAAACGGAAGTTGAGCCAAACGTTTCTTCTTGTTTTACCAACAGGCTTTCATCACATTTCACATACTTGAAATAGGAACCTTCGGTTTTGAAATGTGTCGCCAGTTTTTCGGCCCACACTTCGTGGAAGTGCCCCATAAACAGGCGTGAAGATTTTACTTGCTGTTTGTCCGGGCTAAGGAAACAGAGGCAATCCTGTTCCAACTGGTCAGCCGTTAAAGGCTCGCTGTTGAACGGATTCATGGTGATGCACCAGGTTCCGGTTGAAACCAAAATAAACGGTTCTTCACTTCCTTTTAAATAAGGCACGAGTGAAGAAGAACTATCGTGAATCCCGGTTCCTACCAACACATTTTTTCCGCCAATTTCACTTTCGAAAACAACGTCGTTGGTTACCGGTTGTGGTAATTCAATTTTGTGATCCCCAATCCAGGGATGGTAAGCCATGCTATCGTAGTCCCACATGAAAGTGTGGCACCCGATTGATGTCGGCTCAGAAACTACTTTTCCATTCAAAGTATAAGCTAAATATTGCGGAAAGTGCAGGATTGATGCTGTCTTCGCGAACAGGTCCGGCTTTTCCTGTTTCAACCACAGGATTTGAATACCGGAATTCAGCAACAAGCCTAACGCCGGGCTAGCTGTACGACGGCAGAACTCGTCTTTACCACCGTAGTTTGCAAATAAGTTTTCGGTGATTGATGAAGGAACTTCCTTCAAATAGTTGTACACAGGTGTCAATCGCTCCCCCTGCGCATCCAGGAACATCAGCGAAGCACCGTAAGTTGAAAAGTTAACAGCCTTCAGATCGTACTCACCGGCTTTCGCGATGGTTGTCAATTCAGTTTTAATCCAATCGGTAATCCGGTCAATATCGTCGCACTCAAACTCATCTTCGTCGGCGCAACATGTAAACTTCTGTTCGTGCTGGAAAACCAGTTTCAACGACTGGTCGAACAGTAATACTTTCTTGTTGGTTTTTCCAATATCGAATACGGCAATAACTTCTTTCATGGTTAGTTTGCGGGCTTTAGCCTGATTTTATAAAAGAGCAAAACAAAAATTACCGGTTCATTTCAGAACCGGTAATTTTCCATTAAACATGTAATTATCTTTGACTTAAAACGTCTTTTTCGTATTGCTGAATTTCAGCGATGTAATCAGCTCCTGTCGGAACACCTTCCTGCAGACAGTAGTAATCCCATACAGCAGCGAAAGGCATTGTTTTCAGTTCTTCCAGCATCGCCAAACGTTCGAAGTTCTGACCAGCTTCTTCCAACTCAACCAATGCTTTAGTCGGCTCCAACATCGCAATCAGGAACGCTTTTTGAGCAGCACGTGTACCAACCACGTAAGCACCAATCCGGTTGATTGAAGCGTCGAAGAAGTCCAAACCAACGTTGACACGACTCATAAAGTCGTTACGAACGATTTCTGAAGCAATCAACTGAATTTCTTCGTTCAGAGTCACAACGTGGTCAGAGTCCCAACGAATCGGACGGGTTACGTGCAACAATACTTCGTCAACAAATTGAAGACAAGAAGAAATCTTGTCACCAACAACCTCTGTTGGGTGGAAGTGACCGTTGTCCAAACAAATCATTTTGTTATTCTTGATGGCATAGCCCAAATAGTAATCATGAGAACCTACTGTCATCGATTCGGCACCAATACCAAACACTTTACTTTCAACAGCATCTTTCATGTTTTCTTTCGGGTACTCCGTTGCAAAACCTTCGTCCAATGATTTTGTCAACTGCGCACGCATGCCGTTACGGTCAACAGGAGTGTCTTTTGATCCATCAGGAATCCAGGTGTTCAACACACAAGGAGAGCCCAATTGTTTACCGATTTCGTTCGCGATTTCGCGAGAACGTTTCAGGTGTTCTACCCAAAACTTGCGAATTTCTTCGTTTTTTGATGACAAGGTAAAACCGCTGTCGGCTTTTGGGTGAGAAAAGAATGAGCCGTTGAAGTCCATGCCGATTCCCATTTTCTTACACCAGTCGATCCATCCTTGGAATTGCTCAACGCTGATCGCGTCACGATCTACCATTCCTTTTGTGAAATCGCCATATAAAGCGTGTACATTTATACGTTGCTTACCCGGAAGCAAAGACATTACTTTCTCCAGGTCGGCCAAAATTTCGTTGATATCACGTGCTTTGCCCGGATAGTTACCGGTGGCTTGAATACCGCCCGACAATTGACCATCAGGATTTTCGGTACCCGACACGTCATCCGTTTGCCAGCAGTGCAGCGAAATTGCTAATTCGCTCATTTTTTTCATTGCAGCGTCAGTATCCACGCCTAGTGCAGCATATTGTTCTTTAGCTATTTCATAAGCTTTTTTGATCAATTCTGTCTTACTCATTTTTATAGATATTAGATTTTATATTATTCTGTTTTTGTTCTCCTTATTCCATGTAGAAAACTTCATCCAATTGGACGCTCACCGGCGAATTGTCGGGATTGGTTTTCATGACGTCGGCCATAAAAGCCCACCACTTTTGCACAATTTCGGTTTTTCCCAAATCCTGCGATCCTCCGTCACCGCTAACCTTTTGAAAAGCAAAAAGGATATTGGTTTCTTCGTCCAGAAATATGGAGTATTCGCTCACGCCGGCGTCTTTCAAAAGCTTTTTCAACTCAGGCCAGATCTCGTCGTGACGTTTTTTGTATTCTTCTTTTTGCCCTTCGTTCAGGTACATTTTGAATGCTAAGCGATTCATTTTATACGTATTTTTAGTTTAAGAAGTCGCTTTTGGCAATACCCATAATGATGATGGATAATAAGATCAGACCAATTCCAAGGAAAATGGTTGTACGTGTTTTACTGGAAACGTCAGCCCATTCTTTGCGATAGAAACCCCAGAAGTTGGCAGTCAAAATAATTGTCGACATGTGCAAAATCCATGAGCTCGCTCCGTTACCAATTTTAGTTTCGCCCATTCCGTAGAAGAAGAACTGAAGGAACCAGGTTGTTCCGGCTAATGCACACAACAGGTAGTTTTTCAGCAGTGGCGACGATGAATCTACAAAATCGCCTCCTGTTTTATTTTTAAGGATAAGCGCCACTGACCAGATTAAGTTAGTGGTCAATCCACCCCAAAGAATAACCAGGAAGATAATATTGTTCTCGAACAGGTAAGTACCATCGCTTACAAAAGGGAAGTTATTCGACACTGCAATTTCGCGAACAGCTTCTCCCATCCGTTTACCAGCATCGATTCCGAAACTGAAAAAGGCACTTAAGATACCCGAAACACCGGCAATGATTAAACCTTTGGTCAATTTAAATTCGGTGTTAACGCCGTCTTTATGACCAACAAGATCTTTATCTTTCATCAAACCAGCCTTACCGCAAAGAACGATACCCACCATCAACACCAGGATACCAAACAAAATTACGCGTCCGCTGTCGGTTGCTAACATATCTGTTAAAGAGTCCCCTTCCGGTAAAACTTCATACAGGTGTCCAATATTTCGAAGAATTGGTAAACCTAAAGATCCAACCAAAGACGTGATCCCAAGTAACACCGAGTTACCAAGCGACATTCCCAGGTAACGAATACCCAAACCGTAGGTAAGACCTCCGATTCCCCACAAAACACCAAGTGTGTAAGTTGTTCCAATAACAGAAGAATCTGCTTCGGCTAAAATGTTCTGCCAGCCCGGAGTTGTTAAAAGGACCGCGATAAATGGCATAATCAACCAGGAGAAAAGTCCACCTACAATCCAGTAGATTTCCCAACGCCACTTTTTTACGACATTATATGGCATGTACCAGCTTCCAGAAGAAGCACCTCCAAGAGAGTGAAAGATAATTCCTAAAATAGCTTGCATAGTTCAGTAGATTAATCAGGTTTAAATTGAATATTGTTTATTTTTGAGATTGATTTTTATTCATAAGCTGGACACAAAAATAAACGGATCAAGTGCGATCGTCAATACACAAATTGGCAAAATAGTTGCACTTTTTGACACAAGATAAGGATGGCCGATTTTCTTAAATACCTAACTCCGGGAGAGCGGGATAAAGACTGGGGAATTTATCTGAATGTTTCCGGATATTCACATGTTCAACCATTTAGCCCATATCCCTCTCCAGCCCACCCAACTGGCTATCACTTCAACTGGGATCAAGGCCGTTTGCTCAATGAGTACCAGATAAACTACATTACTGAAGGGAAAGGAATTTTGGAAACTCGGACCGGAAAATACCAAATTAAGCCCGGCAGTGTGCTTCTGATTTCGCCAAACGTTTGGCACCGCTACCGACCGCTTCAAAAAACCGGCTGGAAAGAGCAATACATTGGTTTTAACGGGACTATTGCAGCACAATTTTTAGCTCATCCGCTCTTTTCTGCCGAACTGCCGGTTATCCAAATCGGAATGCACGAGGAAGTGTTGGACACCTACCTGAAAATTTTTGATTTAGCGAAAGAAGAAAAACCCGGATACCAGCAAATTGCCTCCGGCATGATCGTTAAACTACTGGGATACCTGCTGTCTTTTGAAATGCAAAAGGAGTTTACTGGAAAGCGAATTGCCACAATTATTGAAGAAAGCCGGTTTAAAATGCGTGCGGCGATCAACACGAGTATCGATTTGAAAGAACTTGCCGATCATTATCATATTGGCTATTCCTACTTCCGGAAAATGTTTAAAAGCTACACGGGTGTGGCACCGCACCAATATTATTTGGAGCTAAAGATTATGCGCGCAAAAGAACTGTTGCTGTCAACCGACAAAAGTGTGAAGGAGATTAGCTTTGAGCTGGGCTTTCAGTCGATTCACTATTTCAGTCGCATTTTTAAAAGTAAAACCGGGGTGAGCCCGAGCGATTTAAGGAGCTAGAGGAAGAGCACTGAGAAGATGAGAGAGTTCGAGCCCTGCTTTTCGCTCATCTTCACACCGTCACACACTCTCACTCTCCTACTTCTTCGCCCCAAGCCCCCTGCTCTTTGCACCATGCCCTCACGAATACACCGTCAACACAAGCCTTCGGGATCCGCCGTAATCGCGAAATTCGCAAAAGTAGATGCCCTGCCATGTTCCCAAATTCAGCCTTCCACGGGTAATTGGAATGGTGATTTCGGCCCCAATAACCGACGATTTCAGATGAGCCGGCATATCATCACTTCCCTCGTAAGTATGTGTGTAAACCCGATGATTTTCCGGAATCATCACATTCATAAACGATTCAAAATCGTGTCGAACTGACGGATCGGCATTCTCATTCAGCGAAATTCCGGCAGAGGTATGCTTAACTAAAATGTGCAACAATCCGGCATCGGGCAAATCGGGCAGTTGAGCTTCAATTTCACGGGTAATCAGGTGGTAGCCGCGTCGCATAGCGGGCAGGCTTATTTCTTTTTGTCGAATCATAACTTGCTTGTTTGTTTTTCAAACATAGTAAAAGTTGCGAAAAGGGGAATCAAGGCCACCACAAAGGCGCTCCAACTCCCCTTTATCACCTGTTATTTAATCACAGGATGATACTGCACTATTTTTTACTTAGCAAGTCCAAATCTTCAACGGTTCGTACCAATCGGACAAATTCGGACCGGTAACCTTCGTAATCATTTCCGCGACCGGCTTTGGCCAGTTTCAGTATTTGATCAGCCGAAGTGGTTCCTTTGTAGTCCGAGTCACGAAGCCACATCCCAAACGAAGCGACCGAAGCAGCAAAATTGAAATCCACTGAATTCTCTGTGTTCAGCTTGTTTTCCACCGCTTGTTCCAACAATTTGCTTTTTTTGCCATCCGGATCTTTGTAACGTAATTTAATCGTCAGCAACTCCTCTGCATAATCCCCGCTGACTGGAACTGACGTGCTATATTTCAACGGATCAACCGAAGGCTTTTGATCCTTTTTACCGGCAGGAACAATCTCGTACAAAGCCGTTACGGTGTGCCCCGCTCCCATTTCGCCGGCATCTTTGGTATCATCGTTAAAATCTTCATCATTCAACAAGCGGTTTTCGTAACCAACCAAACGATACTGCTGCACTTGTTGCGAATTGAATTCGAGCTGAAACTTGACATCTTTGGCAATGGTGAATAAGGTACCTCCAAATTCGGAAACCAGCACTTTACGAGCCTCCTGAATGTTGTCGATATACGAATAGTTGCCGTTTCCCTTATCGGCGATCGTTTCCATTTTATCGTCTTTAATGTTCCCCATACCGAAGCCAAGAACCGACATGAAAATGCCACTCTCCCGCTCCTGCTCGACTAAACGTTCCATTTCAGAAGTGCTCGACACACCGACATTGAAATCACCATCAGTAGCCAGAATAATGCGATTATTACCGTCTTGGATGAAATTTTCTCGAGCAATGCGATAAGCTAGCTTCAATCCGGCACCGCCTGCAGTAGAACCTCCTGCCTGCAAGTTGTCCAACGCTTCAAGGATTTTTTCTTTTTTATTCCCGGGGGTTGAATCGAGCACTTTCCCTGCCGCGCCGGCATAGACAACAATTGCCACCCGGTCCTCCTGTCTTAATTCATTCACCAGCAACGCGAACGCTTTTTTTAGCAGAGGTAGTTTGTTTTCCGGCGTCATGGATCCCGACACGTCAATTAGAAATACCAAATTGGACGGCGGCAAATCCGATTTATCAATACTTTTTCCTTTCAGCCCAACTCGCATGAGGTAATTATCCGAATTCCATGGACATGTCCCCAATTCGGTGGTGACACTGAACGGATGCTCACCCTCCGGTTCCGGATAGTCATACGAAAAATAGTTGATCATTTCTTCCACACGAACGGCGTCTTTGGGAGGCAACTGTCCCTGATTCAAGTACCGGCGCACATTCGAATACGACGCATTATCCACGTCAATCGAAAAAGTAGAGAGCGGGTTAACAGACACCTCTTTAAAGCCGTTTTCATGAACCGTTGCATAATTTTCGGTATCCCATTCCGTGTCGGTAAAATTTAAACATTGCTTCGTACTCATACCTCGAATACGTATTGATTGACTGGCAGCTTTTGTTCTTCTTTCTGAACTTATTCCATAACCAACAACAATGCATTCTTCCATTTCTAATGCACTAACTTTTAACACAACATCAATCCGACTTTGGTCTTTGATCTTCACCTTTTCCGTGTCCATCCCGATAAACGAAAAGACCAACACTTTGTCTTCCGGTTGTAACTGGATCTTATAAAATCCATTGACATCGGTTAGCGTACCACGGGGGCTATTTTCAACCGTTACATTTACACCGGGTAATACGGCACCACTTTCATCGGTAACAACGCCGGTGATTTCCCGAGCCGGAATCAGGGTCGGAAATACCAGGCTGATCAGTAAAAACAAGGCAAAATTTTTCATGACAATTCGTTTTAAGATTTATTTCACCTGTAGGATGCACCGATTCAACAAATTCCATAAAAATAATTTCAGGAAATTCCTTTTTCTTATTTTTGAGAGGAATTCAAACGCATGCAACTAAACCCTTTTCACCTAAAAAAGAAACAGCCCACCGACGGGCAACTACTCCAAGACTTCCGCCAATCGGGGGATTTGGACGTTTTAGGTGATTTGTATGCGCGCTACATGGACCTGGTGTACGGGTTGTGTTTAAAGCACTTTAAAAACCGGGAAGATGCGAAAGATGCCGTTATCCAGATTTTCGAAAAGTTAGTTGATGAAATCCCCAAACACGATATCAAATCATTTAAAAGCTGGCTTTATGTTGTATCGAAGAACTATTGCTTGATGGAACTTCGTAAAGCAAAAACAGGGCAATTGCGTTCGCTGGCCGACGAACAAGAATTGGCTAATTTTATGGAAAAAGCAGAGGAATGGCATCCTATAGACGATGAGCCGAACAAGCGAAACGAGGAAGCATTGAAAGCGTGTATTGAAAAGTTGAAGCAGCAACAAAAAGATTGTATCGAGTTGTTTTATTTTGAAAATAAAAGCTACCGCGAGATTTCTGCGGCCCTTGAACTGGAAGAACAAAAAGTAAAAAGTTATATCCAAAACGGAAAGCGGATGCTGAAAATCTGTTTGGAATCGAAACAATGAGCAAGGATCAAAGACATATTGGACACGAAGACTTTCGTCGCTACCGGGAAAACCGGATGAACGAACAAGAGCGCCATGCTTTTGAACGCGAGCTGCAAAAAGATCCATTCCTGGCAGAGGCGTTTGATGGCTACGAACAGGTTGATCCGAGCACTTTTGAACGAGACGTCCTGAATTTGCAGCAAAAAATAGGTCGAAAAAAATCATCGATTACCAAACGTGTTTGGTATGCTGCTGCAAGCATCCTGCTGTTAATAACCGCCGGAACACTATTCTTTCTTGTACAAAACAAACCCGAATCACAGGAAATAGCAAAACTGGAACAGCCGGGGAAAGGGCCAAATATTGAGAATGTTGCCCCTGAACCGGAAGATACGGCGGACACGGAGATGAATGCAATTGTTCTGCTTGAAGATTCAGCGGAGCCTTTCCAATCAAAAAATTCAAAAGTTGAAAACAATACCGCCACCTCCACGAGTGTAACGATAGCAGAAAACAATGCGCCAAGCCCTAAAACAGAAAAAGAAATTGAGATGCTTGATTTTGTCGATTCAGAGGAGGAAGATGCAGATAGCCCCGTGACTGTTCAAATAGCTTTATCCCAAAAATCAGAAGAATTGAAGCAACAGGAAGAGGACAAAAACAAGGTGATCCGCATTCGAGGCGTGAGCTCTGTTTCCAAAAAAGCAAGATCAACGAGAAGCTTCATTCCGATGAAGTCTGATTCCATACCGACAGGTTTCCGTTTAATTAAAGGAAGAGTTATTGTAAAAGATGACAGCCTCCCGATTCCCGGTGTAACGATTGTTGAGCAGAACAGCGGCAACGGCACGATCACCGATCTGGACGGCAATTTTCAACTATTGTTAAGCGACTCGGTCAACAGTCCGCTGGTCGCCAGTTTTATTGGCATGAAAGAGCAGGAATTCCAGCCCGGCGATTCTACAGTTCTTATCAGCATGGAATCGGATCAATTGGCTATGGAAGAAGTTGTGGCCATCGGCTATGGCGTTCAAACAAAACCGGATACCGAAGAACAAATCCGCTACGCACATCCGGCTGATGGAATGCGTGCTTACCGGAAATACCTGGAAGAAAAAGCGATTTTACCAGCCGATTCGCCGAATCAAAAAGTAGTCGTAAAACTGGAATTAACGATCGCATGGGATGGCTCAATCAAAGACATTAGTTGCAAAAATGACAATGATCCTAATTTGGTTGAACTTGCCACACAGATTGTAAGCGAAGGGCCCGCCTGGCGCGCAAAAACAATTAACGGCAACCCGCAGGAATCTGTGATAAATTTGCGTGTCGTATTCCGAAAATAGACAAAGCTACTGAACCCAAAATCCTAGTTTTTCAACACTACTCCCGGCATTCTAAAAAAGAACTTCGCGCCTTCTCCCAGTTCAGATTCTACCCAGATTTCGCTATCTAACAATTCGGCAACTTCTTTACAGATCGCTAAACCCAGGCCCACTCCGCCGTATTCGCGGGTATGCGATTCATCAGCCTGACGGAAGCGTTCGAAAATGAACTTTTGTTTCTCCTCCGCGATTCCAATTCCCTGATCGGCAACACAAAAAACAATATCCTGCTCTTCAATCCGGAAGGTCATCGAAACCAAACCTTCATCGCTGTATTTAACTGCATTGCTCACCAAATTGGACAATATCTGCAACACCTTGTTTTTATCGGTGTACAACCGCAGCTTCCGGTCCTGATCCGGCTCCTGCACATTGAAATTCAGATTTCCTTTTTCGCTTTTAATGATTTCTGCCTCCAGGTAATATTTCATGCTGTCGCACAAGGATAGCAAAGAGAATTCTTCGCGTTCAACATTTGCTCCTTTCGACTGCAGCAAGGCTATTTCAAAGATATCTTCGATAATACTCAGCAGGTGATTGCCACTATCGTTGACTATACCAACCAGCTCGATAATTTGCTCCTTGGGCATTTCTTCATCAATCAAACCACTAAAACCAATGATGGCATTCAACGGCGTGCGAAGCTCGTGCGACATGGTTGCCAAAAAAGCAGACTTCAACCGGCTGGCCTCTTCTGCGAGGTTTTTCGCGCGGATGAGCTCCTGCTCAACATTTTTCATTTCTGTAATATCGCGGGAAACGCCCAACAGACCAATCAAATTTCCTTCGGAATCGTACATCGGGCTTTTAATCGTTTCCCAAAGAATATTTCGCCCATCGGCAGGATGAATAATCCAGTCCTGGTGCCTAATTGGTTTACCCGACTTTACTGCAGCCATGTCTTTCATCCGAAATTCACGGGCTAAACTTAGCCTGGCAAAATCGTAATCGGTCTTGCCAATAACATCTTCTTTACGCACTCCGAAGTACTGCTCCAAATGCCGGTTACAGTTAATATACACACCATTATTATCCTTAATCCACACGGATTCAGGAATGGTTTCAATAATGCGGTCAAGGAAATTTCGTTCCTTTTTAAACCCTTCAGCTACCTCTTTTTGAGCCGTAATATCTGTCCATACAGACATTACTAAAGTACGATTGTGCTCTTTAAGTAAGGACGCAGACATCAGTATAACCCTGACTGCACCGGAGCGGGTTACCAGCTTATACTCGTGGTTTTCAACCCGGCCACGGGCCTGAAGTTCCTTCATAAATACAACCCGATCTCCCGGGTTATGCCAAACATCCAGGTCTTCTTTCGATTTACCGGCATAGGACGCCTTATCCCATCCGGTGATCCGTTCAAAAGCTTCGTTAGCAGCCAATATAATCCCTGAGTGTAGGTCGGTAAGTATGATTGCTGTTGGGCTCAACTCAAATACATTATGAAAACGTTCTTCTGTTTCCTGCAAAGAGATGTCGGATTGCTTACGTTGCGTGATATCGAGAACTGAACCTTCAAACGCTACAACTTCACCTCTTTCGTCCAAAATGCCGATGCAGTGTTCACCGACCCACTTCACTTGCTTTTCCTTGGTCAAGATGCGGTATTCCAAATAGAATTTCGTGCTTTTCTTCAACGATTTCTCCACCGTGGAACGTACATAAGCAACATCGTCGGGATGTATTATTTTAGCGAAGCTTACGGTAGGATCATACAAGAACTCATTGGCTGAAAAACCGGTTACATCATAAGCCGAATCTGTAATAAATAAGGTCGAATAGTCGTCATCATAACGGCACCGGTAAACAAAACCTTGCAAATTCTTGAGTAGTCGTGAAAGATGTTGTCGGCCTTCTGCGACTGCCTGTTTTTCTTCGAGATGCGCGTTCAAGTCAGTTACAACAACACGAATATATTGCAACCCTGTCGCTCTCTGGCCATTTAAATCCGCATTCAATTCAATCTGCCACAATTCATTTGCGCAGGTTTGACTGAATACTTTCGTACTCAAAACCTCTCCTTCTTGCTGCAAATGCACCATCAGTGCAATGAGTTCGGCTGTTAGGATCGGATTATAGAAGTAAGCCAGATTCTCCGCTTGAAGCTTCTTGGTTTTGTTCCAAGGCGTAAGGCAAACTGTTTTCAGGAGTCCTTCAATTTTAGCCGGGAACTCAAGTAAATAACGATCCAAATCAGCAATGCCCGCATCTTCTAGCTTTTTCAGCTCCTGATACATAACGGTAAAATCAGCCCAATAGAGTGAGGTAAAAGACTCCGTCGCTTCCATCACAGGTTCCGTATTAGTCGGAGAACTATTCAGCCTATCAGCCTGTTGCTCAAGCTTGGCTACTCTGGCTTTGTACTTATCAATTTCCTTTTTAAGTAGGTCTATTTCAAATTCCCTTGTCTTCATATCAAGTCCTTCCGTAGGACCCTTACCTCCCGATTTAAAATCCATTTCGATTACAATATTATTACAATTTGAGAAATTAGACTAATCAGTAAAGACACTGAAAGTCCAATTGGGGTGTAATCGTAGATGCTGGCCTGTAGAATTGATCTAATTTAATTCGGACTAAAATGGAACTCATTCTGAAGCCGTAAATCATCTGAATAAATTCCGTCGACCGAACCTTTACCAACATAAAACACATAATAGATAATTGCGCAATTTTGTTCAGAAATTGCACAATTTATTTCTATTTCGAACTAAAATTCAATAGTTATACCAAATAAGAAAACACGAAAAACAGCGCGTTAAACGCACAAAATGAAAGAAGAACGAGACAGAGCCTTCACATTATGTTGCAAAATAACCACACCTTAATCGTCAATTCACCTTTAGGTAGTTTTTAAGCTTTGCGTTCAAATACTCAGCCAACAAACAGCCTTTCACAAGCTGGTATTTTAATGCTATTTTTGCACAAATTATTGTGATGACGAGCAACAAAACAGAATTATTGGTTCCGGCAGGAAGTGTCGATTCGTTTCGGGCAGCCATTCGGGGGGGCGCCGATGCCATTTACATGGGGTTGAAGCAATTTAATGCCCGAGTTCGGGCCAACAATTTCAGCGAAGACCAGCTACCGGCTATTCTGCAGGAAGCACACAAGAACAAAGTCAAAATCTACATCACCCTGAATACCGTTATCAAGCAAAAGGAATTGCCCCGATTGCTCGACTTTATGGCTTATCTCGAAAAGGTTGGCGTTGATGCCATTATCGTTCAGGACTGGGGTGTGTTTTCACTGGCTCGTCAATACTTTCCAAAACTTGTCTTGCACGCCAGCACACAAATGGGAAACCACAACTCTGTAGGGGTACAGCATGCCGCAAAATGCGGATTTCAACGAGTTGTGATGGCTCGCGAGCTAACCATGACAGAACTGGAGCATGTCGCTCAAAAATCGGTTCTCGAGCTCGAGGTTTTTATTCACGGTGCTTTGTGCTACAGCTTTTCCGGTCAGTGTTTTTTCAGTAGTTATATTGGTGGACGTGGCGCTAACCGGGGCATGTGCAGTCAACCTTGCCGCATGGCTTACACCGATAAGCAGGAGCAGAAATACCTGTTCAACCTGAAAGACAACCAACAGCTGGACAACCTTGACGGCCTGCAAAAAGCCGGAATCCATTCTCTCAAAATTGAAGGTCGGATGAAGTCGGCCGATTACGTTTTTCAGGTCGCATCAGCCTATCGTCTGGCTCTGGATCATCCCGAGCAAAAAGCCGAGGCAGAAGCGATGCTGCAACTTGACTTTGGGCGGGAAAAAACGGGCTATTTCCTGGATCAAAATGTCTCGGAGGCACTCGCCGAAAATTCGAATACCGGTATTTTAATGGGAAACGTCATTCGTGCAGCGAAATCGGAGATCACTTTTTTCAGCGCACAGGAACTCCAGGCGAATGATCGCCTGCGCATCCGTTTGCTCAAAAGCAATCAAACGGTCAACCTGAAACTGGACGACTTTTGGGAAGAAAACGGCCGCTACAGCCTCCCCTGGACCGGCAAAGAGCGAATTTCGTCAGGAGATGAAATCTACTGGATTGGGCGGCGGCAGGAATCCTTCCCTTCCCGACTGCCCAAAGTACCCGCTCCGACGGTTAGCCTGGCATTCCAGCAGAAAACAAAAATACTGCAGCAACAGGCCTTTCGCACCAAGTCGACCTCCCAAGGCAGCTTGTTTATCCGGATTGATGATACCGACTGGTTTCCGTTTATCCGCGCCGAGGAGGTCGAATGCATTATTCTTTCACTTGGGAGAAAACAGCTGGAAGAATTGAACTTTGACCAGAAATTCATTCAAAAAAATAAAGCGAAATTAGCGATCGAGCTCCCCAAATTCATTGCAGAAGGACAAATTGAAGCCTGGCAAAAGGCAATCCGAAAAGCAGAAGAGAACGGCATTCAGCATTTCTTTTTGAGCCATCTTTCGCAACAATTACTCATCAGTCGGTCGAGTCGGTTTAGTTGTAACGAACAGGTTTACGTTTACAACGATGCAGCCTCTAAATTCTTGAATTCGGAAGGAGCACAACACTTCTGCTATTCGATCGAAAATGATTTCGAGAACCTGAAGGCGCTTCAAAACAGACAGGGAATTGTACTGCTACACACCACTCCCGAGCTCTTTTATTCGCGAATGCCGGTTAAATTGGAACAGGATAAGAATCAGTTCAAGGATGAATTCAGCAAAACCTATACGAAGCAAAATAAGGACGGTATCACCATTGTGACACCCGACCGACCGGTGAACCTCTTTCAATATAAGAATCAGCTTTTAAAAGAAGGATTCAACCATTTCATGTTCGATCTGAAACACGAGGTACCGAATCCGAAACTGATCAAAAAGATATTTTTGAACTACCGTTCGGGAGACCCAATTCAGCCGTCCACTATTTTCAACTTTAAGAAGGGATTACAGTAATTACATTTTTTGCAGATTAATTGACAAAAACTTATCCTGTCTGATATACATTTTTTATCTTAGATGCGCTGCTAGGTCGATTCTATGCATGCATTGCAGGATTTGCGTGTTCCCTAACCAACGCGCGTAAACCTGTTCAGGAAAGAAAACCAAAAGCTCAAAAAAGCTTTAAACTGACGACTAAAACTATATGATAAAAAATCTTACCAGTCTCGTACTCCTCTATTTTGTGGGACTTGGAGCCATCTCGGCACAAGTCAGTATAAAAAAAGAACAAGGCGGCATTTGGATCATTGATGGTGGAAAAAATGTAGCCTTTTACCAAAAAGAACCCATGTCGTTTAACGCAGCGGAAAAGCGGAACAACTTTCTGCACCCCGTTATGCTTCCCGACGGGACAACCATTACCGAAAACGCACCGGACGATCACCTGCATCACCGGGGAATTTTTTGGGCATGGCACCAAATCCTGATCGACGAACAGCAGGTGAGCGACGGCTGGGACTTAAAAAACTTCGCCGTTGATGTTAAAAGTATTGAATTCAGACGGTTGAAAAGCGGTGATGGTGAGTTGCAAACTACGTCATTCTGGACTTCGCCACTTTACAAAAACGGCGAAGAGGCCTACCTAAAGGAAATTACAACCTATACTTTCCACAAGCAAAAAGGAAACTACCGAATCATGCACTTTCGCATTCGCCTGATTTCGCAGGTCGAAAACCTGAAGCTTGGAGGATCGCAGGATGAAAAAGGCTACGGTGGTTTTTCAGCCCGTATTAAGTTGCCGGCTGACGTTCAATTCCGGTCGAATCATGGTAATGTGCAACCCGAAAATACGCCCGTTCAAGCCGGCGATTACATCAATATTAGCGGCTCGATGGCCCGAAACGGAAACGGAGCGGGTGGCGTAATTATTTATGCCGATCCCAACAATCCCATCAATACCCACAGCTGGATTTTACGCAGTAAAGAAAGTATGCAAAATGCTGTTTTCCCCGGCAGGTACCCGGTTCAACTAAAACAGGGAGAACCGCTGGAACTGAACTACACTGTGGTTCTGTACACCGGCAAAGTGAAAGAGCGTAACATTCTGAAGGAAATTGAACTGGATGATTCGCAGCTTACAAAAGAATAGTACGCTGCTCCCGATCGCTTAACAAACAAGCTTCGAGCACTTTCAAACAATCACGGCTTTCTTCCGGTTTCACCAGCAAATCGGCACCATTCACGATGGCTTCATACAGATTCTTGTAGAACATGGGATAGTTTCCCGGAATTGTCTCGGTGTGCTCGCGGATAACCTGTCCGTCTTTTTCTGTGTGCAATAATCCCCAGAGATCCTGGGGCTCTTTTCCCCAATCCGGTCCTCCAGGCAATTTTCCGGCTTTCAGCGCTTCTTCCTGCGGATCAATCCCCCATTTTTGAAACGAGCCCAATGTTCCGTGAAGCGAGTACCGTGGCCCCGGTTCCCGAACTAAATAGGAGCTCTTTAGTAAAGCAGCAAAAACGTCGTACTGTAAGCGAATATCATAATAATCAGGCACGCGGCCATTGGTCCGCAAGGTAGCCAGATGAGCGGTCACGCCTTTGGGCATTCCAAACAAGTTCAACACCTGGTCGACCATGTGTGAGCCCAAATTATAAAGTACGCCTACCCGATCAATTCCTTCTTCTTTCCAAGTATCGGGTTGAATGAAATTTCGGTACCGATCGAAGTGCGATTCAAACTCAACCAAACGCCCCAAAGCTTGTTCCTCCAACAATTTTTTAACGGTCAGAAAATCGCCGTCCCAGCGCCGGTTTTGGTAAACCGTGAGTACTAAGCCTTTCTCTTTTGCCAACGCAATAAGCTCATTGGCCTGCGCCACGGTTTGGGTGAATGGCTTTTCAACAACCACATGCTTACCAGCCAAAAGAGCTTGTTTGCACATGTCGTAATGCAAATAATCGGGGGTATTCACGATCACAAGTTCGATGGACTGATCGTCCAGAATCTCGCTGAAATCCCGAACAATTGTAGCCTCCGGACAATTGGCTGCTGATAAGTTTTTGGAACGTTCGAGGATTTTGCTAATCTGGAAACCGGGATTCGCTTTCAGCGAAGGGCCGTGAAATACCAGGCCCGACATCCCGAATGAAGCAATAGCTGTTTGTATTGTTTGGATCATCTTCTTCGGTTTTGAAAACCGAATATACAAAAGAAGGTCTGTACAGAAAAGAAGAAAGCCTGATTTATTTCTGTCGAAACGCAGACGGATGAAAATAAGAAAGCCGTCAGTGTGTGAAGCTGACGGCTTTTATTGTTTGAAAAAAAACGTGTGTCTGTGTGTGTTTGAAAAAATTAATTATTCTGAAACAACTTCGAAGTTGAAGTCAACCAGAACTTCTCTGTGCAATTTGATTTTTGCAGTGTATGAACCAACTTCTTTAACGCTGTCACCTGCCAAACGGATTTGTTTGCGGTCGATGTCGAAGCCAAGTTTTGCAATTGCTTCAGCCAACTGAATGGTGTTCACTGAACCGAAGATTTTACCGCTTGAGCTTGTTTTAGCGCCAATAGTTACGGTTTTGCCTTCCAACTGAGCAGCCAGTGCCAAAGCTTCTTCTTTCAATTTAGCTTCTTTGTGTGCACGTTGCTTGATGTTTTCAGCCAAAACTTTTTTGGTTGATGCATTGGCTACAATAGCCATTTTTTGAGGAATAAGGTAGTTACGTCCGTAACCATCTTTTACTTTAACGATATCGTCTTTGCTCCCCAGATTATTAATATCTTGTAATAAAATAATTTCCATTTTGTCTTTCTTTTTCTTATTTCAACATATCAGTCAAATAGGGCAGCAGGGCCAAGTGACGAGCACGTTTTACTGCTTTAGCCACTTTACGTTGATACTTCAATGAAGTACCGGTAATACGGCGAGGAAGAATACGACCTTGCTCATTCAGGAACTTTTTCAAGAACTCAGGATCTTTGTAATCCACATACTTGATTTTGTTCTTTTTGAAACGGCAGTATTTTTTCTTTTTAATTTCTACTGACGGCGGGGTCAGGTAACGGATTTCACCTTGATTACTTGCCATAGCTTAGTTCTCCTTTTCAGTTTTAGTTTTGTTTCTTCTTTTCTCTGCATACTCAGCAGCGTATTTGTCCTGTTTGAAAGTCAGGAAACGAATAATACGCTCGTCGCGGCGGTACTGAAGTTCCAATTTTTCGATCATTTCAGGCTCAGCCTTAAATTCGAATAAATGGTAAAATCCAGTGCTTTTTTTCTGAATGGGATAAGCTAATTTGCGTAATCCCCAGTCCTCTTCATTGACAATTTCGCCACCGTTCTCGGTGATGATGTCTTTGAATTTACTTACCGCTTCCTTTATCTGTACGTCAGATAAAACGGGAGTTGCAATGAAAACGGTTTCATACTGGTTTTTCATAAAACATCTAATTTATTAAACATTAAAAATTTACACCTATCTTTTAGGTCGCGCAAAATTAGGAATATTTTAATTCTAAACAAACCTTTTCAATTGAAATACGGCTCGAACAGTTGTTTCACCAGCTATTCTAAAGCAAATTTTAAGATTTTCACCTTTCCGGTTAACCCAAAACACATTTTCGGCACAGGAATCTGAAGTTTTCTACCTTTGTCGCTCAAATTTGACATTATGGTACTTGAAAAACACCCGAAAGCCGAAGCGTTGATTTTTGATTTGGATGGGACGTTGTCTGATTCGCTTCCGGTTCACATTGCCACCTGGCACAAAGTATGCGCTCACTATAACTGCACATTCAACGAGAAAATCATAGAAGAAATGACCGGCATGCCGACAATTAGCTTTGCCGAGCGGGTTATTGCCGAAAACAACTTGCAGGGAGTTGATCCGAATGAAATCGTGAAAATGAAACAGGAAACATTCTGGGATCACGCGTCATTGCTGAAACCACACCAGCCGGTTGTCGACTTAATGTTGAAATATCACGGTAAAATCCCGATGGCTGTCGGCACCGGAGCCAGTCGACGCAGTGCAGAAGTGCAACTCGAAAAGTTGGGGCTGACCAAATATTTCGATGCGATTGTTACCGCCGACGACGTTACCAAACACAAACCGGAACCGGAAACATTTTTGAAGTGTGCCGAGTTATTAGGTATTAAAGCTGAAAATTGCCAGGTTTTGGAAGACGGTGTTCTGGGTATGGAAGCTGCAAAAACAGCCGGCATGTATCTGATTGACGTCCGCCCGTTCACCTACGAGAACTTTGGCCAGTAAGGCTAAACTTTCTACAATTCGACATGAAAATTTTCAAACAACTTTTTATCATCCTCTCAATAAATTTAGGGGGTGATTTAATAAGCAGGTACCTGCATTTTCCCCTGCCAGGTCCAATTACCGGGATGATATTGCTATTGATTTTGTTGCTTACCGGAGTGCTGAAAGAACGTCAGATACGCGAAACAGCTGACTTCATGCTCCAGAATATGGGATTTTTCTTTATCCCGGCTGGTGTAAGTGTGATGATTTCTTACCACGCGTTAAAGGGTTTTTATTTCGAAAGTTTTATCGTCATTCTGATCTCTACAATATTGGTAATGGCAGCGACTGCCCTCGCGACACAGTTATTCATCAATTTGAATGAAAAGAAGAATGGAAAGCATAACTAACACACACCTGTTCGGAATTTTATTGACGGTTGGCCTTTTTTACCTGATTTCACTGGCTAAACATCGAACCCGTCAAAATTGGCTGAATCCACTTTTGCTTTCAGTTATTATTATTATCTGCATTCTTATTTTAGCGGACATCCCCTATGACCACTACATGAAAGGTGGCAGCGTTATTCACGCTTTCCTGGGGCCTGTCACGGTGGTGTTGGCATTGCCCTTGTATCGTCAGCGTAAATTATTAGCATTACACAAATACGCAATCTTGGGTGGAATTATTACCGGGGTTGCGTCTGCAATTCTATCAGTTGTTGGGTTAAGTCGGATACTGGGTTTAAATGAGATGCTTGAACGATCGCTTGTTCCCCACTCCGTTACTACGCCAATCGGTATTGCTGTCAGTAACATGTTGAACGCAACTCAGGGAATCACAATCATTTCGATTATAATTACGGGAATTATCGGTGCATCAATAGCGCCATTTCTATTAAAATTTCTACGAATAAAACATCCCGTTGCTAAGGGTTTGAGTATTGGTGCATCATCGCACGCTTTGGGAACCACAAAAGCTATTGAAATGGGTGAAACAGAAGCTGCCATGAGCAGCCTTGCCATTGGAGTGGCTGCTTTAACAACTGTGCTGGTAGTTATTCTGATGCAACTGATGGGCTGGTATTAGACGAACAAAATCCCAAACAAAAAAATCCAAATTTCAAAGAGCTACGCAGTTCTTAAATTTGTTAATAACACTACCGAGCAATCTGCCAGCTTCTTTTGCCTTTTGCCTTTCGACTTTTCACTTTTGACTTCCTACTTCCCTTCCAAGTAGTGCATCAGCTCGTAAACCACACGCTCGTGGTCAATATCCTTACCGATAAAAACCAGTGTATTTACGGGCTCTTCGCCGGGCTCAAGAAATGATCCCTCGGCATAAGACACCGCCCCGCCTACCGATTGCACAATTGTTTTAAACGGTGAATTCTGCGTAACCAAAAGACCTTTGATTCGGTAAATTTCCCGCTGATTAATCGCTGCATAGTAGTTAAACCAGTATTGAAAACGCTCTAAATTGATAAAACCAGGGAATTGATGGGTGAATGTGCTGTATTTTTTGGATTCCACTACCCGAAACATGACCGGCTGCGATAACTTTTGTTCCAGTTTTCCTTTTACACGCTCACTGAATTCGGCGAGCGAAAAATCCTCCAGAAGTCCGAAATTAGTGTGCTCCACAAGTGCCGAACCGTTATAAGCAAGCAGCTGTCTCTCCAAGCCTGGCAGGGTCTTCGCTTCAATTTCGTTGGTTTTATTAATGATGAGGAGGTCACTCAGAATGACCTGCATTTGTTGCTCGTTTCCGGCAAGCTGCTCCTCGAAGTTTCGGGCATCAACCAGGCAAACGCTCCCCTGCAGCTCATACCGCTCGCGCAAATCTTCGTCGTCGTAAAACGGACGGATCACATTCGACAAATCTGCAATTCCGGTTGTTTCAATCAGCAGAAAATCCAACTCACCGGCTTTGTCTGCCAAATCCAAAAGTGTTAACGAAAATTCGTTGGATATGGTACAACAAATACAGCCATTGCTCAAATCGAAGATATTGTCGGCACGCATGCCGATAATCAAATCCTGGTCGATTGATTTTTCGCCAAATTCGTTCTCAACCAGTGCCAATTTCAGGTGCTGGTGTTTTTTGATGACTTCGTTGATGAATGTTGTTTTCCCGGCTCCCAAAAAGCCGGTCACCAAAACCACACGTATTTTCTCCATGCTACTCAAGGGTGTAGAAATTCCGAATTAGAAAAATCCAAATTCCAAAGATGGGTCGGTGTCTCAAATGTCAACCAAATGACTACCGAATGACAATTAACACCAACTAATGACGCGAAGTTATTCCTGAATATTCATTCGCGCGAAAGGAACGGCATCCATCTCGGCGAACTCGTTGTTCAGGTATTTGTAATGGCCGGTCATCGCAATCATCGCAGCGTTGTCCATTGTAAAGGCAAATTTCGGAATAAAGAGGTTCCATTTGCGTTTTGCCGCCTCTTCGCGCAAGGCATTTTGCAAACCAGAGTTGGCCGAAACACCACCAGCGACGGTCACTTCGCGGATACCGGTCTCTTTGCAGGCCTTCACGAGTTTCTTCATCAAAATCTCGATAATCGTCCGTTGAAGCGAGGCACACAAATCCGGTTTGTTCTCCTCTATGAAATTTTCATTTTCCTTCAGCTGATCGCGCAGGAAGTAGAGGAAACTTGTTTTCAGACCACTAAAACTGTAGTCCAAATCCTTAATTTGTGGCTTGGCAAACTGGAATGCATCGGGATTTCCTTCTTTCGCCAAACGGTCGATCAATGGTCCGCCCGGGTAAGGCATTCCCATCACTTTCGCACATTTATCGAAAGCTTCGCCAGCAGCATCGTCAATGGTCTGGCCGATCACTTCCATTTCCAGGTGATCTTTCACCAAAATAATCTGCGAATTACCGCCACTCACCAACAAGCACAGGTGTGGAAATTTAGGTTCACGGTTTTCAGCGCCATCTTCTTTCAGAAAGTGAGCCAAAACGTGCCCTTGCAGGTGGTTGATTTCAATCATCGGAACGCCGGCAGCTAACGCATAACCTTTTGCAAACGAAGTGCCAACCAGCAACGAACCCAGTAAGCCCGGGCCACGAGTAAACGCAACGGCTGAAATATCCTTTCGGTCAATGCCGGCTTGTTTAATAGCCTGATCAACGACCGGGACAATATTTTGCTGATGTGCCCGCGAAGCCAGTTCTGGCACCACACCACCGTAAGCTTCGTGCACCTTTTGGCTGGCAATGATGTTCGATAACAAATAACCGTTCTTCAACACGGCAGCCGATGTATCGTCACAGGACGATTCAATTCCGAGAATGATGATATCTTTTTTCTGTTCCATGATTTTTTGGTACATTTTTCGCTGGAAAACTTTGCCGCCGGACTTAATAAATCCATTGATTTTAGTTTATTTTGCGTCTAAATAAGGGGACAAAAGTATTAAAAAAACAGTCAAAATAGTAGTTTGGTTTACGGGAGTATTAGCGTTGTTATTACTCATAATTTACCTGGCCTTTCAAACCAGCGCCGTTCAAACTTTTGTTGTCCGCCAAATTACCAATCAGCTCAGCAAGAAATTCAATACAACCATCAGTATCAAAAGCGTTGATATTTCATTCTTCAACAAGCTGATTTTAAAAGAAGTGTACATCGAAGATCAAAAACAGGATACACTTCTGTACATCGATAATTTGATCGCAACAATCGATCATCTGAACCTGAAAAAGCACAATATCAACCTGTCTTCGGTCAATTTATTGCGAACGAAAGTCTTTCTGTCGCTCAACGAGCAGCATTTTCCGAACTATGGATTTCTGCTGGACAGTCTCCGCAGTTCGAAAGCTGATCGCGATACGCTGGGCTGGAATATCACTTGTGAGACATTTTTGTTTGACCAGGCGAAGGTTGGTTATTCTTATTTTAATCAACAGGACTATCATTTAATCGACTTGCAGAATATCCACCTGGAGGTATCAGACCTGAATTTGGAAAAAGATTCAATTTACTTCAGGATTAATGAAATGCAGTTCAACGATCCCAAGAGCTTTAGTTTATCGAATCTGAGTGCCGAATTTGTATCGTACCGGAAAATGATCAAACTGCGCAATTTGAAGGTGTTGACACCGAATTCGGTGATCACGCAGGCAGATGTTGTGTTTGACCAAAGCAAAATGAAGGATGGCTCCAAATTCACGGAATCGTATATCGATGTGGACTTGAAGCAATCGCAAATTGATTTGCAGGATGTTGCAACGGTTGTTCCAGAAATCAGGGGAATGGATCAGAAAATTGATATTTCGGGCCACGTTTTCGGAAAAATATCGGAACT
The DNA here is from genome assembly GCF_003610535.1 of Mangrovibacterium diazotrophicum. Classification (NCBI taxonomy): domain Bacteria; kingdom Pseudomonadati; phylum Bacteroidota; class Bacteroidia; order Marinilabiliales; family Prolixibacteraceae; genus Mangrovibacterium; species Mangrovibacterium diazotrophicum. Next base: position 279,971 of record NZ_RAPN01000001.1, on the reverse strand, counting down.
GAAGGCACGGGATCTTCAAATTAAAACCGGCAATTCGACGGCAATTAATTGCGACTTTTATGTGAACGGATTACCTGATTTTGAAAAAACATTCATCCAACTCGATCTGAAGAATTCCACCCTCGACTTTAAAGATATTGCTGCAATCCGACTGCCGAACAGCTCGGAATCGCCCTACCCTAAAATCTCGTCAACCCTGAACGAGGCCGGCGTCATTCAATACAACGGTAACTTCACCGGCTTCCTGAGTGATTTTGTGGCTTACGGAACAATTAATTCGAATTTCGGACGCATCCGTACGGACCTTTCTTTCCGTCCGGCATCCAACGGCCTACTGGACGTTAATGGACATATTAAAACCATCAATTTCCGCTTGGGGCGCTTTGTGCAGAATTCAAAACTGGGACGGGTAACTTTCGGCGGGCAAATTGACGGCCAATTCAACCAGAACAAAAATACGATGAATGCAACAGTGGTCGGAGCCATCGACAGCATTCAATTCAACAACTACAAGTACAAAAACATTGTGCTCGACGGCTTGATTCAGGAACATCGTTTTGAAGGAGATCTGAACATTCACGATAAAAATCTGGAGTGTGCCTTCAATGGTAAACTGAACCTGGATCCGGACTCTTCGCTTTTCGATTTTGAATTGAAACTGGACAAAGCGGACCTGGTAGCACTGCAACTCGATAAGTATTTCAAGCGGTCGGAACTTTCCATGCACGTCAATGCCAATTTCACAGGAAGTAAAATCGACGATATCAAAGGAGCAATCAAATTCGACGACGGGAAATACGTCAACGAAAACGATACGATTTTACTGAACAGTTTAATAATAAACACCACGGCAGCCGAGACAAACAGGCTGGAAATAAAATCAGACTTCATTGATGCTGATATCGAGGGGAGCTACCTTTTTGCGTCGCTTGGAAAATCGATCGAAAACCTGGTGAAATATTATTTGCCCTCAAGCGCAGCGGAAATCCAGGAAACACCGGGCTTAAACAAGTTTAGTTTCGATGTTGAGATGAAGAATCTGGAGCCCGTTCTGCAAACATTCTATCCCAAACTCCGCATCAGCCCCGGTTATATCACAGGCAAATTCGACGAAATAAATCACCGGATCGATTTATACTCCGAGATTGAAAATGTTCAGCTCAACAACATGGTTGTAAAGGGATATTCTCTGTCGATTCATTCCAACGATAAGCTTGAACTGAAAACCCGCATGGAAGAATTTCAGATTGGCGACAGTCAGCGATTGTACAACCTGGCGCTTCTTGCATCAGCTGCCGACGATGAAATGGACACTAAATTACTATGGAACAATTACGATATTCTGACTTACAGCGGTGAATTGGAGGGAAAAGTGGCCTTCACAAAACGGAAAGACCAAACCAACCATGTCGATATAAAAATTGCCCCCAGTAAAATCTATATCGCCGATACGCTTTGGCAGGTTCACCCATCGGCAATGGCAATTGATTCGAGCCGGGTTGAGTTTGACAATGTGATGATCTCGAACGGACAACAGTTTATTGCCATCAACGGCATCGCATCCAAAAACCACGACGACCAGTTAGAACTACGGGTGAAAAATATTGATCTGAAGAACCTGAATTTACTTCTCGGAGACAGAAATAAGCTCAACGGTACCATGGATGGATCAATCAGCCTGATTGACATGTACGAGCGGCCGCTTTTCCTTTCGGACATTAAATTGAATGATTTTACCTACAATGATACGAAGGTCGGCAATATCAGCGCACTCAGTAAATGGGATCGCGCGTCCAACGCTGTCCAGACAGAGTTGATTGTTTCCAATGACTCGCGGCAAACACTATACGGCTATGGCAGCTATTTCCCGGAGCAAGACAGCCTGGATTTGACGCTGGATGCGGAAGGACTCTCGTTAAGTTTGCTCGGCCCTATTTTAGCCGGAAGTTTCCAAAATATACACGGTGACGCGACCGGCGAAGTAAAAATAACCGGCGGGCTGGATAAAATAGAAATGAATGGTGATGTGCTGGCGACCAATGCTGGTCTGGCTTTGACGTATTTACAGGTGGGCTATTATTTTACCGATACGGTGAAGTTCCGAAACGATTCAATCATTTTCCCGAACATCACCATCAACGATTTTGAAGGAAATACGGGAGTTTTCAACGGATCAATCCGGCACGACAACTTCTCGAATATGGATTACAACCTCAGTGTCAATTCAAGAAATCTCCAGATCATCAATACGACGCCTGCTTTAAACGCGCAATTTTACGGGAAAGCCTATGCCAATGGTATCGTACGGATTACCGGTCACGGGCAACGTGTGAATATTGACGGCTCGGCAACGACACTCGGTCACACAGCGCTGAATATTTCGCTCGATTACCAGCAGGAAGCCGAAGTTTACGACTTCATCCGCTTTGTCGATCACAAATCAACGACCGAAAAACCGTCTTTTGTGCGCGGTTCACAGGACAAATCGGCCGTCTTCATGAACTTCAACGTCAACATCACGCCGGACGCGAGATTCCAATTGATCTACAACTCGCAGGTTGGCGATATGATTCGGGCAACAGGAAACGGAACACTGCAGGTGAAAATAGACCCGGATTTCAATATCGAAATGTACGGCGAATACACCGTCGACCGGGGAGACTACCTGTTTACGCTGAAGAACGTCATCAATAAGAAATTCGATATCGAGAACGGCGGAAAAATTCGCTGGAACGGCAGTCCGTACGATGCGACCATTGACCTGAATGCCGTTTACAAGTTAAAAGCGTCCTTGAACGATTTGCTGGCAAACAGCTATCAAAATATCGACGTTAATCAACGCATCCCGGTGAACTGCAAAATCTCGTTAAAAAATCAACTCAGCAACCCCAATATTGCATTCGACATTGAATTTCCGACCGCAGAAGACCAAATCAGGGAGCAGGTTCGGCAATACATGAACACCGAAGAAGACATGAACAAGCAAATGCTATCGCTGCTTGTAATGGGTAAGTTTTACACGCCCGAATATTTGCGGGGCACCTACGAGGCACAGAACCCAAACCTGGTTGGAACAACAGCCAGCGAACTTTTCTCGAACCAATTGAGCAATTGGCTGTCGCAGATTAGTAACGATTTCGACATTGGTATCAACTACCGCCCGGGCAACCAAATTACCGACGACGAGATTGAGTTGGCTTTGAGCACGCAGATTTTCAACGACCGGGTTACGATTAACGGTAACATCAGCAACAACGCCAATCAAACCGGTAGTACCTACAATAACAGCAACAGTAACATTGTTGGCGATTTCGACGTGAATGTGAAACTGACCAACAACGGCAAACTTCAGTTGAAAGCATACAATCACTCCAATAACAACATCATCTACGACACCTCGCCTTACAAGCAAGGCATCGGCTTGAGCTATCGCGAAAGTTACGATACCTTCGAAGAGTTGTGGCAAAAATTCTTGCGACTGTTCGGCAAAAAGAAAGCCGAATAGTGTTGAACAATAGATCGTAAAAATCACTCTTCGCTGTTTTTTTTATACCTAAAATCATAGCTTAAAACAGAGGTTCTTCTATCTTTGAAAATCAAAATCTAGAAAAATTAACCTAATCTGTTAAGTATGTTTGTATTAATGGTTGTCGTGTTCGTGCTTGGTTACCTGGCCATCGCATTGGAACACCCGATTAAAGTGGACAAAGCAGCTTCTGCCCTGATAATTGGTACGCTGTGCTGGGTCGTTTACATCATTGGGGCCAAGGACATTTTTTCGTTAGGCTACAGCCCTGCTTGGGAGAAATTTGCTCACGAACACAATGTCTGGTTATCAATTGAATCAGCTCACGAGTTTATTGTCGAGTTTGAAATCATCCATCACCTGGGGGAGATTGCTGAAATATTATTCTTTTTACTGGGTGCGATGACCATTGTTGAAATGGTTGACCAGCACAATGGATTTAAAGCGATTACCGATCGAATCACGACAACAAACAAAGTAAAACTGTTGTGGATTCTGAGTTTCCTGACGTTCTTCATGTCAGCGCTTTTGGATAACCTGACAACCACCATCGTGCTGGTTGCTCTGTTACGAAAACTGATTGACGACAAGCAAACACGCTGGTTCTTTGCAAGTATGGTTGTACTGGCTGCAAATGCCGGAGGTGCGTGGTCTCCAATCGGAGATGTGACCACCATCATGTTGTGGATCGGTGGACAAGTCACAGCGGCAAAGATCGTGATGGGCGTGTTTATCCCAAGTGTTATTTGTATGGCGGTTCCATTGACAATCCTGAGTTTCACCATGAAAGGTGAAGTAAACAGACCGGTTGTTGAAGACGATGAAAAAGAGTTAACAACTCCCGGGGAACAAATTTTAATGCTCATATTGGGTATCGCAGGCCTTTTGTTTGTACCTGTTTTCAAGACAACCACTCACCTTCCCCCTTACATGGGAATGTTGCTGTCGCTGGGTATCATTTGGGTTGTTTCTGAAATTCTGCACAAAGACAAGGACGACGAGATCAAGCATAAACTGCGTGTTACTGCCGTACTTCGCAAAGTCGACGTACCGACAATCCTGTTCTTCTTAGGAATTCTGTCAGCTGTTGCGGCTTTGCAATCGGCTGGTCACTTGCATCTTTTGTCACAATACCTGGACGAGCATCTTGGTGATATCTTCCTGATCGACTTAGCGATTGGGGTGCTGTCTTCCATCGTCGACAACGTTCCGCTGGTTGCCGGAGCAATGGGTATGTACCCGATTGCCGAGACAGGAGCAACCGGCTACATGGCGAGCTTTGTGCAAGATGGTACTTTCTGGGAATTCCTGGCTTACACTGCCGGTACCGGCGGTAGTATGCTAATCATTGGTTCCGCTGCCGGTGTTGCTGCAATGGGCCTCGAAAAGATCGATTTCATCTGGTATCTGAAGAAAATCTCCTGGTTGGCACTGGTAGGTTATTTAGCAGGTGCAGCTTTCTATTATATTGAGTTCATGCTGTAAGGTCAGCTTAAAAATATTCTTATTTTTGCGAGGCATACTATTATTTGGTGTGCCTCGTTTTATTTATCTCAGGATTTAAAAAAACAGAAAACTATATGCTGAACTTCGTTTTACTTCAAGTGAGCACACCTGTTGAAGGTGCCGACTCTGTAGCTCAAGCTGCGCAAGATGGAATTGTAACCCGCTTTTTTGATTTGGCTTTAAAAGGAGGATGGATCATGATCCCGATCCTCGCATTGTCGTTAATTGCGGTCTTCATTTTTGTTGATCGTTATTTGGCGGTTAAGAAAGCAGGACGCGTGGACAACACGCTTTTAGAAAAAGTAAAAGATTACATTCTGCAAGGGAAAATCGATGCTGCTTTGGCTCTTTCGCGTTCTCAGGATACGCCTACTGCACGCATGATTGAAAAAGGAATTACGCGCATCGGACGCCCGATGTCAGACGTTAATTCGGCCATTGAAATGGTGGGTAACCTGGAGATTTCGAAGTTGGAAAAAGGTTTGCCGGTTTTGGCTAGTGTTGCCGGTGGTGCCCCTATGATTGGGTTCCTTGGTACTGTTATTGGTATGATTCAGGCGTTTTACGACATGGCAAATGCCGGTAGCAATATCGACGTTACCTTGTTGTCGTCGGGTATTTATCAGGCCATGGTAACTACCGTTGCCGGTTTGACCGTCGGTATTATCGCGTACTTCGCTTACAACATCCTGGTATCAAGCGTGGAGAAAGTGGTTTTCAAAATGGAAGCGACCACATCCGAATTCCTGGATTTATTGAATGAACCAGCAAAATAAGACCAATGGCTTTAAAACGAAGAAATAAAGTAGATGCCAGTTTCAGCATGTCGTCCATGACCGACATCGTGTTTTTGCTGCTGATCTTCTTCATGGTTACATCGACCCTGATTGCACCAAACGCACTGAAACTGCTTCTACCCGAAAGCAACAACCAAACTGCTGCAAAACCAATCACAACGATTTCCATCACGGCAGATTTGAAATATTACGTGAACACCGACGGTACTCCGCGACGGGTTTCCTTCAGCGAGATTGAACCGGCACTTCAACGAAGCATCGGCGACAATCCAGAGGCCTATGTGTCGCTCCATACCGACAAGTCGGTTCCTGTTGAGCAGGTCGTAAAAGTGATGAATATTGCACGCCGCAATAAGTACAAATTGATTTTGGCAACTGCCCCCGAACGTTAATGAGCTACTTCCGCGAACATAAAGAAGGTTTTTGGGGAACGATCATTTTTCATGCGATCATTCTGATCCTCTTATTCCTGTTTGGCTTTTTCACCCCGCTACCATTGCCGGGAGAAGAAGGTGTTTTGGTGAATTTTGGTAACAGCAAGCAAGGAGCCGGCAAGGAAGAACCTGCGCCCGCACCACGTCAAAGCACAGCTGCGGCAAAGCAGGAAGAAACTGCACCGCCGGTACAGGCAAGCACGCCACCACCGCCGCCTCCAGCAGCTGCACAAGCTGCACCTGCTGAGGCCAAAGAGGAGTTGATGACGCAAGATTACGAGAAGACGGTAGCCCTGGAAGCCGCCAAAAAGAAAAAAGAAGCGGAAGAAGCAAAAAAGAAACAAGACGAATTGGCTCGCCAAAAACAACTGGCGGAACAAAAACGAAAAGAAGAGCTGGAAACTCAGCGTAAGCAAACAGCCGAAGCTGAAGCGAAACGTCAGGCAGAGATCCAAAAACAAAAAGAAATAGAAGCAGAAAAGCAGCGCTTAGCGGAAATTGAACGCAAAAAACAAGCGGAAGCCGAAGCAAAGCGGAAAGCTGAAGAAGAGCGCAAACGCAAGGAAGCCGAGGAAGCTGCGAAGATTGCAAAAATCAACTCCATGACAAACGTCTTCGGTTCAGGGTCTGGTGGGGCGGGAAGCAGTGATTCCAAAAGTACCGGGCAAGGCGTTTCTTATCCGGGAGGAAATCAAGGATCGCCAAATGGAGGCAATTCCTCAAAATATGGAGACGGTGGTACGGGTAGCGGAAATTCCGGAAACGGACCCTCATTTAGCCTGTCTGGTCGTAGCGCAACCGGTTTGCCAAAACCGAGCTATCCTGGCAATGAAGAAGGAGTTGTGGTGGTAAGTATTACTGTTGACAAATACGGAAAGGTTAGCAATGCAAAAGCTGGTGTTCAGGGAACAAACACTTACAATGCCAGCCTGTTGGAAGCTGCTAAACAAGCGGCTTTAAAAGCGAGCTTCAACGCCGATCCGAATGCGCCGGCTTTCCAAACCGGAACAATCACCTACAAATTTGTGCTGGACTAATCAGGGATTCATCAGGTCGGGATTGTAAAATCCCAAAATAGAACGGGCCATTTCAATCTGATTTTGCGCTCCGGGAAATTGCGGGTCTAGCTCAAGGACACACTGAAACTGGTTGATAGCCCGTCCCCATTCGCCACGTTTTTGAAAAATCTGTCCGTATAGAAAATGAAGATCTGCTGATTTTTCACTCGAGTTCAGCAGTTGTTCAATTCTTACAACAGCTTCACCCAATTGATTTTGATCAATTAAAGTCTTTATATTTTTAAGCTGAGCTTCAGTCATAGTGTTCCATTTCAACGTAGTTCGATTGGGCAAACAATGCCGGAAGTTACAAACTAATCGGCTTGAATTTTGTTTTTTCAACTAAATCCTAAAAAACTGGACATGACAACGAAAGCAGAAAACATTGAAAACTGGATTCGAAATCGCAAATCTACCTTTGTAAATGGCTTAAAAGAAGGCAGCAAAATTGAAGACGCTGTTATTGAAAAGCTGTTGGAAAATGCCAGCTGGGCACCTTCGCACGGCCTGGTTCAAGCCTGGCACTTTAAAGTTTTTGCAGAAGACGCTGTCGAGCGCTTTTTCGCCGTACAGCAACAAATTTTCAAGGAAATTACCCCCGCTGAAAAATACATGGATTTCAAATTTGAAGCTTACGCAGATAAGCACAAGCGCGTATCACACATTGTAGCTGTTATCGCGAAACGTGACCAATACAAGCGTTTCCCAAAACAGGAGGACATGGCTTCGGTAGCTTGTGCCGTTGAAAACATGTATTTGAGTCTGGAAGCCTACGATATTGCCGGATACCTGAGCACAGGCGGTATTTGCTATTCGCAACAAATGCGGGATTTCCTGGAACTGGGTGCCGACGATGAACCAATCGGCTTTTTCATTTTAGGTGAAGCTGATGAAAATTTCCAACGACCACCGAGAATGCGCATTCCGGCGGCTCAAAAAACGGAGTGGATCCGCAAATAATTTTTACATCAAAATAAAACTGGAAACATGAAAACAAAGAGCATTTTATTACTCTTGCTAGCTACTACTTTGACCTTTTCGTCGTGTAAAACGATTTTTATCGGGAAACACCAAACGGTAAAAACGAATGCTAATGGCGATATTCCGCCGGGGCAAATGAAAAAATTGACCGGAGAAAAGAGCGCGAAAGAGTACGCACCGGGTCAACAAAAAAAGAAGAATAAAAAGAGTAAGAAAAACAAGAATTAGGAAATTCACTTCAACTGATCAATCATGCGATAGAGCGTGCTGTGAAGCGCTGTTAATTCTTCGATAGAAAAGTTATTCATCGCTTCTGCGAGTCTGAATGGAATTTCGGCAGCTAACTGCTCCATGGCTTTTCCTTTCTCGGTTAAGCGAACGATCACTTTGCGCTCATCGTCCGTCGCTTTTTCTCGCGTGATAATTCCCTGGCTTTCCATGCGCTTGAGCAAAGGCGTAACCGTGTTTGTTTGCAAAAACAAGCGTTTGGCAATGTCGTTTACCGGCATAGAATCGGTTTCCCACAGCACCAGTAAAACCAGGTATTGCGGATAGGTGATCTCCAGTTCGTCCAAAAGCGGCTGATATTTGCGAATAATCATCCGCGAAACAGAATAGAACGGGAAACAAAGTTGATTGTCGAGTTTAAGTTGTTCCATTGTATTGAAAATTGCAGGTAGTGTTTAGTGCTACCTGCAATTTACCATTTTATAATAGTTTCAAAATATCCTTTTCCATTTTTTCGGGCTTGGTAATCGGCGCAAAACGTTTCACCGGGTTACCATTTTTATCAATCAGAAATTTGGTGAAATTCCATTTGATTTTACTACCCAGAATCCCGGGTTGCTTTTCTTTCAGGAAAGTATATAAAGGATGTTCTTTTTCTCCGTTCACATCAATCTTCTCGAACATGCGAAACGAAACCCCATAATTAACCAGGCAGCCCTCTTGTATTTCTTTGGCTCCGCCCGGTTCCTGGTTGCCGAATTGGTTGCAGGGAAAACCAAGTACCACCAATCCCTGATCTTTATATTTTTCATAGAGCTGTTCCAAGCCGGCGTATTGCGGCGTGAATCCACATTTACTGGCTGTGTTTACAACAACGACAACCTTCCCTTTAAATTCGTCAAATGCCACCTCTTTGCCTTGCAGCGATTTGGCTTTATAATCATATATTGTTTTCATAGCTTTTTCTGTATTTAAATTAATCTTCGGTTTGAACTTCCTGAGAAACAAAATCAATGACTTCCAGTTCAACGTTGATGTTTCCTTTTGTCGCTTTTGAGTACGGACATGTCGCGTGAGCGATCGATGTCAGCATTTTCGCCGTGTCCAAATCAACATCACTGATACGCACAGTGAGTTTGACACTTAGGTCAAATTCCAAGCCTTTGCGGTGCAGACTAACCTCGGCTTCAACCGATGTTTCTTTTTGTTTTAGGCCTTCTTTCAGAATCACGAACTGAAGCGCACTATCAAAACACGCGGCGTACCCTGCTGCAAATAATTGCTCGGGATTGGTGTATTCCCCACCCGGACCTCCCATCTCCTTTGGAATTTTAATACTGAAATCCAAAATACCATCTTCACTGGTAACACGGCCGTTTCGGCCTCCTGTTGCGGTAACTTTTGTTGTATACATAGCGTCCTATTTATATCGTTTACGATACAAATATAGACATTTTATATCGCAAGCGATATAAATAGATTCAAATAGAATGTTAAGAATGCTTAAATGAGGCAAGGTCACGTGCTAACCATCAGCACGCGACACATGCACAATACCTTTAATATGCTGTAATTTACGCATCAAGAATTCGAGATGCTCGATATTATTGACATACACACGCAAAGTGCCCTCAAATTCGCCGTTCGTTGAGTCGATATTGATGGAACGCATGGAAACGCCGATATCCTTGGAGATAACATGCGAAATTTGTGCTACAATACCAACGTCATCCGTTCCTGACAATTTAATGGTCGCCTGGAATGAACTCTTTTTATTGGAGTCGCGCCACTTCGCCGGAATAATCCGATACGGATACCGCTCGAACATTTGGCGGGCATTCGGACAGCTGCTGCGGTGAATCTTAATTCCCTCCTTAATGGTGACGAAACCAAAAATATCATCACCAAAGATCGGGTTACAGCATTGCGCCAGTTTGTGCGTTACATCTTTTATATTGTTGTCAATCACCAGGTAATCGTCTCCCCCGGTGAATTCCATGTCATTGTATTGCTCGACAGGCAGGCTTTCCTCCAGCTTCGATTTTGCCGACTGGTTGTCATCCTTCGCGGTGATAACCTCTTTAATATCTAACGTATCGATTTTCTCAACCGAAATGTTGTAATAAAGATCCTGCGCCAATTTCAACTGGTAATGCTTCAGCAGCGTCCGGATCAGCTCGTCGTTGTATTCAATTTTCCAGTTCTTCAGTTTCCGCGTCAGAATTTCCTTGCCGTTCTCGGCTTCGCGCTTGCGTTCTTCATTCAAACTGGCTTTAATCCGGTTCTTCGCCTTGCTGGTAATAGCAATATCCAGCCAGTCCAACTTGGGTTTCTGGTTATTCGAGGTGTCGATGGAAATCTGCTCGCCGTTCTTCACCTTGTAACGAAGAGTCACTTTCTTCCCGTCAACCATCCCGCCAACGCAGTGATCGCCAACCACGGAGTGAATTTCATAGGCAAAATCCAACAGAGTTGCTCCGGCTGGTAGACGTTTGAGGTCACCTTTCGGAGTGAATACAAAGATCTCGTCGGTATAAATATTCGTGTTGAACTCATCAATGAAATCGACAACGTTCAATTCCGGGTTTTCGAGGATCTCGCGAACACTGGCCAGCCATTTTTCCATTTCAGCGGAAGCCGAGCCGCCTTTGTACTTCCAGTGGGCTGCCAAACCTTTCTCGGCAATTTCATCCATCCGCTTGGTCCGAATCTGGATTTCAACCCATTTTTTCTGCGGGCCCAAAACAGTGGCATGCAAGCTCTCGTAACCGTTTGATTTCGGCACCGTGATCCAGTCGCGCATCCGCTCGGGATTGGCCTGATACTCCTCGGTAACAATGGAATATACCTGCCAGCAATCCGACTTTTCCGCCTTCGGATCCGAATCCAAAATGACGCGAATGGCAAAAATATCGTAAACTTCGTCGAACGGAACGCCCTGCTTTTTCATTTTGTTCCAAATAGAATTGATGGCCTTGGTACGGGCTTTCATTTCAAATTTGAATCCTTTCGACTTTAACTTCTCTTCGATTGGTTTTACAAAGGCTGCGATAAAGTTTTTCCGCTCAGTTTCCGATTCTGTCAAACATTCAGAAACGTGATTGTAAGCATCCGGTGTGAGGTACTTCAGACACAAGTCCAGCAATTCGGAATTCACATAGTACAAACCAAGACGGTGCGCAAGTGGAGCATACAAGTGTGAAGTCTCAACCGAAATCTTCGATTGAAAAGCAGCCGGGTAATTATCCAAATGACGCATCACATGCAGGCGATCGGCAATTTTAACCAGGATCACCCGAACGTCGCCGGCCAGGGCCAACATCAATTTCCTGTAGTTTTCCGAGTGGAGACCAACCGTGTCGGTACCTAAAGCATTGATTTTCGCCATCCCTTCGAGGATACCTCTGACCACAGGCCCAAAATTATCTTCAATCTCCTTAAAACCCGGTTTTTTCGGAACATCTTCGTAAGGAACATTGTGCAACAAACCGGCAGTAATGGAATCAACGCCCAAACTGACCTCTTCGGCAACAACCAACGCCACCTCTAACGAGTGGATAATTATGGTCTCGCCTGTCGTCCACTTTCGTTCTTCCAAAATGTCGTAAGCATAATCGAAAGCACGTCGCACCTGTGCCTGTTCTGTCTCATTCAGGTTCTCCCGACATGCGGATTCCAAATTATGCCATGCTTGTTCAATATCTTTGTGCATCTCTTATTCCTTCTTTTTCGGATCTACCAAAATTAAAAAAGGCTGCCAAAACTGGCAGCCTTTTCGTTAATCTTTTTATCGAATGTTATTCTGCCGCGGTACTGTCAACAAATGAACGGGTTGCCAATTCACGATTCAACATGAACAGACCATTACCCTGGCCATTGATCAAACGAAGGTCGTCCAAAATACCGTTAACGGTAGATTCTTCTTCCACTTGTTCGTCAACAAACCACTGCAGGAAACTTTGCGTTGCGTGGTCACTTGCCGCAACAGCCACATCCATCAAACCATTGATTAGTGAAGTAACTTTTTGCTCGTGTGCCAATGTTTTTTCGAATGCGTCGATGATGCTCTCGAATTCTTGATCAACTGCTGCGATCGGTTCCAGCAACACACGACCGTTACGTTCGTGCACGTAATCGAAAAATTTCATGGCATGAGTTAATTCTTCCTGATATTGAATTTTCATCCAGTTGGCAAAACCGGGAAGTCCTTGATCCTGAAACCAGGCAGACATTGAAAGGTATAAATAAGCAGAATGCATTTCCGCATTTATCTGAGCGTTTATCGCTTTCTCTACTGTTTCTTTAAGCATAATGGTTATTTTTTGTGTTTTTTTCAAATATATAGATTTTCCGCCAAGAACGTACACGGCGGAGCAACGTTAGTCAATTTTTATATTCTATTTAAAATAGAATTTATCAATGATCACTAAAATCCAAATTGAACGTTTGCTTCAGCAAATTCACGTGCGGATTCTTCTTCATCATCTCCGTCAGTTTCTCAGTTTCGGAATAAGGCCGCCCCGAGCTATTTTCCATTACGACAATCTCGGTAAACAGTTCGATGTTGGTATTCCGAAGTTCTTTTCTCAGCCAGGAAACCAGGTCGGGCTTGATCTTACTGATTTCAGAATCCATGATATTACTGTCGATTTGCAGCTTCAACTTGCACGAGTCAATGATTTCAGGGGTACGAGAGAGCGTTGCTTTCAACGAAGGACGATCGGCAAGTCGCTCCATGTACTCGGCCCATTTTTCAGCAAAGGCCTCTTTGGTAAAGGGCTCGGCCAACTGCTCACCGGAGTAGTATTTCATCTTCTCGATGGCATTCTCCTCTACTTTTTCCTCGGCGAACTTTCCGGAAAGCGCATCTTTGATCGATGGCGTAAAACCGCTACCCTTCCGTCGAATGACTTTTTTGGTCGTCAATTTAACGGCTGAAGTATCTTCCGAACTTGTTTCGGGTGCTTTTTGCTGAACCTGAGGCGCTGCTTTAGGTGCAGCAGGAGCAGAACTGGCCTGAACCTGATCAAAGATCGGTTCCAGTTGCTCTTCATCCGTTTCGTCAGCTATTTTTTTTTTAAGGTGAGTTGTGCCATTTTAATCAAGGCCAATTCAACCAACAAGCGTTTGTTTTGACTGATCTTATACTGAAGATCGCATTCATTGCTCACTTTCAGCGCTTCAAACAGAAACTCCTGTTCGCAAGCGGCAGCCTGTTGTTTGTACTTTTCCTTAATCTCGCCACCAACTTCAAGCAACTGCACGGTGATCGGATCTTTGCACACCAGCAAATCTCTGAAGTGGCTGCTCAAACCGGTAATAAAGTGGTGACCGTCGAAACCGTGATCCAACACTTCGCTGAAAAGCATTAGCGAGCCCGGCACGTCGTTTTTCAGGAACAAGTCAATCAACCGGAAATAGAAATCGTAATCCAACACATTCAGGTTGGCGATAACGTTTTTGTAGGTGATGTTTTTTCCGGAAAAACTCACAATCTGGTCGAAGATTGACAAAGCATCACGCATGGCACCGTCGGCCTTTTGCGCAATCACATTCAAGGCTTCGCTTTCAACTTCCACCGATTCGCTTTTGGCCACGTAGCCCAAATGCCCGGCTATATCGCCAATTTTAATCCGGTTGAAGTCGAAAATCTGGCAACGCGACAAAATCGTTGGGATGATCTTGTGTTTCTCGGTCGTCGCCAAAATAAACAGTGCATGCTTAGGCGGCTCTTCCAGCGTTTTCAGGAACGCGTTAAAAGCAGCCTGCGACAACATGTGAACCTCGTCGATGATGTAAATGCTGTACTTTCCAATCTGTGGCGGAATCCGCACCTGGTCAGTCAGCGTACGGATATCTTCAACCGAGTTATTCGATGCCGCATCCAATTCGTGAATATTGTACGAACGGTTGGTGTTGAAAGCCTGGCACGATTCGCATGTATTACATGGCTCAACGTCGGCTGTGAGATTTTGGCAATTTATTGTCTTCGCGAAAATACGGGCACAAGTCGTCTTCCCCACTCCACGCGGTCCGCAAAACAGGTAAGCATGTGCTAACTGCCTGTTTTTTATGGCGTTTTTAAGTGTAGAAGTAATCGACGCCTGACCGACTACTGAATGAAAAGTATCGGGACGATATTTACGCGCAGAAACAATAAAATTCTCCATAGTTTTCTTTGTGAAGGTCAAAGATAAACATTTTAGCCTATTTCCGGGAGCTATTTTTATTAACACTCCAGCGGGTTTTTCTAACTGTTTCAGCCTAAACTTTTTCAGGGAACAGCTGTTTTTACTTCAGCACTAAACAATAATTTTAAAATTATTATTTTGGCATACTTTTAGAAAATGTACTTTCATTAAAACTGAAAAATATGAAGAAGTTTCAATTGATCATCGTGTTTGTCTTTGCCGCCCTTTTGAGTTTTGGGCAGAAATCGTTTTACGATTTTACAGTGAAAGACATTGACGGAAATGATTTCAATATGGCCAGTTTAAAAGGCAAAAAAGTGCTTGTGGTCAACACAGCATCCAAGTGCGGGCTCACACCTCAGTACGAAGGATTGGAAGCTCTGTATAAAAAATATGGTGGTGATAATTTTGTCATTGTTGGTTTCCCTGCCAATAATTTTTTGGCACAGGAACCCGGCACCAACGATGAAATTCAGGAATTCTGTCAAAAGAATTACGGAGTGACTTTCCTGATGATGTCCAAAATTTCGGTTAAAGGTGACGACATGGCTCCCATCTACCACTGGTTGACTGAAAAGTCGGAAAATGGTGTCATGGACTCGTCGGTAGGCTGGAACTTTCAGAAATACCTGATCGACGAGAACGGAAACCTAGTCGATATGGCAAGCCCGAAAACAAAACCGGATGATTCTAAAATAGTTAGTTGGATCGAAGGAAACTAAGAAACGACCGTAACATATTAGGAAAAACAGAAGGCTCCGATCTATTCAAGATCGGAGCCTTCTATTTGTTATCTCCTATCGAGTAAAAAAGAACCTCCAATTCAAATTCGCGCGACTTAGCATCAATTTAGTTTGCCAACACAATCTAGTTTCTATCACTTAGGGAAAAGAAAGACCACGCCTGCCCGAACACCGAAATCGGCTTTACCGCCACTTGGGGCAGCCAGATTGATGCGGGGCCCAAACAGGAACTGTGTTTTCTGTTTTCCAAGACTAGTTACCGCCGTCATTACCGGATTCATCCAAACGGTAGTTGTATTTCCCTTCCAGTTTTGGGTTATTTCGAAATTAGCGCCAATTCCAGCACCTGATTTCCAGTTGTAGGTGAAAAAGGGTTGGAAAAACATGGAGCTTACGCTGCTACGGTCGCTGTCGCCGGCAATGCTCCAGACCTGATTCAACAAGGCACCGATTGTCATCCCATTGGCTTGAATCAACCCTACAGCAGTTGGACCAACGCCAAATTTCTTCGTTCCTAAAAAGTCGTTTGTGGCAGTCGGAACCAGAAACACCGGCCCAACCCCCAAGGTAACGCCGCCTTTGGATGCTTTGGGGCTAAAAAAGGCGCTAACAACAGCGTCACCAAAACCGGATTCATGTTCCCCCATTCCGGTAATGTTATACTGCGAAATCACGGGCTGCACCCATCGCACGATCAGGTTTATATCATCGGTTAACGAAAGCGGAACCACAGGCTGAATATTAAGCGTATTTCGCGATCCACCATAGGGTCCAATTCCCCAATCGGTGTTATTCTGAAACGGCACGCTTATCAAACTCGCGATCGGATTCGACAACTTTTTGGCCAGCTCTGCAGCATCGGAACCACCGGACTCCTGAGCTTCTGCTGGTTTAAAGAGAATAAAACTCAAAATCGCGCCTAAAATCAATACTGTTTTTTTCATATTCATACTTAATTAGAAATCCTGGCTAATAAGCTTCTTGAATATTCCACAGTCATCGTGCACAACCAAACCAATCGGGTCACTCTTTTACTTCAAAAATCATCAGAGCAAGGATACTCCTCACATCTGATCGAATATTAAATCACTTTTCGTTTTTTGGTTACTGGACTTTCCTTTGAATTCTGGAAACCTGAAATTCGAAAGCTGTTCGATTTGCGAAACCGCAACTCTTCGAACAATTTACAACATCTTAGAGGAACATTATGTATGAAAATTGAAAATTATTGGCCGACAATACTTCGGAAGGTCAAATTAATTCGTGGGCTATGCACCATTTTTGTAGGCGGCAGGCGATGGAGCCAATGCGTTTGGGTTTCGTCCTTCATTACGAGCAAACTCCCGTGCTCTAAAATTAACGATCGTGTTTCGCCGCTTTTCTTGTGCTTGAAAGAAAATTTGCGCTCAGCACCAAGCGTCAGAGAGGCAATTGCTCCGTTTGGCTTTAAATCTTTCTCTCCATCACTATGCCAGGCCATACCTTCCGATCCATCATGATATAAGTTGAGCAAACAAGAATTGTAGCTTTCTCCGCTTTGTTGCTCACAGATTTTCTTCAAAGCCTCCAATTCCATCGTCCACGGCAAGGCGAATTTGTTGGTATTGGAATAGGTGTAACGAAAAGGTTTGTCTCCGTACCAAGCAACTTTCCGCTTGGTAATAATCTTTTTACCGAACATAACAGCCTCGTCATTCTTCCAGTCAATATGTGTTAACAGTTTCTTGTAAAAATGATTAGCCTCTTCCAGCGAAAGCACACAACCATAATATTCAACTGTTCCGTCGAACGGTAAGAGGTTATCCGATTTTGAAGGAAGTGAACGAAACAAATTCATCGTCGCTACTTTTTCATTCACAACAGAAGCAACCGCTAAAAGTTGAAAAGAACGAAATCAAATGTCAAATCCCGCAACTTTAAACTTTAAACTTGTAACTTATTACTTCTATCTCCAAAACGGATGAAAGTGATGCACAGGCCCATGCCCTTTTCCGATTTCGTAGGAGGTGCCTTCTATGATCGCTTTATTGATGTATTCTTTTGCAGCCCGAACGGCGGCATTCAAATCCAATCCGTGGGCCAGAAACGAAGCAAATGCCGACGAAAATGTACAGCCCGTGCCGTGGGTATTTTTTGTATTCACCCGTTTCGATTTCAACTCCAACAGTTCGTCTGTTTCGGCATTGTAAAAAATATCTGTCAACTCATCTTCTGTTAGATGACCTGCTTTGAGCAACACGGAGACTTTTCCTCCGCATGTCAGGCTTTTAACAACCTTCGGCAAATCGGCCTGACAAGTGATTTTCTGACCGGATAGAATCTCCGCTTCCGGAATATTGGGCGTGATCACCCGGGTCATCGGGATCAATTCATTTTGAAGGGTGGCGATTGCCTCATCCAGCAAAAGTTTGTCGCCGGAGGTTGCTACCATCACCGGGTCAAGCACAATATTGCGAATCTGGTATGGCTCGAGCGTTTCCTTTATTCCGCGAATCAATTCCGACGAGTGTAGCATTCCGATTTTGATTGCATCAGCACCAATATCATCCAGCACCGATCTAATCTGCCCTTTCACAAAATCAACCGGAATGGGGTGAACGCCGTACACACCAACCGTATTTTCATCAACAACTGCTGTAATTGCCGTTGTTGCAAAACAACCGCAAGCCGACATCGTTTTCAGGTCGGCCTGAATGCCTGCTCCCCCGCTGGGGTCGCTTCCGGCAATACTTAAAACTCGTTTATAGTGCATATTTTAGATACTGGATTGTTTGATGCTAGATATTAGATAATTGAGAAAAAGGTCCTCAAACTACTCACTACTCATGTCTCATCACTCGCAACTCTTCTCACACCCGCCATTGTTCCTGCTCGTAGGCACTTTGCCAGAACATCCATTCCATTTTGAACGCCAACTTGAAAGCAGCCGTCATCCGTTCGCGTTGTGCCGGAGTACATTTTTCGGCATATTTATCGCAGATAAACAATGCTTTGGCTACAGCCTTCGCAAACTCGTCGCCTCCATAGGTATCAATCCACGATTGATAAGGATTCTCCCCTTTTGCCTGGTTTGCCAAAATAAAATCACCAACCTCTTTGTACACCCAGAAGCAAGGCAAGACCGAAGCCAGTGCTTCTTCTGTTGAGTGAGCAGCCAGCTGACGCCACATGTGCCCTGTATAAAGGAGGTTCGTTGGTGTCGGCTCCGCATCAACCAACTGATCTTTCAGATAGAACTGATGCAAGGCCTGTTCAACAGCTACCGTATCACCCGAAAAGCCCAGAAAAGCTTCGCGCCATTCTTTTTGGTCCAGGCGAGCCGCGATGGCAGCCAGAATTTTGCCGTATTCAGCCAGGTAAAAAGCATCCTGTCGCAGGTAGAATAAAAATTTTTCGTTGGGCAAACTACCATCCATGAGCTCGTGCAAAAAAGGCAGTTTTGTTATTTCTGTGAAAACCGAATTACATTCGGCCCACGCTTCTTCGCTCCATGTCATTATCGAATATTTTTTTGAATTTCTAATTTTAGTTCGCGTGCAGCGTTTGCCGGATCTTCGGCAGAAGAGATCGCCGAAACCAGGGCAACTCCTTCCGCTCCATGTTGAATGATTGAAGCTGCATTATTGAGGTTGATACCACCGATTGCTACAGCCGGGTGCTTGCAAACACGGCAAGCTCGCTTTAATCCATCCAAACCGAAAGGTTGAAACGTATCGGTTTTGGTTGGCGTCGCAAATACCGGCGAAACACCGATGTAATCCACATCTAAATGATTAGCGTCTTCCGCCTGCTGCTGCGTTTCCACGGAAAGCCCCAGAATCTTGTCAGACCCGAGCAGTTGGCGCGCTACCTGCCAGGGCAAATCACTTTGGCCAATGTGCAAACCATCAGCATCGACTGCAAGGGCAATATCCAAGCGATCATTGATGATCAAAGGGATATTCAGCGGATTGAGGATTTTTTTCAGCTTCATCCCCAACTTATAAAACTCAAGCGACGAGCAATCCTTTTCGCGCAACTGCACCATTGTAACGCCTCCTTTTACCGCCTCTTCAACAATAAATTCCAACGGACGTCCTAGCGACAAAGCACGGTCGGTGACCAGGTACAGGCTCAGATCAAAGTTCTTCATTTTTAAGCTTTAAACGTCTTTTCAATATCCGCTTCGCTCAGGTTGTAAAGCGTATCCAGAAAGTGAAGTTGCAAGGTCCCCGGCCCTGCTGATTTTGCAGCTGCAATTTCACCGGCAATACTCATCACAGCCATTGCATGCGTTGCTGCCTCCAAACGGTTGGCATTAACGCCGGCAAAAGCTCCTAAAACAGCTGTTGCGGTACACCCCATCCCGGTCACTTTCGCCATCATGGTCGAACCGTTTTTAGTTGACAGCACTTCTTTTCCATCAGTTATAAAATCCTCTGGACCACTGATTACGACAATCGCTCCGGTCTCTGTTGCCAAACGCTTGGCTCCCTCTATCGCCGAATTGCTCGAAGCGGAGCTATCCACGCCTTTGGTCACAATGTTTTCTTTGGC
This sequence comes from Mangrovibacterium diazotrophicum, assembly GCF_003610535.1. Classification (NCBI taxonomy): domain Bacteria; kingdom Pseudomonadati; phylum Bacteroidota; class Bacteroidia; order Marinilabiliales; family Prolixibacteraceae; genus Mangrovibacterium; species Mangrovibacterium diazotrophicum. The sequence goes on along the minus strand of NZ_RAPN01000001.1, from coordinate 259,971 downwards.
CAAAGCCATAATTTCAGATGCATTGCCCCGAATGAAAGTCGGTTTGCACTCGTTTACAATTCGTGCAGCAACCTCATTCCGGTATGGCGTAGCGCCTACACCAACGGGATCGAAGACAACAGGAATACCTTTTTTAGTGGCTGCTTTACCGGCAGCAATCATTCCATCAACCCACTGGGGATTGAGCGTTCCCATGTTGATCACAAGCGAGGAAGCAATATTCACCATATCTGTGACTTCTTCCACGGCATGGGCCATCACCGGCGAAGCACCAACGGCCAGCAACGCATTGGCCGTGTTATTCATCACCACAAAGTTGGTAATGTTGTGCACTAAGGGAGATTTCTCGCGCACCGACTTCAAATCGGTGCTAATCGTTTTTACGGTAATCATCATTTCAATTTTTTACGGTTAAAAAATGTAGAAATGATCATCTGCGGAAGGTCATAAAAAAACCGTCCCACAGGAAGTGAAACGGCTTGTATTTTGACAAATAACGGATCGGTTACAATCCTCGTTTCCCTACGCTGTTATGATACATTTCAGGTTCCAGGGTATAATCTCAGTCCGGCAAATAACCGGACACCCCTAACGAGATGTAGCAAAGGTAGCGATAATTGGAAACGGTCAAAACGAAGGACCAAAATTCTATTAATTTTTCAAAGGTCTGGAGAAGTCGGGACTGATCGTCTTCATCGCCTTTTCAACATTGATATACTTTTTAAGGTCTCTCATAGCAATCACTTCAAAATCATTTTCTGAAAGGTATTTCAAATATCCCTCGAACAACTCCGGCGGCGTTGTCACCCAAGGGTGCTCTGCATCCGGAACTCCGTGAATGGTCAACACGACAATCTGACCATCTTTTGCCAGTGCAAAAGCGTCCATAATATCAGCCTTATTTTCGGAATTTGTTGCCCAACTCGGCAGCAAGAGCGGATGATCCGTCAGCGGATTGTACGGACGACTTCCTCCAGCACGCGCAAAGTTATAGCCTTCTTCCTCGAGTATCGCAAAAGCCGATTGATTCAAACCATAACCCGGATAGGCAAAATCTTCCGGCTTTAGAACTCCCATCGAATCACATTTGTTGTCGATGTAATGAAGCACCTCTAATGCTTTTTCCCCATGCAATTTGTCAAGGTGCTCGTGATGGCGCGTGTGATTGGCAATCTCAAAGCCCATATCGTTCAATTCCTTTATTTGTCTCCAGTTCATGTATTTTGTGGAATCACCAAAATTTGGAGGGAACTCGCAAATAAAAAACGTCGCATTGAATCCGTACTTTTTCAACAGCGGGGCAACAATCGAGTACTGGCTGGCAGTTGCATCATCGAAAGTCAACACAACAAGTTTGTCAGGAATCCGTTTTCTCACGATCCGGGCATCGACCTGCACGCAGGTTACGCTTAGCAGCAAAAGGAAAATTAAGAATCTCATTTGAGGTAGTATTTTTGAAAGGCTTAAAAATAAGAACATCAGACTAATTTCATTGTTTTTTATATTCGGAATTTGGAAGAATATGGCGTATATGTACAGCATTTTTTACCCAGTCAATTTTTAATGCTAAATTGCGTCTCCTTTAACTTTAGTGATTGCGATCGTTTATTTTCTAATCTATTTTTACAAACAGGAGGATACTGAATCAAATGATTACCGAGCTTATTTTAAACTCGACCTTGCTGATCACTTTAACTGTTCTATTCAGCTTTATTTCGCGCCATAAGAATAGCGGCAAGCTAAGACATCAGGTTTTGTCGGGCCTGCTTTTTGGATCGATTACCGTTATTGGCATGTACTTCCCGCTGAAAGTTTCCTCTGGAATTATCTACGACGGCAGGTCCATTGTGTTGTCGATGGCCGGCCTGTTTGGCGGACATATAGCCGGATTAATCTCCATGGTTATGGCTCTTGCATACCGGGGGTATGTTGGCGGCGATGGTCTTTGGGCAGGCATGGCTTCGATCATCGTATCAGTCGCCTGGGGATTTGTTTTTCGTTGGGCATACAATGGTAAACCGGAGAATATACGGGCACTGACCTTTTACTTGTTTGGTTTGACCACGAATGTTTCCATGCTGGCCTGCCAGCTGCTTTTACCCAAAGCAGTTGCATGGCATGTTATCGAAAATATTTGGTTGCCGGTTTTGCTGATCTTCCCTGCGGCCTGTATGTTCATGGGAATGATCTTCCGCAATGAAGCGCAACGGGTGAATGCTGAAGATGAACTTGAGGAAAACGAGTACCGCCACCGGACAACTCTACTCAGCATTGGCGACGGCTTGATTACAACCGATAATAAAGGCCTTGTTACCTTCATCAACCCTAAAGCTTGTGAGTTGACTGGATGGCCCGAGGCGGAATGTGTTGGCACATCAGCCGAAGAAATCTTTAAAGTATTGGATCCAGAGACGGGCGATCCATTGATTTGCCCTATTCAAAAGGTTTTGGTAAGCGGCGAAGCCATCGAACATTCGAAGAACAAGCTATTGCAAACCAAAAATGGGCGAAAAATTCCAATTACCAATAATAGCTCGTTGATTAAGGATACCAACGGCAAAGTTACAGGCGTTGTGCTGGTTTTTAAAGATCAAAGCCGCGAGCAGAGCCTTCAGCGAAAACTGGTTGACAGCGAGCGACTTTTTCACACGCTTACCGAGAAATCCCCGGTTGGTATATTTCGGACCCGGGGTGACGGTTACACCACCTATGTAAACCCAAAATGGTTGGAAATTAGTGGACTGTCATTTGAACAAGCGTTGGGCGACGGGTGGTTGTCGGCAGTTCACCCGGAAGATCGCAAAGCCATTGCGGACAACTGGGAGATTGCCTCTAAAAACAAGGTGCTTTCAGAAACTGAATATCGTTTTGTAAAGCCAGACGGTACCATCAACTGGGTCTTGGGCGTAGCTGTTCCCGAGTATGATCCCAACAAAAAACTATTCGGCTACATAGGAACTGTCATTAACATCAATGAACGGAAACGTGCTGAGAACGAGCTTATCCAATCACACGAGAACTTCCGCCGTACCATGGATGATTCACCTTTGGGTATGCGAATCGTCTCCAACAGCGGAAAAACCCTGTATACAAACGCCGCTTTTCTAAATCTGTACGGCTATCGCAATTTGGATGAGTTTCACAAGACACCATCATCCCAACGCTATTCGGAGGAAAGTTTCAAAGAACATGAAAGACGAAAAGCAAACCGTAAAAAAGGATTGCCGGAGGAGCCCGATTACGAAACGGAGATCATAACCAAGTCTGGCAAGATCAAAAACCTGATCGTCAAACGGAAAACAATCTTCTGGGATAGTGAAATGCTCAATTTGGTAATCTATCAGGATTTTACCGATCGGAAACAAGCAGAAAGGCGCTTGCAACTGTTCGGTAAAGCCACCGACCAAAGTCCGGTTAGCATTATCATCACCGACGACGTGGGTAAAATTATTTATGCGAATCCCAAATTTACGGAGGTTTCGGGATACTCCTTAGACGAAGTTATTGGGGAAAATCCATCGTTTCTGAAATCGGGTGTTCATTCGAACGAGTTCTATAAAAAACTCTGGGAAACAATTTTAAAAGGCGAAGAATGGCAAGGCGAATTTCTGAATAGGCGCAAGAACGGCGACTTATTTTGGGAAAGCGCGCTGATTTCTTCAATCGTTGATGAAAAAGGTAAAATTACCCACTTGGTTGCTGTGAAGGAAGACATCACCGAAAAGAAAAAAATCATCTCAGATTTGCAGGCGGCAAAAGAAAAAGCAGAAGAAAGTGACCGCCTAAAATCAGCCTTCTTGGCCAACATGAGCCACGAAATACGCACTCCGCTGAACACAATTATGGGATTCTCGAACTTACTTGTGGACGACGAAGATTTAAGCCAGGAGGAAAAAAAAGAGTTTGCTTCAATCCTGAATCAAAGCAGCGAAAACCTGCTCCAGCTGATCAACGACATTCTCGATATTTCAAAAATTGAGACCGGTCAGTTGAAGATCAACCAGGAACTTTTCGACTGCTGCCCGATTGTACAGGATCAGCTTCTGATCACTCAGCAACAATTGCAAAAGCAGAATAAAAACGCTATCAAGCTTGTTCAAAGCTGCGATAACAAATCAGCAGAAATTTACGCAGATAAAATACGGTTCACACAGATTTTAAGCAACTTACTGAGCAACGCAGTCAAGTTCACTGATCGGGGTGAAATACGGTTTGGAATCGAGAACTCAGACGCTTCGCAGGTCACCTTTTTTGTTTCGGACACCGGTATCGGCATCAGCCCCGACAAGCAGCAAAATATCTTTGAGCGTTTCCGCCAGGAAGATGATTCGTCGACAAGGGCTTATGGAGGAGCCGGACTGGGTCTGGCTATCTCGAAAAAACTGGCGGAGCAAATGGGCGGAAAAATCACGCTGGATTCCACCTTAGGTAAAGGTTCAACCTTTCGGTTTACAATGCCGAAGAGTTAACCGTTCCTTTGTCCCTTTGGTGAAAACTTAGCCGTTTACTCCGCGCTTTTCACTTTCACGGTTCCTTTTCGGTAGGCCTCCAAAAGCCGGTTCAAATCCTCAATCTGTCCTTTGATTTGGACACCGGTGTCGGTATCACCAACCAGGATTCGATCGGTTGCGCGTTCGATCATACTACGGGTCGAAACAATGTCAACTTCCTCCTGAATGGCGTTTCTCCGCGATTCGAAGGGTGCATGTTCAGCCAAAATCAAGCTGTAAGAATCGTAAATCAAGGTATATCCGGCAATACCCGTCACCTTCTGGTAGGGCTTCGACATGCCACCGTCAATCACAAAAAGCTTTCCGCCAGCTTTAACCGGGCTCTCACCTTTTGCGACTTTCACCGGAACGTGCCCATTGACGATGTGCGACTTCTCGGGGTCGAGTCCAAACTCTTCCAAAATACGTTTACAGGTTTCCTGGTCATCGCGCAGTTTATAGTACATATTGCTCTCCTCGCGCTGAACCTCTTTGTCATCCAAAAAGTAGCGTTCGAAAGTGGCCATTTTCTTTTTACCAAATAAGGGCGAATCGGCGCCCGACCAAAGGTACCACATGTAATCGCGGTCGCGGCTTCGTTTGTCCTGCCGGTCGCGATTGTAATAAGCCCGACGCGAAATCAAATCAAATTGCTCGCACAAAGCTTTTCCTTTGTATTTCTTACCATGAATAGTAACTTCCTTAAAATCACCGTTATCATCCAACGGAATGCATCCGTGATATAACAAATTGGAATTGTATGTTAGGAATGTACTTCCCTTCGAAAACAGTGTTTTAACATGTCGCTGCAAACGTTCACTATTTAAAAACGAGAACCGGAGTTTTTCAGCCAGATCTTTTTCTTCCGACGTCAGTTCATATGGATTTTTCGGATCAATGGTCGGAAAATTAGTGTCGGTTAACACAAGCTCACGCCCGTCGATTGTAATCGTTCCTTTGGCGTAGTCAATTTTATCCAATAGGAGACGGTCGTCCATGTTCATTTCCGGACTTCGGCGAATGATTTCCCCGGCAAGTTTCATCTCCAGAATCATGACTGCCTTGTGCATCTTACTCGTTAACTTGGTACGGGTCGATCCAACATTTTCGGGCGGTGTATTGACCGGAATAAACGCTTCGCAGGGATCTCCGGCGTAGGCTTTCATCGCAAAGGTCGCCAGAGGCAGCAGGTTAATTCCGTAAGCGTCTTCCAGGGTGTCGAGGTTGTCGTAGCGAGCGCTGATCCGGATAACACCGGCAATGCTGGCACGAATACCTGTCGCCGCAGCCATCCAAAAAATATCGTGATTTCCCCATTGAATATCTACCGAGTGGTGGTTGTGAATAGCGTCCATCACTTTATCTGCATAGGGGCCTCGATCGAAAATATCGCCGATAATATGCAGCCGGTCGATCAACAGGCGCTGAATGAATTTGCTGATAGCGACAATGAAATAGTTCGCCCGGTCTACCTCGATAATCGACTTGATGATGCTATTGTAATACTGCTCTTTTTTAGCGCCGTGCTCATTCAGCAATTCATCAATGATATAGGCAAAGTCATCCGGCATGGCCTTACGAATCTTGGAGCGCGTATACTTGTCTGCCGAGACTTTCGCAACTTCAATCAACCGTCGGATGGTCACGGAATACCAGCTCTCCAGATCTTCTTCTTCTCGTGCTATGATCTCCAATTTTTCTTCCGGATAGTAGATGAGCGTTGCCAATTGCCGCTTTGTCTTTTCGTCCATCGAGTACTGGTAGACAGCGTCAATCTTCTTGCGAACCATTCCGGATGCATTCCTCAGCACATGGCTAAACGTCTCGTAAGCGCCATGGATGTCGGTGAGGAAGTGCTCGGTTCCTTTCGGAAGATTTAAAATTGATTCGAGGTTAATAATCTCAGTACAGACAGACTGAACAGTTGGAAATTTCTCGGCGAGCAAATTCAGGTATTTAAACTCGTCGACCGTGCAATCATTTTGGAGTGATTCACTTTTGTCGTAATCTAAAACCATTTCTAAAAGTCAAAATAAGGTTGAAACCACTTGAAGTATGTTTTTGCATTCGATCTTCGATCGTATACACAGGACAAGATAGCGAACTTGAACGCAATTGAACCCGCCGACATCCTTTGTATTCTTCAATATTGCGGATTAAATAATAAACGGAAGCTCAGCCAATCTGTCTATGTCAATTATTCAGCTTGTTTTCGGCCAAAAGTACGATGAAGAAGGTGCCCCAATAGAAAACCAACGATGAAGATGGCTACGGTCCCAAATACAATAGACAGGTAGCTATGAAACGGACTGGCGTAAGCTTCCAGCCCCCACTGCGGAAACCAGATCGGCGAAAGGCTCATCCAGCCAATGACCAACACTCCGGCGACAACACCGATGATGGCTGCCGAGCTGTTGATTTTCCGGGATAGATAGCCCAACAGGAAAAGCCCCAGCATTCCCCCGCTAAATATTGACGCCAGTTTCCACCAGGCATCCAACGCACTTTGAACATTGATCATGGCAATAGCAACACCAATGCTGAAAGCGCTGAAAAGAAAAGAAGCGGTGTATAAAATCCGCATTGATTTTTTACCACTTTCCGGATTCTCTGCCGAAATTTTGAAAAAGTCGGTCAGGATAACCGTTGCAGAACTATTGATACTGGTTGAAATTGTACTCATTCCGGCCGCAAAAACCGAAGCTATCAGGAAACCGGTGAAGCCAACCGGCAGCTGGTGGGCGATAAACCAGGGGAACACTTTATCGGCCTGCGTGCCTTCGGGCAACAAACCGGCGTTCGCCTTGTAAAACGCGAAAAGCGCCGTTCCTATGAATAAAAACACGGCCGAAACCGGCACATAAAGCAAACCACCCACCCAGGCTGATTTCTTTGCTTCTTTCTCCGACTCCGAAGTCATGTAACGCTGAATGTAGTTTTGGTCAATTCCGTAGTTCTGCAGGTTGATGAAGATCCCGTAAATCAGCACGACCCAAAAAGTAGAGCTGGTTAGTTCGGTGCTAAAACTTCCCAAACTGAATTTGTGACTGGCAGCGGCGATATCAAATATCTGCCCCACTCCTTCCGGCATCTTAAACACGATCGTTCCCATACACAGCAGCGCACCGACAATTAAGATAATCGCCTGAATGGCATCCGTCCAGACCACTGCCTGAATACCGCCCAAAAGCGAATAAAGCATCACGCTGAAGCCGGTGATGATAATAATTGTCGCGATATCCCAATCCAGCAGCGTATTCATCAACAACGCGAGCAAAAAAAGAATCGTTCCGGCTCGCATCAGTTGGGTCAGCAAATACATCACCGACACGTAAATCTTGGCCCAGGGACCAAAACGATTTTCCAGGTACGTGTAGGCTGAAGGGCTGTTAACCGAACGGTACAACGGCACAAAAAACCGAACGGCCATGTACGAGGCAAACGGAATAGACAAGCTGAATGCAAACGCATTCCAATTTGTCAGATAGGCTTGCCCCGGAAGCGCGAGGTAGCTGATGCTGCTGACAAATGTGGCAAAAATTGAAAGCGAAATGACCCAGGTCGGGATTCGTTGATTTCCAAGGGTAAACGCTTCTGCCGACTTGTTCTTTCGATAAAAAGAACTTCCGAACACAACGATTCCCAATAGATAAGCAATAAAAATAGCGACATCCAACTTGTCCATTTCAAATTGATTTTATTTCAGTTTAGGTTTGAGGTTTTTGGTTTGAAAGGTTCAAAGAAGGGACTTATAATCGAGTTTTTCCAGTGCTGCTTCTATTATTTTTCGTTCAGGTTCATTAAATCGGTGAAAAGGTTCGGCCATAAAATCACTGCAGATCCCCATTACGGAGAGGGCGCATTTCAGTCCTTTCAGGTAGCTCGAACCATATTTCCCAACATTGTAAATGGTCGTGCTGATCTGCATTGCTTTGTCGCGCAGCTCCAGCACTTTCGGCATGTCGTGCGCTGCAGCTGCCTTGTACAAATCGACATACAATTTCGGGAACATATTGGCACCGCCATTCACGCCACCGTGGCCGCCCATCATCACAAACTCAGCGGTTATTTCTTCCGGCCCAACCATGAAGGTAAAATCAGGACGATCTTTTAACAGGTACTGCACCTGGTTGAAATATGCCAGGTTGGCCGAGCTGTCTTTCATACCGATAATTCCGGGAATTTCTGCTGCTGCCCGAACAGTTTCCGGTGTAAACATCACTTTGGTATGCACCGGCATGTTGTAGATAAACAGCGGCAACGGCATTGCTTTCATGATCCGCTTCAGGTACTCCAGCAACTCCGGTTGTCCCGATGAAAAGTAATACGGCGGCGTGATCACGACCGCGTCGGCTCCGTATTGCGCTGCTTTGTGTGCCAGGTTCAAACTTTCGGTAAACGCAGAATCAGAAATTCCGACCAACACCGGCACGCGGCCAGCCACAAAACGGCAGCTGAGTTGCACCAGTTCTTCGCGAATTTTGTAGCTCAGGCTCGCGAATTCGCCGGTTGTTCCCAGTAAGAACAAGGCGGCGGCTCCACCGCCGATGATATGCTCAATCAGGCGTTCCAATCCTTCTACATCCAAAGTGTCATTATCAAGCAGAGGCGTTACCAAGGGTGGCACAATTCCTCTTAAAGGCATTGAAAATTTTGGTTCCATTTTGATTTGAATATTTTATGCAACCACAATCGCGGTTGCTCTTTACTGTTCGTTAGCTACTTGTCCGGGCCATTGACCATCGACAATTGGAGTTATTACCATTTGGGCAGGGTCAACAACAACGTGCTTAATTTTAATCCGGTTCCAGGTGTAAACAATGTGCACCAGCCCGTCACTGGTTTGGATCACTGCCGGGTACGAGAATTTCGAGTCTGGCGTGTCTTCCAAAACCAAGGCAGCCGACCAGTTTTCACCATCTTCGGAAACGGCTACATTCAGCGGTGTCCGGACGCCTTTAAACGCGTCTCCCGGAGGTAAAACGTGGTTGTAAACCAATAGCTGTCGTCCATCAGCGAGTGTGACTGCATCGGTTCCTGAATTATTCTGCGGCAAGCTTGTTTTGGTCATTTCCGACCAGGTCTCCCCACTATCGTCTGACCAGCTTTGCAGAATAGCCCGGTTTTTACTGCGGCACAATGCCTGCAAACGTCCGTCGGCATATTTCAATATACTGGGTTGAATGGCCATGATCTCGTGACCATCATTCACGGGGGCTGTCTTTCGCCAGGTTTTGCCCATGTCATCCGAAATCTCAAAATACACGCGCCAGCCATCTTCTTCGGTGCTGGTTGGAGATATCAGTTTGCCATTTACTAACTCCGGTTTATTTTTGATTGGCCCTATAATCCCATCCGGCAACTGTTCCGGCGTCGACCAGGTCTTTCCGCCATCATTGGAAACAATGCGCATGCCCCACCAACTGCGCGGATGTGCACCCAATTTGTAGTACAGTTGCAACTCTCCATTCGGCACCTGAAACAATACCGGATTCCAGGCAGGAACACGGGTCGAGTCATTCAGAATTCCATTAGCCACATTTTCGGGAGGCGTCCACTGTCCGTCCACAAAGCGGGTGACATAAATGCTACAATCCGGCTGTCCCTCGTATGTTCCGCCAAACCACGAACAAACCAAAGTTCCATCGGTGGTCTCGGCAATGGTTGCCGCATGTGGCGAGCGGAACGGAGCTCCCTGGAAAGTAAATACAAATTCATCTTTGACGATTCCTTCTCTCCAGGTCCGGTCGCTTTTGCAACAACTAATTGTCAGCAGGAAAAGTATTCCCGCTGTGAAAGTCGTTTTTATATTTATCTTCTTCATTTTCATCTGGGTCAATTCAACCTTTTGCCAATAAGGAAATCTTTCTACTACAATTTTGATGTCCAGTGGTAGCTGCCTGATCCAACTTCCAGTACAACACGGCCATCCTCTGTTTTCACAACGTTGAAAGCAGCATTACCGGCAATTGCTTTTCCACTCTCCTTGATGTCATTCAGCGAAGAGGCCGGAATAGACACCAAAGCGCTTGTATTAGCCGGAACCGAAATGCTCCACTCAAATTTCTTCTTGGTCTTCGTCCAACTGCTGGCAATGGTTCCGTAAGGCGATTTATATGAGGCATTTACAGAATCCAGTCCTTCAATTAGCTGCGGTTTCATCTCTATTTGCTTATAGCCAACCGCTTGGTCGCTGGATTTAATTCCTGCCAGATCTTCGTAAAACCAGATTAGCAAGTCGCCCAGCATCATCACATGGTTGTACGAGTTCATTTTGGGCGCTGCAGTGTTGCCGTTCCAAAGCTCCCAAATTGTTGTCGCACCATTCTCCACCATGTACCCCCAGCTTGGATAAGTGGTATTTGTTGCCAGTTTCCAGGCCCAATCAGCATGGCCGTTTTCGGTCAGTGTGCGCATGATCCACTGCGTACCAATCACACCCGTGCTCAGGTGCCCGTTGTTGGTCTCCTCAATGGTTTTCACGATGGTTCCAACGACTTCTTCTTTCTTCAAATCCGGAACCAAGCCCATGGCCACAGCCAGAATATTTTCGGTTAATTTATTATCGCCGTAACCTTTCTGTTCTGCTTTGTAGAAGGTTATTTGAAAGGCATCTTTCACTTTTCCAGCTTGCTCCTGATAGCCTGCAATATCTTGCTCATTACCGCTTAGTTTTGCGAATCGCTGCATCAGCTCCAAATAATGATAATAATAGGCGGTTGAAATTAATGCACTCGGGTACTTTTGGTCAGCACTTTTACCCCGCCCTTCTTCAATGGTTGCGGGCGGTTCGCACCAGTCGCCATAGCTGTCTTTGGTCATGATGCCATCTTCCAGGTAACGCGCTTCCATGTAGCTGAGCCACTTTTTCATGCCTGCATAATGCTTAATGATTGGTTCGGTATCGCCCGTGTGTTGGTAGAGCATGTCGGCAACCATCAAAAAGGTTCCGCACCAGCTCATGTTATCGCTGTAGTAGCGCCAGTAAGCCGGCGCCACATCGCTGACGGTTCCATCTGGCTTTTGCGAGTATGCAATGTCATCGACCCATTTCCGGTACAAAGCGGCATTGTCGAAGATGAAATTTTCGCCGTAGCACCCAACGGTTCGGTCGCCCAACCAGGGCTGGCGCTCGTTGCGCTGCGGGCAGTCAACCGGCATACCTTTGTAATTGCTGAGAATGCCCCAGTATGCGTTGTGGTAAATCTGGTTGATCATTGCATTCGATGTTGAAAACGTTCCGTGAACCGCCATGTCATCCGAAACCACTTTCCCGATGAAATCATCGACTGTCGGTTTGCCGGGCCAGCCGGTAATTTCAACATAGCGGAATCCGTAATAAACAAATTTAGGTTCCCAGCTTTCGACGCCTGCTCCCCTCACAATGTATTGCGCTGTTGCCTGTGCATCGCGCAAGTTCGTGGTGAAAAGCTCACCGTCGTCTTGCAGAATTTCACCAAAGCGCATCGTAATCGTATCTCCGGCATTGCCGTTCACGTTCAGGTGCAGCCAGCCGGCAAAGTTTTGTCCCAAGTCAAGGATGTATTTTCCAGGGCTTTGCTCGCGAACCGAAACTGGTTTGATTTCCTTTAGCACTTTCATATTCGTATTGAGCTGCGCCTCGTATTTTCCATCCGGCTGCTCTACGTATTCCGGTTCGAGCCAGTTGCTATCATCGAAACCAACCGTATCCCATCCCGGCATTTCTTTGCGCGCGTCGTATTCTTCGCCGTCGTATTCGTTGTTGGAACGAATAGGGCCATCAGCTGTTCCTTTCCAACTGTTGTTCGAAATAACGTATTCAGTTGTCCCGTCGGTATATTTCACCACTAACTGGAACAGCAATTTCGGAAAACCAAAATTTTTGATTTTATAGCCTTTGTAGTGCTGACGTGTCGCGTAGTAGCGACCGTTTCCAACCACAACACCAAGAGCGTTTTCGCCCTTCTTCAACTCATCCGTCAGGTCGTAAATATTGTATTTGATGTTTTCATGATAATCGGTAGGCGAAGGTGCCAAAACCGATTCACCAACTTTCTCACCATTCAGCGACAACTCGTAAAGCCCCAGGCCAATGATATAGGCTTTGGCTTCCTGAATAGCCTTTTTCAGATTGAATTCTTTGCGGAAATAGCGGGCCGAAAGACGAGCATGGAATGAGTCATCATCCCAGGGGAAAGCCTTGTCGAATCCGATCCAGCGGGCGCGCCAGTCTTTAAAATACAGCAAGCCCATGCTCCATTGGGCAGGCTCGCTCCATTCGCTTTCACCTTTATTCGTCCAAACTTTCACTTTCCAAAAGCAATTGTCAGCGCTTTGCAACTCCTTCCCTGAATAAGAAATTAGCTGCGATTGGTCACTGTCTATTTTCCCTGAATTCCAGCAATCAGCATCGTCCGCAGCTAACTTTTCGGCTGTGGATGCTACCAAAATCTGGAAAGCTGTTTGATGGATATCCCGCTGATCACTTTCTATTTTCCAGCCCAAACGAGGCTGAAGTATTTCAATTCCCGCCGGATCTTTCAGTAGTTCGCAGGTGAGTCCTCCCACCGAAACCTGTCCAAAAGTAGTAGCTGACAAAAATAGAATTAGTAAAAGAGTAAGCGTTTGTTTATCGTTCATTGCTAAAACCGTTAAAATCCGCTTTCGAAATTATTGAATTAAATCTGCTGCAACAAGACGAGAGCGTGAAAACGTTTACAAAATAAAAATCGGTGATCCTTTCTCTGCTTAAGGATACCCGATTTTCATAAATTAATTTTTAAAACTTCACTAAAATTTTGAGGATTTTTCCCGGTGCTTCCGACCAGTCTTTCATGGCTTGCGGCGCTTGTTCCGGCTCCACAGTCCGCGAAATCAACACATTCTCATCCAGACTACTCTGCTTCAAATATTTCATTACCGCCTCAAAGTCTGTTGGATTGGCATTGCGGGAGCCCATGATTTCCATTTCTTTTTGCACCCACAACTTGGTTGGGAAAGCCACCTCATTTCCGGCATAACCGATGCAAACCACCCGGCCTGCAAAAGCCACTTCCTCGATTGCCGATTTATAAGTGATCGGATTCCCGGCGGCTTCAATCACAACGGTCGGTCCATCACCATTCGTGATTTTCTCCAGTTCTTCATGTAAAATCTGGTCTTTTGAATTGATGACATAGTCGGCACCCAATTGCTGGGCGATTGCCAATTTTGAATCATCAATATCGACAGCAACTACCGTTGCCCCACGCAGTTTGGCACGCACAATGGCACCGCTTCCGATCATTCCGCATCCAAAGATCATCACCGTATCCAAATCGGTTACTTTGCCATTGTCAACGGCATGGAAACCAACAGTCATTGGTTCAACCAAAGCCAACTGGACATCAGAAAGCGCTTCATCCTTCAACACTTTTTGCCAGGGTACTGTAATGTATTCAGCCATCGCGCCGTCACGCTGTACTCCCAGAGTTTGATTGTAGCGACAGGCGTTGAAACGCTTCTGCTTGCACGACGTACATTGCCCGCAATTGGTATATGGGACAACTGTCACCGATTGTCCTACAGTGAACGAATCGGGAACCGCATCCCCAATTTTTTCAATGACAGCCGAAATCTCGTGCCCCGGAATGCGTGGATATTGAACCAGCGGATTTTTGCCAAGGTAAGTACTTAAATCGGAGCCGCAAAAGCCCACATATTTTAGCTTGAGCAGAATTTCGCCGGCAGCCATTTGAGGCATTTCGCGCTCAACCAGCTGCATCTCGCCTGCTTTGGTTATTTCAATTGCTTTCATCAGTTTCAGTTTATCAGTTTCGAGTTATAAGTTTTGAGTTTCGAGTTGATACACCTTTTCGGCGTTTTTACAGAATATCATTTGTTGCTCGTCAGCACTCAAACGAGCCAGATTTCGCTTGACCAAGTCTAGCCAATTAGCGTATTCGGAAGCGACCAAGCACACCGGCCAGTCGGAGCCATAGAGCAGACGTTCCGGGCCGAAAGCGTCCAGCACCACATCCAGGTATGGTTGCAGTTGTGCTTCCGTCCAGTTTTTAAAATCAGCTTCAGTTACCATGCCACTGATTTTACAGCACACATTTTCGCGCTTCGCCAGCTCTTGGATATTTTTTGCCCAAGGCTCCAGTTCATTCGCCTTGATTCGCGGTTTGGCATTATGATCGAGCACAAACTGCTGATCGGGATGCTGATCGACAAAGCGAATGGTGTTCGGCAACTGGTGTTCGAAAATCAGGATATCGTACACCAATCCGTAGTTTCTCAGCTGAGAAATGCCGCGGTTAAAATCCATTCCCAGAATAAACTCGGGATCGGGTTCTCCCTGCACCACATGCCGAACGGCTTTCAACCATTTATTCGGGCTATACTGAGCCAAGAGTTCATCGATGTTTTCGGAAGCCAAAGGCAACCAGCCAACAATTCCTTTCATGAATTCGTTTTCGGCAGCCATTTTCAAAAGCCAATCTGTTTCTTCCATACACTGCCGAGCCTGAATCGAAACAACACCGGTTACGCCGGTGTCTTTCAAGGTCGACTTTAAATCTTGAGGCAGAAAGCTGCGCCGAATAGCAGCCATGTCATCGTCAATCCAGTCGAAATCGATCGGATTGTAATTCCAGTAATGATGGTGTGTATCAATAATCATAGATTTAGTTGGCTGTCGTCAGTTTTGAGTTTCGAGTTTCGAGTTTAAATATTCAGCATCAATTTGTTCGCTCTCCTTTCTAATTCTCAGAATACAGATCTTCAGAGGTAAGGATATTCAGAGTCGACAATTCCCTGCGCTTTTAGTTCCTCCCAAAATGCAGCCGGAAACTCCATATCAAGCAGCGCTTTATTGTGCAACATGCGTCTCGGTTTACTTGGGTTTAAAGCAACCGCTTGGATTTGAGGAGCCGACAAGGCAAACTTCAGGCAAGCATCGCCGGGAGTAACATCAAATTGCTCGCAAACAGCGAAAAACTTCTCGCGCCAGTCGAACAAAGGCTTGTCATCCGGGTTTTCTGTGCTCACCAGCCGGTAATCGAAATAGTCGCCTCCGGTTAAAAAGCCGGCGTTAAAAATGGCTGAATTAATCACGCCAACGCCGTCGTCACCGAGCTGTTTCAGAAAATCGACAATGGCCTTCGGATGGTGATAAACGGTAAATTTATTAGCAAACATCACCCAGTCGAACTTCACGTTCTCGTACAATTCTTTGATGACCAGCCAATCTTTGGAGCCAATCCCAACCGCCTTCACTTCGCCTTTTTCCTTCAGTTCGAACAAAGCTTTGTAGGCTCCCAAAATATCTTCCAACCGCTTTTCACGATCTGCTTCATCAGAAGCCGCAGCCAGGTATTCATCGGGATCGTGCACCGAAACCACTTCGGGCTTGTAAATGCCTCCCAGCAACTCGCATCCCTGCTTCCAGCAATCCAGAATACCATCGTAGCTGATGCGCTGCACGGCGTCGTATTCCAAATTTGCCCAGGCTCCCGGCTCAAACGTTGGCTCTTCCGTTTCAAGCGGTACCCGGTACCAGCCCAGTTTATTGCTGATGGTAATTTGTCGTGGTAAAATGCCCAATTCGAGCAAACCTTTACCAATAACCTCCAAAGCCAGACCGGCGCCATATTTACCGGCACTGTCGATCATCACCTTACCATCCGAAACCCGGAACCATTCCTGCATCAGCAAGAGTTTTTCCTCCCACGATAATTCGCGGTAAAGGTTCCCAAGGTAGCTGGTACCGTAAATAATCGGGGGACAAATCAGATCAGTTGAGCCTAGTGTCGTTGGTTTCATGCTAAATTTCTTTTTGCTGGCCATCTTCTGCCTTGTAGTCCTCTTGTTGGTCCAGTTCATAAATTCGTTCCATGAGCTGCCACTTTTCATCTGCCGTTGCCGACTCCGAAGTCACCTGAAAACGGGACACAAAAGCCTCCCACTCGCCCTGACGCGGTTTTGTCGCCAACTCGGCCATGGCTTTGTCGTGATCAAAATCAGCGACGGTATCCATAATCATGAACAGGCGGTTCTCGTGCCGGTAGATTTCCATATCAAGGATTCCGACTTCTTTCATTCCCTGTCCGATTTCTGGCCAGGTATTTCCTTTGGCGTGAACAGCCAGGTATGCTTCGATCAACTGAGGATCATTCTGAAGCATGAGCGTTTTACAGTAGCGTTTAAATTTCATCATTCATGTTCTTCTTCCTGCAAATGTGGCTGAAATCCGCTCGTTTACCAAGCTTTGAACACAAGTCGTTTTCATGCAAAGCTTTCCGCAAAGCTTTGCGGAACTGAAAAAATGTTCTAAAACACAGCACCTTTACGACTTTCGATCGGCTAAAAGGTCGAAAAGATTATTTTTGTGAAACAAGAATTCGGACATGAGTAAAAGACACGTTTCACTGAAAGATCTGGCCCGGGAGTTGAATGTATCCATTTCAACGGTTTCCCGGGCTTTGAAAGACCATCCCGACATCAGCGAGGAAGTCCGGAAGAAGGTGAAACGTTTGGCTGCCGAGCGTAACTACAGCCCCAATCCACTGGCAATGGGACTGCTGAAACAGGCCACACGAATGATTGGCATTATCGTGCCCGACCTGGTGACGCACTTTTACTCGTCGATTATCTCGGGCATTGAAAGTGTTGCCAAAGAGAAGGGATACTTCGTGGTGATTGCCAGCTCGAACGAAAAGCTCGAAAAGGAAAAGGAATCGATCGCTAACCTGTTGCAGGCCCGGGTTGAAGGACTGATCATCTGCATGAGCCGAGAAACCACGAACACCGAACATCTCGAGCAGTTGCTGAAGGCTGATATTCCGCTGGTGATGTTTGACCGGGTTTGCCTGACGAATCAGATTTCGGCGGTAATTGCCGACAATGCAGACGCTTCACAGAAAATAGTTGCCCATTTTTATTCGAAAGGCTATCGACGGATTGCTTACGTTTCGGGGCCCGATAACCTGAGTATTTCCAAAGAGCGCATGGCTGGCTACCTGACCGGTCTCGAAGCCTGCGGACTGCCAATTGATGCTGCGCTAATTGAAACCTGTGACTTAACCTTCGAGTCGGCACAGGCGGCGATGAACCGACTGCTGCAGCTTCCCATTCCACCGGATGCTGTTTTCGGCATTAACGATACGGTTGCCTTTGGCCTCATGAAAGCGATCAAAACTGCAGGGCTCCGCATCCCGCACGACATGGGTGTTGTGGGTTTCACCGACGAGTTTCACTCCACCGTTGTCGATCCGCCGCTAACCTCGGTCACCCACCCCACTTTTGAGATGGGCCAAAAAACCGCTGAATTGTTTTTCAAACGCCTGCACTCGGCCGCACTTTCCGAAACCGTGATCCTTGAAACCAAACTGGTCGAACGGGAATCTTCCGAGAAACCCCAATAACACTACTCCAACAAACCAACCGCTTCGCTTATTTGGAACGATGTCAAATTGTACTGACCGACTTATATCTTTTGTAACGTTTTGTAAATTGGAAAACAAAAAAGTGGAATTTTGCTTTTCCACTCCAATTTGGCATGGAAAGAACAATAGCATAAAACAGATCTAAGGAAAATAAAGACAATTGCGTTTACTGAAACGTTACCGTTAATTAAAAACCAAGATGCAAAAGACCATTTTATTCATATCCATATTGCTTCTTTTTATAGGTTGTGAAGAAAAGAAATCGAATAAATCTTTAAGTGATACAAACCTGTATAACACAGCCATAATGGAAAAGGTAGAATTAATAAACGAAAACGTTAAAACAGCACCTTTAAAATCAGAGAAAATAAAAGAGAACCCTCCTGAAGGAGAATTCAACCGATATTTCTTGGCCTTTAAGGATTCTACAGTTAGCTTATGCTGTTTAGACGAATTGTACAACCCGTTTGGATTCTTAATTGAGCATGACATTTCAAGTTACTTGACAGGTTATGAAATTACAAAAGTGACTGAAGGAGGGTCGAAAACAATTATTTTTAGTAAAGACAAAGACACGGTAAGACTAGTAAAATGGAAATCAGAATATTCTGACCATTTAGAACTTTTCCTTGGGAAGGGACAAGTTACTAATCCTCACATAAGACTAAAAAGTGGAATTAAAATAGGAATGAATAAAACAGAGTTAATTAATTACTACTTTCAATTCACTGATTCAACGATTAATAAAATCAACCAGATTTCTGTTTGTAAAGATGAGCGAGGTGATAATTACACCAAATATAAATTTAAAAACGACACACTTTCCATAATTACATTTGGCGATTGGGAAGAATAAAAAATAACTAACGGTAACATTTTGGAATATTGAATGGCGGGTGTCCGCGTGTGCGTAGCGTTGCATCCCGCGTCAGGTCTTCCTTCGGTCGACACTGAC
The DNA here is from genome assembly GCF_003610535.1 of Mangrovibacterium diazotrophicum. Classification (NCBI taxonomy): domain Bacteria; kingdom Pseudomonadati; phylum Bacteroidota; class Bacteroidia; order Marinilabiliales; family Prolixibacteraceae; genus Mangrovibacterium; species Mangrovibacterium diazotrophicum. Next base: position 241,117 of record NZ_RAPN01000001.1, on the reverse strand, counting down.
CCTCACCGCAAACGCCACGCAACATCCAATTTTTCGTTGTACTTAAATAAGAAAACATGCTTACTACGATAAATAAAGCTTGGAATTGGATTGGTGTAAAAGCCAAAGAGATAATGCAAACCAATGATTTTGGAAACATTATTTTCAAATCGACCAAAAAAGAAATTTCACAAGCTAAAATGAATCAGGAGTTGAAAACAAGACTTGTAGATGCAGTAGACAGAGCAATTGAAAAAAACAATTAAAAAACGAGAGGTAAATTTTGTCTTAAGTAAAAAATTCGCTGGTGATGGAAATTCTGGGATACTTATTTGTGGCAATTTGTTTGATTCCAATTTACAGGATGAGAAAAACCATAACTTTCTTTTTTTGTCCTGATGAAATAATCAGTTATAGAAAAAAGTCTATTTATTTCGGACTATTCAGTTTTTTACCATCATTTTTTGTTAGTGGTCTTCTTATTTCTCAAATCCGAGAATACATTTCAAATATTGAATCAATTAAAGAGTATGAGAATATATTTCTAATAATAGGATTAGGTTTGTTATTCCTATTACTAGCCATAACAGGGCGTATCGCTGAAACAATTGTTTATTTTACAAATAGTGAATATAGCGAGTGGAAAGACAAAAGAAATTTGAAAGATCAAAACCAAAATTCTGATTAAATAAAAAATCCACCCCAAACAAAGTAAATATTGCTGCCCGGGTTTAGTGATGCACCGTCTGCAGATTCTCAAAATGCTCTACGAAGTTCAAAACAACATCCTACCGCATACAACAACTCAATGAATGTAACCAACTACATCGTAATTATCCTAGTTCTGTTTTCGGCAACAGTTAACGGGCAGAACACGTTTACCGCCAAAAGCGATGAAGAGCTTCTTTTGGACTGTGCCAAAGGAACTGAACTGGAACGGGAAATTATCTCAGACTCTATTCAATATGAACTACGATTGTGGGTTTGCGACTTTTTCTATCCGGACAAGCTCGTTCAAATTACGCGGAATTTTGACCACAACTGGAATTACAGGCTAGGCTATTTCAAGTTCCTCGATGACCAAACCACGTTCGCGTTTCAGGATTCAATAAAGAAATCAATTGACTGGAAAGAATTTGAAAATAAACTGAACCATTTTATTGACGCAAAAATTCCGAATCAGGATGAGATCGAATTATTACTATCCAAAGATGGATACACTTATCGTTTTAAGAACCGGGATTTCTTCTCCTCCATCCTGGACGGGGGCGTTTATACCGTTGAAATTTTTGACAATAAAACCCATCAAACGATTCAATACAATAACCCTCACTCCTACCTCGATAAGTTAATTAAAGCTGGTCTGCCGACAAAAGAGCATGAAGAATTCATCGCATTCATCGACTATATTTATCAAATTTCCAACCTGGCGAAATTGCGGATAATTCAGTTCAGGGAGACCTATAAAACCGGGGAAATGATACAAACGAAGAAAAAAAATAAGCTCAAGAGAAACTGAAGCAAGGTAGGGACGACACCGTATTGTGGGGATTAAACATGTGCACACTTACACAGGTTTGCCAATCCGTCATAAAATAAAGTAACAGCCAAATTAGAATAAAGTGACAACAAAAAATGTCGTAGACCGATTTGCATCTAAAGGAGTTTTTCCGCACCAAATGGCCTTTACATTATTGCTTCCCTTGCGGAATATTTTTCTTTCGCCAAAGCAACTGATAATGAGGCTCGAATTAAAAGAAGACTCAAGTGTACTGGAAGTTGGGCCCGGCCCCGGTTATTTCAGCATTCCAATAGCCAAACGACTGCAAACAGGCAGATTGGTTTTGGCTGATATTCAACAAGAAATGCTCGAATATGCCAGAAAACGCATCCAGAAAAAGAGAATTGAAAACGTCGACTACTACCTGTGCGACGGGAAAAAAATTGACCTGCAGGACGAGTCTTTCGACAGAATCTTTATGGTAACCGTCATCGGTGAAATTGAAAACAAACAAGACTACATCAGGGAGTTCTATCGGCTGATGAAAAAAGACGGGATAATCTCGATATCGGAGTTGGCAGGAGATCCGGATAAATTGACGATTTCTGAGGTCAAAGACTTATTCGAAAATTCAGGTTTCGAATTCTACAAAATTTATGGAAACGATAAAAACTACACGATCAATTTTGTAAAGAAATAGTCGCTCTGCAACGAATCGGTTCTACAATCACAAATTCGGCAAGCCTGTCGGGCTACTTTTTTTCCCTAGCGTCTTTTAAGCAACCAAATCAACTGGCTGCGCTAACGAATTCAAGTGTAGAGTCTGCACTGTGCTATAAACAAGCGAAAATTTTTGCAGAACAATCAGGAGTGTTTTTCGTTGGTATCAGGGACTAGAGAAACTAAAAGCTTCGTTCAATCCTAAAATTCGACAAAGCATAGAAATTCTCTAAGCTTCAGAAATCAAATTCAATTATTCTGTAAAGACAAAAGTAAAATGATAAAATATAGCTGTTTAGTATTGCTGTTGCTCCTGGTAAACAGTGTATTTGCCCAGACTGAAATCAAAGAATACCAGGCGCAAGACAGCCTTTATATGGTTGGCGATCGCGTCTATTCCTTGTATTACATTACTCCGGAAGGTGTTGTTGTGATTGACCCCATAAACGACCGCATTGCTGCTGAAACCATGAATTCCATTCGCAGGCACACCAATTTGCCAGTCAAATATGTGATATACAGCCATAATCATTGGGATCACAATTCAGGCGGCAAAATTTACAAAGATCAGGGAGCTAAGTTTATCGCTCATACATTAGCTGCTCAAAATATGTCGCCAAACGAGAAAGTGGTAAGTCCGGATTCTCTCTGGAACGATCATCAAAGTGTTTTTTCACTTGGAGGGAAAGATATCGAACTGTACTACTACAGTAAAAATCACGGCGACGGCATGACCGTTTTTCGATTTCCGGAATATAACACAGTTTTCACGGTAGACCTGGTAGTTCCTGACCGTGTGCTGTACGCCTATCTTCCGGATGCGAAACCCCAACTTTGGCTTGAAACCTTGTACGAAATGGAAAAACTGGATTTTGACCAGTTGCTCATGGCGCACGTCCGCCCAATCGGAACCAGAAAAGATCTGGATCTGCAAATCCAGTATTTCGAAGATTTATACGCCGCTGTAGATAGCGCCATGAAAAACGGCACTCCGTTTTTTGAAATCCCCAAAACAGTGCAAATGCCCCAGCACGAAGAGTTGATGAATTACGACGAATGGCTGCATATGAATGTTTGGCGTATCTTAATGGAAAAAGCAATTGGCCAATAAACACAATGCCCATGCTAACCGCCGTTCACCCTAAATTACCGGTGCGCAACAAAGCTGTTACGCGTGCATTCTACTTCAATCAATTGGGGTTTAAAGAATTCGGGAGTGCTGATTTTGCCGGTTATTTGATGCTGGAAAAAGATCAGATCCAGATTCACTTTTTTGAATTTAAAGAACTGGATCCCTCCGAAAACTACGGACAGATTTACATTCGGGTCGACCAAATTGAAGAATATTATCAATCGCTGTTGGATCGGGGAACACCGATTCACCCAAACGGAAGATTAGAAAACAAGCCCTGGGGCCAACGCGAGTTTTCGATTCTTGACCCCGACAACAATTTACTGACCTTTGGGGGAAGTCTGGAAAGATAGAGAATCTATTATTGCACAGAAAATTAGGTGCTAAACAAAAAATAATAACATATCACGGCGATAATAAGACTTAGGATGACACCTGCAATGGTCGCCCGAATAGTAGCCGCTTTAGCATCTTTCCGAATCTTCGCCTTTATTTGCTCCAGCTCTTTGTCGCTTACTTTTTTAAATTCAAGGTCCATTCCGATCTTTGTCGTCAGGCCCTTGTCGTCCAGCTGCTTTTTCATCGACCGGTGATGTTTCAACTGCGCCCGGTTCTGATCCAGACTCTGTTTCATGGCTGCAATGGCGCCCCACATTCCTCCCATAAGTGTTCGATTTAGTTATTCCAATAAAATTTGTCGTTTAAAATTAACACAAAGCTAAATCCTAAATGTAGCAAATCTTATGTTTCAAACCAAAATACAGGCATGACGATCCAAGGCATAAACCTTTAGGGTTATGTTACGTAAATTTCACTATTCAATACCAAACTTCAATTCTAACCTATGAAAACTCGTTCTATTGGGATACTGATCGTGGTATTTATTCTAAGTATCTTGTCAGTGCAGGCCCAGGTCAATCAGACGGCTAGCGATACGACCACCGTTTGGCAAATCATTACTGTCGACGATAACGAATTTATCGGAACCATTACTGAAGAAACTCCGGCAGCAATTAAGCTGCAAACCGAAACTTACGGCCTTATTGAAATCTCGCGAGCTAATATTTCACGCATGATCCGGATAGATACCAACAAGATGGTCAATGAGGAATACATGCCGGATCACCTGCAATCGACCCGTTATTTTTGGGCTCCCAGTGGCTATTCGCTTGGCAAAGGTGAAGCTTACTATCAAAACGTCTGGATCTTTTTTAACCAGTTCAGCGCCGGCATTTCAAAAAACTTTTCCATCGGAATCGGTACCATCCCCATCATGCTGATGGGTGGCGATGCCAATCCGCTCTGGATCACGCCGAAGTTTTCAATCCCGTTGGTTGAGAACAAATTGAACCTGGCAGCCGGCGCCTTGATTGGTGACGTCATTGGAGAGAGTGACAGCTTTTTTGGACTGGCATACGGAAATCTCACCTTCGGGAAAAAGGACAAAAACATCAGCCTGGGTTTGGGCTACGGTTTTACCGGCGACGGCTGGGGCGAAACTCCGGTATTTTCTTTTTCGGCCATCAGAAGAGTAAGTAAAAAGGGCTATTTCCTGACGGAAAACTATTTTATAAACGACGGCGATGAATTTGTCGTTACCCTCCTCATTGGCGGACGAACAGTTTGGCGGAAAATTTCACTGGACTATGGAGCGCTGATTCCAATTGTCGAGGATATGGATGGTTTTATCGCCGTTCCATGGCTGGGACTGATTATTCCTTTCACCCCTAAAAATAACCAGAAATACTGAGCAAAGACTGAAAAAGGTAAGTCACCCAAAAGTCCACTATACCCTCACCCGCTTATTCATCCGGGTGTACCAGATAAAGCCTTTTACATTCGGGTAACCACATTTTTCAATGGCTTCGATGTACTCGCTTACCTGTTTCACGTACTTTTCCGATTCGTGCTCACCCGACTTGTAGTCTACCACAATTACTTCGTCGTGCGAGAGCATAATCCGGTCAGGGCGTTTTACGCCCATGTAGCCCACGCCAGTAATGATGTTGTGCTCGTTCAGCACCCGGTACGAACCATCAAACCACGACGACACTTCCGGATCCTCGAGCAATGTAGCCAATTGTTCAGTCATTTCATCGGCTTCCTCTTCGTTCATCATCCCTTTAAAAACAAGCTCGTCGCAAGCCTGCTCCAGCTGATCGGCCGTTTCAATACGCGACAGCACCTCGTGTACCAAGCGTCCGCGATTGATCTTTTTATCATATGAATCACCCGGCTCGAAGAAGTTCTCGTGATTCTTCCGCAAACGCAGATAAGCGCTGAAATCTTTAAACTTGAAAGCATCCAACGTTAATGCCCGGTTCTCTTTTGCAACTTTGGCTTCGCTGGCTGTTAACGCACCAATTTCCAGCAGTTGCTTTTCCTCGTCGAAATGGCTGGTTAGCGGGCTGCAAATATCTTCTCGCCCGTTAAACGAAAAGCCTTCCTCCAGATTGACACACATCTTCAGCAAATCGCCGACTGTGCCGAGGCTTTTTCCGTATTCCGACCAGGTGTACAGTGCCGTTTTCGCCCGAGTGAAGGCCACGTACAACATGTTTAGGTTGTCGATGTAGTTGTTACGAATCTCACTGAAATACTCGCGGAAGAAATGCGACATCCCCATGGACTTTCCGTATTTCACGGGCACCAGTTCCAACTGGTTAAAAGGAGCCACAGCCGGGCGACACCACAGCATAGGTGCGTGCTGGCCCGAAATACCCAGCGACCAATCGCAAAAAGGAATAAACACACAATCGTACTCCAACCCCTTGGCTTTGTGGATGGTTTGAATGCGAATCGCGTCCAGCTCTTCGGAAACAGCAATGGTTTTGCGCTGTCCCTGCTCGTCCCACCAGTCGAGGAAACCAGCCAAATCGGCACTTCGGTTTTTCATGTAGTTCGACACGTGATCGATGAAGGCCTGCAAATAAGCCAGTTCATCGTTAAAGTCGAACAAGCAGAAACGGTTGCTCAGGCTGAAAATCACTTCCTGCAGATTCTGTGCTGCCAGGTGGTTGTTGAAATAACCACTCTTCAGGAACTCAAACAGCTTGTTATCTTTATTTCGATAATCTTCAAAACGTTCGGTCAACTCCGGCTCGTAACGCGGTGCAAAGTCCATTTGCAATTGGGCAACCTCCTGCTCCACTGCCCAATCCACCTGTTTGTTCATGTCTCGCAACACCGGGTCGATGGTAGCGTAATACTGGTAATTGGCAAACGACAGCGACAGCTCGTCGTCCGGGTCTTTCAACAGGCGCAACATCGACACGAGAAATGATACCGAAGCCGCATTTTTCACATACAAACTTTCGCCCGACAACACATTGAAATTGTAGTGTCCTTCGCCTGTCGCTTTCTCGGTCAACAGGCAATCGGCAATGACTTTCGCTTCGGCCTTGGTACGCACCAAAATAGCCATATCGCGGGCAACCACTCCCCGGTCCTGTGCCGCTTTAATGGCTTCAACCAGTTCTTCGAGCACCTGCTCTTCGTTGGTAGGCTCTTCGCCGCTTTTCTTCTTTTCAAGAAAACGCATGTGAATGTAGCCGGCGTCAATCGTCTTCTCGCGACCAATTTCCTGTAAACCTTCCTGGTAGATTTTCAGAATGGCATCGCCAAACAAATCGTCGGGAATGCCTGCCTCCTGCACCTGGCCTGAGAAATGTGTTTGCATCAGCTGCGGCACCACCTGAAACACCCGGTTGTTGAAACGAATCACTGTTCCCGAACTACGCCAGTTTTGCGTCAAAGCCTTTTCCTCCGCGCCATTCGCGGGGAACGCCTGTCCCACTTCCGTGGCCAGCAGATTCCAGTCGCCGTTACGCCAGCGATAGATTGCTTGTTTCACGTCGCCTACCAACATGCCGAGGTTGTTTTCGGCCAGCGAGTTGCCCACCAGCGGGCGAAAGTTGCCCCACTGCAAACCCGAGGTATCCTGAAACTCGTCGATCATGAAATGTTTGTAGTACACACCGGTTTTCTCGTAAATAAAAGGTGTGTCCGACTCGTCGATGATCTGCTTCAGCAGGTTTCCCGATTCCGAAATCAGGATCACGCCTTTTTCGCGGGTCAGCTTGCGCACGGTTTCCTGCAAATCGACCAAAATCCCCAGGGTGTAAAGTTGATCGACAATCAAGCCGGCTGTATTGTAATTCGAAATGTTTTCGGTGTGAAAAGTCACTGCTTCCGCCAAAAGCGGCTGCAACTGATGGGCAATATTGATGACATGAGCCGAAGCTTTCTTGTCGTGCAGCGCCGCCACGTCTTCCACCACATCGAGCACCCGTTTGCCGGGCTCAAATTCGTTGCGGGTCATTTTATCGAAAGCTGATGCAGCGCCCGATTTTTTGTATTTAAAATCGTCAACCGAAACACCGCCCTGCCGCATGATCTCAACGCCTTGCTCACCGAGCGCCTTTAGTGTGTCTCCAAAGTTCACGATGATCTGACGCAACTCCTTTCGGTAACGACGAATGAATTTTTTGTCGCTGAGTTTTTCATTCAGTACCGGGCTCAACTGACGAAAGGTCTCATTGTAAATCTGTCGTCCCAATGATAGAATGTCTCCTTTCAGGCTCCAGCCTCCCCCTTCGCGGATCTTGTCTTCGGCAAACTGTTTCAGCCACGACAGCAAATCAGGATCATCATCAATCGACAGCAACAACTGGTCTACAGCTTCATCCAGAATGCGGTCGTCTTCCAAATCAACCTGGTAAGCCGTGTTGATGCCCAGCTCACGATTAAAAGCTTTAATCACTCGCTGAAAGAAACTGTCGATGGTACTGATAGAAAAGCGCGAATAGTCGTGCAACAAGTGCTTCAGCGCATTCTGCGCCCGAACAACAATCTCCGGAGCTGCCAGTCCCATTTCGTTTTGCAGCACGTCCAGGTAAGCCGATTGCTCGCCTTTTCCCAGCTTGTACAACTCCTCAATTACCCGCTCCTTCATTTCCGTTGTCGCCTTGTTGGTAAAGGTCACCGCCAGGATGTTTTTGTAATTCCAATCGCCGGAAAGCGCGATTTTCAGGTATTCAACAGCCAGTCGGAATGTTTTCCCGGAGCCGGCAGAAGCTTTGTAAATTTGAAGTTGAGACATGCGTACAATTCGAGTTGATGAGTTTTCCCAGAAGGGTTCCGAAAGCTAAAAGTACAAAAATTTGATCTCCGGAAAAGCGCTTTTTTGAGCCGCCTATTCATTCTGAAAAGTAACGAATGTTTGTACATTTGTAGCTCAACGGATTAGGGATTTACCTTTGAACGTAAAAACGAATCCTTTTCATTTTCATAATGAATGGAACTACCGATTCTGATATTACCCCTCCCAACCTCCCCTAAAGGGGAGGCGAAGTCCCCTTCAGGGGATTTAGGGGGCAATTCGACAATCGGTGCTTTAAAATTGAATAGGATAAACGCGTTAAACATTAAGCAATCCCAATCGAAAACCGAAAAACATGATTCTCCAGATTCTATTGGTTATCGCGATCATTCTGCAGGTATTTGCCGTGGGGGTCGCCATTAAGCTGATTAAAGAAACCAAATACAACTTCTCGTGGGTGCTGCTCACCATCGGCTTCCTGGTAATGGCCGTCCGCCTGCTAGTGGAACTGCTGCCCTACGTGAGCAACTTCAAGTCGCAGGAACTGGGCGAGTTTATGGTTTGGTCGGGGGTGATCATGTCACTGACTTTCGCGACCGGGGTTTTCTTCATTCAGAAAATCTTCAAGTACATGAAACGGGTGGAAGATTCGCGGCGGTTAACGGAGAAAATGTTCCTGAATGCCATTATTCAAACGGAAGAGAAAGAACGGAAACGTTTTGCCAAAGACCTGCACGATGGTTTGGGTCCGCTGCTTTCGACCGTGAAAATGTCGGTTTCAACCCTGTCTCAACTAGAGCACGATAAAAGCTCGAAGGAGATTGTCAACAACACCGAAATGGTGATCAACGAAGCCATCAAATCGCTGAAAGAAATTTCGGACAACCTGAGTCCGCACGTGCTGAATAATTTCGGGCTGGCGCGGGCCATTCGCAACTTCATCAACAAAATAAACGCTACCAAAGCCCTTCATATCAAATTGAAATCGAATTTGGGTGACGAGCGTTTCGAGACCAATACCGAGGTGGTACTTTACCGTGTTATCTGTGAGTTAATCAACAACACCATCAAGCATGCGAAAGCGAAAAAGATTGAAATCGATTTGAACATCGAGGAAAAAAATCTTACCATTGTGTATAAAGACGACGGGAAAGGCTTCCAAATGGACAAACTCCTGAACCAGGCCAACAATGGCGGAATGGGATTCTCCAATATTTTCTCCAGAATCAACTCGCTGAAAGGGGAAATACACGTGGACAGCACCCCCGGAAAAGGAACCCAGGTAAATATTAAAGTAGGTACTGCAAATGAATGATTCGACTTGTAAGATCATGTTGGTCGACGACCACACCCTTTTTCGAAACGGGCTAAGGATTTTACTGAATACCATCGACAAATACGAAGTTGCCGGCGAAGCAGCCAACGGGCAGGAATTTTTGGAACTGCTGGAAACGGAAGTTCCGGACATTGTGTTGCTCGATATTGAAATGCCGGTAATGGATGGAATTGCAGCAGCCAACCTGGCGCTTGAAAAATACCCGGACCTGAAAATTATTACCCTCAGCATGTACGGCGAAGAAGACTACTATTACAAAATGGTGGATGCCGGGGTGAAGGGCTTTTTGCTGAAAAACTCGGACATGAACGAAGTGAAAACAGCCATCGAAACCGTTTATGAAGGTGGCAACTACTTCTCGACCGAACTTTTGCAGAACCTGGTGAACAGCTTGCGAACAAGCTCCAAAAACCGGGAACCACAAGCGGAATTATCCGAGCGTGAGATTGAAATTCTGATCCTGATTTGCCAGGGATTCTCGAACCAGGAAATTGCCGACCAACTGTTCATTTCGAAACGCACTGTTGACAAGCATCGTGCCAACATCCTCGAAAAAAGCGAATGTAAAAACACCGCTCAGCTGGTGATGTACGCCATCAAAAATAAGCTGGTGGAGATTTAGATGATCAGATTACCAGATACTCGGATCTTCAGATTATTGGATTATAAGATCATAAGAGATCTGTTTTCTTGTCCTGCAATCTGCTTCAGATAGTCAGACGACAGATATTCAGATAATCAGACTAAAGACGCGGACGTACCTTCTTGTCCAGAAATCGATCATCCAGAAATCCAGAGATCTATTTCAGATATTCGGATTACCGGACATTCAGATTCTTAGACTAAAGACGTTTATTCTTGTCCAGAAATCGATCATCCAGAAATTCAGTATCCCAAAATCTAGAGATCTATTTTTAGATTTTCAGATTGCTCGATATTCAGATTATCAGACTAAAAACATAGAACTGTCTTCTCGTCCAGAAATCCGATAATCCAGGTATCCAGAAATCTATCAAAGATACTTTCTGGCTACATTAACTGCTTGTTGCAGGTAACCGCCACCAAACAGGTAGTAGTGGTTCAGGATGTGATAAAGCTGGTATATCTGCACCCGATCTTCCCAACCCGAGCTCAACGGAAAAGCTTCTTTATAAGCAGCCCATGTTTTGGGCGAGAAACCGCCAAACATCTGCATAATTGACAGCTCCATTTCCCGGTCTGCATAATAAGATGCCGGATCGATAATTGCCGGGCCTTTCGCGGTGTACAAATAATTGCCCGACCACAAATCACCGTGAATCAACGAGGCGCGCGAATCAGACGAAATGAAACGATCCAGGCGCTCAATCAGCGATTCAAATGTCCGCAAATCGGCAGCAGAAATGTTTCGGCTATTTTGAATGAGGCGGATAATAAAACCCAGGCGGTTTTCCATAAAGAACTCCAGCCACGACTCTTTCCGTTCGTTCATTTGAGCAGTAGCACCGCAATAATTATCATGATCAAAACCAAAATCCTTTTCCTGGTAACGATGCAAATGTGCCAGCCCTCTGCCCAGCTTCACATCCTGTGAAGGGACACTGCCGTTTTCCAGGTTTTCCAGCAAAATGAAGCCACTGAGCTCATCGGCTTCGCTGGCTAAAATCACTTCGGGCACAATCAACTCACCTCCGGCAAACTTCTTTAATTCGCGCAAACATTCCGCCTCACGAACAAATAAATCGTCGGCACAAGAATGATTCCATTTGAGAAAAAACGTCCCTTTGGTGGTGTAAAGTCGAAAAGCGTGGCTGATACAGCCTCCGCCAACCGGTTCCCGGCGTTGAACCTGAAACCCGGAGCCCAACATTTCAACCAGTTCCTCTTCCAGATAATTGATGATGCTTTCAGTCATAGGCTGAAAGATAATACAAGATTATCATTCGATGCAAGAGGCAGAATTCGAAAAATGAAGGCGGTTTTTAAAGCTCGCTTTCGAAATAATCCAGCGACAGTTCGTAGTTGCGAACCGACTTCTTCATGTACTTTTCGAGCAGTAGATAATTGTAGCTTGCCACCTCTTTCACCGAGCCGGATTGGGTAAAGCTCAGGCTCAGCTGCTCCATGAATTCTTTGGAGGAGGAAGGATTTTTGCGGTTCAGTTCAATCAGGCTGAAAAACCCGGCTTCCTGCTGCAGATCCAATTCTGCATTTAACGAATCAAGTGTGTCATCTCCCACTTTTTCGGTTTCAACCAGCATCACCAACTTTTTCAGATTCTCGTTCCCCATCATCTCATTCAAATCAGCAGCGGTTTCTTTCCGAATTTGAGCCACTATATCGCCATGCACAATCTTCCAAAGCGTGTAACAGGTTTTCACAGCTCCCTTTACCGAATCGAAGGTGAAATTGACGACCGTTGCCGCCGAAACGGCATCAACATTGTAATAGGCATGCTCGGATTCCTTATCGGTCAGGTCATCCATCTTATAGTACTGCAGGTTACATTTCGGGTCGTTCAGCAAACGATGCAGGCGCTCGTAATCCTTGTCGGTAAACGGCTGATGCCCGATCTTTGTCAACTGCTGTCCATCGGCTAAGCCGATCTTCAGAAAATTTCCCCAAATGTCCCAGTACAAACGCAAGACCATCCGCGCACAAACCGAATCGTTACAGGGGTACTGATCAATATCGCGGTAGTAATACACCGGAACGCCCTTCGCATTGCGCACCTGAAAGAAAGCCAACTCTTCAGATCCGCTGGTATAGCTGATTTGCTCAACGGTTAAATTTTCCTTTCCGGTGGGTACAAAAGAAGGCAGGATAAGAATCAAGCCAAGGGCTACTGCCGCGATGAGATGCTTGGTAAAAACCGATCTGAAATTCAATTTCATGTTTCGAAGGGAATTGTTTAAAACCAAAATAACTCTTCCCGGACATGGGATCCGGAAAGAGTTTTTCAAAATAAAAAATCACAGTTAACTCGGAGACTGGTCGTTATTGCACAACCAAGGGTTTTAACTCGTTCTGCAGCGCCGTAGCCAACGCGTTGATGGCATTGATGGCTGCTGTTGTTTTTTCCTCGTTATTCAGGTTATTACGGAATGGCTCCGGAATGTCATTCAAGGCGTCCAGCGAAACCTGGATTTTTGCTTTTACTGACGCATCAACCGACGCATCCATTTCTGCCACATAAGCAGAAAGGCTTGCTCCCGGCGTGCTTCCGTCGTAACCATTGATGTAACTGTTTTGAATACTGCGAATGTTGTTTTTGAAGTCGGTCAGCGAGTTCCAGCTGAACCACGATTCAACATCCAACACGTTTCCGCTACCCACCGGCTCAGCAATCTTACCGTTGGCCACCTCGTCAGCGATACCAATCATACCTTCAATGATTTCTTCAACGGCATTGATTTGCGACAGGTAGCTGCTTCCGGCTTGACCGGAGTTTTTCAACTGCGTTCCAAACGGACTGCTCACATCAACGCCAAGGTCATCCATCACTTCTGCTTCCAGCGTTCCGTCTTCAACACCAGCCCAAAGCGCCCACAAGGTGATACAGTCGTCGCGCAATACTTCGGTTACAGCTGCCAGGTATTCTTTTTCGCGGTCGGTCACATCAGCTGCCGTGCGCGCTGCTCCGTCGCGGAACAACAAATATTCCAGCGTGTGGAAACCGCGCAGCAATGCGCCCAGTCCTTCGCGAACAAAATCGGCTGTCAATTCCTGATTTCCGGCCAACACCTGATCCAGCTGCGCCTGATCCAATGGCCATGAATCCAATAACGGGTCGAGGTTTTGATAGTCAGCAGGTCCGAACAGGAAGGCTTCGCTCGATTCCCAGGCTTTACGTGTAGCTTTCCAGTCCAGACAAGCCTGATCCAAATCAGCTTGAGCACCAGTTGAAACAAAGGCTTCCACCGAGCTCAACATGGCAATCGAGTTATCTTTCATATCCGCATAAGTCGGGATGGCTGTATTGTCGACAAAGTCTTCAATAATTTCAGTGTAGTCGTAGCTTTCTTCGCCGCCGATTGAGTCGTCGTTGTCCGAACAACTATTCAACAAGCAAAGTGATAAAATAAAAATTCCAATTTTTTTCATGATGTGAGATTAATGGGATTTGAGATTATTTGGATAGGAACCAGCCCGTGTAAACCAAGGCCAGTCCAAGGGTATTTTCACTGTTGTAGTCGCCCAAACCGATGCGACGGTGGCTGTAATCCACTTTCAGCGCAATAGCCGGATTCAGGAAATAATTGACGCCACAGGTAACAATATCGCGCTGGTAGCGCTCGTCGGCCAACTGATCACCATCGGTATTTTCCATCGAGTTGTAGTACTCGTAACGCACAAAAGGAGTCACGCGTGAGCCCGGCTGTTTCAAGTAGAAGTTGTAACCAAACTCACCGCCGTAAGCCAAGGCATTTTTAGCCACCGGCGTGCGCTGGTACTGGATGTTTGAAGAAATCGTTTGGTTGATCGACGAGATTTCGCGCGAGTCAGTCAGGTCGCCGTAAATCACGTTACCGCGGGCAGACAGTCTGCGGGTGTTGTATTCAAACTCCCCCGTTATGATAGCTACGCGACCGTCCAGATGTTCCATTTTGGCAGGCTTTTGCGTGTTTCCGGTGCTGTTTCCCCAATAACCCGACGAGGCTAGTCGTAATCCGCGAATGCGGGTATTTTCGATGCGGTAGGCAAAAGCAGGGTCAGTCATTTTCACATTTTCGAAAATGCCTTGCTTACCATCACGCACCCAGTAGCCCGACGAAAAGCCATTCGCGTCCAAACCATTCACCACAAACAACTGGTATGTCCAGGCTCGGTACCGACCCAAAACAGACAGACCGGTTTCGTGCCAAGTAAGTGGAATGATGCTGCTTTCGCTTTCCGGGCGAACAGTTCCGTAGTAAAGAATCGGCTCGTGACGGTTGTTGGTTTGCCCGATCGGAAGAATCATATGCCCGATGCGAACATTAAAGTAAGGGCTGAACGATTTGGTCAGGTGCAATTGTTCCAACATCACTTCACCGCCTTTTTCCACCTCCATTTCATACTCGCCGAACTCTTCGTATTCCAGCTCCAACGCAGAACCGGTTCCGCCGTATTCAAATTCAATTTCTGACGTCAGTACAATATCGGGGGTGAATTTATAGTCGAAGGAAAAGACCACACGAGGAATAGTGATTGAAGCGCGGTTCTCGCTGGGCGCCCCTGCCGGATCGTTGTAGCGGTCGGCACCGTAGTCCATGTGCTGGTACAAGATTTCGCCATAGCCGCCAAAGCGATACTTGCTAAAACCTCCGGTAAAGGTTGAATCCTGAACCTGGGCATTCGCACTGTTTGTAACAAACAAGCATACGATGACCATGACCGGTAAAATCAATTTTTTCATACAATAGGATCTGTAAGTGTGTATTTTATTATGCAAAGCAACGTCCTTCAATTTTGACCTACAATCCCAATTTCTAGGGATTTTCAGATTTGACAGTTGCGTTTCTTATATTTCAATCTGAATTACAGGGCGTTCAAAAAAGCCAGCAATGCTTCCCGATCGGCAGCAGAAAGTTCGATAAAACCGTTGCGCGAATCTTCAGCTTCGCCACCATGCCAAACAATCGCTTCAGTCAGGTTGCGGGCACGTCCGTCGTGCAAAAAGCTTGTGTGTCCACTAGTCAGCTTGGTCAACCCAATTCCCCACAGCGGGCGGGTTTTCCATTCTTTTCCGTTTGCTTCAAACTCGCCTCTATTGTCGGCCAAATCATCACCCATATCGTGCAAAAGCATATCGGTGTAGGGATAAATTTGCTGACTGCGGGCTTCGGCCAGGGTGTAATCGGCGCCGGTTGTGAACGAGGGTACATGGCAAGCTTTACAATTCAACTTGTCGAACACCTGCCGGCCTTTGATCACCTGCACGTCATCGAAATTACGGGCTGCGGGAACCCCAAGCGTTTGGCCGTAGAAAACGACTTTCTCCAGCTCTTCGCGGGCCACTTCAATGGTTGTGATTGCAGTATCGCCGTTGGTCTGGCCATAAGTTGCGGGTATCGGATGCAGGTAGGTCGTCAAGCCCATGTCTTCACTGTAAGCACCGGCCGACTGTGCCAGAATACTTGCCGCTCCTGCTTTCCAGCCAAAGCGTCCCAATTGCATCGATTGCGTGACAACGTCCCACACATAGTTGGCTTTTCCGGAAATTCCATCTTCATCCAAATCGTCCGGATCAGCATTGGCCAGAATAGCTTTAGCAGGGATAGCCTCGAGCAAACCCAGCCCAAACACCGGCATCCCAATTCGTGGCGAGAGCTGCACATCGACAGGCAGTTCCATGTAGGGGTTAATGATTTCGTACTCGGGAACCTGCAGACTCACTTCTGTACCATCCGCCAATTCCACGATCCGCTCGCTGTAAGTTACCTGTAGCTTCGCTTCAGGTTCGTAACCGTACAAAGCCTGGTGCTGCAGCTGGGTTCCAAAGCCGGGCACTGGTTTGGGACCACCGTGCTCACCAGTTCCGGGAAGGCTGATGCGGAAGAAAAAGCCGCTCATGGCATTCACATTCGAAGGGAACGAAGCACGCCCATCAGCCGGATGACAAGAGTTACAGGCATTGTTGTTAAAAACAGGGCCCAGGCCACCGTTTCGGGGCGAAGGATTGGACACGAAAGTTGCCTCAAAGGCAATGTCACCACTTTGATGAAGAGACAGATTTTCAGCACTTAAGTTCGGCGCCGGTGTACCAAAAGCCTGACTGGTACTCAGGTAAACAGTCATGTCGCCTCCGGCTGCTTCTCCATCAAGTGTCGAGGGTAGATTTTCGTCGTCTTTGCTGGCACATGAGGCCACGACAAAGCAGAGTAAGGCAAAGCAAATCTTTGCATTCAATTTTTTCATAGAGAGATTGGTTGTGTTCGGGGTCAAAAATACCCAGCCAACAACCGCCCATCAATCCCCATTAATTGGGATATTCAAATCTTTTTATGTTCAGGATTTTCAGATGTGGTTCTCCCCCGATAGAACTGCCGGATGCAAAACAGCTTTTGTCTAAGATTGATATAGATAATACTTTCCGATTAAATTTTACATGGCATCAATCTTTTTTCGATTTCGCATGTTTCGATTTTGGTGATTTAGTCGTAAATTAACTTACAGGCTGAACAAAACGTTCATTTTAACGCGATTCGGGTTCCATAAACATTATTTATCGGGTTCTAAACAAACCATCTTAACAGATGTGTCGGTGCTGTATTTTGCGATAAGCGAATCAGTCCTTAGAATTTTTTACCGCGAATTGAGGAGTATCCATTTCTTAATTTCAAATACAAGTCGACCAATGAGAAGATTTATCCCCCTATTTATCATTTTATTGATAGTCAATGTGCTGTATGCTAATAGTCCGGAGAAAGCCAATGCTTCTGCAGTGGCAACGAGTGACTTGAATGGTATGTATGAATCAGTTGTCGACCTGCAACCCAACTGGTCGAAATCGAAGAAATCACTTGTTCGGTTTCATCTGTTCATCTACGATTTTAAAGCAAATTATCCCGTCAAGATTGATGAAAACACTCAGCAAAAGGTATTTGCCCATCCTGTTTTAGTTTACAAAGAGGTGTTTTACCAGGATAAAAAAGCAGCAAAGGCTCCCCAAAGGGAGTTCTTTTCCGGGCATGCCTACATTTTTGACAATGTCGTGGAAATACACTCCAACCCCGGGAAAAACGGGGCCAAAGATGTACTTGAAGCCGATGCAGAGAAAGGATACATCAATACAGGTGTTTTCGAGTTGTGCCGCCTCGACCGGTTTGTGAAAGTTGCCGATCTTCAAAGCGGAGAAGTTGAAATCCCGCTGAATGGTGCTGTTCGCGGAGTCTTCACGAAAAAGTCGACATATGAAGAACTCCCTGCTATTTTCTCGCCCTACCTCGAATTAGCAATTCGCCAGCACCAAAATGCGCTCGGGAATTACATCATGGCCCGAAACGGTTACAAATCCTACTCCACTTACCTGTATGCCCAAAATGCAAGCTGGTCCGATTCGTTGGTGGACGTTTATGTTAGGAACAGAAGCTGGGAGTACGGCAAAAAAAATCCCTCGGTGGACTTTATCAAGTACATCGAAAATGAACTGCTCAGCACCGCTGGAAATGTAAACACCGGATTGGCTTCCGAGCTGATGTATTTCCCCCGTCTAAAGACGCTGCGGGTTCACATGGATGCAACCGACGACGATAACAGCTCGAATATCCTGAACTTAAATATTGAATGCCTGGCTGGCGATTTGGAGTACGCAGCCGAATACACCGAAGCCGGCAAAGCGTTGATTCAGAAAGCAACACAAGCGGATGAACAGCGTGCCTTAGCTAAGTAAACGAGGATACTCTCGCTTCCAAGGAAAGTGCTTTCCCGCCAGCGATAAAACAAAAGACTTCTGCCTATAATACAAGTCTTTTTATGGGGCGTCGCCCCAACCCCCAACTACTTTTTGTCTTGACACAAAAAGTAGTCAAAAAAATCAAGGCTGATTTTCACCGACGAGCTTCAGCTTACAAAAACTAAGTTCAACGGGTGATTTCCGGCTATCGCCGGAACTTCCCGTTTCCACTAAGTTTTCATTTCGCTTCTCTCTCTTGCTGAAAATAGGCCGATCCTTCAAAAGACTTCTTTCGTACCAAAGCATCTTAGGAGCACTATCCGCCTTTTGAAAATTGCGTTATGAAAATCGGTGGTTGAAGCGTTTAGAAATCAAAACTGCTTGATAAATGGAAATCGAATCCGAAGGATTCAAATGTCTATAGATTGAGAAGAGCCCCCTAACCATTCGACTCCGGCTGGAGTCGCACAACTCGCATTCACTTATTTTCTATAAACATGTGATGCCGCTGGCATCGTTCAAGCTAAAGAAACTCTCCCCTGAATCATCACAATCCTAAAGGATATGGACGATCCGATCCCCTCTCTACGGGTAGAGAGGGGAAAAGCGAACGAAGTGAGCTTGGGGTGAGTCAACTACCGGAAAACTCTAAAAACATACAGAATAGACAGTCCGTTTGGTGGAGCAATTGAACGAAGGAGGACCGTTCCTGTGACGGGTTTGCGTAGAATCCGGAGGATTCAAATGTTTTTAGCACTTAGAAGACGCTTCTAACCATTCGACTCCGGCTGGAGTCGAATTGCTCACATTACCTTATTTTCTATAAACATGTGATGCCGCTGGCATCGTTCAACTGAATAAACTCTCCTCTGAATCGTCACAATCCTAAAGGATATGGACGATCCGATCCCCTCTCAACGGGTAGAGAGGGGAAAAGAGAACGAAGTGAGCTTGGGGTGAGTCTAAACAAATAAAAAAATCCCCGCCAACAGCTGCTGACGGGGACTTTTGAAAATTCAGTTGAAATATCTTTCTCGCCTATTTGGCGTTTTGCTCAATCAGTTTCACTTTGCCGCTGATGCCCGAGGGCAGTACGTCCCAGTTCGATGCGTCCAGCGGTTTGTAGTCGAGGTTCACAATGTTGATGTTGGTGAAAATCTTCCACTCAATACCCGCCCGATCCATGTAGCGAATGCGGTTGGCAGCCAGGTTGCAAACTTCCAGGCGCAGTGTGTTCTCCCCTTTCTTCAGGTACGGGCCAACTTCCAGTTCGAAGGGGAAACTCCACAGAGTACCCACTTCTTTGTCGTTCACAAAAACCTTTACCGATGCTTCAACTTTGTCCAAACGCAACAAGTAGTTCGCTGCTTTGGGCTTGCCCATTTTAAAGGTGGTTGAATATTCGGCCGATCCCGAGAAGTTCTTGTAATCGTCGCCTTGCAGATCGGTCCAGAAAGTAGGTTCGGCCATGGTTGCCGCGGGGAACAGTTCCGGGCCACCCGATAAAGCTTTTAGTTTCCAGTCGTTCGACAGCACCGTTGTGTTACCCTCTGTCAGCGACTGGTAAGCCGGAACACCGGTCAAATCATCATCGGTGAAATAAACGATCATCGACTCACCGGGGCGGAGATGCACATTCACTTTATTGCCATCGGTTTCAGCAACAGCCAGGCTACCATCCATCGGGTTCATGAACAGCGCATTCTTCGCGAAATATTTAAACGGAAGCCAGTCGTTCACCGCTTCTTTTTCGTGGTTGGCAATAAAATAGTAGTACCCCGAATCCGTTTTGCGCGAAATGCTTTTGATGTGATGATCCATCAGGGTTTCGCGGGTGATACCATCGTCGGTCAAAGCAGCTTCCGGGTCGCCCACATAAATAGCACCTTTGCCGGTGGCAGCCACCTGGAAGCGGCCATTGTCCTCGAAGTTCAGACCAGCCACCAATTCGGCCATCTCTGCTTCTTTCTCTTCGTAATCTTTAAAGCCGGTCACCTCTTCAGGCAGATTGCTGAAGATGATAGTTGCTCCGTCCTCGGCCAGCTGCAACAGCTTTTTAAAGGTTTCCAGCTTGATGCGTTCAATGCCCGGCATTACAATCGCTTTGTAAGGCACCTTGCCGAAAGTCAGCACATTTTTACCGTCAACCTTGGCATTGGCAATGATGCGGTCGGTTACAAAATCGAACAGGTAGCCTTTGTCCAGCAGCTTTTCAATTTCCGGCATCTTCACCCAGCTCTCTGAATTGTGGAGTGTCAGCTTTTTATCCAGCGATTTAGCATCCGTGTTGTAATCATCAGGCGACCAGAAGACAAGGAAATCATTGGTGTGCTGTCCCTGTTGCAATACCGACTGGCAGCGGGCAATGTATTCGTTCATCGCATCCATGTGCTCCCACTGCGGATTGTTCGGATCCATGTGGACCGAAGCATAAAAACACCATCCCGGCCATCCGGCGCGTTCAGGCGAATAAGCCGTTCCGTGGAAAAACAGGTGCGTCACCCCTTTTATAAATAACTCGTCCAGCTCGGCCTTGCATTGGTAAAGCGGTGTTTTAAAGTGCTCATTCAACCAGGTAAAGCTTTCGCTCGACACTAACGCCTCTCCTTTCATGTGCGCCGCCGACGAAGCGAACTTCTTAAACAACTTGTTGCTTTCGGTATGTTTGGCATCGCTGCTATCGATGAAATCCTGCAGAAACGGGAAGCTTGTTGCCTGAAAAGTCTCCACTTCCGGGATACCCACCGCCGCGTACAAATCAATCAGGTTACCTGGCGAGCCGTGTGCCTGGTTGCGGGTAATAGCGTTGTGCGAATGCGCCCAGTTGGTCCAGGTTTGGGTGAAGTTGTGCAACAGCATATCACCCAGCACATCGCGGTAATCCGATTTAATACGAGCAATGGTCGATTCATCTCCCTCGCCACTCAGCTCTTTGGCATACAACGCCAGGTCGTAGCCTTTTAACGCCTTGAAGGTATCGAACAACTCGCTGGCTGCACTGGCAGACTCCAACTCGTAACTGTCGTTGAAGAAACAGCGAACGCCCGGATCACCCTTGAAAGCGGCATCAAAAGTCTCCAGGTAATGGTCGGTTGCTTTTTTCGAGAAGTGGTTAAACACCAGCCCTTCGCCGCCCGGAGCAGCACGCTTTACCTTTTGGCCTGTGTTGGCTTCGGTAATGGCAATCACCTGACGGTGTTCAGCCGAAATATCATACAGTGAGCTGCCTTCGTTTAACAGGTCAACCCGATGGTTGGCATCGTTGTAAGCCGACAACGCAATCAAATCTTCTGTTTCCGAGCTTTTCACGGTTTCCAGATAGTGCTTCACTTCGTCGTCGGTCAATTCGCCCAGTTGGTGAAACAGCATCTTTTTGGCGGCATATTCGTCGGTGACCATGGGGCCACCAAAAGGCCAGCCCGTTCCGGTATTCATATCCACACCCAGTTGGTTGGCCTTTCCGGCTTCCACCGTTTCCTTCAGCATGGCTACCCACTCGGGCGACAGGAAATCGATGTAATTGGCTTCATCGCCCTTCACCCCGTAAATCGGAGTAATTTCTACCCCGCCAATGCCTTTACCGGCATATTCTTTTACCAGGCGATCGATGTTGGGCTTATCAACGGCGCTCCCCATCCACCACCAGCGGGTCCAGGGTTTGGCTTCCTGCTTGATGGCAGGCCAATACGTGTTTGAATCGGATTGTGTTTGTGCTTTCGAACTGAGGCCGGCACCCACAAGGAGAAGAGCCAGCAGAAAACGGCTTAATTGTTTCATAATTAGTAGTTTTTGTTCCCCCTGCCGGAAACGATCTTGTCTTGAGTAGTTAAACGGGCAGGCTGCAAGTCTACAAAAATAAAAAATTAACGGGAAGGGCGAAGCGTTTGCGCAACCGATTGCAACGCATTTGGCGCGAAACGACCAGCACCAGGCATATGATCCAGATTGACGACCTCACTCCCGGGAAAGAATACCTGTTCCGCGCCGCTTATGCCGGCTCCAACCCTTCCCGCAAATGGAGCGATCCGGTTAGCAGCTACGTTCTCTAAGCCGTTCCCCGCGAACAGCTACTACGCAGGCACTTTTTCTTTTTTGTTATCGCTATTTCGTTCATTTCATCACATACTAGTTAACTAGACTCATTCCTTTTAAGCTCTCATTATCCACATTTTATCAACACCTGTTATCAATATTAGAAATTATTGGTATTTTCAAAATTCGATTATTAGTAATTCCTTAAATAGAAAATAAAGCCAATATTATAAATCGTCTAATAATTATAAGGTGGTGACTTATATATGATTCGAAAAATAAATAATAACAGCATGCCTTATACAATCGTCAATTATAATTATCGCCTTATATGAAAACAAACTATGTATTTGAAGTTCTTTGTCTAGACTCTTCTGAGAAATCTGTAATAAAGAACGAAAAGAATCTTGCTTACTCATTGATGGCTAATGGGGATTTATGGATAGAACCCAAACAACGTGAGGCCTCAATTTCTGATGAAAAACAAAACTTGACACTAGGAATTAAGCAGCTGAGTCGAGAAGAAGAAAGTGATACTAGCTTAAAAAACACTTTTTTAATAAAATGTAAGGGAGACTATGAACCACTAGAAGTTTTTAGATTGAGAATTTTAGCTCACTTAAAAAATCAGGGATATAGTTACCTATACATTTTATCGGACGATGTATCTGCTAAAATTTCATGTGAGATTTATCCAAAAATAAATCAGGTTGAAAATCAGTTAAGAAAGTACCTCATCAAATTTTTCATAACTAAGTTAGGGGTTAGTTGGTGGAATGTTACTGCAGATGCGGAAATGAAGAAAAAGGTCATTCAAAGAAAAAATAATGAAACTGACTTTTCTGAGTATATTGATAATAAGGCCTATTTAATTGACTTTAATGAGCTTGGAAAAATTGTCCATTCTCAATCTTCTGGCTTTTTGAGTAGAGATGACATCGCTAATAAAGTACTTGCTTTAGAGGAAACTCCTGAAGCGATTAAAACTCTAAAAAGGGAGCTTGAAAGTAATTATACAAAGTTCTTTAAAGATACATTTAAGGATAAAGAATTCCAGCAAAAATGGGAAGAGCTTGAAAAGATAAGGCACAAGGTTGCCCACAATAATTTATTTACAGCTAAAGACCTTGAAAGATCTGAAGAAATTTGCAAAAATCTATTCGACATCATCAAAGAAGCAAATGAAAAAATAGATAACATATCATTTAGCCTCGATGAAAAAGATCTAATTAAGGAAAACATTACACAAAATTTCGCTAGCTACAACGTGATCTCTGAAGAGAAATTACTAGAAAAACTTGATGAATCGGAAAGTTGGGCAGCAAAAACAAGAGACAACTTTGTCAGTCTCAAACACTTCGTCACTAACTTTCTTGGCTCACAAGGATATGATTATCGATCGAGTTACGACCTGATAAATCTTCTTGAAAGAAAAGGACTTGTAGAACTTTGGGAATTTAAAGGTCCAAACAATCTCTATCCTGTGACTGCCATAAGACGTTTAAAAGGCAGTCTCGCTGGTCAAGAAGGTTTGGCTAAATTAAAACAAGAGATGAAGAATTGAATATCTCTCGCTTTTTAGAATACACGAACACTTGCTGGCTACAGGAAAAAATTCATTATCGAATCCATCACCTTACCAAACAACTAACCAGATACCTAACAATTTAACGCTCCCTTGTCATGAAAAAAGGTTTAAAAGCATCGTTTTTAATTATTTCAGTATTTATGACACTAAATTGCTTCAGTAATGATGAAAACCAAGCTATAAACTTAGATGTGGGATTACATATCAACGATTTTTCTATCAATAGTTCTGATGCTATCTTTTATGTGAATTTTTACTGGTGGTGTAAAATACCTTTAAGCGTTCCGGATAGCCTCATTAGTGAATATTCAACGTTGGAATTTATTAATGCCAGACCGGATGCTGAAATTGTTATTGGAGATACAAGAAAGACAATTTTCTATTATATAGTTTCAGGCACTTGCAAAGGTGAATTCAACTATACTCCGAATTTTAGAGACTACCCCAAAGACAGACAAGTTATCCCCATCATAATTGAAAGTGCGAACTTGCCGGAAGATCTTCTAGTATTAAATCCAGATACTTTATCCTATGCAAATTCTGCTTTTCAGGGGTTTGATGACAGAATAACCTTAGACGAATATAAACTGGCTTCATCTAAGTTTAATAAATCAACTAAAATATATAAAACTACATTTGGCGATCCTGATTATTCACTTTCTGCAAATTATTCCAGACTAAATTATGAAGTAACGGTAAAACGAAATTCCCGATCCTATTTGCTCAAGATTATCATACCCTGTGTGCTACTTTCATTAATTGCTTATTTAGTATTTTATATCCCTGCGAATAAACTAGATGTAGCTGTTGGATGTACGGTCACTGCTTTACTTGCATGCATTGCAGTTCAACTTTCTACCGTAGGTGATATTCCCAATATCGGTTATATCACCAAGTCTGATCTCATTTTTTACTTATTTTATACAATGATCTGTTTGGCACTAATTCAAACAGTATATACATACAGATTAGAAAAAAATGAGAAAATAAAACTCGCAAATATTCTAGAATACTCTGGGCGTGTTTTATATCCTATAGCAATAGTTATTGGTCTGATTTTAATATTATAAAAATGCCATACTCCCGCGCGATTGTATCGCGTGGTAGATAAAGCAACGCCCTGCAGTTGTGAATTAAGAAATAACCAAATCAACCCGTAGCTATGACGCCTCGCCTATTCCTAAAACTCTTTCTCATCTGCCTGGCGTTGAACTCAGCCAATGGGCAAGACAGCTTTTATAGCCAATTGGCAGATTCGGCTTTAACGCTCACCCAACAAGCGGTTCATTATGATCCGGCGTATTTCACCATCGCTTACCCCAATGGCGACGTTCCAAATGATAAAGGCGTTTGTACCGATGTAGTGATCCGGGCGTACCGCAAACTTGGCATCGACTTACAAAAAGAGGTTCACGAGGATATGCTTCAACATTTTGACAGCTATCCGAAGCTCTGGGGATTAAGCCGCCCGGATAAAAATATTGATCACCGGCGGGTTCCAAACCTGATGTGCTTTTTCGCGAAATTTGGAGAACAAAAAGAAATAACCAACAACCCAAGCGATTATGAACCCGGCGACCTGGTTTGCTGGAACCTTGGAGGAAGCATCACGCATATCGGCATTGTGAGCCGTAAACAATCGGCCGACAAAACGAGGCACCTCATCATCCACAACATTGGCCAGGGGCAGGTTTTGGAAGATTGCTTGTTTCGTTACCGGATAATCGGGCATTACCGCTATGAGAAATAGTCTCGCACTCCCCCGCTACCGCGCGATTGCATCGCGTGGTTAAATAGGTAGCAGGTAGTTAAATTTAACAGACCTTAGATATAAGATGCAGATATGAGCCGCAACTACAAATTTCATAATCCTGAAGGAGTTTACTTTATAAGCTTCGCTGTTGTAGAGTGGTTGGATGTTTTTATTCGCAACGAGTACAAAAACATCATCGTCGATAGCCTGCAATATTGTCAAAAAGAAAAGCGGATGCAGGTTTATGCCTGGTGCATCATGTCGAGTCATGTGCATTTAATTTTCAAAAGTGGTGGGACGCAAAAGCCTGAATTATTAATTGGCGATTTCAAACGGTTTACCAGCAAAGCAATCGTAAGGGCCATAATCGAAAATCCACAGGAGAGCCGGAAAGAGTTTTTACTCGCTCAATTTAGGAAGGCGGGAAATAATGCATCAAATGTAAATGAATATCAGTTTTGGAGACATGATAATCATCCAATTGAACTATGGAGCAATAAAGTTTTGGATGAGAAAATAGATTACATCCACCAAAATCCGATTGAAGCGGGATTGGTATCTCGGGCAGAAGACTATCTATATAGCAGCGCCGTTGATTATGCAGGAGGACAAGGAATAGTAAAAGACCTAATAATAGCCTATTGAAAAACCACGCGATACAATCGCGCGGTAGCCCCTGCTCGTCAGGATTTGCAATCCTGAATCAGAACGGATCGGATTACAAACCCGATCCAGCAAAATGTAACCTAAGATTAAAAACTAAACTAGAATAGCATGAATAAAAAACTGAAATTAAAACTAACCTTCATAGGAATACTATTCTTCTCGTGCATGAATTTAAATGCTCAGAATTTTGATTTAGGAATTGCAGCAGGTTTTGACCGTGCAAGTTTACACCTCTCAAATTCTGCAGAGAACAATCTTACATACGAGATTTCATCGATTGGCACCTACAATATAAATGGTTATCTAAGTTTTAAGGATAACGGTTTTTGGGGATTATCAGTAGAGCCTGGTATAATTCGAAAAGGTTGGAACCAATCTTACAATTCAAATGACCAAAAAAACAAATTGAGATTATACTATCTTCAAATACCTATTTTATCCGACTTTTATTTATCAGATAGGTTCTTTATATCCATTGGACCGGAAATCGACTATCTGATAAGTGCCAAAAACAAGTATGATTCCAACACACAGGATATTGTGAAATATCTTAATCGATTCGAATTATCTGGTATGATTGGAATTAGCCTCAAAATTAATGAATTTGTTACGACTAGCTTAAGATATAGTCATGGTTTGACTGAAGTATCAAAAGACTTCATTTGGACAAATTCTGAAATACAAAATCCCGATGAATCGAAAGACACTAATCGATATTTTCAAATCATATTAAAAATGAGAATAAAAAACTGGCAATAAAAAGCAAATATAGCAGCGCCGTTGATTATGCGGGAGGACAGGGAATCGTAAAAGACCTAATAATAGCCTATTGAAAAACAACGCGATGCAATCGCGCGGTAGCGGAGGATAAAGCCATGCATGAAATAACAACGATCTATTTTACCGACCGGGCAGACTGGAGAAAATGGCTCGAAGCCAATTTTGAGACCGCTGATGATATCTGGTTGGAATACCCTTTAAAGAAGACGGGCAGAAAACGGATCTTGTACAACGATGCCGTTGAAGAAGCCTTGTGCTTTGGCTGGATTGACACGACGATAAAGTCGCTCGACGAAGAGACCGCTATTCAACGTTTTTGCAAACGACGCAAGAACTCATCGTTCTCGCAACCGAACCTGGAGCGCTTAAAATGGCTGTTTGAAAACAAGCTGATTCACGACTCCATTCGGGATGATGTTTCAAAACGAGTTCAACAAGAATTCGTTTTTCCCGAAGACATCATCGCGCAGTTAAAATCGAAGAAAGCCGTTTGGGAAAACTATCAAAACTTTTCGGAACCCTATAAACGAATTCGGATTGCCTACATTGACAGTGCCCGGAAAAGACCGGAAGAATTTGAAAAGCGGCTAAACAACTTTATCGCCAAAACCCGGGAAAATAAACCGATTAAAGGATTTGGAGGGATTGAAAAATACTATTGAAAGATTATATAAAATACTCGTGTGCATTTACAATCTGCACCGATTAAAAGCGTTATTGGAAAATAGAATTTTCTATACATATTCGAACACAAGAAGCGATGCTGGACGATTACGATATCTTGAAATACCTGGGGCTTGAAATCAGAGATGAGCACATTATTTTCTTCGACGACGACTCGGAAGAACATGTGTTGGAGTTCAGCACCATCAAAAGCATTTCGTTTGACAAAGCTTACGCACCGGTAGAGACCAAAGTAGGCTTTTGGTTCAACAAACTTTTCGCTCAACGGGAGGTCAATGGTTTTGTCGTCCCTAGTACTGAAATGGAAGACTACCGGGATATCTACGAATTGGAGATTGAGCTGACCGACCATCGCGTATTGTCCCGGAAAGTGAAAGATGGCGATATTGGAGAAATTCGGGAGTTCTTAGCCGAAATCAATAAACTGATAACAAACTAGACCTTCCACAAAATGAACTTTGTAAATCCTTACCTGGAGATCTATTACAGTCCCGAGCACCTGTGGGAAAACTATACCCTTCCATTTTATAAGGAAATTTTCTGGTTGTTCCTGAAAAACCTTGACAATCGTTTAAAAGGCTCAAGGCGGAGACTTAACATTGTATTTTTAGATTCTGAATCAGCAACAGGTATCCTGCGCTTTGGTAGTATATCAGAAAACCGGGTCTATCTGAACAGCGAAGACTTTGAACGGCTGGATGAAAATAGCAAGCGGGCAGTTCTTTTGGAAATCGTTTTCGATAGTTTTATGAAACTAGCGAGCGAAAACGATTGGGACAAAGACATCATACAGGACGCCTATCAAAAATCGATCAGCGGGAATCTTCAGTTTTCATATCAAACTGATTTCATGAGTCATCGCAGTCATCAAGCCCGAGGATGCATTGAGTTATCCTTGTTTGGAAGTGCCGCGACTTTAACCGCCAAAGTTGAAACCACA
Source organism: Mangrovibacterium diazotrophicum (assembly GCF_003610535.1). Classification (NCBI taxonomy): domain Bacteria; kingdom Pseudomonadati; phylum Bacteroidota; class Bacteroidia; order Marinilabiliales; family Prolixibacteraceae; genus Mangrovibacterium; species Mangrovibacterium diazotrophicum. The sequence goes on along the minus strand of NZ_RAPN01000001.1, from coordinate 212,549 downwards.
ACTCCGGAAGAAGTTTTGAGCATTGATTTATTGACCATTAACGAACAAATTATTTCCCGTGACAAGAAAATAAAAGAATTTGGCTGGTACGATGAAAGCCGGTTTGGATTGAAATTTCTAAACGGTGAGTTATGGATTCTTGCAAACATCGAAAACAGGCAATCTGAAACAATTATCAACCCGAAAAAAAGAACAAGAGCCAATATCGAACTATTTTTAAATAGCTTGTATTATTAGCATTCCCGAGCTCGTTAGGATTACAAATCCGATCCAGCAATAATTTGCAATCCCGACGTTTTTTGACTCGAATTAAAACAGATATCAGCTTCACTAAGAAACCCAATCAAATTTTGAACGAATTGAATTAACAAACCAAACATCAATATATGCAGCAAAAAACAGACGACTTCGACTATGATGCTATTGACTATGCTTTTTACGACATAGGAGGAAGTGATGGCAGATACGGCACTGACAATCAAAAAAAGGAGCTGGAAGAATTACCAATAGAGATTCAAAACAAAATCCAGGAATTGGAAAACTGGGCGAATTCCAATTCAAAGCAAGCCAAACGAAACCTGCTTTGGTTCTGGATTTTAAAGATTCCGGCAATAGTTTTTTCTGCAACCACCGGAATTTTAGCTTTGTTGGAGTTTAATATTTTAGCCGCGATTCTGGGGAGTATATCCAGTTTATGCATCTTAATTGACGGGTTGTTTCCCAGGGGCACCATGCGCAACTTACAGATCAAAGCGGTTTACGAAATTAAGTGGCTACAAAATGAAATCGTAGATCGCTGGAGAATTGGCGTCGGCGACAAACAAACTTTAACAAGAGAGATCATATTTCTATGCATGAATGAATGCAAACGAATAAACAGCTATTTAATCAGCTCGGAAATGATTAATTCGGATAAAACTGTCAGGCAAGCAGAATAGTCCGTATTGCAACTAATTCACTGATCACTAAATTCAACCAAACCCTATGAAAAAAATGATTAGCCTCTTTTTATTCGCTATCATTAGCCTTACGGCCTGTGAGAAAGAAGAAGAAAATACAATTAACAATTCCCTCTATGATTACGGCTTTCAATTTTCAGTATTTAACGCGCAAAACGAAGACCTGTTAGACCCTGAAGTAACAGGTCATTTCGACGCGTCTCAAATAAAAATATGGTATGTCGCCAATGGAGAAATCACAGAAGCTATCAGCTCAAATCACGCCAATCCCCGCAGTTCGAGAGTTGTAAAACACGAGAACGAATATCAGCTCGGCGTTGTGCTGAACCACTATAAAACGACCAGCATTACTTTTATTGAGTGGGATGAAAATGATACTGACACCATTGTTGCAACTTTCGACAAATTGCCAAACGGAATAAGAAAAACGTGCCTATGGTACAACGGAGTGGAGATTTGGAGAAGACCAACCTTAGACGCTGCTTATTATATCGTCAGAAAGTAGCACTTGCAGGGAGTTCTTCAGTCATGTTATAACATTTCCATTTTTAGAAATAGATTTGAAATCTGCACGAACGAATAAAAACTAAAACCATGTACTCATTTCGAAAACTAATCCCGCTCTCACTGTTCCTTGTGATTCTACTTATTGCATACCAAACAAGATCAGAAGGACAGGATCAAGACAGACTGCTGGGCATTTGGGGAAGCTCGCCCAATGAAAATGCAAATTTTGAAATCCTGAAAGATTCCATCTACTACCCCGATGACTTTGCCTACGTGAAATACACAACCAAAGGTGACTCGATTTTTATTGACTACGATGGTTCGATCTACAAGGCTAAGTATCTCGTTCGCAATGATACACTAACCATGATTGACAAAAACAACATCGATGTCTTTATCCGCTTTAAATAGATGTTTGGTCTCTATTTTTGCGCCCCCGAATTTTACGTTCATTCGTCAGGATCTGCATAAATAGCCTACCAAAAACCACCCTCGATCTCTCCAATCACGAAGAAAATAAGTCCTAACTGCCAGAGTTGAGCTTAGAGGAAAAACCAAAGCTGCGAAGAGCGCCAGTGGTCGCATCAGCTCCATGCGAACCCTACAAGCGCAGATATCGTAACCACGGTATTAACCAAAACTTTGATTCATCATGAAACAGTTTTTCCTATTCGTGGTCATGGCAACTTTGCTCGTTGCCTGTCAGCAGCCCAATCCGGAGGCAGAAAAGGCCAATGTAGAAGCTGCCATCAACGACTTTTATTCCGCAGCGCAAAAATTCGATTATGAAACGATGAAGACATTCTGCACGCCCGACTTTTCTGCTTTCGAAGACGGGATGAAGTTTGAAAGCCTGGACGATTTCATGGGGTTATTTAAGGGTATTGAAGGTTCAACCGTTGTAATGAAGCTCAACTTTGTCAGCACAGATGTATCCGGCAACATGGCAAGTTCAATCGTGGAGTTTGATGCCAGCTTCACCAACGGGCCGGCGGTCATTCACTTTCTGACCTATGAAGATTACATTCTGAAAAAGGTAAATAACAAATGGTTGTTGAGCTACTTCCACAGCTCTCATTTACCAAATCCCGAAGATACCGACTACGCCAGTGTTCACCTGTTAAAAGTACCTGACGATGCTGCGCTGGATGAACTAAGCGGAACAATCGGAAAACTAAACGAAGCGATTTCTTCACTTGGTTACTGGGATTGCGGCTACAAGCTGCTGCAAATAAAAGAAGACAAGAGTGATACGTACAACTATTTCATTCGCGGAAATTGGAAAAATCCGGAGATCTACAAAATAATTCACGACAGCGACGCTTTCAACAATGTGGCCGACAGCATCCCAGAATCGGTAAGCGGCGTGCTGAAAACTCAGCTTTACGTGAAAGTTGGAAAAATTGAATAAACATTGAATTGGGGGTGTGAAAGATTGATCACCCATATGGAGGATGTTCCAAAGGCCGATCGGAATTTTTTCTAAAAAAGCAAGTTATAAGTCCATTCCTGGCTGTGACCCCTAAATCCCCTGAAGGGGACTTTAAGCCTCCCCTTTAGGGGAGGTCGGGAGGGGTAAACTTCAGTGCGGTTTTCAATTTGTTATAAAAATATTCCTTCGAATTTTGGGACATCCTCTTTTCAAGAACAGACGAAACCCGCTTATGCAGAACAATTCCAGATTAGCTTTATTCGCTGACAATCAGGCTGAATTGGAATCGCCCGAATTGAAACAATTTGTAATTTAGGCAGCTGACTCAACTAACTAAATTACAGCTTCATGAAAAGACTACTACCACTCTTCGGCCTGCTGTTCACGATGCAACTGCTGGCCCAACTTCCCACCGAACAACTCTTGTATCCCAACGGCATTACCGATAATCCGGTCACATACCCGGAGGCGGAGATGTTCGTCGACTCGGGTGTTCCTGCGCAGTCATTGTCGGGTTTAAACCGTGTTTACCGATTCGTTACAACGCCCAGTTATCTAATCTTTCCGGCCAAACCCGAACTGAACCGACACCTGGCTGTGGTTATTTTTCCCGGTGGCGGCCTGCGCAATGTGTGGCTCGATAAAGAAGGAACCGATATTGCTTTGTGGCTTAGCCAGCAGGGCATTACCTGCATGGTGGTGAAATACCGAACCAACTGGCGGGATGAAGATAATGACTGGATCATCGACTTCGACGATTACAAAGGAGCTGTTTACCAGGATGCCTGCACCAGTATGCTAACATTGAAAGCGCTGGCCGACAGTTTGAACTTCGATGCCGACAAAGTTGGAATGATGGGCTTTTCGGCCGGTGGCTGGCTGGCCGAACGCATGATTTACAAATATTACGAAGGCGCCTACGAATGGAACCCGGCCTTTGTGGCGCTGATTTATCATGGTAACAACGCCCGGCTGATCAAAAGTGCAGACAATCCGGAAAAGATTCCTCCCGTTTTTATGGCTATTGCTGAAAACGATGAGAAACTACCCTTTGATAAAGTGATCTCCTACCTGGAAACGGTTGAGCAGAAAGTGCCTCATTCCGAATTGTGGGTCTATCCCGATGGTCACCACGGCTTTGGCCTGGCCTACGACGAAAGTCTGGAAGTCTCGAACTGGAAGAAAGCTTTCGTCCATTGGGTAGATCAGTTTCGCTAGAACGAAGCTGTTCTCGGAATTAAAATTCGTGACTGGCACAACCTTGCTGTATTCACTCCTACTTTTGTTCAAAACGAATATTTTGTCCTACCGGACAGGTTTTCATCTTTGGCTTGCCCCAAAGACGAAACAGAAAACGCAAGGCTGATTTTTATCTTCAACCTCCATCTTCCGGAAAGCCAAGTTCAGCCGGGTGATCTCCTCCTGAAGTCGGAGCTTCCCGGTTTCACTAAGCTTTCCGTTTGATTCCGGTCTCGAGAAAAATAGGCCAATCGGATCACAACTTCTCCTCAATTATGAAAAGTCATTCTTATTCGTTTACTTTCGTCCCTGCTGGTGATTCCCTGCAATCAACTAGGTTTATCTGCGATATTTGTGCTAATTTGCAGCAATCGAACGAAATACTGCTAAACCCATGAAAACAGACAAACTAAAACTTCTCGCCTTAAGCCTGATCGGTTTATTAACTTTGAGCCAAAGCCAGGCTGCTGATTTTGAGCCTGACACCATTTATTCGCGCTGGATTATTAACTCGCGAATGGGTGATTTCAGAAACAAGTCGGCGACTACCCACTTTAAAACAGCCACAACAGAACGAAATATTGAATGGGACTATGTTCCCGGCCTGGTTGCCAAAGCAATATTAATGACCTGGGAGTATTACCAGGAAGAAGCGTGGAGCGCTCCGTTTTACAACGCCGTGGAAGACTATGCCGACCACATTGAAATGCGTTTGGGAGAAAGTAACATTGACGATCTGAACGCCGGGAAAATCTATTTCGAACTGTATCGGGCAGCCAAAGCCCGGGGAGAAGACTGCAAAGCGGCAACCTATAAAGAGAACGTCACCATCTGCCGGAACAAGCTAAAATATGATCACCGACGAATTGAGTCTCCCCTTCCCGGAGCAGGAGGTTTCTGGCACAAAAAGCAATACACCAACCAAATGTGGTTGGACGGTTTGTACATGGGACCGGCCTTGTATGCCGAATGGCAGGGAAACTTTGGATTGGAAGAAGGTGAAACGAAAAACGCCCAATCGTGGGATGACATTGCCATGCAGTTCGACACCATTTTTGCCCATACCTGGGACGCAAAGAAGAAACTGAACTACCATGCCTGGGCGGCTGAGCCGGGTAATGCAGCCTCTTCGCACTGGGCTGATCCGGAGACCGGACGTTCGCAGGAGTTCTGGGGCCGTGGAGAAGGCTGGTTCTTTGCCGCCCTGGTTGATGTGCTGGAATACATGCCCAAAGATCATCCTGCCCGCCCTCGGTTGATTAACTATGTCAACCTCGTGGCCGACGGACTGGCTGCCCGCCAGGATCAGCAGTCGGGTTGCTGGTACCAACTGCTGCAGTACGACAATAGCCTGGCCAGTTCGTGCGGTGTGAACAACTACCTGGAATCATCCGCTTCGTCGATGTTCACCTATGCTTATTTCAAGGGAATCCGCCTGGGAGTTCTGGATAGCGACACCTACAAACCGGTTGCCTTAAAGGCTTACAAAGGCTTGATTGACCAGTTTGTTGTAGAGGAACCGGACGGCAAAATCAAAATCATTCAAAGTTGCGAATCAGCAGGCCTGAGCAGCACCCGCAAGGGCGACGCCGACTATTACCTGTGCGGCCAGGATGTGATGATCAATAACATCACCGAAGGGAAAGTGCTCGGCCCGTTTATCATGGCCTGCCTGGAATTTGAAAAGCAGAAATAAAAGCTGATTTCAGTGATCTTCGAGAATTCAACGGATTTGTTTCCTGCTTCAGAAAGGACGCCGCAATGCCGGCAATAATTCTATATTTGCAGGATGACGAAAAAAGAAAAACCGCTGTTGCGGGTTTGGGATGTTGTTGCGGTTCTGCTGGTCATTCTGGGCTTTGGTATTTTGCACAATAAAAGCAGAGTCCTTGAAATTGCCGGCAGTGTTTGCATTGGCATTGGTACCCTTTACTTTTTGGTTTTACTTATCCGCTCGAATAAGAAAGCTGGCGATTCGGAATAAGAGGTAAATCGGACTAAAACCTGTTCAATCGTTCAAAAAGAAGGAAAATTACGATGCAAATCACACTCGTTGAGCATATCCGCAAATTGGTGAACCTAAGTGAGAACGAAGTCCTGCTTCTGAACACCTTTATCAAACACCAAACAGCCCGGAAAAAGGAGCTGATCCTTTTGAACGGCAATGTTAGCAAATCGCTTTACTTCGTCGAAAAAGGCTGTTTACGAATGTATTTCATCAATGAAAAATCAGCGGAACAAATTACGCAGTTCGCCCTTGAAGGTTGGTGGCTAACCGACTTTTTCAGTTTTATGGACAACACCCCTTCTGATTATTTTATTCAGGCTATAGAGACTTCCCGCGTCGTTTCAATCGATCGACAGGTGTATGATGAGTTGCTGGAAGCACTGCCTCAATTGGAACGGTATTTTAGAATAGTCATGCAGCGGAATCTCGCAGCGTCGCAGTTAAGATCCAAATACGTTTACGAAATGTCCAAGGAGGAATTCTACCAGCATTTCGCCGCCAGCTTTCCGGATTTTATTCAACGTGTGCCCCAATACATGGTGGCTTCATACCTGGGCCTAACACCAGAATATCTCAGCGAACTGCGAAAAAAGAATTCTTAATTTCGGTCTGATTTTCCAAATTCATTGATCACCGCTTCCATTGCTCGGTTTCGGCCTGCCACTATTTAAAACAATCCTCTGATTTAAATCCAATGAATCGCGGTGACCAACGCTACATGTCCTGCTTTTCTTAAACCAGTTTAAGTTTTTTGAATCGGCCACGAAATACCTTTGTTTCCATCAATTAACAACAAAAACAAACAGAATGGACACAAAAGAACAGGTGCTGGAAGTCATCAAAAAAGAGGCTACTCCCTTAAACGCCGGAAAGATCGTCGAACTGACTGGTCTGCCGCGCAAGCAAGTCGACAAAGCCATGGAGCAATTAAAAAAGGAGGAAGCCATTATCTCTCCCAAACGCTGTTACTGGCAGGCCAAATAATTCTTCCTCCAAGGAAGCCACAACTCACATTATTCAAAATTTAAAACATACAAACATGTCGAAAAAAATCTTTTTAGCAGGAGCAGCAGGAGCCATTGGCCAGCCGCTTTCCCGGCTACTGATTGAAAATGGATGGAAAGTTTACGGAACAACCCGCTCTGAAGAGAAGGCTGCACTTCTTCAAAAAATGGGCGTAGAACCAGTTGTCGTAGATGTATATGATACAGAACGTTTGCAAAGCGTACTTGCAGAAATTCAACCGGAAGTCGTTATCAATCAGCTGACCGACCTCCCCTACGCACTTAACGAGCTGGAAATGACTGCCGCATTGGTTCGCAATGCGCGCCTGAGAACAGAGGGAACCAAAAATTTAGTTGATGCGGCCGTACAGGCAGGCTGCAAACGAATTATCGCACAAAGTATCTCCTTTATTTACGACGAGGGTGAAACACCACATGTAGAAGAAGACCCCTTATTACCGGCTGCGCATCCGGTGTATGGTGAAACAGCCGAGGGTATCCGAAACCTGGAGCGCCAAGTATTGGAATCGGGTGTTGAAGGGATTGTGCTTCGATATGGACTCCTTTATGGTCCGAAAACAGGTTTCGAAAACCCAATTGCCCCGGCTTCAGTTCATGTTGAAGCCGCAGCAAAAGCTGCTGAAATAGCAGTTACAAAAGGACAGACAGGTATCTATAATGTAGCGGAGGCCGACGCATCACTCTCTACCGAAAAAGCAACCGGCACATTAGGTTGGAATGCAGATTGGAGATTAACCAGTAATTAAAACTAGATCATACTCGTGGCGCGGGACTATATCCGCGCCACTTTTTTCAGGCTGATACTGCTGATCCGGACTAAGAATACTCCCTCTTCCAGCCCCTGTTTTGTTGCCATATATTTTTACTAAATTCGGAATCGGAAACCGGTACGAATCACGAATTGTCAACTATGAGTTCAAGCAATACCCGGGAAGCAAAGAAAATCAAGCGCTCAAAAATTCTCGACGTCAGCCGGATTCGGGAAAACCGAACCATCATTCTGCAAGGCATCCTGGCCTTTTTGTTTATTGCACTGGCCCTGTATTTCATCAAGCACGAGAAGACGGAACTGTCGCAGGTAAAAACAACACTGCAACACGCCTCAGTTATCTGGGTACTAATCGGAATCTCTATTACGAGCTTTTTTATTTTCCTGCAGGGGGTGATGTACCAATACAGTTTCCGTGCGGTGGGCGAACGCGTGACTTTGCGCAGTGCCATGCTGTTGTTTGTGAAACGAAATTTTATCAGCGTATTTTTGCCGGCCGGGGGGATTTCGTCACTGGCCTTCTTCACGCGGAGTATTGAAAAGCAACAGGTTTCGAAATCGAAAATCCATGTCGCCTCCTCCATTTATGCTTTTGTGGGTATCCTGTCGGTCGTGATTGTGGCCATTCCGGCGCTGGCTTACTCGCTGTTGATTAACAGCCTTTCGTCCAAAGTGATTTACACCTTTGTCGGACTGCTGCTGCTTGTCGGTGGCATCGTGCTTGCTGTTCGTTCGGTCACCAGCGAAGGATGGTTGTATCAGCTCATCGTGAAACTGCATCCACCTTTCGAAGCCCAATATGCCGAATTAAAGGCCATTCGGTTTAACCGCAAACATTTTATGCGTACGGTGCTCATCTCCATTGTTATCGAGTTTGTGGGTATTGCGCACCTGCTCATTGCCATGCGTGCGCTGGGGTATCCGCTGTCGGTCGAAGGAGCAATAATCGGCTACATTGTTTCGGTGATGTTCCTGCTCATCTCCCCGTTCCTGCGCGGGCTGGGCGCCATCGAACTGTCGATGGGTTTCATCCTCACCCGCTACGGTTTTTCAACCCTCGAAGCTGTTTCGGTCACCTTCCTTTACCGTTTTTTCGAGTTCTGGCTGCTGCTGTTCATTGGCGGATTCAGTTTCGTGTTTGTCCGCAACAACATTTTGTTGCGCATCGTACCGGTTGTACTCACCTTCTCTCTCGGCTTGGTCAACATTGCGTCGGTGCTCACGCCAGCCATTCATTACCGGTTACACTTGCTGCTCGATTTTCTGCCGTGGTACGCGATCAACCTGTCGAACTATGCCGTGTTTGTCGTTGGAATTTTCCTGCTGCTCATTTCCGCCTTTTTGCTGAAGGGTGTCCGGTCGGCCTGGTACATCACGGTTGTCCTTGCAGCCATTTCGGCGATAGGCCACCTCACGAAAGCCATTGATTATGAAGAAGCGTCGCTGGCCTTGTTTACCATGGAGTCGTTGCTCCTCACACGCCGCCAGTATTTTGTGCGCAGCAATCCCAAACTGGCCAATATTGGGATCAATGCGGCATTCATTGCTGCCGGAGCAATGTTGTTGTACGGCGTCATCGGCTTCTATTTTCTCGATAAGCAACATTTCAATACTGATTTTAGTCTGGCACAGTCGCTTCGATACACCATTCAGAACTTCTTCTTTTATCAAAGCGATGCACTGGTTCCGGCTGATAAATTCGCGCTCAACTTTTTGTATTCGCTGAATGCAGCAGGCGGCCTCACCATTGGCTTTCTGCTTTACACCCTGGTTCGCCCTTACTTTTTCGAAGCCAAAGCTGAAGAACATGAGCGGGAAGCGGCACTGGAACTTGTGCAAAAGTACGGCCACTCACCGCTCGACTACTTCAAAACCAATTACGACAAAAGCTTTTTTTTCAGTGCCGAAGGTGAAGCTTTTGTGGCCTACCGCCCGGCAGGGAATTACGCCGTCGTACTGGAAGACCCCGTTTGTGCCGACACCGAGAAACTAGCGATGGTCATTCGCGAGTTCGATAGCTTTTGCACGGCCAACGGCATGAAGAGCCTGTTTTACCGTGTGTCTGAAAGTAGCCTGCCCGTCTACGAGCAATTAAAAAAGAAAGCATTGCTGATTGGGCAGGAAGCGGTACTCGACCTAACAACGTTTACCATTGAGGGCAAAGCGAAGAAGTCCATTCGCACCTCGTCCAACAAACAGAAAGAATTGGGATTGGTCGCCAAGGTTTACGAGCCACCATTAAAAGCAGGTTTGCTGCAAAAACTGAACGCTGTCTCGGTGGAATGGCAAAAGGAACGGAATTACGACGAGCTGGTATTTTCGCAAGGCTTGTTCGATACCGATGAGCTAAAAAAGCAAACTGTGATTACCGTCGAAGATGCAGAAGAAAAAATTCTCGCTTTTGCCAACATCATCCCCGACTACCAGCCGGGCGACACCACCTACGACCTGATTCGCAATGCCAAAGACAGCCCTAACGGCTTGCTGGAGTACCTGATGGCCGAACTGTTTTTCTACCTGAAAGACAAAGGCTACAAAACAGCTAACCTGGGTTTTGCCGCCATGGCCGGCATTGAAGAAGGTAAAAACTTCCCCGAACGCGGCATCCGTTTTGCCTACGAAAAAATGCGCTCGTTTGCACACTACAAAGGCCTGAAGGAATTCAAGGACAAGTTCGGACCCGAGTGGCAAAACAAATACCTGATTTACACCAACGACTACGACCTGTTCAGCGTTCCCGCAGCATTGAAAAAGGTTGTGAAACCCTGAAACCACTCTTTTGCAGATTGATTCCAAATTGCTTCGAACTGAACTATTCTTCATTTATGTTTCGTAATTTGAAACGTTTTTGAGAAAGACAAAGGGCGACTAAAGATGATCTAAATGCATCCTCAAACAAAACTGCCAGCGCATGAAACAACTAAAATATTTTCTAATTAGTTTGCTAATATTGACCAGTTTTGCTTGCAAGTACAAATGTCCTGGTTTTGACGAATCCGAAATGAAATGGGTTCCTTACTCGATCGGTGAAACACTAAAATACACAAACAAAAGCGATACAATCGAATTAAGTGTGGTCGATTATTACATGACCGAGCCATATTCATTTAGAGGCGTCCTAATTATGGATGTTTGGTGTGAAGCCGAAAGTTACTATTCAACCTCACAAGCAGATAACGGCTACGAAATACGCGAGGATTACAGTGATAACTCTGATAATTGGGGAATGAACGTCAACATTACCAAAAGTGATTTTTTCAAGTTCCACATCCCTAGCCAAAGCTCTCTTGCTGATTCAATTAAGGTTGCATACATGCAAGATACTTTGATCAATGGTTTTCAATATTCAGAAGTATTTGTTATTTCGAAAGATACTGCCAATCTCTCGCCCAGGATCTCGTATTTTATAAAGGCAGCCGACTTAGGAGTCATCGAGTTCTACGATCGCAAATCGCAACAGAAATGGAATCTGGTAAATGAATAGCTTATACCTCTAAAGCAGATTTGTATGGATTGTCACCTCCAAATATTTTATTCAAACCCAAAAATAAGACCGAATACCTCATGCCCTTCGAATTAAAGCAAACTGTCCCTTGGGGACGCACTTTAGCTGAATATAAAAGCCTATTCAGCCTAACTGAATCTGATCTGGATAAACGGATCATCAGCTTTGGCGACGGACCGGCCAGCTTCAACAAGGAAATGACTGCGCAGAACAAACAGGTTGTATCCATTGATCCTATCTACCGGTTCTCCGCTTCGGATTTGCGCCAGCGCATAGCCGAAACCAAAGATGTCGTTCTGAAACAAACCCGAAACAACCTCGATAATTTCGTTTGGACGAAGATCAGGAATATCGACGAGTTGGAACGCACTCGGCTGTCGGCCATGAACGATTTTCTGGAAGATTTTGAGAACGGTAGAAAGTCAGGCCGATACATCAACCACGAGCTACCCAATCAAACTGTATTTGAAGATCAATCGTTCGACCTGGCACTCAGCTCCCACTTCCTGATTTTATATGCGCAGCTGGGATTTGAATTTCACCGCGCCTCAATTACCGAAATGCTGCGGGTTGCCCGCGAAATCCGCATTTTCCCGATCCTGGATCTGGACGCCCAAAAACCAGCACTGCTGCATGAACTAATTCACCATTTTGAAAAGGACTTCCTCGTCCATATTGAAAAGGTTGACTACGAATTTCAGAAAGGCGGCAACGAAATGCTGATCCTAAAACAGAAATAGGACAAGCAGATAGACCAACGCCCTGCCCCACAGAAAGAGCTACCGGAATTGTACAACTTTTTCCTCGAATTGTGCAAAGACTAGTGTCGCATATAAGATACTTTTACAGTCTACTTCCATTAAAACTCCCGACACCCAGGGATCCCAACCTTATGAAAGGCTAATCCCCAACATCTGTGATTAGGCGATCTGTCCAACGATTCTAATATTGAATATTAACCGACAGGTCACAGTCCTCATTGTGGATGACATCTATTCGTGCTGTCTGCAGGGAAAAATGCCACAAAATTTAGTCAGAGAGAAAGGAAATTAATCATGAAACGATTATCACTTATTATATCACTCATCGTCGGGGGCACTTTCCTGATGCAAACGATCGACGGCACTGCAATTACAACCGCCATTCCGCAGATGGCTGAGGATTTTGGTGTGAGCACTGCATCAATGAGCATGGGCATCACGGCTTACGTTATTATGGTCGCTATTTTTATTCCGGTCAGTGGCTGGGTGGCAGATCGCTTTGGTGTCAAAAAGGTGTTTAGCGCAGCCATTGTTGGTTTTGTGCTGAGCTCTGTTTTGTGCGGCTTTTCCAATTCGTTTCCTACATTTATTGCATCACGGGTTTTGCAGGGCATTGCTGGTGCTTTAATGGTTCCGGTCGGACAACTGGCTGTGCTGAGCCACACCGATAAGAAAGACCTGGTTACTGCAATTGCACTGATCACCTGGCCGGGACTTATCGGTCCTATTTTAGGGCCTTTCATCGGTGGCTATTTCACGACCTACCAATCGTGGCACTGGATATTTTTCATTAACATCCCCTTAGGTGCCATTGCCTTGTTATTGGCATTCAAGTATATTCCCAGCCGCACCGAAACAAACCAGCGAAAACTCGACTGGAAAGGATTTTTGCTGAGCAGTCTGGGCCTGCTGAGCCTGATACTGGTATTCGAATTGACAGCAGAAGAACTTACCGGGAAACTGACTATTTTGGCCTTGTTTCTGCTGTCTGCAGTTCTTATTGGTTTGTCGGTATGGCGCTCCATCAACATTGATTCGCCGCTGATCGATTTTTCGGTTGTGAAAATAAAAACCTTTCGGGTCAATATTCTCTCCGGCGGCCTGATCCGTATTGTCATGAACACGGCTCCCTACCTGTTACCGCTGTTTTTTCAACTTGGATTTGGCTTGAATGCCTTCGATGCTGGTCTGTTGTACATGGCCAGCATGACCGGTAACTTAGCGATGAAGCCTGCAACGATCTGGATAACGCGCAAATTCAACTTTCGGGTGGTGCTTATTGTGAACGGTATCCTGCTTGCTCTGGCAGTATTTCTACAATCGTACCTGCAGCCGGAAACGCCCTACCTGATTCTGATCCCTTTACTATTTTTCTCCGGCATGACCCGTTCCATGCAATTTAGCAGTCTTAATACACTGGCTTTTGCCGATGTACCGAAGGCATCCATGAGTCATGCCAATACACTTGCCAACACCATGCAGCAAATTAGCATCGCTATTGGAGTTGCAACAGGTGCAATTCTGTTACATTTAGCAGCTTCCTTTCACAATACAGCGAGCGGACATTACGCCGTAGTCGATTTTCAGCTGGCCTTGAAAATCACAGCAATCATGGCATTGATTAGTGTGGTGGAATATTTTTCAATTAATAAATATGACGGACTGAACGTCAGAAATAAGGAGAAGAATTAGTCGAAATAAATTACTCGTAGTGAGAAAGCCTGATATTGGATTGATGCAGGTATTACGAGTTGAAAAGGGAAAGCAGAAAACGGATCTGGATCTTTGTCAGCAAACAATCATTGTCCATCCACCGAATTATAAAAGATTCTCCCTGCCCGGGTTATCAGAGCAGGGAGAATATGGAATTACTTTTTAGACTCTTCTAATGAAACCTGGCGGAACTCCTTCATAAGTTTACCCAGTTCCAAGCTAGCCTTGCGTGCACGAGTACCTGCAGCTTTGTTACCATTTTCTGATTGTGCAGTTGCATTTTCCTGAAAAGATGCGATCTCGGCATTGATTTTTTCCAAAAGTTCTTTCATAATGTAATTCTCTTAAGTATTTGTTTCCTCAAAAATAGAATTTTATTGATAACTCCAAACTGCTTAACAGCTATTATTCCTTATTTTTCGGGCTTTTCGGGCACTTTTCTACTACAAAAGTCTTGAAATGAACGATCTGCCGAAAAGCATCAAACAAGAGACCTGCCAAAAATCATGTTTTCAGCGAGGCTAAAAACCAACTTTGAACGCAATAAAAGCCGCTCCAATCGCCAGTTTGGCAACGCTCCGGTCTTCTCAAAAGTTGTTTTTCATACCTTTTAGTCTGATAAAGGATACCTAAATGAATAGCCTCCAGATCCTAAATGAATCTGCATTTGATCATTTTCCGAATCAATCCGCGCTTTGAATTCGTCATTCACCGGTTTTGAATTAACAAGCAATTCTTTTCCTTTGGCTTTTGGCAGAACGACAGTTGCTGTTGTATTAGCAGGAATTGAAACATTGTAAACAAAATCATGATCCTCGATTCTCCAGTCGGATTTAATTTCACCGTACACGGAATTGTAGCTAGCTGAAGCATTCGTCAGGTCTCCTCCCACATGTGGACTTAAAATGATGTGCTTGTATCCCGGATTTTGCGGATCGACATTGATCCCCGCCACATAGCTGTATAACCATTCGCCGATGGCTCCATAGGCGTAATGGTTAAAACTGTTCATACCAACATCCTGAAATGTTCCGTCAGTCTTTTGACCGTCCCAGCGTTCCCAGATTGTCGTTGCTCCCTGCGTAACCGGGTACAACCACGACGGGTATTCTTTTCGGTTCAGTAACATAAAGGCCAGATCGGAATACCCATTATCCGACAAAGATTTGCAAAGCAATGGTGTTCCTACAAATCCGGTTGTCAGGTGCCCAAATTTGCTGACATCCTGCACCAAATATGCAGCAGCTTTCGGAATTAAATCTTTGGGCAAAAGATCAAAGGACAGCGCCATAGAATATGCAGTCTGGGTATGCGAGACCAAGCGCCCGTGCGGAGTCACGTATTCCTGAACAAATGCTGATTTAATATCATCCGAAAGGTTTTGATAGTTCGCAGCATCATCTTCCTTACCCAGAAGTCGGGCAGTTTTTGCCAGGATTCCCGACGAATACGAATAGTAAGCGGTTGCAATCAAATCTTTCTCGGTTGTTGCTCCCGGATAGTCTGAATTTGTTGTTGCAAAAGCCAGCCAATCACCAAAATGCCAGTTCTCTGTCCACAAATTATCATCGCCAGCCATGTTATGCATGTAGTCAACCCAAGCCTTCATGCTCGTGTATTGTCGTTCCAAAATCCGCTTGTCGCCATAAACCAGGTACATATTCCAGGGAATGACTGTTGACACATCAGCCCAGGCAGTTGAGCCGCCTTCCCCTTTCAAAACATCGGGGATAACATGAGGAACTGCTCCCGAGGGAAGTTGGTCGGCCGCTACATCACCTAACCATTTTGTAAAGAAAGCTGCCACGTTGTAGTTGAAAGCCGCAGTCATGCTGAAAACCTGTGCATCACCGGTCCAGCCCAATCGTTCGTCACGCTGCGGACAATCAGTCGGCACATCCAGAAAATTGCCTTTTTGTCCCCATTGAATGTTATGTTGCAATTGATTGATCAGTGGATTGGAACAACTAAATGATCCACTTGGCTTCATATCCGAATGAATAACCTTCCCGGTGATCATGCTCAACTCTGCCTCCTTCTTGTAACCAATCAGCTGCACATAGCGGAAACCGTGAAAGGTAAAATGAGGCTCAAAGGTTTCCTCCCCTTCTCCTTTCAAGATAAATTTATCCGTAGCTTTTGCGGCCCGAAGGTTTGCCGTGTAGAAGTTGCCGTCTTTATCCAGTACCTCGGCAAATTTCAGGGTAATCGTATCGCCTTTCACACCTTCTGCTTTCAATTGCACCCAGCCGACCATATTCTGTCCCATATCAAAAACGATTTCGCCTTTTGGCGTAGTAATCAATTTCAGAGGCTTTATTTCGTCACAAACTTTCACCACTTCTCCTTGCGGTGCGATTAAAGTTTCTTTCGTGTAGTCGATTACTGCTGCCGGTTGCCATTTTGCATCATCGAATCCGGCGCTTGCCCAACCTAGTATTTCCAAATTTGCATTGTAGGTTTCGCCATTGTAGATATCAGAAGAAATGATCGGACCGGTAGCCACTTTCCAGCTATCATCCGATTTCACAATCTCACTTGTTCCATCCGTATATTCAATCCGAAGTTGACATAAAAGTGCAATTTGATCGCCAAAATAGTTATTCCCTCTCCAGGCAATGTTGCCCCGGTACCATCCGTCTCCCAAAATCGCTCCGATGGTATTCTGCGATTGAAGCATACCGGTAACATCGTATGTTTGGGATTGCAGTCGTTTGTTATAGCTGGTCCAGCCTGGCGTAAAAAGATCGGCACTCACTTTTTGGCCGTTCAAATAGAGCTCGTAAAGCCCCAAAGCAGTGACATACACCCGTGCTGATTTTACCTTTTTCGCAACAGGGAATTCTTTACGTAAATATGGACTTGGTCTTTCTTTAGCATTTTTCATTACCATGTCACCCGTAATCCAGAATGCAGTCCATACCGAAGGACTCAGAAGCCCCATTTCCCAAAAGGCGGTATCACTCCAGGTACTTGCTTTTCCGTTTTGATCCCAAACGCGCACCTGCCAATAAACACGCTGCCCCGATTTCAATTCAGGACCTTCATAAACAAGATTGACTGATTGGTCAGAATCTACCTTTCCGGAAGTCCACAGCAGATCTCCGTTTGCACTACCGTCGGTTACCCGGATCTCGTAAGCGGTTTGCATCACATCCGTATCGTCTGATAGAAGTTTCCAGCTTAAACGCGGCTGGTGTACATCCAAGCCAATCGGATTGACGTGATATTCACACACCAAGTTTGTGACTTCTGTTTTTGCTAATGCCGGTATGGACAAACCGGCAAGCAACAGGACGAATAGCCAATGCTTCGTCCAAAATTTGGTAATCTTCATTTTGCTGTATTCGATTTTATTATTGAATGTTTGCAGGCTTCTACAAGTTAAAAAAACTGCATGTAACTCACCTTATACATCCGGCGAAATACATGCAGTAACAGACGTTTTCAAGCAAGCATTGCGGCTGTGCTTAAACTTTTTCAATATTATTCTCCGAGTGTGAGGCTCTTGATCAAATCAACTTCTTCTTGCTTGTAAGGCTTTCCGTCCGTATGGAAAATTTCATGGAACCACAATGGTGGTTCTGATCCATCCGAAATCGGCTCATCCCAGGCATACTTGGTATTCGATTTTCCGGCTACCAATCCCCAATTGGTGGCGCCAATATGCTCCTTCTTCAATATTGGCATAATGTTGGTGAATAAGCTGTTGTTGCGGCGAGCCATGTACTCGGTACACACCAACGGACGACCGTACAACTTGAGCGTATCGATTGCTGCCTGGTGCTTTTCCGGCCCTTCGTAGTTGTGATAAGTGATGACGTCAGAATTTTCAACCTGGAATTTATTCAAATCAGACAAAGAGAGATTCCAAACGCCAGCCGACAAGGGTTGTGACGGGCGCACTTCCCATCCCCAATCGAACACTTTTTTCAGCAACGGCATCGAGCGGTTTCCGTAATTCGAGTTGCCAGGTTCGTTGTACAAATCCCAAAGCGCGATACGTTTGTCGTCTTTGAAAGTCGTCAAAACATCTTTCACGTACACTTCCAGCTCATCGACCAAAGTAGAATCTTCGTACAGCAAATCTCCCGGATCGCGTACCCATCCCGAGTTATGTACGCCCGGTTTCGGATCGGGCTGTCTACCGGCGTGGTAAGTTGGATTCCAGCAATCGTCAAAAATTACAAAGATTGTTTTGATACCGTGACTGTCGGCGATATCCAGGTATTTATCCATTCGACCTTTGAAACCGTCCTTATCAACTTCCCAGGCAACGTGGTGGAGGTAAACACGCATGCAGTTCATCCCAATGTTCTCGGCCCAACCCAGCTCGCGATCGATCGTGGCCGTATCAAAAGATTCAGCTTGCCAGGTTTCCAACTGGTTAATGGCGGTACTGGGGTTGAAGTTAGAACCACGCAACCAACCATTCTCATTCTGCCAGGCCTGAGCCTGTTCTTTCGTCCAGATTTTTGCAACTGGTTCCGCTTCTTCCTGCGTCTTCTTCGGTGAATTTTGGCAAGCCGTAAAAGCCATCATCAGTACGACTACACCTAAGTAGATTTTTTTATTCATGTTGTTCATATGCATTAGGTAAATATGTTAGTATACTCAAATTTAAAATCTTAACGGGCTCCAGCTGTATGGTTTTCCCGGGTCGTCTGTTGCCATAGATTCCTGAATCAAGGAACCGCTTTTCGTTCTATAATTGAGTTGGAAGTTGATCCCCATATGCTTGCCAGTCGTGAATTCAGAATGAAACAGGCTTAACGGGATTGCCAATTCTATGAAATAGCTGCTTCCGGATTGAACGACCTTGTAAGCAACACCCGAAACACTTTCAACCGGTTCCCATTCTCCAAACGATCCTTCTTCAATCGAAATGGCACCGTCCCTTTGGCAATGAACCGCAAAAATACCCTGGTGTGGTTTTTCGTAACCTTTCCGTTCGGTATCAAATTGAAAAACAAGCTCATTTGTATTCGATGAAGAATAATCAGTGTCTTCAATCCGGGCCGCCAAGTACAGGTTCTCCTGATCTTTACTCAAGCTAGCATACATGCGCAAAACACCCTTATGCCCAACAAAATACGGCCATTCGCCATCCCAGCAAGCATCATCCAGCTGACCGTCCACGCTAGCCGTTCCCTGGCGAATTACAAACTCAGGAATGACATGCCCTTTGATCATCCATACCTGAACAGAATTCGTAGACCAGGCATCAGTAGAAGTTATTGCTACAGGCGTATTGCCATCGATTACCGCGAGTGAGTTCCACAGCCCTCTTCTTGTAATGGGAATATCGAAAGGAATGGTTCGGTTGCCAAAAAGTAAACCGCTCTCATCGCCTATTTCGACTGCCATTGAAGATAAATCCCACTGTTTGCTCCGATTGAGTGTGGTTTGATAAGAAAGCAACACCTCCCCTGCTTCCAGGCGAGCCAAATACGGAGCACCTGCATAAATGTCATCAGCAAGCCGGTCAGTCATAGGGTGATACGATCTGCGCGAATCATCCGCTGAAATAAATACGTCATTCCAATTGTTTGGTATTTTCTCCCGATAAATCGTTGGCTTGAATTCGCCGACTTTATTGTCCTCGACAGCAACCAGAATTTCGCCTTTGTCTTCCAAAAGAAGAGGCACAGGCATTCCATCACGCCGTCCCGGCCGAAATCCGACCACAACAGGCTCCGCGGCCCAACTGTCTCCGTTGTTGAGCGATCGGAACATGGAAATATTTTGCTCCGAACTACTGGTAAAAAAACCTTCGTTCGCAAAGAATAGCTGAACTTCGCCGCTGGGTAGCTGTACAAACGACGGTTCCCAACAACCATCTTCAAAAATCGACTGTGCCTGGTAAATCTCTTGTTCCTCGTCCCAGCTTTGACCGCCATCCGGACTTTTGCATACTTTGATTCCAAATTTCCGGTCATCCGAGTATGGTTGTCGCGGACGCGGATTACAAGCGACCAACAGCGAGTGATCGGTCAACTCAATCAGATCGGGCACCGCCATCGCAATATTATTTTCGGTCGCAAATATGGTTTGACGCTCTCCCCAGCTGGCTCCTTTATCATCGCTAAAGACCAGTTCAATATTACCGTATGAAGTTTCGTACACACAAACCAGACGCCCGTCATGCAACTCCCTCATTCGAGCATATCCGTAATAGCCTGCAGACTGATCATCAGCCGGCGCAATTTTCACTCGCGTGCTGTAATCCCAGGCAATCCGAATACCATCTATATTTTCGTGAATGGCAGGTTCAGTTTTCGGCACAATGTCATCACCGCCACCGGACGAGCAGGAGGACGACAGGCTGACAAAGCAACCGATCAGCACCGTCAACAATTTCGTTTTTTGTTTTTTATATCCTGGTTGAATCATTTAACTGTCAATTGCATTAATCCTCTTCTTCTATTCCAAAATGCTCGACCAGCTTGTCATACTCAGTCCTCGAAATGGTAATCATGCAGCCGTGGCGAACTTTTGCCGGAAGACTGTACTTGTCCCAATCGCTGTAAAATGTATAGCCAGACGCCTGGAACCAAGGGCCGTTCATATTATCGGCAATGGAAAGCCCATAGGAAACTCCCGGGTACTGTTCGTAGTACATATACCAGATTTTCCCATCTGGAGAAGGAATGAGCATGGGAGCTTCGCGAAAATTCGGGCTGATTGACGGTCCGGGTTCTGAATAAGGCCCCAACAACGACGGGGCTTTCGCGATACGAATCGTTTTCCCGGTCGTCCAGTAAAGCGTGGGGTAAGTTTCATCTTTTAAGATTGCATAGTAGCTCTCCCCGATCTTGCGGATAAACACATCGATTGTTCCCATGTCCCAATCGAATAAACGGGTTGGGTGATCGGAAAATGTTTTCAAATCCTTGGACAGAACGTACAACGTACGTTGGCTGGCCCAATACGTCTCGCCCCCTTCTTTATGCGGCGTGTGCCAGCTGAGCACGTATTGTTTTGAGTCTTCGTCGAAATAAAGCTTTGGGGCCCCAATTCGCTGCAGTGCATACGAATAGTCAGGAGTACTCTTTAAATCCGGGGTAAACGTATTGTACAATTCCCAACTAATCAGATCGTCGGAAACCCAGATGTTGATATCCGGTGAAGCGTCGCTTCTGTTACCAACAATATAATATCTTCCGTCGTGGCCTTTGCAAATATCAGGGTGTCCTTTGTAATCCTCAAACACACGCTTCATGTTGTTGAGTGCATGCCAGTGTAAACCATCCAGGCTCACCGTGTAATACAACCGCCCATAATCTTCGTGGATCATATGCGCAAAAAGATAGGCTTGGTTCACTGCTTCATTCGGATTATCCACTTGTCCCGGTGGATCAGGTTGCTGTGCCCTCACCCTGGTACAAGCAAACAGCAGTAAAGCTGCGTAAAGGAATATTTTAATTTTATTGAAATTCATTGTGTTGGTTCGTTAGGTTAAGCGGAAAGTTTAGTTTTCCAGGATTGGATCAATCCTTGGAGCAACGATTTCCAGAATATCGGGACCACCGTTCGGATTGGTCACAAAACGACATTGGTTGATGTGCACCAAACGGGGTTGTACGCTGGTCTTGCTATAATGGGAATGGTACACCACATTCAGATTTCCTTCCAAATCGGTGAAAAAGGCACAATGCCCGGTTCCTACAATATCACTATCTGATGCAACAATCGGATTTCCCTCATACTTCGTCCACGGTCCGGTTGGCGAAGGTGCCGTTGCGTAACCGATGCCATAGTCGGGGCTGGCAAAATGGTTGGCCGAATAAACAAGGTAGTAAAGTCCGTTGTGTTTCAGGATATACGGACCTTCCGTTACTTTGGCAACCGGCTCTTTCTGACTGTTTTCCCAAGGCTGACTAACACCAAAACATTCCTGAATTGTATTTTCCTTGATCGACAAATAGTCGTCATTCATTTCGCACATCCAGATCACGTTACCATCCGTAAAGGCGACGTAGTAAAGGTATTTGCGACCATCTTCATCGATAAACAAATGGGTATCGATGGCCTGGGTTGTGAGCAGCGGTGTTTTATTTTCCTGAACGAATGGCCCCAGCGGACTATCGCTAACAGCAACAGCAATGTGTTCCTGCACCGAGAAAAACATGTAAAAACGGTTATCTAATTCATAAATTTCAGGCGCCCAAAAGCCATAGTTACCCCAAACGTCGTCACGGTAAAGAGCATAACCATAGCGTTCTCCGGCTGGTCCACTCCAATGTTTCAAATCAGTAGATTGGAAAACTTGAATTCCGATTTCAGCATTCGATGTTCCATACATGTAAAAGGTTCCGTCATGCTCCAGAATGAACGGATCACCAAAGGTCACAGGATTCGGCTTTTCATCGACAATTGCTCCATCGTCCGAAGACTTATTGCAGGCGAAAATCGAAAGAAACAGGGCAAGCTGAAGAAATAGATTCATTGGTCTGTAGGTTATAAATTTTATCATTTTATAGTAATACCATTTAACCGACAAAAACACACACTCATTTGAGCAAAAATCGACTGCTTTTGTCTTGAAATTAGTTTTAAAGGCTGTACTGCAGCCTCGATGTATTCCGGATTAACTCAATGGTCTTCCCCGGAAATTCATCGCATACGTACAGCACAGCCTTTGATATAGAAATAACAACTAGTACATCGGATTTTGATCCAGGTTCGGGTTGTTGTCCACTTCCGATTGTGGAATCGGCAGCCTGCTGGATTTACCCACAACGAAGTTGCTGAAGTCCGGGTCGCGTCCGATCAGTTCGTTCAAACCTTCAGCAGTATCCCAAAGATTCCAACGTTTCAGGTCGGCCCAACGCACGCCTTCCAGACAAAGTTCTAAAGAACGCTCCATTTGCAGGCGCTTCAGGAATGCATCTTTCGATGTTACGACAGAAGCATACAACGTGCTGTTCTCCAATGTTGGCAGGTTCACCCGTTCTCTCACGCGATCCACACACTCGATAGCCAGTGCTGGAGGAGTACCGCTGGCTAGTTCGGTCAAACATTCAGCATAAAGCAACAGCACATCGGCATAACGAATCACACGGAAGTTAATTGGTGAATAGTAGTCTTCGTGATCGCGATAATAGTCACCCTGGTATTTCCGGAAGAAACAATCGGTTCCCCAACCGGCTTGCCAGTCGCGACCATAAATTTTTTCATCCGGGTAGTCTGTTTGAATTTCAGGATAGAAAAGACTTGCTCTCAATCGCGGATCGATCTCCCCATCTACAGTAGCTTCTTTCTTGTACTCATCAACCAGCCAGCTCCGAGGTTGGCCATCGCACCAGCCAATACCGCGAGGAGCAAAAAACTGTGCCCGGTTCGACCCAACATTCTGATTGGGCTCGTCACCATCGCCGGAAGGGTTCACATCCGAAAACTGAATTTCGAAAACCGATTCCATATTATTCTCGGTTGTGTGCATGAAATTATCCTTGTAATTCGACACCAAATCATAATAGCTTGCACCGGCTCCTTCAACCAACCACGAAAGCGCATCTTTGGCAGCCTGCCATTCGTGCAATTGCATGTGCACTTTGCCCAATAATGCCAGGGCAGCCCCTTTGGTCGGACGTCCCATGTTGCTCGAATCCCATTGGTCAGGCAGCGACGCAACTGCATCCTGCAAATCAAGCTTGATCTGTGCATAAACCTCAGCTTCGGTATTTTGTGCAGGCGTATCATCCGGGCTTGAGGCATTCAATACCAGTGGCACATTATCGAACATGATGGCCAGGTTATAGTAATAGAACGCGCGTAAAAATTTAGCCTGTGCTAAAATCTGGTCTTTATCTGTTTGATTGTCAAATTCAATTTCAGGAACGAAATCCAAAACTTGATTACAACGGAAAATTGCCTTGTAGTGGTCGCGCCACATCCAGGCGTTACCTTCCCAGAAGTTATAATTGAAGTAGATAAAGCGTGTCCATTCTTTCAACTCGTTCCATGGACTTTGGCTGTATCCTTCGTCTGAAGTCAAATCGTAGCGGAAGTAAATCCAACGGGTCCAGCTGCCTGGTTTGTAAAACATGGTATAAACCGCATCCAAACCAAGTTGCGCATCATCCGGTGATTTCCAGAATGTATCGGTGGTTGGAAAGTTTGGGTTCGGAATATCGATCAGATCCTCGTTACAGGAGGCCAGTGAGAGTACCACCGCCAATAAACTATATATTAATATCTTTTTCATAATGATCCGGGTTTAGAATTGAAATGAAAGTGAGAATACAACTGATTTTGGTGACGGATAGGCCGCATCGTCCTGTCCTTTAACCCAAATATCCGGTGATTTAAACTCGGGATCGAGTCCACTGTAGTTCGTAAATGTAACCAGGTTTTGGCCTGTTACAGAAACGCGCAGGTCATCAAAAACCTGTTTCAACTTCGGAATATCAAACGTATATCCCAAGGTCATTTGTCTGATTTTAAAGTAGGAACCTTTTTCAATCCAGCGGTCCTGATCGCCACGGGCGTTGCGGTTATCCGCGTAAATGACGCGAGGATTTTTGGTATTCGGATTTTCAGCCGTCCATCCTTTGTAACCAGACAAGTGGTTGGTGTTATCCGAGAAACCACCCATCCAGCTGGCCGCCCCGTTAAACACATCTTGTCCGAATGAACCAAATCCGGCAAAGCTGAAATCGAAGTTTTTGTATGATACCTGACCGTTTAAGCCAATTTCAAATTTTGGCCATGGATTACCGGTGATTGTGCGGTCTTCATTGTTGATTTGTCCGTCATCGTTCACATCCACATAGCGAATATCACCAGGCTTGGCATTGGGTTGAATAACTGTTCCGGTTGAATTGGTATGAGCCAGCACTTCTTCCTGGCTTTGGAAAAGACCATCGGTTTTAATCGTGTAGAACATAGCCAACGGCTGACCGATTTCGGTTTTTGTAATCCAGGTATATTGCTCCACTTTACCGTAGCCAAACTCCAGCACTTCGTTTCTTAAACGGGTAAATGTACCGCCAATTGAATACGAAAAGTCGCCTTTTTTATCTCTCCATGTTCCGGTCAGCTCGAAACCTTTATTCCGAAGACTGGCAGCATTCACCGGTGGGTTGCCACCATCATTACCTGTGGTCATTAAAATCTGCATCGGTGTCAATACATCTTTCGTTGTCGAAATGAAGTATTCAGCACTGAACTGCAGTTTGTTTTCCAGTACAGCAATATCAAGCCCAAAGTTTTCCTGTGTTTGTTCTTCCCATTTCAGATCACTGTTTACCAGTTTTATCTGGGTCATCCCAGTTTCCAGGTGCTGATCAGCTCCAAATACTGCAATCGGGAACGAGTTCAATACAGCGACATAATCCCAGTTTCCAATGTTCACGTTACCCAATGTACCGTGGCTGTAGCGCAATTTCAAATCGTTGATCCAGGGAACATTGAAAAAGTTCTCTTTGCTGATTCTCCAACCTGCCGAAACTGAAGGGAAGAAACCCCACTTGTTGTCAGGAGCAAATTTTGAAGAACCGTCCTCACGGAAAGTAGCACTCAACAAATACTTTTCGGCAAAGGTGTAGTTCAAACGCCCGAAGTATGAAATCAATGACGATTCGCCAATATTTCCCCAGGCATTCGGGTCGGTTGTACCGGCGTCAATCACATCGAAATAATAGTCACCCACTTGTACCAGGTTTTTCTTTTGAGCAGCAATCATTTCGTAGTAGGTACTCTGGTAGGAATTACCAACTACAGCATTGATATCGTGTTTGCCAAACTGTTTTTTGTAGGTCAGTGTATTTTCAATCAATTTGTTGACGTACTTGCCTTTGTTCTCGTAGCGGGTTGACGGCTCGTAAGGTTGGTTCAGGGTAAAGTTTCCGACTTTGCGCAACCATTTGTGATTGTCCTGGCTTGTTTCGTAACCCAAATTCACTTTGTACTGCAAGCCATCTATAATATCCAGGGTAGCGTACAAATTACCTCTCAATCGAAGGTTTTCGTCGCTGTTGTACATCAAATCTTCCGTAGCAATCGGGTTCGAACCAAAAGTTCTGGCTGTTGCTTCATCACCGTACCCGTAACCACCGGGGTTATTTTCGTTGTAGATCGGTATAATCGGGAGCATCCGCAACACGTCGATGTGCTTCGAAAAAACTGAGTTCTGATTTTCAACAAAGGTATTGCTCACCGCCAGGTTCTCCCCGATCGTGAAGATTCCCTTTTTACCTTCCGTGTTAACGCGGAAGCTGTACCGCTCCATCGACGTTCCGTAAACGGTACCCGGATTATCGTAGTAGTTGGTCGACACCAGGTATCTCCCATCCTTGCTTCCACCGGAAAATGACAGGTTGTGATCCTGCACAATCGCAGTTTGAAATACCGCATCATTCCAATCGGTATTACCATCCATCCAATCCGGAACAGCATGTACATCAGGCACACCATCTGCAATTGCGGTTTCGTAAGCTTGTGTGGTAATGTCAATCCATTCGTCCCGGCTCATCAAATCCATCATCGGCAGATTGTCAATACTGACTTTACCGGTGTAGTTCACCTTCATTTCGCCTGCCGAGCCTTTTTTAGTCTCGATAATGATTACACCGTTTGCAGCACGCGAACCGTAGATTGCAGCAGCCGAAGCATCTTTCAATACCTGAATAGACTCAATATCATTGACGTTGAAGTCGCGGTTTCCCGAAGTTGGCAAACCATCGATAATATACAGCGGATTGTTGTTGGTAAAGTTTCCCAAACCACGAATCTCCACCGTTGGCTCGCTACCGATACCACCGCTCGAGCGGATATTTACACCGGCAACCAAGCCCTGGATAGCATCCCCCACGTTTAAGGCGGTCACGTTTTTGAAATCATCAGCTTTCACAACAGACACGGCGCCCGTTAGGTCAGCCTTCTTCACTGTTCCGTATCCGATCGCAACTACTTCTTCAAGGCCGATGGCGCTTTCCTTCATCACAATATCAAAGACGGTTTCCGAGCCCACCAACACTTCCTGTGGTTCCATTCCGATGTATGAAAAAACCAGCGTGACGTCAGGGCTAATATTGATTAGAGAGAAGTTTCCGTCGACGTCAGAGATCGTGCCTCGGGTTGTTCCTTTTACGGCAATCGTTACCCCGATAATCGGGTCGCCTTCAGCATTTTTGACCGTACCCTTCACATCTTTATTGGCCTGAACCTCAAAAACATCTTTGGGAGATAAAACGATTTTCCGATCAACAACCTGGTACTCAACATTCGAATCATCAAATAACTGGCTGAGTATGGCTTGAATATCCTGATCTTTCACACTGATACTGACCTTGCGATCAACATCAATCAATTTTTCATTAAAAAGGAAGTAGAAGTCTGTTTGATTCTCGATCTCATCGAGAACGCGCAATAATTCGGTATGGTTTAGTTCAAGAGATAGCTTTGTTCTTTGCGAGTAGGAGTCGACTGCCAGGAGCTGTCCGATACTCAGAAATAGGATAAACAAAAAGACCTTCATAATCTTGAAGCATTTTTTTAGGGCATAGCTCTCCCATGCCCGGGATTCTGACTTTTTTTTCATAAATTTAGACCGTTAAATTATTAACTACAGTGATATTTAACACGTTAAAACAGGTGTGCGGTGGAGCGCCCGCCTGTTTTTTTCTGTTAAGGACTTTTGCAATTTTCGTGCATCGTGCTAGTTGTTATTTTTAGTGATTATTACTCGTTTTTTACTGAAACTTCCGTCAGCATTTGGTTGCCGATCTTCAATCCGATAAGCAATTGGAGAAGTTAATTTCAGCAGACGTAAAACCTCCTCCAGCGAATCATTCTCAAATACACCCCGGAACACATATTCTTCCAGCCCCTGATCGTCAATGTGTACATCAACATTATACCATCGTGAGATGCGACGCGCAAGCTCTTCCATCGAGTCGTTCCTGAAAACAAGCCTTCCGTCTTTCCAGGCTGTATATTTCCAGGTTTCAACTTTTGATTGTTCCACCCCGCGATCGGAGCTTACAAGTCTCTCTCCCGGGATAATATCGATTGGTTTGTTTGAATTGGAAGGTGTAAACAGCACTTTTCCCTCTTCTAAAACCAGCTCAGTCAACTTGTCTTCAGGATAGGCCGATAAGGAAAATTTAGTTCCGACCACCTTAACGACATTGTCGTTGGCAGATATCGTAAACGGGTGTTTTTTATCCTTTGCCACATCAAAGTAGGCTTCACCCGAAAGTGCAACATGGCGATTGTTCGAAAACGAAGGAGAATAGCTTAAATGCGACATGGCGTTCAGTGTGCCATTGGTTCCATCTGGCAATTGGAAAGTGATTCGTGCGCCTCTTGGTGCAACGATCTCAACCAGAGCGTCGCCATTAACAGGCTTTGCCGCATTGTACCATTGGTAAACAGCAAACAGCAAAAGCGGAATGAAAAGGACAGCCGCCGCTTTGGAAGCCAACTGGTAAAGCAGACGAATTTTGCTTTTCTTTTGCGCGGATTGATTGAGATGAATACGATGATGGATCTCGGACAAAACACCGCTCAGGTCTTTATTCTCTTCATCCGAGTTTTCAAAATGATCTTGAATATCATTTCGGAGAAGCTGTTCTGCATCCTCGTCCAGATGATCTGCCAATCGTTTCGACAGTTTCAGTTCATCTTTTAACGCAATTTTACCGCTTTGGTATTTCTGCAATAGCTTTTTTAAATCGTCATCCATACAATCCTGCATTTTTAGGATATTCTTTTTCTCCCGTCCTGTATGTTATATCCGCCAGGGATAAACATCTCATGGGTTAAATTGAAAAAAAATACAATCAGAATAAATCAAGCTCATTATAAGACCGATACAGCTTGATTTTTTTTTAGAGGAATAAGGTCAGGAATAACAGCAGCGCCAGATCTTCTTTTCGAAGCGCTTCCCGGATAATCTTTAATGCATCTGAAATTTGATTATCGACAGTACCGATGGTGATTTCCAATTCAGTCGCTATTTCTTTCGAGGATTTACCTTCTTTTCTGCTCTTTTGGAAGATCAGCTTTTTGCGATCAGGAAGGCCGTCGACGATCTCATCGACCCTTTTCAAGAGAGATGCATAATCGATTGACTCTACCGTCTTATTCGTTTCGAAATCTTCGCCGCCGAGCTGATTGAGGTAATTTAATGTAATTGCGCGTTTGTTGAAGTACTTTCGGATTTGGTTCAACGCAATTGTAAAGAGGTAAGACTTAAAGGAAAGGTCGGTTTTCAATGCTTTCCGGTTTTCCCATATTTTCACAAAAACCTCTTGCACCAACTCTTCCGACTCGCTTTCTGATCTCAGGTATTTCAGCGCAAACGAATACAGCTTGGTGCCGTAAATCTTAAAAAGAGAATCAAAAGCAAGAGCATCATCCCTCTTCAAGCGATCGATTAGTTGGTTTTCGTTTAGATTCGTCTGCATAGTTAATGGAATGGAACCAAATCAGCGCTAATTTAAAGAAATAATGAGAAGAACAATTTTACTTAAATTATCAGAAGCGTAGTGAAACAATTCACAACCTGACATTTAGGTTCAGTTTCACGCCATTTAAGCATGAAAAAAAATAAACATAAACAACTCATTCCCAATCCAAATCGAGATTTTATTGTGACTCTTCTAAAATCCCGTTTAACGTCTGCCCCATTTTTTTCTGAATATCCGAATAAAGTGCATGCAAATCTTTGTTTTCACCGGCATCATTCTTCAGGTTGAATAATTGTGCTTCATCAGACAGGCCTTTTACAACAGCCTTATTATTCAACCAATCCGGTGTAGCACTTCTTTGGGGAGCAATGTATTTCCTGTAGCCCAACCCGCAAACCGAAGGTGAAAGCTTCTTCGAGCATCACATCCCTTCTTCTGTCAACGCTAATTAGCTTGCGCCTTTCGCATCACCTCATCGAAGTACTCCTGCCAAACAGCATCCATTTCATTGACTTTTTCCGGATGCTGCGCCGCCAGATCGTTCATTTCAGTATGGTCTTCTGTAATATTAAACAGCTGCCAGGATCTGTTCGGTAGAGCCGACATTTTCCAATCTCCGATGCGAATCGCGCGCCCACCTTCGTGTTCCCAGAATAGCGTATCGTGAATCGAAGTTGTTTCCCCCATCAACAACGGCATCAAACTGGTTCCATCCAGTTTATTTGTTTTCAAACCATTTATACTATCGGGATATTCAACGCCAGCCAGCTCCAAACAAGTCGGCATGATATCGATCACGTGGGCAAGTCCCCGGTTGATCGTGTTTTCCATGCCTGCCAGCTTTTGAGGCCAGTGAACAATAAACGGTGTTGAGCTGCCACCTTCATAAGATTCTTTTTTCCAATAGCGGAAAGGCGTATTTGACGCGCTTGCCCATGCATCACCAATGTAATTCCAGGTGGTTTGCGAACCGGGATTTTGCGCATTGTACTCAATGATGGTTGAATCACGGGTAAAGCCGGGACGATCGAAACCGGGTGGGTAGCCACGTTCGTACGACGCACCATTATCGGATAATACAAAAATCAGCGTATTTTCATATTGACCATTCTTTTTCAGTTCGTCAATAAGTTGACCAATTCCCCGGTCAACATGGTCAACCATCGCTGCATGAACCGCCATACATGCTGCCTCGTAATCTTTGTTTTCACAGTCATCCCATTTTCGGCCCGATGAATTTTCCGGAAGCGTGTAAGCAACCGTATCGATCAAGCCCAGTTCAACCATTCGTTCGTACCGGTTTTGTCGCAATACTTCCCATCCATCGTTGTAGGTATCCTTGTATTTTTCAATATCTTCGGGCAATGCGTGTAAAGGCCAGTGCGGTGCATTATGCGCCACGTACAAAAAGAACGGTTTATCGTCTTTGCTGTATTCGTCCAACAAATCAATTGATTTTTGCGTGATAAAATCCGTTACATAAAAGTCGTCTGGCACATTTTCGATTGGCTCTTCGTTGTGCACCAAACTGAAGGGGTCGAAATAATCAACAACCCCCCAAATAGTTCCCCAATGTTCTTCGAAACCACGATTGCTTGGATAATTGTCCAAAGGAGAAAAAGGCCCGTGGTCCTTGCGGTGAGCCAACCACTGTAGTTGTTCGTCATTTTCGGGCAACGCTCTCGTTGTCGACAAATGCCATTTTCCGGTCATGCCGGTATGGTAGCCATTGTCCTTCAATACTTCAGCGATCGTAGCAGCATTCATTTTCAGATTGACCCCCATTCCTGTTATCCCGGCAGTTTGGGGATATAATCCGGTCAACAAAGAAGCACGCGTTGGGCAACAACGGGCCGCATTATGCATTTGGGTAAACCGAACGCCGGTTGCTGCCAGCTGATCGATGTTGGGCGTTTGGATCTCGCCGCCATAACAACCCAAATCCGAAAATCCCGAATCATCCAGCATGATCAACAAAATATTCGGGCGATCCGGCTTGGGCTCCTCTTTCGAAGTACAGCCGGTGAAGAATAGTCCCACACTTAAGAGCAAACAAGAAAAGATCAATTTATTCATATCAACTTTGTTTGATTTCAAATTCTATTGGTGTTTAGCACCATCGGTGAAAAACGTACGATTTTGCGTTTATGAACGGGCAATCTGTTTCACGTATAAACGACTACTCATTTTAAATATCTCTACTGAAATATCTTGAATTTTACCAGTCCAATTTAGCCAAAGTGCTCTATTCCGGAATAGTTGTCACGGTACTTGTACATCCTATGTAAAAGAATACAATTGACCACACCCAAATACTCACCTTCTTTTGAAAAAAATTGAGTTCAATTTACCATATTCGTTAAAATATAGTGAAAAGACATCTTCTGATGAAATGAGCTGCATCAGAACAAAACAAATACAAACCGGCCGACTAGATTTGCCGGGTCTGCTTGCGAAACTCGGCCGGCGAAACATGCACCAGTTTCTGAAAAACATAGCTAAATGAGGAAAGCGTATTGTACCCGCAGCGGTAGCTAATTTCGCTGACCGACAGGTTGGTTTGCAACAGCAGCTCCATGGCTTTAATTACCCGGAGTCGCTTGACATACTGTAGGAATGAGGTATTGATGTTGTTTTGAAATAAGCGCGACAACGAACGGGTGCTGTATCCCAGCTGCTCTGCGATCGACTTCAGGTTCAGGGGTTGATCGATGTGGTGATGAATGTGTTTTAATACCAGGCGCAAATCCTCGTTGTCGGTTGTGGGCAGCTCCACCGGAAGCGACATATTCCCGGCTGCCTCCACCAACACATTGGTCAACGTCTGCAAAAACTGGTACCGGGTCGCCTGTTCCGCCCCGACTTCACCATACCAATCGCGGGTGTAATTAATCATTTCAACCATCAGGTTGTTCACCGGGTAAATGCCGGTTCCTTCTTCCAGCTTCTGTATTCCACGGGTGATTGACGTTGGGATATAGAGGCAATACACCATTTTCACTGCTGTGCGCGAGCTAATGTTGTGCTCAACACCTGCCGGAATCCAAAGAAAATGGTGCGCAGGCAAAAAGAATGAGTAAGTAGGCGTATTGAAAAACGCGATTCCGTTTTCTACATAATACAACTGGTGTTTGTTGTGTTTGTGCATCGGGAATTCCTGCTCGCTGTTGGAATAAACAACATAAAACACGTCTTCCTTTTCGCTAATTTCATCCAGATTGAGTTTTTTCTTTTCCATTTTCGGGTATTTGGCGCGAATTACAAAACAAATGGCGAATTGTCTAAAATAAGCCTCGAAAAATAGTAAGAAATTTGCAGCGAGATTTTATTTGAGGCGCAAGATATGAGGATAGTTCTATGGATTTTTGCTTTCTGCGTGATTTTTAATCAACCGGCAACAGCGCAAGAGACAACCGAAACCAATATACCAATCAATTTACAACAAGCCTGGCAACGAGCCGACGAATACAGCACCGAGCTGCGTTCGCAACGCATCGACCAGCAAATCAAGAACGAGCACGTTTTAGACATCAAGCAGAACTGGCTTCCTTCGGTGGAAGTTGACGCCAGTTACGGAAAGCTGGCTAACATTCCCGTGTTTGTAAATGGAATTTTGCACGAAGCGGAATACATTCCGCTGGAAGATCACAGCACTTACGATGCCAATATCGAGGCTTACTTCAACATTTATAATGGCAAAAAAACAAAGCTGTCGGTTGAAAAGGCAGAAGCCCAGGCCGACATGGCCGAACATATTGCACAGGCTTCCCAATCTGAAATTCATTACGAAGTAGCGAGTTACTACCTGGACCTGTTACGGACCAACGAGTTTGAGAAAATCATTGAGCAAAACATTTACCGCAACTCGAAACGTCTGGATCAGATAACCCAGTTGTATGACAACGGAGTTGTGTTAAAGAGCGACTTGTTACGGGCGCAATTGCAGCTTTCGCAGCAAAAGGTAAACCTGCAAAAGATGCAGAACAACAAGGCATTGGCCGGACAGCATTTGAACCTGCTCATGGGTTACGAAGATGCACACCCGCTGCAACTAGCCGACAGCATTGAATATGCCGTCCCTGATACCGCAATGCTCTATGCCGACTATATTTCGGTGGCCCTTAAACAGTCGCCTTTCGAAAAAATGGCCGACACACAAATCTCCATGTCGGAGTTGGAGCAAAAGGAAATCAAAGCTGAGAAACTTCCGCGTATCGGGATGTTTGGGAAATACAGCTATTCGTATCCGCAGATCATGTTGTACCCCTACTCCACTTCCCCGTATTTACTGGGGATTGCCGGGGTAAAGATTTCATACAACCTTTCGTCGCTGTATCACAACAAACACAAGGAGTCGGCAGCAGCGCTCGAAGTGCAGCAACAATACCTGGCGAAAGAGCAAACCGAGGAAACCCTGCGGACGAAAATCAATGAAGCTTACAAACGCTTCAAAGAAGATCAGGACAACATTGAAGTAAGTAAAATAAGCGTACAACAAGCCGAGGAAAACTACCGGATTGTGAACCAAACCTACTTCAACAAGCTGGCCTTACTTACCGATTTACTCGAAGCCGACACCCAATTGCAACAAGCGCAGTTCGATTTAGTCAACAACTACATCGCGGCGCGCATGCACTTCTATCAATTACAAAAAATTACAGGCGAATTATAATGAGCGATCAATTAGCAAAATATCGAAAAGTAGATCATGCGGTCTTAAAGATTTCGTATGTGGCAGCATTATGCATTTTGGGCATTTTGCTGATTTGGGGAGGAATTAAATTGTACGATTTTTACCGGTATGAGCAAACCAATGATGCTCAGATTGAAGAGTATATCAACCCGATTTTGAGCCGGACAAGTGGCTTCGTTCAGGAAATCCGGTACACCGACCACCAGCAGGTTGCCAAAGGCGACACCCTGGTTATTCTGGATAAAAATGAAGCAACCGTAAGGCTGCACCAGGTTGAAGCTGAAATCGGATCAGCCGAAGCACAACTAAAAGTCTTGCAAAACAATATTCGGGTGGCGTCGAGTGGATCAAGCATTCACAAAGCGCAAATCAGTGCTGCAGAAGCCCAACTGTGGCGCCAGCAAAAAGATTACGAACGCTACGAAGAGCTTTTAAAAGGTGAAGCCGTTACCCAGCAACAGTTTGAAGGAATTAAAACACAGCTGGAGATTGCGAAATCGAACTACGAAGCGGTGAAA
Source organism: Mangrovibacterium diazotrophicum (assembly GCF_003610535.1). Lineage (NCBI taxonomy): Bacteria > Pseudomonadati > Bacteroidota > Bacteroidia > Marinilabiliales > Prolixibacteraceae > Mangrovibacterium > Mangrovibacterium diazotrophicum. The sequence goes on along the minus strand of NZ_RAPN01000001.1, from coordinate 178,001 downwards.
AACACCTTTGTCAACTCGCAGGACCAGGTATCGGATGCACAAGCCAAACTCGAAGTGGCACAAGCCAACCTGGAACAGAAAAAGGTTGAACTAGAAAAAGTGAAACTGGACTTGCAGTATGCGGTGATCCTTGCACCGTCCAACGGTTTTATGGGAACCAAAAAACTGCAGGAAGGACAATTCATCCAGGCCGGGCAAACAGTTGGCTACATGGTCGACAAGCAACAGGGCAAATGGGTGGTGGCCAACTTCCAGGAAACACAAATTGCCGACATGCACGAAGGGCAGCAAGCGCTGATCACGGTGGACGCTTTCCCGGGAGAGTCGTTCACCGGTGTAATTGAATCCTTCTCGCCCGCAACAGGATCACAATTCAGTTTGCTGCCGTCGGACAATGCAACCGGAAACTTTGTGAAAGTCACCCAGCGTTTCCCGGTGAAAATCACTTTTAACGGCAACAACCCGGTGATGAGCAAATTGAAAGCCGGAATGAACGCGGAAGTTTCTATCGTCAAAGATTAAATATGCCAAACGACAATAACAAACGGATTTTTAAGGATTGGGTCCCCACGTGGTTAATCTACGTGGCTCTGGCCCTTTTCTTATTGCCCGTTGCCTGTGCTTTGGGGATATATTTGGGTGGAATGAGCACCGCGACCAGCTACTTTGGCGTCGATCAGATCGACATTCGCTATTCGGTGATCATCTACTACATTTCAATTGTGGTAGGCTTCCCGATGGAGGCGCGCTTCTTCAACTACTTCTCATCAAAGCCCTACCTCATTGGCTGTGTAGCCTTGTCCATCGCTGCAAACCTGGTAATGTACCTGAACCACAGTTTCGCGGTTTTACTTGTTGTCCGCTTTTTGGCCGGCACCATCTCGCTAGGATTGATTGGCATTGTCTTCAACCTGGTGTTTAACCAATTTCACGCGCAACGAAGTCGGGTGCTGGGCTACGCGACCATGTACTCCGCACTTTTCGGAACGGCTCCGCTGGCGTACATCGTCGATGCCTGGATCTTTTCAAATTTCAACTTTAACGCAATCTTTTTAGTGGGTGTATTCGGCATTTTACCAGGTATTATCCTACTATCTATTATTTTAAGGAATGGGATTGACCTCCGTCGTAATGGGAAAATTTCGCTAAAATCACTGGAATGGGTTAGCTATATTCTGTATGCTGCTGGATTACTGTTGCTGGCCTACGTTATTTTATATGGACAATACTACCACTGGTTTCGGAGTCTTCGAATAATTCTTTGTTTTTCGGCCTCCATCGTTCTGTTAGGCTTATTCATTGTTCGGCAGATCATCCTGAAAGATCCGTACATAAACCTACGCGTGTTCAAAACCCGCAACTTTAGAATTGGAATGGGCCTGCTGGTACTATTCTATTTGGGCAAAGGAGATATGAGCCTACTCAATGGTTTTATCACAAACAATGTAAAGCTCGATGTTTACCACTACGGCTACACCATGTTGATCAACTTCGTGGGTATTGTACTGGGAGCCTTTTTAGCTGCCCGTTATCTTTTGGCCGGCACCCGGATTCGGATCATTTGGATGATGGGCTTTGGCGCACTGTTGGGGTATCACCTTTTTGCGCTATCTGTTTTGAACCACCAGGCAGAAATTGAAGATTTACTCTTGCCGCTCTTCCTGCAGGGGTTCGGAAACGGGATGCTCATTTTGTCGATTGTTGTTTTCTATGTCACCGCAGTTCCAGCCGAAATCGGATTTTCAGCCTCGGTAACCGGGGTTCTCTTCCGGGCAATTACCTTTACCAGCAGCATGGCGCTGACCAGTTACTCGGGATTGGTATTTCGGAAAATACATTACCAGGCATTTAGCGGAAATATTACAGCCGACGAACCACTACTGGCAGATCGCCTGGGCGAATACAAACAAGCACTTTTGCAACACGGAGCCTCGGCAGCGGAGAGCAGTTCGGGAGCGATGAACCTGCTTGGGAAAGCCGTTGCCGGACAGGATAATTTACTTTTCACGCGGGACTACTACATTTATATGAGCTGCATGCTTTTTGCAGTTTTGCTGTTGATTGCAACAATTCCGCATTTTAATTATCACATCAAAAAAATCCGCACAAAACTGATCCCGATTTAACGAAAAAAGAGGCCATGTGCTTTCAAGTACATGCCCCTTCTCTGTATGATTTAGAAGTCGAATTACTCAAACAAAAGCTTCCCGAAAAACTCCGGTAAGTGGAAATCAGGCTCTGCCTTTTGCACCGGGTTCCAGGTGAGGTAATGCGGGTTCGATGTTTCGTCTGCAATTTTGTAGAAGTTGGCATTCCAGATCACACCGCTTTTCGGTTTTTCAATTTCGGCATAACGCGAAATCAAATCCAGGGGCAGGCGATACTCCAGCGTCCATTGAATCGGCTCGCTTATTTCCTCCTCTATACTTTTAGGAAGTGAATGCGCTATCTCCAGCTTCGCCAATTCGTCAGCATCAACAACGGTAAAATCTTTGCGCGGAACCAAATTGTAAAACATGAGCGGAGTTCCGCCACAATTGACTTCCAGGTTGAAATAACGTTCGGGAACCGACAAGTTTGGCGCGAAAAAAAACTCGGCGCAGGAATCGGTCCACACCGGACCGTTTGGCTCGGTTGTCCGGCACTTGACAAACTGATCATTTACTTTGAAGATCACATACAAACTTGTTGAGTCGTACAACAACTTCGCTTCTACTGTGGGGCGAAACTTCAGGATATCACCCATGTGGTGATCCAGCGTCAGGCTTTCCGCTCGTTGCCAAACTTCCTTATCCCAATCACCATCAACAGTCAACGGACTCTCTATTTTTTTGACTTTATATTCCATAGCACCTTTTTAAATGGTCGAACAACTTTCCTTAACGATGGCGTTCATCGCATCCATCTGCGCTTCAATACTCAGCAATAACTGGTATTGCGCGCGCGTACGCACCAGGTTGTGATCTTCCGAATTTACCCGATAATAATTATCTCCGTCAATGTAATCCATAAGAAAACGCAACACTTGCTCATAGGTAATGAACTTCGCCGAAAACGCCAGGTAATGTTTTTCCGACTCCGTAAGAAAGGCTCTGGCCTCCGACAGATAGCCTTTTGTGAAACCTTCGAAAATTCGCATATCCATGCCCACTTTCGACAAGTCAGGATCATCTTCCAAGCCCGTGTTGGTGTACGAGCGAATGGCATCGCCAAAATCATTCAACACCGTACTTGACAGAACGGTATCCAGGTCGATGACGCAAAGCACTTCGCCTTTTTGATCGAAAAGAATGTTGTTAATCTTCGTATCATTGTGCGTCACACGAATAGGAATTTCGCCCGATTCCACGAGTTTCCAGAAATCCATCATCTCTGCTCTACGGCTTTCAATCCAATTAATTTCTGCGGAAAGTTCTTTTTTCCGCCCAACCGGGTCTTTTGCCAAAACGGCATCCCACTGCTGAAAACGGTAACGCATGTTGTGGAATCCCGGCAAAATATCCGTGAGCTCGCCTTCCATATCGGCAAGCATGCGTTGAAATTTACCAATTCCCTTACCTCCGGCGTAAGCGTCCTCGGGCGTATCAGCACTTTCATAGGTTTGCGTGTCGGAAATAAACAGGTACAAAGTCCAGAAATTTCCCTGTTCGTCCTTGTAAAACGGCTCTCCCGATTTGGATTCAATCACCGTCATCGCCTCCCGCTCCGGATCCCCACCAGCCTGCTTGACTTTAGCTTTCAGGTGAGCCGTCACCCGTTGGATGTTGTTCATCATACCGGGAATATCTTTGAAAATATTCGTGTTCTTATTTTGAAGGATGTAGTCTGGACTGCTTTCTCCAGCAGTTTCCACGAAATAAGTTTGATTGATCAAACCATCTCCATATAAAATGATTTTCGCAAGCTCTCCTTCGATTATAAAATTGCCAATAATCGCTCTCAATTCGCTCTCCTCGTATCTCATAATTGTATCGTTAATTTAGTTTTACCGAAATACTTCTTTAAAACAACATGTACAGATGTCTACCGGCCGAACCGAATAGATACCTGTACACGTTTTGGAGCTTTAAATTCTGATAAAGCCCTTTTAATTTTATCGTTGACTACTCCTCCCAGGGCACCAACGCAGAACGATAGAAGTCAATGCCCTGTGCTTCGAATCGTTTACCGAATTTGCCCAAACGAACCTTATACTCATCCCAATTACGGTCTTCGTTTTTGGTCCAGCCAATTTCGGCATATCCCGGAAGTCTTGGGAAAACCATGTATTCCAGCTCATCCATATTGGTGATGGTTTCGCTCCACAAAGGCGCTTCAACCCCCAATACCTGTTCTTTGGTTAGCTTTGCCACAACCGTGTCGGGTTGCCAATCGTAAGCGTGATCCACCTCGATGGTTCCGGCCCATTTCAACCCCAATACAGTTGTCGTATCATATTTCATATCCATGTAAGCGCGACTGGCTGGTGACACCAACACTTTGGCACCTTTTTCCAATCCCAATGAAGTGTTTTCAGCATCAGCCCAGAACTGCACGGCGGCATTTTCCACCACATCCGCGTTTGCAATCTCGTCCCAGCCAATCACCTGCTTGCCGTATTTTTGAACGATTCCCTGCACTTTATTTACGAAATACACGTAATCATCGTGCTTGGTTGCGTGCGATTCGTCGCCCCCCAGGTGGAAATACGGGCCTGGCGAAAGTTCCGAAACCTCGCGAACGACATCATCGATAAACTGATAAGTAACATCCTTGCGCGTATCGAACGAGCTGAAACCAACTTCAATACCAGTATAAAGGTCTGTCGCTTTTCCGTTGGCATTCAACTCGGCATACGATGCCAGAGCGGCGTTGGTATGACCCGGCATATCCACTTCGGGCACAATCGTGATGAAATTTGCTGCGGCGTAAGCCACAATGTCTTTGTATTGTTCCTGGGTATAGAAACCGCCTTCGCCACCACCTACTTCGGTGCTGCCACCAATTTCAGTTAGTTTTGGCCAAGATTTGATCTCGATTCTCCACCCCTGATCATCAGTCAGGTGCATATGCAGGGTATTCATTTTGTACTCAGCCAGGAAATCGATAAAACGTTTCACGTCTTCTACCGAGAAGAAATGGCGAGCCACATCGAGCATCGCGCCACGATATCCATATACAGGAGCATCACTGATCGCCCCGGTTGGAACAATTAACTTTTCCCCTTCAGCAATGCTGGCCGGGAGTGTTTGCAACAACGTCTGAATTCCGTAGAAACAACCTGCTTCATCGCCTCCTTCGATATGAATTAATTTACTGTCGATGGTCATTTTGTTCCCCTCAGCCGGAATTTGACCGGTTGCATCCAATGAAAGATAAATCCCTTTGGAAGGAGCATCCGTAACAGCTTCAACTGCAGCTGACGACCCCAGGGCTTTTGCCAAAAATTGCGCAGTACTCTCCAAATGGTCGGCTCCCTCCTGGATAAATATACCGGTTGAACCGTCAAGTTCAAATGCGTCGCCAGTTGCTGTAACACTAGCCGGTTTCGGAATGAAAGCTGTTTTAGTAAGGTCGGTCTGCACCTTGGGGGTACACGCCGAAAAAACAAAAAGGAATGCTATCGGCAGCATGGAACATGATCTCAATCTCATAAAAAGTATAATTAAAATGAATGTATTTTTCGAGCGAAATAATTGCATCCTAAAATCTGAATTATTTCGCAATAATACTAACACAATGATTGAATTCTCACATATGAGAGATCAGAAATAATCAATACTTAAGACAATTTTGTCTTTATCACACAAGTCAGGTGAAACAAAAATTGAGGATACTGCTGCCCACATTTTCTGAACTGTTTGCAGGGATCGTTTTGAACTCAGAAATTAGTTTAAATTTAGAATAGCTGATAAAACCGGATAGGTGCGAAACAAAAAAAAGGAGCTGATAATCAACTCCTTTTGTGCCCAGGACGGGACTCGAACCTGCACGCCCTAAAACGGGCACCAGCCCCTCAAACTAGTGGGATACAAATATTATTGTAATCTAATTTACAATCTATTTTAAAGATGCCTGTATTTACTAGCTTTTTGTCGCATTTACTCCGATTTAGTGCGACTTATTCGAACCCATATTTACAACAAATACAATATTTGTTTCCGAATTGTTTCCGAATAAATATTGGTTGTTATGAATTGTTTCCGAATAGCTCTAAAGACTGCCATAGCACAAATTTATTAAATTATGGCAAATGCTACAGTAAGTATTTTTTTAGACAGCTCGTACACAAAAAAAGATGGTACGTCTCGTTTTTACATTAGGGTAACTCTAAACCGAAAAACTAAAAAGATTCCTTTAAATCTTTTTCTTAAACCTGAGTACTACAATCCCAAAACCAAAAAGATTAAAGAAATCAGGGAAGTGCCTGATGCGAAAAAAAACAACCTCTATTTAAAAGATAAGGAAAGTGAGGTTGAACAAATCATCATCGAATTAGAGCGAAGAAAACAATCAGTAACTTTTGAGAATATTTTAAGCCTCTACTCCAATAGTGAGGTTAATGGAAGCTTTATTGAATTTGCTAAGACCAGATTAAAGGAAGAACGCAACAGAATCAAGCAATCCACCTATGAAGGTCTAGCATTAGATATTGTAAAGCTTGAAAGATACCAAGCCAATGTAACGATTTACGAGATTGATGAAAATTGGCTTGAAAAATACCGAAACTACCTTATCGAATCATTAGATAACAAAGCCAATACTATTTATGGTAATATATCAATGATAAGAAAGTACATAACCTACGCTTACAAAAAGAAAATAATCGACCGGAATCCATTTCACAATTTTTCTTTCTTAAAAGAAGATGGTAAAAAGGAACATCTTACCCTTAAAGAATTGGACATGCTTCACGACTATTACAATCAAGAAGAGTTCCTGAAAATTTACAAGAAAGATAAGCGTGGAAAAACTTACCTAACTGGTATGAAGTACCAGGAAACCCTCCAGCACATTTTAATAAGTTGTTATTGTGGATTAAGGCTATCTGACCTAAGAAAATTACGATACAAACATATTGAGAACAACATGATAATAATGGAGATGGATAAGAGCAGAAGGGATAAAGAAAAAATGCTCAGAATTCCAATTACCGAAAGGCTAAAATCTGTTCTGGACTTAGATGGTGATAAAAAGCCAAACGATAAAATTTATAAAGGCTTCGTGCGAAGCAGTTCCGATATAAATCCCATGTTACGCTTTATAATGAATGAGGTGGGCATAAAAAAACACCTCTCATTTCATTGCACAAGACACACTTTTGCTGTTAGTGCATTGACATTAGGTATGTCTCTTGAGACTGTATCTGATATTATGGGGCATAATGATTTAAGAACTACTCAGATTTATGCGAAAATCATTGATGACAAGCGAAAAGAAGAAATGTCGAAATGGAATAGATTAAATAACCTCAATAATGAAAATTTAACCAACTCTCTAGCCATTTGTCCGAACTGCGACAATGAAGTATTAAGATTTGAAAAGGGAGTGATAAGAATTAAAAAGCTTACGCTTCATTGTCAATCTTGCTCCACAAAATTCTCTTATGAAGTTGAATAATTAAGAAGACAAGAAATGAAATCATATACGAACACAATAATAAATCACAAGGGAACATACGCAGTTCTTTTGCACGTTGATAATTATTTTTTATTAACATTTTCAAATTAACACATAATGTTCGTATATGATTTTATAGAGAAGATTGGAAAGATTGAGGTGAAATACTCCAGGAAGTTTAGAAAACGGTATTTAACATTTACCGAGGAGTTTTCATCTGAACAGGAATACAATGAAAGATTGGATGAATACCTAAATGAGTTCAGAAAAGAAATACAAAGCTTACCGTTTAGTTTAAATTCAAAACAGTCAAGAAAAGCCTTTCTACATAATCTCTATGATGAGTTTCTTTACACCAGGGAACATCTTAATGAGCAATTTATTCAATTAATATCTCAAAGTCACGATTGTATCTCCTTGCAAAAAGTGAGGTTTAAATGCTGTTTTCCAAAATATTTTCAAAAGAAGTACCTGAAAAAAGCGAGAACAGCTTACCGAAAACTCCATATAGTTTTCACGCTTCGAATTGATAAAATTGAAAATGCTGTCGATGTCTTAAAACTTACTGCATTAAACGATGGTATTGAAATAGATACTAGCAATTGGTCTAGTCAGAAAAGGTTTAAAACAAACCTCTCAAGTCCGGAACTTGCATATCTTTCATTTAGGATTATGGAAAAAGTATCAGTTGACCCAAATTTTAACCGTACTCATTTATCCAGGATACTAGCTGAGAATTTTTCTACTAAAAAGGCTGAATTTCCCAAAGCAGCACAAATTAGAAAACAGTTTACAGAGGTAAATGACAACGTAAAAAACAGGGTCGAATCATTACTTGAAGAGTTGGCAAGAGCAAATACCGTATAGCATTTGTAATTTTTTTTCAAAAAAATCAATTTTATTACATCTTGATTTAATGATAGTTACCAAAAGGGGACAAAGGGGGACATCCCCCACTGTCCCTTTTTTCGTGTTTGCAGCAAATGTATGTTCGCTTACAAATTGATGTAGAAATAAAAACATACGATTATGCAGAAAGAAGATTTAAACAATTTAGTTACCGTAGCTGACTTAAACAGTTTTTCTGAGAAAATCATAAGCGAGATTCACAGACTATCGGAAAAAGACAAACCTGAATTTTACACACCCAATCAATTCAGCAAACTGACAGGTATGCCCTACACTACTGTCATTCATTATTGCAAGAAAAACATGTTAAAAGCTAGACAGGAATTTAAAGGCGGTTCCTGGCAGATTTATGCAAGCGAGATAAACAGGCTTAAAGAGGAGGCAAATACTAACCATTTAACATTCAGATAATGGAAAACAATGAAAAACCAGTCGCTCAAAGTAAGCATCAATTAACGGAGGCATACAATATAAGCTATTTAACCCTTCAACGTTGGCTTGAGCCAATAAAAGATGAACTTGGTGAATATCGAGGCAGAGCATACACCCCAAAACAAGTTCAGATGATTTATGATTTATTAGGTCGTCCATAAATTCAATATCGTAAGCAATGACAATATATCTCTCCGGAATTCATTACGAAACCGATGAAAATTTCATTCATAGCTTAAAAAGGCAATTATTGAATCTAGGATGTACCATAGTTAATCCCGATGAAAAATTACATGATAGGCTTGGTTGGTCTAAAAGCCTTACTCATCGCCTGGGTTTAATTCTCGAAAGCGACACCATTTACATGTTACCTAAATGGAAAGATAGTACTACTGCAAGAATTGAACTTACGGCAGCAATGAAAGAGAAAAAAAACCTCTGCTTTTCATTTAATGATATAAAAAATTTAATAACCACCCTTGACGGCTAATAATGGTTTAGGCAGGATTGAACAAGGGCAATCCTGCCATTTACACAAAAGTTCATTTTCAAAACAAATTATTATGACAGCATTAGCACCCAATACGGTATCGAAGTTATACTATTTCGATAACCGCATAAAGAGTTTTTATGAGAAAAACGGCTATAACAGCATCCCGTTTGATGGCACAAAAGTTCAGAAAATGATTGAGGATTCTCAGCTTGAGTTGAATGCTCTCTTTTACAAGATTTGGGGTTCAGACATGGGCTATCACTTGTTAGACAAGTTTTATGATTTCAGAGGTAACGTTCACGAGTTCTTTATGAGCCTCGATAGCAACAACCGTGAATTATTGACAGGTAAAGATTGGTAGCCGATGGATGCAAAAAGGGTTATAGAGCAAATCAATGATGAAGTTTATGAGGTTGTCTCCAACTTTGTCACACTAAAGAAAGCAGGGAGCAATTACAAAGCGTGTTGTCCATTCCATAACGAAAAAACGGCTTCGTTCAGTGTTAATCCGGCAAAGGGTATTTTCAAATGCTTCGGTTGCGATAAAGGTGGTAATGCCATTGAGTTTATTAAAGAGCATGAAAATGTTGAGTTCAAAGAAGCCGTTGAGATTGGCGCAAAACTTTTGAACCTCAATTTTGAATGGAAGAAAAGCACCAATTGGGATGAAGCCAAATTCAAACATGAAGAAAGCCTGAAAATAGCTTGTAATATCATTGAAAGGTTCTTCCTAGAACAGGTCAATCATAAGAATGCACAGGATTACATAAAACAGCGAAACATTGTCATTCCTGAAAACAGCAGCTTTAATGTTGGCTATGCTCCAAGTGGAAATGCTCTACTTGCCCATACCAGGGAGAAAGGTGTAAAAACGGAAATACTTGAAGAAATTGGCGTATTGAAAAGCAACGACAAAGGCATTTATGACTTTTTCTACAACCGATTGATATTTCCTGTTTGCAATTCCAAAGGACAAACCATTGCTTTCGCAGGACGTGATTTGAATGAAAACCCAAAGGTTAAATATCTGAATACACACGAGAGCTGCATCTACACTAAAGGGAATGAATTGTATGCTTTAAATATTGCAAGATTCGCCATTAAAAACGAAGACCGGGCATATATAGTAGAAGGTTATACCGATGTACTTCGGATGCACTCTGTTGATGTTATTAATTCAGTTGCAACAGGCGGAACAGCTTTAACCAATGCACAAGCAAAACTCCTGAAAAAATACACCAATAAAGCTACACTTATCTACGATGGCGATAGTGCCGGACGAAATGCCATGTGTCGGAATGCTGAAATACTGATTAAAAATCAATTCCATGTTTCGGTAGTTGTACTACCCGAGAAACAAGACCCTGATTCACTTTTTACCGATAGCGAGACGTTTCTTCAGTACGATGAAAAACAGGAAGATTACATCATATACAAAACCTCTGAATACGCTGAACGATTTGCAAATGACCCGGTTAAGAGATCGGAAGTAATTAAGCGGATGGCTGCCCTGATTTGTTGCTATGATAAAACCAACCAGGAGGTTTATCTTGACTTTGTTTCTGAACAGATTAAACCTAAAAAAGCTTGGCAGGATGCACTAAAGGAAAACAGCCAGCCAACAGAAAAAAAAGTTAAGAAAAAGGAGAACATCAACGACATTATAAAACTGAAAAAAGAGCAACAGGAAAACCTTTTAGAAAATCAGTTTTATGAAGAAAAAGGGGCTTACTGGACTGTGGAAGGTAAAAATCCGAAACAAATATCAAACTTCACTTTTGAGGCTTTATTTTGTGTTTTCCATAGGGATGCACAAGGGCGAACAGACCTTAAATACATTCTTAACCTGATGAGCCAATACGGACGAAAACGACTTGCCACCATATCATCAGATGACTTTTGTACTCCTGCATCGTTTAAAAAGCAAGTTCACCGTAGGCATGGTTTCTTTTGGTATGGGAACGACACACAACTCGATAGCATTAAAAACGTTAAGCTTTTAGGCATACCCGAAGCAAAGGAACTAGAAAGGGTTGGCTACAATGAAAAGAACCACTTTTGGGTATTTGCCAATGGTTTGTATTACGATAAAACATTCCATGAGATTGATGAGTACGGTGTTACCACCCATGCAAAACGAATAAGCAGCATGGATGAGTTTAAAGAAATTCCACCCGAAAGCCAGATTCGTATTGGAGATACCTTTCATGTACTCAATACCACCTCAGAGTTTATTGGTAAATATGGTACAGATAACCTGAAAGATAAAATCAAACAGGGCCAGGTACATCTTTTACATTTCTTCTTTCTACCCTATGGTAAGTTACTGAGAATTGGTACCAGCGATAGCGGAAACCCATTTAAGGAAAACTCAAAGTATATTCAACCACCAAAGAACAGCAATTGGAATTTTGGCAAGTGGGCATCATCAATGTACAAGGTTTATCCTGGTAATGCAGAACTACTTATTGCCTACTACATAGCAACCGTTTTCAGCGATGTAATTTATAAAGCCAATTTCGGGTACTTCCCATTGTTGTTCCTGTTTGGTAAAAGACAATCAGGTAAAAGTACCGCAGCTCGAAGTATCATGTATATGTTTGGCAAGCCACCTATGGAAGACGGTATTAACCTTGCTTCCGGTAGTACAAGTACAGGTATGCAGCGAAGTATGGACTCTACAACCAACCATCCGTTTTGGGGCAATGAGTATAAGAACAGCATCCATAAAAATACCATCGAGGCGTTAAAAGGTATTGCCGACCGCAATGGAAAGCTTACAGGGGTAAAATCTGGAGGTAACGAAACTCGTATTGCAAAGCCCAGGGGTTCGGGTATTATTAGCGGTCAGGATTTACCAACACAAGACCCGGCTCTCTCAAGTCGTAGCTTGCTAGGAGAATTTGATGATACCAATCGGGGAAACTATGAAGACCTAAAAGAATTCAAAGCAGCTGAAGAAAGTTTGCAGTTTACCAATATTACCTGTTCAGTATTCGACAATCGATATTTAATTGAGGAGAACTATGCTAAAGAAGAACCTGGTATTAGTTCTGAGGTTATGGATGAGCTGATAAGCGAATTTGGTAACGTTGACCGCAGAACTGTTTTGAATATTTCATCGGTACTCACTCCTATGAAAATACTAATGGAACAATCTGATTTGAAATTCCCTTTTGATTATCAAACAGCAAAAACAGCCTTAATACGTTCTGCAAGACTTACCATATCAGTACAAAACCAAAGTGATGAAGTGGAGCAATACTTTCATGTGCTACAATCCCTGCTTAATCTTTATAAAATATCGGATAATACACATTATAGAATCGTAGTTGCTGAAAATAGCGTAAAGCATCTTTATCTAAGAGTTGGAGCAATACATGGTTTATACAGGGAACAAGCTCGCAAAGAAGGTATAACCGTGTTAGACCAGGCTGTGATTGGTGAATACCTAAAGAAACATCGTTCATTTATTGACTATCGCAGAAAGAACGTACAGTTCGGAAGCAATAGAACAAGTGCATACATACTAAACTATGATACCTTGAAAGACCAAGGTATTGAGCTTGAACGCTTCATCTAAATATATAAATCAAAACACATTATTAAAGCTTATAAATGGTAGTAATGCAAAAACCGTCCTCATTTCCTCACTTACTAAGTATAGAGTATAATAATATACTGATATATAATACTATAAACTTTTCTATTCTAATAATAAGTGAGGACGACTGAGGGAAACCTGAGGGAATATTGAGGGACAAAAGAGGAAAAAGCACACCCTTTCCCTCACCCATCCTCAAAGTCCTCACTATATATAACTGACATTTAACATTTTAGGATATAAATGAGGAATGAGGACAGTTTTTGAAAAAAACCATAGGCTCTGAAAACAAAAGAATTTTCAATAAAACAGGAATAAGATAAATATACATTATAAACACTTTTAATGCGATGAAAAAGAACAGTAACGTACAGAAAAACAATAATATTCACGACAATTTCTTTAAAAGCCTTTTCTCTGTAAAAGAGAATCTTGAAGATTTGCTATTAGGCACATTGCCCAAAGAAGTGCTCCAAGGTTTGAAACCCGAAACACTTGTTTATGACCCAACCGAATACGTTGACCAGGAACTTGCCCCCTACTTTAAAGATGTGTCATGCAATATGTTTTATGGGAATACCAATATTAAAGTATCGCTTCTGTACGAACACAAAAGTTATCCCGATAAAAACATACACTTACAGTTACTTCGCTATATTCTGAATGTTTGGGAAAATCAAGCAGCTAACAAACAGCCACTTACTCCTGTAATTACAATGGTATTCTATCATGGAAAACCGAAATGGACGGATTCGGGTTTTGTTCAGGTTCCGGAGGAACTAAAACGCTTTGTACCATTATTTGATTATGCCTTATTCGACACAAAGGATATTGAAGACCATGCTATAATCCGCCACTTTAAGCGACCAAGTGTAAAAGTAGCCGTATGGTTTATGAAACGGAGTGACAATCTGATTGGCTTTATCAAGAACAACCCTGATTTGGCACGAGAAATGTTCAGCCAGTTAAAGGAAATTGACGAAACTATTTTCCAAAAAATAGCGTTATATTTGTATAAAGTTTCTGGTTTAGAACCTGATAAAATTGATGAGATTATGGAAACAATTTCACCACAAGTTAAAGATGCTTTTGCAGAGGCAGCTAACGAACTGAAATACCTAGGTAAGAAAGAAGTTGTTGTAAAAATGATTGCAAAAGGTTATTCGGATAAAGAAATATCCGAAATAACAGATATTGCTATTGAGGATATTCAAAAAATTCGGACAAACAACTCTCATTAAGAGTAGTTAATCTACGATATAGCCCGGTATCAGTTTTGGTATCGGGTTTTTTATTGCTTTTTTTTAAAGCAAGACTAAAAAAAGCTATCTTTACATTCATAGCCGTCAAGGGTATAATTATATAGATTATGCCCAAAAATCTTCATTACATTCTAAATGCAAGTCTCGATTCGAGGTTTTTGTTGGTTACAAAGCGACCGTTTATTCAATTAATAGCAGAAAGTCTCCTCCAAAAAAATCAATATTCAAAAAAGTCTTTAAGATTTTGTCTTAAAGTCCTCAAAAGCAGTCTGTATAAGCTAAAAAGTTCTCAAAAGCCCTCAAAAGCAATTGAAATATACTCTACAAGGCTGCTTTTCTCAATAATTCAGGTGCGTTATCGCTCATTTTTCAACCCAAATCCAACACTATGATAGTACGCAGAACCATATTAAAGCAGGATTTGGTGAAGAAACTTTACCCTGATAGCGTTTCAGTTGATGCAGCTATGCAACAACTACGAAGGGATATTGAATTGTGTCCCCAATTAAAAGAACAGATAGCCAGTACAGGGCAAACCAAACGCCATTACTACAACAAACAACAGCTCCTCTTAATCCTGGAACATTTTTGTATAACACTTGAAGAATTTGAACAGCTATGAAGTATTTCTTAGGTATAACCGATATTGAACAAGCCAAACTACATTACCGAAAATTAGCAAAACAATTACACCCCGATAAAGGCGGAACTGACGTTGACTTTCAGGAGATGCAAACTGAATACAAGGAATTTCTATTAAACTTGCAGCAAGAACAAGAAGTTGTTACTCCTATACGGAAAACAACATCTATCGAAAAGGAATTGATAAACGAGATGAGTAAGCTTGCCAAAGTCCTGATTAAAAAACAAGTACCTCAAAATTACCTACGACTGAAAATGCAAACCTCAGAATCAACCCTAAAGAAAACTTTATTAAGTCAAGTAATTGACATTTTGAATGAATTATAATTTGGTAGTAATAAATTATTCTTTTGTTTGGATAACCAAATTAGTCGGCACACTACCGACTTTTTTTATGCTCAATTTTTGACAAATATCTTCAAACACTTACAAACTCCCTCAAGCTCCATTAAACCCCAACACCCCCACCATAAGCCTACTATATGTTTGTTTCCATTATGGAAGCAAGCACAAAGAAAATATTAGGCACATTAGCAGCAGTTGCAGCCGTTGGTGGTGGTTTCTACCTCATTAAAAAAGGCAAAAAGCTTCTTGCCGGGGCAAAAATGAATTTTGCTCTTTTAGGATTCCGCATCCACAAGATGAACTTACAGGAAGTTCAGTTTGCCGTAAAGCTTCGCTGCTACAATCCCACAAAAGCCCCCATCACATTAGCCGTTAACCAGGTTGTTGCAAACTACAAAGGTTCGGCAGTCGCTTATTCTACCCCAGATATTAAAGGACTTACCATTGGTGCAGGCAAAACACAAGAGCCTGAAATTGTTTTTCAAGTTCCATACCTGAACCTTATGGGTAAAGGTCTTACTCTTTCCGTGCTTTCCAATACACAGCAGCTTAAAGCTGATATGACTTTCACCATGACCATCAGCGTTAATGGAGAAACTCTCACTACCACGCAATCATTATCAGAGGAACAAAATATGAACGGATTAGCATTGGGCGAATTGGGCATTGTATCCGGCCCACGAAACACCCAAAACGGTAAACGTTTCAACCA
Organism: Mangrovibacterium diazotrophicum; assembly: GCF_003610535.1. NCBI lineage: Bacteria > Pseudomonadati > Bacteroidota > Bacteroidia > Marinilabiliales > Prolixibacteraceae > Mangrovibacterium > Mangrovibacterium diazotrophicum. Next base: position 162,003 of record NZ_RAPN01000001.1, on the reverse strand, counting down.
CCTTATAAAAAAGGCAAACGGACAGGACACATTTATAAAAAACGGCAACGTAATTGAAACCGTTGAAAGTTGTATTGATATTATCGGTACACACTTTCGGGAAGTCGAGGAATTGGCCAATATGCTTCAAGGTGATTCACTCAAAGAATCTTGCCGTAACATCTTCAACTTTTCGTACAACTACTTGCAGTACCATAAGGACGATGACGGAACGGAACAGCTCCGTACTCCTTCTCGCTCATGGTTAGACGGACAAATCAAGTTCAAACAAAGAGGTAAATCAGATGCAGGAATTGACTGTGATGATTACAGCATTTTTGTGGGTTCTCTTTTAAAGTGCTTGGGTATTCCGTTCAAGCTCCGTATTACCAAGTATGACGGTAAAAAGAACTTTCAGCATATCTATGTGATTATTCCTGCCGTTGGTGATTCCGAAGATGAAATTGTTATTGACCCTGTTCTTTCAAAGTTCGATTACCAAAAGCCATACAGCTTTGAACGGTCTGATTTTGATATGTCTCCGCTACAATTAGCAGGGCTTAGAGGTATTGACGGCATAACAGGCACAAGTGCTTTAGGATTACCCATATCGGTTTTATCAGGCATTGACTTAGCTGGCGGTGTTCAGGCACAAGCCAATCATGAAGACCTTATTGCCATTGTTTCAGGTGTTGACTTTGACGATGCCATAAACGGCTTGGGTGATGCCGAAGATGCTACCTACAACTATTTAGTCCGTACCCGGAATTATCTTTTAAAGAATCGGGACAACAAGGATAGAATGGCTCACGTCCAAAACCCTGACCAATTTATTTCCATGTTGGACCAGGCTATCAAGTTTTGGAATACTCCACAGCGAGATAAAGTTCTTGAGAAATTAGCTCAAATTGAAAATCAGTTATCAGCTAAAGGCTTAATAAAATATGATTCGGATGCTATTGATGGTTTATCAGAATTGGATGATTATGATGAAGAAATTGATGGGCTTGAAGGTCAAAGAGGTCTTGGTGGTTTCTTTAAATCATTGAAAAGAATTGGGAAAAAGATTGGAAAAGGTGTAAAAAAAGCTGCTAAGAAAGTCGGAAAGGTGGCTAAAAAAGTAGTTAAAGCCATTATCCGCTTTAATCCCTTATCAATTGCTATCCGAAATGGTTTATTGGCAGCTCTTCGCTTAAACATGTTTGGTATCGCTAAAAAGCTACAATATGCATATTTGCCAGATAACCTTGCCAGCAAATACAAAATTGACTCAACAAAACTAGCCAAACTCAAAAAAACTCACCGCAAAGTCAAGAAACTGTTTACTGGTTTACAAGGGAGAGAAAAGAACCTTAGAAAAGCCATCCTGAAAGGTGCAAAACAAAAGAGTTCCGACTTCTCACTTAAAGGAATTGATGGACTACTTGCTGATTTGAAAGGCTTGGAAGCCGTTGGCGAATTGGCAGAATTGGGAAATATGGGTGCAGTCGCAACAGCAGCTTCAGTAACCGCAGCAAGTGGTGTATTGGCAAAAATCGGAAGCTGGTTAAAGCCTATCAAAAACATTTTTACCAAGGTTAAGAGTAAATTCAAAAAAGCAGCTCCTGCAACCGAAGCAGTATCTCAGTTTACCAATCAGGCAGCTCCTACAACCGAGGCTTATGCTCCACCAACAAACAGCGTGATACCTCCATCCAATAGTATCATGCCACAGTCCGGCAGTTACACTCCCCAACCCATAATGAAATCCGGGAACTACACACCACAATCGACTACAACAAACCCTACTGCATCAGGCAAAAAGAAACTGAGCAAAGGTGCAAAAGTCGGTATTGGTTTAGGTGTTGCAGCTCTTATTGGAACAGGAGCTTATCTCATGTTCCGCAAGAAAGACAGCACTCCGGCAAAGCGGAAATCATCCCCCAAGAAAACAAGCAATAAAGAAGATTTAGGAAGCATCAAGCTTCAATAAATAATTGTGAATCAATAATTAAAATTTAGAAAACATGGCAGTTAAAAAATCAACGTCAAGTACCCCAAGGAGAAGTTCAAGAGGTACAAAGATTGACTTTATGAAAGCTACCAACAACATAGGCAAGCCCATTGCTGCCGTAGCAGGGTTTGCAGTTGGCAAGTACGCTTTAAAGAAGTTGGAAAAGAGCCAGACCGTTAGCGGTTTGTTGGGCAACGAAATGAAAACCTATATCGTTCCGGCAGCCGTTACTATGGGCGGTTTGGTGGGTACGCAGTTTACCAAAAACGAGTATGTAAAGCTGGGCTTGGTAGGTGCAGCAGGTGCAGGTGTTGAATCCATCATCAAGAAAGCCACAGGTAAAACCATCTTACAAGGATTAGAAGGCATTATCGGTGATGAAGATTACAGCGATGTGGACGAAATGGACGGACTACGTGCCTTAAACCCAATTACGCAAGCACTCCCGGCAGCCGACATTGACATCGAGCGTGAAATTCAGGCTTCGGTATCAGGTGCAGCATCGGACTATTCGATGAGTGATGACCCTGTTGGAAACGCAGCCAGCGATTATGCAATGAGCGATGAGCCGATTGGCAGTTCGGATGATTATGATGAGCCTGTTGGTAAAATCCAAAACCTCGACCCCGATAGCATGGACTATGACATCTTTTCGGGCGATATGATGGCATCCTGATTCTCACTAAATAACATTTAATCAATTTAATAACAAGGCTATTAAGCCGCAAAACAAATTATCATGGCAGAAATTAATGAGCAAAATGATTTGTACCCTTCGATGGAAGAAATAGAGGGTTTAGAAGAAGCGATTCTTGAAAAAGAGGAAGATGCTTTAGAGAAAGAAGAAGACCAGGACGATGCGGTCGAAGGCATTGGCGATTTAGGTCGTTCACGCCGTAGAACAAGACGCAGAGGGCGAAGAAGTCGCAGAAGAACCAGCCGTAAACGTGCTGTACGTAGGTCATACAATGCCGGAGCAAGAAGTACGGCTGTAAAAACAGGGCTTACCAAAGACCTGACTTCAAAAGGTCAGTTTGAACTTCGCAGACAGCAATTGCCACCGGAAGTGCAGAAAGCATTGAAAGATGCACGTATGCAAACCGTTGACACGGCAATCTACACCGTTAAGTCGATTAAGGATAAGTCCGATATTGATTTGATGGAGGCATCGGATGATAAAAAGGCTGGTCGCACCAACCTGAACCGTGCGCAGTTGGATTCAGGAAAGTATTTCCTGTTAACTGATATTGTTCTTGAGTACGCTCATGGAGCATCGGAAGAAGACAACGACCCGGCAGATTTTGCTTTTGGTCAGTTTGCTTTACCTCCTGCAATCTTGAACGGTACTTTCGAGATGACGTTAGGCACGAAGGTTATTGTACCTGAAATCTCATGTGCGGTGTTTGACGATACCGATACCACAAAACGCAAATTCCAATACAAGCTTGCCAATCCAAAGTGGTTAAAGCCATCAATGGATATTACACCAAAGCTGAACATGCCGAAATCGGTATCAGGTGATAAGATTTACCACCCTGCCGTTAAGGTAACGCTATTGGGAACTATCACAGAGAAAGCATAAGAGCTTGATATGTCATAATCGTTCAGGGGCGGTCAGCGGTTGTTAACCGCCCCTTTTTTCTTCTTAATCATTTCAAAAATGGAAGTACAAGACAACAACATACGCAAATTACAGGTCGTGAAATTCGAGGTCAAAAAAGGTCAGACCTACGAGTTTAACGGCAATACCAAAACAGAGCATGACCGTATCAAAGGCATTTTCTTACGCCTATCCAACCAACAGGCATTACCCGGAGCCACACTTAGGGTTTGGATTGATGATACAGAGATAATCCCTGATGATACCGAGGTGGCATTGCTTCACCATAACGATGATATGAGCATTAAGGACGTAGCTTTTCCTTTGGATGAAAAAGCCAAGAACAGCCCTGTACGTGTCATTTACAAAGACGACAGCGAGAACCTGGCTGTTAATGAAAGCTACAATGTTCGTGTATATCTGCTTGCCGAGGTAGAGAAAAAGAAATAACGCTAAAAATCTCCCGACAATGAAACGATATTTTGTAATTACAAAAACCTCAGTTGGCAACAAACACATCAACGAACAGGACTTACTCCCTGCTTCCTGTAAACTGATTACAGGCATTGCAATAAACGCCCTGGTTAAAAAGGAATCGGAATTGGAAGATGTAACACAGGATTTAGCTTTTCCCCAAGCTTTAATATCCGATTTGTTACTGACCGATGGGATTACCAACCTGTTCTATTCTTACCTACGCACAAGGGCAAGCGAAGCAGAAAGCAAAGACTTTTTTGAAAGTGATATACTTCCGGCAATCGTTGATATTTTGAGCAACAACATCAAATTTACTTGCCTCGATGCAGACCAACAAAGCAACCTGAACAACAGCATTGCAGAGCTTTTCAATACGCAGTTTGCTGATTATCTCTACAACGAAGCCGGGCTTTTTGAAAAAGGTCAAATCATTACAAGCCTTGAATTTGCCGATTTGATAGCACAGGAAACATTGACCTTTGCCTATCTGCATAAATCCGAAATTTTTCTCCGTCCTGTTAAAGCTTACAAACAGCCAGAACCTTATGAATGTGGCAATATCAGCCTATTGGTAAATGGCAACAGTTTTCTACTACGTGATTACATGCTTACTGCAAACCGAAAGGTAAAGCATTTAAGCAAAGAGGTTATCCCATTCCATGAGCCTTTGGAAGTGAACAGCAATATCCATACGGTTTTTAAGAGCAATAAAAACAGCGGAGACAATACGCTAACCATTAGAATCTACATTGAATATGAACACGAGTGAGTTATTACATACCATCGCAAAAGACCGTGTTTCAGGGATGCGAACCATAGACAGCTACCAATTAAAACCAACGGTGATAATGGTAACTGATTCTGATATTTCGCTGGACCTGAAAAACGACATGTGGATTCTGAACACTAAAGGTCTGCCAAGCTCCATTGATGAAATGGAACTCATAAGCAGCGATAATGTGTTTACCGCTACACCCGAAGAATACGACTTTATGGATGAGTACCGATACCAGGTATTCACCGATTACATAGACATCAAAACCCAAACGGAAAACTTTAAGCCTTACCGATTGGAGTTTGTAAAGATTATTCCCCACCGAAACCCACAAAGTGGGAGTTAATAAAAAGTACGACTATGTTGGATTACAGAGAGCAAATACAAAGCATATACGAATTTATAAAGCGTTCGGAGGACGAACAAAAGTATCCTTACGCTTACGAAATATACCTGGTTACCGCAGCACAGGAAACGGCACTCACTTCAAGAACCTCCGGAACGGATAAGTTTAACCGAGACATTGAAAGTGCCATTGAAAAAGCAAAGCAGTCTCATGGTTCACTCAGGGTTGATGTGTTTGGAGGCAAAAGCCCCAATGCCAGAAGTCTGAACAGCTACACAGTAAATATCAGTAAGCTTTTGAACCCACCCAAAGAACCCATTGAAAGAGCCGAAATACAAACCATTATCCAGGAAGAAATGAAACAGAGCCAAATCCAAAACAACACCAATGGATTGGGTGAACTGGATTCCTTGTTAGGATTATTTTCAGGAGATAACCCTGCCGTAAAATCTAAGCTTGACGGTCTGTTTGGTGTATTCAATGCCTTATCGGGCAACAACAAAGAAGTTGAGCGAATCAGCTACCAAAAGCAATTGGATGATTTTAAGTTCGAGACACGCTACAATACTTTGGAAGAAAAGTATGAGCGTTTACGCAATGAAAATGCAGAACTACGAGCCGAAAAAGACCGATACCAAAGTGAAAACAGGGAACTGAAAACCGATAAGACAGACCTTGAAAGCCGTCTTGCCGGGTATGCTCCCAATGAAGTGATGAAACGAGTTGCCACGGGAGCATTGGTGGGTATCGGTTCACGCTTGCTTACCAACAGTCCAAAAACAGCAGAATTATTAGGCTTATCAGCCGAAGAACTCAAAGGTGCTTTGGGAATGCTTGATGATACCGAGGAAGAAGCAACGCAGCTCCCTGAAACCAATGTTGAGATTACCGACATAGGTACAGCTAATACACCCGAAGACCGCAAGAAAGCTGAGATTATCAAAAAGCTATCTGATGCCCTTATGACATGGGAACTACAAGATGTAGCCAAGATTGCAAACATCGTTGGCTTATGCCTTGATAAAGCGGAGCTGATTAATAAAACCCTCCTGTTCCTGAATCAAGCCGTGAATGGCATATCAGAGCCGGAACCGGGGAATGCAGAGTTTGATAACGCAGATTTAGATAACGATTAAAACATACGATTATGAGAAAGTTTAAAGTAGGAATCACCATTGAAGCTGACAGTACGGAAGTAGTTCAGCAAGTAGGAAACCTTTTGCAAAATGCAGTCAACAAAGTTGAGCAACAGGACATGATTAAGCTTCTGACCAAGGTTGCCAAGAACCCAAAGATTGTAAAGACCGCATTACGATACATCTAAAAAACTCAGCACCGTGCAACAGTTACCACCAGTAAATAAAGCAACATTAATAGCAAACGGCATTAAATACGGATTGCCCATTTTGGGCGTTGGTATCGGTATTTACGCTGTTAAAAAGCTATTATTTAAGAAGAACCCTGATGGCACTTCATCAAGGGTTGCTCCATCAATAAAAGATACGGTTATAGACAGGCAAAACCTGACTATTTCTGCTTCTGATGCTGCTTTATATGCTAATACGCTGTACGGTGCAATGCTCGACTTTGGTACAGATGAAAAGGTTATCTACTCCACTATTGATAAGATACAGAGCAAAGATGATATGCTATTGGTGATTAAAGCCTTTGGCATGAAACAGTATTTATGGGGAACCAGGGCAGCGTTTTTAGGTCAGGACTTCAACCTGATTGGCTGGTTCAGACAGGAACTCAGCGAAAGTGAAATTTCCAAAATCAAACCCAAGTTCGACAGTTGGGGAATCCCTCTCTAAACTCTAACAATAAAGCTATGGACAAGAAGAAAAAGATATTATTTATTTCGGGAGGGGTGTTAACCACAGGGGCAATAGTAACCACAATTGTAATGATTCGCAGACGAAACAAACGCAAGCGTGGGCTATTGCCTCCTCGTGGTTCAAACGTTCTAACTACCAACAATAACGAACTGCCCTCAAACTTTCAGAATTGGAACGGTGGCAATACCTACCTCTCAAATGCACCCAGGGGCATCCGCAACAACAATCCGGGAAACCTGATTTTTACCAATATCAAGTGGAACGGTAAACTGCCCAAAGAGCAAAACAAAGACAGACGTTTTGAAATGTTTATTGCTCCGGTTTATGGTGTTCGTGCCATGATTAAAGACCTCAAGCATGATATTGAAAAGGGCAAAAACACCGTGCCGTTATTGGTTGAAGAATACGCTCCCCGATTTGAAAACAATACAGACCATTACATCCAGACGGTTTGCAAGGATTTAAAGGTCAGCAAGAGCGCAAAGCTCCTGCCTACAAAAAACACACTACGCTTATTGGTGCTTTCAATGACAAAGGTTGAGACAGGTGGTAATTACGTCTCCAACCAATTGTTTGAGCAAGCCTACGCAATGATTTAGCAATTAAAAGACTTTAGATATGGGAACGATAAAAATGTTTAGGGGAACGACCCCACCGTTATTGAAAAAAGGCGAATGGGCTTCGGATGGCCAGTACGCTTATTTGGGTATGGAACACGAACAATACAAGGTGTTTCAAGGCGTGTTTGACATGAGTAAAGACCAGCAGATAACAGGTTTTGAATACGATGTTGAACGCAAAGCGATTATTATTCCATCGGGAACTCCGTTTTCAAAGCTTCAAAGGCTGTTTGATTCCCTGCCCAAAGCATTGAAGTATCACACAAACAAAAGTGCAAGTATCAGCATCATGTTCGAGGATGGTACTTACATCAACGATTTGGGAACGTTCCTGGTCCTTCGTGATTTCTCCTATCAAATCAACATCTGCTCATTGAGCAATAAGGTCGATGGTGTAGTTGGAACATACGTTAAGCCTGTGATTTTCCAAAGTGATAAGGCTATTGAGATTTACAATAGTGCTATCAACTTTGCCGACATACGCTTTGAATACACCGATGCCGGAAGCGGTGCAATAGCTTTCCTGAACAGTACCACCAACATTGATGATTGCTGTTTCGAGGCGAAGGTCAATCAGTCGTGTGTATTTGACAGGGGCTACAATAAGATTGTGTTTTCTGATACCTACTTCAAGATGAACAGGGATATTCAGGACACCATTCTTGACAGGGCTTCGGTTGGTTCATTCATCAATATAGCACGTTCAAAATCCGCTCCGGAATACAGACCAAAAACCATTGTTCAGCAAATTAGCGGTGGTCTGATAATCGCCGGGAATGTTGAAGACTTGCTCATTTCAGAGAAAAGTCCTGTGTACATGCCCAATGGTGGTATTGAGGTACATGGTGGTTTTGTAACCGATCCTGATGGAAATATCAATATTGCCATTCCAACAAAGCTTTCGCAGTTGGAAAACGATATGAACCTGACTTCAAATTTTGAAGAACTGCAAAACAAACCAACAACCATTAGTGCAGAACAGGCAACGGCAATTGAGAACAATAACAAAAAGAGCAGCTACCCACAAGCAGATGCAGAAAAGCTTGCAGGGATTGAGGAAGGTGCAACTGCCGGAGCTGATTGGAATACCAATATTCAGAATAAGCCGACTACCATATCGGCAGAACAGGCAGCAGCTATCGAGGCAAATACACAAAAACGTTCTTATCCCGAAACCGATGAAAACAAGTTGGCAGGGATTGAAGAAAATGCCACCGTTGGAGCTGATTGGGACACGAATGTGCAGAACAAACCTGTAACTATCTCCCCACAACAAGCAGCCGACATTGAAGCCAATAATGCTAAACGCAGTTATCCGCAAGCCGATGAAGATAAGCTTTCAGGCATAGAGGAAAATGCAACTATTGGAGCTGATTGGGAAACAAATATTGCCAACAAACCAACTACAATTTCAGCGGAACAGGCTACCGCTATCGAAGCAAACACGGCAAAACGTTCTTACCCCGAAGCTGATGAAACCAAGCTTGGAGGAATCGAAGAAGGTGCGACAGTTGGAGGTGATTGGGAAACCAATATTCAAAATAAACCTGTCACCATATCGGTAGAACAGGCAGCAGCCATTGAAGCAAATACCGAAAAAAGAAGCTATCCCCAAGCCGATGAAGATAAGCTTTCAGGTATTGAAGAAAACGCAACTGCCGGGGCTGATTGGAATACCAATATTCAGAATAAGCCTACTACTATTTCAGAGGAACAGGCTACGGCTATTGAAGCGAACACCGCAAAACGTTCATACCCCGAAGCGGATGAAACAAAGCTTGGAGGAATCGAAGAAGGTGCTACTGTTGGAGCTGACTGGGAAACCAATATTCAGAATAAACCTGTTACCATATCGGCAGAACAGGCAGCAGCCATTGAAACCAATGCCCAAAAAAGAAGCTACCCACAAGCTGACCAGGACAAACTTTCGGGCATTGAAGAAAACGCCACAGCCGGGGCAGATTGGAATACGAATATTGCCAATAAGCCTACCACTATTTCAGAGGAACAAGCTACGGCTATCGAAGCGAATACAGCAAAACGCACTTATCCCGAAGCGGATGAAACAAAGCTTGGAGGAATTGAAGAAGGTGCAACTGTTGGAGCAGATTGGGACACCAATATTCAGAATAAACCTGTTACCATATCGGTAGAACAGGCAGCAGCCATTGAAGCCAATAATGCTAAACGCAGTTACCCACAGGCAGACGAAGATAAGCTTTCAGGTATTGAAGAAAATGCCACAGTTGGGGCGGATTGGGATGTCAACTTACAGAACATTCCTGACTTCCTGAAAAAGTTCTTACAGGTGTATGCTGATTCCGGCATTTTCTCAGGTGAAGATTGGGAAGCAAAGCTGACTGAGATACTGAACTTCCAAATCAACTTCATGAAAAACTTCGTGGATGCCGATGTGGATAGCCTTTCGGTAGATGTTGCAGGAAACAACCTGAAGCTCACTTTCAAAGACGAAACAGACAAAACCATTACACTCCAATAATTATGAAAGTATTAGTAATAGCAAGCCTTTTCACGGCATTTATAGCCTTGGTAGTTTATCTTACTTCCATCATAGCGGTTCATGGCATCCGCAAATCAATTTCCGATAGCAATTACTTTTTACGCAAACCTTACAAGCTTGTATTTGAGATAGTGATGTGGGTTTGTGGACTGGCCATCATCATAACAGGTATTTTCATTAAAGAATCTGCCGATTGGTGGGTTATCGGTGGTGGTATCGGAATCTTTTTAGTCGGTGTATTTTCCGACTTTAAACGAAACCTGTTTATCCGTATTGCGCACTATGTATCTGCAATTGGAGGTTTTGCGCTCCTTGGATTAAGCTATTATTTCAGTTTCGGTAATATCGAATATACTATCATCATTGCTATTTCGGCTTTAATTGCAACAGGCTTTGCCGACAAACGAATCTGGTGTTTGGAGCTGACAATGGCAGCAGAGATATTCGTAGGTCTTTTCTATTTGGCTCACACAATCATGTAGTTCTGGTTTGTTCATGGATAAAAAGGGCTACATATCAAGGATTCGTGAGGATTTAAAAGGCGGACGTAAGCACTCTAAAACCACTATTGAAAGCATTGCCAAAAGCTTCGGTATCGCCAATAAGAACTTGGTGAAAGAATTTACCGAACTGGCAATAATCCTTAACGCAAGAGAGATAGCACACGACAGTTCGTTAACCACTTACGAAAAGTACCTTGATATTGTAGCCCTGTATCAATCACAGGTCAATCTTTCCATGCGCACAAGCATGAGTGTGTTGATGCAGCAATATTCCACTCCGGCACCCATTTCGTTCCTGGCATCGAGTTATATCTTAAAATCAGGTAGTTTATCAGGCTACAAAGCTTTTAAGAACATTGTAAAAGGAAGTACAAAGGGTAAAATTGTCGGCAATGCTCATCTTACGGATGACAAAAAATACTTTCCAAGGTATTTAGAGCCATCGGCAGGAAACGGACTTTTAACCATTGCTTTACCATATCATTATACCCATGTTAACGAGTTGGATGATGTAAGACTTGCCAACCTGAAAGAACAACCTTTTGCAAAGGTCAGCTCTTGGGATGCTTTAAAACCTCCGGCAGCTTATGACAGAAATTTTGACGGCATAGTTACGAATCCACCTTTCGGTTCACTTTCTCAACCTGAAATTTTCGGAAAGTTTAAAATCAAGCGATTGGAACATGCGATGGCATTGAACGCTTTGCGTTGCATGAAAGATGACGGTAAGGCAGCTATTATCATTGGCGGTCATACCACTTGGGACGAACACGGTCGGGTTACCGCAGGAACTAACCGCATTTTCCTGAATTACCTCTATCACTTTTACAACATTGAAGATATTATCCCGATTAACGGTAAAAAGCTTTATTCCAGACAAGGAACTTCAATCAATACCCGATTGATTCTAATTGATGGAGCAAAAGCAGTTCCCGATGGAGCAGCTCCGCTTAAAAATAAATTACACAGCACCGTTGTAAATACCCATGAAGAACTTTGGGACAGGGTTCAACTTCAACCATCTCCAGAAACTCTTACGAAAATCAATCAGAACATTGCCAGGTTGAGAGCAAAAGCAATTCTCATAAAACAGAAGCAGTATGAAACAAGCAATAACATTTAGTAAGAACAGCATTACCATAAAGTTTGGTAGCGTTCCTCCAAAACATATATCAGCAAGGCTTATTGAATTGGGTTTTAAAACCACCAACAACAAAAGCTTTGTCCGCACCAAAAAGCTGGCTCAAAATGAACATGAGTATTTACAAGGAATGTTCGGTCATAAAGGGCTGGGCATGGCATATATCCCAACAGCCGAAAAAGGTTTTATCCTGGATACAACTGTTCCTGATTCTATGGGACATGAAATGCACATCGCAATCCGGAAAGTAAAGAAAAGTATAGGGATGCCTTTGTTTGACTATGTTGCCGAGAAACTCGATTACAGCAATGATGAACTTGTCAAGTCGCTTTCGTGCGAACAGATTGATGCGGTTTCACTAGCCATTTACAATATCGAGAAGCGTGGCCAGGGAATCATAGTTGGCGACCAAACAGGAATTGGTAAAGGAAGAACCGCAGCAGCTTTAATCCGCTACGGTGTTAAAAGTGGGCTGCAACCTGTGTTCTTATCCGAAAAGCCCAACCTGTTTACTGACCTGTATCGAGACTTGTCGGACATTGGAAGTTCTGCCCTGGTTCCGTTTATCGTGAACACTAAAGAGAGCAAAACCAATGTGAAAGATAAAAGCGGTGAAGTCATTTATACAGCTCCAGAAAAGCCTACACAAGAAAGGATTATCAAGGGTAAGAAAGTACCCAATAATTACAACTTTGTTTGTGCCACTTATTCGCAGTTCAATCAACCGAAAAAGCCTGCCAAACAGGAATTTTTAAATGCTGCAAGTATTGGCAATATCATCATTATGGATGAAGCTCACAATGCTTCGGGAAGCTCAAATACAGGTGAGTTTATGCAAGATGTATTAAGGCAAACCAAAGGTGTTTGTTTCTTATCTGCAACTTTTGCAAAGCGACCTGATAATATGCCAATTTACGCTCAAAAGACTTCAATGAGCGATGCTAATATGAGCAAAGAGGATTTGGTAGAAGCAATCACAAAAGGTGGTGTAGCATTGCAGGAAGTATTGGCAGCCCAATTGGTTTCAGAGGGGCAAATGATTAGGCGCGAACGCTCTTTTGAAGGTGTGGAAGTGAACTACATCGAGCTGAAAGAAAAAGCCAAAGAACAAGCTGAAACTGCCGACAAGGTTACTTCCATAATCCGTGATATTATCGGGTTCCAGGAGAAATACATCAACAAACAGGTTGAACAGCTTGATAAGATTGCAGCAGCCGAAAGTAAAGAGGTAGAAACCCGAAAAGGAACAGAGAAAGCCGGGGTTGATAATATTCCGTATTTCTCAAAAGTCTTTAACGTCATTAATCAATTGCTCTTTAGCCTGAACGCTGCCCATGTTGCCGACCATGCTATTAACAGGTTGAAAAAAGGCAAGAAACCTATCATTGCTTTTGCCTCCACAATGGGAAGCTTTTTAGAAGGAATGGCAAAACCCGATGATGTGATAAACGGTGATTTCTCAACCGTATTGGAAAAAGGATTGGATTCGGTTCTTCGATACACCGAAAAGGATATTGACGGAGAATCACAAGGCAAACAATTCAATATTGCCGATTTATCGGAAGATGCACAATTGGCTTACTACGATATTATCAGGAGAATAGAACAGGCATCCACAGGTATTACTATAAGTCCGCTTGATTTGATAATCCAAAAAATAAAAGAAGCCGGCTATTCAGTTGGTGAAGTTACAGGTCGAAAGCTTTGTGTTCAGTACAAGAACCTGAACAAGAAAAACACCACCGCCTTGGTGATGAGCCGAAAAAAGGAAAACACAGCCGATTTGTTTCGTCAATTCAACGACAATGAAATTGATTGTTTGCTGATTAATCAAAGTGGTTCAACAGGAGCTTCGGCACATGCTATTGTTACCGATAAAGTTCCAGCAGAAAAGGTGAAGCAACGTGTGATGGTGATACTCCAACCTGAACTGAACATCAATACCGAAATTCAAAAGCGTGGACGTATCAACCGCACAGGGCAGATAATGAAACCGATTTACGATTACATTATCTCATCCATCCCGGCACAAAAGCGGTTTATGATGATGCTCAAAAAGAAGCTGAAATCATTGGATGCCAATACCACCTCCAACCAGAAAAGTAGCAAATCACAATTAGAATCCGATGACTTTCTGAATAAGTACGGTGATAAAGTGGTTCGCCAATACATGTTGGAAAATGAAGAGCTAAACAAAGCCCTGGATAACCCACTCAAATTTGAGGGTAAAGAAAGCGATGAAACACCATCAGAAGGTGATGCTTCAAAAGTAACAGGGCGTGTGGCTGTTTTATCAGTAAAGGAACAGGAGAAGTTTTACCAAGAGGTTATTGAGCGATACAACGATTACATCGAATACCTCAAGCAAGCCGATGAGTACGACCTTGAAGTGGAAGTCCTGAACCTAAAAGCAGAGTCTCTTGAAAAGCGTGTTGTGATTGCCGGAAAAGGTGGACGTTCGGTATTTGGTAACGATACCTATTTGGAAAAGTGTGAATGTAACGTACTTAAAAAGCCCTATGGTAAAGAAGAACTTGAAAAGCTGATTCAAAAACAACTAAGCGGTAAACACCCAGATAGCATTTCTGAAGAAATAGTTTCGGCTCACGAGAAGTTTGTACAAAACAAGCTTACAACAGATTTAAAGGAGCTGGAAGAAAAATACAAAGACCTTTTTAATGGTATTACCGATGAGAAGGGCTATCAGAAAATTCCTGTATATGACAAAGCAGCCCAAAGAGATTATGTCGCTGAAAGAACCGAAGAAATTGAAGACGGAAAACAAGCCGAGATAACCAAGACCAAAACACAAAGCGAGAACCGTAAACGCTACCTGAACAACTTTTTCAAGTTCTTCAAGGTCGGTCATGGTTATTTCTATCCGGCAGTAAGTTTTGAAACAGATAGCAGTTCCAATTCCTATTGCGTGTTTCTTGGTTTTGACATTAATCCCAAACGCAAGAATCCTTATGCTCCTTCATCGGTGAAGCTTCGCTTTGCCATATCTGACAGCCGTAAATACATCGTTCTTCCTGCATCGGGAGACACCGCCAAAGAAATTGAGCGTGTAATGAGCCGTAGTATGCAGCTCACAACAGGGCAAAAGGAAAGTTTGATTGAGCGTTGGGATGAAGCCATTAAAGACTTCACGGCAGACCGACAAATCCGATACATCGTAACAGGAAACATATTACAAGGCTCTGCGGACTTTTCGGGCAAGTTGGTGAGCTTCACCACCAAAGGCAGAGGTGTTCAGAAAGGCATTTTAATGAGCGAGGCATGGTCGCCCGACAATAACGATAATAAGGCAGACAACTATGTTGTAGCTCCAATCGCCAAACTTCAAAAGCACATTATGAGCCTTCGTAATGGTGCTACCATTGCCACCGAAAACAGGATTACAATAGCCAGGCATTATGATGGCACTTTTAAGGTTATCATGCCGAAAACCAAAACGCATATTCCCATTTACACCGATAAAGAAGTGGTAAAGCTCCTGGTTAATAATCGGGATGGTTTTGAAATGGTTTCGGGCAATATGAGGGCTTCGGTTGAAGAAAGTAAGATGCCCAAACTTCTTAATCTGCTTGGTGAACGA
Organism: Mangrovibacterium diazotrophicum; assembly: GCF_003610535.1. NCBI lineage: Bacteria > Pseudomonadati > Bacteroidota > Bacteroidia > Marinilabiliales > Prolixibacteraceae > Mangrovibacterium > Mangrovibacterium diazotrophicum. Next base: position 146,612 of record NZ_RAPN01000001.1, on the reverse strand, counting down.
TTCAGTTTATCGGTTAAAATTCCTCGCCATTATTACGATGAGTTTTTGGATAAGGGAACAAAGCGAGGCAATTCAACTGATAGCCTTACCAATGAGGCGATGAAGATGTTTGAACAGGACAAAAAGGAATTTCCCAAACGACTGGCCAAACAAAAGCAATCCGCACCTAAAGGTAAAAAGGTAAGCATTGACACAGGTAAGCAATTAATGCTTGTGAAGCTCCGTGCAAAGGCTATCCTGATTAAGCAGAAACAGCTTCGGGCAGTTGCCGGGCTTGGTACTCATCCTAAAATCAAGACCATACTATGACGGAAAAGGAGTTTTATAAAAAGTACAAAGCCATTCACAAGGATATTCGCACCAAAGGAAAATCAAAGGCTTCCATCTTAGCCAATGGTTTTAATGAGGGCGTTAATGTCAATGCTTTGCCCATCTATAAAGGTTTTGAGAAAGCGACCGATATTATTGCCACACGATATAAGCCGAGAAAGGGTGACTTCGTTTGGATTTTAACCAAACAAGGATTCATTGAAGGTCGGAATGGCTACAAAACAAAACAAGGTTATAAGCCTAATCCTAAAGATGGTTTCTTCATTATCAACGGTGATTGGTCTTTATACGAAAACTACTGCGCCAACTTAGCGACACCCAATGATAACCTTGGTGATATTGATACGGAAGTTGAAAAGGCTTTACAAGAGAAGCAAAAGAACCGGGAATTTAAAGATGCAGGGAAGCGTGTTCATGGTTCCAGGAAAGAACAAGCCATGTACAACAAGCTTATCAGCAGTAGTGATTTAAACAGCATCGAACAAGATGAAGCTACCGCCATCGAGCTGGTTAAAAAGGATAAGGTATTTCCAAAGGTTGACCCACAGGCAGAAAAAGAAAATGGAACGGATTCAGGTTGTGCCTTTTTGAAAGTAAAGGTTCGTCAGGCATTCCCGGCAAAGCCACATGCCAACACTAAAGAAGCCAGGGAGCAATATGTGAGAATGGCGGAGGCTTTTGTAAGTGTTTTAAACGATGCCATTTCAATTACAGATTTGCAGCAGCTCGATACCATTGCCAATAATGGTGAGATTGTGGGCAAGCATGATTTTGGGATGATATTCGGTAAGGCACTTCGCAATATTGTCTTTACCATTAAAGGCTATCGGACTACATCAGCGGTTAAGGAAACTTACATGAAAGCCCATCAGTATTCAGGTATCACCAAAGAACTGGCTGAACCCCATGCAAAAAGGTTGAAGGAATACACCGACAAGCGGATAAAACGCCAACAGGATTGCATTGATTCTGCAAAGCAAATTCTTTCTCCTGCCGATATGAAACGCCACAAGCAAAACGACCTGACTTTTCAGGGAGGCATGTTGAGCAGCGTTCGGACTGTGGAGGACTATGTAAGGTATGTTACTCAAGTTTGTACTCGGTTTATTAATGATGCCCAAAGAGAATATAACGAGCAAAAAGAACGATTCCCATACAAGGAATTTAAACCGGATTGGAGCTGGGCAGAAACAAAGAAATCCAGCAATTCAAAAAGCAGTAGCAAGCCTAAAATAGAAGCCGTACCGTTATCATATATCAAACGCACAGGCGGTTTATTAATTGAAGAAGCGGATGAAAACACGGTTATCAAGAAGCTTCATTTTAAATCGCTCACTTTAGGAAACTACGTGAAGGATGATGAAGCCAGAGAACATATTCGCCACTTTGTTGCAGCCATCGTTGATTTGTGCGAGGTGCTTGACATCAACCTATCCATAAACGAAGCCCTTGCTATTGCATTTGGAGCTTTTGGTCGTGGTGGCAAAGCAATGGCTACTTACTACCCAACACGGCAGCTCATCAACCTGACCAAACGAAACGGTGACGGCTCGGTAGCCCATGAGTGGGGGCATTTCTTTGACCACTATCTGAATGGCTTGGAATTATCAACCAAACCGCTACGTTCAGAAAGCTATCTGAATACCATCATTGAAAGTTTAGGGTATCGTAAGAAGTATTTCATTGGTGGTAATTCATCACCAACAAAAGATTGGTTTAAGGATATTCTGAAAACCTCTTTAAAGAAGGTTGTACCGACATTTCAGGAGAGGCAGTCGGTGGTGCATACAAGTATCGTTTCGCTTATCCTAATGCTTCGCTTTGGGTATTATGCCTTGGAAGATAAAGCGGTTAGCTACAATGATTTTGACGAGACTAAGATGCGCAGAACCGACAGCTACCTATATCACTATTCCAAACTTCAAGGTGCTTATTGGAAAGATATTGCCGAGATGTTTGCCCGAAGCTTCGAGTGCTATGTGTACGACAAGCTAAAGGAAAAGGACCGGGTAAATAACTATTTGGTATCAGGTGGAATGTTCTCTCATCCTGTATATCCGCAAGGTCAGGAACGCATTTACATTAACAAGTGCTTTGACAACCTGATATATGCAATCAAGGAACATTTATCCATTAAATCATTTGAGCCATTTACCGATAAAAGAGCCGATGAATACATCGACCTGACCGAGAAAGGCAGCGTGAACAAAGGTGTGATAGTGGGCAAAGAGCGCAAACTGAAACTTGCCAAAATAAGGGCTAAAGCAATTCGCATTAAACAAAAACAATTAAAAATATCGTGATATGAAACTTACAGTTAAAAACTACAAGGAAGCCACCAAAAATATTGACTTCAAAAAGTTGCCGGAAGCAGCACAGGAAGCACATAAAGAGTTCGATTCATTTGCCGATTTCTACAATGAGGATAAGGACATAAAAGAGATGCTTGATAATCATTTCAAAATCGTTGAACCTTACCTAAAGGATTCAGAAAAGAAAAGCCCTGCACCTAAGAAAGCACCAGCGAAGAAGAAAACTACCTCGTCACAAAAATCGACAAAAAATGTGACCAAGAAAGTAGCACCAAAACGGACAGCCACAAAGAAAACGGCAGCACCCAAAAAAGCACAACGAAAACCCATCGAGGTTGATTTGATGCCGTTGGAGATAAAAGTAATCAGGCGTTATCTGAACTTCCACAATAAGAAGGTTACAGAACGTCAGGTATCGCTTTTGTACAAGGTGATTCAAAAGGCAGCTACCGAAAAGACCATACGCAAAACAAGCAAGTATGCCTCTGAAATAAAAAGTATCAGCAATGACCTTATCAAGACATACAAGGATATGAATGGTACTTGCAAGTTTGAAGTTCCGGATTCGTTATACACGAAGCTGAAAAAGATAGTGGATGACTATGGTGTTACTCCGGCAGTTGCATTGATTAAAAGGTTTATCAACCTGTATGGCAATATCACAAAGGCAAAAGCGCAACGCTTACTTACCACAGTTACCAACTCATTAAAAAATGGTAAGGTTGACAAATCTGACAAGGAATTTGAACAGGTTAAAAACGTTCAAAAGCATTTACATGATTATCTGGAGAGCGACAAACTACTTGTTACCAATGTTCAGTTAAAAGGCTTACAAGGCATTGCCGGATTGGGAAAGTAAATGCCACTACTTCCATGCCCAAAAGTAGTGGCTCACAAAACAGGGCATTCAATCCCGGCACCACAAGAACCGCAGTCATTGCATCCGACCAGGTTGTTTTGGCAAACGACCTTGCCAAGATGAACTTTAAGACCATCTCAATCAGGGGAAAGTTCGGTAAACTTTTAGGCAAGCTGTATATCCCATTCTATATAATGATTTACGGCTCACGCTTTCATGGCAAGAGTACCGTAGCCCTGATGTTTGCCGATGAATTGGTAAAACAGCATGGCTATAAAGTCCTGTATGTAGCCAATGAAGAAGGTGCAAAAGGAACAATGCAAGAGAAAGTTGTAAGGCTTGGTATTAATAGCCCAATTGGAATCATCGAGGACTACAATCCGAAGCTATTCAGGGATTACGATGTGGTATTTATCGACAGTACCCAAACAACGGATATTTCTCACGAGGAATTTAAAGAGCTGAAGAAACAGTTTCCGAACACCTCATTTGTAATCATCAATCAGGCAAACAGAGATGGCAGCTCCAAAGGCGGAACGAAGTGGGAGCATATAGTGGATGCCATTATGCACATCGAAAATCAAAGTGCAACAATGGAGAAAAACCGCTTTCCGGAGGGCAGTACCGAAACCATTAAAATCTTTTAGCATGGAAGAAATGACAATTAAATTTTATTGGCTTGTTATCGGTGCTTTCAGTTCGCTTATCGTTGGTGTCGTTTCCTTCATTATCCGCAATGCTATCTCAAAAAATGCCACTAAGGAAACGGTGGATGCCAAAACTGATTTGCTTGAAAAGGATATTCAGCACATGACTAAGGAGCTTGCTTCATGCGAAAACAAGTTTGTTGTGTTGCACAAACGAATATCAGATTTAAGGGACAGCTCTAAGGAAATATATGTAAGCAAGGAACTATTCCACCAAACCATTAAACAGCTTAATGAGAAGCTCGATACCATTTTAAAATTTGTAGAGAAATGAAACTATTTAAAAAGCTTGCAGGAGCAGCAACAGCAGAAACATTAAAAGAAGGAACAAAACTAATTGATGAGATTTTCACCACACAGGAAGAAAAGCTCCAGGGAAAAATGGAACTCTTTAAAATGGCTGTCACCGATAGAAATTCAGCAAGAAGCCTGTACGCTCAGGATAGTTGGTTGCAAAAATCCTTTGCGATATTCTTCCTGATTGCTTGGTGTGGTTTGACTTTCGTGATGCTGAACTACTTTGTTTTCAATACAATTCAGCTTGACGATTGGCAAATTGCTTTCATAAGCAGCATTAACGGTGGAATATCCACCAAACTAAGCACCATTATTGATTTTCTTTTCGGTGGTGCAATATCTGGAGTAAACGATGTCAAACTTAAAAACAGACGTGAAAAATGAAAACATTCGATGAATTATTCGATGGAGTAATCAAGCATGAAGGCTACTATGCCAACGTAGAGGGCGACCAAGGAGGAGAAACCTACATGGGTATTGCCCGGAATTTACATCCCAATTGGAAAGGATGGGAATACATTGATGCCTATAAGGAAACATACGGTGAAATCCCCTGGAACCTGCACATTGATATTCCTGAACTGAATTGTATGGTAAAGGATTTTTATTGCCATACATTTTATGAGAAGTTCAGTATTGATGGTATTTTACACGGCTCAATACAAGAAATAATCTTTGATTGGTGTGTTAATAGCGGCCATTGGGGAGCCAGAGGTGTTCAACGAGTATTAAATCAATTCTTTGGTGCAGACCTGAAAATGGACGGAATTATCGGGGACCAAACTTTATTAGCAATTAATGATTGCGACCCAAGAACTTTATTTGTTGCCATTCATAGAGCAAGAGTAAGGTATTACCATTCCATTGCGAAAAAAGGTAATAATCATTTATTTTTAGAAGGTTGGTTGAAACGGATTGGGAAGATTGAGTTTGAAGAATAGAAAATATCCCTTCCGAAATATCTACCAATCCAACAACCTCTTTTCCCCTTCCAAAGCCTTAATGCCCGAAATTTCCTGAGAGACTTCAATAACGCCTTTGTAGTTTCCGTTTTCGTCACGAACAGCAAAATATTGAATAAGGATATATTCCCCTCGCATTTTAATCCAAAAATCAGCCTGGTCTTTTTCTCCACTTCTGAACGATTCTACAATTTGTTCAACTACATGAACACTTTCAGGCGGATGGCAGTTACTTACTTCACGCCCGATAATTGCAGTTGTTCGAGGAAAAATTCGTTTAGGTGGTGTTGAGAAATAGCAAACTTTGTTGTTTTCATCAACAAAAGTAATATCCACCGGAAGGTGATTAAAAATGAGTTTGATTTGCTCGATACTTACTTTGCCCGTTCCAAGATTTACAAGGTTTCCTTCATAATCTGGTTTGAATTCTTTGTCCATCTTTAAATTAGGTTGAATAAATGGATAGCCCAGCTCAAAGCCTTCACGATTCATCTTTTCTAACTGGCTTTCGCTGATGGTTGATAATATGCAAGGAAAGAGAATACGCTCTTCCCTGAATTTAATGGCGTGCATATTAAAGAATATGTCGCCAACACATTTATTGAATATTTTTAGGTCTATATTTCCTACCTGTAATTGAGTAATAACGGATTTAATATTTCTGCGAATATCATCGTGAAATGACCACATAATCTGTAAACAGCGATAGTCCGGCCATGTTTCTTCAATGATTGGGAATAGCACATTCTCCTTAATTGTATAGTGCTTTGCAAATACTTCGAGTTGAGTAAACAGTTCTATAAGTTTTTTATGCAGATCAGTATTGTCGGTTTCCTTCACAAATTGCTTAAAAAAAGGACGGATTTTATCCAAAAGCACCTCCATTTCATGGTTATTCTGTTCTAGCACACCAAGAAATGAATCCGGTTTGGGTTCAACTCTTACAAAATCACGTATAGGAACATGGAAAATATTAAGGACTTTATTTGTCAGCACTTTTATATCCTCCATCTTGTGCCCTTGTTTTATAATCTCGTCAAAGAGGTTTATAAAATCAGTAGGTATTACCGTAGGAATAAAATCCTTGTTATCAACTATAAACGAATGAGCATTACCGGTTTCTAAAATTAATTTAGAAACCTCAAGCAGTTTTTCTACCCTTGCCTGTTTTGTATTTGTGAATTCCGACATAAGCATCTGTTTTAATTACCTTCAATAATAAAATTAACAGCAAATCCCAATTAAGGTTTCTGTTTAATTACCAGAAGCTTCAAAAGTTCGTCAAAAGGATTTTGCCATGTTCTGTCCAAGTTCTTTTTCACGGCAATAACATCTCCTTTCAAGGCATTGGTAATTTCATCTGCGATAGTGATTTTCCCTCTGCCTGAAATAACATAAAAAACAACATCAACAGGGAGTGCATGTGCCGGAACCAAACCATTTTTTAAAATGTGTAATTCAACAATATCATTGTTATCTGTTTCTGCCAATAGGTAGCCATACGCTTGCTCTGTTTTCAGTACTGCACTTTTCTCGTAATAAGGATAAATCATCGTTTAAATCTTGAAATTGATAATAAAATTTACGATTAAAATTTTATTAGATAAAAGAAACGCTGCAAAATATCTCTTTTGCAGCGTTTAAAAATGAGTATGTTTTATATTAAGCCAAATGAAGTTTCAAATCTTCTTCAACAGTTCCAATTCCTGCAATCCCAAAGTTCTCAACTAAAACATTTGCAACATTTGGAGAAAGGAAAGCTGGTAATGTTGGCCCCAGGTGAATATTTTTCACACCTAAGTGTAAAAGAGCTAATAATACAATCACAGCCTTTTGCTCGTACCATGCAATGTTATATGCAATTGGCAGTTCGTTAATGTCATTCAATTCAAATACTTCTTTTAGTTTAAGAGCAACAACAGCCAAAGAATATGAATCGTTACATTGTCCTGCATCCAATACACGAGGAATACCTCCTATATCACCCAATGGTAACTTGTTGTAACGATATTTCGCACATCCTGCTGTAAGAATAACAGTATCTTGTGGTAACTGGTCTGCAAAATCAGTATAGTATTCACGTCCTTTCATTCTACCATCACATCCTGCCATTACAAGGAATTTCTTAATTGCACCAGTTTTAACAGCATCAACTACTTTGTCTGCTAATTGTAATACCTGATTGTGTGCAAATCCACCAATAATTTCTCCTGTTTCAATCTCGGTCGGAGCAGGTAATTTCTTAGCATGTTCAATGATTGCAGAAAAATCTTTTGGTTGTCCGTCTTGTCTGTCCGGAATATGAGTACAACCATCGAAACCTGATGCACCAGTTGTATAAACTCTGTCTTTGTAGCTATCCTTTGGAGGAACAATACAGTTAGTCGTGAATAGAATTGCACCGTTAAATGATTCAAATTCTTCTTTTTGTTTCCACCATGCGTTACCGTAATTTCCTACAAAGTGTTCGTACTTTTTAAATGCAGGGTAATAGTGAGCTGGTAACATTTCGCTGTGTGTGTAAACATCAACTCCGGTTCCATCGGTTTGCTTTAACAGCTCTTCCATATCTTTCAGGTCGTGACCGCTAATAAGGATAGCCGGATTATTACGAACACCAATATTTACTTTTGTAATTTCAGGATTTCCATAAGATTCGGTATTTGCTTTGTCTAATAAAGCCATCACATTTACTCCATACTCACCGCATTCCAAAGTTAAGCCAACCAATTCATCAACTGTAATATCAGTTCGGGTAGTGGCAACTAATGCCTTGTGCATAAATGCAAATACTTTCTCGTCAGTATATCCTAAATTAAAAGCATGTTCGGCGTAAGCAGCCATCCCTTTTAATCCGTAGGTTAACAACTCTTTTAATGAACGAATATCTTCGTTTTGTTCAGTTAAAATTCCAACAATCTCACTTTTTGCTTTAATTGCTTCTTCGCCCTCTGCAACCCAAGTCGCATTAGCCGGAAGGTTTGGGATTTCTACGCCTTTACCTACTAATTCTTTCTTTAAAGCATCACGAACCTGAATACCCTCAATAATTTTATCGGTGATTTTTTTATCATCGAAATTAGCGTTGGTAATGGTCACAAATAATGCCTCAAAAACAAATTTGTCGGCTTTGTCAATTGCAACAGCATTCTTTTTTGCAACTTCTGCAACTAAAGAAACACCTTTGGTTACATACACTAATAAATCCTGTAAGTTTGAAGTAGAATCTTGCTTACCGCAAACACCAACCGTAGTACATCCTGTACCTTTTGAAGCTTCTTGACACTGATAACAAAACATGCTCATAATTTTATCTTTTTAAGTTTTTAATTTCAAATCAACGATACAAAGTTGTGGCATTTTGAGAGTAATAGCTGTAACATTTGTTACAGGAAGCGTGTTTTTTTCTATTTTTGTGTAAAAAAAATTTCTAAATCACGGTATATGCGGAATATAACAACAGAAAAAAAATGTTTTAATGAAAAATATATTCAGCCTTGTAATGATAAATGTAGTTTCTGCTTTTTAAATTATGTAGATGCGCTACAATCGAGCTATATTTTTAAGGATTTAAAATCGGAAGAAATTGGCCACATAATTAAAAAAGTCCACCACCAGGTAAAAACATACAAAAAAGATGAACTGATTGCCAGTAGTGGAGATAAATGCAATAGCCTGAAAATTATTGTTAAAGGAGCTGCTGTTGGGGAAATGATGGATTTTCAGGGAAAGTCCTTGCGTATTGAAGAACTTCGTGCTCCTGATACTATTGCTTCAGCTTTTTTATTTGGAGAAGATAATACACTTCCTGTTGATGTAATTGCAGTTGAAGAAACCAAAATTTTGTTTATTCCACGACAAGACTTAATGAACTTGTTTTGTAATGAAAATACTGTGCTAAAAAACTATCTCGATATTATATCCAACCGGGCACAGAAACTCACAAAAAAGATTAAGTTATTAGGATTGCAATCCATCAGAGGCAAATTTGCAAATTATCTGCTTGAACAGGTCAGACGAGAAGATAAAACGGAGTTTACGCTTAAAAATTCGCAAAGTGAACTTGCCAATATATTTGGTGTTTCACGCCCATCATTGGGAAGGGTAATACGTGAAATGCATAATGAGGGTATTATTGAAGCAGAGGGACGAAATATAAAAATTGTGGATAAAAAAGCCCTTTCGGGCTTATTAAAATAAAACTATGCTTTGAAGTACACCAAAAATTCTTCATCCCCCTTTTTATTGAGCCAATGTTCATAATTTAAACTAAGGGACTTATCAATAAGTGGAGCAGGAATAAAAGGTGCAATCACTTTAAGTATTTTTCCTGAATCAAGTTTCTTTAATAAAGCTAAGACTTCATGCACTGGCTGTTCTCCGGCATTTAGCATTTCTCTTATATCTATTGATTCAGAGATATTGGATTCATCAAACCAATCAGGCTTTTCTGTAGTATAATTGCTGTCTTCTGTTTCAATTGAGTCAGTTGCTGTTTGCCCTACTTCTGCACGAAGCTTGTTTATGAGTTCTTCAACTTTGATACCACCAATTACAGATGCCTGACTTAAAGTTGTAATCTTTGTAATGGTTTTTCGTAATACAGGATTCTTCAGCTTTTTGAACGGTGGAGCAACTGCTATTAGCACATCCTCCAATTGAGGATATGCTTCCAACAAGTCGAATATCTTCGTTTTGGGAGTAATTATCAGTTTATCCATTGTCTTTTTCTTTATTGTCTGTGTATTCTAAAATACGTCTTTCACCTTCTAAAGCCCTGTTCTCAGATAAATCTTGAGAAACTTCAAGTGTACCAAGGTACTCACCATCTTCTCCACGTAAAGCAAAGTATTCAATCTTAATAAACTTGCCCTTCATCTGAATCCAAAAAGGAGCATGAGAAGCTTTACCCGATTTAAAATCCTCCAAAATCTTTTCTACAATATGGGTACTTCCTGGAGGATGGCACAAACGTACATCACGATTGATAATTGAACGGTTGCGGACGAATATTCGCTCTTTTCCTTGGGTAAAATACTTAACCTTATCATTTTTATCGACAAAGGTCATGTCGAATGGAACGGAATTTAGAATTGCCATTATTTCCTTTGCAGAAAAACTTCCGGAGGGCAATTGAATGCTTCCGTCAGAAGTAACCCCTGTATCATCTTTCTCATCGGTTAGCCCTTCGGGTTTCCATTCAACTTGTGGGTCATACAGGCAAAAACCAAATTCCAGCGTTTGTTTATGTATGCTCCACCAGTCCTCAGTAGTTAGTACATCCATACTCATTGGAAACAGAATTTCCTCCTCTTTCTGTACCATATCAATTATAGCTTGTAGAGTAGGAAAAAACAACAAATCGAGAGAATCAATTAAGTCTGTTTTAGTAATTTCTTTCGTATTTAAAACCTCGATACAACCTTTCAACTGTTCCCTTATCTCATCATGTTTACCCCACATGACTTTGGGCGGGCCAGTAATTTCGTTTTTCTCTAAGTGTGGAAATACAAGGTACTCTTTACGAAGGTAATGCTTGTCTAAATCCATCAACTGATTAAACACACCTTGTAACCCAAAAATAAATTGCTGAAACTCCGAATCATCAACGGCACTTAACGCCTTTAGCAAAGTTTTTGCTTTTTCAGCTACTTTCTTCAGCTCAATATTTTCATTCTTAAATACATCAATCGGATGCCCGGCAGGAATATCTTTTGCTCCGCTTAAATCTACATTGCCTTCGAGAACCGAACCATGAACATCACAAAGTTTTAAAACTTCTTCTTCGGGTAATCCCTCTTGCATCAGTTCCTGCTCCACTTCCACAACTTCTCCGTAAGGAATACTTTTTAGTGTTTCAACCAGTTCTTTTTTAACAGCTTCTGCCGATTCTCCCTGGTGTAGTTTTAGAATCAGTTCTTTTAATCGCTCTTTACGATATTTTGAGTTATTAATAAGTTCGCTCATAACAATTGAATTTTTTTAATAAAATCATCATAGATACAAGTTATTGATTTAATGTGTAAGTTAAACAAAAACATGATTGTTATGTTTTGTCAAATTGTTCGTACCTGCTTATAGTCCTGTTATTTCAATCTTATACCACGATTGCAAAAGCCGGATTATTATTAATACTAATTCTGAATTTTGAAATTATTTCTAATAAATATTGCCTGTAATTGTGCAGTAATAATATTTTGAAAATTCTCTAACCAACCAGGATTGTTATATGATTTTAGAAAAATGGCTGTCAGTTCTTTATTCTCCCGAATTGTTTTTATTGCTAATTCATGGTTATACTTAAACTCACTTGCTATGAACCACGCTATTTCATATAGTTCAGGATATTCAATCCCTTGATTAATAGGATGTGATTTTTCTGCTTTATGCTTATTTAATGCATCAGACAGCAACATAATATAATCTTTAAATATCAATTTAAACAATTCATCTTTAGATTTATAATAGTAATGAACCATTGCTTTACCGGAGCCTGCGTACCTGGCAATTTTATCAATTGTTGTTCCATGGTAACCAAATTTAAGAAATGCATGTTTTGCTGCATCGTAAATTCGTTGACTTGTTTCCATTGCAGTCTGATATAGATTAAAAACTATATTTTATTTTAGTATAAATCATTGAATTATCCCGATATTGCCCAAACTGACCGCCTTCATCACCTACAAAAATATTAGCCCCGAAGAGCAGCGAAAAACTATCATCAAAATCATAGCTTATTTTTGGACGTATCAGGGCATCGCTGTCAGACAAGCCTATATAAGAAAATAGTTCAAGGTGCAACGTTTCCCGCATCATATCATATCGTGCCAGAAAGGTGGCTGTATTGTGAAATTCATTTTCGTTTATACCGTCTTCGTAATCTAAAATATATTTTTGAATAAACTGGGCACTCAGTTTTACATCTTTAATACTAAAATCAAGTCCGACAACATAGTTTAAGTAATCTTTCTGAACCAAAGCATCAGTCGCCAAAGGGTTTTCTGTTTGAAAGTATTTACCATTGTAATAAGCTCCTTCACCTCTTAGAATAAGACCTTTTATTTCAGTACTAAATGAACCTCCAATCACAGAGAGTCTATGATGTTGGGGAGTTACCGATATTCCGGTTAAAACAGGTGTAGGTACTCCTTGTATTGTGTCTATTGAAATTGTTTTCTGAACATGCATTGCCGGGTTATCATCCCATGTGTAACCGCCCATCAGTTCAAAATCAATTTTTGAGGTCATAGCCGACCATTTAAGAAACAGTTCACCGTTTTCCAGTGAAGGATTTACCGCATTTTTACTCCAATCAAATGTAGGAGTAACAGGAAAATCAGGAGCTATATACCAATCAGAACGAGCATCGGGTCGAAGATTGGGAGAAAAAGCAGGCATCCAGATAGCCTCAATGGTACTGTTGCCAAAATAATAATCAATCTTAGACGCAATAACACCTTGGCGTATTTCATCAAAATCAGGAAGGAGGAACTCCGATAGGTCAAGAGGTGAAACAATATCAGTTATAAACACGCCATCAGCTTTGCCCCACACTATTTGTTGCTTACCAATACGAATATCAAAGTTTTTAAAGTACATATCCATGTATACCTCTCTTAGTCGAAGTTGCAAACTATCGGTATTATACAAGTATAACATTGGGTTAGCCTTGAAAGATACCTTTTCGCCTCGTTTTTCAAAGTTAAGACTGGCGGTTTGCTGGATAATAGAGAAATCACCTGTTTCCGTGTTAACACCTTCATAAGTTCTTACAAAACCGGAAATATCAGGGCTTTGTGCCATGGTTGCGAAACCTGACACTAAGCCTATTAGTAATATTGCTATATTCTTTCTCATATTTATTCGTTTTTAACAAGTTGCGCTACAAATCTTTTTATTGGTGACATGATTACTAAAACCAACGGATATGCCATTGAAAAAGCCATCCCCCACATTTGTATCCATTTTGTGATAAATCCCTGGCTTATACCATGATGCATTGCTATACTTGCAAAAGTTATAACAGATGTCATAATTGATACCATTAAAAAAAGAGTTAAAGGCACTTCGTATTTTTTGTTTATTTTCATTTCCGTCTGATTAAAATCTTAATATTATATTCCTCTCGTCATCATTCGCTCAGAGAAATTACTGGCTGGAATGCCTGTGTTAACTTTCACGTTTGTTAATACCATACTGGTAGAATGATTTTTCTGAATATTCTTCATTTCCGAATTGGTGATAATCTGAAACCCTGAAATTGTCTCAACTTTTTTAATGGTCAGAATTTTAAGCAATTCTTCATCTTCATCATAGAACTCTTTCTTTACACCAATAAAGGTTTCTTTATCAATCCATGTAATTGTTTTGGAATACATATATTCTTCATCCTTGGAGATGCTTTCTACAACGTAACACGCCTTGCTATTTATAGTTTCTTCACGGAGCAGTTTATGTATATCTGCATTTAGCTTGCGGTCTCCTAAGTCGTCATACGTAAAATCAGACCCCATGAAGTAGTCACTTTTGCTATCGCTTGAAATCCGTTTTACCCTTTTTAATGCCGGAAGATAAATCCATTGGTCATCCGCTTGGTCGGTATCGTAGCTCCAGTTCATAAAAGAAGTGTTCTTTACATCGGCAGGAGCTTGGAAAAACATAATGCTTTTTTCGTTGTCGCCAAAATCTTTGGTGTATTGCTGAATGGTACGCACCCTGTTTTGCCCTGAAGCATTTGTAAGGGTCATGGTAAGTGTTGATGTTTGGTCGTTTCCGGTTTCACGGTTATACGCTTTCTCTACTATCTGTTCGCCTGTAAGCTGTGCATTTGCGCTTAATCCGATTATTGTAAGCAATGCTATTGCTATTAATTTTATTGTTTTCATACCTTAAAATTTTAATTGTTTTTATTATTATTCTTTTTGATGAAAATATTGCCGATGTATAGCAGTACCAGCATAATAGTGAGTGTTCCTGCGAAGCTGGTAAACATATTGAGCGATACTAACGCCCCAAGTTCCCGGTTTGGAGGGAACACTGAAAAAAGTAATACCATAAAGCCTGCGATTACAACAATGGCATTAAATATTATAGCTTTACCTGAATGTGCCATAGTAAGTTGTGCCGCTTTATACTTATCGTTGTAATTAGCTGCATTTGTACGGTATTGTTCCAGAAAATGAACGGCATAATCAATACCGATACCTATTGCAATACTTGAAAGTAATGCTGTTGTTGTACTAAGAGGAATATTCAGGAAGCCCATAATGCCGAAACTGATAAGAGCCGTTATAATAATTGGAACAGCACTTATTAAACCGACCACAAGGTTTCTGAACATTAGAGACAACAAGATTATGATAATTAAAATGGACATGATTAGGCTTTTTATCTGACCTTCCAGAATGAGGTCTGTAAAAACAAGCCCTTTGTATCCGCTTCCTGCATAATTCATTGAAATATCAAGTGTTTCAAAATCATCTTCATAAGAATTAATTATATCAAGTGCGGCATTTATTGATTTTGAATCGTCCTTCTTTAACTGAAATGTAATGTTGAGTTTGGCGTAATCGTAATCTGCTACTTTGGTTAGGTTCTCCGGGTCACCTGACATTTCATAAAGTAAAAGGTACTGAGCTATCATCTCATTGCTGTTGGGTATCGTATTAAATGCTTCGTTATCGGAATTCATTACCTTGTTCATGCGTTTAATGTAATCGGTAAGTGAGAATTTATTGCCAACAACCTCCAATTGGGCATCCACATCCTGTTGCATTCTATCCACAAGTTTGAGTACTTCCGGATTTTTAAAAACATCTTTTTTGCCATTGGCATCCAAAATGAGATTTAATGTACTGGTACCGCCAAAATTTTCATTGATAAACTTATCTGTTTGAACAATATCGCTGTCTTTCTCAAACTTATCCAGGAAGCTGGAGTTAATCCATATTTTTTGCATTCCAACTATTGATATTGCAACAATAACAACTGTTGCCAGAATCGAAACATATTTATTCTTCACTATCCATGCAGCAGAACTATTTGCCAACTTTGAATGCGAATGTCCTTCCATATCATTATCAATATTAGCTTTTTTGACTTTTGGCAAACCAAAAATCATGATTCCGGCAGGCAAGAATATCAAGGAGAAAAACATGGCTGCCATTACTCCGAAAGCAGTAAAGATTCCGAAATATTTTACTGGATATACCTCCGATGTTAGCAATGAGATAAAGCCAACAGCAGTAGTAATTGAAGTCATAACCACAGGTTTCCACATGTGGTTGAGCATTTCGCTTACCGCTTCTTTTTTTGAAACTCCGGGATTGTGAGCCATATAGGTTTGAAGATGACTATATAAATGAATGCCATCGGCTACCCCTATGGCTATGAGCATTACCGGAATCATTGTTGAAACAGCGTAAATTGGAATTCCTACACTCGCCATTAGACCAAAAGCCCAAACTGTAGAAAGAAAAACCACGCCAAGAGTGATGAAAGTGCTTTTAATACTTCTTAAAGTGATGAAAAGAACAATTAGTATTACCAATATCACGATTGGAACCATTTTTTTCATATCAGCAGGGGCAAGCAACGCCATTTCGCCTTCAACAATTGGACGACCAGCTACATGGATAGTTATATCATCTGTTTCTGATTGTTTTACAGTTTTAAGAATATTGTTATAAAACTCTTGAGAAAACACATCATCGCCAATTTCTGCAATAATAACTGCAACCTGCTCGTTTGTGGATATAAAGCGTCCATAAACCATTTCATTTTCTCGAACACTTTTTCTCAGTTCCTGTAATTCTTCCTCTGCTTTTGGAACACGTTTGTAAAAGCGTTTCACATCCAGACTCCCATCTGACCCCACAATATTATCGGCATTATAAAGTGATTTTACATCATCTTTATCTATTTCTTCAAACTTCTGTAAGCGTTTGGTAAGCTGTTTCAGCGTATCAAGTGTTGCAGTGTTGTAAATGCCTGATTTGTTTTCAACAGCCACTACTATACCGTCTTTAATATTAAACCAACTTTCAGCTTCGTCACTATAAACAAACGCTGGGTGGTCTTTGGGCATGTATTCGTCCAAGTCGGTTTCCATGCGTGTATTCTCTTTCATTTCAGAAATAAAATACACAGAAATCATTGCAATGAATAACATGGTAAGCCATTTGTAGCGTAACAATTTTGTCAATAAATTTTCCATAATTTTATATGTTTGTTAATACTCACTAACTATTTGTTTAAAAAAAAACGATTCTATAAATCGCTTTCCTTATTGAGCAGTATTTCAGTTATAACAGTTTTGTTTGTTCCATTGGTTTGGGTGCTTTTACAACAAGAACACGAACATTATTTTCTGTGTTATTCGCAAAATAATGTGTTATATTCTTAGGGCTTTCGACTAAATTATCTTGAGGTACAGTCTGCTTTTCATCACCAATAAAAATATCAGGACTTCCTTCCAATACATAGAAAAATACATCAACGGGAGTTTTATGAGGTTTAAGACTTTCTCCCGGTTTCAACATAATATGAACCACTTGTGCATTGTCGTGATTATAAAGCTCTCGTGCATCAATCTTATGCGGAGTTTGCTTAATTTCTGTTTCTGAAACTTTTACAATTTTCATACGATTAAATATTTTATAATATTAGTTTAAATGAATTTACAAGCTTTGTTCCTTCTTCTTTTAAGTCGAAATTATAATTGTTTAAATCCCAACGTTTAATAAGCAAGCGAAAAGAACCTAAAAATATTATTGCAAGCGATGATTTATCAATATCCTGTCTTACATTGCCTGCTTCCTGTCCTTGCTCAATGATTGTTTCTATCTTCTGCAAATTCAGGTTTTGTATTTCGTTAATCTTTTCTTTCAGCATATTATCGTTTTTGAATATCTCTTCTGCAAATACAATAGGTATGATGGTAGGCTGTTCAGTAAAAACATCAAGCATTCTAAAAAAAATAAAGGCAATTTTTTCAACTGCGGGTTGCTCCTCATCAAAAGGTAATGACGACATCATTCCGGCCATTTCTTTGAAACTATCAAGTATTGCAACCAAAATAGCTGTTTTGCTTTCAAAATGACGATAAATTGCAGGTTCTGAAATACCTATTGCTTTAGATAAGTTTTTTATCGTAAAACCCTGAATACCTTTCAAAGCTATGAGTTTTATTGATTCTTCAATTATTTGTATTTGTCTTTCTGTTTGCATCATATTTCTTATTACGAAACAAAGTTAGTTAATGTTCGCTAACTTATGCTTTTTTTTCAATTAATTTTCATTAAAACCCCATATAACACTTACTGTCAGTAATTAAAGAAATTATTTTACCGAAACTTCTTTCTCCAAAGCAAATATCCGCTCAATACAACCATAACGCTTACCAATCCTGATAAGGGAACTAAGAGGATATAAAAATCACCAAGAAGAAAACGAAAGAAACGTCCCGTATGAATTTCGAGCGATAAGTTCCATAGTGACATTTTAGATTCTTTAAGAATATTATTAGGCATTTCAGGAAATTTCATTTCATGATATAAAGGAACTGCACCTTTATCGTAGTCTATCATATATTGCTTACCTCCCAAATCCGTTACTAATCCTGTAACTTTAAAATCACCAATAGGTCTGCCTGATGTATTGCCTACATGTAATTTACCCTGGGCATAATTATAAATTTCAGGATGAGCCGGATGCCATAAAAACAAACCACTGAACGAACCTATAATGTACGCCCCATCATTAAATGGCTCAAGCACGTTAATTCCCATAACACTTACAGGAGGCTGAATTTTAAAAGCAATTGGTGCAAGACGGTCTTTATCCATATAGAAGATACCTTCCGAAGTTGCCAGAAGGAATTCATTTCGTTCACTATCAAATTTTATGTCCCTTAATTTATCGTACCAGGGATTAGGCTGGTCGAGATGAGAATATTTTACAGGGCTTACTTTTGAATATGCAATTGCAATAAGTAGCGGAGGACGCAAGAACATACCTGTAAAAAACAAGACTATCAGGCACACAAATAACCAGGCTCCTGTTTTATTGTGCCACCTTAATGACCAACGATTAGTCTTTACAATTGATGTGACTGATTTCGTTTTCTTCTTTCTTCTCTTTATCCATCCCGGGAAAAAGAAATAAATAATTCCTGTCAACGATAAGAAAATGATTATTACTCCCAAAGCATCAACAAACAGCTTTCCGGGAATCCCCAAAATCTCACCTGAATGAATCTGCCACATGGTTTCAAAAAGTGAGACTTCATTTTTATAATCTCGTGGTTTTTTGAGTTCAATTTTCTCAAATTGGGTATTTATTCCTTCCGACTTACCTTTAAATAAATAGGAACGATTTAAAACATAGAGCGTATCGTTGACACATTCAATAGCCACAAAGCGTTTAATGTCAACATCCAATTCAAACTTTATCCATTGCTTTTTCTCCTTACTAAAAGCAAACAAACCAAATTGCGTTGCTGTATATAGATTTCCGTCATTTGATTGATACAGGTCAAAAACCTTACGGTTATCGCTTCCATTTGGGAAACCATAATTAAATGAACTATAATCAGTAAAATTAGAATCGGTAAGCCATACCCCAATATTACCATATACTAAAATGCTATCGCCATTTAAAATAATATTACCTTTTACTGCACTATTATTCCAATTCTGATAACGGAATTCTTTTGGAAGGTTGTTACGTGAAATATCAAAACCTGAGAAGAATTCACGATGATTCATAATGATGCCTGTAACCGAGAAATATAGTAGCAGAAAGGCAATGATTAGCCCTGGCCATTTATGTAGTTTCTTATAAAGTTTTCCCATAAAGTAATCTATCTGAGAGTTTGTTTTTATCTAAATAACAATTGCTTATATGCCTTAAAAGATAAATATTGTTATTTCTGTTTCTTGAAAATTTCTTAAATTTATCTAATGCAATATTAAAAAACAGAAAAATTGCAAGCTGTAACATATGGTA
The DNA here is from genome assembly GCF_003610535.1 of Mangrovibacterium diazotrophicum. NCBI lineage: Bacteria > Pseudomonadati > Bacteroidota > Bacteroidia > Marinilabiliales > Prolixibacteraceae > Mangrovibacterium > Mangrovibacterium diazotrophicum. Next base: position 127,138 of record NZ_RAPN01000001.1, on the reverse strand, counting down.
CAGCTTCTTTGTTCTTGGTAACATATATTTGCATTAGAAGGTTGAGTATTCATTGTTTTGAAATAATGAATTTGTGGGGAGGATTGTTTAATGTAAAAACGAAATTTGAGGCTATGAGCATATTGAAAAAGATTTTACCTCCTGATAAATGGAAGATACCTGTCATTATCGTTTCAGCAATTCTCTTAGGTCTTTTTTTCTTTCTATTCTATGTCTCCAATGCATCATCTTACCTTTCCGATGACCCAAAAACCTGTGTAAATTGCCACATCATGGCTCCGCAATATGCTACATGGATGCACAGTTCTCATCGTGAATGGGCAAACTGTAACGATTGCCATGTACCTCACAATAATGTATTCAATAAATATTATTTCAAAGGAAAAGATGGAATGCGACACGCTTCAATCTTTACAATGCGTGCCGAGCCACAGGTTATACAAATAAAAGAAGAAGGTCATCATGTAGTGCAACAAAATTGTATTCGTTGCCATAGTAACCTTATTACCGATGCAAAAATGAATACCATTCATGCCGATTTTCATTCTGACAGAACTGACAGAACTTGTTGGGAATGCCATCGTGAAGTTCCTCATGGCAGAGTCAACAGCCTTTCGAGTACACCTAACGCTAAAGTGCCGTTACCCGAAAGTCCAGTGCCCGATTGGTTAAAAGAAGCATTAGAAGAAACAGAATAATAACATAGAACTAAAGATATGAAATCATTCAGCGAACAAATCAAAGAAAAACCTTGGAAAGGTTGGGTTCTTTTCCTTGGAACTATTGTAGTTGTATTCCTTTTAGGATTATTAGCATCGAGTGTTGTAGAAAGAAGAAGTGAAGCGGTGTTTGCCTATGCACCCAAAAACGATTTTTCTCAGTTTGAACCACGTAACGAAAAATGGGGAGCTAACTTTCCTCGTGAGTTTGAATCTTATTATCAAACCTCTGACACCATCTTTAGAAGTAAATACAATGGTTCTGCTACAATTGATGAATTAGAGGAAGACCCAAGAATGGTTGTTCTTTGGGCAGGATATGGTTTTTCAAAAGAATATAACCAAGGGAGAGGACATTATTATGCAGTAGAAGATGTTCGTAATATTCTTAGAACAGGAGCACCGAATGATAGTGTAAAAAGCCCTATGCCCAATACTTGTTGGACTTGTAAAAGCCCCGATGTTCCAAGAATGATGAATGAAGTTGGAATTGCAGAGTTCTATAAAGGTTCATGGGAAAAGTGGGGAGCTGAAATTGTGAATCCAATTGGTTGTGCCGATTGCCACGATGTAAATACTATGCAACTACGCATTTCTCGCCCTGCATTAATTGAAGCGTTTGAGCGACAAGGAAAGGATATTACAAAAGCTACACATCAGGAAATGAGAAGCCTGGTTTGTGCTCAATGCCATGTGGAATATTATTTCAATAAAAAGAAAATTGAAGGTGTTCCATATTTAACCTTCCCCTGGGATAATGGAATGTCTGTAGAACAAATGGAGGTTTATTACGATGATATGGAATTTGCTGATTGGACACATAAACTGAGTAAAGCCCCTATGTTAAAAGCCCAACACCCAGGTTATGAAACTTACTTAACAGGAGTGCATGCAGAACGTGGTGTATCTTGTGCTGATTGTCACATGCCATATAAAAGCCAAGGTGGTGTGAAATTTACAGACCATCACATTCAAAGTCCTCTTAATAATGTCGCCAATTCATGTCAGGTTTGTCACCGTGAAGAGGCTCATAAACTCATTGCCGATGTATATTCTCGTCAGGATAAGATTAAAGAAAATGTAAATATTCTAGAAGATTTATTGGTTAAAGCACACGTAGAAGCTAAAGCAGCATGGGATAAAGGTGCGAATGAAGAACAAATGCAAGCAATACTTATGGATATTCGACATGCTCAATGGCGTTGGGATTATTCCGTAGCCGCTCATGGCGCATCATTCCACTCACCTGTTGAAACAGGTCGTATTGTTTCATCGGGTATCAATATTGCACAAGAAGCAAGAATTAAGCTTACTCGGTTATTGGCACACCTTGGACACAATAAAGAAGTTGAAATGCCTGATATTTCGACCAAAGCGAAAGCCCAGAAATATATTGGTTTAGATATGGCTAAACTAAATTCTGACAAAGAAGAATTTTTAGGAACTGTAGTTCCACAATGGCTTGAAGAAGCCAGTCAAAGAGAATCGAAATATTAGAATAAATTACCTTGCAAAATACTAAAGAAAAAAAGAGCTTATGGGTGCTTCCCTGGAAGTATCCCGAAAGCTTCTTAATAGCTTTTGCCTTATTTTTGGCATCATTAGGAATTGAATTTATAACAGGTACTACTGCGCCTAAAATATCTTGGCCAGCCAACTTTGTTTCAATAGCACTATTAGCAAATTTATCGTTATTGCTATATCTGTTATCTAAAAAAAGAGCGGTTTTCAAATGGTTTTATAGTGTTCCGGCATCAATTGCCGGGATTACTTCATTCGTAGTACCTTCGTTATTGCTAGCCTTAATTCCGCAAAAACCATCAGATTCCTTATTCTTTCTGTATGATGTTACATCGAGCTGGACTTATACAATTGGAGTAGTTTTCTTTTTAATCATACTTGGAACAGTGACCATTAAACGCATCACAAAGCTTTCCAAGAGGAATATCGGTTTCTTTCTAAACCATTTCGGTTTATGGCTGTGTATTGCATCGGCTCATTTAGGTGCAGGAGACATACAAAAACTGAATATGTATCTTGAAGAAGGCAAAACTACTTGGTATGGAATTGAAAATGGAAACAGAACAGAAGAATTAAATTTTGCTATAAAGCTACGAGACTTCTCCATTGAAGAATACCCTGCAAAAATTGCTTTTGTGGAAAACAGTACCGGAGAGATAATCAACCAAAACAACAAACCTTTAATGATAGACCCACACGAGGGCTTACAATTCAACTATAAGGATTTTGATTTAAAGATTGACAAACTTTTAATGAGTTCAGCTCCTGTTATGAATAGGTTTGAGCCTGTTCTGGGTATGGGGGCAACTCAATCCTTAAAGATTCTAAAATCCAATAATGAAGCGATTGATACTATTTGGATTTCAAGTCCAAGCATTTTGTATCGTCAGGAAATGTATCAGATTGATTCAAGCACAATAATGCTTATGACCAAACCCGAAGCAAAACGTTTCCTGTCTGAAATTACGGTTTATGAAAAAGCCGGAGCTGTGTATGATACCATCATTGAGGTAAATAAACCAATCAAGATTGCCGGATGGAAGATTTATCAGACAAGTTATGATGAAACAATGGGACGTTGGTCAACGAAAAGCATTTTGGAACTGGTTAAAGACCCTTGGCTGCCATCGGTATATTTGGGATTCTTCTTACTCATTGCAGGAACTTTCTATTTGATATGGACTGGTAAAAGGAAGGAGGATGTGTAATGTGGCATAATTTTGAAATATTCGCAATTATTTCGTTGGCAACATGGATTCTGGCCATTGGCACTTCTCTTTCAGACAAGTTGGGCAAAATCGCCAATTTGACTGCAATCCTTGGTACTTTAAGCTTGGCTGTATTTATCGTTTTACTTTGGACAAATCTCCAACGCCCACCATTAAGAACTCTTGGAGAGACAAGACTTTGGTATTCATTCTTCCTGGCAATTTCAGGCTATGTAATATTTAAGCGATGGAAAATCAAGTTAATGCTTATGTATTCACTTGGTATGGCTATTCTATTTTTATTATTGAACTACCTAAATCCTGAAATTCACAGTAAAACACTCATGCCAGCATTGCAAAGCATTTGGTTTGTACCTCATGTAATTGTGTATATGATTGCTTACGCCTTATTAGGTTTATCTGCACTTTACGGATTGCTTGGATTATATGCAATTAGAAAAGATAATCTGAAAGAGGATTTTGTACTTAAAACAGATAACATCGTTTATATAGGCTTTGGCTTTCTTACGTTAGGACTAATATTCGGAGCTTTATGGGCAAAAGAAGCATGGGGGCATTATTGGACATGGGATCCCAAAGAAACATGGGCATTTCTCACATGGGCTGTTTATCTTATTCATATCCATTTCAGGATAAAAAGTAATTTAAGCCACAAAAGCGTTTTTCTGATTTTAATGTTTGCTTTTGTTGTTCTGCTTATTTGTTGGTTTGGTATTAACTACCTTCCGGCAGCACAAAATAGTGTGCATGTTTATTCTAGTTAAGCAGATGCCTTTATTTCAAATACAATTTTCCATTTCAACAATATGATACCCCTTAGATTCTATATCTGAGATAACTTCTTGCGTGGCATACTCAATATGGCAAAACTCACATTCTTTTGTGGTAAGTTTTTTCGATTTAACATCTTTGTATTTAAGGTATTCATGTCCATAGTGAAATATCACATTAGAATCCTTTACATTCTCCGGTACAATAATATCAAAGTGCATTTTTTTCCCATCGGTACGTTGCACATATGTATCCCAAACAGCTACTTTCATTTATATTCAATTTTAATTATTCCTGTGGGGCAACTTTCAACAGCCTCACGTATTTCATTTTCATATTTATCGTAATCAACACCAGGCATCACAATCATCTTATCGAATACTTTAAAGACTCGTGGAGCAAAAGATTGACATATTTTACACGCTACACATGTGTTGATATCATCGTCACGCCATATCTTATCAATTGCCATTTGAACAGGTTTTGATTATTGCATCTACATGTATCTTGGTTGTATTTAAAAAGGGTAATTCCAGATAATTGTCTTCGGTAAACATTAATGGAAATTCGGTACAGCCTAGAATTACTGAATCAACTTCATGTTGTTCCTTCAATTTGTTGACTATTTCAAGTATTTCCTGCCTTGTTTCTTCTTTAAATATTCCTAATTCTAGTTCGTTAAAGAGTCTTTGGTTTATAATCTCTATTTGCTTTTCATCAGGAACTACTATTTCAATATTGTGCAGATTGAATACTTTATGATAAAAGTCGTTTTGCATTGTGAATTTTGTACCTAATAATGCACATTTTTTCACTTCAATCTTCCTGGCTTGTTTAGCACATACATCAACAATGCTAATTAATGGTATGTTAACTTGCGCTTGAATTTCATTAAACAGTAAATGTGGAGTATTGGCACTTATTACAGCAAAGTCAGCCCCGGCATTTCTAATATTATCCACACATGAAGCGATATACGAAGCGGCATTAGTATATTTCCCTTCTTCAAGTAATCCAATAAACTTTGCCATATTAACGCTAAAAATTACAATCTCAGGATAATTCAAACTACCATCTCCGTTAATTTTATCGAAGCCTTTTATTATTTCTTTGTAATAATCCACGGTTGCTTCTGGTCCTAATCCGCCTAATATTCCAATTGTTTTCATTAGCTAAAGTTTTAATATTAATTCTGAATAATTGCTTGTTTGGATATGACCGGTCCCTCGGTAAATTATTTGTTATAAGTGCAATCAAAAGTAAAATACCAACACCAGTACTTACAGGATAAAGAATATAAAAATACCCCAAACTTAAGACCTTAGGGGTTCCCAGATTTGCGATTAATGCAGTTGCTCCTCCAGGCGGATGCAAGGTTTTTGTACATTGCATTGCAATTATTGAAATGGAAACAGCTAAGGCAGCATTTAGCCACAAAATATCAAAGCTGGATAAAAGTTTATATACACTTACTCCAATAAAGGCACTTATTAAATGTCCACCAATTAAATTTCGGGGTTGAGCCAATGGACTATTTGTTGCTCCATAAATTAATACTGCAGACGCTCCAAACGACCCTATTAAAAAGACTTTATCACTTACACTAAATGATGAAAATACTTCATGCGTAAAACCAATTATTCCAATACCTAAGAAAGCACCAATAAACGTCCATAGATGATCTTGTGGATTCACTAAGGTTTGACGATATATTATATACTTGACAACTCTATATCTTCGGTGTAAATTCTTCATTATTTCGATTAGCTTTAAAAGATAGTATAACAAGCAAAATAAGCTTTATAGCCTCAAAAATTATAAAAACCATATGGACAGAGGAACTCGAAGGCTGATTCCCTGCAATAATTTCTTCCGCTCTATGAACTAGGTTAGGTAATAACCAAATAGTTTGTAATAACAGAACCAAACTAATTAAGCAAATTAGAATATTTTCAGAAACAATTTTAAATACATGTCTTTTGTTTTGTAGAAATAATAGTAACCATATTATTAATAAAATGGTTAATTCTATCCTATTTAAAACAGTAAACACAAGGCTACCTATGCTTAATCCTATTTCTCTAGTAACTCCATCTGCCCTGAACTTTATCCAAGCTTCAAGAAAACTTATAGCACTTATTAGTCCAGCCCAAAATGGAAATAAGAAAGCTTTGAACTTTAAATACCAACTCATTCAATAATATCTCAAAAAATTACACAAAAATTAATTCATTCACATTCATTTCTTTGTTGAGAAGTAATTCTACTTCGGTGTATTTTTTATTCACCAACTCTTTCTGCTCATCAGATAACGCTTCCTCTGCCATAGGATAAAGAACATTATCTTCTTTATAAATATGGTCTCGCAAAAGCATTCCGTATCCTCGTGCATTTTGAATTATTTTATCGGTATTATTTTCAGAAACACCTTGTTCCATACCGTACACAAATGTTCGACCTTCATCATGCTCATGTAACATCACCGGAATAGGATTACAATGTAGATGTTCAACATTTTCCAACATGGCTTTAAAAAGAATGTCTTCTTCTTTTGCATGATGGAACTTGTCGGCATAGTTTTTTATAAAGTTGATTGTTTTCTGAAAAAAGCTAATGTCTAAAGTTTTACCTTTTTCTAGTTCGTCACATTCTGAATTTACAGCATCAATAACTTTTAAAATTATTTGGTGTTCGTCTGATAATATTTGAGTTATATTTTTCATTTTCTATTTTTTTAATCTATTTAAAACCGCTTCTCCCTGCTTAATCTTTTCTGATAAGGATTGTATTGTTTCTGTTTTCACTATTTCAAAAAATCCATCTCGAACAATTTTGTATTGCTCATGCAAAGGACAAGGATTATCATTATTGCATTGCTTAAGTCCAAAGCCACATTTGTGAAAACAAGCATCTCCTTCAACTACATGAATTACATCATAAAGCGTTAAGTTCGATTGATTGTCATTGAAAAAGAAACCTCCACCACGCCCTTTCATCGAATCCATCAGTTTATTCTTCGTAAGAGTTTGGAGAATTTTTGCTGTATAAGCTTCCGGAGCTTCAATTTCTTTTGCAATTTCACCAACACCAGGTCTCTTTTGTTCCCAATTTTTTAACTGAACAAAAACTAACGCTCTTATAGCATATTCTGTACTTTTAGATAGCATGTTTATTTATTTTAGTAATTCACTTTCCAAAAGTAAAGCTTTCTTAAACAGAATATTGTTTTCTAAATGAATATGACGATGTAAGTCGTTTTCAAATTCCTTTAGTGTCTGATAAGTAACTTGGTATGTACCACATCCATCAGGGGGGCATGTATATGAAGAAGTCAATTTTGATATTTTCTCAAAACGCTCACCTTCTGTTTGATGTTCTTCATGCATGGTATCAATAGTTTCGACTGCATCACCATATTCATCTTTTGCTGTTTTACCCTCCTTTTTTGACTTTACCATTTTTCTTATATAAGGAAATAAAATTAATTCTTCTTTCTTCATGTGTACACTAAGATTCTCTGCTGCACCATCAAACAATGCTTTTACTTCGTGTAACTCAGAATGATTTTCTCCATGCACATCACAAAGTTTTTGTAATTTTTGTTGAAGAAATGGAATGGTCTCACTTACATAAGTATGATGTCTTTTTTCAATGTAGTCGCAAAGTTCATTGAGTTCCAGCTCGTCGATGTACTTTGAATCAGGGTCATTTAGCTGGATTGTAGCAGTCAATTCCGGTATTAATTGTTCAATATTTATTCCACTCTTTTCACAGGCTTCATCAAGACTAATTCCCCCACCACAGCAAAAATCAATATTATTCTTTTCAAAAATTTGAGCTGTTTTAAAATTAGCTTTTACGATGTCTCCCACACTGGTTCTTGTATCAATATTCATATCGTTTTATTTTTTGTTTCTGCAAAGATATAGAATTTTTATAAAAGGACATCAATGTCCTTTTATAAAAATTCTATACATTTGTCAATACATTTTAAAATCAGATGAATTATGAATACAAAAAAACTTTGGATTGGATTTATCCTGGTTATGGTTATCTCCTTTGGAATTTTAGGTTATTACGGAAGGGAAATATATAGAGAAGCCCCACCAATACCTGAAAAAGTAGTTGATGGTAATGGAAATTTACTTTTCACAGGACAAAACATTAAGGATGGTCAGAATATTTGGCAATCAATTGGAGGACAGGAAGTAGGAACAGTTTGGGGGCATGGTGCGTATCAAGCTCCTGATTGGACTGCGGATTGGCTGCACCGTGAAGCTTTATATATCTTAAACCATTTTGCACAAACCGAGTTTGGCAAAAACTACAATGAGCTTGATGAAGAAAAAAAGGCAATGCTCGAAAAAAGGGTTCAAAAGGAAATGAGAACCAATACTTATAATACACAAACAAAAACTTTACATATTTCAAATATTCGAGCAGAGGCTATTAATGTTGTTGGTAGTCATTATTCCTCTCTTTTTATGGATGATGAAAATTTAGCAGAGCTACGAGAGGCATACGCTATTCCAGCGAATACTATAAAAGATAAAGAAAGAATGTCCAAAATGAATAATTTCTTCTTTTGGGCAACATGGTCAACAGTAACAGAACGTCCAGGGCAGGAAATAAGCTATACAAATAACTGGCCTCCTGAAAAGCTAGTTGCCAATGAACCTACAGGAGCATTACACCTTTGGACAGGTTTTAGTGTTATTATCCTTTTAGTAGGTATAGGATTGTTAGCTTGGTATTACGCTGCAAACAGAAAAGAAGAAGACGAACATGGCAATGTGCCGGAAGTCAATCCTCTCTCTGGTATTCAGCAAACACCTTCAATGAAAGCTACACTTAAATATTTTTGGGTGGTTACTGCTTTAATAATAGTACAAATTATTATGGGTGTAATAACAGCACACTACGGGGTAGAAGGAAATGGATTCTATGGGATTCCATTAGCTGATTTTTTACCTTATTCTGTTTCAAGAACATGGCATATACAATTGGCTATCTTTTGGATTGCCACATCATGGCTGGCAACAGGTCTTTTTATTGCTCCGGCAGTATCCGGGAAAGAACCAAAATTTCAGAAACTTGGAGTTGATGTATTGTTTGGTGCATTACTTGTAATCGTGGTTGGTTCTTTAGCAGGACAATGGATGGGGATTATGCAAAAATTAGGATTAGCACAAAACTTCTGGTTTGGTCATCAGGGTTATGAATATGTCGATTTAGGACGGTTCTGGCAAATTTTTCTTTTTGCAGGGCTGTTTATCTGGTTGTTTTTAATGGGTAGAGCATTACTACCAGCTCTGAAAGAACGCAACGAGAACCGTCACTTGCTACTTATGTTTTTAATTTCATCTATTGCCATTGCTGCATTTTATGGGGCTGGCTTAATGTGGGGACAACAAACACACCTGGCGGTTGCTGAGTATTGGAGATGGTGGGTTGTTCATCTTTGGGTAGAAGGATTCTTTGAGGTCTTCGCTACTGTTGCTATTGCATTTCTATTTGTTAGAATGCAGCTAATTAATGCAAAGGTTGCTACATCAAGTGTACTTTTCTCGACCATAATATTCTTATCAGGCGGAATTATCGGTACATTCCACCATTTGTATTTTACAGGAACACCAACGGCGGTTCTGGCACTTGGGGCAACTTTTAGTGCATTGGAAGTCGCCCCTCTGGTGTTTATGGGATTTGAAGCATATCACAATTTAAAACTTAGTCGTGTTACAAACTGGGTAAATGCTTACAAATGGCCTATATACTTTTTTATTGCAGTAGCATTTTGGAACCTGTTGGGTGCAGGGATATTTGGATTCTTAATCAACCCTCCAATAGCATTATATTACATGCAAGGACTTAATACTACACCTGTTCATGGACATACCGCTTTATTTGGAGTTTATGGCATGCTTGGGATTGGTCTAATGTTGTTTGTATTACGTGATATGAATTTAAAGGTAGATTGGAAAGAGAAACCGATTAAAATTGCATTCTGGTCAATGAATATTGGACTATTACTAATGGTGTTAATTAGTGTTCTTCCTGTTGGACTTGCACAGACTGTAGCAAGTGTTAAGCACGGTTTGTGGTATGCTCGTTCTGCTGAATTTTTAGGAACTCCAACAATGGAAACATTGCGCTGGTTACGTGCCATTGGAGACACAATCTTTGCCGTTGGAGCTTTATATCTTGGATATTTCATCTTTGGTTTAAAGGGTGGATGGTCACTTAAGAAGTAATCTATCTGTATAAAAAATAAAACTCCCGATTGAAATATCAGTCGGGAGTTTTTGTGTGCCCAGGGCGGGACTCGAACCCGCACGTACGTAGTACACGCGGCCCTCAACCGCGCCTGTCTACCAATTTCAGCACCTGGGCTGGTGACAGTAAAATTATCTTTTTACAGAATGTTTCCGAATTGTTTCCGAATAAATTCTGTATTTTTGTTTCAAGTTCTTTTAAAACCTAGTATTAATCAGCTATTGCAGCTCTTTAACACTAAATTTTCGTAAATGCCCCTCAAGCTGGCGTGTCTACCAATTTCACCACCTGGGCAAGAAAACCAAAACGAAAAAGAACCATTGTAGCAATAAGCCCCTTTTCAAATGTGAGTGCAAAACTAAAAAAATAATCAAAACATCAATCTTCGGAAGCATAAATTATTTTCAATGTGTAGAAAAGAAATAGTCAACATCTACTCAACCCACTCTTAATCAACGCAATTCCTTTATCTATCAAAAACATAGACAAGCAGCTTTCAGCTCATCCTTCAATGACAATCTAAACTTGCAACTCGATGCTTTTCTGCGGATATTTTAGTATTTTGGCGATCGACCTAATTTACCAAGTTATAAACGACTTGCAAACCGAACAACCTATGAAATCAATCCCGAACAGATCGTCTCGCTTGCTGCTTTTACTGAACTCACAAAAAGGAATTTTCCACGTCCCATCTTAAATTCGAACAACACACGATAACTTTTACTAAAACCCAACACACAATGAAAACTTTTCATCTCGTATTACTTATGATCCTCCTCTGCGGGATTCAAGCCGCAAACGCGCAAACTCCGATTGAAAAACACGGAGCGCTCACGATTGCCGACGGACAAATAGTTGATGCGCACGGCCAAGCACCGCAACTCCGTGGGCTTAGCTTTTCGTGGAGTATTTGGAACGGCCAAAAGTATTACAACACCAATGTTGTCGACTGGATTTGCTCCGATTTTAAAGTCAGCCTGATCCGGGTCTCCATGGGTATTGAGCCGGAAGGTGGCTTTCTGGACAATCCGGATTTTCAAAAAGAATTAGTTACTACGGTCTTTGATCGCGCCCTCGAAAACGGGGTTTATGTCCTGATCGACTGGCATGACCACCATGCAGAAAAGCATGTCGAAGCATCGAAAGCCTTTTTTGCTGAAATGGCACAGAAGTATGCAGGAAACCCGCAAGTGATCTACGAAATTTTCAACGAACCTGATTACCAAAGTTGGGAAGTGGTCAAAGATTATGCCTTACAGGTTATTTCTGTGATTCGTGAGTACGACGCAGAAAACCTGATTGTTGTGGGAAGCCCGCGCTGGGATCAGAATGTTGATGAGGCTGCCGATGATCCGATTACCGGCTACCAAAACATTTGCTATTCCTTCCATTTTTACGCGTCGGACAATAACCACCAGGAACAACTTCGCCAAAAGGCCGACTATGCCTTGTCTAAAGGATTGCCCCTGTTTGTTACCGAATGGGGTGTTGGCGAAGCAAATGGCGATGGCAAATTTGATATGGAACGCAACCGCATCTGGCTAAAATGGATGGAAGACCACCAACTAAGCTGGGCTTGCTGGAACATCACTGATAAAGAAGAAACAACCGCTTTTTTAAAGCCGGGAGCCAACATTAATGGCAACTGGACAGAGGACGAACTAACCCCAAACGGATTGTATTTGCGTAAAATATTGAATGATCTGAATGAATAGATCGGATTGAAAGAAAAAGCGGAGTTGAAAAATCATCAACTCCGCTTTTTGATTGGTTTTACCGGCGAATGATCACCATGGTTGCTCCGTAGCCGTATTCCTGGAAACTGGCATCCTGGTGCGCGTATTTTTTGTATTTGGTTGAAAGCTCGCGGCGCAGTTCTGTTTTCAGAACGCCGTTGCCCAAACCGTGGATGAAAACAACTTTCTTCACCGCGTTCGACGAAATAGCTTCCTCCATCTTTTCGCGGAACGTCTTCATTTGAATATCCAGCATATCTTTATTCGAAAGACCTGCGGTGTCGTCAATCAACTCGTGCATGTGTAAATCCACCTCCAACAACTCGGGCAATTCAACTTTTACCGGTTGCGGTGCGCGAGCGGGCTCCTTTTCACGGGCTGCTTGTTTCACATCCTTATCGGTTAACTCTTTCAACGCCTTTTCCATTTCCGACTCGTTCAGCTTGTAAAGCATGACTTTTCCGGAGAAGAAGTCGGACTGTTTGAAACTGCCTGACTTGTAAAACTTCACGGGGTTAATGGTGATGCGCTTGCGAAGCGGCTTTTCCAGCTTCGGCGATTTATCGCGGTAGAACATCATTTGGAACGCAAAAGCCGGAAGGCCTGCAATGTCGGCCTGCGACAGGGTGCCCAGCAGCAACTTGGTATTTGGCTCCAGTTTGCCCGCTTCCTGGGTTACATACTGCTCGTTCGCAAAATGGCTATAATGATAGAGGATGAAGAAATTACTGTCGTTAACCAGGTAAATCTTTGTTTGCCCGTCCAGCGGATTCCGTGCATTCTCGGGCAGAAAAGCCAGGTAAAACTTCGGCTCGTCGTTACCGCGAATAATGGTAATCGGTTCTTCAACCTTCACTTTTCGGTCTTCGGTCTTTGGCTTTTTCATGCCCTGGCGAATAAAATCGCTCACGTCCGGTTTCTTATCGCTGTTGGTCACGGCTTCCTGATCGATTTCATCCATGATAATTTCCGAAGTCATCACCGGTATTTCAAACCCATCTTCGTTTTCAACATGAACCATATTTTTGCCTACAATCTTGGTGATAATGCCACCACCTACGGCATTCATAAACTTAACCCGATCTCCTATTTGATACATAGCTTTCTATTTTGACACAAAAGTAACAAAAACTAAGTTGTGAGTTGCGAGTTATGAGTTTCGAGTTTCGAGTTGCAGGTTAACTGTTTTCGGAAACTAATAATTGATTACTTCACTCCCACTGTATGACGACCAGTAAATTCTCATTGCGAGCACCTCGAAGCAACCTCAAACAAGACTTGGCCACCAATGTTTCGAGTTTCGAGTTCCAAGTCTCTTTACTCCCTGCCCTCTGCTCTCTGCCCTTCGCCATTAGACCTTTTTTTGTAATTTTGCCGCCGATGGATAATATGAATACCAACACAAGCGTTTTCAACCTCAGTGCACAGGCGCTGAACTACGAATTGCCCGACGAGCGCATTGCCAAATACCCGTTGCCGCAGCGCGACCAGTCCAAATTGTTGGTTTGGCAAGATGGCAACATCACCGACTCGCGGTTTACTTCCCTACCCGATTTTTTGCCCGAGGGAAGCCTGTTGGTATTCAACAACACGAAGGTGATCCGGGCGCGCTTGTTGTTCCAAAAGGCGACCGGTGCCAACATCGAGATTTTTTGCCTCGACCCGCTGCAGCCGGCCGATTACCAAATCGCTTTTCAACAAACCGAAAGCTGTAGTTGGAATTGCATGGTGGGCAACCTGAAGAAATGGAAAAACGAAGTACTTGAAAAAGACCTTCAACTGAACGGAAAGACGGTTGCTTTTAAAGCTGAAAAGCTGAATCAAATTGACGGTTCGGTGCAGGTGAGATTTAGCTGGGATTGCCCCGAAGCCGATTTTGCCAGCCTGATTGAGGCCGCCGGCATTTTACCCATTCCTCCCTACCTGCACCGCGATACCGAGGAAAGCGATATTGAACGTTACCAAACGATTTACTCTAAAATAAAAGGATCGGTGGCCGCACCAACAGCGGGACTACACTTTACCGACGCTGTTTTTTCAAGTTTGAAGAATAAACAGGTTGAGTGCGAAGAAGTAACCCTGCATGTGGGCGCCGGAACCTTTAAACAGGTGAAAGCCGACACCATTGGCGAACACGAAATGCACGCCGAGCAGATTATTGTTCGCCGCGATCTGATTGAAAAACTGCTGGATCACCAAGGCAAATTGCTTGCCGTTGGAACCACCTCGATCCGCACACTGGAAAGTTTGTACTGGCTCGGGGTGAAACTACTGCAAAAGCCCGATAGCGCCCTCAACGAGCTGGATATTGAGCAGTGGCTGCCCTACGAAACTGAAAAGAGCTACTCGAAGCAGGAATCGCTCGAAGCCATTCTTGCCTACATGTTGAAGAACGGATTGCCGGTTATTGGCGCGCATACCAAAATCATCATTGTGCCGGGCTACCAATTCCGGATTGTGGAGGGAATGATTACCAATTTTCACCAGCCACAAAGTACATTATTGCTGCTTATCTCTGCTTTTATCGGCAACGACTGGCTGCGTGTGTACGACCATGCGCTGGCCAACGATTATCGTTTCCTGAGCTACGGCGACAGCAACCTCTACTTGAAAGCATAAAAAAAGGAGCATCGCTGCTCCTTCAATATCTTGATTTTATTGTTCGCTATTTCACGGTGGCACTTTCCACAATCACATCGTAGAAATAACCAGCACCAAAATCTTTATCCAGTGCAACCGTTCCCTGCATGGTCACCACGTCGCCAACAGCCACTTCGGCGTCGGTAGTCAACGTCAGATCATAAGATCCATCTGCGTTGGTACCATCCTGGATGTGCACCCAGTTGCGGCCCATGATACCGTTGTTCACTTTCACCACTTTACCGCTGACAATCACGTCTTTTCCCGAATAATCGGCCTTGTTTTCGAATAACGAAGCAATGGTGATTCCTCCTTCTGCCGGCGCAACCGAAATCGATTCATCCTGATCAACAGACTGGCGTCCAGGCGCAGTTCCGTGCGGATTTTTCATACTCATCGTGCTGGCATCCTTTGTGGTACTCAACTTCTGAACGAAAAATACGCTGGCAAAAATGGTATCGAGGTCGTTACTTTTAAATTCTTTCATTTCCATCGCATCGGCGAAGAAATAAGTTCCGCCAACTTCAGGCTCCATCTTGTCCACAGCAATCCAGTAATCCTGGTCGCCTTCGCTAACCAACAGGTAAGTATAAGCATTGGCCTGCAACGCCTTTTTAACCGCAACCGCGTGCACCATCTCACTACCGGCACTGGTATCCAAGGGTTGAACAGCTTCTTTTTTCTTTTTCACACAGGAAGTCATCAGCACAACTCCCATCATCATCACGGCAAAAAATCTCATGTTCATTACTTTAAAGTTTTTATTCTTGATTTAGATTTCATCAGTTAACTAACAAAATAACCATGGAAAGTTAATCAAAGATTTGAGAATTCTGAATTCAAAACCGTTTTGTCAAATTGATATATATCCGGTTGTAATGATCCCTTTTCTCGAAAGTAGCCTCATAATTCAGGGAAAGCGCGAGTTTGCGGGTAATTTGCCAAGTCAAATCGATTTCTGCTTCATGCTGAAGAAGGCTGCTTTCGGATCCAGGAAACCGGTAGTCAACATAACGATACCCCACCGCAGATGAAAGTTTATCATCCAGAAAATCTTTATAAACCCGTAGTCCAAAAACTGAACCGTCAACATAAACCGTCTTCAATACGTTGGCTGACAGTGTGAAAGTTGCGTCAATCCCCGGAACTTGGTTAAAGGATAAAAAGCTGTAAAATGAAGTGGATGATTTGGGATCGGAATCCCGTTTCCGATAGTTCGCATTGAATCCGATGGTTATGAGCTGGAATGGACGGTAATTTACGCGAAACTGAACACCCTGCCGGGTCGCTTCTTCCATTAGCTGATCAACGAGGCTCTTAAATGTCTCGTAGTAAATCACATTTTTACGGTTATCGTAAGAAGCATCTAACCAAAGCTGCTGATTAAACCGGTAGCGCGCCGAAATGTAGAAACTCGTCAACCGAAACGTATTGGTAGAAATGTTGTCGTGATTCTGGTACAAATCAACTTCGCTCGACAGAAACAAAAACAGGTTTCTTGCCAACGAATTACTGTGCTGCAAGTACAGAAAGCGCCGGTCGGTTTTGCCATTGTTGGTTTGGTTGAAAAAAGCAAGCGAGCTACGCACTGCTCCTTCTTCATTTTCGGATTGATGGGCGATGTAAGCTCCGTATTCCAACAAATCTGCGTTGAAACCATAGTCTGAATAGTCGGGGCGAAAACCGGCAATAGCTCCCGCGCGGAAATGTTCGGAACCGGTTTCGAACTGAAGTCCGTCGATAGCGCCAACATTCGAAAGATTGGGATTGGTTTTCCGCCCCAAACAAATTTCTGACTGTTCCCCTGCCTGATAACGAACCGCCAAACTGTAAATTTTCAGTGCATTAAAAAGGTTATCCTGAACAGCCGCCCAATCAGAGCTTAAAAAGCTAAAGTTGGTGTACGTTTCAGCAGAAAAACGACTGTTATTGATATGATTCGCTTGTAAGGAAAGACTGAATCTCATCCGATGAGAATCAGATGAAGTTGCATTTGACAGCGAGGAATAAGAGGAAAGCGAAATTCGGCCACGAATATTCTGCTTAAACTCACCTCCTTTTTTTGTTTGAACGACACTGTCTGAGGCAGCGACTAACTCTTCATCCGGAGAAACAGACTTCTCGGATTCTACTTTTTCCTCCGCCTTTATTGTTATCGCCGAACGCCCAACAACTTCCTGACCAAGTGACACTACATTTCCGGGGAATGGCTTACCCACGGCCGAATAACTCGATTTTGACTCAATCACCATCAAAGGTTTCATCTGGCCGTCCGTTTGAATAAAGATGGTGTCACCCACCTGTAAATCATTCGCACCGTCGAAACGCGCATAAACATGCTGGCTGGTCACATAAGTCACCTTTCCTGTGAAATCCTTTTGCGCCCGACCGGAAACCGACATGCAAAGAAATAACACCAATAGAATGCCGTGAATCTGATAGCTTCGATATTGCCGATGTTTATGCATGTCTGGTGTCATTTTCTATTGTCGATTGAATGAATTAATCTTCAGCTCTGCCGGTCGGATGGCAAGAATAACATGCCGAGCTTTGATACGAGTAGTTTGCCACTTCCTGGTGATGACCGTCAGTTTCAGTTTGATTGTGAACATGACAAGTAAAGCAGGTAAAATCCGCATAACTCGATGTGTTTGAATGACAATCCAAACAAGAACTCCATTCCCCATTATGCCGCCCCGAGTAAATCGGGAAATACTGGCTGTCGTGCGATTTGAAATCGGCCGCATCCCAGTCCGAATCCGGCGAGTGACACAAACTGCAGTCGGTTGAAAAACCGGCCTGCTGATGGTTGGGATCAGTAGTCGAATTGTAATCATTTTGGTGACAGGTCAAACAGTCGGTCGACGGCTTGGTACCTGTGCCTCCGGTGTGGCATTCCGAGCAACTGATGGCATGTCCGCCGGTTAATGGAAAGAAATCATGATTGAAATTAGCAGATCCCCAACTTCCGTCAGTCGGTTGGTGACATTCGGTACAATTTGTCGAAAATCCAACTTGCAGGTGATTCGGTTCAGCTGTTGAGTTGTAATCCGCCTGGTGACAAGCGATACAATCTGTTGGCAATTTTCCGAAGGTACCGCTGGTATGGCATTCAAAACAGCTAATCGCATGTCCGCCACGCAAAGGGAAAAAGTCGTGCTCGAAGTTTGCCGCATTCCACGAAACCGCTTGAGCACCGTGGCAATCCTCACAACTGGTTGAATAACCGGCTTCCTGATGATTCGGACTTGTCGTCGCCAAATAATCCGACCGGTGACAACTCACGCACTCTATGTTCAGCGGTTCAAACCGCAAATTGCTGGCCGACTGGTGACATTGGAAACAATCAGCCGTCCGATGTGCTCCCATCAAGGGAAAGCGACCTTCGCGATGCAGTTGAGTCGTATTGGTCACAATCCAGTTTTGCGGCTTGTGGCACCTTTTGCAATCCGTTCCCAAGGTAGTGTTGTGCATATCCAAATGGCAGGCCACACATTCGCGCTCAGCTTCAGTAAAAACCAAACTCTTGTGGCAAGCCTTACAATCAACTGCTTGATGCGCTCCGTCCAACTTAAACGAAGTTTGATTGTGGTCGAAGGTTTTACTCAGCTGCAACAGCTCCCAGCTTTCAGGTGAATGACAAGCTGCACAATCTACATGGAAGTTCTTGCCATGAGGCGATTGAGAGAAGCAAAGCTGAAATATCCCCACTAATAAAATCAGTAATGACAATCTGCGCATTTAATATCTGCTTTTAGTTTGTATTTCGTGAATGTTCCCTCCTCATCTTCAAGCGAAGGATGACATCTAACACAGGCTGTTTGAGCGTGCTGACCTTCCAGCTGAAAGCGGCTTTGGTCGTGATCGAAACGGCTCGGTTTCCAGGCATAAGACTGGTGACATTTGGCACAATTCGTTTTCCCATCTACCTTAAATTGCTCTCTGTGCGGATCTTGGTGACAGTTTTCACAGTCCTTGCCCAAACCCGAAAAATGCTGCTCAACGATGTCTCCTTCTTCCTTAAAATGACACGAACGGCAATTGATTATCGTGTGTTTACCGGTCAATGTAAAACCCGTTTTCTGATGATCAAAAGTTACATCTCTCCATTCTATTACATTGTGACACAGCTGACAATTTTCTTGCGGCATATATTCTTCAGCAATTTTGCGGCGATGAATATTCTCGTGACAGTCCACACATCGCTCTCCAATTTGTGGGAACTCCCACCGAATTCCTTTTTGATGACAGGCGAAACAAGGTGTGGCCAAATGTGCCCCTTCCAGTTTAAATTTCAGTTGATTGTGCTGTTCTATGGTGAACGATGAAGTGGTGAAGCCGGTTACATCATGGCAGACCGAACAATCCGGCTTACTCGTTTCGTTGGTAAACTGTCCGCGGTGGTAATCGCGATGACAATCTGCGCACTTCGCATGCGCCACCGGAGCCGTTAATGACTGTTGATGACAGGATCGGCAACTAACCTGCCGGTGTTTACCTTCCAACGGGAAATTGGTTTTCTGATGATTGAAATTGGTCATTCCCGCCACTTGATGGAACGAATTTTCGTTATGGCAAGAGCTGCAATTCGGCCCGAATTTATTCTCATGCACATCCTTATGGCAGTTCGCGCAACTCTCAAACTTTAGACCCGAAAAATGTTGAAAAGGCTTGCCATTCTGCGCCGTTCTCTCATGGCACTTTTCGCAGGCAACCTGCTCATGTTTTCCTTTTAATGCGAAAGCTGTCTTTTGATGATCAAACTTCACCGTCGGTTTAAACGAATCGAATCCATGACAGGAAGCACAGTCAGCCGAAAGTGTTTTTTGGTGATAGTCCTCGTGGCAGGAAAAACAACGCTGCTCTAAGCCCAGGAAAGTACGCTCTTTTTTCTTCAGAGCGGGGGCTTTGATATTCTTCATTTGGTGACAATCTGCACATTTTGCTGCCTCGTGTTTTCCCTCTAATTTGTAACCGGTTAAGTCATGATTAAACGAATCTTGATCCAGGCGGATTAACTGAAAACTGCGACCATGGTGCTCGCTGTGGCAGGCAAAGCAATCTTTTCCCTTCACTTCAACCGAAGCATGATAACCTTCACTACTGGCAAGCAGGCTTTGAATTTCGTCGTGACAAGCCAGACACTTCTGGTTAGTGACCTTTTCGCCCAACACATGACATTGCGTGCAATTACTTAAGCCTTCAAGCTTTTCGTGAGCCTGCGATAAATCGCCCGGAGAGATTTGGGCAAACACCGCGAAAGGCGTTATCAGCAACAACAGTATGTAGATTAGCTTTTTCAATTGTTTTATTTCCGACTATATGAATCGACTGGCGAACCGACAGTTCCTATTTTTTATGCTTCAGCACAGACTCACCAAATTTCCGCGTAATCTTTATTCCTGCTTTCTCTAAAAATTGAGTTGGTAACTCTCCGCCTGCGAAAATGTATACGAGATCATTTTCAATCTCTCTTTGTTTTTCTTCCCCATCAAGCAAAATTGATACAGACTGAGGCTCAATCCGAACAACATTCGATTGATACAAAATCGTCACTTTCCCTTCTTGCTTTGCCTGATCAATTCGTTGCTTATTTGCAGGTTTCAACCGGTTAAAAGCAGCACCCCGGTATGACAATACCACTTCATTTTGATCCGCCAACAGCAGCGCTGCCTCAATAGCTGAGTCTCCTCCACCAACAACTAAAATCTGCTGTTCCCGTATTCGTTCCGGATCGAGCAAACGGTAAGCAACTTTCGGACTTTCTTCTCCCGGAACATTCAATTTTCGCGGCGTTCCGCGACGACCAATGGCCAACAAAACTCTGCGGGAGGTGTAGATTTCATCGGATAAAACCGAAATTTCAAAATGTCCGTTTAACCGGCTAATCGATTCGACTTTTACGTTCTCACGAATACGGATCTCATGCTTTTCAATAACCTGTTGCCAGAGATCGAGTAATTCCTGTTTGCTGGTTTCAAACAGGCGCACTTTGCCATGCAACGGGAGATCCATCGGAGAAGTCATGACGATTTTAGAACGCGGGAAACTAAAGACTGTGCCTCCCAGAAAATCTTGTTCCAGAGTGAGTGTACTTAGTCCGAGTTTTTTAGCTGCCAGTGAAGCCGAAATACCAGCAGGCCCGGCACCTATGATGACCAAATCGTAGTCAGCCGCAACCTTTCGATCCAATCCTTTTGCCAAATTCTCAACTGCCTGACGCCCCTGCTCAACG
Source organism: Mangrovibacterium diazotrophicum (assembly GCF_003610535.1). Classification (NCBI taxonomy): domain Bacteria; kingdom Pseudomonadati; phylum Bacteroidota; class Bacteroidia; order Marinilabiliales; family Prolixibacteraceae; genus Mangrovibacterium; species Mangrovibacterium diazotrophicum. Next base: position 106,014 of record NZ_RAPN01000001.1, on the reverse strand, counting down.
GCATTGCGGATCAAGCCCATACCTCCAATCTCGCCTGCGATAAACAGGCCGGGCACGTTGGTCTCAAAATTCTCATCGACATGCGGTAAGTCTACGCCACGCTTTTCGGTTCCAATATATAAAGTGATTGCCTGGGTCGGACAAGCATGAAAACAAGCGCCATGCCCGATACAGCGCGACGCATTAATCGTTGTAGCACGACCATTCACTATTCCTAAAATATCTTTTTCGGGACATGCAACAATGCAGGCGCCGCTTTGAATGCAGGATTTTGGATCGACAACCGGGTGCAGCGAAACCGGCTCATAAAGTCCTTCAGATTTAGCCTGCACAATCTTTTCGGTAATCATTCGATTTTGATTTCGAAGTTTGCGAAGGTAGAACCACATCGTCAGCCCAAAAACAAGAACGACAACACCATAGATGACAATATTTTCAATCAACGTTTCACTCATATCAAAAGATCCATCGGTAACCAAAAGCCAGTGCAACACCAATATGAATCAGCATGATCAACAGCATCACCAATGCAAAAGGCAAATGCGCTACATGCCAATAACGAAACAAGTTTTGCATGGTAACGAGGCGGTCAATTTTACGATTCAGGCTGATTTCATACCGAATTAAACGCAATAGTTCTTTACGCGTTTGGGGTTCGAAATGGTTCGTTCTCAGAAGCATTCTGACTCGTTGAAGTAATTTGTGTTGAAACAAAAGTTTTTCGACAAATCGGCTAATACTTTCCCCGCCCGGCCGGCTCGGCCGAGCCTTTACGGCTTGCAAAATCTCATCGGCAAGCGGCGAATTGAGTTGGTACTTTTCCTGCAACAACACTTTAAAATGAGCCTTCTTCATTTCCAACTCTGCCAGACTCATTTCGCGCCCCTCGATGGTATGCGGAATTTGCAGGTAGATGTACCGGCCAATAATACCACTGACGACCACTGCAACCATACACCAAAAACTAACAGAAACAATTCCGCCGAATTTAAAAGCCGTGTGAAACAGGACCAGAACAGGTCCCAACGAGCAAAGGAAAATATGAAATTCAAGCCAGTATTTCAGTACACCGATGCGCGAAAACCGACGTACGCGCTTACGAATCATGTACATGCATACTCCAATCACGATCAGAGACGAGCCGATGATTCCCAAGCCATGCCCCAGTAAACCGCTTGGCTTCAACAATTGATGCTGAGCGTGGTAAAAACGATCTTCAATTCCCAAACGATAATAGGAATAGCCTTCCAATAGCAAAAAGAAGAAAGTAAACACGACTATCAGAACCATAGTCGTGCGAGAAACCAAGCGCCAGGTCTGCCTCATCTTTTCCTTTTCAAACGAAAGAAAAAGGCGTGGTAGTCTACCAATAGTTCTATAACAGGTTTAGCATCAGCTATAATCTGACGCCTGTTGACTATTCACGATGGGAATAAAAGCGATTTAAAATGGAACCGTCATTTACCTCTTTCGACAGCGATTCGATGGTGCTCTTCGGGACGTCCATCACATCCAGCAAGATCAGCCCATCGAGGCAATTGTTGAATTTTGGGTCGACATTGAAACCGACAATTTTCGCATTCAGCTTGATGTATTTCTTCAGCAATACAGGGAGCCCAGTATTCAGTTCATCTACGTCGCCGATAAACTTGTCAAGCATATTGATATCACCCAAATTTTCCATAATGACATTGATGTTGGGATCTTCGCTTTTAAATTTGAAAGCCTTCCGAGGCTTTATGAACCGTGCCATGTTCCAATCGAAATGATGGGTCATGATAAATTTGATGATCAGCTCTTTCGAAATCTTCGAATAATTGTTGCTGATGCTCACCGGCCCGATCAGGTAACGGTACTCCGGGTTCTTTAACAGGAAGTACAAAATTCCTTTCCAAAGCAGGAACAGCGACATGGGCTGGCGTTGGTATTCTTTGACCACAAACGAGCGGCCCAACTCGAGCGATTGCTGCAGAACCGGTTCAAAGCTTTCCTTCATTTTAAAGAGACTTTGCAGGTAGAAACCGGCCGTTCCGTAGTCGTGCAAAATATCCGCACCTTTACCAATCCGGTATGCGCCGACCAGTTTTTGGGCGTCATCGTCCCAAATAAACAACTGGTTATAGTACAAATCAAATTCGTCCAGGTCGATGCTCTGATTGGTGCCTTCGCCCACTTCGCGGAAAGTGATCTCGCGCAAACGGCCAATCTCGTTCAGCAGGTTCGGAATTTTTGGTGTCGGGCAACAGTACACTGAAAAGTTTTTCAGTTTGAACAGAAAGTGTTCACTGCTCAGTTGAGCAATCTCTTCCCGAATCAAATCAGGCGGAGTAGGCGGAACAATTGGCTCAGCTTTCGTGTGACGCTTCAGCGAATAATTAAAAAAGCGTTTCACCTCGATACTGCTGCACAAACTGTAAGTTTTAGCTCGCAAGTAGCGCCCAAATTGGTAAATCTCCGGGAAATTCGCCTGTTCTTTCACCGAAATGGGCATCCCAATCCGGATTTTAACAAGCTTGTTTTTCTTATTGAGCAATTCTGACGGCAGCTTGGCCGTGCGAAGATTCGGGTGAATTTTCCCGATTAAATGAAATAGCCGCGAGTTTTTTCCATTGAAATAAATCGGCACAACCGGCACATTCGCTTTCTTAATAAATTTCAGCACCGGGTATTGCCATTGGCGGTCAGTAATTTTATTATCGGCATCATAGCTCGAAACTTCACCGGCCGGGAAAATACACAGCGCACCACCTTTCTTCACATGCTCCAGTGCGTTCTTCACACCACCTATGCTCGAGCCCGCTTCCTTGTGCGATTCAAACGGATTCACGCCCATGAAGAAATCGGATATCGGCTCAATCCGTTTCAACAGGAAATTCGCCAGTACCTTCACGTCGGGTCGAACCTGGCTAATCAGTTTTATAAGCAGAATACCGTCCAGCCCGCCGAACGGATGGTTGGCAACCACTATGAAAGGACCTTCTTTCGGGATTTTTTTCAGATCACGCTCGTCGAACTCGTAGTTTACTTCCAGTAGGTCGATCAGCGCATCTATAAATTCCACTCCATGTTTATCGGCAATCTGCTGGTATATTTTATTCAGCTTACTAAAGCGCAAAACATACATGATAAACTTCGCCAAATTCTCTCCTCCAAGATAAGCCAGATACGGACTGGCTTTCAGGATATCCTTCGGATTTACTAATTCCATTCAGTCGTTAAAATAGGATGCTAAATGTAAAAATCTAATTTCTATTTCGTCACAATTGCCCACTAATTTTTTATAAAATCCACTTTGTCTACCTGAGTTCATTAAAAATAAGACCCAAAAGTCTTTTAAAATGACTAAAAGCCAATTACCTTTGCACCACAATTATAATTGGACAAGACGAGTGAATTTACTTTATCAGAAATACAAAACAACCGATTGGTTACCAACAACCAAGAAAGAAGTTGAAGAGCGAGGTTGGGACCAACTGGATGTCATTTTGTTTACGGGTGATGCCTATGTTGACCACCCATCGTTTGGCGCTGCCGTAATTGGCCGTGTTTTGGAAGCAGAAGGTCTGCGTGTGGCCATTGTGCCGCAACCAAACTGGCAGGACGACCTGCGCGACTTTAAAAAGCTGGGAACTCCCCGACTTTTCTTTGCCGTTACCTCGGGCAACATGGACTCGATGGTGAACCACTACACGGCGAACAAGCGCAAACGCCACAACGATGCGTACACTCCCGGCGGACAAGCCGACAAGCGGCCGGATTATGCCACCATTGTATACAGCAATATTCTGAAGAAACTTTACCCGGAAATTCCGTTGGTAATTGGTGGTATTGAAGCGTCGCTGCGCCGTGTTACACACTTCGATTACTGGCAAAACAAACTGAAACCTTCGATTCTGATCGATTCGAAAGCTGATTTGCTGTTCTACGGAATGGGTGAAAAATCAATTGTTGATTACGCCCGATTGGTACAAAAAGGCGTGAATCCTCAGAGTTTGACCAACCTGCCGCAAACGGCATTCCTGGTTGACGAGGACGAGCATTACGCAACACAGAAGAAATGGAATACCTTCGACTTGTATTCCTTTGAGGAGTGCCTGCAGGATAAGAAAAAGTTTGCGCACAACTTTATGCACATCGAAGAAGAGTCGAATAAAGTTGAAGCCAACAAGCTGATCCAGCGTACCGGTGACAAGCAGGTGGTTGTAAACCCGCCGTGGCCGCCGATGGAGGAAAAAGAAATTGACCGTGTGTACGAGTTGCCTTATACGCGCTTGCCACACCCGAAATACAAGAGCAAAGAGCCGATCCCTGCCTACGATATGATTCGTCACTCAATCAACATTCACCGGGGATGTTTTGGCGGATGTACTTTCTGCACCATTTCGGCCCACCAGGGCAAATTTATTGCCAGCCGTTCGCAGGCTTCCGTGATGCGCGAACTGGACAAGGTGACCGAAATGCCCGACTTCAAAGGCTACATTTCGGACTTGGGGGGCCCTTCGGCCAACATGTACCAGATGAAAGGTATTCACCAGGAAATTTGCAACAAGTGCAAGCGTCCGTCGTGTATTTGGCCCGATGTCTGCAAAAACCTGAACATCGATCACAAACCAATGCTCGACCTGTACAAAGAGGTTCGCAAGCACCCAAAAGTGAAGAAAGCCTTCATTGGGAGCGGTATTCGCTACGATATGATTCTGCACGAAACCAAAGACAAGCAGGTCAACAAAAATAATATGGAATACCTGCGTGAAGTGGTGAAACACCACGTATCGGGCCGGTTGAAAGTGGCTCCGGAACACACGTCAGACGACGTGCTTCGCATTATGCGGAAACCTTCGTTTGGATTGTTCTATAAATTGAACAAGGTGTTTAACGAGATTAATAAGCAGGAAGGGCTGAACCAACAGCTGGTTCCTTATTTCATCTCCAGTCACCCGGGTTGTAAAAGTACCGACATGGCCAACCTGGCAGCCGAGACCAAACAGCTTGACTTCAAACTGGAACAGGTACAGGACTTCACCCCTACGCCAATGACATTGGCAACGGTGATCTTCTACACCGGGTTCCACCCGTACACCATGGAGGAAGTGTTTACCGCCAAAAGCAAAAAGGAAAAGCTGAGCCAGCGCAAGTTCTTCTTCTGGTACAAACGTGAATACCAACGCGAAATCCGCGAAGAGTTGACTCGTTTAAACCGACCGGATCTGTTGAAAAAGATCCTGAATTAAAACGTTTATAGGTTAAAGATTATATTTAGAATGAAGGGTGTTGCTCTAACGGGTAGCATCCTTTTTCGTTTTTAAGTTATCTGAATTTAAAGGATGACATCTTTTCGAAGAGATGTCATCCTTTAAACCCCTGCTCTCCGACTATCGTTCATTCAATGCTTCCTTGTAAACGCGAATAGCCCGTTCCCGTGCCGTTTTGTGCTCAACAATCGGCGACGGATAAGCCGACGTGCCGTATTCGGGCACCCATTTTTTAATGTATCGAAAGTCGGCATCGAACTTCTGCTGCTGCAATTCGGGGTTGAACACCCGGAAATACGGCGCCGCATCGCAACCCGATCCGGCAGCCCACTGCCAGCCCCCGTTATTTGAGGCCAGTTCAAAATCGAGCAGCTTTTCGGCAAACCAGGCTTCTCCCCAATGCCAGTCAATCAGCAAGTGCTTGCAGAGGAAACTGGCGGTTACCATGCGCACCCGGTTGTGCATGTACCCGGTAGCGCTAAGTTCGCGCATGCCGGCATCCACCAGCGGGTAACCGGTTGTTCCTTCGCACCAGCGGGCAAAAAGTTTTTCAGAGTTATCCCAGGCTATAAAATCGTAAGCCGGTTTGAATGACGATTGGGCTACATGCGGAAAATGCCACAAAATGTCCATGTAGAAATTTCGCCAAATCAATTCATTCAAAAAAGTTGACGAATGTTTGACTGCTTCTGCCGTCACCTTCCGGATACTAACCGTACCAAAACGAAGATGGACTCCTAACCGCGAAGTGCCCGCCACTGCTGGAAAATCTCGGTTCTCGGCATACGATTCCATCAGCGAAACATTCAGTTCCAACGGAGGAACATTGTATGGCCCGTGTTTAAATCCAAGATCCGGGTGATGGTATTTTGGCAGTGGATCGGTCTGCACCAAATTCCCCAAATGTTTTTCCGAAGGGAAAGCTTCGTAGTCACGCGAAGTTAATTTGGAAAGCCATGTTTTACTGTAGGGCGTAAACACCGTGTATGGTTTACCGTCCGCTTTGACCACCTCGTTTTTGTGAAAAATCACCTGGTCTTTAAAAGCTCGAAGGCGAATGTTCTGTGTTCCCAAGTACTCGTAAACCAATTTGTCGCGCTCACGGGCATAAGGCTCGTAATCCAGGTTGGTGAACACTTCTGCCACCGCATACTCTGTCAACAAACGCTTGAAAGCATCCAGCGGCTTTCCCTGGTAAATCCAAAAGGTACTGCCGTTTTGCTCAAACAAATCCTGCAACTTTTGTACTTCGTGCAGAATAAAAGTTACCCGCGAATCGGTCTGCTCCAGATCGTTTAAAATCTCCGTGTCAAAAATGAAAATGGGAAGTACCGGACGGCCGGAAGTTAAAGCTTGGTAAAAACCATGATTGTCGTCAGCCCGCAAATCGCGCCGGAACCAGAAAATTGCTACTTCTTGCTTGTTCATTAGCTGTTGTTGATTGTTGGTTAGCGTAATGTCATAACACGCGTTTGGGCTAAAAGTTGAAAACATCCTGCGACGGACAGCATCATACCCCCAAACAAATCAACTTCGCCAATAAATTACCGACTTTCGAAAATGACCTGACTTGGGTTCGTTAAATTGGGAGCAAATTTTTAAGTTTGGTCTTTTGATACAACAATTCAATTAATCCGAAATTTCACCCTAAATGAATCAAAGAGGTTTTGCAAGCGACAATAACGCCGGAGTTCACTCGGCCATTATGCAGGCCATGAGCGAAGTTAACAACGGCCACATGGTTGGTTACGGCGGCGACCCGATAACCGCAAAAGCTGTTGAACGTTTTAAGCAGGAATTTGGTGACGACATCGACGTTTACTTCGCCTTCAACGGCACTGGCGCCAATGTCATTTCGCTGGCTAGCCTGAGCCAAAGCTTCAATTCGGTTCTTTGCGCCGAAACAGCACACATCCAGGTCGATGAATGCGGGGCGCCCGAAAAACTAACCGGCTGCAAGCTAATTCCGATTAAAACACGGGAAGGCAAAATCTACCCGGAGGAAATCAAAAAACACCTGCATGGCTTCGGGTTTGAGCACCACGCTCAGCCGGGCGTCATTTCCATTTCGCAGGTAACCGAACTTGGTACATTATATACAGTCGAAGAAATTAAAGCCATTACCAAACTGGCGCATGAATACGATTTGTTCGTTCACATGGACGGAGCCCGCATTGCGAATGCCGCGGCAGCATTGGGTTTACCTTTCAAAGCGTTTACCCGCGATGCCGGAATCGACGTCCTTTCATTCGGTGGAACTAAGAACGGAATGATGATGGGTGAAGCTGTAATTTTCTTCAACCCGCAACAATCGCGTTTTACCAAATACATCCGCAAACAAAGCATGCAACTGTACTCGAAAATGCGTTTCATCAGTGCTCAGTTTCTGGCCTATTTTGAAAATGATTTGTGGAAAACCAATGCACTTCACGCTAATAAAATGGCACTGCTTTTAGAGAGCGAAGTAGCCAAAATTTCGGGCGTTAGATTGACTCAAAAAACGCAGGCCAACGGGGTCTTCGCCATTATTCCGGCCGAAATTATCCCGAAGCTGCAAGAGCAATATTTCTTTTATATTTGGGATGAATCGCGCTCCGAGGTTCGTTGGATGACCTCGTTCGACACCACCGAAGAAGATGTTTTCGGTTTTGCCAAGGCGCTGAAAGAATTATTGTAAATGCCGTTATTCAACTATTATCCCAACAAAAGCCACCGGGATCGGGAGATCGAGAAGAAGATCTTCCGATACAGCATGGTCTTCCCCGCCCTGTTTGTATTGGGATTTTGGTTGGTATTCCTCATTGAGAATATTCTCGACAATCAGTTTGCGCAGTACGGCATCTTCCCACGCACCCTCGAGGGACTAAGAGGAATTATCTTTTCACCCTTTATTCACGGCAGCCTCGAACACATTTTTGCCAACTCGGTGCCTTTCTTCGTGCTTTCGGTCGCCTTGTTCTATTTTTATCGCAACCTGGCCTGGCGAATTTTCTGGCTCATTTACCTCTTCTCGGGGATCTGCGTTTGGGTGGGCGCCCGCGAAGCCTGGCACATCGGAGCCAGCGGACTGATTTACGGGCTGGGGTCTTTCCTTTTTTTTAGCGGCATACTGCGCAACGACGTCAAGTTGCTGACGATTTCCATCATCGTTGTTTTCCTTTACGGCGGCATGTTCTGGGGAATGTTCCCCATCGAACCGGGTGTTTCGTGGGAAAGCCACCTTTGGGGAGCGATTAGCGGATTCGTTTTGAGTATTTTTTACCGTAAACACGGGCCACAACGCAGCCGTTTTGATTGGGAAGATGAGGATGATGACGAAAGCGAAGAAGATTCGGATCAGCCCACAGACCGGGAAGAAGGGGAACAAACTCACTATCTGGACATAAGCGGTGACGAAGAAGAAAACAAAAAAAGCTGATCGCTTTTGAACGGGGCTAAATAAATTTTTTAACTTTGTGCCCTCTTAAAAAGATAACAGTTCTATAAACATGATTAGCAGAAGAATTATCCGCACCAAAGTATTACAGGTTTTATACGCCTTCTATACATCTCCGGAAAAATCGATTAACCAAACCGAAAAAGAACTCTTTTTCAGTGTCCAGAAAACCTACGACCTTTACCATTATTTATTTCAGTTAGTAGTAGAAATTGCGGATCACGCTAATTCAATCATCGAACTCCGCAAGAAAAAACACTTCCCAACCGAAGAAGACCTGAATCCAAACACACGGTTCATCACCAACCACCTGATCTACCAGATCCGGAACAACGCAGCGCTGATCAAGCAGTTGGAACAGTCGAAACTGAGTTGGACGAACGAACCAGAGCTCATCAAGAAACTTTATACAGCACTTGTTAATTCTGATTTCTACACCGAATACATGTCGAAACCGGAAAGAAACTATCAGGACGACAAAAAAGTGCTCGAATTGCTGTTTGCTGAAATCATCCTGCAATCGGAAGAATTGTCTTCTATTTTGGAAGAAGAAAGCATCTATTGGAACGACGATCTTGATTTTGTGGTTAGCATGAACATCAAGACTGTGAAGAAATTCAAAGAATTTGCCAACGAGAACTCGGCTTTGATGCCCATGTTCAAGGATGACGAAGACAGCGACTTTGTGAAGAACCTGTTCCGCAAATGTGTGCTGAATCACGATGAGTTGAAAAAAATCGTTGAACAACACACCGTAAACTGGGATGTTGAGCGAATTGCTTTCCTCGATAACCTGATTATGGAAATGGCAATTGCCGAATTTTTGTACTTCCCGTCCATTCCGACTAAAGTGAGTTTGAACGAATACATTGAGCTTTCGAAATATTATAGCACGCAAAAAAGCCGCAACTTCATCAACGGTATTTTGGACAAGGCGCTCAAGGCATTGAAGAAAGAAAATCAGATTCAGAAAGCAGGTCGCGGGCTAATTGGAGAGGAAGCTGCAGAAGAATGAAATTATTCATTTTCATATTAATCCTACTTGGTTTTCAGGCTTGTAAAAGTTCCACAAAATCAAACGATTATTCAAAAGAGCCAAAAGGGGATCCAAAATTTGCGATTCAGGAAGAAATCCATAATTTTGGAACCGTTCACGCCGGAGAGGTTCTTTCATACAGTTTCCGATTTACAAACGAAGGCACCGGTAACCTGGTAATCGACAGCACAAAAGTAGACTGCGGATGTTTGGAAATTAGCTATCCGCCGGAAGCTGTAAAAGCCGGAGATTACAATTTTATTGAGGTGGTCTTCAATTCGTCGGGTGAAGTTGGAAATGTTGTCAAGCAAATTCAGGTATTCGCCAACGACGGCAATGAACCTCAAAAGCTGATGATTACAGCGAGAGTTGAAAACGAATTGATAAATTTATACAATTAAATAACGACCAATGAATTACTTATTGATGGCACCCCAACAAGCGGGAACCGAAGCAAATCCGATCATGACATTCTTACCCATGATTTTGATTATCGTGGTGTTCTACTTCTTCATGATCAGACCACAAATGAAAAGACAAAAGGAACTGCGCAAGTTCCGCGAAAGCCTGGCAAAAGGCGATAAAGTTGTTACAACCGGAGGTATTTACGGAAAAGTAGCAGAGATTAAAGAAAATTACGTTCTGTTACAAGTTGATGACAATGTAAAACTTCGTGTTGACAAATCAGCTGTCGTGAAAGACATGTCTGACGTTCCGCAACAAAAATAAATTGACATTATCAGAAATACGAAAGGGCCGGCTTGTTAGTCTGCCCTTTTTTTTATCTTTGGTTTCGTGGAAAAAATTTGGTTCAATAAGATTCACGCGCTCTACAAAACGTTGCGGATGAAAGACGACCGAAGACTTATGGTCTTCCTGGTCTGCCTCGTAATTGCCACTTTATTCTGGTTTTTAAATGCATTGAATAAAGAGTACACAGTGGATTTATCATTCCCGGTAAAGTACACCAATTTGCCCAACAATAAAATCCTGGCCAATTCGCCGCCCGACCATTTTACATTGAAAGTAAATTCGTACGGTTTCACGATTTTGCGCCATAAGTTGAGCATGGCTTTTTCACCGTTGGTGTTCAATGTGAATGATTTTACCGGGCATCGCATGGAGTCTTCCGAAAACTCGAAATTCCGCATCGGAACACGCCAATTCATCAACCGAATCTCGGGGCAGGTAAGCAACGAACTTCAAATTATAGAGATCCAACCGGATTCATTGTATTTCGAGTTCGACAAGATCGTTCGTCGCAAAGTAAAAGTACAACCGAACATTACTTATTCACTCAAACAACAGTATTACGTCAGCGGCGAAATTTCAACCGAACCCGATTCTGTAACAGTTGCCGGCGCACAATCAACGCTGGATACTTTGAAATATATTCAGACGAAAAAGCAACACTACAAAGAGCTTGAAAAAAATATTCAGCGCAACGTATTACTCGAAAGCTACGACAACCTGACGATCGATCCGAAGCGCGTAATTCTGAAGATTCCGCTGGAGGAATATACCGAGAAAAACTTGTCTGTTCCTGTTCTCGTTACCGGCGTTCCGGATAACGTTATTATCAAGCTTTTCCCCGAGAAAGTGAAAGTGAGCTTTTTGGTCGGCCTGAGCCATTTTTCGGAAATTACCGATGCCAATTTCGAACTAACTGTCCCCTACTCTGATATCGAAGAAAAGAAAGAGATACTTAAAGTCAACCTGGATTCAAAACCTCTGAATATTCTGAATGTTTCGGTTGCTCCGGATCAGGTGGAATATCTAATTGAAGAAAAATCAAATGATTAAAGTTGGAATAACCGGTGGAATTGGCAGTGGAAAATCAACCATTTGCCACTTTTTCAGAACGCTCGGAATACCAGTTTTCGAAGCTGATACAGAAGCAAAGAAACTGATCAACTCGTCCGAAGCCATCAAAAATCAATTGATCGCCGAATTTGGTAGCGACATTTACCTGCCAAATCAGCTCATTGACCGAAAAAAATTAGCGGGCCTGATTTTTAATTCGCCAACTTTACTCGAAAAAGTAAACCGAATCATTCACCCCGAGGTACGAATTTACTTCAACAAATGGGTCGAACTGCAGAAGTCACCCTACATTATTCACGAAGCTGCCATCATGTTCGAGAGTGGCTTTTACCAAATGATGGATTACACGATTTTGGTAACGGCACCCGAAGCCGAACGAATTGCGCGGGTTATGAAACGCGAAAATTCAACGGAAGAAAGCGTCAAAGCCCGGATAGAAAAGCAGTGGACGGATGAACAGAAAATGGAACTTGCCAGTTTCATTGTAAAAAATGATAACAAGGAACTCATTGTTCCGAAATTAATAGAACTAGATAAACGATTTAGAAGTCATGGGTAAATTTGGAAAATGGATTGCCGGCGGATTGGGCTGGGCCTTTTTAGGCCCGATTGGAGGGATTATCGGATTTGTGGTCGGCTCAATGTTTGAAAACGAAAACAACCCGCTAACAACAACGAACAGAACAAACGGATACAGCTCCTCGACAACAACAACCGGTGGCTATGTAATGAGTCTCTTGGTTTTGGTTGCGGCTGTTATGAAATCGGACGGCAAAGTGCTAAAGTCGGAATTGAACTACGTCAAGGATTTCTTTGTACGAACTTTTGGTACCGAATCTGCACAGGAAGCACTGAAACTTCTGCGCGATTTGTTGAATCAGAACATTCCGGTAACTGAAGTCTGCCAACAGATTCAGAAGAACATGGATTATTCTTCTCGTCTGCAGTTGCTGCACTTCTTGTTTGGTATTGCCCAAGCTGATGGCAAGGTTGACGTTTCTGAAGCAAACTTAATCGACCATATCGCCCAAAACATGGGCATCACCGGGAAAGATTTCGAGTCCATCAAATCGATGTTTGTTGCCAATACCGAAGCTGCTTACAAAATTCTGGAAATCGAACCTTCGGCTACCGACGAAGAAATCAAAAAAGCTTACCGCAAAATGGCGATGAAATACCATCCCGACAAAGTCAGCTATTTAGGAGAGGACTTCCAGAAAGCTGCGAATGAGAAGTTTCAAAAGGTGAATGAAGCCTACGAACAACTAAAAAAAGAAAGAAACTTAGTGTAATTGTCACTTTAATTTATGCAATACATAAAAACTGCATTTAAACTTTCTCCCGACAACGAAGTTAACCGGGAGATTTTGACCGCGTATTTATCCGAATTGGAATTCGAAAGTTTTGATGAAACGGAGGACGAGTTAAACGCCTTCTTCCCGACGGGAAAAGTTGAAGAGACTGAGATCGCGCGTATCCTCAGCGATATTCCTTTCGACGTGTCCTTTGCAACAGAGGAAATGCCCGATATTAATTGGAATGAAGAGTGGGAAAAAAACTACTTCCAACCATTACTTATTGGCCCCGATTGCTTGATTCGAGCCCCTTTCCATACACAATATCCGGAAGCAAAATACGAAATCGTGATTGAGCCCAATATGGCTTTCGGTACCGGAAATCACGAAACCACATCGCTAATGATCGAGCACATCGACGAATTGAATGTCGAAGGGCAAACGGTACTGGATATGGGATGCGGAACCGGTATCCTGGGTATCTTTGCATCGATGAAAGGCTGCGAATCAGTTACTGCTATCGACATAGACAGCTGGGCGTTCGAGAGTGTTGTGGAGAACTGCCGTTTGAATAATGTTAACAATATGGAAGCCTTCATTGGAGACGCCTCTCTTTTGGGCAACAAAAAATACGATTTGATCTTAGCAAATATTCAGAAAAACATTATTCTTCAGGATATTGAAAAATACGTCAGTGTACTGAATGAGGATGGAATTCTGATTGTTAGCGGGTTCTACAAAGATGATTTGGAAGATATTGTAGGAAGGGCTTCCGAATTGTTTTTACGAAAACTAACACTGAAAGTAAAAAATAATTGGGTGGCTTGTTCTTTCGAAAAGTAACCCGATAATCTTTTTCACAATTGCAGAATCGCCCTGGTTCCAATGCCAACGAACACTGCAATTGTGAAACTGATTAAAGTTCCCACCAACACGTACTCTGACATGATTCGGGCATTCTCTTCGCTCTTCACCGAAATGCGAAGAATAGATTTGGCTGCAATCAAAAATCCAATGGCCTGAAATTGTCCACCCAGTACAAAAGTCAATACCAGCAGCCTTTCGAGTACGCCGATCCATTTGCCTCCGTTCGAGAGATTTGTTTCCCCGCTTTCGGCAATTTGCTTCTGCCATTCTTTAGTTGCCAGGTTTACCACAACCATCGACGGCCAAACAATCAGGAAATAGGCTATCACGTAGATAAAAACATCCGGATTGCTGAGCTTTCCCCAAATTTCGCAACTAACAGCTTGCACCGATTCGTCCAATAAAGCAGAAATCCAGAAAATGAGGAGCAGATGCAAAAATTGATCGAAAAGGAACCAGCTTAAATTGGTTGAAATGGATGGTTTGAAATAGATTTTTATCAAATCAATCAGGTAATGAAATACGAAGATGAACACAGGAATCCGCCAGCTAAAATAATCCAGCGTAAAGAGAGTGGACAGTACTGTTACGACAACAATATGATAAAACAATTTTACCGACCTTATTTTTCGCTCATTCTTATCAATAACCCAAGCTGTAGGCTGAAACAGAAAATCTGCCAAAAGATGCGCAAATAGCAAGCGAAGAAATAGAATCATATACTCTGCATTAATTCAACAAAACGTTTATTCATCCGTTCAATGAGGCCCCATTTAGCAAGCTGAATCCGGTTACTGACCGACGGTTGGGTTAAACCTAAATCCGATGCGATTTCAACTTGCTTCAGACCTTGTACAAGATAATAAATAACTTCAGCTTGGGCTGCTGTCCATCCGTTTAAAATGTCATCTAAAAAAGCACACTCAAGCTCAAGCTCGTGATTTATATTGTCATTGTTGGTTGTTACAATGAAATTTTGCCCCTTACTTTTCATCTTATCCAGCGCTCTTCCCGAGATAATAAACGGTTCTTCCATTGTTTTTCCAATATCCTCGGGTAATTGCTTCACCCAACCAACAGTTAGCGATAGCCTGACATCCAGATTCTTTTTTCTATTGCTTGATTTTAACGTAGCGACTTGCTTCTTGAAAAAGGCTTTTAGGTAAATAGCCTTTAAAAATGAAGTTTGCCAGTCATTCAGCATAACCTGAAAGCTATCTCCTCTACTCGTTAACAGCATATCTCCGGCTTTTCTCAAATAGGTTTGAGCGGGATCTTCCAACTGTGTCAAGGACGGTAAATAACTGGACTCTTCAAATTTCGAAGAGTCGATAACATCAACTGATATGACTGCTATTTTTTCCACACTCAAATATACGTCATTTTATCTATATTGAAACATATTAGACCATTTAATCTATATTTTATTTTTATAGTCTATATAAACTATACTTTATTCATCGAATTTACTCCGTTCAAATTCTAGCACTTCAAGATCCTTGACGTCTTGTTTGTCGATTACAAATCGAACGGCAGTACAAACGTTATGAAAGCCCTTATAACCAGCAGCGCCCGGATTTATGTGGAGACAATTGAGTTTTTGGTCGAAGATGACTTTCAGGATGTGTGAATGACCGCAAATAAAAAGTTTCGGCGGTTTCGTATAGAGCTCGTTTCTTATTCTAGATTCGTACTTTCCCGGGTATCCCCCAATGTGCGTCATCAATACGTCAACTTCCTCGCAAAAAAATCGTTGATTTTCAGGGTACATCCTCCTTAAAACATGATTATCAATATTTCCATAAACAGCCTTAAAAGGCTTAAAAGCCTCCAATTGATCAGCTGCTTCTACTGTTCCAATATCACCTGCATGCCAGATCTCATCAACATTTTCAAAGAATTTCAGCACCCGATCGCTAATCGCGCCATGTGTATCCGATAGTAAACCTATCCGCTTCATTTTTGTAATTTCAGTGTTTCTATCGCGTAAAAATAGCTTATTTTAGCTCAAAAAATTGAAAGGATGAAACGTGTAATAATTGTCCGGCACGCCAAAGCGGTTCCTTATGGTTACGAAGATGACTTTAACCGCAAACTGAGACCAAGCGGCAAAGAGGACGCAGAAATCTTAAGCGCAGAACTAAAAGAATCCGGTATTGCTCCCGATTTAATTATTTCCAGTCCGGCCAAACGAGCTTATTCAACGGCGAAAGTTTATGCGAAGACCTACGGCTACGACAAAAAGAAGATCCGAAAGGAAGAGGATTTATACGACGGCCTGACAACCCAGGATTTTATTGAACTATTACACGACCTCCCTGAAGATATTAGCTCCGTATTTGTATTTGGACATAACCCGACGATTCATTATTTGATCAACAACTTGGTTCGCTTCTTCAACAGCGACACACCAACCTGCTCAACTGCAGTCATTGAGTTCAAGGTTGAAAACTGGAAAAATATTGCTTCACGGGAAGGAGATTTGGTCGCCCACCTGAAACCAAGATCTTTCCGCTAACCATTAAAAACAGATCATGCAGCTTTTTTTTACTCCCGATCTACAAACTGAGATTTATACCTTAGATGAAACGGAATCCAAACACGCAGTTCGGGTTCTTCGATTAAATAATGGCGACGAGTTAAAACTGATCGATGGTATTGGCAATTTCTACACGGCTGAAATTACAGACGCCAATCCCAAGCGGTGCCAGATCAAAGTTATCACGAAAGAAGCTGAATTTGGGAAACGGAAATCATACCTGCACATTGCAGTAGCTCCCACCAAAAATATCGACCGGCTCGAATGGTTCCTGGAGAAAGCAACCGAAATCGGGATCGATGAAATCACACCAATCCTGTGTGAACATTCGGAGCGAAAAGTGATTAAAGATGACCGACTGGAAAAAGTGATTGTTTCAGCCATGAAACAATCGATCAAAGCTTACTTGCCTAAATTGAACCCACTAACGCCATTCAACGAATTAATAGCAACTCCATTTGACGGAAAGAAATTTATCGCGCACTGCTACGAATTGGATAAACGGCAATTAAAAAACGAAATAATTCAGAGTCCGTCCAACCTTATTTTGATTGGTCCCGAGGGCGATTTTTCAGAACGAGAGGTAGAAGAAGCCTTGCAAAGCGGCTGCACCCCAGTCACTTTGGGTAACAGCCGACTACGGACTGAAACAGCTGCCATAGTCGCCTGTCACACTTGTAACCTCATTTTAGAAGATTAAATTCGACTCAACGCCTGTTCAATATCAGCGATCAAATCAGGGGCAGCTTCAATCCCAACCGAGAGACGCATCATTGTAGGCTGAATTCCCATTGCTTTCCGTTCTTCTTCCGGAAATTCAACATAGATTGTTGAGAATGGATGTATAATCAGTGATTTGTTATCGTTCAAATTGGTCGCACGACGAATAATCTCCAATTCGTTCATAAAGGCAAAACAGGCTGCTTGAGATTCCAAATCAAAAGTCATAACTGTTCCGGGTTTACCATTAAATTGTTTCATCGCTAGTTCATAACCAACGTCACTTTTCAGTCCGGGGTAGGTTACTTTTTTAACCTTTGGATGTTGCGACAGGAATTCGCCCAAAGCCATGCAATTCTGATAGCTTCGTTCAAACCGCAATTCCAGAATATCCAAACCTAAAATCTGGTAGTGAGCCGTGTGTGCGGTCATTGCACCACCGGTGTTGCGATAATAGTTTTTCCGCAAACGAGCGATAAATGCATCTTTTCCAAACTTTTCCCGGAAATCTTTTGTATTCGGGTTCTTCGACCAATCATACAGACCGTTGTCTAGAATTACACCTCCAAAAGAAGTCGCTCCGCCTGAAATAAACTTTGTTGTAGACATCACTTCAACATGGACACCAAGCGACTTTGAACTAAAACTTACCGGCGGCGTAACGGTACTATCAACAACCAACACAATTTGATGCTTATTGGCAATCGCTACGATTGCTTCAATATCTGCGATTTCCAGCTGTGGATTGGTTACCGTTTCAAAATAAATCAAACGCGTATTCTCATCAATATTCGACTCAATCTCAGCCAGATTATTGGTATCAACAAACCGAGTCTCTAAGCCGTAACTGGCAAAACTTTGATCAAGCAAGGCAAAACTGTGCCCAAACAAATGATTACTGGAAATAATGTTATCACCCGCTTTGCACAGCGCCAAAATCGTATTTGAAATAGCTGCCATTCCCGACGCCAACGCCAACGACTGATAAGCACCGGTCAATGTTTTCATTTTTCGCTCGAAATATTCAACCGTCGGGTTGCTAGTTCTCGAATATACGTGAGCAGGCAATTCGCCTCTAAAATTGGCTGCAATATCCTCAGACGAGGCAAAATCAAAAGCAATTGATTCGTAAACAGGCATATCCAAAGCCCGATGAGGATCTTCTTTCGGGAAAGGAATATTAAGCGAACGGGTAGTAAAACTTTTTTCCATCAGTATTTTTTTAACAATCGGTCTAATATTTAGCGCCGTCGGATTTCGATCCGCACTAAAAGCGCCCGCAAAAATAACAGCTTTCGCCCGAATTAGTTTTTTCAAATTAATGTTCCGGCTTATCCTTTAACATTATTTGAAACAAGCCTTTTCTTGCTATCTTTGAGTTTCAGCCGATAAACAATGAAACAATTGCTTTTTTTTACCGCCTTTTTTTTGTCGATTAACTTGGGTTGGGCGCAGGAATCGACCCTGAAGATCGGCCTATTGAAATACAATGGTGGCGGAGACTGGTATGGCGACCCAACTGCTCTTCCCAATCTCATGAGCTTTTGCAACCGCGAATTGAATACCAACTTTGCCAGCGATCCGGGAACCGTTGAGCCAGGCAGCCCCGAAATATTCAATTACCCCATGCTGCATCTCACTGGTCACGGCAATGTGATTTTCACGCCCGACGAATGCCGGAATCTAAAACTTTATTTCGAATCAGGCGGGTTTCTGCATATCGACGATAATTACGGGCTGGATACCTATATTCGGCGCGAAATGAAAAAGATTTTTCCGGAACAGGAATTTGTTGAGCTTCCTGCCAGCCACCCTATTTTCCATCAAAAATTTGACTTCCCTGAAGGTCTTCCCAAAATACATGAGCACGACGGCAAACGGGCGCAAGCATTCGGGCTTTTCATTGACAATAAACTGGTGTGTCTTTACACGTACGAATCAGATATCAGCGATGGCTGGGAAGATCCGGCTGTGCATGGAGATAGTCCCGAAGTGCGCAAAAAAGCACTCGAAATGGGTGCAAACATCGTTTCCTATGTATTCAGCAACTAAAAATCAGCAACCATTCTTATGAAAATACTTGGCATCAACGGTAGTCCGCGACGAAACGGCAACACAAAAATATTGCTGGAGACGGCATTTAAACCTTTAGAAGAAGCTGGATTTCAAACTGAAATATTTCAACTGGGTGGGAAACCTGTTCACGGGTGTACCGCGTGCGGCAAGTGTCGGAAAATAAAGGACAAACGCTGCCATATAAAAAACGACACCTTGAATGAATGCATTGCCAAAATGCTTGAGGCCGACGCTGTTATTTTAGGGTCGCCGGTCTATTTTGCCGATGTTACTACCGAAATGAAAGCCTTGATAGACGTGGCGGGATACGTAACACGGGGAAACGGCCATCTTTTAAAAAGAAAAGTAGGTGCAGCTGTTATTTCAGTGCGAAGAGGTGGTCAACTGCACACCTTCGACACCATCAATAATTTCTTCCTGATCAACCAAATGATTATTCCTGGTTCATCCTATTGGAATTTCGCTTTTGGCAAAGCCGAAGGCGACGTGGTTAACGACACTGAAGGGATGGAAATAATTGCGACGCTGGGCGAAAACATGGCTTGGTTGCTGAGTAAATTGAAGGACTAATATCCAATCATTTTTACCATCCATTGAGACTTAATTAGTAACTTTTAGTTCGGAATAAGAAAGACAATTGATGATCAACCAAAGTAAAACCGGTTTTCTGCTTAAAAATCTGGGACGAGCCCTGATTTATGCCTTGGTGATTGGAGTTGCGTATTACCTGTTCAAGGAATATATCATTGCAGAAAACCAGGAAGTTTGGTTGAAGAAATTCTACAGTAATCCAACACTTATTTATCTCATCTACATCGGGTCGGAAGTTTTATTCGGACTGTTTCCACCTGAGTTTTTCATGTTATGGGCTTACCATGGCGGCGACGTGCTACATTATACACTCAACCTGATATTCTTTGCGGGGGTGTCTTATGGAGCCGGCTATCTATCCTTTCTTATTGGAAGGTACCTCCAGCGAACCGTCTTTTTCCGATTTATGAGTCGAAAATTTTTCATGAAATACTGGCCACTATTTCGCAAGTTTGGCTCCGTTCTGATTATTGCTGCAGCACTCACTCCCCTGCCGTGGGCACTCATTAGCATGTTGGTTGGAACCACAGAGTACCCCTTAAAAAGATACTTATATTTCGCCTTGTTTCGTATCCTTCGCTTTTCCATCTACGGCTTCATTATTTTCCAAACCCACCAGTTTTAAACCATATTTGTTGATCGCTGTTATTTCCAACAGAGTGATCAGGTTTCGACTTTCAAAAGGTTTATCAGATTGCTCGGCAAACAACTAATCAACGATCAAAGGTCAGTGACCTTGAAAAAACGATTTGAATGCTAAACAAATTAAAAGACCGCTGGCAGGTCGATTCAAACTTGCAGCTTTTCGTCATCTTCTTCGTGTTTTCTGTCAGTGGAAGCCTAACGCTATTTATTCGCAAGTTTGTTTTTCACCTAATCCATTTCGATCCAAGCTGGCCATTCCTATTCAAAGTATTAGTTTATGTGGTCACCATCGTCCCCATTTATCAACTGAGCTTGTTGACACTAGGAACACTGTTAGGACAATTCGTCTTTTTCTGGCGATTCGAAAAGAAAATGCTCCGTAGATTCGGAATCAGAATCAAATAAAAAACTGTTCGAGCAGCGAAGACCCGGGTAAATTTATTTTACAATCTCATTTCAATTCAACTTATGGCAGAATCAAAAAAAGAAACCCAAATAGCGACACTCGGAGGCGGTTGTTTTTGGTGCACCGAGGCGATTTACCGAGAACTTAAAGGAGTGATTTACGTTGCATCCGGCTACTCGGGTGGCGAAATCATTAATCCATCTTACCGCGAAGTATGCACCGGTCAAACCGGGCACGCAGAAGTCGTCGAAATTGAGTTTGACCCAACGGTTGTTAGTTTTCCGGAGATCCTGGAGGTCTTCTTTGCAACGCATGATCCAACAACCTTGAATAGACAAGGAGCTGATGTTGGAACGCAATATCGGTCGGCTGTTTTCTATCACAATCCGGAACAAAAAGCAATTGCCGAGACCATCATCAAACAGTTGAACGATGAAAATATCTTCGGAGCTAAAGTTGTTACAGAAGTCACGGAATGGACAAATTTTTTCAAGGCTGAAGACTACCATCAAAACTACGTGGCCAATAATCCGGGCCAGGGCTATTGCCAGTTTGTCGTAATTCCGAAACTGGAGAAATTCAGAAAAATCTTCAAAGATCGGCTGAAAAGCTCCGTCAAATAAACTGAAACCGTCTAATCTAATTCCGATGAAAAAACTACTTTTTGTCATCTCCGCTTTCCTGATTTCCGTATCAGCTTTCGCGCAGCGGGAATTTAGTATGACCGAGGGTGATACGACCTATGTAATGAAACGCTATGTTTTTATGCATTTGCTTTCGGGCACCGAACGAAGCCAGGATTCACTTGAAGCGGCGAAAATTCAGGAACAACACCTCGCTCATCTCAATAAGATGGCAGACTCCGGCAAACTCGTCGTTGCCGGCCCTTTTGAAAACGGAGGCGAATACCGGGGACTTCTGATTTTTGATGTAGAAACGATTGAAGAAGCATTGGCACTCGAAGGCGAAGATCCCGCAGTGAAAGCAAAACGTCTGAAAATGCAGGCCTTTTACTGGTGGGGAGCAAAAGGAACTAAGTTGCCTTAATTTGCTCTTTTCGGATCGATCAGGAATTGTGCGACTCCATCAATACTTCCGTCATTTTTTGCCGGTTCGATTCCCAAAATTTCGGAGAACATCGAGTACAAATCAATATTCCGGATGCTGGATGTCGACTCGTAGTTCTTTTTGAATGCGGGCCCTTCGCCGTAAAAAATGGCATGCATATCACTGTTCGCCGGATCGTAACCATGTGTACCGCCATCTGTAAAATTCGAACATTTCCAATACAGCGCATAGCCGCTATCAGCTACACAGACGTAATCTAAAATTCGATTACTCTCGGTATAATGATACTCTTCGGGCATGTTCATTCTCGAATACACTTTCACGTGCGGAATGCTTGATAAAACGCGCCATACGGTGTCCACGTAATTGTCGAACGGTTTTAGCATGACAACCGGGTTACCACCGCGAATTTTCTCCACCCATTCCTCGTTAATGAAATTCGCCAAAGCAATGCTTTTATGCGAAGTTATTTGCCCCATTCCGTGATCGCTAACCACAACAAAGTTGATTGAATCTGCAATATCCAGATTTTCCAGCTTAGCGCCCAAAACCCCAACAAGACTATCAACGCGTTCAATAACCGCCTTCGTTTCCGTTGCAAAAGGTCCGTTGGCATGTCCGGCATGATCCGGTTCGTCAAAATAAGTCATAATCAAATGAGGCCGTGTACCTTCCGGCTTCTTCAACCACGACACAACCGAATCAATCCGACTTTCATATGAAACTGATTGATCGTATTTCTTCCAGATACTGGGATAAATTCCTTCGATTGGCGCTTCCGATCCAGGCCAGTAAAAACAGGCCGTTCGCACATTTTGCTTCTCGGCAGTTACCCAAATCGGCTCACCCAAATAGAAGTCCGGATCTTGTACCGCTGCGCGATCGCTCAGTTTAAAATCTCCGACTTCAGGATCAGAAAACGTGTTTAAAACAATACCATGATGCTCCGGATACAAACCCGTTGCAATTGAATAATGATTCGGGAATGTTTTACTTGGGAAACAAGGCTCCATCGACTGGGCTTTCACCCCCTTACGGGCTAACATATCCAAGTTTGGAGTATTGTACATTTCCGGATAATCCCACCGGAAACCGTCCAAAGAAAGCACAACCAAATAAGGCCTCCGGGGTTCATCTTCTGTTGATGCAGATGAGCGTGTACACGAAATCGCGAACCACGAAGAAATAAGTAAAATGGGAACTATACAGTATTTCACGGAATAAGACAAATTAAAATGACAGGTTTAACACCCTCGAATAAAAACGTGAAACTACTGAAACATGGGGGAACTCGGAGAAAAATTTTATTAAATTGTTGTTAACACAGTTAGCCTCGGTTCACTTTTGCCAACAAGTCGCGGTAAGCTTCAATATTATTAATAAAATAGACGTTTGCGGGCAACGCGGGTTCCTTGGCTTTAACCTGCAACCCGCTAACCGAAACCGGGACATTTCCGAACAAAGAACGAAGATCACGCAGGTATTTTTCGATGTCCTCTTTTTCCATTGCATTCACAAAAACGGTCACAATAAGATCGACCGCTTTCGTTCCGGCCAAAGCATGAATATCTGCGAAGGGAACATTTTGTCCCAAATAGATGGTATCGAAGGTATCCTTTTGAGCGAGATACCGGCTAAAAAGAAGACCTAATTCGTGCTGCTCATTCTCGGGAAGAAACAACAAAACAGTTTTGCCATTACGCGCATGATTCATCTTGGACGATTCAACGATAATACGCTGTCGAACCAAATTCGAAACCATGTGCTCCTGCGCCGGAAACATGCTACCAATCTGCCAGTAAACTCCAACTTTCTGGAACAGTGGAAATATCACATCTGTGATCATCTTC
Source organism: Mangrovibacterium diazotrophicum (assembly GCF_003610535.1). NCBI lineage: Bacteria > Pseudomonadati > Bacteroidota > Bacteroidia > Marinilabiliales > Prolixibacteraceae > Mangrovibacterium > Mangrovibacterium diazotrophicum. The sequence continues at coordinate 82,409 of NZ_RAPN01000001.1, read as the reverse complement.
TCGAAACCAAACCGGCTTTGAAGTGTATCCAGCAAATCCTCTAATTTTTCCGTATCGAAATTGAGAATATGAATCACCAGCTGATCTATGAAATCATCCATCGAACTCGCTTCGCGATTCAACTTCAATACCTCTTCGCGAATTCTTTGTGCAGTATAAACCGAAACCTTCGATATTTTGTGACCCCGTTTCACCAAAGCAGCCACATTCAGCAAATGTTTCAGTTCATCATCAGTATAAAACCGAATATTTGTACTCGTTCTATCCGGGACAAGCAAGCCATAGCGTTTTTCCCAAATTCGGATGGTGTGGGCTTTAATTCCCGACAACGATTCGAGATCTTTTATTGTGTAGTAATTCATAATTCGACCTTGCAGTTCAACCTTTTACACTTCAATCTAATCAACAACCAGTTTATCATTCTATAAAAATGATTAAACAAATTTATACAAGAAACAGAAGTGTCGGCAGTTTTGTTTTAAATTTTGCGAGTAATAATAAACAAAATAGTTAGGTAACTATGGAAGATTGGAATTCCATAAATGGGACTTCTATTTCAGGAACAGCACTTTTAATCTATATTTGGATACATATTGTATTTTCAAAAGACGAAGGTTTTCGCAGTGAAAATATCTGATGGTTGAGAAAGTTCAAAAAGAGACAAGCCTGCGAAAATCTGATTTAACCTGTTATTCAATCAAGAAGAAATGAAATTTGCCGATCCCCTGTTTCTGCTTGCGCTGCTTTTGGTAATTGTGCCAATTCTGATTCACTTCATTCAATTTAAAAGATACAAGACGGTTTATTTCAGCCAGGTAGCCTTTCTGAAAACGCTAATGAACGAGTCGAAAAAAAGGAATAACCTGAAACAATTGATCATCCTGCTTTGCCGAATTAGCGCCGTAACATTTATCGTTTTGGCTTTTGCACGTCCATATATTCCACTAAACCAACAAGCCCGATTGCAAGATGAAGTTGTCGTTGGAATTTATCTCGACAATTCATTCTCAATGAACGGCTTGTCGGACAAAGGGACGTTGCTGGACAAAGCAAAACTGGAAGCCATTGAGCTGGCGAATTCATTTTCACCGGGAACCAAATTTGTGATTCTGACCAACGACCCGGATCCGGTTTCACGTTTAAGCCTAACGAAAGACCAGCTGATAAGCGAAATAGGAAAAGTGAAAAGCAGCGCGTCAAACATGGAAATAAGCCGGGCTGTGGCAACTCTAAAAACCCAAATCGAGTCGAGCAACGCCAAAACAACAAGCAACATCTACTTACTCTCCGATTTTCAAAAAAACTTCTCCGATTTCGGTGAGATAAAACCAGATAGCACTTCACAAGTTTTTGTCATTCCATTTGCACAACAAAGCACCGACAATCTGCTGATCGATACGTGCTGGCTCGAAACTCCGGGACGTTTGCAGGAACAAACGGAACTTCTGAAAGTGCGGATCACCAACCAGTCGGCAAAAGCCTACAATAACATCCCGCTGAAATTTTACCTGAACGATTCGCTCAAAGCTCTTCAGGCCGTCAGCCTGAAAGCACAGGAGACGATTGAAACGGAGGTCAGCTATCAAAATCTGAAACAAGGCATTCATTATTGCCGACTGGAACTGGACGACTACCCCATTACCTACGACAATGCATTCTATTTCAGCTATAAAGTTGAGAGTGAAGTTCGCGCACTGGAGATTTCAGACGAAAATTCAGAAGCAGTAAAATGGATCGAGAAACTTTTTTCGGACGACGAGCAGGTCAAACTAAGCACAATGACTTCCAACAAACTCCAACTCGGGCGTTTTTCCGCTTTCCAATGCATTTATCTGATCGATTTGAAGGAACTGTCGGAAGGTTTACAGAATGCACTTGTAAAATTTGCAGAAGCTGGTGGCAGCATCATTATGTTCCCGGGCGAAACGGCCGACATTGACAACTACAACGTGTTATTGCGACGACTGAATGTTGCGACATATGGAAGTATTCAGGATTCGCCGTTAAAGATAGATGGGCTGAATCTTCAGAATCATCTTTTCCGCGATGTATTCACTCGCGACTACGAACGGGTTAACCTTCCGTCGCTTTATAAATCGTACCCCATGCAGCTGCCTTTCCAGAGCCTTGGCAGCAAGGTTTTAACCAACAACGACGGCAGTACCGCACTTTACGAATTCCCCTATAAACTCGGACGGGTCTATCAATTCTCATTTCCCCTCACAAGCGAATCCACCGATTTCTTCCGAAATGCGCTATTCGTGCCGGTTATTTTCAACGTGGCGCTACACTCCTATTTCCCACAAACGATTCAATACGAATTACAACCGAACACAGTCATCAACCTAAAAACCGATGCAACTTTTGCCGTGCCTGAGAGCATTACAATGAAACAGCACGAAGGCAATTTCAGTATACAAATTCCGCTTGCTGCAGGAACAACAGAAAGCATCCGTTTTTCAACTTCCGACTTTGTCAACGAAGCAGGTTTTTACGATTTGATTGGCAACGACACAGTATTTGGTGCGCTGGCCTTCAACTACAGCAGTCGGGAATCGGACATGAATTTCTATAGCCTTGATGAGCTGAAAGCAATTGCCTCAAAAAGCAATTTCCAGCTAGCTCAGCCCGAAACAAATGCCATTGGCCAATACGATCTGGATTCGTTAAATGTGATTGAACTTTGGAAATATTTTATCATCCTGGCCATTTTGTTTCTGCTGGCGGAACTCCTGGTTATTCGGTTTTGGAAATAGCTTAAATGAATAAGCAATTTTTCGGTCGGAAACAATAACATTGCTCAGGGCTGAAAGTATTATCCAACAGACCAACGAATTTTGCAGAACCACAGATATTCCATAAATCTGCATTAAAATCACTTAAAACGATTTTATGGAAACAAAAGACGCAAAATACTACATGGACCGCGAAGACCGCTTTGGCGCTCACAATTATCACCCGCTACCTGTTGTACTTGAACGTGGCGAAGGAGTTTTTGTGTGGGACGTGGAAGGTAAAAAATACTACGATTTTCTGGCCGCATACTCGGCCGTTAACCAAGGGCACTGTCACCCTAAAATTGTCAACGCCTTGGTTGAGCAGGCGGGCAAATTAGCCCTGACCTCGAGAGCCTACTACAACAATGTTTTGGGTGAATGGGAAGAATACTGCACCAAACTGTTTGGCTACGACAAGATGCTGCCCATGAATTCGGGGGCCGAAGCAGACGAAACCGCCCTGAAGTTGACCCGAAAGTGGGCTTATAAAGTGAAAGGAATTCCGAAAAATGAAGCGAAAATCGTTGTCTGCAACGGGAACTTTCATGGGCGAACCATAACCATCATTTCCATGTCATCTGATCCGGATGCTTACAACGATTACGGCCCTTACACGCCCGGTTTTGTCAACATTGCTTACAACGATATTGAAGCGCTGGAAAACGCGCTGAAAGATCCGAATGTCGCCGGGTTCCTGGTTGAGCCAATCCAGGCCGAAGCCGGCGTTTATCTACCGGAAGATGGCTACCTGAAAAAAGCAGCCGATTTGTGCAAAAAATACAACGTGCTGTTTATTGCCGACGAAGTTCAAACAGGTTTGGCACGAACAGGAAAAATGCTGGCTTGCGATCACGAAGGTGTGCGTCCAGACATACTGGTTCTTGGGAAGGCAATTTCCGGCGGCTTGTACCCGGTTTCCTGTGTGCTAGCCGACGACGAAATCATGCTAACCATCAAGCCGGGTGAACACGGTTCAACCTATGGTGGAAACCCGATTGCTGCCAAAGTAGCTGTTACCGCACTGGAAGTTTTGCAGGAAGAAAAGCTGGCTGAAAATGCCACCCGCATGGGCGAACTATTCCGTAGCGAAATGCAAGCGGTAAAATCAGAGTTTATCCAGCTTGTTCGGGGCAAAGGATTGTTGAATGCGATTGTCATCAAACCGACAAACGGCAAAACAGCCTGGGACGTTTGCCTGGCTCTTAAGGAAAATGGGATTTTGGCGAAACCAACCCACGAACACATCATTCGCTTCACACCTCCTTTAATCATCACTGAAGAGCAAATGCTTGATGCGCTTGGACGAATCAAAAAAACATTCGAAGAATTGTCTTAGTCTCAAAATTATAAAAATGAAAAAGGGAAGATTTTCGTCTTCCCTTTTCTATGTCTTTTAATTGGTTTCACTGTACTGATAAAGTGACTTTCCTGTCGTCCCCTTCAATCGGATTGTGTAATCCGGCTCGTAATTCAGAATAAACAAACCTTCATTCATGTAACCACCCGTACGATTCACCTTCTCGAAGTAGAACTCCCCTTGGGTGAGTTTTACCCGGTGATAAGGCAAACAGCCGATAAAGTCTTTTCCGTAGTTAAACAAGGCCGACATAAAGTAAAAACCGACATCATAGCCCTGGAAGCTGAATTGATTGGGTTCGTCGGCAAAATTCCGACGGAATTTACGGATAAAATCATTCACTGCCGGCGCCTTGTAATCCACGTAGTACGGGCTAAGCGTGTTCATGTGCACATGATGGTAATATTCTGTCTGAATACTTTTGAAACGCTGAAAGCTTGAAAGGCCGATTAAGGTCACCGGATAATTTTCAGCGGCGGCATTCAGGTTAGTAACCGCCACGCTCACCTGCGCCTCGGTTTCCGAAGGGATGATGAAAACATTTTCCTGATCCTTGCTCAAAATGCGTGTCAGTCCCAACGCGCCTTCCTGCTGCAGGTTATATTCGTGAAATAGCACCTGTTTGCTTTGTTCGCGATAGGGTGAAAAGAAAAACTTCTCACGCGTTAAATTCACCAATTGTGCCTCGGGCAGGTTCTGGTAATTTCCCATCGACAATACAATCAGATTCTTGTCAAAATATTCGTCAGCAATATAGGCGGCTGTTTTTTGAATCAAGTATTCTTTCGACGGGTTTATTTTGAAGTAATAAGGATTTGTTTCTTCCAAATTACCCGATGATGACAATGGTGAAACCATCGGAATGCCTTTCATTCGGGCATATTCAGCAACCGGTCCCTGCAGCTCCGGGAAAACCGGCCCGATAATCAAATCAATATTTCGAAACTCAGGTTTGTACAAAATTGTCTGAACCTGAGCCGCGCTTTGGTTGGTATCGAACACGTGCAATTTGACGTTCATTCCCGCTTTTTTCAAGCTGTCAACGGCAACCAAAACTCCTTCATAAAACTGAAGAAAACTTTCCGAACGAGCGTAAATCATACGATCCTCGCGGATGGCAAACGAATCAGCCATCATTTGTTTTTGCTGCTCGTAATCCGGACTCTGCGGATCGGGTAAAACTTTTACACGGTTAATGGTATCGTTGGCCGGCAGGTACAAAGGAAGCAACAAAGCAACGTTGTATTCCTCGAAACGAGCCGCCGGATTCGGCTGGCAAACTGCAGGCATATCTTCCGAACTAAATTCCAGCGAATAGCGGAAATTGTCTTCTTCTGAATTGTCATCATACGATTCTGTGCTTGGATTCTCCGGCGTGCTGCTTACAAATTTCTGATCCTCTTTCGGAATCAAAACAGTTTCACCTTCAACCAAACCTCGATAATCCAAAACCGGGTTTACTTTTTTCAACTCGGCAATACTGACATTGTAACGTTTGGCCAGTCCATAAACCGTTTCGCCACGAACAACCGTGTGCTTATCGAATGCACTGTCATTATCAGGAACAACTTCAAAATTAGGAACACTCTTGTAAGGAATCCGAATACGCAATCCTGTTTTCAATCCTTCTACGAGAACCGGATTGTAAGCTTCCAGCTCCTGACGAGTGGTGTTGTATTTGCGTTCGAGACTCCAGAAAGTCTCCCCGCTTTCAACCAAATGAACGAAGAATGAACCCGGGTCGAAAGCCTGGTTCGGATCAACAACTGGTTGTACCGGCTGCTGAGCTTGTGTTTGCAGCGCCGGAATTTGCAACACCATCCCTACTCCCAAACCTTTTCCCGCCTCAGGATTCAAGCTTAAAATATCGGAAATAGCAACTTCGTATTGCCGTGAAATACCATAAAGCGTCTCCCCCGGTTTAACGATGTGCTTGGTGGTGGTGGGCTCAACAACCGTCGGCGCTACCACTTTTGTCTGAGCCTTTATCCGGGCCAAATCATCTTTATCCGGAATTCGCAGGACATCGCCCTTCGAAATCCCTTTCTTCGCATCCGGATTGTATTTCAAAATATCTTCCACGGTTACACCAAAGCGCATTGCAATGTAATGCAGAGTATTTCCGCGTTTCACTTTGTAAGTTAAAAAGGAAGGCTGTTCCTCCTGTTGCGAATTTGCTCCGGCCGGTATTTGCAACATCTGCCCGGTACGCAAACCTGCTTTCAAAGACGGATTTGCGGCGATCAGCTCATCCTGACTTACATTAAAAGCCTTGCTGATCGAGAAAACCGTTTCTCCTTGCTGCACTTTATAGCTCACATATTGGCTGTTATCGCTGTTTGGCTGTGCAACTGCAACAAAACAACTCAGCGTAAACGCCAATACAAACGCGTGATATTTCATTCTATTTTTATTCAATTTCTTATCTTTCTTTTATTGGATTGGAAGCCAATCTTTCGAAATTCGGACACAGAAGGCTAATTTAAAACTTAATAACTAAATCCACCAAAATAGTTCATAAACTGTGCTCTTTCCCATGCATCAATTTGCTTGGTTTTTAAACAAAGTTTGCCCTTGAATTCGTCAATTGTCTGATAGCCTTTCTCATCCATCCAACGGGAGATTTCACCATTGAACTTTTCGATTACTTCCGGTCCTTCCGAATAAATTGCGGTTGCAATTTGAACGGCATTCGCGCCAGCCAGCAAAAACTTAATTGCTGTTTCAGCCTTCAGGATACCACTTGTGCCAGCCAACGGACAAGCCGCTTTCGAGCTCAGAATTCCGGTCCAGCGCAACGGCATGACATATTCCGTTCCGTTGCTCAAAATTTCCGCTGTTACGACTTCTTCCGTTTTAATGTCGATGTCAGGAGAATAGAATCGGTTAAACAGCGTGATTCCGGCAACGCCAATCTGCGACAATTCGCAAACCACTTTCGCCAGGTTCGAAAAATAATGGCTGATCTTCACCGTAACCGGAATATTCACAACTTCCATCACCTTTTTTACCGTATCGAAGTAGAAATTTTCATTTGCCGCATGGCTCCTGCTCTCGTTCGAGGGGATGATAAACAAATTTAATTCCAAAGCATCGGCTCCGGCTTCTTCTATTTTGCGGGCAAATTGAATCCACTCCGACGAAGAGGAGCAACTGATGCTGGCAATCACAGGGATGTTAACCTTCTTCTTCGCATCAGTAATGAGCTGAATATATCGTTTGAGGCTTTCCTCTTTAATTACATAGTCAAAATAATCCAGGTATTCCGGATCGGCAGCAAGCTCTCTGCGAGCACCCATTTCAGCCTGAAATTGCAAATGAATCTCTTCTTCAAAAAGCGATTTTAAGACCACAGCACCTGCACCGGCATTTGCGATTTTCTCAATTTGATCAACTTTGGCAGTCAAACTGCTGCTTCCTGCAATGATCGGGCTTTTTAAATCCAGGCCAAAAAAACGGGTTGATAAGTTCGCCATAAATTCTATCAGGTTTAAATCAGTTCTTAGCTTGACTTGTATTCGCCTGACCAGCGTTGGCCAGGGCAGCGTTTTGTTCCGAAAGGTATTGGTGCATACCAGCCGCAGCACGACGACCATCACCCATGGCCAAGATCACCGTTGCTCCGCCACGCACAATGTCGCCACCGGCAAACAATTCCGGCATCGAGCTTTGCATGGTTTCCGAATCCACGTCAATGGTTCCCCAACGGCTCACTTTCAACTGCGGCAACTCAGATGGTACGAGCGGATTGGGCGATACACCAATGGCTACCACGACCACATCCACCGGGATCTCGTATTCCGATCCTTCGATCACCACGGGACGGCGGCGCCCCGAAGCATCGGCTTCCGCCAGTTCCATTCGCTGAACTTTCATGCTTTTTACCCGGCCGTTCTCATCCGAGAAATACTCGATTGGGTTGGTCAGGTTGATGAACTCGATGCCTTCTTCCTCCGCATGGTGAATTTCTTCAACCCGCGCCGGCATCTCTTCGCGCGACCGGCGGTAAATTATCATGGCGCGGTCGGCTCCCAATCGCTTGGCTGTACGAACCGAGTCCATCGCGGTATTTCCACCACCAACCACGGCAACATTCTTTCCTTTCAACACAGGCGTATCGAAACTGTCGTCAGCTGCATTCATCAGGTTAACACGGGTCAGGTATTCGTTGGAAGAAAGAATTCCGTTGTAATTCTCTCCGGGAATATTCATAAAACGAGGCAAACCAGCCCCGCTCGCCACAAAGAAGGCCTGGTAGCCTTCAGCCTTTAAATCGTCGAAGGAAGCGGTGCGCCCAACAATGAAGTTGCGCTCGAAACGAACACCCATCTTCTCGAGGTTGTCCAGCTCAACATCCACAATTTTATTTGGCAGGCGAAACTCGGGAATACCGTATTTCAACACGCCACCAATTTCGTGTAGCGCTTCAAAAACGGTCACATCATAGCCAAGCTTGATCATATCGCCGGCAAATGCCAAGGACGCCGGGCCAGAACCGATAGCGGCTACTTTAATGCCATTTTTCGGCGCTGTTTCCGGGATGCTTGCCTGCCCACTCTCGCGTTCGTAGTCGGCAGCAAAGCGCTCCAGATAACCGATTGCAACCGGTGTTTTCTTCAATTTGAGGGTGTAGAAACAATTGGCTTCACACTGTTTCTCCTGCGGACAAACACGACCGCAAACAGCCGGCAATGCCGACGTTTCCTTCAGGGTTTTAGCGGCTTCCAAAAACTCGCCGCGTTCAATATTTTTAATGAATTTGGGAATATTGATACTCACCGGGCAACCTTCCATACAGGTAGGATTGACACAGTCCATGCATCGTTGTGCTTCACGAACCGCACTTTGCACATCCAAACCCAGGTTAACTTCTCGATCCTGGTAACAAACCCGTTTCATGGCATTCATCTCGGGCATTTTTACCCGCTCAATCAGGCCACGGTCTTTATTTTTAATCTTGCCACGCAGCTCTACCCGCCACGCTTGCTCACGCTCTTCTTTCAGGTTTTCCTGCATGCTTAAATTGTTACAGTTTGCATAAAACGTTCAAAAGCTTCTTTTTCCTCGGCTTTGTAGCCACCAAGGCGAAGAATCAATTCATCAAAATCAATTTTTTCGGCGTCGAATTCCGGACCATCCACGCAGGTGAACTTCGTCTGTCCGCCAACGCTTACGCGACAAGCGCCGCACATACCGGTGCCATCGACCATAATGGCATTCAAACTTGCCTGAGTCGGGATGTTATATTTTTGTGTCAACAGCGATGTAAATTTCATCATCACTGCCGGACCAATGGCCACGCACTCGTCCACTTTTTCGCGTTTAATCACCTCTTCAGCGCCTGCAGTAACCAAACCTTTTCGTCCGTGCGATCCATCATCGGTCATCACAATCACCTCGTCCGACCATTTACGGATTTCGTCTTCCAGAATAATCAGATCCTTGCTACGAGCAGCCAAAATGGTTACTACGCGGTTACCGGCTTTCTTAAAACCTTCCACAATCGGCAATAGCGGAGCCACACCAACGCCACCGCCGCAAGCCAACACCGTACCTACTTTTTCAATGTGTGTTGCCTTACCCAACGGACCAACAAGGTCGAGGATGCTATCGCCCGGCTTCATTTCGCACAGGCGTTTGGAGGTTACACCAACTTTTTGAGCCACCAAAGTAATGGTTCCCGCTTTTTCGTCGGCAGCTGCAATGGTCAGAGGAATGCGTTCGCCTTTCTCGTCGATACGCAGTATAATAAAATGACCCGGTTTCCGGGAACGCGCGATTCGCGGGGCTTTCACCACCAATTTCACCACGTTTTCCGAAAACGATTCAACGTTGATAATTTCGTTCATTCAATAATGTCTGTTAGCGATCTTAGTTTGAGCTGCAAAAATAACACAGTGCCATTAAGAAACCTTCTATTTGTCATTTTTTTCAGCACATTCTTAACGATTCCGCAGAGCCGACGACCAATAACTCCTTAGGGCCGAAACCATACGATTAAAGCAAATCTTAAAAATTCCTAAAGATGTCCTCGCAAAAGGCCTTTTGATTATATTTGAAGTTTTGTTTCTGTCAAGCATCGAAAAAGCGGGAGCGAAAAATCTGCATTGAGTTTTAACAAGTTGCGCGACCATGTCTCAGGAATTGATCATCGGGTTAACCGAACACCGAACATTCGGGCTTTTATTTCAGGCTTTTTTAATCGAAAAAAAAGTTTCGTTTTACACCATCGTTAAGATGGTGAAACAGCGCGATATTAGCAGCCTTCAACTTGATGCAGAACAGGCTGAATTGGTAAAACTGGTGGAACAATACAGCGATGAAAAACTGGTTCAGAAATTTTCGAAGAAGAAAGAAAACAGCAAGTTTTTCCAGCAACTGGATCCCGATTTGTTCGAAAACCACATCAGCCCATACATCGATAAATATTTGGGGCGAATTATCCACTTGTTAATGAATGGCAACACCCGCCTATTTTACAAGCAGGCCAAGTATTCCAATTTGTATGAGGAAGACCTGATTGAAGTGACGGATGTTTTCACGGAGGCTCACTTCTGCTTCAATCGGACATCAGAAGGCACACACTACAACCTTGAGCTTTCGTTTAAGAACAAAACCTTGCCGCTGCTGCACAAGCAAATTACTGTGGTAACCAACGAGCCGGGAGCTTTTCTGCACCAAAGCAAACTTTATGTCTTTGAAAAACTGAGCGCCAAAAAGCTACTCCCTTTCCTGGAGAAAGAATCGATTTTCATTCCATCTCAAGTCGAAGAAAAATATTACAAGACTTTCGTGCTGAATACGCTACGCGACTTCCCTGTGAAGGCCAGCGGTTTTAGCATCAGCGAGGGAAACGCCGACAAACAGGCTCTACTTTCGCTGGAACCCAACCTGCGCATGGAAGCGGTATTGATGCCACGTTTTCGTTACGGGGCGAATGAATATTTGGCTAACAGCCGAAGTACTATTTTGGTCGATTTTGAAGTAAAAAACGGGCAGTATCATTTTCAAAAAATTAAGCGGGATCAGCTTTGGGAGCAAGCTAAAATTCAGTTCCTAACCGATCTGCAATTAAAAGAAGAGAACGGGAGCTTTTCACCCAAAGGAATGGACCTGCTGAATGAAAAAGACCGGCTGTATGAGATGATCAACTGGCTGAACCGGAACAAACAGAAACTGGAAGAAGCCGGATTTGAATTCACGCAAAACCGCCTCGACCGGGTCTATTCAACCGACCATCAGAATTTGGAAATCGAGATCAAAGAGGGAGAAGACTGGTTTGACATCTACGGCAATGTGCAATTCGGCGAATTCCTCATTCCGTTTATTAAGTTGAAAAGAAATATTTTGGGCGGCATCCGCGAATTTGAGCTACCCAACGGCGAAATTGCCATTCTGCCCAAAGAATGGTTTGCCGAATACAGCGATATTATCCCTTTTGCAAAGACCGAGGGTCATAGCCTGCGACTGAAAAAGCACCACTACCAGTTGTTGCAAAAACGGCTGAAAGGAATCGACAAGAGCTTTTTCAACCGGCTGCAGGAAATTGGAAACAAAGCCGGACAAAAGGTGGTGGTACCAACCAACCTGCAAGCGAAACTGCGTTCGTACCAGCACGAGGGATTTTCGTGGATGTATAACCTTTATGAAAATCAGTTTGGCGGTTGCCTCGCCGACGACATGGGACTGGGGAAAACCCTTCAGACACTCACGCTATTGCTCAAGCTGAAACGTTTGAAACGAACAATCGAAATTCCCGATTTCGACTCGGATTCGTCACAAGGAAATTTGTTTGCAACGGAACAGTCGAACGATAGCGAACAGCCCGAAGAGAAAGAGAAACAGCAGTCTGCGAGCCTGATTGTGATGCCCACTTCCCTGCTCCACAACTGGAATAACGAAATCCAGAAATTTACGCCGTCGCTGAAGGTGTACAAGCACTTTGGGTTGCAACGCAAAAAGACGGGTAGTTTCAGGAGTCTGGCCAATTATTACGACATCATCATTACCAGCTATGGCACAATTCGAAATGATTTTGAAATGATGAAGGATATTGAGTTCTTTTATGTCATTCTGGACGAGAGTCAATACATCAAAAACCCCGGATCGAAAACCTACCAGACCATTTCGCAGGTAAAAGCGAAACACCGGCTGGTGTTGACCGGCACGCCAATCGAGAATTCACTGTCGGATCTTTGGGCGCAAATCAATTTTGTAAACAAAGGGCTGCTGGGCAACCTCGCCTATTTTAAACGTGAATTCATCACACCGATTGAAAAGAAAAACGATCCGGAAAAGCAGCAGAAGCTGCAAACGTTGATTCGTCCGTTTGTATTACGCCGTACCAAGGAACAGGTGGTCGACGACCTTCCGCCGGTAACAGAGCAAATCCGCTATTGCGGCATGGCTCGCGAGCAGAAGCGCATTTACGAAGAGGAAAAATCAGCTATTCGCAACAGCATCTTGGAAAACATTGAGCAGGAAGGTGTCGAAAAATCAGCCTTTGTGGTGCTACAAGGATTAACTAAACTACGCCAGTTGGCCAACCACCCGTCGATGTTGCAGGGAACCGACGAGACCGAGTCGGGCAAGTTTGATGAAATTTTGGATACACTTGAAAGCTTAATTGCCGAGAAGCACAAAGTATTGATCTTTTCATCGTTCGTAAAACATCTCGAATTGGTGAAAGCACAGCTCGAGGAACGAAAATGGAAATATTCACTCCTTACCGGCCAAACGGCGAATCGGGAAGATGTGATTAAAAGTTTCCAGGATGATCCGAACAACCGGGTATTCCTGATTTCACTAAAAGCAGGTGGCGTTGGCCTCAATCTCACTTCGGCCGACTACGTTTTCATCATCGACCCCTGGTGGAACCCGGCCGCCGAAATGCAGGCCATTGCCCGTGCCCACCGTATTGGACAGAACAAAAAAGTAATGGTTTACCGGTTTATTACCGAAGGCAGTATTGAAGAAAAAATCCTTCAACTCCAGGACCGCAAGTCGTCGCTGGCTGAGAAATTCATCAATTCCAATAATCCGTTCAAAGCTATTACCAAGGACGAAATCCTGAATTTATTTAGTTAGAGATTAATCAAAGTACTGTGTTCCTCTCCCCAAAACTGTAATTTTCGGCCATACCTGTTACTCATTAGCCGGAATTGCCAATGTGCGTGCCTGTCAAATCTCATTGATCATCAATGTTAAAAGGGTATTTTTGTGCGCCCGTTCTGAAGCAAATCACAACATTAAAGACTGTTGAAATTTTTTAAATAATATGAAGAGAATCTACCTCATTTTAAGTGCATTCCTTTTTACCCTGACTGCTTTCTCGCAAAAGCAAATGAGCATTGAGGATGCTGTTTTAGGCCGTTATTCGTATTTGTACCCGCGTCAACTTAGCCGGTTACAATGGCTAAGCGATGACAAACTGATTTACGTCGCTAATGACACGATCTGGGAAACAGGTGTAAAGAAAAATGACAAAAAATTACTGATTAGCGGCACTGCATTGAAAGACGCTGCATCCAAAAAAGAAATTGATTTCGCGAGAATCCCTGCATTCACTACTCAAAATGCGAATGAGCTGGTATTTAATTCAGGAAATACAATTTCTGTTTTCAATCTCAAAAACAGTCAATTCGAATGCGCACTGGAAATCCCCGAAGGCGCAGAAGTGCCCGATTTTAGTGCTGAAGGGCAATCAGTAGCCTACGTAAAAGGTCAAAACCTGTTCATTTTGAAAGGTGGAAAAGAGATGCAGGTAACAAACGAAACACAAGAAGGAATCGTTTGCGGGCGCTATGTTCACCGCCGCGAATTTGGTATTGAAAAAGGCACTTTCTGGTCCCCGTCGGGCAAATACCTGGCTTTTTACCGCAAGGACGAAAGTATGGTAAAAGACTATCCTCTGGTGGATTTTATGACTTGCGAGGCAGAAGAAACACCTGTTAAATACCCAATGGCCGGCATGACCAGCCACCAGGTTACTTTGGGAATTTACAACACCGAAACCGGCGAAACAACCTACCTGAAATCAGGGGGACCAGACGACCATTACCTGACCAACATCAGCTGGGGACCAAATGAAGAATTCATTTATATGGCCGAGTTGAACCGTGAGCAAAACCACATGCAGCTTAATCAATACCGCGTTGCCGGTGGCGAGAAAGTTAAAACGATATTGGAAGAAAGCCGCTCGACTTACGTTGAACCGCAGCACCCAATTCTGTTTTCGAAAACCAACGACAACCAATTTTACTACTGGACCAGAAACGACGGCTGGTTCCACGTTTATCTGTACAATACCGACGGGAAGCTTATCAAGCAACTGACCAAAGGAGACTGGGAAGTAACCGAGTTCTACGGCACCGATGCCAAGGAAAATTACGCGTACATTCAAGCAACTAAAGAAAGCCCGCTGGACCGTCACATCTACCGCGTCAACATCAAAAACGGCGCTATTGAGAAACTGGATTCCGAAGCAGGAACGCACGATGCCGACTTCTCTCCTTCTTTCACCTATTTTACCGACAAGTGGTCGGCCGATGAGAATCCAGGTCAAACCGATTTGTTGACAAGTAGCGGAAAGCTCGTCTATAATATTTCGAAAGCTGAAAATACCTTAGCGGACTATCAACTGGGAGAAAATAAAATCGTTAAACTGACGGCCGCCGACGGTACAACCGATTTGTATGCACGAATGATTCTGCCAACGAATTTCAACCCGAATAAAAAATACCCGACCATTGTTTATGTGTACGGAGGTCCTCATGTTCAGCTGGTGAGAAACACCTGGCACAACGCTGCCGATTGGTGGTTTTACTATATGGCTTCGCAAGGCTATATTCTGTTCACCGTCGATAGTCGTGGATCAGCCAACCGTGGCCAGGCCTTCGAAGAAGTTATTCACCGCCAGCTTGGGATTGAGGAAACGAAAGACCAAATGAAGGGCATTGAATACCTGAAAAGTCTGCCTTATGTCGATCAAAACAGAATTGGCGTGCATGGTTGGAGTTTTGGTGGTTTTATGACACTGAACCTGATGACTCGCCAACCGGAGACCTTCAAAGTTGGCGTGGCCGGTGGCCCGGTTGTGGATTGGGACATGTACGAAGTGATGTACGGCGAACGCTACATGGACACCCCGCAGGAAAACCCTGAAGGCTACAACGAATCGAACATGCTGAACCATGTCGCCGACTTGCAGGGCAAACTCATGCTGATTCACGGCGTTCAGGACGAAACGGTTGTCATGCAACACAGCATGAAGTTTTTACGTGAATGTATTGAGCAAGACAAGCAGGTTGATTTCTTCGCTTACCCAACGCACGAACACAATGTTCGCGGTAAAGACCGGGTACACCTGATGCAAAAAATCAGCCAGTACTTTTTCGATTATTTGAAGGAGTCGCCACAAAAGCAAAATATTAGCCAGGCGTTCTAAAATTCCTCTACTTTCAAAAAAATCTACCTGTCTGGAACTTTCGTTTCACTCCAAGCAGGTAGATTTTTTGTTTCTCACAAGTTCGGTTACCCAATATTATTTATACTGAAGGGGTTCTGGTTTGCGAGGTTGAAAGCTGTAAAAACTGGTTCCACTCAACTCGCGCAAACTAAAGCCAAAGCCACTGGCATCAGGCGGGTGCCCCGGATAAAATGAAAGTCGAAGCTGAATGGTGCGGAAGATTAAACTTTCGTTTCGCAAGCGAACACCACCGCCAATTCCTGTATAATAATTCTGCGTAAAAATATTCTCATCAGCAGATCCAATTATCCCGAGGTCTGCAAAGCCAAAAAAAGCAAAATTGAAATTCAAGATGCTCTTTCGTTGGAAAATGACCGTTTCGGTACTCAACACCAAACGCTGCTGTCCAAGCGCTTCGTCAGAATAAAATCCGCGAATCCCGTAGTTATTTTTCAATGTCAGGTTCTCCTGGTCAAAACGATTGATTCCGTATACATAGCGAAGCTTCAAAAACTGGCGCCCCAACTGTGCCCCCATCCGAAACTGCCGGCTAATGTAGTTCCAGTTCAATTCAAACTGCCCTTGCTCCATCCGATTTGCATTAAAAAAACTGCCCAATCCCACCGATAAAAACATATACGAAGGTTTGTAATTAATGAGGTTTCCGGATGAAAAATACAAATGAGAATACCAGCGATCGGTGGCCTCATTATCGTCGAATCCGAGCACAAATTCGTGGAGAAAACCTTTCGGAATATCTTCCGTGATTCCGTATCCCAAAATGTGGTGGTCGCGAATGTAATAGCGACGCGACAAAGCGATACTTGCCATGTAGAAGTTCGAATTCGAAAAGAGTTGGTTGTTATCTTCCCCCGGATCCGGACGTTCGTAAAAGTTCAAATTCCGGTACCTCCCAGCCAAAACAAGCTGCAAATTATCCTGCGAGGTATTTCCGCCAACCTGAAAAGCATACCCTGCCCAGGCATCGAACGATCTGTAATCCAAAGGTTCTTCAAAACGCAGCGCATCGTTCTCGTAAAAACGATCTGATCTGAAAAGCCTGTAAGAAACCAAACCACCACCCCATTTCGTACTAGTTCGAAGAAATTGCTTTTCGGCATCCAGCAAAACGCCTTCGCGCCTGTAAGTATTTGCGTACGCCAAGGAGAGGTTCACAAAATGCCCGCGGATGTTGTTGATGGAATAGGACGATTCGAATCCTACATTTGGCTCTTCATCAACACTGGTAACAGCGGCAGCTGCAATCTGGTGACCAGCCCCCCAAATATTCTGGTTGTACATTTCAATTTCACCGGAGTCAACCGACCGAAACCGGGCCCGCATCCCAAAGGCAAACACGTCTTTCGTAATTACCGTCATTTCCACATATGAGGTGTCCATAGCGCTCACCTTCGCGCGAATACGAACATCCTTTATAAAAGGCAGCAAACGGATAATACGCTCATTTTCCAGGATGCGCTCCGGATCCAACTCGTCGCCCACATGAAAAAGGATATTCTTTTGAATAATCCGTTCGCTCGTCCGCGTGTGTACTTTGTTCGCAAACTTTTCAATCCCAACATCGGTTACCTTCGCAGTATCCTCGAACGTTGGTCCGAAAATATCCAGCTGTTTTATCGTAATTGATGCGATTTTCTTCCCTTCCAGGCTCTCCAGACGTTCATATTGGTCGAAGAGTTCGTTCGAATGGCTTTTCTCACTAACGATCCGTTCATAAACAAAACGTGTGAAACTATTTTGCTTGATTTTGTCGGTAACACTATCCGGGAACATCGCATTTTGAGAAGAAGTGGTAGCTGTTGTATCAGGTAGAAAATGTTCACCCTGCGCTTGAATCACCAAGGCCAAAAGGAAAATAAATAATATGTACGATTTTGCGCCCATTCGACTTACCAAATACTAAAATTAGGAAGACCTCCTAAAAAAACTAAAGTTTGCCTGCTTAAATTATTTTCAAAGTAGCTAAAATTAAGTTGTAGCTTGTACTTTTTAATAATAAAATTGATTTCCATATTATAACTTTGCCCTCCATGCAGCGATTAAGAAAATTATATCACGATAATATCTACGGCATAATAGGCACTCTCGCATTTCACATTTTGCTTTTGGGTGCAATCCTACTGGCCAATGTTAAAATTGAAGGAGAAGTAAAGGAGGAGGAGATTGTCATCGATTTCAGTCAACCCGAAATTCAACCCGAGACCAAAGAGGAGGCGAAGGAGCAACACGAAGACGAGAATACCCCTGCAAACGATCAGAGCTCCGCGTCCCAAACCAGCAGAAGTAACCGCGCAGTCAATGACGCAGCGAAGAAGGATCCTTTTTTTGACGAGGACTATCAACGGGAGATTGCTGAAGCTCAAAAGCTAGTCGCTGATGTGAACAAGCAATTATCGAAGGAAATACCGGAAATGAAGCAGATTCAAATGCCCGAAGAAACGACAGAAGGCATGGATCCCGATAAAATTTCCAATACGATCTACTCCGGAGAAAGTAACATCCATTACAACCTCGAGGATCGCTATCACGTCAAGCTTCCTATCCCGGTTTACTTGGCACGCGGAGGAGGAAAAATAACAGTAGACATTTGGGTTGCTCCATCGGGTAAAGTCATCAAAGCGCAACTACGCCCCTATTCGGGTATTTCGGACCCAATGCTTCCGGAATATGCATTGCAAGCAGCACTTCGAACCATCTTTAACGCGAAAAACGACGCGCCGTCACTCCAAAAAGGCTTTATTTCTTACACATTTGTGGCCCAATAATCAGCCTTTGTGTAAAAAGAACACTCTTTTAACATCAATTAACAAATTTTTCAACTCTTTTACTGTTTTAGAGCATATCTTTGTGATACGTTTTTTTTCATAAGTTTAGGTTTAGTTAGGTTAGTTAGTTTAGTGAGAAAAGGTAGGCCAGAGGGTCTACCTTTTATTTTTTATCTCCCTATCCCACCACCCCGATTGCCCCGCTCGGTATAAAAATCCCTATCGAATAAAGCTTTCTAGGTAAACATTAAGAAATTCAGAGAAAGAATTAACAAAATAAATAGTGTTATAGTAAATGGCTGAAATCTATAGCAATCAACTCATTAATCTACTTCAGTTTGTTAATGAATCCTAAATCACCAGCACTTCTCAACAAAAATTTTGCCTCTATCTACTTGTTTTTTAAACAATTTATAGACATATTTAACCAGGAATTTCAAAAGAATTTGGATTGCTTGATTTCCTCTATTGTATTAGTTGAATCTGGGGCTTTAATTTTTTTAAATTCAGAAAGAGAATGATATGGTAAACTATACGAATGAAGAACTCCTGCACGGGATTCTTAGGAATGATAACTTAATTCTCCAATACATTTATAAAAACTTCTTTTATAAAATCAATTTCTTTATCAAAAAGAATAGTGGAGATGATGACGACTCGAATGATATTTTTCAGGAAGCGATCATTATTATTTATCGTAAACTGAAATCGAACGATTTGGTGCTGGATTGTTCATTCGAGACATACCTGTACTCTGTTTGTCGCTTTCTTTGGCTAAAACAGCTTGAAAAGCGCAAAAACGAACGTGAAAAGATTCAAGACAACCACGAATTTCACGCGGATATTTACGACAATGCTTTTGAAGCCACAGCAGATATGAACGAAAAATATCGTTTGTATCAAAAGCATTTTAAGAACCTGGGAACTGACTGCCAAAAAGTACTTCAGATGTTCTTCGATAAAGTTCCGCTAAAACAAATCGCTCAAGTCATGGGATTCCAAAGCGAAAAGTACGCAAAGAAACGCAAATACAAGTGCAAAGAATACTTGGTAAAAAGTATTAAACAAGACATTGAATACAAAAAGATATTGGAGAATAACCTGTAAAATCGTTTTACTCGGTACCAATAAAAAAGTCTTCATGGAATCCATGAAGACTTTTTTATTATTGGGCTATCCATTACGTATCTTCTTTTTTCTGCGTCTCAGCTGATCTACCACCAATGCAAGGATGATTACAACGACGATTCCGATAAAATAAAGGTCTTTTCCCATAAACAGAGGAGATGTATTACCTACGGCAACATAGGCCAACCAAAAGTGAGGATGCGCCTTCAAAGGATCTGCATTTTCGATATGCTCCAGTTTCGCCAATCGCAGTGCATCAGCTTTATTTTTACCATTGGAAAGGAATCGGTAAAAACTCCGCATAATTTCAGCTCCCGACTCATCTTCAACTTCCCAAAGCGTCATTATTATAGAGGGACAACCGGCATACAAGAATCCGCGAGCCAAGCTCATTACACCTTCCCCTTTTTGCATCTTTCCGCTACCTGTGTTACACGCACTAAGCACGGCCATTCGGGCGTTTAGCTGCATATTATAAATTTCGCTGGTATTCAACCAACCATCGTCTTCTTTTTCGTCCGCCGTGGGCTTCGCAAAGGCCAGTTTCGAATACATTGGCAAAGTGTCATTCATGATCGTATGCATAGCCAGGTGCAAGACATCGTAATCTTTAGCCAATTGTTTAAAACGAGTCTCTTGTGCCAACGAGTCCTTAAAAATATCACCACTCATAAATTCACTGACATACTCGACTTCTTTATCAACAGCCTGCAACGGCAACAAACCCGCCCGAAATTCAGCGACTTCCGTGTAATCCCGATTATCATTCACATAACTCGGAGCGAAGGCTAAAAGACCATGATCTGCTTTTTTCTTCTGCTCAAAATATTCAAACAGCAACGTCGTCGAGTAAGTATAGCTAATCGAATGCTTCTTGATCAAGTAAGGTAAATTCCGAAAGTTCATCACCGATGTGTCTGGCTGCTCGTACAACAAAGCGTCAAACGGGATGTACGATAATTTATCGTCCGGAATAACCACCAAATTCTTTCCTTCCAGGTCTTGATTCAAATTAGCGAACAAGTCTCGATATAATTCATATGCTGATCCAGCGTAGTGCTGATAATCCGCTTTTGTAGTGTACTGATAATTCGAACTGGTCAAGAACTGGTAGACAAATTCAATTCGATTCATAAATGTAGAATCAATTGGTGTCCTTGAAAAACTAAACTCCTTGTTTGTGATAACAAACCGGAACAAGCCCCCTGAATACTGCCCCTCCTTAGGTTCATCAATTAAATATTCAACAATTGCATCGTGATTTTTTATACGATTCCTGATTTCATCCAGATTGGCGACTTCATTAGCATATTTGAACGAGTAATAATTCGGAAACGAATCTTCTAATAACTGCACCAGTTGAGTGTATTTCTCCGAGTAGTAGAATACCTTACTACTATATAATGCCAATTTTATTGAATCCGGGCTTTCCTGCTGACTCTCTTCATATAGCATTTGCTTATAATTGGAGATATTGATTTTTAGTACATCTTCCCGACTCTGTAAGCTATCCGGGATGCCGCCAAATTGTTTTGCCCTGGAATCTTTCACTGCCGCGAGAAAGCTTGCCGACTTACTTTTCTCTGTCAGCTCAAAACCTTTTGCTACGTACGACTCATCTCCTGTTTGCTTGTAAAGTTTATAACTTAAATTCACCGCTTCTACGAAAGTTGACTGCTGGTTTTCCGAAAGAAAAAGTCGACTATCTTCGGAAACAAACCCCGTCCTGATCTGATGAACCAATTCTATTGCCAACTCCATCGCATCAAGCCCCGATTTGTAATAGTCAACCGCTTCGTTCTTTTTATTCATATTCAGTTTCAGATCTCCCAATGCTGAAAAACACTGCGCTTTTTTCTTCAGTATTTCCAACAACTGAAGTTCTGAAACAGACTGCTCAACCGTCGGATTGGATTTAGGATCTGTATTCTCAAATGTACCTGTTGCTGCGATAATTGATTTTTGATAAAAATCCAGCGCTTTGTAGAAATCATCCTGCTTTTTCAGATTAAAGTCAGACAAATAACTGGCTTCAGAATATCGCAATGAGTAATAATCAGCGTAGTTTAGCATGACTGACGCATACTGAATGCTTTTCTTTGTAAAGTATTTTGCGATTATCTCCTCCGACAAATCATTATAACGAGGAATATCGTCATATTTTTTTATTGAAAGTAAAAACTTGACGTAATCCGTATATTCAATACCTAAATCGTAACTGTTAATTCCTCCAGTCTTTTTTTGCAGAGCAAACGTCTCGTGGTAATATTGCTCAGCCAGATCTATTTCACCAAGCTCTGAATAGATCCTTGCAAGCAAACTGGAGTAGTAGTATTTGACGTCATCGGTAACCTGCCCCATGTGCTCTTCGCATAGTTTGATCGCCTCTTCATATCGTTTTAATGAGAACAACGATTCTGCAATACCAGCTTGAGATAATATCATCCCTGAATAATAATGATCAGGTTCCTTCGAAAATAACCTTAATGCATTTACGCTATATTCATAGCTTTTTAAATAATCTCCTTTAATCTTATAGATAGTACTCAAGTTTCCATAAACAAAGCCCAATCTAGGATACTCCGAGGAATATTCACGGATGTATAGTTTTTCAGCCTCTAAGTAATCATCAATAGCTTTGTCGTAATCCCCTAAGTTCTTATTTTGAATACCAATATTAATAAGCGTCCCCGCTAGCCTATGCGAATTTGCACCGTACTGTATTTCTCTAATTTCCTTAAGTTTTTCAAAATAATCTCTCGATAATTCAAAATCGCCCAGCCGACCAGCTAAAATACCTTCTTTATTATATTGCTTTGCTTTAATAGTATCCTCCAGTGAAACTGCTGTCTTCGATCCCTGAGCACCCGCATTCGAATGAAGTTGTAAAAAAACTAAGAAAAAAATAAAACTAAAAACACTCATTATGAGTGACTTAAGCCTAGTCCTGTTTATTTTTTTCATTTTTCTCTCTTTTTGTGGGGTTACCTTTTCCCTATTTCCCGAATAAAAAAGCGAACAAGGATAATTAAGGAATTTTTAAGTATTAACCATTAAAATTTAAAAGTAATGAAAACTTTATTTGCTAACAACGAAAAAAACATTTTTGATTCATTCGAAGTATTAACAAAAAATGAATTAAACGAAGTTAAAGGCGGAATCAGTAAAGATATTGACATCTACGTTGAAGACCTTGACTAGTAAAATCGAACGACTACCTTATGCCAACTGGAAATAAAATCCACAGCTTCAATAAATTATAAATTAAAGTACGGATTTAAACTAAAAGCAAAATATTTCCATCTAATGGCAAACAAGTAGTTACGATAATTTTCTCACTGTATCTCAAAACGTATTTCTCACTGTATTTTATCGAAGTATTTTGTAGTATTTGACATCAAATAAAAGTCATAGTTTTTCATACTGATAAATTAACACTACAAAATAGCAAAACGACTCAAACTGTTCTTTGTGTGTGCTTAATAAGAAAAATTAAAGAAAGATGATACGTAAATCAAACATAACCGAATACATTGACCGATATCTTAGCCAGGAGTTGACCGGCGACGAGCTAAGAGATTTCAATGCAGAAATGGCCATCAATCCTGACGTGGAGGAAGAAATGGAACTTCACCTGGACATTGAAGCAGCCATCCAGGAAACTGACATCATGGATTTACGCAGCAGCCTGCAAGCAATTGCAAAACAGGAATCTGAAGAAGAATTGGAAGACTTCGTTGTTGCTGAAGGGCAAAACTACAGCTTCGAATTATCTGAAGACATGTCATCTTTCAAAGAATTTAAGTCACCGGTCGACATCAGCGATATTATTAACTTCGGGCAAAGTTTACCAAAACTGCACCTGGCACAACATCGTGTCGCTGAAAAAGAAAACATTCACCAGTACTACAAAGAACAATTCCAGGAAAGTCAATCAAACGACGAAGAATTTGAACTTACACCTTTCGACGAAGCTATCTTTGCTGAAGTACAGCAAGCAATGGCAGAGAAAGATATCGCCGACCTGAGAGCAAACCTGCAGCAGATCTCTGCAAACATGCCGGCTCACGAGTTCAGTTCTAAAGAGATTGACCAGTACATCTACCAGGATTTAGACCCTGATTCACTGAAAGATTTTGAAAGTGAACTGGCCATCAATGAAGGTTTATTCAAAGATGTTGACTTGCACCGGGAAATTGACCTGGCAACAGCTGAAACCGACATTATGGACCTGCGGGCAACCCTGGCATCCATCCAGCAAACCGAGTCTTCCACATCCCGTAAAATCGAGGAAATTGACCAGTTCCTGAATATGGAGCTTTCCGAAGACGAATTGGCTTCCTTTGAATCAGAACTATCAAACAATCCTGATTTAGTTGCAGAACTTGATCTGCACCGCGAAATTGACACTGCCCTGCTGGAAAAAGATGTAATGCATCTGCGTGATAAACTTGACCGCATCAGCAAAGATATCATCAAGGAAAAACGCAAAGAAAGATCATTCATCGCACGAATCCCGAATTCACGCATTGCTGTGGCTACAATTGCTGCCTCGCTCATCCTGCTGATCAGTATTACCAGCCTGTTGAGCCGAAACAAAGTCACCAACGAACGAGAGCTTTACAGCCAGTTTTTCAGACCTTATGAAGCAACCGGTATCTTCCGTTCAAACAACAGTGACCTGGACAGCCAAATCAGCATCGCACTCCATAAATATAACCAGGCTGAATATGCCGAAGCAGTAGGCTTGTTCGAAGAAATCCTGAAAACAGACGCCTCCAACCCGGTGGGTAACTTCTACCAGGGGATGGCTTACCAGGAACTCGGACAGTTCGACAACGCGATCAGATCCTACAACCAGGTAATCAAAGAAAGAAACAACCTGTTTATCGAACAAGCACAATGGTACGCTGCACTTTGCTACCTGCAAAACGATAACCGAAGAAAAGCTTTCAAACAATTCCAGCGCATTGCCGAAAACAATGGCTACTACAGCGAAAAAGCATCGGCAATACTTCGGAAAATGGCTGAAATGGAATAACAAAAACTAAAACAGACAAAAGATATTTTAAAAGATAAGTTAGCAAATAAAGATCGTGCGTTAATACTGACAAATCCTTAGTTCAAAAGTTCCTTAGTTCAAATTATCCATCGTTGGTTACGCAAAGAATCTTTTCGGTATTCATGATGAAATTCCTAATTATCCAAATCCGTTCGAAAAGTAATTCTGAATACCTTTCCTTTTGCAAATACAGTTTTCAATATAATGGTTAAAAGAAAAGCCCGGAGCTATCCGGGCTTTCTTATTTGGTATTGAGTCCAAATTAAATAATCACTCTAATTCTTTTTCGATCCCTGGTACAACTCGTACTTGCGGAAACTACACGAAAGGCTCCCGTTAAAAAGCGGAATCTTTTGAGCCGGTTTCAAGCCAATCCATTTCAGACACTCGTTGGTCGAAATAATCCAGGCTGTTGCACCCTGGAAGCCATGCTTCAGCTTCTCACCAATCATGCTGTAAAAATCCTGGTCTCCCGATTGCAAGCGCTCACCATACGGCGGATTGAAAATCAAAAAATCAGAATCAGACTTCTTATCGAGTTCCTTAAAATCGGAAACCTTCAATCGCAGAATATCGTCGACCTGGATGTATTCTTAAAACCGAATAAAATACTACAAAATTGGTTTTTCAAAAAACTAGACCTTATAAGATTATATTTCTATCAAACCTCTTACACCAACAGCATCTATTGCCTAAACGACAACCATTTCAACTATTCTCCGTTAGAAATCGGATGAAATTGTAAAAAAACTAAGAAAAAAATAAAACCAAAAACACTCATTATGAGTGATTTAAGCCTAGTGCTGTTTATTTTTTTCATTTTTCTCTCTTTTTGTGGGGTTACCTTTTCCCTATTTCCCGAATAAAAAAGCGAACAAGGATAATTAAGGAATTTTTAAGTATTAACCATTAAAATTTAAAAGTAATGAAAACTTTATTTGCTAACAACGAAAAAAACATTTTTGATTCATTCGAAGTATTAACAAAAAATGAATTAAACGAAGTTAAAGGCGGAATCAGTAAAGATATTGACATCTACGTTGAAGACCTTGACTAGTAAAATCGAACGACTACCTTATGCCAACTGGAAATAAAATCCACAGCTTCAATAAATTATAAATTAAAGTACGGATTTAAACTAAAAGCAAAATATTTCCATCTAATGGCAAACAAGTAGTTACGATAATTTTCTCACTGTATCTCAAAACGTATTTCTCACTGTATTTTATCGAAGTATTTTGTAGTATTTGACATCAAATAAAAGTCATAGTTTTTCATACTGATAAATTAACACTACAAAATAGCAAAACGACTCAAACTGTTCTTTGTGTGTGCTTAATAAGAAAAATTAAAGAAAGATGATACGTAAATCAAACATAACCGAATACATTGACCGATATCTTAGCCAGGAGTTGACCGGCGACGAGCTAAGAGATTTCAATGCAGAAATGGCCATCAATCCTGACGTGGAGGAAGAAATGGAACTTCACCTGGACATTGAAGCAGCCATCCAGGAAACTGACATCATGGATTTACGCAGCAGCCTGCAAGCAATTGCAAAACAGGAATCTGAAGAAGAATTGGAAGACTTCGTTGTTGCTGAAGGGCAAAACTACAGCTTCGAATTATCTGAAGACATGTCATCTTTCAAAGAATTTAAGTCACCGGTCGACATCAGCGATATTATTAACTTCGGGCAAAGTTTACCAAAACTGCACCTGGCACAACATCGTGTCGCTGAAAAAGAAAACATTCACCAGTACTACAAAGAACAATTCCAGGAAAGTCAATCAAACGACGAAGAATTTGAACTTACACCTTTCGACGAAGCTATCTTTGCTGAAGTACAGCAAGCAATGGCAGAGAAAGATATCGCCGACCTGAGAGCAAACCTGCAGCAGATCTCTGCAAACATGCCGGCTCACGAGTTCAGTTCTAAAGAGATTGACCAGTACATCTACCAGGATTTAGACCCTGATTCACTGAAAGATTTTGAAAGTGAACTGGCCATCAATGAAGGTTTATTCAAAGATGTTGACTTGCACCGGGAAATTGACCTGGCAACAGCTGAAACCGACATTATGGACCTGCGGGCAACCCTGGCATCCATCCAGCAAACCGAGTCTTCCACATCCCGTAAAATCGAGGAAATTGACCAGTTCCTGAATATGGAGCTTTCCGAAGACGAATTGGCTTCCTTTGAATCAGAACTATCAAACAATCCTGATTTAGTTGCAGAACTTGATCTGCACCGCGAAATTGACACTGCCCTGCTGGAAAAAGATGTAATGCATCTGCGTGATAAACTTGACCGCATCAGCAAAGATATCATCAAGGAAAAACGCAAAGAAAGATCATTCATCGCACGAATCCCGAATTCACGCATTGCTGTGGCTACAATTGCTGCCTCGCTCATCCTGCTGATCAGTATTACCAGCCTGTTGAGCCGAAACAAAGTCACCAACGAACGAGAGCTTTACAGCCAGTTTTTCAGACCTTATGAAGCAACCGGTATCTTCCGTTCAAACAACAGTGACCTGGACAGCCAAATCAGCATCGCACTCCATAAATATAACCAGGCTGAATATGCCGAAGCAGTAGGCTTGTTCGAAGAAATCCTGAAAACAGACGCCTCCAACCCGGTGGGTAACTTCTACCAGGGGATGGCTTACCAGGAACTCGGACAGTTCGACAACGCGATCAGATCCTACAACCAGGTAATCAAAGAAAGAAACAACCTGTTTATCGAACAAGCACAATGGTACGCTGCACTTTGCTACCTGCAAAACGATAACCGAAGAAAAGCTTTCAAACAATTCCAGCGCATTGCCGAAAACAATGGCTACTACAGCGAAAAAGCATCGGCAATACTTCGGAAAATGGCTGAAATGGAATAACAAAAACTAAAACAGACAAAAGATATTTTAAAAGATAAGTTAGCAAATAAAGATCGTGCGTTAATACTGACAAATCCTTAGTTCAAAAGTTCCTTAGTTCAAATTATCCATCGTTGGTTACGCAAAGAATCTTTTCGGTATTCATGATGAAATTCCTAATTATCCAAATCCGTTCGAAAAGTAATTCTGAATACCTTTCCTTTTGCAAATACAGTTTTCAATATAATGGTTAAAAGAAAAGCCCGGAGCTATCCGGGCTTTCTTATTTGGTATTGAGTCCAAATTAAATAATCACTCTAATTCTTTTTCGATCCCTGGTACAACTCGTACTTGCGGAAACTACACGAAAGGCTCCCGTTAAAAAGCGGAATCTTTTGAGCCGGTTTCAAGCCAATCCATTTCAAACACTCGTTGGTCGAAATAATCCAGGCTGTTGCACCCTGGAAGCCATGCTTCAACTTTTCACCAATCATGCTGTAAAAATCCTGGTCTCCCGCCTGTAATCGCTCACCATACGGCGGATTGAAAATCAAAAAATCAGAATCAGACTTCTTATCGAGTTCCTTAAAATCGGAAACCTTCAATCGCAGAATATCGTCGACCTGCGCTTTTTCGGCATGCTTAAAGGCATTATCAATATTGCGACGATCGATATCTGATCCGTAAATTTTCACATCCACATCCTGATGATCAGTTGCACTCTTGATTTGATCGAACGCTTTTTTGTCGAAATCTTTCCAGTTCTCGAAAGCATAGCTTCGTCCAACTTCACCTGGCAACACATTTTTAGCCATCATTGCCGCTTCGATTACGATCGTTCCCGAACCGCACATCGGATCAACCAGAGGTTGAACACCGTCCCATCCGGAAAGCTTCAGCATACCGGCAGCCAACACTTCGCTTATCGGAGCTTCGTGTCGTCCCAGGCGATATCCTCGCTTGTGAAGTGATTCACCGCTACTATCCAGCGAAATGGTACAGGCATTATTGGCAATATGCAAATTCACGATCACCTGCGGAATTTTTGTATCAACAGAGGGGCGTCTCCCACCGACTTTCCGGAATCGATCCACAATAGCATCTTTCAAGCGCAAGGATGCAAACATGGAGTTCTGAAATAAATCACTAAATACCACACTTTGAACTGCAAATGTTTTATCGGAATCGAAATAATCTTCCCACTTGATTTTCAAAGCCTGGTGATACAAATCATCAACCTGGAGAATCTTAAACGTTCGCACATTCACCAAAACTTTCAGTGCTGTACGCAAGGTATAATTAGCCCGGTAAACCATCTCCAGATCACCGGAAAAATAAACGGCACGACGAGCCACCTGGACATCGTCGGCCTGCATGGCCATCAGTTCCTGTGCCAATACGTCTTCCAGACCGGCATAGGTCGTCGCGACCAATTGGTATGTTTCAATCATTCTTTTTTGATTTTTTAGATGCCCGCTCCATCCTTAAAGGAGCTTTCGCGCGCTTTAAATTGAAGCACTTTCGAGTTCGGTGCCACATTATTTGTAACCCATACGTTACCACCAATAACAGAGTCGTGACCAATCCGAATCCGACCTAAAATAGTCGCCTGTGCGTAAATGATCACGTTATCTTCCACAATCGGGTGACGCGGAACACCTTTTATCGGGTTGCCTTGCTCGTCCAGCGGAAAACTTTTGGCACCCAACGTAACCCCCTGATAGAGTTTCACATTATTACCGATAATACAGGTCGAACCAATTACCACACCTGTTCCGTGGTCAATTGTGAATGATTCGCCAATTTCCGCTTTCGGGTGAATGTCGATGCCTGTTTCGGAGTGAGCCATTTCCGAGATAATTCTGGGAATGAGCGGCACTCCCAATTGCATCAAACGATGTGCAATGCGGTAGTTCGAAATAGCCCGAACAGCCGGGTAGCAGTAAATCACCTCTCCCCGACTTTTTGCTGCCGGATCGCCAACAAAAGCGATTTCAACATCAGTAACCAAAATCCGTCGGATTTCAGGTAAAAAAGCGATGAAGTCGGCCGCCAGACTCTGAGCATATTTCTCTTGTTCTTTAAAGTCAATGCTTTTCCGGTCTTCACATTCGAAGCACAATCCGGCCAAAATCTGTTCAGACAAAAGGGTGAACAACTCATCGAGATACACACCCATGTAATGGCGAACTGTATTGGGCCTCAAACTGGTGTTCCCGAAGAAACCCGGAAAAAGAATCTCCCGGATCATGTTGACTATTGTCCCTAACTTTTCGGATGAAGGCACCGGCTCTCCCAACCGATGCTCGCGGCAAACCGAATTATACGATGTTGAATCGGCCAGCAACTCAACCGTATTATTTATTTTGGATAAAATTGAACTATCAGAATGCATTTTTATCGTCGTTAAAAAGGGTTGTACTTAAATATCTCTCTCCTGTATCGCAAACAATAACAACCAAGTGCTTGTCTCTGTTTTCCTCGCGCTTTGCTATTTGCAGCGCCGCATAAACATTTGCGCCCGAAGAAATACCACACAATACGCCTTCTTCTTTTGCGAGAGACCGGGCTGTTTCAAAGGCAACATCGTCGGCAACCGGGAATACTTCGTTGTATGATTTCGTATTTAAAACGCCGGGGATAAATCCAGGCCCAATTCCCTGGATCTTATGCGCCCCCGGAGGATTTCCTGCCAAAACCGAAGAGTTGGTTGGTTCCACAACAACCGTGTAAACCGATGGCTTCAACTCTTTCAGCGCTTCAGAAACGCCGGTAATTGTACCGCCTGTTCCAGCACCCGCCACAAAGAGGTCAACTTTGCCTTCGGTGTCGTTCCAGATTTCCTGCGCCGTAGTCTTCCGGTGCATTTCCACATTTGCCGGGTTTTCAAATTGCATCGGTATGAATGAATTATCGATCTCAGCAGCCAATTCTTCCGCTTTGGCAATTGCTTCCTTCATGCCGCCTTTGGGTGAAGTCAGCACCAACTCCGCGCCGTAAGCATTCAGCAACATCCGCCTTTCAACTGAGACACTTTCCGGCATGACAATTTTCAGTTGATAACCGCGTACCGCACAAACCATCGCCAAACCAATTCCTGTATTTCCACTTGTCGGTTCAATAATAACCGTTTCCGAATTGATGATATTCTGGCTTTCCGCAGCATTTATCATCGCCAATGAAAGCCGATCCTTCACCGAACCACCTGGATTTTGAGATTCCAACTTCAAATAAACATGCGCACAACAATCTTTCGACAGCTTATTCAGTTTGACCAGAGGGGTTTTGCCAATGAGCTGTAATACATCAGATGCAATTTTCATAACATTGAATTTTAGTATCGAATTTGCAGCAGCCGGCCTCGAAAGCCGCACTGCTGAACCTAACAAAAGTCACCTTTTTCCGTTTGATAAGCAAATATAATCGGGGGCAATCACCGAAAGTTGAATCCATTTATTGCAGCGATCGCGTTTTGCAATCGCTCCTCCCCTTCGCCACCAATTTCAACGAAAGGAAGATTGCGTTGTATCAACTCTGTCTTGTAGATTTCGTAGAGTTTCTCGCGAACTTCGCCGCCGTTTTCCCGCAGTGGATCGGGCTCCCAGGGAATATCGGGTTTACACAACAGGTACAAACCAATCGGATAGTCCGCAATGGATTGTTCGAGCCATTCCGG
Source organism: Mangrovibacterium diazotrophicum (assembly GCF_003610535.1). Classification (NCBI taxonomy): domain Bacteria; kingdom Pseudomonadati; phylum Bacteroidota; class Bacteroidia; order Marinilabiliales; family Prolixibacteraceae; genus Mangrovibacterium; species Mangrovibacterium diazotrophicum. The sequence continues at coordinate 51,280 of NZ_RAPN01000001.1, read as the reverse complement.
ACGTCTGTTGTAAACCCAGTCGAACCAAACTTTGGTAACGATTAACCAGGTGTCGAAAAACGCATAGGCTGAATCACCGGCAACAGCTTCCTGGTATTGCGACAATTGCCCCTTTGCAATCGCTTCAACATCTTCAAACTGGTAATGGTAATCAGCGCTTTTATCTTGCAGGTACGTACGTGCGAATTCTGGGTAATATTTTCCGACGAAATGCTCTGCCAAATCTTTCGATAGTGTACTCTTGGCGGTTGACTCCGGTCCGGTCAGGACGATCAGTTTCTTCATCACTCTCGCGTTAAACTGATTCGTACTCGAGTGTTTTCAACTCGTTTCGCCATTTCAAGTAGCCCACAAAAGCCATAACGGTGTACACCATGAATAAAACGAAAGTCGGCCACAGTCCTTTTATCGCATACAATACAGCCGAGAAGAAATCGACAAAAACCCAGATTAGCCAGTGTTCCAAGTATTTTCGGGCGAGCATCCAGGTGGCAACCAGGCTCAATGCCGTGGTCAGCGCATCGCCCATTGGCACCGGCGAATCCGTATAATGTTGCAGTACAAATTCAATCAGTACAAAAAACAACACGCTCGCACCAACAAGCCACAACCAAAGCTTCTGCGGCGTTTGGCTAACTTCCAATTGTGAATCTTCTTTCGGGTTGCCTTTCAACCAAAAATACCAACCGTAGAGGCTGACCACAACGTAGTAGACCTGCAGCGCCATGTCGGCGTAAAACTTGGCAACGAAAAATACATACACATACAAAGCCGATGAGAGTAATCCCACCGGCCATGTTAAAATATTTTGTTTGATAGACAGGAAAATGTAGACAAATCCAAGAATGGTTCCTGTTACCTCCACCCAGTTGGCAACCAGCCAACTCGTTATCGTTTCGCTCATTTCTTATTTTTCAGCCAGAATTTTTTCGTAGTTCGAGTTGTTTTCAAGAACCTCCACAGCCTTCTTGATGATTTCTTCGTCCTTGTTGATGACCTGGAAGTAGTAATTTGTACCGAAAACATCACGTGCAATCAGAGCTTTTCCCAGTTTTTTAATCAGCGGTCGAGCAAAATCAATGCTTTCCTTATCGCTGTCAACTTTCTCTTCTGCAGCCTGAGCGATCACATTTTCAACGAACTCATCGCCAATCGAGAATTTATTGTCATAGGATGCAAAATCAGGGTATTTATTCTTGATCGTTTCCCTGTTGCTGTCCAGGTAAGTCAATATTGCTGTATTCAGAATATTTCGACGAATCACCTGGTTATAAAAAGCATAGTTTGAAGTTGTATCCAGGGGAACGAAAACGTCGGGCATAATACCTCCGCCCCCATAAACTTCACGCTTATTTACCAGGGTTGAATAAACCTGGCTTTTATCCAGATGAATACTATCGGCTGAGAACAATTCACCACTCTCGAAGCGGTGCAGATAATCCTCTCGATATTCTTCCACACCTTTGTCGTACGGTTTTTGAATACAGCGACCGCTTGGTGTGTAATAGTGAGCTGTAGTCAATCGAACAACTGATCCGTCGGTTAAGGGGAATGGTTGTTGCACCAGTCCTTTTCCAAACGAACGACGACCGATAATCAGACCGCGATCCCAATCCTGAATAGCGCCCGAAACGATTTCACTCGCTGAAGCAGAACCTTCATCGATCAGCACCACCAAGCGTCCGTGTTCAAATTCACCCACAGCGCTCGATTCGTAATCTTTGCGACGATCATTATTTCCTTCAGTATAAACCACCAATTTATCGGGGCCCAGGAACTGGTCGGCTAACTCAATCGCCTTTTTCAGGTATCCACCACCATTTCCACGAAGATCCAAAACGAGGTTTTCCAAGCCCGGATTCTTTTTCAAATCGGCAATTGCCGTATCAAACTCGTCTGTAGTCGTCGCTGCAAAGCGATTGATTTTGATGTAACCAGTATGATCGTTGAGCATGTATGATGCGTCCAAACTGTAAAGCGGAATTTTGTCGCGAATAATCGTGAAATCCAGTAGGCTGACCTCTCGGTTACGCTGAACCTGCAGATCAACACGGGTTCCCTTGTCGCCGCGTAGCATGTCCATTACATCGCTGTTTTGAAGACCGACACCAGCAATTGGCTTGCCGTCGACCACCATAATGCGGTCGCCGGGCATCAACCCGACTTTTTCAGATGGTCCACCGGGGATAGTTGTTACCACCATTAAAGTATCGCGCAAAATATTGAATGAAATGCCGATTCCCTCGAAGCTTCCCACGAGCGGCTCATTCATTTTTTCAACTTCTTCTTTAGAAATATAAACAGAGTGCGGATCCAATTTCGAAAGCAAATCGACGATTGCTTCGTCCGTTAACTTGTCCACATTGGTCGAGTCTACATAATAGCTATCGATTAACCGGAGCAACCGGCCAAACTTAATCATGCTCTCCTGAACATCTTGTGCTTGAGCAGGGGCTGCCCCCATGAGAAATGCAAAAAAAACTGCAATTCCAATCAACCTTAATTTCCAACTCCTATTCATCTGTTTTCCTCCTAAGAAAGTGTGGCACTTCGGCCAGTGTTCAAATAAAAAACCATTTTCAGGGCCTTCAAATTGTGCACCAGAAATGGTTTGTAAATGTATTTCTGCTTTGAAAGCTAAAGATAGAATAAATATCCCTACTCCTCAAAAAACACACGAAGGGCATAAAAAGTTAAGTTGACAACACCTTCATTTCACTGGCTATCAACACTAGACAAAGAAAAAATTCCGCAAAAAGCCCGAAAAGACTAATAAAACAATGCTTTCAGTTGATCGTCGGATATTGAAAATTTTGGATTGAAATCTTCTGATTCCATGAATTGAATAATCGAGCGATACAATTGCGTGGCTTCAGGATTATCGCTCAACTTGTTCAACTGAGACATGCAAACCAATAGTCTACCGTTCCCGACCTTGAATTCGAAAATCATCCCCAACTTGTGGTCGCGCTCCAAATTATCGATAACCTGAACGATAGGCAAATAGTTTTCGGGAAGACTATCCAGGATAAGCGAATTACTCGCCTTTATAATCGAAAACCATTGCCAGTTGGTGTGAAAATCGGTTGGAAAATCATTGAACACCGGATGTTTCGGATCCATCAAAAGTCCTAAAGTTCCCGGCGAAACCGGTTTTTTCACCCATTCGCTGATTCCTTTAAACATACCATAATTCCAAAATTCAGGAGGAAAATGTCCAGCCACGCTGTTGTCTTTCACATCTTCTGTTTGGGGAAACAAAAGCACTTTTGCCCCCTTGTGCAGTTTTTCAAAAACAGAAGCGCTGAGCTTTTCTGCAACAACAATATCTGATGGCAATTCCGGGTTGCCAGCTGCCGGGTAAATCCAAATTGGATAGGTATTTGAATAGCCTGTTCCCGGCAACGAAATATCCAGACTCAATTCGGAAGCTTTGTCAACCGCAGCTAAATTGACGTCAAGCTCGCCAACAGACGAAAGTCCTCCTTCCGGAATTTGAAGCGCATCAAAACTTCCCTGTTCGACCACCGAACCATCCGCACGACTCAACTTCCAGTCAAAACTACCATCGATGGTTTTGTTTGAATAGTTAGCAACGACCAATTGGGCTTGAAAAGTCTCCTGATTGGTCCAGCAATATTTCGGGAACTCAGCCAACAAAACAATATCATTGCACGATTGCTTCCATGCTTCCGGTGTAATCACTCCTTTGCTGTCCATAAAAGCATCCAGAATCCCAACAAGAGCAGTTCCCTGCCCCGGAAAATCCTGCAAATCCAGCAACTGAAAGCCAGCCATTCCTTTGGTTCGGATAGCTGCTTCCATTTCTGCCTTGTAGCACAGCGCCGCCCAAGCTCCCGAGGCCTTCTGAAATTGACTGTCCATTTCACCCATTCCCGCCTTCACCAATCGATCGCGGAATACTTCAAGATTACGCGCCTGCAAAACGCCGGTATATTTATCAATTTCACTGTAATCCGGATAAATCTGGTATTGCCCGATTTCGTGACTGATCAATGGAATCGGTATCTGCGAAACGGCAAAATCAAAATCGACATCGGTCGACGGAGTTTGTGTGTTCAGAATTCCGCCATCGGTCGCGTCGGCAAAAGCATGAGTCAAACGAGCATGCCCTAAAATCGAATCGCCATGCTCCGGAACCCGCGCTCCTACAAAGAAGTCGCTATAGTCTTTCGGAGCCAGATAGCCAATATTTACGTTCGATCCCATCGTGTACAAGGGGCGATTGTCGTACTCTTTAAAAGCGAGGATATTCTTTTCAACCCGATCATGTCCACTCCAAATTTCATTGCCGGGCGAAAACATCACAAAAGAAGGGTGATTTGCATAAGCGTTCAACATGGCAAAACCTTCTTCCTTGAGCATGTCCGCAATGGTATCCGCATCCAGTCCTCCCCAAAACGGCAACTCCGCCTGCAGATAAATTCCTTCCTCGTCTGCAGCTGTGAAAGCTGCTTCTGGCGGACAATAGGTGTGAAAACGATAATGATTGATTCCGTAAGTTTTAGCGATGCGATAAACCCGACGCCAATCGTCAACGTTCATCGGCGTAAATCCGGTTAACGGGAAAACAGCCGCTTCATGCTTTCCACGCAAAAATACGGTGCGACCATTAATGGTAAATTGGGTTCCTTTTGCTGCGAACTTGCGCATCCCGAAAGGCACAGTCATCGCTTCCTCTGCATCGCCTGCTGATATCACGGCTGTTAAATGATAAATGGGTTGCTGGTAGTCGTCCCATAAATCACAAGGCTCATCAAACTGGTATTCCAATTCGATTTCATTTTTCGATTCGACGCTCATTTTTTGCGATTTCAGGCGAGTGGCTTTCCCATCCAGCGTTTTCTCCACCTGCAGTTCTACGGTCAGTTTGGATTCGGGCATTGGATTAGCAATCTCCAGTTTGACTGCAATTTTTTGCTGATCAATATCCGGATAAACCTGCAGATTTTTGACATGTGTTCTTGCGGAAGCTTCGAGATATATTTGACCGATGATACCATTCCAGTTGGTTTGTGTATCGTCGGAATAAATATGAACGTTTCCATACGGAGTCAAGGGCAGGTCGTTATTAACCATCACCGTTATAAAATGTTCGCCTGGCGCCAAATAGTCCGAAACATCAAACTGTTGCGGCGACTGTAGCAGATGCGAGCCACCAACCAACACGCTGTCAATCCAAACTTTGGTCGATTTGGTTCGCTCTAAAACCAGTTGAACATGCTTATTTTCAAAATTTTCCGTGACAACTACTTTCTTGCGATACCAGGCTGGCCCTTCATATTTATAAATCCGGTTGAGATGCATCGTTGTGGTATCGGTGTTCAGAAAGCCTTTGTGATTGGAATCCGTTGTTCCGGGCAATTGCAGAGAATCTGTCAAATCCATGGAATACCAATGTTGTTCAATACCGAGTTGAGCGGTATCCAACGCAAATTGCCACTCTCCTTGTAAATCAATTTTCTGACGATAACTTACTGAAGATTGTTGGCAGGAGACCAATAAAAGCGCAAAAAGGCAATAAACTAAAGCGGAAGAAAATACGCGCAGTTTCATAAGATTGAGGTTGTTGGGTTTATTTTGTCGAAAATACAAAATCCTAGCGATTAAGCCGAGTTTGCAAAGAATAGAATTTCAATTTTCAGCTAAATCATACGGATTATGAATAACCGAAAATATGGGAAAGTACACAATCAGAACAAACTCCCAATTAGCTAATATAACCCAGTCGTTTCAAGTCTTCAGCCTCTTGCGTTTTGTAAGTTTTACCATTTGCAATTACATACAACTCATTGCAGATCTCAGTCACATGCTGATAAAGATGATCCGTAATGACAATCCCTTTACACTGACTTTCGTCTTTAATAATTTGTTTCAACGTTTCAACATGCACGGGCATAACCTGCGAAAATGGCTCATCGAGTAAACAAAACTTTGTTTTGGACACAAGCAACAGGTAAACTTCAACAATGCGGCGCTCCCCGCCCGACAGCTTTCCCAATTTACTTCTGAAGTGTTTTTGAAACTCGGGAAAAAAGCTCGTGAAACGATCAAAATCCAGTTCAAAATTTCGGAACAGACGTTTCAGACGGACGGACTTTGGGATAAAACTGAACTGCGGCAAGTATCTGAAGTCACCTGGATTCCGATGACGTTCGTACAAAACCTTTCCATCCAAACGAACCGACTTATTCACTAACTGCAATTCGCCGTAAATAATATTCAGCAAACAAGTCTTTCCAGCTCCGTTTCGCCCCAACAGGCCACAAACTTTGCCTGTTTCGCATTGGAAGAAGACATCCTGCAAAACCCTTTTATTACCGAATTCTAGAACAATACTATCAACTTCCAACCGATGCTCCATAAAACTTTCCTGTTAAAATCGTTAATGTCAAAAACAATGAAAAGTCGAAAATCAAGGTTGGAATCCACAATTGTAAACGAGGTAGTCCCAGGTTTTTATAGTAATAAAATTCGTGACGTTTATAGATATTGACAAAATAAACCGTCACCCCCAAGGTTGCAATCTTGAACCAGAACAAGGCTGTTATCGCCGACAGCCCGTTTGCATAAATAATAGCAACGCAGGCCATGGTGATCAGCAAACTCGGAAAGGCAAAGGAGCGATAAAAACCGAATATCAAACGGAGCTTTTTAGTCATCGGCTAGTCTTAAGTTTGGATTTCAAGATACGAAAAGTCAACAGCCGAAGAATCTATGCCACCGTCGATTTAAATAATATTGATCTATTTTAACAGATCATCACAAATAACTTCAAACCAAACGAATACAAACAAAAAAGGGAACCTTTCGGCTCCCTTTTCATATATCGGTTATTCGACAATTATTCCCATTCGATTGTTGCTGGCGGTTTCGAACTGATATCGTAAACTACGCGGTTAATACCACGCACTTTGTTGATGATCTCGTTCGACATTTTTGCCAGAAACTCGTAAGGCAGGTGCACCCAGTCAGCGGTCATACCATCAGTAGACATCACGGCACGCAAGGCAACCACGTTTTCGTAAGTCCGCTCATCGCCCATTACACCAACCGACTGTACCGGCAACAACATCACACCGGCTTGCCAAACATCGTCGTAAAGCCCCCACTCTTTCAATCCGTTGATGAAGATGTAGTCAGCTTCCTGCAGAATGCGCACTTTTTCGGCTGTAACATCGCTCAGGATACGAATACCCAAGCCTGGTCCCGGGAAAGGGTGACGGCCCAGCAATTCATCCTTAATGCCCAAAGCTTTACCTACGCGGCGAACTTCGTCTTTGAACAACAGGTTCAAAGGCTCAACCACTTTCAGGTTCATTTTCTCAGGCAAACCACCTACATTGTGGTGCGATTTAATGGTTGCTGACGGTCCGTTTACAGAAACCGACTCAATTACGTCGGGGTAAATAGTACCTTGTCCCAGCCATTTCACATCCTGTATTTTGTGTGCTTCCACATCGAATACTTCGATGAAGTCGCGACCAATAATCTTACGTTTTTGCTCCGGATCAGTCACACCAGCCAGGTCTTTGTAAAAACGATCTTTGGCATTCACGCCAATCACGTTCAAGCCCATTCCTTTGTATGAATCCAGAACTGCTTCAAATTCGTTTTTACGCAACAAACCGTTGTCAACAAAAATACAAGTCAGCTTATCGCCAATCGCTCTGTTCAGCAATACGCCTGCAACAGTTGAGTCAACACCACCTGAAAGACCAAGAACAACTTTATCATTACCAATCTTCTCTTTCAATTGAGTAACGGTTGTTTCAATAAACGAAGCCGGAGTCCAGTCTTGCTTGCAACCACAAATGCCAACAGCGAAGTTCTTCAGCAATTGCGTTCCTTCTGTTGTGTGGTAAACTTCCGGGTGAAACTGAATCGCCCATGTATCCTCGCCACCAATTTTATAAGCGGCATTTTTTACATCGCCAGTCGAAGCAATCACCTTGTAATTTTCAGGCAGACGCTCGATGGTATCACCATGCGACATCCAAACCTGCGTATTTAAAGTCAGATGCTTGAACAATTCGTTTTCCTGATCAATGTAGCCCAGGTGAGCGCGACCGTATTCGCGAGAATCGGAAGGCAGTACCTCGCCACCAAAGAAATGCGCCAGATATTGCGCACCGTAGCAAACGCCCAGCAACGGCATTTTTCCTTTAATAGCTGAAAGATCCGGAATTGGTGCATTTTCGTCGCGAACCGACGAAGGACTACCACTCAGGATGACACCTTTCACTGTTTCGTCGATTGCAGGAAAATGGTTAAACGGATGAATTTCACAATAGATATTCAGCTCGCGCACACGACGTCCGATCAATTGCGTGTACTGGGAACCAAAATCAAGAATAAGAATTTTCTCTTGCATGAATCTGATTTTTATTGAAAGCGCAAAGATAGAAAAATAGTCAACAGAAGCGCACAAGAAATTATCGTTCAGCCTAAATTGACCAGAAATAATCGCTCTGCAAACGAAGTCCTTTCTGTCATTCCTCAATAACCTAAACGACACACAAATTTTCTTTAGACAAATTGTAATGAATTCGCGGGATCGCAGACCAGTTTTAAAAACATTTTTCCTGAAAAGTATGAATTACATTAAAAGTTTAGGTTTCGGCTTACTGGCTGCAGCACTCTTTTCGTGCGGCCAGGGACCCGATAAAGAAGTAAGTAAAGCGATCGATCCGGCAAACATGGATACAACTGTTTCGCCAGGACAAGATTTCGATCAATACGCCAATGGTGGCTGGAAAAAGCTCAATCCGTTACCCGACGAAAAAAGCCGCTACGGTGCTTTCGATGTGCTGGGCGACGAGTCTGAAAAACAGATCAAGGAGCTTTTCGCAGGAATTGCAGCGGGAACATTTGCCGACGGTACCATCGAGAAAAAAATCGCTGATTATTATGCTGCGGGAATGGATACGGCTTCGATTGAAGCAGCTGGCTTGAGTCCTTTGAAACCGTTCATCGATCAAATTGATGCGTTACATTCGAAAGAAGACATGCAAAAATTGTTAGCTGAATGGCAATCGTGGGGATTGAATCCGCTGTTTGGAATCTACGCCGATGCGGATCAGAAAAACTCGGCGATGAAAGTTGCCTACCTATACCAAGCGGGGCTGGGCATGCCCAACCGCGATTATTATTTGAATGATGATGAGCACACGTTGGAAATTCAACAAAAATACCGCGCCTACATTGCTGGTTTATTAGAGCAGTTGGGACAGGATTCTGTTTCGGCGAAAAAAGATGCGGAAACCATCTACACCATGGAAAATGAAATGGCCGAATTCTCCATGAGCATGCTGGACCAACGCGATCCGTATAAAGTTTACAACAAAATGGATCTGGCTCAGCTCAGCAATCTGGCTCCGCAATACGATTGGACTGCCTACTTTAAAACCATCGGGGCAAACGATCCGGGCGATTTCATTGTTGCTCAACCCGAGTTTATGAAGAACATGGCTGCGATGTTAACAGAAAAGCCGTTGGCGGATTGGAAACAATACCTGAAATACCACACCATCTCGGATTTTGCCGGTGTTCTGCCGAAAACAATTTCGGATATGAGTTTTGAATTCTATGGTAAAACCCTGAGTGGAACTCCGGCTCAGCGCCCTCGTTGGAAACGCGTGCAAGGATCGACCAACAACGCGTTGGGTGAAGCTGTGGGCGAACTGTACGTCAAAGAATACTTCCCGCCACAAGCCAAAGAGCGTATGCTGAAGTTGGTGAAAAACCTGCGCAAAGCTTTGGCCAGCCGCATTGAAAACCTGAGCTGGATGAGCGACACCACCAAAGAAAAAGCCGTTGAGAAACTAGACGCTATCACGGTAAAAATTGGCTATCCGGATAAATGGAAAGATTACACTGCGTTGGAAATCACACCCGATTCATATTTCCAAAACGTACTGAGTTCGAGTAAATTCTATTTCGAGGACATGATCAGCAAGATCAACAAACCGGTTGACAAAACAGAATGGGGTATGACACCACAAACAGTGAACGCCTACTACAATCCATCGGCAAACGAGATTGTATTCCCTGCTGCCATCCTGCAACCTCCTTTCTTCTTCATGGAAGCTGACGATGCTGTTAACTACGGCGCAATCGGTGTTGTTATCGGTCACGAGATGTCGCACGGCTTTGACGACCAGGGACGCCAATACGACAAAGTTGGTAACCTGAACGACTGGTGGCAGGCAGACGATGCTGAACGTTTTACCGTAAAAGCTGATTTGCTGGCTAACGAATACAGTCAATTTACAGTTCTGGACACGGTAAAAGCGGACGGTAAACTGACGCTGGGTGAAAACATTGCCGACCTGGGTGGTTTGAATATTTCGTACACCGCATTGCATATGGCATTGGACGGCAAAGAGCAAGCGGAAATTGACGGATTCACTCCTGATCAACGATTCTTCCTGGCTTATGCACACTTGTGGGCACAGAACATTCGCGACGAAGAGAAACTTCGTCTGACTAAAGTTGATGTACACTCGCTGGGACGCTACCGAGTTTTGGGCCCATTGCGCAACATGCCGGAGTTCTACGCTGCTTTCGATGTAAAACCGGGTGACTACATGTACTTGCCGGAAGACGAACGCGTGGTGATTTGGTAAGAAAATAGCTTCAGGCTTCAAGTTCCATGCTACAAGATTGAACTTTAAACCTGACATTTAAACGATAAGAAAGGCGACTCTCACATGAGGGTCGCCTTTCATTTTAGAATTTGAAAGCGCTTTTTACAAATCCAATTCAGCCATAATAGACTCGATTTTTTCTTCACAAGCCGCGTCAACTTTATCGAAATCGGCGCGCGATGTCAACTCGCCGGCAACTTCGAAATAGAATTTGATTTTCGGCTCTGTTCCCGACGGACGAACTGAAATTTTGGTTCCATCTTCAGTGAAAAACTGCATCACGTCAGAAGTAATTTTCTGGTTGATCTTGGTCACCTCGCCAGTCAGCAAGTTCTTTTCGCTCAGATCAGCGTAATCTTTCACAATTTTCAGCTTGCTTCCTCCCAACACTTTTGGCGGGTTACTGCGGAAGTTCACCATCATTTGTTTGATTTCGTCGGCGCCTGTTTTTCCGGGACGCACGATGTATTTCATTTTCTCTTTCGAGAAACCATATTCCAGGTAAATATCCTGCAGCAATTCGTACAAGGTCTTGCCGCGATCTTTTGCCCAGGCGGCAATTTCAGCCATCATGGCGCAGGAAGAAACAGCGTCTTTGTCGCGAACGAAGTCTGCCGGCATGAAACCAAAGCTTTCCTCACCACCACCGATGTATTTTTTCACACCTTCATTTTCGCGAATGACTTCAGCGATATATTTGAAGCCAGTGAAAACGTCGTAATATTCAATGCCGTTTTTCGCAGCGATTTCTGCAATCTTCTCGGTACTCACGATGGTTTTTACCACAAACTCATTTCCTTTGAACGCGTTGCGCTCTTTCATACACGTAATAATGTAGTAAATGAACAGCAGGGCTGTTTGGTTACCGTTTATGATGATGTATTCACCTTTGTCGTTTTTAACAACCACACCAATACGGTCAGCATCCGGATCCGAAGCCATCACCACATCGGCGTCCACTTCGTAAGCTTTTTTAATAGCCAGTTCCATAGCAGCCGATTCTTCCGGGTTTGGAGAGATCACGGTTGGAAAATCACCGCTCACCACATCCTGCTCAGGCACATGAATCACGTTTTCGAAACCAAATGCTTTCAAAGCCGCAGGAATCAACTTCACACCAGTTCCGTGAATCGGCGTGTAAACGATTTTCAGGTCTTTGTGCTTGGCAACAATCTCCGGAGCCAGTGAAACAGTTTTCACTTTTTCAAGGAATTTTTGATCCATCGCTTCACCCAAGATTTCGATCAGGTCTGCGTTCTTCTCAAATTTGATGTCTTCAGCTTTTACATTCTGAACCTCGCCGATGATGTTTTTATCGTGTGGCCCAACAATTTGAGAACCGTCAGTCCAATAGGCCTTGTAACCGTTGTATTCTTTCGGGTTGTGCGAAGCAGTCAGGATGATACCGCTCTGGCAGCCCAATTCGCGGATCGCAAATGAAAGCTCCGGTGTTGGGCGTAGATCCTCAAACAGATAGACTTTAATACCATTTGATGAGAAGATGTCAGCACTTTTTTCCGCAAACAAGCGACTGTTATTACGGCAATCGTGACCAATAGCCACTTTTATTTCTTGTCCGGCAAACTCTTTTTTCAGGTAGTTGCTCAAACCTTGAGTTGCTGCACCAACAGTGTAAATGTTCATCCGGTTTGAACCGGCTCCCATGATACCACGCAAACCTCCGGTACCAAATTCCAAATCCTTATAAAATGAGTCGATCAGTTCGGTTTTATCTTCCTGATCCAACATACGTTGAACTTCTTTTCTTGTAGTTTCATCGTAAACATCGCTCAACCAAGTCTGAGCCTTACTGATGACCATTTCCAAAACGTCGCTGTTTGCTGCCATAGTTTCTTTATTTGTTTATACTTAGTTTCGATTGTTAAAAGCTATATGTGTGAGATTCGCCCGTGGACGAAAATTCTATTTTTCCTGAAGTTTTTCCATACAAACCTTCAGGCTGTCGCGCCAGTAGGGAATTGTGATTCCGAAATTACGCTTAATTTTCGATTTATTGAGCACACTGTAAGCAGGGCGCTTCGCAGGTGTAGGATATTCTTCGGTCGGAATGGGATGTACGTTACATTCAATGCCTCCTATTTCGTGAATTGCTTTGGCAAAATCGTACCAGCTGCAAACTCCCTCGTTTGAATAGTGGTAAATTCCGGCTTTCCAGGCTGCTTCGTCGCTGGCACTTTTCTCAATGATTACCAGAATCGCGTCGGCTAAATCAGCAGCGTAGGTCGGAGTTCCAACCTGGTCGCATACAACTTTCAGTTCGTCTCGCTCCTGCCCCAGTTTCATCATGGTTTTAACAAAGTTTTTACCGTAAGCCGAATACAACCACGATGTGCGAATGATAATTGCCTTTGGATCTTCTTTCACCAAAGCAATTTCACCGTTCAACTTTGTTTTGCCATAAACCGAATCCGGATCAACCAGGTCTGCTTCGCTATAAGGCGTGCAAGCCAAGCCGTCGAAAACGTAATCGGTCGAGATATGAATGACTTTGCCATTGATTGCTTTTGCAACTTTCCCCAGGAAGGAAGGCACTTTGGTATTAATTAATGCGGCTAGTTCTGTGTCTGTTTCAGCAACATCAACCGCGGTGTACGCGGCACAATTGACAATGTAAGCTGGTTTCTCTTTCTGGCAATAGGCCATAACTGCATCGAAATCCGACAGATCTAACTCATTAACATCTGTGAAGAGAAATTCAAGACCGGAATAATTGTTCGCTTTGGATTTGATTTCAGATCCTAATTGTCCGTTAGCTCCGGTAATCAATACTTTCATGTATGAAATTTTAATTAATAGGTGAAAAGACAAGTGGGTTTTGTCTCCGACTTCAAAAATATGGCATTAAAAGAACCAATCAATAAAATCGCTAAAAAACATCACTCGATTTAACAATGAATCTTCAATTCTGAATGAATAATTTATTTCAGCCAAATTTATGAACTCTTCGTCATCGACCAAGCCCAATAGCGGAATAATAGGCAAAGAAATTCGTTCCAAAACATGCCGGAGATCGTATTGAATTCTTTGCTCTTCTAACGACATGGAAATCAAGACAAAATTTTAAGATTGTGTTAAAAGGCCGCTGAAAGCAGAACATTCTATCTCATTTGCGTAAAATCACCAAAAAAAGCCCAAAAACCTTTGCAATCAGGCGGAATAGTTATACTTTTGCGGCGCGTTAGAAAAAATATAATGTCTAACTTATTAATTAATTGAGTTTTAAAATGGTAGAAAACAAAGAAAACCTTGAGATCAAGGAAGAAGTTGCAGAAGTAGCGACAGCTGCTGTTAGCAACGACGAGTTTGATTGGGATGCCCTGGAGTCGGAAGACGAAGGATTTGCCGGTCAACGCGGAGGTAAAGATTTTGAAAAAATGTACGACAACACACTGAACACAGTTCAGGAAAAAGAAGTGTTGGAAGGTACTGTAATCTCGATGAACAAACGTGAAGTAGTTGTTGACATCGGTTACAAATCAGACGGTATCGTTTCATTGAACGAATTCCGTTACAACCCTGACCTGAAAGTAGGCGACTCTGTAGAAGTATACATTGAAAGCCTGGAAGACAAAAAAGGTCAAATGATTCTGTCTCACAAAAAAGCTCGTGCAATGCGTTCTTGGGATCGTGTTAACGCTGCTTTGGACAACGACGAAATCATCAAAGGTTACATCAAGTGCCGCACTAAAGGTGGTATGATCGTAGATGTATTCGGAATCGAAGCTTTCTTACCTGGTTCTCAAATTGACGTGAAGCCAATTCGCGACTACGATGTTTACGTTGGTAAAACAATGGAATTCAAAGTAGTAAAAATCAATCAGGAATTCCGCAACGTAGTTGTATCACATAAAGCCTTGATTGAAGCAGAACTTGAACAACAGAAAAAAGAAATCATTTCTAAACTGGAAAAAGGACAAGTTCTTGAAGGTACAGTTAAAAACATCACTTCTTACGGTGTATTCATCGACTTGGGTGGCGTTGACGGCTTGATCCACATCACTGACTTAAGCTGGGGACGTATTACTCATCCGAATGAAATCGTTGAATTGGATCAAAAACTGAACGTTGTTATCCTTGACTTTGATGATGACAAAAAACGTATCGCTCTTGGTCTGAAACAATTGACTCCTCACCCATGGGATAACCTGGATGCTGAACTGAAAGTTGGTGACAGCGTGAAAGGTAAAGTTGTTGTTATGGCTGACTACGGTGCATTTGTTGAAATCGCTCCGGGCGTAGAAGGTTTGATCCACGTTTCAGAAATGAGCTGGTCACAACACCTGCGTTCTGCTCAGGACTTCTTGAAAGTAGGCGACGAAATCGAAGCTCAAATCCTGACTTTGGACCGCGAAGAACGCAAAATGTCACTGGGTATCAAACAACTTCGTCAAGACCCATGGCAAGACATCGACACTCGCTTCGGTGTTGGTTCAAAACACACTGCTACAGTTCGTAACTTCACTAACTTCGGTGTATTCGTAGAAATCGAAGAAGGTGTTGACGGTTTGATCCACATCTCTGACTTGAGCTGGACTAAGAAAATCAAACACCCATCTGAATTCACTTCAATCGGTGCTGATATCGAAGTTGTAGTTCTTGACATCGACAAAGAAAACCGTCGTTTGAGCTTAGGCCACAAACAATTGGAAGAAAACCCTTGGGATGTATTCGAAACAATCTTCTCAGTAGATTCTATCCATGAAGGTACTGTTGTTGAGTTGTTCGACAAAGGTGCTACAATCGCTCTTCCTTACGGTGTTGAAGGATTCGCAACTCCTCGTCACCTGGTAAAAGAAGACGGTTCACAAGCTGCTTTGGAAGAAAAACTGGACTTCAAAGTAATCGAGTTCTCTAAATCTGCAAAACGTATCATCCTGTCTCACTCTCGTGTATTCGAAGATGAGAAAAAATCGGTTGAAACAGCAGAGAAGAAAGCTGCGGCTAAGCAAACGAAAAAAGCAGTTAAAACTGTAAAAGACAACCTGGAGAAAACAACTTTGGGTGACATCAGCGAATTAGCTGCCTTGAAATCTCAGATGGAAGCTGAAGAAAACAAAGAAAAGTAAGAAATACTTACAATTTGTTCAACAGAATTTCGTAATTTTCCATCCATGGAATTTCAAGTAATAAACAAAGCGGATCATTCAGTAATTAAAGTACTGAGCAAGAAACTGGATACGAATAACGCACCGGATCTGAAATCAGAATTGGTTGTGTTAGGTAACGAAAATGTAAAAAACATCATCCTTGATGTTAGCGAGTGTGCCTATGTAGACTCGTCGGGCTTAAGCTCGATTTTGGTTGCCAATCGTCTCTGCGAAGATGCTATCGGAACTTTTATTCTTTGTGGTTTGCAACCTGATGTGGAACATCTCATCCGCCTGTCAATGCTTCACACTGTTCTGCTGATTACAAAAACAGTAGAAGCAGCGGAAGAATTGCTGGTCGAAAAAGAAAACTTGTAAAGCTTTCTTTGAAAGATGCAGATGCCCTTTCAATTAACAATTCTGGGAAGTAGTTCAGCAATGCCTACTTCTGAAAGATACCCAACCGCTCAAGTGCTCAATGTACTTGGGCGGTTTTTTTTGATTGATTGCGGCGAAGGCACGCAACACCAGCTTCGCAAGAACCGCATCAACTACAGCAAAATCAATCATATTTTTATATCGCACCTGCACGGAGATCACTTCTTTGGGTTAATCGGGCTTATTTCCACCCTGGTGCTGCAAGGCCGCAGAAGCGAACTGCACATTTATGCCCATTCCGAGCTTCAACGCTACACCAAATTTCAGATGGAGTTCCTGGAGATGGGCGAACCGGGCTTTCCGATCATCTTTCACCCGCTCAACTTTAAAAAGCCGCAGGTTATTTTAGAGGACAAGAAGATAAAGATCTCGTCGTTCCCGTTAAAGCACCGAATTGCCTGCTGTGGCTTTCGTTTCGATGAACAGCCGAAAGAAGCCAATATTATCAAGGAAAAGATTAAAGCGTTCGACATTCCGGTTCGCGAAATTAAAAACATTAAGGCTGGCGCAGATTTTCAATGTGGAAACGGCTTAACCATTCCCAATTCCGAACTGGTCATTCCTGCTCCGAAGCCAAGGTCGTATGCTTTTTGCTCAGATACTGCTTACAACGAAGCCATGATCCCCGAAATAGCAGGTGTTGATTTGCTTTACCACGAAGCAACATTTGCCGAAGAAGAAACAAAGATTGCATCAGAGACTTATCACTCGACAGGTGTACAGGCTGCACAAATCGCCATGGCAGCTCAAGCCAAAAAACTTCTCATCGGTCACTTTTCGGCGCGATACAAAGACCTGTCGGTTATTTTGGAGCAAACGAAAAACGTTTTCCCGGCAACCGAAGCCGCTCAGGATAACTCCACCTATTCCATCGATTAACTTTCAGTTTAAACATTCATCATAGGCAGCATTACGGATAAATTTTATCTTTAGGCAACCTAATCCATTTTACCTATGAATAGCAAACTTCTTTGTCTGATTGGAATCATTCTATTCCTGTCATTTTCGTTGAGAGCAAAAGAAACAGAAGATCAAAAAATTGACCGAATGCAATGGTTCGAAGATGCCAAGCTGGGAATCTTTATCCATTGGGGAATTTACGCGGTCAATGGAATTGACGAAAGCTGGTCCTTCTTCAACAATTACATTTCGTACGACGATTACATGAAACAGCTCAATGGTTTCACGGCTCAAAATTACGATCCGTCTTATTGGGCCGACCTGATCAAATCGTCGGGTGCCCAGTATGCCGTCATAACCACCAAACACCACGACGGCGTCGCGCTTTGGGATACACATTGCTCAGACCTGAGCATCTCCAAGCAATCTCCCGCCGGGAGGGACGTCATTACTCCTTTCGTAAAAGCCTTGCGAAAAGACAAACTGAAAGTTGGTTTGTACTATTCCCTGCTTGACTGGTCCAACCCGGATTACCCTAACAAAACCCGAACAGAAAAGCGTTACACAGATGATCCCGAGCGCTGGAACCGATTTGTTGATTTCAACTTTTGCCAGTTGGAAGAATTGTCGAAGAATTTCAAGCCCGACCTATACTGGTTCGATGGCGACTGGGAGCAAACAGCCGAGGCATGGAAAGCCCGTGAGCTAAGCGACAGCCTACGAAGCTGGAACAAAAATGTGATTTTGAATTCACGCATCCAGGGTTATGGCGATTATGCAACTCCCGAACAGGGGCTTCCGGTTACCCGTCCGAATTCGCGCTGGTGGGAACTGTGCATGACTATGAATAATTCGTGGGGCTACCAACACAACGATCATGCTTATAAAACGCCCAACCAAATCATCCGTATCCTGGTCGACTGCATCAGCATGGGCGGCAATTTGTTGCTCGATATTGGGCCAAAAGCCGACGGCACCATCCCTGATGAACAGGTTTCAATTTTGAAAGAACTCGGCCGTTGGACCAACAAACACAAAGATGCCATTTACGAAACCCAGGCTGGCATTCCGCACGAACATTTTTACGGTCCGACAGCCCTCAATAAAGACAGCGACATTCTTTACCTCTACCTGCCTTACAAACCCAACGGTCCGTTGATGATTAAAGGACTGAAAAACGAAATCAACCGCATCTGGGTAGTGGGCGAAGGCACCAAATTGAACTGGCAGGTGGTCGGAAAGCAATACTGGAGCAGCGTGCCCGGCATTGTTTACATCGATGTTCCCGATGAAGTGCTCGACCCGCAGGTAACCGTCATTGCCGTTCTCCTGAAAGGAAAAGTCGATCTGTATCGGGAAAAAGGCCAGGTCATTGAGAGCAATTAGTGTGAAAAAGTCATGCTTTCCAGCCGATGATTTTTATACTTTTATGACCTCTCGGCGAGAAATAACTAACCGCAACGCCAAAGCTCGTCAATACAAACATTAAAATAATTCGATTTATGAGACAATCACTGGCATTTGTTGCTGCGTGCATGTTTGCTGTCAATTTATCGGCCCAAAACAAAGACACAGCCAAAATTGACGTTTACCCCAAAGGCAAAGGTTTCTATTACGAAACAATTCTGAAAGACATTAGTCATGTTAACGATTCGCTCGAGGCTGAAGCGCCGGCGACGCGTTTAACCATGGACCAGTCGGGCTACGATCTTCCGAACAAAGTGAGCCTGTACAAACGCGAGTGGGCAAACCCGGTTATTTCGCAAGGTAACACCGGTACCTGCTGGGACTTTTCAACCCTTTCGATGTACGAATCGGAAATCTTCCGCATGACCGGCAAAAAGGTGAAACTGTCGGAAATGTTCGTCGCCTATAACGAATACCTGGCCAAGGCGAAGCGTTTTATTGAGGAACGCGGCAATTCCCTGTTCGACGAAGGTTCGGAGGGAAACGCTGTCGCTCGCATTGCCCTAGCTTGCGGTTTGATGCCTGAGACTGAGTACACCGGGTTGATCAACGGCCGGAAATATCACGATCATAGCAAAATGATGGAAGAAATGAGCGCCTACCTGAACTCGTTGAAAACATCGAATGCATGGAACGAAAAGACCGCTCTTGAAACGATTGCTTCGATCATGAATCACTACATGGGCGTTCCTCCTACTTCTTTCGTGGTTGACGGAAAAGAATACACGCCAATGAGCTATATGAAAGATTACCTAAAACTGGATCCCAACGATTTTGTTGAAATCCTTTCATACAAGCAAAAACCTTACTGGCAAAAAGTTGAATATACCGTGCCGGATAATTGGTGGCACAATGCCGACTATTACAATGTTCCGCTGGACGTTTACATGGACATTGTGAAGAAAGCCATCCGCGAAGGCTACACCATGAGCATTGGCGGCGATGTATCTGAAGCCGGTTTTGCCCGCGATACACAGTGCGCCATGGTTCCCGATTTCGATATTCCATCGGCTTACATTAACGACGATTCACGTGCGTTCCGTTTCGATAACGAAACCACTACCGACGACCACGGTATGCATCTGGTTGGCTACCTCGAAAACTACAACAAGGATGGCAAAGACTGGTACCTGATTAAAGACTCAAGCTCGGGCTCGCGCAACAATGATCCCAGTGCAGCTGAGTTCGGTTACTATTTCTTTAGCGAAGACTATGTGAAGTTGAAAATGATGGGGTTCACCATTCACAAAGACGCTGTAAAAGATATACTGAAGAAATTCAAATAGAAACAACTCGTTTCAACTGGTCATCCTGAATTTGTTTCAGGATCTGTTCCTTTCCGGTAGCAGGTTCCAAAACAAGTTCGGGATGACTTTTTTTATGCCCTATTCTCCGAAAAACTCCTTATTGAAGTTGACAAGGTAAAGTTCTTTCACCGGGCGGGTAAAAGCGGTGTACAGCCAACGCAGAAATTCTTTGTTCAACATGTCCTCGACTAAATAGCCCTGATCGATAAACACGGCGTCCCATTGTCCGCCCTGCGCTTTGTGGCAGGTAACAGCATAAGCAAACTTCACCTGCAGTGCGTTGAAATGAGGATTCTCCTTAATCTTCTCCCATCGCTTCTTTTTACTGCGAATATCCATATAATCCTCGGCCACCGCATGAAAAAGCTTTTGATTATCTTCCGAGCCAAAGCTGGCCGTTTCAATATTTAAGGTGTCCAGGAAAATTTTGCAGTCGATCTCCAGGTCATCGTAATCGATAAATCGCAGGCTCACATCTGCAAACCGGTATCCGTAAAGCTCCTCGTATTTCCGGATCGACTTCACTTCAACAATATCACCGTTTGCAATAAAATCAAGGCGCTCATCATCGGCCAACCAGAAATAGTTGTTCTTCACAACCATCAGCAAATCGCCAACTGTTATTTCCGAGTCCTTATATAATATGGTAGAGCGAATTCCCTGGTTAAATTTATTGGCACGCTTGTTCGAACGCGTGATCACCATTGTTTGCTGTTCACCATGCCGATCGTAACATTCCGAAATCTTCTCAATTAAATCGCCCCCTCCTATTCGCTGAATATCTGTAAAACCGTCCAGCTCGATTGGGAAATAGTCGCCCCAGAAATCATCTTCGCCGATCATTTCCCGCAAAGCTGTCGCATTGTAAAGAATACCCGAGTCCATTTCCTGCCGAACCACGTCTGTGAGCTCAACTTCGTCCACTTCCACACCATACATTTGCAACTCTTCCGCGTCCAAAGCAGGGCTGATTTCCATCCCTACAGGAGGCAACTGTGCCGTATCTCCAATTAGCATCAACTTGCAATTATGTCCGGAATACACAAACTCGTACAGGTCGTCCAGTAAGCGTCCGGTTCCGAAAACCGATCCATCCAGTGATGAATTCGAGATCATCGACGCTTCATCGACAAGAAAGAAACAATTTTTTAACAGATTTTTGTCGAGCACAAAACGCCCCATTCCGTCCGACGAAGATTGCTGGCGATAGATACGTTTGTGAATGGTAAAAGCACTTTTCCCGGTGTAGGTTGAAAGGACTTTTGCAGCCCTGCCGGTCGGCGCTAACAACACCGTTTGAATCTTGTAGGAAGCCAGCGTTTTAACTAACGCGCTCACCATACTGGTCTTACCGGTACCGGCATATCCTTTCAGTAAAAATACAATATCCTGCTCCTGTGTGGTGATAAAATCAGCGAGTCTTTCGGCCAAATATTTTTGTCCTTCTGTCGGCGGAAAGCCCAAATTATCGACCAATTGATTCTCTAAGTGTTTTTTTAACATCACGGCTAATTTAAAAGTATTCCGCCGATTGTAATTTAATTTTTTTTATAAATTTGCATGCAAACAAAAACTAATCTTAAATAATCAAAGATGAAGACAGCAATTCAGATTGTACTTATTGTAATCGCTATCGTTCTTGGATATCTGATTTATAGCAGCGTTCAACGGCCAATTGATTTTGAGAAAGCTAAAAAAGAAAGAGTTGAGAAGGTTGTAGACCGTCTGAAAGATATCAGAAAAGCAGAATTAGCATACAAAGATGTTCACGGTGAATTTACTGGAAGTTGGGATACTTTGATCAACTTTGTAGAAACAGGTGAACTTCCTTTAGTGAAAAAAATTGGTATGCTTACCGATAGTATGGTTGAAGCTGGCTGGACCGAAGAAACTGCAATCAAAAAAGGAAAAATCATTCGTGATACCATTAAGATTAGTGTGATTGATACGCTGTTCGGAAAAGGTTTTGATGCAAACCAGTTGAAATACGTTCCTGTTCCTGATACTGTTGCTCAGTTCCACCTGGGTGCTGCAATTATCACTACAGGTTCTGGTATTCAAGTTCCTATTTTCGAAGCAAAAGTTCACAACAATACGGTATTGAGAGGTTTGGACCGTCAGTTGGTAATCAACTTGAACGACAAAGCTCGTACAAACGAAAAATATCCTGGGTTGAAAGTAGGTTCTTTGACAGAAGCTAACAACAACGCTGGTAACTGGGAATAATCATGCGCTATGCAAAAAATATCGCTGGTTGACGAAACTTTCGATTTAAATTTCACCCTAGAATACAAGCTATCCATCCAGCTCAGCCTGGATGGATTTTCTTTTTCTATACTCGACACAATCCAGAACAAGGTCATCTACCTTTATCACCAGGAACTGTTCGAGACGGAACCGGATTTCTTGTTAAAACGTTTGAAATCCATTTACGAAGAGTCGGATTTGCTTCATCTGGCATTCAAGAAGACATGTGTCATCTTTGCTGTTCCCAACCGTACCACATTGGTTCCCGACGAAATTTATCAGTCGCAAAATACAGCTGACTATTTAAAAGGAACAATGATGCCCGCAGAGGGAGCGACCGTAAAAGCAACGTTCATTTCACCTGTTAAATATTGGGCCGTTTATGAAATTCCGCAAATGGTTTACCGCTTTCTGGAAGAAAAGCATCCCGGAGCCAAGTTCATGAGCGACCTGAACCTGTCGTTGCCCAGGGTGGCAGGCACAAAGAACCTGCTAAAGGTAACCGTGCTAAAAAAGCATCTGATTGTTTCCGGAATCGACGAACTGGGACTCCATTTCCACAACAGCTTTTTCTACGATGGCGAGAATGATGTGATGTTTTATATTTTGGGAAGTATCAAAGCGTCTGCATCCGAACCGCAAACGATTTTGTTGGATGGTATGGTCAACAAACATGCGACAATTTACCATCGACTGAAGCAGTATTTTACGGATGTTGAAATTGCGTCGAACCCAAAAAACATCCATTACAGTTACCTGTTCGACAAATTGCCCGACGCCCGTTTTGTAAACCTCTTTAATAGTTTTTCATGAGAATTGTTGGTGGCCAATATAAAGGCAGACTCTTCAACCCCGGCAAAAGCTTCAAGGCTCGCCCAACCACAGATATGGCCAAAGAAAGCCTGTTCAATATCTTGCAAAACCAGATTGATTTTGAAGACATCAAGGTATTGGATTTATTCTCCGGAACCGGAAGTATTTCCTTCGAATTTGCTTCGCGTGGTTGCACCGACATCACTTCTGTAGAATTGAATTTTCAGCACCACCGCTTCATCAAAGAAGTGATTGAAAAGCTGGGCGAGAAAAGCATCAAGGCGATTAAAGCGAACGCCTTTCAATACGCGGAGAAATCAGATCAATGTTTCGACCTGATTTTTGCTGATCCGCCATACGACCACAAACAATTTGCACAGGTTCCGGATTTGGTCCTTTCAGGTCATCTTTTGAAAGACACCGGACTCTTCATATTAGAGCATTCAAAAAATTACGATTTCTCGTCTCGCCCCGAGTTTATTGAGATTCGCAACTACGGTAGCGTGCACTTTTCCTTCTTTCGCAAGCTAATTTCCGGGCAAGAATAAGCCATTATCAAATTCTGAAATATTCGGACTGAGTTTGACTAGCTCTCCCCGCCCCCTGCTGAATGCCGACATTTTTCCTATCTTTAATCATCGAAACGAAGAAATAGAGAATTATGTCAGAAATCATTCGCTGGGGAATTTTGAGCACTGCCAAAATCGGCGTTCAGAAAGTCATTCCCGCCATGCAAAAAAGCAAATTGGGAAAGGTTACCGCGATCTGCTCCCGCAGCTTGGAAAATGCTCAAAAAACAGCCGCTGATTTAGGAATCGAAAAAGCCTATTCCAGTTACGAAGAGCTTCTTGCCGATCCGGAAATCGACGCTGTTTACAATCCGCTTCCAAACCATATGCATGTTGAATGGACGCTGAAAGCCTTGCAAGCCGGCAAGCACGTGCTCTGCGAAAAACCAATCGGCTTGAACAAAGCTGAAGCCCTTTATTTGCAAACCGAAGCTTCTAAATTTCCTGATCTAAAAGTGATGGAAGCGTTTATGTACCGCTTTCACCCGCAGTGGCAAAAGGTAATCGAGCTCATTCACTCCGGTGCAATTGGCAGTGTAAAGACCGTTCAATCCTTCTTTTCGTATTACAATGTTGATCCGGCAAACATCCGGAACAATCCTGAAATCGGCGGAGGTGCCTTAATGGACATCGGTTGTTACTGCATCTCTTTTCCGCGCTTCGTTTTCGGCGAAGAGCCTTTGGCAGTATCGGGTTCTATGGATCTGGATCCGGCAATGGGAACGGACCGACTGACATCGGGCATCCTGCAATTCAGTGCCGGAAAATCAGCTACATTTACCTGCTCGACCCAACTTATTCCACACCAACGGGCCCATATTTTTGGCGACCAGGGACAAATTGTTGTCGAGATTCCGGTCAATGCACCTCCAACTGAAGCAACAAAAATCACACTGATTACCAGAGAAAAAACAGAAGAGATTCTGTTTGAGGCAGTAGACCAATACACACTGCAGGCAGATGCTTTCGCCTGTTCCGTTTTAGACAAAAAACCAGTGCCAACACCGTTATCTGATGCTATCGGTAATATGGCTGTAATCGATGCAATTAAACAAAGTTCAGAAACCGGCAAATGGGTTGAATTGAAATAAACATTCATTCAACTAAACGAGATTAATCTATTCAACTGAATAATAAACTTTTGACCAAATAGCTTTGCGTGCCGTTTTAGCAAACAATCCTTTAGTCACGAGACATCGATGAAAAAAAATATCTGTGTTCAACAAAATAAAGATGAAAAAAATCATCTTTTTTTTGATATATTAATGCCTTCGGAAGCAACCTTTAACGCCCGATTTTGTTTAGAAGGGTGAATTATATCACCGCGAATAATAGTTTTTAAAACCATTCATATGTTTGATCTTGATTTAATCAAAAAAACCTACGGGAACTTTGGCCCCCGTATAGAACTGGCCAAAGAAGTTTTGAAAAAGCCGCTGACTTTAGCCGAGAAGATTTTGTACGCTCACTTATATGAGCCAGAGAAAGTTGAGAACTTCAAACGTGGAGTTAACTACGTAGACTTTGCTCCGGACCGTGTAGCCATGCAGGATGCCACTGCACAGATGGCTTTATTGCAATTTATGAACGCCGGCAAACCCCAAACGGCGGTTCCTTCAACCGTTCACTGCGACCACTTGATTCAGGCCAGTGTTGGTGGAACTCCTGACTTGAAATTTGCCCTCGAAAACAACAAGGAAGTATTCAATTTCCTTGAATCAGTATCAAACAAATACGGAATTGGATTCTGGAAGCCGGGTGCTGGTATTATTCACCAGGTTGTTTTGGAAAACTACGCATTCCCTGGCGGTATGATGATCGGTACCGACTCGCATACGGTAAACGCCGGTGGTTTGGGAATGATCGCCATTGGTGTTGGAGGTGCCGACGCTGTTGATGTCATGGCCGGAATGGCTTGGGAATTGAAATTCCCGAAACTGATTGGTGTTAAACTGACAGGAAAACTGAGCGGCTGGACTGCTCCAAAAGATATTATTTTGAAAGTGGCCGGTTTGTTGACCGTAAAAGGTGGTACCGGCTGTATTGTTGAATATTTTGGTGAAGGTGCGCAATCACTTTCAGCAACCGGTAAAGGAACAATCTGTAACATGGGGGCTGAAATCGGTGCCACAACTTCAACCTTCGGCTACGACGAGTCGATGGAACGCTACCTGCGTGCGACGGGCCGTGCTGAAGTTGCCGAATTGGCAAACGGCATCAAAGAACATTTAACTGCTGACGCGGAAGTTTATGCTGAGCCTGAAAAATATTTCGATCAATTAATTGAGATCAACCTGGACGAACTCGAACCACACTTGAACGGGCCTTTCACTCCAGACCGCGCCACACCGATTTCAAAAATGGCAGAGGAAGCCAAAGCAAATGGCTGGCCAACAAAAGTTGAAGTTGGTTTGATTGGTTCATGTACAAACTCGTCTTACGAAGATATTTCACGTGCTGCCTCGTTGGCTGTTCAAGCTGTTGATAAGAAATTGAAAACAAAAGCACAATTCACCATCACACCGGGATCGGAGCAAGTGCGTTACACGATTGAACGCGACGGGTTCATCGATATTTTCGATAAAATTGGAGCAAGTGTGTTTGCAAACGCCTGCGGTCCTTGTATCGGTCAATGGGCGCGTCCAGGTGCCGACAAAGGTGAGA
Organism: Mangrovibacterium diazotrophicum; assembly: GCF_003610535.1. NCBI lineage: Bacteria > Pseudomonadati > Bacteroidota > Bacteroidia > Marinilabiliales > Prolixibacteraceae > Mangrovibacterium > Mangrovibacterium diazotrophicum. The sequence goes on along the minus strand of NZ_RAPN01000001.1, from coordinate 25,097 downwards.
AAAACACCATTGTACACTCGTTCAACCGTAACTTCTCGAAACGTGCGGATGGCAATCCAAATACGTTTGCATTTGTAGGTTCTCCCGAATTGGTGACAGCATTGGCTATTGCCGGCGATTTGACGTTCAACCCATTGAAAGACACGTTGACCAATGAAGCTGGCCAACAAGTGAAACTGGATCCTCCAACTGGCCATGAATTGCCATCAAAAGGATTTGCAGTAGAAGATGCCGGTTATCAAGCTCCTGCTGCCGATGGTTCTTCTGTTAATGTTGTGGTTGCTCCGGATTCAAACCGTTTGCAGTTGTTATCTGCGTTCCAGGCTTGGGACGGTAAAAACATTACAGGTGCAAAATTGCTGATTAAAGCTGAAGGGAAATGTACTACCGACCACATTTCAATGGCTGGTCCCTGGTTGCGTTTCCGCGGTCACTTAGACAACATCTCGAACAACATGTTGATTGGTGCGGTGAATGCATTTGGTGGTGCGACCAACAAAGTTAAAAACCAACTGAATGGCGAATTCGACGAAGTGCCTAAAGTTGCTCGTGCATATAAAGCTGCAGGAATCCCGTCAATCGTTGTGGGTGACCATAACTACGGCGAAGGATCTTCACGCGAACACGCTGCGATGGAACCTCGACACCTGGGAGTGAAAGCCGTTTTGGTAAAATCATTTGCCCGTATTCACGAAACAAACCTCAAAAAGCAAGGTATGCTGGGCTTGACGTTTGCCGACGAAGCCGATTACGATAAAATTCAGGAAGACGATGTGTTTAATTTCCTGGATCTGACTGATTTTGCTCCGGGTAAACCATTGACCATTGAAGTGGTTCATGCTGACGGCTCCAAAGACACAATCAAAGTAAATCATACCTACAACGAACAACAAATTGAGTGGTTTAAAGCTGGTTCTGCCTTGAATTTGATCGCTCAGCAAAATAAGAATTAACTAACTGATAAACGCACCCGAAAAATGAACAAAATCAAAGTTGCCAATCCAGTTGTTGAATTGGATGGAGATGAAATGACCCGGGTTATTTGGTCATTTATTAAAGAAAAACTGATTTTCCCTTACCTCGACATCGACATCAAGTATTTCGATTTGGGGATGGAACACCGCGACGCTACGGACGACCAGGTGACCATTGATGCTGCCAATGCCATTAAAAAATACGGCGTTGGAGTAAAATGTGCAACCATTACGCCTGACGAAGCTCGTGTAACAGAATTTGGTTTGAAAAAAATGTGGAAATCGCCAAACGGTACCATCCGTAACATTTTGGATGGTACGGTATTCCGCGAACCCATTATCATTAGCAATATTCCACGATTGGTTCCGGGCTGGAAGAAGCCGATTTGCATCGGCCGTCACGCCTTCGGAGACCAGTATCGTGCAACCGATTTCACAACAAAAGGAAAAGGTAAACTGACCATCACCTTCACACCGGAAGACGGCAGCGAAGAGCAATCATTTGAAGTTTATGACTTTCAGGGTGACGGCGTTGCCATGGCCATGTACAACACCGACAAATCAATTATTGGTTTTGCCCGTGCTTGTATGAACCAGGCTTTGGACAAAGGCTGGCCACTGTACATGTCTACCAAAAACACCATTCTGAAGAAATACGATGGTCGTTTCAAAGACCTTTTTCAACAAGTTTACGAAGAAGAATTTGCCGACAAATTTAAAGCAGCCGGAATTACTTACGAGCACCGTTTGATCGACGACATGGTAGCTGCTGCCATGAAATGGGAAGGTGGCTTTGTTTGGGCTTGTAAAAATTACGATGGCGACGTTCAATCGGACACTGTTGCTCAGGGATTCGGTTCTTTGGGATTGATGACTTCAACCCTGGTTACGCCTGATGGCCAAACCATGGAAGCAGAAGCTGCTCACGGAACGGTGACCCGTCACTATCGCCAACACCAGAAAGGTAATCCAACCTCTACAAACCCCATTGCTTCTATTTTTGCATGGACCAGAGGTTTGGCTTTCCGTGGTAAACTGGACAACAACGAAGAGCTGATCAACTTCGCAAAGGCACTTGAACAAGTTTGCATCGAAACAGTTGAAAGTGGCAAAATGACCAAGGATCTTGCCCTGATCATTCACGAAAAAGATCTCAAATCAGAGCACTACCTGACAACAGAAGATTTCCTGAGTGCTATTGATCAAAACTTACAATCGAAACTCGCCGCAAATTAGTATGGAAGAAATTATAACGCGCTTAGACGGAAAACTCATTGTCCCTGACCATCCCGTCATCCCTTTTATCGAGGGTGACGGAATTGGGAAAGATATTTCGATCCCCTGTCAGAAGGTCATTGATGCTGCCGTGGCAAAAGCATATGGCGGGAAACGCCAAATTGTGTGGAAAGAGGTTTTAGCTGGTAAAAAAGCGTTTGAACAAACCGGTTCCTACCTGCCCGAAGAAACCATGGAAGACTTCAAGAAATACCTTGTTGGTATTAAAGGTCCATTGGAAACTCCGGTTGGTGGTGGTATCCGTTCGTTGAACGTGGCACTGCGCCAAACCCTCGATTTGTATGTTTGCCTGCGTCCGGTACGTTGGTTCAAGGGAGTTCCCTCCCCGATCCGCTACCCCTCGATGGTTGACATGCACATCTTCCGCGAAAACACCGAAGATATTTACGCTGGTATCGAATTCATGACCGGGGAGGAAAAGACGAAGAAGTTTTTGGACTTCCTGCAGAATGAAATGGGCATTAAAACCCAGATTCGTTTCCCCGAGAGCTCTTCGTTCGGTGTAAAACCGGTTTCAAAGGACGGATCAGAACGTTTGATCCGTGCCGCAATCGAATATGCTATCGAACGCAAACTGCCTTCTGTAACACTTGTTCACAAAGGAAACATCATGAAGTTTACCGAAGGAGCGTTCAAAAACTACGGGTACGACTTAGCAGAAAATGAATTTGCCGATCAGGTTTTCACCTGGCGTCAATATCAAAAAATAGAGAAGGGAAAAGGACAGCTGGACGCGAAAAAAGCATTGGAACAGGCCGAAAGTGGCGGTAAAGTGATTATTAAAGATGTGATTACCGATGCCTTTTTACAGGAAAGTCTGCTACATCCTTTTGATCATTCAGTGATTGCAACACTGAATTTGAATGGGGATTATGTTTCTGATCAGTTAGCTGCCATGGTTGGTGGTATCGGCATCTCGCCGGGAGCCAACATCAATTACAATAGTGGTTATGCCATCTTCGAAGCAACTCACGGAACAGCTCCGAACATTGTCGGAACCGGAAAAGCGAATCCAAGTTCGTTAATTCTTTCCGGGGTGATGATGTTGGAGTACATGGGATGGGACGAAGCCGCTGAACATGTATTTGATGCCATGGAACATGCGTTTGCGAAACGTCGTGTTACTTCTGACCTGCATGCGATGATGGAAGGAGCAACACTGCTTTCAACATCTGAGTTTGCGGAAGAAGTCATCAGAAACATACATTAAAAAACTATCTAATCAATTAAATTAATTAAATCATGGAATACATCAAGAATAGGTTTTACGAAAAAACCAGCAAGTGCATTACGGAGTACCAAAAGCTGAAAGCTGAACACGGTGATAAAGTTCTCGCTAATGTAACCATTGGCCAGGTTTTAACCGGTATGAAAGGGATTCCGGCTTTAATTACCGACACTTCCAAGCTGGATGCGAACGAAGGGATTCGTTTTCGCGGATTCACGCTGGGTGAACTACGTGCAAAACTTCCGCGTCTCGACCCACAGGGAGAGCCGCTACCGGAAGGTTTGTTCTACCTGATGCTTTTAGGTGAAATACCGGAAGACGAAGACGTGGCCAACTTGTCGAAAGACTGGGCTACCAGAGCTCACGTTCCTCAGCACGTTTTCGATGTGATTGATGCGATGCCTAAGACGGCTCGCCCGATGACTCAGTTCGCCGCGGCAATCGTTTCCATGGCAACTGAATCGGTATTCCAAAAGGCTTATCGTTCGGGTGTTCACAAGAAGTACTACTGGGACTTTATGTACGACGATGTGATGAACCTGATCGCGCGTCTGCCTCGTATTGCTGCCTATATTTACAGAAGATGTTATTATAAAGACAAGCATATTGAGCCTGACCCAAGACTTGACTGGGCCGGTAACCTTGCCCACATGATGGGACACGACACCGATGAAGTAAAACGACTGATGCGTTTGTATATGGTTATCCATGCTGACCACGAAGGTGGTAACGTATCTGCTCACACGACTCACCTGGTAGGTTCGGCACTGAGTAACCCATACTACTCTTTGGGTGCTGGTATGCTCGGATTGGCTGGTCCGCTTCACGGATATGCCAACCAGGATGTAATCAACTGGATCTTCGAACTGATTGAGGAATTGGGAACAGAGGAACCAACCAAAGAACAACTGGCCGGGTATGTGCAAAGAACATTGCAGTCAGGACGTGTTGTTCCGGGTTACGGGCACGCGGTACTTCGTGTGACAGACCCTCGTTTCACTGCTCAAAAAGAGTTTGCTGACAAGTACATCAAAGATGACAAGTTAGTCGATCTTGTTAACAACCTGTATGAAGTTGTACCTCCGATTTTGGGTTCTATTGGTAAAATCAGCAATCCTTGGCCAAACGTTGATGCTTACTCAGGTGCTTTGCTTTACCACTACGGTATCAAAGAACACTCGTTCTACACTGTTTTATTCGGTGTTTCAAGAGCGATGGGTGTTTTGGCATCGCTTGTAATGGATCGTTTGTATGGCTTGCCAATCGAGCGTCCATCATCTTATCCGTTAAGCTGGTTCAAAGAACAAGCAGAAAAAGAATAAGCTGTTTATTGAAATATTAAAAAAAGATTGGACGGCTTCGTTCAGTCTTTTTTTATGAAAAAAGAAACCGGGTTGGCAACCATTCACGCCAACCCGGTTTTTATTAATTCATTTATCTCAACAATTATTCAGACAATGCACTGTTATAATCTGTTTCTTTCTCCGGAATCAACCAAGTCCAATCATTCTTTTCATCCGGTCCGTAGCTAACAGCTAAAACACTTAAGAAGTTACCTCCTTCAGTCGGTGACTTACGCTCAATGCTATCACCCCAACGTTTTAAATCGAACCAATCAAAGCCTTCGCCCCACAACTCAATAGCGCGATAGAGTTTGATTTCATCCAATAAATCGGTTCCCGTCGCTGTACAGACATAAGAAGGATCACGTTCTGAACTTGCGATAAGCTCATCCAATAATGTCTGAGCACCTGTTTCGCTATTCAGGAAATAATCGGCTTCCGCCTCAATCAGGTACATTTCAGAAGAACGGAAATGATTTAACTGACCAACGCCCGGCAGATCTTCAGCAGCAATCTTGAACTGCATATAAGCAAAAGCTTTCGCAGTTGAATACAAATCGGGATGTGCAGCAAAAGCTACTTCTTTCAACTCACTTCCAGCCTGACCCGATGAGGCAGTGTAGCTGTAGCCTGTTGGATCGAGGAACAATTCGCGGCGAATATCGGTTTCGGGAATCTTTTCATATAATTCCTTGCTGATACACTTCGGATAGTTCCGCACGTTACTGGCATTTGAGTTATAAGCGATGTAAGCGAAATAAGAGTAGTAATACAATGTTTCGTCAGAAGCTCCGTAACTACTCCAAATCCACTCTTGCGTTGGCGTATAAAAGCCGGCTTCGTAATCAGATACACTCATTAGCGGATAACCATCGCGCGCTTTTACAGCCATCTCTTTCGCCGTTGAGTAATCTTCGCGGGTTAAAGCAGCCCGGGCATAAATCGCATAAGCTACATTAATATCCGGGTCGTAGTTGGTGCTACGGGTATTACCTGACGAGGTATACAAATCGATGGCTTCATCCAAATCACTGTAAACCTGCGCATAAACTTCGGTCAACGTTGAAAGTGCCATATCTCCCGTTGAAAGATCGGTTCTCAACACCAAACCATCACTGGCACCATCAGCATCGCTCCAGCGGTTGCAATAGATTTGAGACAGCATGAAGAAGCTGTATGCCCGGAATGTTAAAGCCTGTGCTTTAATAAATTCCTTGTCGGCAGTTGTTCCTTCAGCATCATCGATATAAGCAATCACCGTGTTCGCATTTCCGATTAACATGTAGTAATAGTACCAGGGATAGTAATCGTAAATACTCGAGATATTCTCATGGTATTCGCCGTTGATGATATTCGACCATCCCGACAAGTACACATAGAAATGATTCCCCGGGTAGTTTCCATAGTACATTTTAATCGTTCCCTCGCCATTGAACCCCTGAGAACCCAGGTATTGACGTGTCATCAATTTATTCAGACCGTTAATGGCCAGCGTTGCTCCTTCGGTTGTTTCAAAAACAGTCAAAGTCGCCGTATCTGCTGTCGGCTCTGTTGCCAGATAATCTTCAGAGCATGACGTTCCGACGAAAACAAGCAGAACCAAACTCGCTATAATATGATGTATTTTCATTATTCTTAGTTTTTTCATTACAGTTTAACATTGATTCCCAATGAGAAAACACGAGCGGTTACGAAAGCATTGCTGTTAATACCGCTGAAAGACTGCTGAGGGTTCATCCCCTGAAGCTTCGTAAGAGTTGCCAGGTTCTCTACCGAAAGGTTCACTGCAAGGTTACTGATATCTAACTTGTTTGTGATCGATTTCGGGAAATGATAGCCCAATGAAACGTTTTTCACAACCAGGTAAGAAGCATCCTGCAAAAAGCGACTAGACTCTGAGTTGGTATAAGTGCTCAAACCATAGTCGATAATCGGAACGCCGTTCGGATCAATTCGATTGGCTGAACTTTCGGTCATGCCATCAGGTACGCCATCCCACGATTTCAGAACATCTTTGTGAACTGCAGACGGAGTTGAACCAACCGACATCAAACTGCGGTATGAACTGTCGTAAGTTTTCCCGCCAAGCGAGTATGTACACAGCACCGAGAAATCGAAGTTTTTATAGTTCAACGATGTAGACAAGCTTCCGAAAATATCAGGAATAGCGCTGCCGCTCCAGTCTTTTTTCGCATAAGTGGTGTAGGTGGTGTAATAATCATCACCAATTTGCACCAGGTAATCTTCCGGAATAGTTTCGGTTGTATAATCTTCCAGGTTTGCCTCATACAATGACATACCGGTCATTTGATCAACACCTACAAATTGATACATCCAGAAGTCATAAACTCCGTGTCCTTCCAGGTAACGTTTGGTTCCGTTAATGATACCGTCTTTATTTTGTTCCGGTAGTTTCACAATCTTGTTTTTCAAAACAGTACCATTGATTCCAAGTTTCCATTTCAGATCCCGATTTTTCAACAGATCAATATTCACATCGAATTCAACACCTCGGTTAGATACAGAACCCAGGTTTTGGTAGACTGTTGCCTCTGCATCCGATGTTGAAGTTGCACCTGCCGAAAGCGGCAAATTAACGTCGAACAACAAGTCTTTTGAACGTTTATCGAAGTATTCAACCGTTAAACCAATCCGATCCAAAATCCGGCTCTCAAGGGCAACACCGAAAGAACTGGATGTTTCCCATTGAATATCGTCGGCCGGGTTTTGCGATTTGTAAACAGCGCCAAGATTCGCATTTTGGCTAACCTCATACAAGGCCATGTATCCGTAATAATCGACGCTGGCATCGTTACCAACCTCACCGTAGGATGCCCGCAATTTCAAATAGTCGACAACATGGCTAATAGAGCTGAAAAAATCTTCTTTGGATACGATCCAGCCACCACCTGCAGACCAGAAATTCCCCCAGCGCATCCCATCTTTAAAGCGGGAAGAACCATCACGTCTGAACGATGCATCGAAGTAATATTTACCATCGTAATCGTAGCGACCACGTGACAGGTAACTCTCCGTCCGGTAATTGTTTTGATATCCTGTTAGTGATGTAATATCTGTAAAGTTATTCAACTCTGTACCACCAGTGAATGTCTCAGTTGTTTTGTAGCCGTAGGTGTAAGAATAGTTGTAACTGTAATTTTCGTGGCCTGCAAGGAAATCAACATGGTGCAAGCCGAAATCACGTGCCCAACTCAGCTGTTGTTGGAACGTGTAGTTTTTGTAACGATAAAACACGCGTTTTGCACGACCATTATTACCTGCCCCATCACCAATTGTAGCATTGTTGTATGTCTGATTCTCTGAATTTCGCAAGTTAAGATCGCCATTCAAGGTAAACTTGAAATTCTTCAGGAACTTGATATTCATATTCGCAGCACTTTGCATCGTATTGCGATATGTACGATCCATATTCAGCTCATTCTCCCAAATCACGTGACGACCAAGATTCTGAGGGCGTGAATATTCGTTTCCACTATCATACTGTTTGTTACCTTCCTCGTCCAACAGATATTCTCCGGTACTCATGTCATGCAAATAAACCGGGTAAATCGGAGCCATGTTACGGGCATAGTTGAACGGGTTGATATACAGACTAGCGTTATCGGCATCACCGGTCGTATTATTCGAAATCTGGTGTGATCCGGCAATCGACAAGCTGGCGTCCACCCAATCGCGAGGAGTAACACTGACATTTGCACGACCGTTGAAACGTTTGAAATCGGAATATTCCACATAACCTTTTTCATCCAAATAGCCTGCCGACAAATAATAATTGCTGACATCGGTACCACCGCTACCACTTACGCTATAATCTTGTCGGTAACCTAACCGCTCGATGTAATCGAACCAATCCAAGTCATCGTATCCGGAAAGCACTTTAGCATCGCTAACCAAATTTCCTTCGCCGTCAAAAAGCGCATCGTTCGCTTTGTTGTAAATGTTATATTTCAAATAAGTGTCGACCAACGTACTGGTCGCCTCTGCGTTTGCCAACTCCGTTGTAGGGTAATCATCCCCCTGGCTCGACATTAAATAGTTGCGGTAACCTTTCCACATTACTTCCATAAAGTCGTCGGCACCCAAGCGTTCATATTCTTTAATACCACGGGCAAACACCCCTTGGTTGATATTCAGATTTAGATTGGCAGCATTGCCTTTGCTTTTCCCTTTTTTAGTCGTGATCAGGATCACACCATTTGATGCGCGGTTTCCGAACAAAGCAGATGATGCAGCATCTTTCAACACGCTGATACTCTCAATATCCTGAGGATTCAAGTCTGAAATGTTCCCTCCGAACGGTACTCCGTCCAACACGTACAGCGGTTCATTTGAACCATTAACAGAAGAGAAGCCACGAATCCGGATCGTTGGCTCAGATCCCGGTTCACCGTAAGTATTGTTAACTTGCACACCAACTGCGTTACCTTCCAAAATGCTGGAAACGTTTGTGACTGCACGACCTTCAATCGTTTTCGAGTCAATAGCAGCAACCGCCCCGGTTAACGACTCTTTCTTGGCAGTACCATAGGCAACCACCAAAACTTCGTCAACACCAACAACATTTTCCTTCAGGACAATCGTCACCGTCTCCTTTCCACTGATGTCAACTTCGCTGGTTGTAAAGCCAATAAATGAAACCGACAATGACGTTACATCTTGCGGAACCGACAACGAAAACTCACCTTTCATATCGGTAACCGTTCCCCCGCTTTTACCGGTCAACACAACTGTTGCTCCGGGAACAGGTTCACCGTATTCGTCCAAAACAAGACCTTTTACATTACGAACGACCTGCTGCTGCATTTCCGGAACAGATGTATTTTTTGTAATCACAACCTGTCTGTCAAAAACTTCGTACGATACGCCCTGACCTTTTGTAACCTCTGCCAATACATCGTTAATCGTCCCATCTTCAATTTTAAAGGTCAGCTTCTTCTCGACATTAAACGTTTCCTCTTTATAGAGAAAAACATAATCGCTCTGATTTTCGACCTGTTCAATGATATCGGCAATTTTTTCCTGTTGGAAATCGAGATTCAAATGTGCCGACTGCGAGAAGCTATTCCCGAACGCCGAAACAACAAAGCCTAAGGTCAATAAAAATGTCATTTTCATAAATAACCAAAATCTTAGACGGCCAAACCTGACGGCATGACCGCGAATTAGAAATTTTTCCATACATTTGAGTTGTTTAAATTTAAAACTACTGTATTGACCTAATTATCAATGCAGTTTCATCTTTTAATCCGGTTTGTGAGCCACCACATTCCGGATTAATTTATATAGTAACGTGTTGTACCTTTTATTGACGTAATTTTTACATCTGCTGCCTTTTCCACATATTTTACCACTTCATCCAAATTCCCGTTTAAATCGAGTTTTCCTGAAATCTGAATAGAACCATCCAAGGCATTACGGAACGAAAAGCTGACATTGTAAAATCGCTCAAGTTTTTTAATCACGCGACTGAGATCTTCATTTGTAAATTTCAGAGTCCCGTCTTTCCAGATGACATAGTAAACCGGATCAACATCAACCACTTTCGTCTCAGAACTTTCTTTGTTGAAACTGGCCATCTGCCCCGGATTCAAGACAACCTCTTTTTCAAACAAGCCTGCCTTGTTTTTCTTGATTGAAACCCGTCCCTCCGTTAAAACCGTTTGAACCACCTGATCCTCGGGATAAGCACTGACATTGAATTGGGTTCCCAATACTTTTATCGAAAGGTCATTTGTTGAAATGATGAAAGGGTGCTCTTTGTCCTTCGAAACTTGGAAAAAAGCTTCTCCAAAAAGAAAAACCTCGCGCTTCTCACCTTTAAACGTCGTCGGGTAAATCAACCGACTGCCAGCATTCAACCAAATAACTGTACTATCGCTGAGAACAATCTTCGAGCGGTTACCGTAGGGAATCAGCAATTGGTTGAGTTCGTTACCGGATTTGGTCAAACTGTCTTTTTTTAATACGCTTTTGCCGTTGACAATAACTTTTCCCTTATCCAGGTAATTGATATTTGACTCCTCGTCCTCCAAAGCCACAATCTCCTTGTTGTCGAGAATAAGCGAAGGGCCTTTTATGTTGATGTAATCTTCCGAATTAGCCAATATCTGGTAAGGCTTTTCTTGCTCCAGGAAGAAATAGACTAATGTTCCTCCCAGGCAGAAAAACAGGAATGATATCGCCGCATATTTCGTCAATGACTTCAGTCGTAAAATCCGAGCCGTTCTATGACGATTAATCGTCTGTTCCATTATTTTTCGGGCAAGTGCTTTCTTTTCCCGCTCTCCCATCACTTCCTGCTCGTACTGAATCTTCAGCAGTTGCTTTTTTACCTGCTCCAATTCGGACTCAAACTCAGGATGCTTCTGAATATATTCTTTCCACCAATGCTCCGTTTCCTCATTGGGGTGATAAACCCATTTGAAAAATAGGGGATTATTTAAAATATCTTCTTCAACTTTTCTCATGCAATAAAGTAGTAAATTGAAAGAAACTCCTTCGCCTTTCCGACATTTTGAACTGTTTCTTTCTACTAAGAGTGAGAAATGCTAAAAAAGGGACAAGAAATGTGAAAAAATATTAAAAAATAATTGTGAGGAGTTCCAGAAAGCCCGCTCCGAGCTGTACCCGAATCTGGCTGAGTAGCCTCTGAACCTGTTTCTTTACAGTGTCCGGCTTCAGTTTTAAGATTTCTGCAATTTCGATATAACTCAAGCCGGTTTGAAACCGAAGATAGAGTAATTCTTTTTGTGCCGGGTTTAACGAGTCCAATAATGCCTTCAAAGCTTTCACCCGGTACTGTTCCGACTCATCCAGAATATACTCAGCTTCCAGATCGAAGGACAAATTGAATGATAAGTCTTCATTCTCTTCAAACTCCCTACTATTTTGACCTTGCTTTATTTTATCCAGAATAATTCGCCGAAAAGACTTAAATAGGTAGAATTCAATATACTCCGGGCTCTTCAGGTCGATTTTGTAGTTGTAGAGATTGATAAAAAGGTCGTGAATAGCATCTTTGACCATTTCATGATCTTTCGACATTTTTATTCCATAAGAATACAAATGATCGATAAATTCATTGTAAATCGTCTCAAATGCTTTGGACTCCCCAGTCTTGAACTGATGCCATATCATTAACCAGTAATCCCGATTTCGAACCTGCATGCGCTAGTTTATTCCTTTTTACCCAAACACAAATTTAATTTTCTTAAGCTAAAAACATCGTTCAAATCCTTATTCAAAGTAATTTTTAGCTAACAAAGTAGTCACGAAAGCTCATTTATAAGACTGAACAACTGGTGATTTATCGAACGCAATATAAAATCAAAAAGCTTTCAGGCAGGATTATGCGTTTTATGAGGTTCTAAAATTGTTAATAACCTGCTTAAAAACAATTCTACAATCAACTTGAAACCTTGGTATTTTGGGCCTCGTAGACGAAACTAACAATTGTTGATTACTACAGTTGATACGACGTTCATTTAAAACACTGTAAAAAATTGACTTACATAGGAATTGTGTTGTAATTTTAATCTATCAGGTGAGCGATAAAAGGCCGCTCGGAAAGATGAGGATGAGGGAAAAGCTTTTAGCTAAGCCGGAACCGAGTCGAACAAATCATCGAATTTGCCGTCTGAAGAGCCGAAGTTTAATGAAAAGCGAAGAGATTCGAAAAGTAGTTAATCAAGCATGATCGCCAAGCGTTCAATTAAGTTTTGACCAAAAACAGAGACCTGGCGGAAGACTTCTTCCGATTAAGGTTGCAGTAGGAAGAAATTCCGAAAACTGCTGACGAGAAATGCAGGCATCGTAAGACGCCACACTCGGAAAATCTGTGAGGGCTTCGTTTGGGAAGGTGCAGCAATGTAACCGAACAAACATCCCGAAAGTTAAGCCGTAACACGCCTAACGGGAAGGACAAGGGCGAGGGAGCAAGACTTCGGTCGAACTCGAAGCCAGCCGCAATAACAGTAGCCTGACGCGGAAACAGCTTTAAGCTGTGGAAGTGAATGGGAGCTATTCATACCGAGTAACTCCCATTTTGTTTTTATATAAGGTTCTTTAATTGCAACTCAACCCGCGGTCCTTCTGGGGACAAACACTTAAATTCTGGCTCAGTAAGTTTTGAGCTTCTTCATGCTTTACTGCTTTTATCCCAATCAAATGATCCAATTCTTCCGGATTAAAACCGACCAAACGATTCTCTCCGATCACCATCAAAGGCCGTCTGATCAAAATTGGCTCTTTCAATAAAGCCTTAATCGCTGATTCCCGATCGAAATCTTCCGGTACGACATCTCCCGCAGTGATTGCCGGTGCATTTCTATTGAACCAATCCTTCACTTCCAATTGGTCGAAAAATGAAAGCAGTTCATTTTCTGTCCACGGATGTTTTAATAAATTGACGGCTTGCACGTAATGCCCTGCCAAATCCAAAATTTTCTTCTGTTTGGTGTTGTTTATACACCCAGTCTTTTCAAAAAATACTATCGTTGCCATATTCGTCTGTTTATACACACTGCAACAAAAGTCTCTCCACACCACATTACATCCTTATTTACAGATAATTAGCATACAAACAAATAATTATTACTACATTTTTGTAGGATATTCTCTCCTTTCAAGGAATAAGAAGCAAAAAAGCTGCTTGCGACATCCTTTTTGACAAAAATTACGATTGGTAATCTGGAAGAAGTAGCACAAATCTTCGAAAATCAACTAAAATCTTCCATATTTGGGATGAAGAGAGAAGAAAATGGCTGCATTAAATCAATTTATAGGCAAAACATTTTTGTCGATTTCAATTAAAAGTCTCCGACAAAAATGTAGGATCCATTTTCAGACTCCACTCTAAATATTTAAATTACAACGAACTAAACTTTTTGGCATCATTTTTATAAACTGAACGATCATGACAAGACCTTTTAATGTTACCGGCTCACTGGAAATTTACAAAGGCGGTGAGTGTTTTTTAGACACCAAAAGGATAGCCTTGTTAAAGCTAATTAAAGACAAAGGCTCGATCAATTCGGCTTCAAAGGAGCTCAAGATGTCGTATCAGCAAGCCTGGCACTACATCAAGTCGATGAATGAACTTTCGCCGCTTCCGGTTATCGTCAAGCAGCGAGGAGGTTCAAACGGAGGCGGCACCATGGTTACCCGGTACGGAGAACGAATCATCCGGGAATTTGAAGCTTTGGTAGAAAAGCACGACGCATTTAAAGACCAGGTTGACGAGTCCTTGTGGCTCTGTAAATTTTAACGCAGTCGACAATCGCAGAAAATTTGTTGACTATTTTTTTAAAAACCGTTATTCAAACAAAAGAACAATGAATAACCTGATTGGCATCAGAAAACACAAAGAAGAAATCGCCCTACTTGACGAAGGACGGGCATGGACAGGTGCACCCCAACGAGTTTTTTTTGCCAATCGTTATTCATTTCAATTTATAATGAAAAAACCATAATTGAGATTTACCATGAAAAGATCAGGAAAAAGTTTAGTTGCTATAGCGTTATTACTACTGTCAACAATCACCCCGACAATAGTCAAATCGCAGGAAGAGAAGAGTAATACTTTTACGTTTACCGAATTTCAAAAGGACAAGGCCTTTACACCCATCGTCGCTGTTGAGAGCTGGCTTACCTACACCACTGACGCAGGAAAGGATGATGTTGATTACGCCGATCGTGGAAGCGCTTCGCTCCGTCGCTTGCGCTTTGGAGCCAAGGGATCGCCCTACAAATGGCTGAGCTACGAAATTGAATTCAACCTGGACCGTATTGGAGAAGATCCCTACGCGGCCATCAAAGGCTCGTACAGCGGACTGGATGTCTGGAAAGCCTTCATTACGGCCAAACTTTCCAAAGATGATTTATTGCATTTCCATGCCGGTTACTACTGGGCTGCCATCTCCCTCGACTATATGGCAAGTCCGTGGTCCGTATCTTCATTCGATAAAACCCGCTCCGACTGGTTTTTACGTAATTTCATGACAGGCAAAGGCAATGGTATTGAGACTGGTATCGGGTTTGGGGGATTGAAAAACTTCGACGGTTTTGGAATTAACTACCAGGTTGGTGCGTTTTCTCCGGCGGCTTTTAATGGACCGGAACATGCCAACCCGCTGTTAACTGGCCGTGTGATGTTCTCCATTGGCGATCCCGAGCAAAAGACTTACAAAGTACGGCACGCCGGTAACCACTGGAATGCCCGCAACGGAGTTACAATCGGTCTTGGCGGCGCTACCATTGGGAAAGTGGACAACGGAAGCGGCACCGCCTTCGACAAATCGAAAGCTTACGGAGCAGATATTTCAGCAACCAAAGGAGGATTGAAAGTAGAGGGTGAGTACTACAAGATGAAACGTGAAGCAGCCGGTCTGGAAGACTTCGACGGAACTGAGTGGTTCATTCGCTGCGGCTACAACATCCCGGTAAAAGGCACTTTTGTTGAGCCAACTATCACCTACGACAGCTACGAAGGCGAAGGTAGCTCAACACTCTTTAAACAAATTGGTGACGACAAAACCTTCGACATTGGTGTAAACTGGTACCTAAACCGAGACAAGCTTAAGTTATCTTTACACTATGTAGATCAGGGTGGATCAATCTCATCGAGCGTAGGCAACTTTATTGGAATGGCCCTGCAGGTAAGACTGTAAATTGATTATTGATTATTGATTATTGATTATTGATTATTGATTATTGATTATTGATTATTGATTATTGATTATTGATTATTGATTATTTTAAAATTAAAACTCAAAAATTCAACGCAATATGAAAACGAACTTTATAAACCGAATTGTTGCTCTTAGCCTGATTGTTGCAACAGTCGTCATGACATCCTGCAGTGGAGGCGCAAAAAAAACAGACTCTGAAGCGCCGGCGGAAATTACCGTATTTGCAGCAGCAAGCCTTACCAATGTTTTGGCCGAGTTGATCGACTCGTTTGCAGTGAGCAACAATGTAAAAGTGATCACCAATATGGCTTCCAGCGGAACACTGGCTCGCCAGATCGAGCAGGGCGGAACCCCCGACCTCTTTATTTCGGCCAGCAAACGTTGGGCCGATTATGTGGACAGCCTGGGATATGTGATTGCTCCCAACAAAGATCAAATCGCTTTAAACGACCTCGTGTTTGTGGCTCCCAAAGAAAGTACAACTGAGAGCTTCGAGGTGGACAGTACGCTCGACCTGCAGTCGATGCTGAATGGCAGTCGTCTTTCAATCGGCGATCCATCGCACGTTCCCGCCGGGAAATACGCCAAACAATCGCTTGACTATTATGGCTGGTATGAGAAACTGAGCGACTCGTTTTTACCCGCAAAAGATGTTCGTTCGGCTTTAATGGTGGTTGAATTGGGTGAAGCGCCGCTTGGAATTGTTTACCGCACCGACGCCGAAGAATCGGCCAAAGTGAAAGTTGTTGGTACATTCCCGGCTAAATCGCACAAACCAATCGTGTATGTTTCGTGCCTGCTCAAAGAAAGCACAGCCTCAAAAGCCTTTTACGAATACATTAAATCGGATGCCAGCGCAGCCATCTGGGCCAAATATGGCTTCAACAAATAGATAATCTTTCTTTATCATCACAGGGTTTTTACATGTTCGAAAACGTAAGGTTAGTATGCCCCGGCGAACAAGCGGTTTTAATACTAATTTTACGTTTTCTCTTTTTCGGAACGAACAACCGAAAAGCAGCCGATAAATCCTATCTTAACGAAAAAACAGCCAACGTATGTCCGATTTATTCCATTTCACCGGTTCCGAGTTCGAAGCCATCCGGCTGTCTATTGGGGTTGCCGTGTACTCGTCGCTGATATCGCTGCCCTTTGCACTGCTGCTGGGCTACATCCTGGCCCGTAAACAATTTACGGGAAAAGCCGTCGTGGAGAGCTTCATTCACCTGCCACTGGTGATGCCTCCGGTAACCACGGGCTACCTCCTGTTGCTGATTCTCGGCACACGTGGATTCATCGGGAAATGGCTGTTCGAAGTATTTGGGCTGAAACTGGCATTTACCTTCGAGGCTGCCGTTATAGCATCGGTAGTGGTTTCTTTTCCGCTGATTGTTCGTTCAATCCGTACGGCCATCGAAATGGTCGATCCCGGTCTGGAAGATGCCTCCCGCATCCTCGGAATCGGGCGGTTAAAAACCTTTTTCCGAATCACGGTACCCTTGGCTGCACCCGGAATTCTCTCGGGAACTATTCTTGCCTTTGCCCGGTCGCTGGGTGAATTTGGTGCCACCATAACCTTTGCCGGAAACATTGCCGGCGAAACGCAAACCCTGCCACTCGCGGTTTTCGCCTACATGCAGGTTCCGGGTCGCGAAGGCGAAACCCTCCGCCTGGTATTGATCTCGGTCCTGATCTCCTTTGTTGCCATGGCCCTGTCTGAATTATACATCCGCAAAATGAAACGCTCATGATCCAGGTAAACATTCAACTGAAACGCGATAATTTCGACGTACTGGTGAACGAAACTTTCGGCATGGGAATCACCGGCATTTTTGGTCCAAGCGGGTCCGGAAAAACATCGCTGATGAATTCGATTTGCGGATTGGCAAAACCCGAAAAAGGCAGCATCAGCATCAACGGGAAAAAAGTTTTTAGTCTAGACGAGAAGCTGAACATTCCGGTTGAAAAGCGCCGAATTGGTTACGTTTTCCAGGAAGGCCGACTTTTCCCGCATCTCAGCGTGGAGAAAAACCTGCGCTACGGAATGACCAAGCAAGACTCTTCCGGACTGTTCAACAAGATCGTCACGATGCTGAATTTAGGCCATCTGCTGAAAAGTAAACCTGCTAAAATATCGGGTGGCGAACGACAGCGAACCGCGTTGGGAAGAGCACTCCTCTCCTCGCCCGAAATCCTGTTGCTGGATGAACCATTCTCTGCGCTCGATGCCAACCTGCGGCAACAAATATTGCCTTTTCTGCTGAAGATTCACCAGTCGTTCAAAATACCGATGCTGGTGGTCAGTCACGACATTACTGACCTGCTGAAGTTGACCAATAACATTTGTCTGATGCAATCGGGACGGGTGATTGGGCACGGCGAATATCACGAGCTGGTGCGGAAACCCAATTTGCAACACATCTTCAGCCGCCACAGCCTGATCAATGCCATCAGCATGACGGTGAGCCGCGTTGATATGGAAACCGGCATCACCCAGCTTAGCTACGGCGACAGTCACAACTGGATTAATGTGGTGATTGAAAAAAGCCGCCTGAACTATTGCAAAGGCGACCAAATCAAGATTTTTATTTCGAGCGACGACATTGCGCTGTCGGCCAAACGACTGCCGAGCGTTACCATTCAAAACCAGCTCGATGGTGTGGTGCGCGAAATTATTGAACGCGAAAACCTACGGCTTTGCATCGTCGATGTTGGCTTCCCGCTCCTCGTTGAAATCACCGCCGAATCGGCCAAGCGCATGGACATTGAAGTTGGCTACATGGTTTGGTGCCTGTTTAAGTCGGTAGCTATTGATGTGGCAGGATAAAGGAAAAATTCCAAACTTTGAAATACCAAATCCAAAAGGTTGAAATGATCCGGTTCTCAACAAAGCTCTCTTTTCACCTTCAGGATGTTTGGGATTTGTTATTTGGAATTTGAATCTTGAATCTTGGAACTCGCCTCTAAAACTCAATCGTCAACTGCACGGGGCCTTTTTCCTCGTGTGGGAAGTTCGAGATCGTGAGTCCAAGCAGGCGGATTCCTTTCACAAAGGGAGCTTCGTTCATCAGCAATTCGATGGCTACCTCGTGAATACTCTCCTTGCTGCGGTAAAGCTCAAAGCGTGTTCGGCTTCGGGTAATCTGTTCAAAATCGGCAAATTTAATTTTCAAAGTCAACGTGCGCCCGTAAGTTTGCGAGCGTTGCAGGCGTCGCCAAACTTCGTCCTCAATCTTCAGCAACTGGGCTTTTAAATCCTCCGTCTCGGTGTAATCGGTAAAAAAGGTGTTTTCGGCACCGAGCGATTTCCGCTCACGCGATGGCATTACAGGCCGGTCGTCTAGCCCCCGAACAATGTTGAAGTAGTAGCTCCCCGACTTGCCAAATTGACGCACCAGTTCTTGCTGGCTCATCTTTTTCAAATCGGCGCCGGTGTAGATTCCTTGCTTGTTCAGCTTTTCGGCAGTCACCCGGCCAATTCCGAAGAACTTCTTCACCTCCAATTGTTCCAGGAATTCTTCCGCCTTATCAGGTGTGATCACGAAAATACCGTCGGGCTTGTTCACATCCGAAGCCACCTTGGCCAGGAACTTACAATACGACACCCCTGCCGAAGCGGTCAGGTTTGTCACTTCCTTGATACGAGCTTTAATCTCTTTTGCAATCAGTGTGGCCGACGGTTTCCCCTTCTTGGCGTGGGTCACATCCAGAAAAGCTTCGTCCAACGACAGCGGCTCCACCAGGTCGGTATATTCAAAAAAGATCTCGCGGATTTGCTGACTCACCTCTTTATACTTGTCGAAATGAGGGCGAACGAAAACCAGGTTCGGACATTTGCGCCGCGCCAAAGCCGACGACATGGCCGAACGTACCCCGTATTTCCGCGCTTCGTAACTGGCAGCCGCAATCACTCCCCGCTCCCGCTCGCCGCCCACCACAACAGGCTGCCCCTTCAACGCCGGGTTGTCGCGCTGTTCCACCGAGGCATAAAAAGCGTCCATGTCGATGTGAATGATTTTGCGTTGCTCTTGCTGCATGCCGTAAAATTAGCATTTCGCAGACAATAGCAGGCGATGATTGGCGAAATCGTCAACACGCACCTGAGGACTCGCAACACCAACCTCCCGCAAACAAACCATTATCACCCAACAAACGTAAACATCTCCGTGTCAACACCTATACGCTCTTAAATCTGAATTTGAATCGCCCCAACATTGAACTCGGACCAAAAATCAGCTCATGGGCACAAAACTTCTCCTCGCATTCATTTTTCTGGCTGGCAGTTTTAAAGTGACAGCCCAACCAGAACCGCTTTCCCCCCTGCAAAGACAGGAACTGCTGGCCCTGGCGAACCAACTCTTTGAAATTTGGCCGGACTTCGAGTTTAGCTTAAGTAATTATTCTGTTCAACCCAACTTCCAGACAATGAAGGACACAGAGGTGTATGATAACCACTTCCTGGCGAACTTCCTCGACTCACTGAAAAATGATCCGCTGAATCCGCTGTTTAATTTCG
The DNA here is from genome assembly GCF_003610535.1 of Mangrovibacterium diazotrophicum. Taxonomy (NCBI): domain Bacteria; kingdom Pseudomonadati; phylum Bacteroidota; class Bacteroidia; order Marinilabiliales; family Prolixibacteraceae; genus Mangrovibacterium; species Mangrovibacterium diazotrophicum. The sequence goes on along the minus strand of NZ_RAPN01000001.1, from coordinate 5,031 downwards.
GACTCGGAACATTTTATCAAAAAAACAACGACACCAAAACAGCTGCCAACTATTTCCAGAAAGCATTCGATTACCTGGACATCAAGTATCTTGATCAGGACAGTGCGAAATACTATTCCTTTCGGGGCTTTCTAAAAATAATGCTACGCGACCAAAGTTCTTTTCACGACTTTGAAAAAGCATTAAGCATCAATCCGTCCGATTCGCTGGCTATTGCCTACTACTACCCGGCCCTTTATGCGTCGGGTCAAATAAAAAGACTTCGACGTGAATGTGGTTATTGGTTAGAGCAAGGTACTCCTGTTCCTCAATACGCGATGCTCTATTTGATATTTACTTCATTTACTGAAAGATTGAAGTTGATCATTCGCGAGAACGAAAATCGAGTCGCCTACCGGGATACCAGTTTTGAAACTTTTTACGACTATGAGCCCATCCGAAAATACGCCGTAAAATATGCGGAAAACAACCAACTGCATAACGCTGTACTTCTTGGAGATACTTTCCTCCTACTGATGAAGGGAAGCTGCAACAGTGACACAGGCAGTGTTTACAGAAACGGATTTGAATACCCGCCCGACGAGCTTCAGCGCATAAGCGCCATTCAGCAGGAAATCAGCGCAGCGCTCGCTCAGAAAAAACTCAATGAATATTCCGCGCTTAAAGCACTCGGTTATACATATCTAATGCAAAACGACTACCAACAGGCGATTTCATCCTTTAAACAAGGCATTGCCAGTTTTCCGATAAAAAAACTCAACGACTCTTTTAATCCGTCGAACTGCTACAGCGGGCTAAACGCAGCCTACGCCATTATACAGGACACCACCGAACTTCTCAAGAGCATGGAACAAAAATTCGAACAACTGGGAGCGGATTACATGTCATCTAAGGATTACCTGATCCTGGCGTCGTACTATTATCACCAAGAGAACTACAAACTGGCCTCGGAATATGTTGTACCGGCCATTGCCGCCGATCGTAAAAATTACAAGGCTTTGGCATTGAAAGCCCAGTTGTTCTTCCAACTGGGCAATATCACCATGTTTTTCGACTACATCGGGAAAGCAGTCAATGCCGCCAGAAACGACCGGCAAGGTGTTGACATTATGCTGCAGTTTGCCATTTACCAAATATATTATGGCGACCAGGAAGGGGCAGCCGCAACGCTCAAACTAGCACGGGGAATATTGGGAAGTGAATCTAACAAAATCGCCGATACCCTCGAACAGGAATTCCTGGCAAACCGGTAGCCGGAACATCTATCAGACAGCCATTTGACTCCAAATCTATCCGAAAACACCCTCAAATAAATTGAACAAAAGCTTCATTCATGCGGATAAACACCCCCTTTCGTCACGTAAAAGGTATCGCTCATCAAAAACATTCATTCTGTTAACAACAACTTAATTGGTTTGTAATAAATTGGATACGACATAACTAACACAAACTAATTCTAAAAGTATGAGCAACAAAGAGAATTTTGAAAGCTGCAAATTAGCGATCCAATCCATTCCGCAGGAGCAAGTCAACGAACCAACGATCCCGATTGATGTGTATGTTCAGGAAGCCGAAGACCTCTACCACTGGGCCACAGACGACCTGGCCAAGCTGAACACAATTGGAATTACTGCCGAACAACTGGCAGAACTTCCGGTACGTGCCGGAGCCTGTCGCGAAGCGCAATCGTTGTGGATCAAGGAAAGCCGCTCGCAAGACATTTGGAACGAAAAAGCACCGGCTGCTTATACCCTGCGCGACGAACTGCTGCACACCTTCCGCTATGCCTACCGCAAAACCGACAGCCTGCTGTCGCGGGTGGATGAAATTGCAGCAGGAACCGGTCATGACGACATGGTGCAGGATTTGAACGACCTGGCCGTGTTGGGACAAAAGAATACCGATCAACTCGCGGCCATTAATTTTGACCTGACCAAGCTCGACACTGCCGCCAGCCTCTCCGACGAGATGGCAGAGTTATTGGCGATCGTAAACGGCAACAAAACCAGCGGAAGCGACTCGAAGTACCTGCGAGACCAAGCCTATACCTACCTGAAAAGCCTGGTTGACGAAATACGCGAAGCCGGAAAATTCCTGTTCTGGAAAGACGAACGCCGGGCGAAAGGTTACAGTAGTGCATTCTGGCGCAAAAAAAACAGCAGAAAAGCAACCGAAACTACCGAGTCGGAAACCAACTGACACGAGCTTAAGAAACCCGCTATCGAGGCGGGTTTCTTGCTTTGCGAGTTCGATACCGACCAAGGCGAGTAAGTTGATAGCCTGAACGAGTAAATAATTTCGCAGCCCGAGTAGCATTTTACCCCATCCGAGTAGTACTCGAATGCCTCAAACCTTTACTCGGATCGTCTAAAACCCTACTCGGTTCACTCCGACCCTTACTCGGAAAGCTTAAAACCTTACTCGAAAGGGCTAAACCTTTACTCGGTTACGGCAAAACCCTACTCGAGTCCCTGCTACAGTACGATTGTACCCAAGCCAAATTACACGAATCGATTAATCTAATTACAAAATTTTGTACTTTGGAAATCACAACCAGTCTAACCGAATGCCCGAACAGCGTCAAATAAAACTAAGCTATACCACCCACAGACAACAAGCCGTTGTGCGGATTGATTTTGCTTACGACGCAGAACTGGCTGAACGGATGAAAATGATTGACCACGCGCGCTGGAGCCAAAGCATGAGTGCCTGGTATGTACCGCAAGAGCATTTTGATCTGCATTTGTTTTTTGAGGCTTTCCGGGGAAAAGCCTGGGTGGATTACGAGGGATTGAAAATACCAGCCCCTGCTCCACCTTCAGCCTCCGCTCCTCCAACGGTAAAAGCCAAAAACCAGAGGAGCCAACAAGTGGATGTCCCCCCCGGCTACCAGGAAATGTTGGAACAAAAGCGATATAGCTTGAACACGCAGAAAATTTATATCAGCTACATGCGCGATTTCACGAGCATGTTCCACAAGTTTGATTTGAAGGACGTGACTAAAGATCAGATTAACCGCTATATTTTGTGGCTAATCCGTGAAAAAGGAATATCAGCCAGCCAACAAAACCAACGGATTAATGCCATCAAATTTTATTACGAAAAGGTGTTGGGACGACCAGGAGAATATTACGACATAGAACGCCCTCGCAAAAGCTTTGACTTACCCAAAGTACTATCTGAAAACGAGGTATTGGCCATATTGCGAGCTACTGAAAATATTAAGCACAAAGCAATTCTTGGTACAATTTATTCGGCAGGCTTAAGACGGAGCGAATTGATTAATTTACGCATCCAGGATGTCCAGTTTGATAAACATATTTTATATATTCGAGGAGCAAAAGGAAAGAAAGACCGAACAAGTCTTTTATCCGATTCAATTGGCATCGTTTTACAGCGCTATATGCAAAAAGAAAAACCAAATTACTGGCTATTTGAAAGCCCAGGCAGAACAAAATACAGTACCACAAGTATTGCTCGTATTTTACACGCTGCGGTTGAGAAAGCAGGAATCCGGAAACGGGTAACACCACATATGCTTCGGCATTCGTTTGCCACCCACATGCTGGAACAAGGCGTTGATATCCGTTACATCCAAACCATATTAGGACATGAATCGAGCAAAACAACAGAGATTTACACCCACGTAAGCACTAAATCTCTTGCAAAAATCAAAAGTCCATTAGACATGATTTTAAAAGATAAAACACAAAATAACAACGACTTATAGCATGAACCCTATAAGCGATATATAATACACCCGTCATATACACAGACGTTAGCAGTAATTTTAAAAGAAGCTAAAAATGATAGATAGAAGATTATTTAAAGGTACATCAATGTTCAATCTTTCTAAGCAAAAAATTCAATTTGAATTGAATAACCTAAAATCATTTATAGAGGAAATCTCCATCTATATAAATGACAAAAAAAATGAAACTGAGAAAAACTATAACGATGCTTTAAAAGACCTTCAATCAGAAAATGAATCCGAGATAGATGTTGATTTCTATTTTGATGACGAATTCCACAAATACAATGAAATCTTCCCCAAACATCATTTTAATCCTCTTCTCTTATCAATATATGGTTTATTTGAAAGTTGGTTAAAACGTCTATGTGACCTTGATAATAGGCGTGGATTTTCGAATATAAAAGTAAATGATTTAGCAGGTGGAAATTATATAGAGAAAAGTCGAAAATATCTTAATGTAGTTGCAGAATTAAATCTGGACGAAACGGAAAAGATATGGCAAAAAATAAAACAAATACAAAAGGTTAGAAATGCAATTGCGCATAACAATTCGAATATTAAAACTGATAAAAACAGGGAAATATCTAAACAAGATTTATTTCCAATTTTAAGCCGAGACAAACGTATTGTATTAAACGAAAATATTGGGTCATTTTTTATTGCAGAGAAAGATTATTTATTTGAAGTAATAGACTTGGTTTCAAAGTACCTTGAATATGTAATTGAAAAATTATCGCACCGAAAAGTTGTGGCAAAAAATACAACAATGCCTTTTAATAATGCAGGATGGGGACAAGAGAAATCGGAGAATGTAATAGATGGTATTATCCGTTGTTTGGATTTAATTGAAGAATTTGAAAGAAGAGATGATGAGTACCGAGAAAGCGATTTTAAAGCCAACTTAAAAGGACAGTTTGGAAGTGTTCTGTGGGACGCAACAAAGCTTTACTCATTCTTTTGTGATGGCAAGTGGGATGTTAATGATAGAGAACTAATCATGAATGAAAAAAAAGATGGTTTTGAAAAACTCAAAAAAATATATAGACGATAAAAAACTACTGCTAACACGTGGTATAAGGCATGGCTGGGTTTGGCTCGATTCGACAAGTCGAATCTCGTCCCAACTTCATTTTCGGTCGGACACTCAGACTCTCGTCTGACCGCCACGACCTCATACCACCACCGTTATGCAGCATAATAAAAACGCTATGAAACAACTTTTTACACTTTTTTTATTGACCAGTTTTTTCTTGACAGGTTACAGTCAAGATTTTAAA